>CAWELJ010000015.1:0-23422 GCA_963809825.1 uncultured Acidimicrobiaceae bacterium | reverse complement strand
GCAGCACGACGGGCACCAGGCGGAGGCCCTCGTTCCATTGGGCGTCGACCGACCGCCAGGTCTCGTCCGTCGTGGGGTCGAAGTACACCGCCGTTGCGGTTCCTTCGAGCACCACCCAGGGTGCCCTGTGTGTTCCCGGCTGTCGGGGACCGCAGGGCGTCGAGGAGGAGGCTGTCGACGCCGCCCGGTCGACCGACTCCGTCGAGAAACTCCGTACCATGGCCCGCCGCCGGATCGCGTCGTGGAACTCCATTGCAGGGAGTCTTCCACTGGCCGGGGCGAATTGCCACCACGGACGGCCGGGAATGTTGACCCCGCTGGTAGTGTTTATAGATTCGATGCCGGCGCCGAGACGGACCGGCTCGATCCGGAGGTTTGAGTCGTGCCCAGTCCCCGAGACCTGTTGAACCAGGCCAAGGCGTCCATCCGTGAGGTGGACCAATCCGACGCGCAGGCCCTGTTGGAGGGCGGTGGCGTCACGTTCCTCGATGTCCGGGAGCCCGACGAGTACGAGCAGGGCGCCATCCCGAACGCGGTGCACCTGCCGCGGGGCCACCTCGAGTTCCAGGTGGAGGGCAAGCTCCCCGACAAGTCGGCCCCCGTCGTCGTCTATTGCGCAGGGGGCGTCCGCTCCGCCTTCGCCGCCAAGACGATGGGCGAGCTGGGCTACGCCGACGTGCAGTCGCTGATCGGCGGGTTCAACCGCTGGAAGGACGACGGCCGTGCGTGGGCCGCCCCCGAGACCCTGACCCCGGCGCAGCGCAACCGCTACCAGCGCCATCTCCTCCTCCCCGAGGTGGGCGAGGTCGGCCAGCTGAAGCTGCTCGGGTCCAAGGTGCTGCTGCTCGGCGCCGGCGGCCTCGGCTCTCCGGCCGCGCTGTACCTTGCGGCCGCCGGGGTCGGCACGCTCGGCATCATCGACATGGACGTCGTCGACGAGTCGAACCTGCAGCGCCAGATCCTGCACAACATGGACCGGGTGGGCGACCGCAAGGTCGACTCGGCGAAGAAGACGCTCACCGCGCTCAACCCGGACGTGAACGTCGTCACCTACGACGTACGGCTGGGCGCCGACAACATCCTCGACGTCATCGACGGCTACGACGCCATCGTGGACGGGACGGACAACTTCCCCACCCGTTACCTCGTGAACGACGCCTCGCTGCTCAAGCGGATCCCCGTGATCCACGGCTCCATCTTCCGTTTCGAGGGCCAGATCACCGTCTTCGATCCGTACAACGGCCCGTGCTACCGCTGCCTCATCCCCGAGCCGCCCCCGGCCGAGCTGGCGCCGTCGTGCTCCGAGGCCGGCGTGCTGGGCGTGCTGCCGGGCATCGTCGGGTCCATTCAGGCGGTCGAGGCGATCAAGGTCCTGCTCGGGTTGGGTGAGCCTCTCATCGGGCGCCTGCTCGCCTACGACGCGCTGGAGGAGTCGTTCCGGACCTTCAAGGTGCGGCGCGACCCGGCCTGCCCGGCCTGCGGGCCCGATGCAGGGGAGATCGTCATCGCCGAGTACGACGATCTCTGCATGCCGCACTCGCACTAGCGACCGGCCGCATCGGCGAGCGGCGACGGCGCCGGCACCAGCGACCGGACGGCACGACCAGCTAGACAGGTGCCATGACACAGACGGCCGACCCCCAGACCCTCCACCGGAACGGCGTCGACATGGCGTGGTCCGAGCGCGGAAGCGGGCCCGACGGGACGCCCACGTTCGTCCTCGTCCACGGGTTCACCGGCTCGGCGCACGACTTCGCCCTCGTGGTCGACGCCCTGGCGGCACACCGGCGCGTGGTCACCCTCGACCAGCGCGGCCACGGGTGTTCGGCCCAGGCGGGAACGCTCGACGGCTACACGATCGACCAGTTGGTGTCCGACCTCGTCGCCTTCCTCGAGGCGGTCGGCGGTGGGCCCGTCGACCTGCTCGGCCACTCCATGGGGGGTCGCGTCGCCCTGGGCACAGTCCTCAGCCGTCCCGACCTCGTCGCCTCGCTGATCCTGATGGACACCAGTGCCTGGTCCTTCATGCCCCCCGACGAAGGCCTGCGCAACCTGGTCCGCACCTACATCACCGAGTTCGACCCGGCGCGGGGCATGCCGTCCACGCTGAGCCTCGGCGGGCCCGAGGACGTGCTCATTCAGGCGTCGGTCCCGGCCGAGTGGCAGAAGGAGAAGGAGTCGATCTTCGCCGGCATGGACGCCTACGCCGTGAAGGCGTTCGGGATGGCGCTGATGGCCGACGTGGCCGACGGCGAGACGTCCCTGAGGGCCGACCTGCCCTCCATCACCTGTCCCACGACCGTCATCGTCGGCGAGCACGACCACCCGCTGGTCGACCAGGCGCCCGACCTGGCGGCGGAGGTCGCCGACGGGCGGCTGACCGTCATTCAGGGTGCGTACCACTCACCGCAGCTGACTCATCCCGACGCGTGGCGGGCGGCGGTCGAGGCCCATCTCGGTTGGGCCGAGGAGTCCCGGAGGCGGCCGTGACCGACGCGGCGCCCCCGCAGGCGAGCGACCGCATCGCCCTCGCCGGCTCGGACGTCGCCATCCCGCCGCTCGGCGTGGGGACATGGGCCTGGGGCGACAAGGGGACCTGGGGCATGGGCGGCTACGACCAGTCGCTCACCGAGGCCAGCATCCGGGACGCCTGGGAGGCCAGCATCGATGCCGGCGTCGTCCTCTTCGACACGGCCGAGGTCTACGGGGGCGGCGAGAGCGAGCGCATCGTCGGGCGCCTGCTGGCCGCCGACCGCGCCGTACGGGACCGGGTCGTCATCGCGACGAAATTCATGCCGAGCCCGTGGAAGCTGAACGTGCACTCGGCCCTGCTGACCTCGGCCCGCAAGTCGCGTGAGCGGCTGGGGATCGAGTCCATCGACCTCTACCAGATCCACGGCCCGATCTCGCTGCGCTCGCACGAGGCCATGGCCGAGGCTCTGGCCGCCGCGCAGGCCGAAGGGCTCGTGAAGGCGGTCGGTGTGTCCAACTACTCGACCAAGGAGACCCGCCGCATCGACGCGGCACTGCGCCGGTGCGGCCTGCGCCTGGCGAGCAACCAGGTGGAGTTCTCCCTGCTGCGTACGATGCCGCTCCGCGTCGGGCTCCTCGATTGCTGCCGGGAGCTCGGCGTCGTCCCCCTGGCGTACTCGCCGATCGGCCAGGGGCGGCTGACCGGAAAGTACTCCGCCTCCAACCCGCCGCCGCGCGGGCGCACGTTCTCGGCCCATCCGATGGCCGCGGTGGACGCCGTCGTCGCCGAGCTGCGGCGCGTCGGCGAGGCCCACGACCGGACCCCGAGCCAGGTCGCACTGGCGTGGCTCATCGCGAAGGGTGCCGTGCCGATCCCGGGGGCGAAGAACCGGGGCCAGGCCGAGCAGAACGCGGGGGCGCTGGGATGGACCATGAACGACGACGAGCAGGGGCGTCTCGATGCGGCGGCGCTCTTCGGCAAACGGGGGGTCTCCCAGCGCGTCTGGCAGCACGGCTGAGAGCGGCGGTACCGTCTGGAGGTGATCGCCGCGCTCTTCGACGCGGGTCTCCCGCCGCTGCGGGGGTCGCAGTTCCTCTCCACCCGGTACGCCTTCGTGCCCGTGGCGCTGCTCGTCGGCGCCCTGGTGCTCTACCTCTGGGGAGTGCAGCGCAACAACGCCGTGCACCCGCGCCACCCGTGGCCGGTGGGCAAGACGATCGCCTTCGTGGGAGCGCTCCTGACGACCGCGGTGGCGATCTTCAGCTTCGTCGGCGCCTACGACGGCGAGCTGTTCTGGGACCACATGGTCCAGCACCTGCTCCTCATCATGGTGGCCGCTCCGCTCTTCGCCATCTCGTCCCCTCTGGAGCTGGCCTGGCGCTCCACCACCGGCACACCACACCTCGTCGTCACCGAGGCGCTGCGCTCACCGGTGGCCAAATTCCTCGGGCATCCGGCGGTCGCCTTCGTGCTCTACGCCGTCTTCATCCCCATCAGCCACCTGACGACCTGGTACAACCTCACCCTCGAGAACGAGGGCCTGCACAACTTCGAGCATCTCGCGTTCCTCATCGTGGGCTACATGTTCTGGCGCCAGATCTTCGGCAACGACCCCAACTGCTACCGCCTCCACCCCGCGCTGCAGTTCTTCTACCTGTTCCTCGCCATCCCGATCGACACCTTCACCGGCCTGTCGCTCGCCGGGGCCACCAAGGAGCTGTTCCCGGCCTACCTGGCGACCCACCGGGCCTGGGGACCCTCCTACGTCGTCGACCTCCACGCCGGTGGCTCCATCATGTGGGTCGTCGGCGACACCCTGATGCTCTGGCCGATGATCCCCGTCGCATTGCGCTGGATGCACCTCGAGGAGCGCAAGGCGGTTCGCATCGACCGCGAGCTCGACGCGCAGGCGCTGGCCGAGGCCGGCGGCGCGCCGCTCAGCCGCCCAGGTCCATGAGCTCGACCCGCACCCCGTCGGGATCGGTGCAGTAGACGAACTCGAGAGCGGTGCCGCCGAGGTCGATGGTGGTCCGGCTCGACTCGATCACCGCACCCCCGAGCGCCACGATCCGCTCCGAGGTCGCGGCGACGTCGCGCACTCGGAAGGACAGGTGGGTCAAGCCGAGCTGGTTGACCGCCCGCCGCTCGCGGGCGCCGAACGGGGAGGGCTCGTCGAAGGCGAGGAGCTCGATCGCAGTCGGGCCCCGCCGGATGAACTGCGAGGTCACCTCGACGTCGGGCAGGTCCATGAGCCCGGCGAACTCCGACCCGATGGCGTGCGACTCCGCCTTCTCGAAGCCGAGGGCGCCGCAGTAGAAGGCGAGGGACCGCTCGAGGTCGCTCACGCAGATGCCGAAGTGCGAGAAGACGGGTTCGGGAGCGTCGGGCACGGCCGTAGTCTGCCCCGTCCGGGCCGTGGCGGCCCCGTTTTCACCCCCGACCCGGATCATCCGTAGCCTGGGGCCCGTGACACAGGAGAACCAGGCCACCCCGTCGAGCCCCGAGCACCGTACAGACTCGGGCATCGAGATCCACCCCGTGTACCGCGCCGACGACCTCCGGGACTGGGATGCCGCCGCCCAGCTCGGCGAGCCGGGCTCGTACCCCTTCACGAGGGGCGTCCACCCGCAGATGTACCGCTCGAAGCTGTGGACGATGCGCCAGTACGCCGGCTTCGGCTCGGCCGAGTCCACCAACCAGCGCTTCAAGTTCCTTCTCGACGCCGGTCAGACAGGACTCTCGTGCGCCTTCGACCTGCCGACCCAGATGGGGTACGACTCGGACCACCCGCGGGCCGAGGGCGAGGTGGGCAAGGTCGGCGTCGCCATCGACTCCCTGGCCGACATGCGCCTCCTCATGGCCGACCTCCCGATGGACAAGGTCACGACCTCCATGACCATCAACGCCACCGGCGCCATCCTCCTGTTGCTCTACGAGCTGGTGGCCGAGGAGCAGGAGGTGCCGGGCGAGAAGATCCGCGGCACCATTCAGAACGACATCTTGAAGGAGTACATCGCCCGGGGGACCTACATCTACCCACCCCGGCCCTCCATGCGCCTGATCGTCGACACCTTCGCCTACTGCGCCGCCAACCTCCCCAACTGGAACACCATCTCCATCTCGGGCTACCACATCCGCGAGGCCGGCTCGACGGCCGTGCAGGAGATCGCGTTCACGTTGGCCAACGGCATCGCCTACGTCGAGGCGGCGATCGCGGCCGGCATGGACGTCGACGCGTTCGCGCCCCGGCTCTCGTTCTTCTGGAACGCGCACAACAACCTCTTCGAGGAGGTGGCCAAGTACCGGGCGGCACGCCGCATGTGGGCCCGCATCATGACCGAGCGCTTCGGCGCCCAGGACGAGCGTTCCAAGATGCTCCGCTTCCACACCCAGACCGGTGGCTCGACCCTCACCGCCCAGCAGCCCGAGAACAACATCGTGCGGGTCACCGTGCAGAGCCTGGCGGCTGCGCTGGGCGGGACCCAGAGCCTGCACACCAACGGGTTCGACGAGGCGCTCGGTCTGCCCACGACCCGGGCGGCCAAGGTCGCCCTGCGCACCCAGCAGATCGTCGGGTTCGAGTCCGGCGTGGCGGACACGGTGGATCCACTGGCGGGCTCGTACTTCGTGGAGGCCCTGACCGACGAGGTGGAGGCCGCAGCCAACGACTACCTCGAGCGCATCGAGCAGTTGGGCGGCGCGGTCGCCGCCATCGAGGCCCGGTTCATGCAGGAGGAGATCGAGGCGGCCGCCTACAGCTTCGCCAAGGCGGTGGACGACGGCGAGAAGGTCGTCGTCGGGGTCAACCGGTTCACCGACGCCGAGGACGAGCACACCGAGGTCTTCCCGATCGACGTGAAGCTGCAGCAGCTCCAGATCGACCGCACGCGGTCGGTGCGGGCTGCACGCGACCAGGCCGCGGTGGACCGGGCGCTGGCCGACGTGGCCCAGACCGCGAAGGGCGACGGCAACCTGCTCGTCCCCATGAAGGCGGCGCTCAAGGCGATGGCCACCCTGGGCGAGGTGGCCGACGTCCTGCGCGGCGAGTTCGGCGTGTACCAGCCCGGGGGCTGACACGGTGACGAGGGAGGAGGGCCCCGGCTCGTACTGGCCCCTGTTCGACCTGGTCGTGCGCACGCCCCGCCTGGAGCTTCGTCTGCCACGCGAAGAGGAGTTCGCCGACCTGGTCGCGTTGGCCGACCGCGGAGTGCACGACCCCCGCACCATGCCGTTCTTCGTCCCCTGGACCGACCTCGCGCCGTGGCAGCGCGCCCGGGCGACCGCCCAGTGGCTGTGGGGGCACCGCGCCGACTGGACCCCCGACAAATGGACGCTCACCTCCGCCGCGTTCGTCGACGGGCGGCCGGTGGGCATGCAGGACGTGGAGGCGGAGCATTTCGGGGCCGTGCGATCGGTCGAGACGGGCTCGTGGCTGGGCCGGGACCACCAGGGCCAGGGTCTGGGGCGGGAGATGCGGGAGGCAGTCCTGCACCTGGCCTTTGCCGGCCTCGGCGCGCAGGAGGCCCTCAGCGGCGCCTTCGACGACAACGTGGCCTCCCTGGCCACGTCGCGCGCCGTCGGCTACAGCGACAACGGCGAGGCCCGCGGGCCCCGGCGCGAGGGCTCGGACCGCACCGTCCGGCTCCGCATCGGGCGCGAGGTCTGGGAGAGCAGGCGGCGCGACGACATAGAGATCGTGGGACTCGAGGCCTGCCTCGACATGTTCATCGGTCCGACGTCCTACCCCCTGCAGTCTTGGGACCCGGGCCCTCCGCGGTGACGACCACCTCGTAGTGCTCGACGACGGGGAACGGGTCGTAGAAGTGGTGCAGGGCGGCCCGCCAGTCCTCGTAGGCCGCCGAGCCCCGGAAGCCCTCGGTATGGTCCTCCAGGCGCTCCCACTCGACCAGGAGCAGGAACCGGCTCGGGCTCTCCACGGAGCGTTCGACGCGCAGCGAGACGAACCCCGGGCTGCCGGCGATGAGCGGCGTGGCTCGTTCCATGGCCGAGACGAACTCGCCCTCGCGCGCTTCGATCACGTCGAGCACAGCGTGTTCGGTGATCACGCCCTGATTCTGGCACGTTCGCGACGTGATCAGAGCTCTATTCCGGTCGGCCGGCAGGCCCGAAACGGCTTGATGACACCTGATCACCACAGGATCGCGAGCTGCGGGACTCCACTCTCGCGATGAGCGAAGGCCGCGGTCCCTGGCCACGTACGTGTTGAGCGCGATCCGGGTCGTCATGACGACCGCGCAGTCGCGCTCGGCATGGCTACCACCGCGCTGGTCGTGCGTCTCGGCGGCGTCGCGCGAACCTCGGCCAGTGCGCCATTCTCAGATAGTGAGATCCCCTCGAACGGCAGCGAGCCGGCGGCGTCACCGGCCGCCCGGTCCGAGCCGGACTGCCGCCCTAGCCCGTCAAGGCTTCCCCTACGGTCGGCCTTTCCCAACACGAATCTACTTCGGGGATGGTCAAAGCGAGTCTCACGCCGACTGAAGGTCCGTTCCCACTCAGGGCACCCTTGGATGCGACAATGTCCGCCAACGCACCAGCTGGGGGCAAGATGAAGTAATGACCACAAAGGCCAGGGTGATTTCGGGCAAGCGACTAGCTCAGTTCGTCGCGCCTGTCGTCATCCTTGTCGTCGTGATCGTTGTGTTCTTAGCTGCCGTACACACGTCGATCAACGAGTCGGCCTACCTTCGTTCCAGCGGGCAAGCCTCGGTCTGGACAGGCCCGAACGAGCAGTTCCGGTGTCTGCGCGCGGCCTTCCAACAGAAGGTGCCGAGGGGGTCGAGCGTGTGGTTGGGCGTCAATCCACAATGGGACACAAGTACCCAAATGTTGGCGCAGATGGCCACTCTGTGGGCTGTTCCTGCCCCCCGGTCCACGGCGGTATGGGCGGCGTCGATCACTACCGGGAACGAGTGCCTCGGACTCTCGCTGCACGTGGAGCATCATTGATGGTCAGTCACGCCGTTTTGCCGTTGTTGGTCCTTTCCCTCTCCGCCCTCGTGCCGAGCATCGCGGTAGCCGGGATCCGCCCTGTGACGCTATTTCTGACGCCTCTGGTCGGGGGATTGATGGCAGGCTTCGCCGCCGAGTTCGAGTTGGTCATCGGGGGCACGCTCCTGGCGTGGTTCATCATCATTGCCGTATTTGTGACTCTGGTGTCGTTCGTGCTGCGGCTAGCCCTGCTCCATCCTCGCGATCGCAAGAGTCGCGCAACTCTGACGTGGCGGCTGTTGTACGTCGACGAAGAGTGGAGATCACCTTGGCCGTGGATCACCGCCCTCGTGATCGCAGGTGCGGTGGCATGGCCGCTGCGGGCGTTGCAGCTGCCGATCGTTGGGTATGACGCAAGGGCCATTTGGGGGCTGCATTCAATGTTCATCTATGGCGGTCATCACACCTACCTGGCGGCGCTGAAAAATCCGGAGTACGTGTTTTCCAACCCGGGCTACCCACCCCTTCTCTCGGCAAGCGGCGCTCTTGGCTTCGTGATCCATGGCGGATCTGACATCCACTTGGCCGTGTCGCTCACGGCCATCCTCAATGCGTGCGCTCTGGGAGTCGCAGCGTGCGGGGTAGCTTCGGTCCCCGGCAAGGACGCACCGCCATGGACGCGAGCCGCCGCGATCGGAGGTGGAGCGGCCGTGTGCTTGATTGGTTTCGGTGTGAACGAGCCATTCGCGGTTGGGGGCTACGCCGATTTGCTGTGGGCAGCGAGTGCGGTCGGCGCGACCCTCTATGGCCTCTTGCTACCGCGGTCATTGAGCCATCTGGCAATCGCGTGGATCTGTGCCACGGTCGCCGCTCTCACCAAGAACGAAGGCCTCACAGTTGCCCTCGTGATCCTGGCGCTCATGTCGATCCGCTACGTCCCCGCTTCCTCGCGTCGTCAGGTCGCGCGCCATGGACAGTCAGGCCGATTCGAGTTGATGGTGCGGAGGACAATGGCGGTCTGGTTCCTCCGCGGTGGCTTGTGGCTCGCAATGGCAGTGCCATCACTCCTGTGGCCCCTCCTGATGAAGTACGAAGGAATCGGCTCAGACTTCCTCGGGTCCTCCGGTCAGTCGGTTAGTGAGCGTTTCCATCCGACCATTTCGGCGATCGCCGCCAACCTCCACATCCTGCCGGTAGCGGCGGCGGTCGCCATCGCTGGGGGGCTGACTCTGAGGAGAACGCGAGCGCACGCCGGCCTCGGCGGTCCTGTCTGGATCTGGATCGTCATAGCGTGGTCACTAATTGCGTTGACGGCGACCTACGTATTCGGCGCATTGCCGATCCCCTGGTGGTTGTTGAACTCGGTGAGCCGGACCACGGTGTTCGCTCAGATCGCGCTCTACGCCGACATGGCGGTGTGGATGGTCATTTCCGTGATTCAGGTCAGCAGCGTCCGATCGGACGCCACCCAGGAGGCCGACTCGATCAGCTCGACGGTGACGGTTGCATGAATTGCCCTGGATGGAGCCGCACGAAGTCTGACCAGCGCGGCGCGATTGGCTTGCTCAGCAGGACTGTTGTGACCTGCACCGACGCAGGCGGATGGCGCGAGGGGGATCGTTGATCACGCGCTCGAGCAAGCTTTCCCGCAGCTCGGGATCGGTGGCGGCGTCGATGGCCGTCCAGGCCAGCGCCACCGCGCCGTCTCGCACCGCGGCGTCGGCGGACGCCGTCACGCAGGCGGCGGCGAATTCGCGCTGGTGGTTCACGGCGCCGTGCGCCTCTATCCCGATGAGCGGGTGGATGGTGGGCACGGCCAGGGACACGTTGGCCATGTCGGTCGAGAAGGTCGGGAGTGGCGTCCCCGCATCGTCGGCCTCGAAGCGCCGACCCAGGGCCTCCGCATTGACGCGGTAGGCGCGCAGCAGGGCCGGGTCTGCCTCCATGTGCGAGTACTCCGGCGCCAGGTCCTCGTACGCCACCGCGCACCCGCTCGCATGGGCGCCCGCCTCGAAGCACGCGTTGACCCGGGGCCGTAGCGCCGCCAGTCCCTCCGCGGTGCGGGAGCGGACCATGTAGCGCGCCGTGATGGCGGCGGGGATCACGTTGGCGGCCGAGGAGCTGTGGGTGACGACGCCGTGGACCTGGTCCCCCGGGGGGAGCTGCTGGCGCAGCAGGCCGATCGCCACCTGGGCCACCGTCAGGGCGTCCTGCGCGTTGACGCCTTCCCAGGGCGCGGCCGACGCGTGCGCCTCCCGTCCCGTGTAGCGCACGTCGAAGTGCGCCACCGCCAGGCAGCTCCCCGTCAGGCGCTCGGCCGGCCAGGGGTGGACCATCATCGCGGCGTGGACGCCCGCGAAGGCGCCCCGCTCGAGCATCAGGATCTTGCCGCCCCCGCCCTCCTCGGCCGGCGTGCCCAGGACGCGCACGGCGAGCCCGATGTCGTCCGCCACGGCGGCGAGGGCGAGGCCGGCGCCGACCGCGGTGGCGGCGATGATGTTGTGCCCGCAGGCGTGGCCGACGTCGGGCAGTGCGTCGTACTCGGCGCAGAGGGCGATCACCAGGTCGCCGCCGCCGGAGCGTGACTCGAGCGCGGTCGGGAGGTCGTACACCCCTTCTGCGACGTCGAGCCCGCCGGACCGCATCGTCTCGGCCACCGCCCGGGCAGAGACGGTCTCGTCGAAGCACAGCTCGGGCGTCTGGTGGATGACGTGGCTCAGCGAGACGAGTTCGTCCAGGTGCTCGTCGACGACGGCCGCGGCCGCGGCCTTGGCCGACGAGGCGGCGTCCGTCGCGGCGTCCACCTACTCGATGACCGCCACGACGTCCCCGGCACCCACGGAGTCGCCCGCGCTCACCCGGACCTCCTTCACCACCCCGTCTTTCTCGGCGGCGACGGCGTTCTCCATCTTCATGGCCTCGAGGAGGCAGACCGCCTGGCCCACTTCGACGACGTCGCCGACGGCGACGAGCACCTTGACGATGGTGCCCTGCATGGGGACCGTGACCTGCCCCGAGCCGCTGCCGGCCGCCGCCGACGCGGCCGCCCGCTTCGGACGTCCTGCGGCGCGCCCACCGGCGGGAGACGGGCCCAGGTCGGGCACCCAGAGCCGCACCGAATAGCGCCGGCCGTCGACCTCGGCCGTGACGTCGCGTTGGACCGTCGGCACTTCGTCCTCCGCCGGCGCCGGCGCCGGCGCCGGGCCCCCCACGGGTTCGGCGACCACGCCGCTCAGGTCGAGGGTCTCCTCGACCCACTTCGTCGAGTAATTCGCCGCCGCGAAGTCGGCGTGGCTCAAGATCGCCTCGTGCGCGGGCAGCGTGGTGGCGACGCCCGCCACACGGGTCTCGGCGATGGCCCGGAGCATCCGCCGTCGTGCTGCTTCCCGATCCGGTGCCCACACGATCAGCTTGGCGATCAGGTTGTCGTAGTACTGCGAGATCGTGTCGCCCGCCTCGTAGCCCGAGTCGAGCCGCACGCCCGGCCCGGATGGCTGGTGGAACGCGGTCAGCGTGCCGGGAGAGGGCGAGAAACGGCCACCGCTCGGGTCCTCGGCGTTGATCCGCACCTCGATGGCGTGGCCGTGCCGGCGGACCTCGTCCTGGGTGAAGTCGAGCGGCTCACCCGACGCGATGCGGATCTGCCACGCGACGAGGTCGAGGCCGGCGACGAGCTCGGTGACCGGGTGCTCCACCTGCAGGCGGGTGTTCATCTCGAGGAAGTAGAACTCCCCGTCCTGGTAGAGGAACTCGACCGTGCCGGCGTTGTAGTAGCCGCAGGCCTCCGAGACCTTGACCGCCGCGATGCCCATGGCATGGCGGACGTCCTCCGGGAAGTCGGGGGCCGGGCTTTCCTCGACCAGCTTCTGGTGACGGCGCTGGGCCGAGCAGTCGCGCTCGCCGAGCCAGAGCGTGGTCCCGTGCTGGTCCGCCAGCACCTGCATCTCCACGTGCCGCGGCCAGGCGAGGTAGCGCTCCAGGTAGATCTCGGGGCGGCCGAAGTAGGCCTGCGCCTCGCGCGCCGCCGCCTCCATCGCCTCGGCGGCGTCCTCCGCCGCGGTGACGACCTTCATGCCGCGCCCACCGCCGCCGAAGGCGGCCTTGATGGCCACCGGCCACCCGTGCAGGTCACCGAACGCCACGACCTCCTCGGCCGAGGTGAGGGGCTCGGAGCGCCCGGGGACGCCCGCCACGCCCGCCTTCTCGGCCGCCAGACGGGAGCTGATCTTGTCGCCCATGACCTCGATGGCCTCGGGCGGAGGGCCGATGAAGGTGACGCCGCGCTCGGTGATGGCGCGGGCGAAGTCGGTGTTCTCGGAGAAGAACCCGTAGCCGGGGTGGACCCCGTCGGCGCCGCTCTCCTCGATGGCGTGCAGAATCGCCTCGGTGTTCAGATAGCTCTCGGCCGCCGACTCGCCGCCGAGGGCGTACGCCTCGTCGGCCATGCGTACGTGCAGGGCGTCCCGGTCGAGGTTGGAATAGACGGCCACGGTCCCGATGCCAAGCTCGCGGCAGGTCCGGATGACCCGGACGGCGATCTCACCGCGATTTGCAATCAGGATCTTCTCGAGCACGCTGGGCCTTTCCTCCGTGAGGCGGGCCTTCACAATTGCACGCGCCGTATGGTGTCTGCCATGTCAGCTGCGGGGTGGGAGATCCGCTGGCTGGACGAGGTGGACTCCACCAACACCTATGTCCGGGACCGAGCGCACCGGGGAGCCCCCGAGGGTCTGGTGGCGGTGGCCGACCACCAGACCGCGGGCCGGGGGCGCCTCGACCGGAGCTGGGAGTCACCCCCGGGGGCGAACCTGCTGGCCTCGGTCCTGCTGCGGCCCCGCTGCGACGGAGGGGACGTGCACCTGTGCACGGGGGCGGTCGCCCTGGCGGCCGCCGACGCCTGCCGCGAGGTCGCCGGGGTCGAACCGGTGCTCAAGTGGCCCAACGACCTCCTGGTGGGGGGATCCAAGCTGGCCGGGATCCTGGCGGAGGCGGAGTTCTCGGGCGGGGCCCTGGCCGCGGTCGTGATCGGCATCGGGATCAACGTCGCCTGGCCCGGTCCGGAGGGAGCCGGGGGGACCTGCCTGGACGACGTGGGTGGATCGCCGCAGCCGGTCGACCGCCGGCTCCTCCTCGAACGCTTGCTGGGGGCGCTCTCGGCGCGGCGCCCGCTGCTCGACGTTGCGAGCGGGCGGGCCGCACTGGCCGACGAGGTGCGCCGGCGCTGCGCCACGCTCGGCCAGCCGGTGCGGGTCACCCTGGTGGGGGAGGAGTTCACCGGCCTGGCCGCCGCCATCGACGACGCCGGGCACCTCGTGGTCGAGACGGCCTCGGGTCCCCGCCGCGTGACGGCCGGCGACGTGGTGCACCTGCGCCCGGAGCGAGGCTGAGGAGGGCCTGTGGGGTCGGGCTAACATTGCCGCCCTATGCGCCTTCTCGTGACGGGAGGTGCCGGTTTCATCGGGTCGAATTTCGCCCGTTACTGGGTCGAACAGCACCCCGAGGACCATGTCGTCGTCTACGACGTGCTCACCTACGCCGGCAACCGACCCAACCTGTCCGACATCGAGGACAGGATCGTCTTCGTGCAGGGGGACATCTGCGACCCGCACGCCGCCGAGAAGGCGCTGCGGGGCGAGGGCATCGACACGATCGTCCACTTCGCGGCCGAGTCGCACAACTCCCTGGCCGTGCTGAACCCGGGCCTGTTCTTCCGGACCAACGTGCTCGGGACCCAGACGATGCTCGAGGCGGCCCGCCAGGCCGGCATCGCCCGCTTCCACCACGTGTCGACCTGCGAGGTCTACGGGGACCTGCCACTCGACGCCGACGAGATGTTCACCGAGGACTCCCCCTACCGCCCCCGGACTCCCTACAACGCGTCCAAGGCGGGTGCGGACCACGCGGTGCGGGCCTACGCCGAGACCTACGACCTGCCCATCACGATCACCAACTGCGCCAACAACTACGGGCCCTACCAGTTCCCCGAGAAGCTGATCCCGCACTTCTGCGCGTTGGCGCTCGACGACCAGGCGCTGACGCTTTACGCCAGTACACAGAACCGCCGGGAATGGCTGCACGTGTACGACCACTGCACCGCCATCGACGCCGTGCTGGCGCGGGGCCGGGTGGGCGAGACGTACCACGTCGGCAGCGGGGTCGAGGCCTCCATCATGGAGGTGGCCGATGGGATCCTCGCCGCTCTGGGCAAGCCCGACTCGCTCAAGACGATCGTGCCCGACCGGCCCGGACACGATCGCCGCTACATCCTCGACTCCTCCAAGTTGCGGCGCGAGCTCCAATGGGCGCCGTCGATCGAGTGGGAGCAGGGACTGGCGGACACGGTGCAGTGGTACGCCACCCACAGGGACTGGTGGGAGCCGCTGCGGGCCCGGGCACCCGTGGTCGAAGGGGCCTGGGGAACCGGAGGGACCTGAGCGGTGCGCATCCTCATCACCGGGGCGGACGGCCAGCTCGGGCGCGACCTGCGCGACGCCCTCGCCGGGCGTGTCCCGGCCGGCGGGCGCCGCTGCGCGCTGCTCGGCCCCGAAGGGCCGCGTCCGGGGCTCGACCACGAGGTGCTCGCCACCGACATCGACACCATGCGGGTCGACGACCGCGACGCCGTGCTCGGCACGTTCGCCGCTTTCCGGCCCGAGCTCGTCCTGCACGGCGGCGCGCTCACCGCGGTCGACCTCTGCGAGACCGAGGTGGACACCGCCTTCGCCGTCAACGCGGCCGGCACCCGTCACGTCGCCGAGGCGGCGGCCCTGGTGGGGGCGCACCTCGTCTACGTGTCCACCGACTACGTCTTCGACGGCACGGCCGGGCGCCCCTACCGGGAGTGGGACGACCCATGCCCGGCCTCCGTGTACGGCGCCTCCAAACTGGCGGGCGAGCGCGAGTGCCGCCCCGGGTCCACCATCGTGCGCACCAGCTGGCTGTGCGGCGCCCACGGCGCCAACATGGTGGCCACGGCCCTGCGCCTGGCCGACGGCGAGGGGGAGCTGCGCTTCGTGGACGACCAGCACGGGTCGCCGACGTTCACCGCCGACCTGGCGCCCGCCGTCGTCACCCTGGGCCTCGACCGGCGCCCGGGCATCTTCCACGTGACCAACGGCGGCGCCACGACGTGGTGGGGCCTCGTGCGGGCCGTACTGGCGGAGGCGGGGGCCGACGCCGACCGGGTGACGCCGATCAGGACGGCCGAGCTCGACCCGCCCCGACCCGCCCCGCGGCCGGCCTACTCGGTGCTCGACAACATGGCGCTGCGCCTCAGCGGGCTCCCCGCCCTGCCGGACTGGCCGGACGGCCTGTCCCGGCTCGTCGCCGCGTTGCGTTCGAGGCCACAGGAAGCGGCGGCGTGACGGCACGCGACGCCAGGACCGCGCCGCACACGGTCGCCGTCATCGGAGCCGGCTACGTCGGTCTGCCCACGGCGGCCACCCTGGCCCACTTCGGGCACTCCGTCGTCCTGGCCGAGCGCGATCCCGCCCGGCTGTCCGCCCTGCGCTCGGGCCGCATGCCGATCGTCGAGGTCGGGCTCGACGATCTCGTGGCGGGGGGCGTGGCGGCGGGCACCCTCTCGTTCAGCGAGTCGGCGGTCGAGGCGGTCGCCGGGGCCGAATTCGTCTTCCTCTGCGTGCCCACGCCCCAGAGCGCCGACGGCTCGGCGGACCTGTCCTACGTCGAGACGGCGGCCAAGGACATCGCGGCCCACCTGATGGCGGGTGCCATCGTGGTCAACAAGTCGACGGTGCCGGTCGGCTCGGCCACCATGGTCGAGCAGGTAATCGGCCGGCCCGACGTCGCCGTGGTCTCCAACCCCGAATTCCTCCGGGAGGGCACCGCGGTCCTCGACAGCCTGAACCCGGACCGCATCGTCGTGGGCGCGGACGACTCCCAGGCGGCCGCCAAGGTCGGCGAGCTCTTCTCGTCGACCTCGGCCCCGCTGATCGTCACGGACGCCACCACCTCGGAGACGATCAAGTACGCGTCCAACGCGTTCCTGGCCACCAAGCTCAGCTTCGTCAACGCACTGGCCGGGCTGTGCGAGGAGGTGGGGGCCGACGCCCGCGACGTGCTGCTCGGCCTCGGCTACGACAAGCGGATCGGCTTCGAGTTCCTCCGACCCGGTCCGGGCTGGGGCGGCTCCTGCCTGCCGAAGGACACGCGGGCCCTGCTCCACATCGCGGTGAGGCCGGGTACGACTTCTCACTCCTGGCCGGCGCCATCGCGTCCAACGACGAACAGCTGGCCCGCGTCGTCTCCAAGGTGGAGGACGCGTGCGGCGGCTCGGTCGACAAGGCGACACTCGCCGTGTGGGGCCTGACCTTCAAGGCCAACACCGACGACCGGCGCGACTCACCGAGCCTGCAGATCAGCCACCGCCTCCGTGAGCTGGGGGCGACCGTGCAGGCCTTCGACCCGACGGTCGAGCCCGAGGCCGAGCCGTCCGAGGACCTGCGCGGCCTGCACCTGCGGGCGGACCCCTACGAGGCGGCGACCGGGGCGCGGGTGCTGGTCGTGCTGACCGAGTGGGACGAGTTCCGCTGGCTCGACTTCTCCCGTGTCCTCGCCCTGATGGCCGAGCCGTGCATCGTGGACGCGCGCAACCTGCTCGACCCGGCCGCGGTGCGGCGGATGGGCTTCCACTACGCAGGGATCGGGCGCCGGTGAGCCGCGTCGTGGTCGCCGGCGGGGCCGGGTTCCTCGGGTCACACCTGTGCGACCGGCTGCTCGAGCGCGGGGACGCCGTGGTCTGCCTCGACGACCTCTCCACGGGCTCGAAGGACAACGTGGCCCACCTGCTCGGGCACGAGCGCTTCACCCTCGTCGTGACCAACGTCAGTGAGAGCGTGGATTTCGGGGACTCCGCGCCGGTCGACGCCGTCTGCAACCTGGCCTCGCCCGCCTCGCCGCCGGCCTACCTCGCCCGGCCCTTCGACACGTTGGCGGTCGGCAGCGAGGGCACCCGCCGCCTGCTCGAGCTGGCCAGGGCGCACGGCGCGCGCTTCCTCATGGCGAGCACCAGCGAGATCTACGGGGACCCCGAGGTGCACCCCCAGGTCGAGAGCTACCGGGGCAACGTCGATCCCACCGGCCCCCGCAGCGTCTACGACGAGGCCAAGCGGTTCGCCGAGAGCTTGACCATGGCCATGCATCGCACCCACGGGGTGAACGTCGGCATCGCCCGGATCTTCAACACCTACGGCCCCCGGCTCTCGCCCGGCGACGGACGTGTGGTGTCCAATTTCATCGTGCAGGCCCTGCGGGGCGAGCCCCTGACCGTCTACGGGGACGGCAGCCAGACCCGCAGCCTGTGCTTCGTCGACGACGAGATCGGGGGCCTCCTGGCATTGCTCGACTCCTCGTTCACCGGCCCCGTCAACATCGGCAACCCCGACGAGCGCACGGTGGCGGACCTGGCGCACTTCGTCCTCGAGATGACGGGGTCGACGTCGGGCATCGTCTTCGAGCCGCTGCCCACCGACGACCCGACCCGGCGCTGCCCCGACATCACGCTGGCCAGGAGCGAGCTGGGGTGGGAGCCTACGACCGGCCTGCAGGAGGGCATCCTGCAGACGATCGACTACTTCACGGAGAGGGTGAAGGGCCCATGACGGAGACAGGCCTGAGCGAGCTTCCGCCGCCGCGGACCTACCGGTCGCTGACGGTGATCGTGCCGGTGTTCAACGAGCGCACCACCGTCGCCGAGGTCATCCGGCGCATGCGGGCGGTCGAGCTCCCCGTGGTGCTCCAGATCATCGCCGTCGACGACGGGTCGAGCGACGGCTCCGACAAGGTGCTCGGCGCGCTCGAGGACTCGACGGTGCGCGTGATCCGCCACCCGGTGAACCAGGGCAAGGGCGCAGCCATCCGCACCGGGTTGGCCGAGGCCCGCGGTGACCTCGTCCTCATTCAGGACGCCGACCTCGAGTACGACCCCAACGACTGGCCGCGCCTGCTCGACCCGATCCTGCGCGGGAAGGCCCGCGTGGTCTACGGCAGCCGCTTCACGGGCGAGCGCAAGAACATGCTGCCGCTGCACTGGATGGGCAACCGCCTCCTCTCGCTCGTCACCAACGTGCTGTACAGCTCGACCCTCTCGGACATGGAGACCTGCTACAAGCTCTTCGACGCCCAGGTCCTTGAGGGCGTCACCATCGTGTCCAACAAGTTCGACTTCGAGCCCGAGATCACGGCCAAGGTGCTCCGTCGCGGCCACCGGATCTACGAGGTGCCCATCTCCTACGCGGGCCGGGAGCACGACGAGGGAAAGAAGATCACCTGGCGCGACGGGTTCGGCGCCCTCAAGGCCCTGGTCAAGTTCCGCTTCACCAAGGAGTACTGAGCCACTGGTGGCCGGCGCGATCGGCGCAGTCGTGGTCGACCACGACGCCGGGCCACTGCTCGAGGGCTGTGTGCGCTCGCTGCTCGACGACGGTGCCGCCACCGTCGTCGTGGTCGAGAACGGCGCCCCGGCGAGCGCCGACGGGCTCGCCGCCGCGCTCGCCGGCGGGCCCGTGCCACCCGTGGAGATCGTGTGGCCGGGGCAGAACCTCGGCTTCGGCGCCGGGGTCAACCGTGGGCTCGCCGCGCTGGCGGGCCGGACGCCGCCGCCCGAGTGGGTCCTGGTCTCCAACGCGGACCTGCTCGTGCACGCCGGCGCGCTGGCCGCCCTGCGCGACGCACTCGAGACCCATCCGGCCTGGGCCCTGGTGGGGCCGCGCATCTTCACCGAGGCCGGCGACGTCTACCCCTCGGTCCGCAGCTTCCCCTCGTTCACCGACGCCGCCGGGCACGCTCTCCTGGCCCAGTTCAACCCCGAGAACGCGTTCACGCGGCGCTACAACCCCGGCACCCCCGAGGGCGACGTGGTGACCGAGGCGGGCTGGGTGTCGGGCTCGTGCTTCCTGGCCCGGCGCAGCGCGCTCGAGGAACTCGGTGGCTTCGACGAGGCGTACTTCATGTACGCCGAGGACATGGACCTGTGCTGGCGCGCCCACCACGCCGGGTGGGGGGTCGGTTTCGCCGGCACGGCGGGGGTGACCCACGTCCAGGGCGTGAGCACCGCCCGCCACCCGTACCGCATGATGGCGGCGCACCACCGTTCGGCCCTGCGCTTCACGTTCCGGACCACGAAGGGCTGGCGCCGCCTCGCCCTGCCGCTCGCCGTGGTGGTGCTGGGCCTGCGCATGGCCATCGCCACCGCCCGGCTCGCCCTGAGCCGCTAGCCGATGCGCGGGCGGCGGGGGCTCCTCGTGGCGGCAATGGCCGCCATCGCCGTGGCGGTGCTGGCGCTCGTCCTGGCCGCCGCCATCAACAAGCCCGGCTCGCCACCCTCGGTGCACGTCGAGCCGGAGGTGACTTTCAAATTGCCCCCGCCGGCCACGGGGTGCACCGGTGCCACCGCGCTCGGTGGCGGGACGACGCGGGTGCCGCTGACCGTGAGCACCGTGGCCGGGCAGGTGGCCGAGACCGTCGACGTCTGCATCGGCGCCCAGGGGCCCTTCCCCTTCGTCCTCGACTCCGGGGCGGGGCAGACGACCATCGACGCCGCCCTGGCCAAGCGCCTGCATCTGGCCTCGGCCGGCCCCGCCAACGAGTTCGCCGGCGTCGGGTGCACGGGCACCGCCCGCCCGGTCGCGGTGGGGTCGTGGTCGCTCGACGGGGTCGGCCTGGCGCCCCAGCAGATGACGGCGGCCACGCTGCCCGAGATTGGCGGGAAGGGCGAGCCGATGGGCCTCGTCGGCTCCGACGTCCTGGCCCGCTTCGGCGCGGTGCGCATCGACTTCGCCGGCGGCGCGCTGGTGCTGCCGGGGCCCGAGGGCGCACCCCCGAGCGCGCCGGCTCCCTTCACCGGACCCGAGGGGCTGCCGCCGGTGTCGCTCACGCAGGGGGAGGGGACCACGGTGCCGCTGACCGTGACGTCCGTGCCCGGGCAGGTCTCCCTCAGTGTGGCGGTCCGCTTCGCCGATGGCCGGCGGCGGAGCTTCGTGGTCGACACCGGGTCGTCGCAGAGCGTCGTGGCCACGTCCGTGGCGCGGGCGGCCGGGCTGGCCGGGACCGCCCTGGCGCAACGCCAGGCCACCGTGTGCTCGGTCATCACCGTCCCGCTCGCCCGGACCGGTGCGTGGTCGGTACCGGGCCAACCGCTGCAGCGCCAGCTCATCGGCGAGACCGACTTCGGTTCCATCGGCTTGGTCGGCATCGACGGACTGCTCGGATCGGACGCGCTCACGCGCTTCGGGTGGGTGGTCTTTGACTACGCCGGGGGCAGGCTGGTGCTGGGCTGACTCGCCGAGAAAGGGCGCAGTGGCTAACCTCAGAGGCGATGGAGCAACGCAGCTTGCACCAGCCCCGCATCGGAATTCTGATCGTGGCCTACAACGCCGCGCTCACGCTGCAGCGCGTTCTCGACCGCATTCCCGTCTCGTTCCGCCAAAGGACGACGAAGGTCTTCATCTGCGATGACCACAGCCATGACTCCACCTACCTCGTTGGCTTGGGGTACAAGCAGCTGACCCCTGAGCTTCCGATAGAGGTCATCCGGAACGCGCAAAATCTCGGGTACGGCGGCAATCAGAAGCTGGGCTATCGCCTCGCCATTGAGCATGATCTGGACATCGTCGTTATGTTGCACGGTGACGGCCAATACGCTCCAGAGTGCCTCGAGGACATGGTCGCACCGCTCGAGCGTGGTGAAGCGGATGCCGTGCTCGGCTCTCGCATGATGGAAAAGGGTGCTGCGCGACGAGGCGGAATGCCACTGTACAAGTTCCTGGGAAATCGCGTCCTCACGACCTTCGAGAACACCATGCTCGGCACTTCACTCACCGAGTTCCATTCGGGCTATCGGGCGTACTCAGTGAGAGCGCTTCGGTCCATTCCATTCGAACGGAATTCGGACGACTTCGACTTCGATACTGAGATCATCATCCAATTCCATTCCGCGGGACTTAGGATCACCGAGACACCGATCCCCACGTACTACGGGGACGAGATTTGCTATGTCAACGGCATGAAGTACGCCAAGGACGTCTGCCTCGACGTGATTCGATACCGACTGGGAAGATTGGGGTTCTCGTCTGGTGGCTTGGTGTCGCCCGCAGAAGAGCTCTACCAGTTGAAGAACGACCCCTCGAGCTCTCACTCCCGCATCATTCGATGGCTGGCACAGATGCCCCCGTCACGGGTACTCGACCTCGGTTGTGCAGGCGGGTACGTCGCCGATCTGGCGAGCCGCTACGGGCATCGGGTGACGGGTGTCGACGTCATCGAAAGACCGGGTGTACGAGGACGGGTCGCCCAATTCGTGCAAGCTGATCTGAATGACGGCATACCACCTTCGGTAGGTGGGAACTACGATGTCGTACTGGCCGCCGACGTGCTCGAACACGTACGCAATCCCGAGAGCCTCCTGGACCAGATCGACCAAGTCATGGTACGCGGTGGCGTCCTGTTGGCGTCGATCCCGAACTTCGGCCATTGGTATCCGCGCCTCCGCGCTGCAACTGGGACGTTCGACTACGACGAACGGGGAATCCTGGACCGGACCCACTTACGATTCTTCACTCGCAGAAGCTTCCTGCGGATGGTGCGCAGCAACGGCTACGACGTCTTGCGTTCAGAGGTAACGGGACTCCCAGTGGCGACACTGGTCGCGAACCGCAGGATTTCATCGATCCTGGGCCGAGCCGATCGAGCGCTCGTCGCGATCAGGCCGACGCTGTTTGGTTATCAGTTCCTCTACGAGTTGCGGCCCAGAATGCGGGAACTGGCGACGGCTCGACCAGAGGCTCTGGCGAAGAGCGGCTGAGTGCCCATGACCTTGGCGGGGGTTGCCCGGATCGAGTGACAAAGGACGTGGACGGTCTCCCGCTCAGCCGGGAACGTTCTCCCCGCCCCGGAAATTGTGTTGTCCAGACAGGATCGCCTGTCATCGACGTCGTCCTGCTCGCGCACCAGCGCAGGCTTCCCGGGCCGGCGCGAGCGCTGGCCGACGTCGTAGGCGTGGCGCCCCCGCCAGGAGGGCGCCCGTGGCGGCGATGACCTCCTCGGCGCCCTCCCCCGGCGCGGTGTGCTCGAAGATCCAGTCCGTCTCGTGGTCGGGACCGGCCAGTAACCGTCGAGCGACATGACGCGGTGCGCCACGACCTGATCGCTCATGCCAGGGCGGCGCCCAGGGCGTCGAGGAGCTCGCCCGTCCCCTTCTCCCGGACGGCGGGCGTGTCGGCGCCGTCGAGGAAGACGCCCTGCTCCGTGAAGGTCAGCGTGGTCCCGCCGGCGGCAGCGGCGAACTCGACCGTGGTGACCGAGACGGAGATCAGCGTGCCGTCGGCCTGCATCGTGTACCCGTAGACGATCCGCTCCGCGGGGACGATGTCCTCGTAGGACGCCGCGTAGGTGTAGACGGGCCCTCCCGGGGGACCGCCGCGGTTGGTCTCGCTGCCGCCGACCCGGAAGTCGAGCGTGTAGTCGGTTGCGGCCGGATCACCGAACCAGCGCGCCTTGGCGTCGCGGCTGGACCAGGCGGCGAAGACGCGCTCGGGCGGTGCGGGGTAGGTCCGGGTGATGGTGAAGCTCCCGTGCTCGGCGCTGCGGGTGGTGGTGGTCATGTCAATTTCCTTCCGTTGATGGCGATGGGGGTGCGTCGGCGTCGAGGACATGGCCCAGTCGGTCGAGCCGGCGCTCCCAGGCGGCGCGCTGCCCGGCGAACCAGTCCGCGGCCAGCTCCAGGCCGACCGGCTCGAGCCGGCAGGTGCGGCTGCGCCCCACCTTCTCGGAGCGCACGAGCCCGCACGACTCGAGGACGGCCAGGTGCTGCACGACGGCCGAGAGGGTCATGTCGAGCGGCCGGGCCAGCTCGCTGACCGTGGCCGAGCCCAGGCTCAGGTGTTCGACCAGGTCACGGCGGGTGGCGTCGCCCAGGGCCCGGAAGATCTCGTCGACGGGCTGATACTTAAGCATCGACTTAACTATTGACCACCCGTGGGGTGG
>CAWELJ010000014.1:0-132553 GCA_963809825.1 uncultured Acidimicrobiaceae bacterium | reverse complement strand
CAACGCTGTGGTGACCCGCAACGCTCGGCTGGCCGCGATTCGCTCCTTCTTCCGCTTCGCTGCCTACTACGAGCCTGCGCACGCCGACCTGATCGCCCGGGTGCTCGCCATCCCCGAGAAACGGACCCGACGCACGGTCGTGTCGTTCCTCACACCGGCCGAGGTCGAGGCACTGCTGCACAGTCGACTGGAGCACCTGGCACGGGCGCCGGGACCATGCCCTGCTCGTCACGGCCTGCCAGACCGGGTTGCGAGTGGGCGAACTGCGTGGACTGCTGAACCGTGCCGTCGAGCGTCGGCACCGGGGCGCACGTGCGGGTCCATGGCAAGGGGCGAAAGGACCGCTGCACGCCACTGACCGCCCACACGGTCGCCGTGTTGGGGGTCTGGATGCGAGAGCGCCAAGGAGAACCCGACGACGCTCTGTTCCCGACGATCACCGGCAAGGCCCTCAGCCACGACGCTGTCTCGGACCTCGTGGCCAAGCACGCACTCGGGCCGAGGCTCGGTGTCCGCCGCTGTCGGCCAAGCGGGTCACGCCCCACGTCTTGCGCCATTCGAGCGCCATGGCGCTGCTCGCCGCCGGGGTGGACACCTCGGTGATCGCCCTGTGGCTCGGCCACGAACACGTCCAGACCACCCAGATCTACCTGCACGGTGATCTCTCCATCAAAGAACGGGCGCTGGCCCGCACCGCCTCGCCCGGCACACCGCCCGGGCGCTACCGCCCGCCGGACAAGCTCTTGGCCTTCTTGGAGGCCTTGTGATTATGCCGGGTCGCCCGCCTCGGTCACCTCCGCCGATCAGGCCGAACGAATGCCCTGCTGCCCAGTTCCCGGCATAACCGAGGGGTCCAAATAATGTGACTCTATGTAGCAGCCCTTTGTCAAGTGGTGACGAGAGTCCCCCTTGACGACGTCGGACCCGGCGAAGAAGCTGGATCGTGGGGAAGGTCGCCTCGTTTGTCATCTCTACGTGAGCGTGACGCCTTTCGTGCCTCGAGCACTTGAGGGACCTTCCCCCCTTTCTTCTTCGTCCGCCTGCGTCTGCGGACTTCTTCGGGCACCTTGAAGTGCTCGGCCACGATCGCCTTGCCTTCGGCGACGGTGATGGGCTTTCCCTCGAGGTCGCGGAGCACGTAGGGCTCCTGGCGCAGCGAGGTGACCCAGGCCCGCTCGGCGAGGTGTGCGGCCACGACGCACGCCGCTTTGTTGTGGTGCGCTCCCCGCTCGACCATCTGGACGTAGTAGATCCTCCCGAGCTCGGGGTCGACCTGGCGGGCCGTGTTCGCTGATTGCACCAGCTGACGGCGCAGCCAGTTCGCACCGGCCTTGGACATCGCCTCGCCCTTGGCGTCTGACTCTCCGGTCTCCGAGGCCTTGGGGGTGAGCCCGGTGTAGCGCCGGAAGCTGGCTGCCCTCGGGAAGCGTCCCGGCCGGCCGATGGCGGCCACCAGCGTCGGACCCCCGATGAGGCCGACACCGGGAAGCGAGCGGGCGATCTGGCGCTCGTCGACAGACAGGTAGGCCTGCTCCCGAGCGACCTCGTGGCGGGCAAGCTCGGCCGAGAGCACCTTCAACAAGGTGATCTCGGTTGCGATCTCGTCGGCCAGGTCCTAAAAGGCGACGGCTGGGTCGTCGCCATAGAGCTCCACCGTGGCGCGGGCGACGGCGATCCAGGCGGTGGCCTTGCGCTCCGCGTACTCGGTGCCGCGCCGGGTCTCCTTCTGGATCCGGGCCGCCAGGCGGGACTCGGGCACCTTGGCCAGGGCGTGCGGGTTCGCGTAGTGCTCGAGGACGACCCGGTCGGCGTCGCGGAAAGCGGTGTCCATGGCCACGTCGATGGTGGGCATCATCTGGCGGGCCAGCTCTCGGATCCGGGTCTTGTGGCGGGTGATCTGCTCCCCCAGGCGTTCGCAGACGCGCACCCGACGATTGAGCGAGGCGGCGGCCCCCTCGGCCAGCTCGAGCGGGAGCAGGCAGTCGGGGTCGACGAGCGGCATCTTGGCGAGGGTGAGCGCGTCGATCTGGTTGGTCTTGGCGTGGCGTTTGAAGAACTTGCGCAGGTCCGATGCCTTGGCCGAGGAGACCCGGAACACTGTGTGCCCCCGGCGGATGAAGAAGACGGCGACGGGCAACCAGGCCGCTCCGGTGGGTTCGAGGACCACCCGAAGGGACGTGGACGAGTCGCTGTCCGCCAGGGCCGCTTCCTCAAGAGCGTTCAGCGACTCGACGGTTGGGCGGACCTGGCGCCGGGCCAGTGGGGTGCCGGCGGGATCGACAACCACAGCGGTGTGGGCCGAGGTGATGCCGAGGTCGATGCCGATGGTGCGGAGCGTTTCCATGTGCCTCCTTTGGGTCTGGTGATCCTGTTCACCCCGTTCGGCCCGAGCTCTCGCCTCGTGCCCACGGTCCCAAGGAGCTGCAGGGTCCGTCACGGTCCCCACACATGTTGTTCAACCGGAGCCCTCTCCCAAGCAGCGCTCCACGTCTCTATTCGGGTCCTCCGTGGCCGAACCGGAGGGGGCAAACACACTTGCGGGCCCACGCCTGGCGGCGCCTCCCAGTGACTCTCATGTCGCCCCGCCCCGGACCAACCGGGGTCCCCATGCAACCCCTTCACCGGGGGCTGATCAAGCGTCCCCGGTGCTTACATGTGATGCGAATTTGGGGACGTGATCCAAGTGCTCGAGACCGCGCCCGAGCGTGCCCTTAGCCCCGGGTCGGGGGGATCGGCCGCAAGGATCTCAGTGGTCAGCGTTGCTGTCGACGAGGGTTCCCAGGCGCCGGGCTTCGAGCGCACCCAACACCTCGGCCACGACGACGGGGTCGTTCTCGTAGCCCCAATGGGCCAACAGCTCGATCAGGACCGACTCGACGAGACGCTCCGGCCGACAGCTCTTGCGCGCCAGGTTCCGTCCGTAGACCCAGGTCGTCGACGGCGCTGGCCGAGGGCCGGCGAGAGCGATCGGGGCCGGGATCCGTCCGGGGAATCCGACCGGGCTGGGGCCACCCCGAGGGGCCGGAAAGGCAATGCGCTCCTCGAGCTCGAACTGCCAGCCGTAGCGACGGCGCTTGTTCCCGCCGCGCCGGTGCAAGAGTCGGTCGTAGGCACCGCTGGAGATGGCGGTAGCGGCCAAGTAGAGGGGCAGGAGCACATCGACCGCGTCGAAGAGCGGGTCGGTGTCGTAGAGGGGATCCGCGTCCAAGAAGAGGGGCTCTGGGTCCGAGCCGAGGACAACGTGGAGGCGGTGGGCGTCCTCAAAGGAGGGTCGGTGAATGGACCGGGTCCGCAGGGAGAGTTGGCCGGTGACACGGACGCTGAGATACGGCCCGCAGGTGCGTGCCCCGGCGGCGTCCCGCACCGGATCCCCGCTCAGGGGGCGGAAGCCGTGCTCCTCTTCGAGCGCAACCAACGCATCGAGCCGAGGGTCGGGAGGCGTCCCGGGCGCCATCGCACGCACGAAGGCGCGCACCCGGCGCGGGCTGATAATGGATGGATCTGGCTCGAAGGGCCCCGGTGGGGTCAGGACGACCGCCACGTCGGGCTCCGGGTGGTAGCCCTGGGCGATGGTGGAGAACTCGAAGCAGAGCGCACTCCGGTAGGGCGCATGGGTCAGGCGCCTCCAAAAGGCACGTGGGCCACGGCGGACGAGCACGAGGACCCAACCCTCGGCCCAGACCCGGATAGTCCAGTACCGCCAGCGCAACCGCCGCAGCAGCCTCTGCACATGCCATTTGTAGGCGGCCTGCTCCACTCCTCAAGAATGATCAGAGCGCTTTGGCTCCCAAGGCAATGTCGAACCCGGCGCCGTTGCGTGCCAGGCCCACCAAAAGGATGCCAGCCCATTCAAGGACGTAAGCCATTTCGAGCCTTCCTGCATCGAGGGGTCGCATGTCCAAGCTCTCCAGAAACGCCACGACGGGCGCCTTCGCCTCGGCGCTATCGCCGGCAAAGAACACGTCCATGGGCTTGCCTTCAGCGAGAACGCCCTGAAAGATCGTATTGAAAGCCTTCACGACGTGCGTGTCTCCGGGGGCGGCGGCGGCGATCCGCTCGGACATCGAGTCGCCCGCGGTAGTCACGAGTCCGCTGGCGTCCTCATTGAACGGGTTGGTGATGTCGACGAGAATCTTGCCCGACAGCGCATCGCCGTAGTGAGCGACCACTTCAACCGCGCCTGCATACAGCACGGCGACGATGACGATGTCACCTGCGGGCGTTGCTCCGAACGTGCCGACGGTTGCTCCGTTCCCAATCTGGTCGGCTAGTGCCTGCGCTTTTGCGGTGTTGCGGCTCATGATCTCGATTGTGTGGCCGTGCTTCGCCGCCCGGGTGCCGATGGTGGAGGCCATGTTGCCCGAGCCGATGATGCTGATGGTGGTCATTGCTGTACTCCTTCGTAGTGTCTGGATTCGTTCGTAGCGAGGGTCTTGCTCGTGTGATCGAGCGGCGAGTCGAAAGGTTCATCCACGCCGGCGGCGAATTCAGATCACTGTGGTGCCGCCGTCGACAACAAGCTCCATGCCATTGACGTAGCTCGAGTCGTCCGAGGCGAGGAACAAGGCGACCGACGCGATCTCCTCAGGGCGGCCCATTTCTCCCCGCGGGATCACTGACTCGAACGCCACCTTCATTTCCGCGGACATCACCGCCACCATCATTGGCGTGGCCACCTGGCCGGGGGTAAGCACGTTCACCCGTATCTTCCTATCCCTGAGCTCGGAGACCCATACCCGTGCGTAGGCGGGCAGCACGGCTTTACTCGCTGCATACACACTCCAATCGGGGTATCCCCGGAGCGACGCGTTCGACCCGGTCATGAAGATCGAGCCTCCATCGTTGAACAGCGGCAGCGCCTTCTGGACCGTGAACAGCGTGCCGCGCGCGTTCAGCGCGAAGGCAGCATCAAACTGCTCCTCGGTGATCTCCCCCAGCCTGCCCTGCTCGCCCCCCCCAGCACTTGCCCACAACACGTCGACCGTGCCCTTTTCCTGCTTGACGATCTCGAACAAACGGTCCAGATCGCCGAGGTCGGCTGAATCCGCGTGCACGCCGGTCACGTTCCGGCCGATCAGCTGGACGGCTTCGTCCAGCACGTCCTTCCGCCGGCCCGTAGATGAAGACGTGAGCTCCTTCGTCAACGAACAATTTGGCGCCAGCGAGCGCCATGCCGCTTGTCGCGCCCGTGATCACCGCGACTTTGCCATCGAGCTTTCCCACGATTACTCCGTTCAGTTGGTTGAGTTCTCAACCACCGTACCCTTGAAGTGGTTGAAGTGTCAACCTTTGCTAGAATGATTTTGTGCCGACCGAAACGAAGTGGCTCGACCCCCGCGAAGACGGCGTGTGGCGGGCATTCATCCACGCGCACCATCAGCTGTCGGTCCGCCTGAACCAGCTCCTGTTTCAGAACTCCGGAATGACTGATGCCGACTACAAGGTCCTCGCAGTGCTCTCCGAGCACCCCACCGGTCGCATCTCGGCGCAGGAACTGTGCGGGCTACTGCAGTGGGAGAAGAGTCGACTGTCCCATCAGGTCAAGCGCATGGAGAATTTGGGACTGGTTGGCCGAAAGTCCAACCCTGCCGACGCCCGTAGCGTCCTGGTCTGCCTTCTTCCCGCCGGACGTCGCAGGGTCCAGGACGCGGCACCCGAGCACGTGAACAACGTCCGCCGGCATTTCATCGACCTGTTCACCCCTGCCGAGCTCGACACGATCGCCGACCTCAACGACCGAATCCTCCGTCACCTCGAACATGAAGCCTTCCCCGAATAGTCCAGTTCAGATCCGTTGTACCTCCGCCTGCCGAGGACCGGGTGCTTAGACGCCGTGTGGCCGAGGAGGACTTGCATGGCCGACTCTGACCGCCGAAGCGCGTTGTTGGCTTCCTACGAGAACGCCGCGGTAATCGTGTCGGCAATACCCCTTGAGCGGCTCGGCGACCTGACACCCTGCCCCAGGTATGACGTGGCTGGACTGATCGACCACCTCGTCGAAGCGGGCCACCGGGCAGCCGCTCTCGGCCGAGGGCACGCACCCCCGCCGGGAGACGAGTCCCCTCACGTCGACCTTTCCGACGTGCCCGCTCAGCTACGTCGCGCCGCCAAGGAGGCGGCCGAGGCATGGGGCGACGAGGCCGCATTGACATCGAGGATCACCATGCCGTGGGGCGAGGAGTACACCGGGGCCACCCTGATCGACATGTACCTGGCCGAGCTGGCGGCCCACGCCTGGGACTTGGCTCGAACCACCGGACAGCTCGACAGGTTGGACCCCTCACTCGCGCTGCCGGCGCTCGATGGGGCGCGGGCCATGATCAAACCCCAGTACCGCAACATGGTCGAGCCGGGAGCCCCTTTCGGGGCGGAGGTGCCGCCGCCTCCGGACGCCGACGAGTGGGAGCTCCTCGCCGCCTTCATGGGACGTGACCCCCGAGCGTCGCTCGGCCCGTCAGGGTTGCAGGGGGGGACGGCCGGCTCGCAGCCCTAGTCGCCGGTTCGTCCTCTCCATATTAACCACTCCCACTCTACTCCCCTATCCCATCGCTTCTTCCTCTCGGGTTGTAGAACCCTCGATTAGTCGACACCGCGCAGCGATCCCGTCGGCCAGGTCTTGCGCCCGTATTCCAGTGCAATTCCCGCTTGAGGGTGGCCCCACAGCCTCGACGGCGGAGTTGTCGTAGCGTCTCCGGTGGAGCCGAAGGACCGGGTGATGCCCAGATCGGTGGCCCGCTTGCCGAATGCCAGCGACGTGTAGATCCCACCGCGGTCCGAATGGTGAATGGGCTTTTCGTCCGGACGCCGGCGCTCGAAGGCCATGACGAGGGCGTCGATGACCAGATCGGCGTCCGGTGATGCGGACATGGCCCAGCCGACGACGCGCCGGGAGAACAGGTCGTCACCCCGGCGAAGTAGAGCCAACCCTCACCGGTCCAGAACTGGGTGACGTCGGCCGCCCAGATCTGGTCGGCCCGGGCCGGGTCGAAGTTGCGGTTCACGAGGTCCGGTGCCGGAGCGGTGTCAGGCTTGCCGGTGCGCCAGCGCTTGCGGGCATGCGCCCCGACCAGGCCTTCGGTGGCCATCAGGCGGGCGACGCGCTTGCGGCCGCAGCGCTGGTCGAGGCGACACAGCTCGGCGTGGACCCGCGGTGCGCCATAGGTCCGCCGCGAGCGCCGGTGGATCTCGGTGATCAACCCGGCCAGCTCCGCGTCTCGCACGCTGTGCGACGACGGTGGGCGCCGGGCCCAGGTGTAATAGCCAGAACGCGAGACCTTGAGCACTCGGCAGAGCCGCTTGACCCCATAGTCGGGGGCGAACTCGGAGACGAAGCGAAAGCGGCTCACCGCATCGTCTCCCGCGCAAAATACGCGGACGCCTTGCGCAGGATCTCACGCTCGGTCTTGAGCTCGGCGTTCTCCTGCGCAGCCCGTCAGCTCGTGGCGCTCGCTCTCGCTGATGGCTCCGGGAGCGGCGTCCCGCTCCGGCGATACTTGTCGGAGCGGACCCAGTTCCCGAGCGTCTGTAGTTGACGCCGATCTCGAGAAACCTCGGCCATCGGTTTGTCGGTGGTGAGGACCAGACCGCTTCACGCCGGAACTCCTCTGGATACTGCGACAGGCGACCCAACGGGCACCCCTTTCCGTGGACTGACGTCCACTATTGGTGCGCGTGTAAGCGGTCAACACCTGTCCCGAAGGCTCACGCTGAGGGCGTTGACGATGGCTGAGCCAGGTAGCGGAGCTCGTCCGCCTCCCCAGCATCCGTCCCCATTGTCCTCCCCCACTATCTCAGCGATACGGGGTCGCGATACACCTAATCCCACGGACGAGCCCTAGACGTCACACCAGGTCAACGGACTGGATTGTACTCCCGGACTCTCCGCTTCGCTCCTATGGCTGAGCCAGGTAGCGCAGCTCGTCCGCCTCCCCAGCATCCGTCCCCATTGTCCTCCCCACTATCTCAGCGATACGGGGTCCGATACACCTAATCCCACGGACGAGCCCTGGACGTCACACCAGGTCAGCGGCATGGACGGTACTCCCCGGACTCCCCGCTTCGGTCTCTTAATCCGCAGGTTTCGGGTTCGAATCCCGAGGGGCGCACTCTCTGAGCTTGACGAAGTCACGGTGACTTGGAACCGAGCGCCACGATGGCTTCGTCGAGCAGCGGGAGCGTTCGATCCGGAAGCGGGTCTTCGGGAAAGAACTCCTCATACAGCTCTACCGCCTCGGCAACGCTGGTGATGCCACATCTTTTGACGAGGAAGTTGATGTCTGGACGGTCCCGCGACCCACGGCCGGCCCGCATCTTCATGGCCAACATCGTTCGCTCATCGGCGGCGACAATCTCAACGTTCCCCGCCTTGAGTATCGGTTGCCAGTTGGGCTCCTTGAATACCGGTATGAACTGTGCAGCCGAGTTGTTGAGCCACTCGGCCCCGAGCCCTCGGCGTTCACCGATCTCAGCAACGACGGCGAGCACGTCATCTGTCGGATGAATCGAGCCATCAATGTCTCCGGTGGTGAACCGAGCATCGAACGCAAGCACCATTACCGCCCCGCCAACCAAGTAGATCTTGGCCTTGACGTTACGAGCATTGAGTTGGTCTGCAAGTTCGGCGAGCGCCGACTCCATTTCGTCGCGGTTGAGATCAGACACTCTCAAGTTCATCTTCCGCAGCAAACACGCCGTGACGGATGAGCGCTCCAGGCGAGTTGGCGATCTCCCAGGTATGGAATCTCGGGTTCTTGGAGAGATACCAGAAGGGTCGGTTGAACCTATTCGGGTCATTGGTCCAGCGAGGTGGAGAGATCGCCTTCCTGGCCGCCTCATCTTCAACAATCGCAGCGAGGAAAGCGTCCCAACGCGTGTCCCCGACGAGGCCTGGGGCCTGGCTGGTAAGGGCATCGAATCCCTCATCGCTGGATCGCCGAAGGGCGTCTTTCAGATCGATGACAGCGCGAAGCGCACCATCCTCACGAATATCGAGTGACAGCCCTTCACCCGCATCCCCATACAGCCGATCTTTGATCGTGTTGGCGGTGCCAACCGCACTGTGCCGCGGCAAAGGGGCCAGCCGTATGGCGATGGACTGGCCGGCGGACTCGGCGATCCTGCTCAGCAAGGTCAGTGATGGCTCTCTTTGTCCAACTTCGACTTCGGCGATAGTCGATTGGGGAACACCAGCCTTCGCGGCCAAGTCGCGCTGAGTCAGGCCACTCTCTCGCCGCAACTGACGAAGGATTGCGCTTGCTTCGGCTTTTCCATCCACGGTGATATGATACCAGATAACAGATCAGAATGGACCGGAAGAGTGGGACCGATTCCGTCAGAATCCCCCGACCTCGCCACGTGCCCCTCCCCACTATCCAACCCACTATCTGCGTGGTACTGGGTGGACATCAACCGAATCCCTGGATCAAGACTGGATATAACCGCAGGTCACAGACTCAGAAGAACTCATGGACCCTCCAGCCTCGGACTCTTAATCCGCAGGTTTCGGGTTCAAATCCCGAGGGGCGCACTGAATCGCTGGTCGGCGTGCTGCCGCTCGCTCCACCGTCCGAACTTGTAGCCAATTCTGTAGCCAATGGTTCAAAGGTCGGCAGCTCCTCAAGCCACAACGTCTTGCGCATCGCCTCGGCGGCCTTCATCTTCGACGACGCCAGCAGGTGGCCGTAGACGTCCTTGGTGACCCGGATGGACGAGTGGCCGAGCGCGTCGGAGACGACCTCGAGCGGCACTTCCATGGCCAGCATCAGCGATGCGCACGAGTGGCGCAGCTCGTGGATGCTCCAGCGACCCAGGCAGCGCCCGAGCAACGAGAACACCAACGGCCTCTTGCGTCAATACCTGCCGCGCGGCATGGACTTCTCAAAGCTCACTCGGGCCGACCTCGATGCCATCGCCCGCAGCCTCAACGACCGCCCTCGCAAGCGACTCGGATTCATGAAACCATCAGAGCGATTCGCCGAACTCATTGCATTGACCGGTTGAATCCGCCGGGCAATGAGCACCACGAAATGGGACAACACCTTGGTCAGACGGTCGCGAAAATCGCTACCCGATAACTGCATCCAGCGTGCCAACGAACGGCACACGGATGGGCATGGACAGCCCTGCACAGCCAGCTACGGACCAAGTCGATCATGACGTCGGTTCCCGCATTGACCGATGGACATCGCCCAAAGACGTCAGCCGTGCCTGAATTTTGAGAACTTTTCTCTACTGCTTCAAGCCGCCTTCGCCGTCGTCGGCGGCTGCGCCGCCGCCTCGGCGGGCGGTCGGGACCTCCGGCCCCGATGACGGCCAAACACATCATCGAAACCTTTCTCGAGCCGCTACACCGACGATCTCCGAGGGACCTGCCGCCCGGGAAACCCAGGTCGACTCCAGTGGCAAGGAGGGGCATCCAGGCCGGCCGCCAGCGCGCCGGCCTCCCCCATTGTGAGAATCACCGGGACTCTCAACGCGGCCCTCAAGGGTCCGCTACGCCGGCCTTCGGCGCCCTTGACCGCCGCTTACTGCTGGCTTACGAAATCGATTGATCTGGGTCCTGACACCCGGAGCGGGGACGCGCCCCGGGCGCCTCCTGTCCTCGCTAGATCCCCGTGTACTCGTGCTCGGTGGTTGGCAGCCCGGCGTCCTCCCATCCCTTGAGCCCGCCCTCGAGGACGACGGGGTCCTCGTAGCCCATGGTCTTGAGCGTCAACGCCGCCAGAGTGGCGCGGGCGCCCGACGCGCACACCACGATGGTGCGCTTGGCGGGGTCGAGTGCCTCCTTGTGGCGGGGACTGGTGGGATCGGCGAAGAACTCGACCAGACCCCTGGGGGCCGGCACCGACCCGTCGATGTGCCCGTGCTGCCACTCCTCGGGCTCTCGGACATCGACGAACACGGCAGCCCCCGAGGCGAGCTCGTCGGCTGCGGCCTTCGGTGCGACGGATCCCACCTGGCCCTTGGCGTCGACGATCATCTGCATTGCGGTCGTACTCACAGGATTCGCTCCTTTGTTCGGTCTGATTCGTTCTGATCTGCGGCCAGGGGCTTCCGACGCCCTCGGTCGTCAGCCCAGGCGCAGGTGTCCGGTCGCCTCGAGCTTGGTCGGCTCGGGGAGCTTCGCCATCGTCACCATGGCCCACTCCTCCTCGAGCAGCTGCTTGGCCGCTTCCTCGAGGAACTCGGGTGCGGCCCACTCGTGGACGTCGAAGTCGCGGTGGATGTAGCCGTGACTCAGCATGAAGTCCTTGCCGATCTCGATGGACACCATGTTCTGGGGCGACAGGTTCGGGACGAGGTCGACGTCCTTGATGCCCTGGTAGGTGTCCTCCACGTCCCGGTAGAAGGTCTGGCGGTTGAGGATGCCGGCTGCGGCGTGCTTGTTCGCATTGGCCCAGCGCCCGACCTTGATCATCGCCCGCATGTAGGCGATCACCAGCTCGGGGTGCTCGTCGGCCATCACGTCGGTGCAAGTGATGACGGCCGGGCAGTTCGCCATTTGCAGGCTCCAGTCGGGCCGGCGTGACAGGTCCTCGATGGCCTTGAACTTGCCGGTCGCCTCCTGGAGGTGCTGGAAGACCTTGCTCTGGGTGTAGATGGCGTCAACCGTCCCGTTCTCGAGGGCGGTCTCCAGCGGCCGGAAGGCCAAGTCGTGCTTGTGATCGCGGCGCAGCCACAGCTCCGACGGGTTGTTCATGTTGACTTGCAGCATCTCCGGCTTGTCGTACCAGTCGTCGGGATAGGGGAACTCGACGATCTCGACGTCGTCGCGGGTCATCCCGTTGACCCGGAGCATGAGCTCGATGCCGGCCTCCTCCTGCACGCGCCACCAGTCGTTCTTGATGGTGTTCAGGCTCTTGGTAAGGCCGACCTTCTTGCCCTTCAGCTCCTGCATTGTGAAGATGTCGTCCCGGGCCCGGACCAGGAGCGCCCCGCCCTCCCACACCTGGGTTGCCCCGAGCAGTCGGGTGCGCCGGATGTCGGCGTGGACGTTAATCGGCGGATAGAGGCCGCCGAACCGGAACAGATTGTCGAGATTGTGGATGTAGTGCGGGTACCAGTTGTTCTCGGGGCGGGAGCGGAAGTAGGCGTACTCGACGCCGATCTTCTTGAACTCTTCCTTGCACCACCCGAGCTCCTGATCGATGTTGTTCGCCGACACCATCGGGCAGTTCGTGTAGTACACCTCGTCCCACCGGAGGGGCACCGTTGTCGATTGCTTGACTGGTTCTGCCATCGTCCATCTCCTCTTCGCTGCGACCCGGGCGCGCTCCGAGCACCGGACTGCACTGGATGTGTCCAACTGCACACATCGTGTGCCGTGGGGGACGATTGAACTAGGGGCGAAAGTCCCGCATCGCTGGAAGTCGTCAGCTCCGGCGGGACGGAGGGTCAGGTGGTGAAGGCCAGGGTGTCGCGCCGAGGCGACGGGCCGAATGGATCAACTCCTCACGCAATGCGTCGAGCGGAACCGCACCGAGCTCTCCCGCCTCGATGAGGTAGTCCTCGAACACCCGCCACCCCAGTGCGGTGGCGGTGATCTGCGCCGCTCGCACACGAGCTGCCAGCGGATCGAGGCCATAGGCATCCTCGAGGGTGCCAGCCATGGCTTGCACTGGATTGAACGCTTCCGTCGCCACGAGCGGTTGGCCCGAGACGACAAGTGCGCTCGCCACGCGCACCCACTTCCCCATCACCGTCTCGGGACCGAACCCCTGGCCGGACAGCGGATTCTCCGCGACCACCAGGGCGAGCTGGGCCGACAGGTCGTTGAACACCGCGAGCACCAGTTCGCTCCGCGTGCCGACGTACCGCCGGATCAGATCTGGGTGGACGTCGGCGGCCTCGGCGATGTCGCGCAGTGAGACGCCGTCGATTCCCCTTGCCGTGAAGAGCGAAGCTGCAGCATCGAGCACGGCACGGCGAACCTCGTCCGGGCCCGAGGGCGCGCCTGCGGGTCGCTTCGGTCCGGGACGACGAGGAGTTGGATCGTCGAGAGACACCATGGCAATGCCCAAGGCTTTCATGAAACTGTTCCATGGAGCTTCCATCGAGCCGATCCCGTGCCCACCTGCGCCATTGAAGACGAAGCCCTGATCCGCAGTGGCCGGTCACCTCGACTGCACTGCCCCCGCGCCGGGAGGGTGGGTGGCGAACTTGTAGCCGATTCTGTAGCCCGGGGATTGAATTCGCCCCGATTCGTTTCAGTCCACCTGGACGGCGCTCGAGTTACAGCCTGCGAGGATGTACTCGGGTGATCAACTAGGTGTCTAAATTCTCGGATCCGCAGGTTTCGGGTTCAAATCCCGAGGGGGGAGCACTTGGTTCCGGGGGAAACGGCCTGATCCGTATCCGTTTCCGCAATTGCGCGTTCGTCGTCTGACGGCCGTCGTGCGCGCTGCGTGCGCGATCCACTCGGTCGTCGAGCGGTCGTTGCCAACCCGAAACGAGCGGCATCCTCGAATCGGGTGATTCAGACACGCCCATCAACTGCAACCTCGTAACAGATCAAGATCCGGCCACCTACCAACAATTTCGCACCAGGAGCGATCATCGCCTCGTCCACCAAAGGGTCGTTGGACCCTACTGGGGTGGGGCCTTCGCGGAATAGACCGAGCAACGGAGGGGTGCCCGCCCGAGATAGGAGCCGTCCAGATGCCAGTCGTCGAATATGAGCAGGGCCACCAGTTTCCAGGTGTGATCGGGCGGACGGCGGACGAGTCGGAGCCGGCCTGGCTGGCCCCGACGAGGGCACCAAAGGGCACACCGAACGTCCTCTTTGTCGTGCTCGACGACACCGGGTTCGGACAGCTCGGCTGCTACGGCAGCCCGATCGAAACGCCCAATCTCGACGAGCTGGCGAAGCACGGACTGCGCTACAACAACATGCACACGACGGCACTTTGCTCGCCCAGTCGTTCGTGCATCATCACGGGCCGCAACCATCACTCCAATGCGATGGCCTGCGTCACCGAGTTCTCCACGGGGTTTCCTGGCTACGACGGAAACGTGCCGTTCGAGAACGGGTTCCTCTCGGAGATCCTGCTCGCACAGGGATACAACACCTACATGGTCGGCAAGTGGCACCTGATTCCTGCCAGTCAAGAATCGGCCGCTGGACCGTACGACCGCTGGCCGCTCGGTCGCGGCTTCGAACGGTTCTACGGATTCCTCGGTGGCGACACCAGCCAGTGGAACCCCGACCTGGTCTACGACAACCACCAGGTCGAACCACCGGCAACTCCCGAGCAGGGATACCACCTCACCCCGGACCTGGTGGACAAGGCGACGCAGTTCATCGCCGACGCCAAGCAGGTCGACCCCGACAAGCCCTTCTACCTCCACTTCTGCCCAGGTGCCACCCACGCGCCTCATCACGTCCCCAAGGAATGGGCCGACAAGTACGCCGGGGTGTTCGACGACGGCTGGGACGCGTACCGGGAGCGCACCTTCGCCCGCCAGAAGGAGCTCGGGGTCGTGCCGGCCGACTGCGAGCTGTCCCGCCACGATCCGGACGTGCCCGACTGGGGCTCACTGACCCCGGATCAGCGCCGGCTCTACGCCCGGGAGATGGAGGTCTTCGCTGGCTTCTTGAGCCACACCGACCACCACATCGGCCGCCTCGTCGAGTACCTGCGCTCCATCGAAGAGCTCGACAACACATTGATCATGGTGGTCTCGGACAACGGTGCCAGCGCAGAAGGGGGCTTGACGGGCACCACCAACGAGGCGCAGTTCTTCAACAACTGCCCAGAGCCCGTCGAGGACAGCCTCAAGGTGATCGACGAGCTCGGCGGCCCCAAGCACTTCAACCACTATCCCTGGGGCTGGACGTTTGCCGGGAACACACCTCTCCGGCGTTGGAAGCGGGAGACGTACCGCGGGGGATCGAGCGACCCCTTCATCGTGCATTGGCCCGCCAAGATCGAGGCTCAAGGCGAAGTGCGGACGCAGTTCGCGCACATCATCGACATGGTGCCCACCGTCCTCGACCTGCTCGGGATCGACCCGCCGGCAACGATCAAGGGTGTTCCCCAATCGCCGATTCAGGGCGTGAGCTTCGCCCTCACGCTCAACGACGGGACTGCGCCGTCGAAGCATCACACCCAATACTTCGAGATGATCGGCAACCGTGCCATCTACCACGACGGATGGCGGGCGGTGTGCCCCTGGCCGGGCCCGTCGTTCGCCGAGGCCAAGCTGCCGTTCGGCACAGCGATCTCGGCCGATGCGCTCAGCCAGCTCGACGCCTCGGGCTGGGAGCTCTACCACGTCGCCGAGGACTTCACCGAGAGCCACAACGTCGCCGCGGACAACCGCGATCGCCTGATCGCGCTCATCGGCACCTGGTACGCGGAAGCAGGCAAGTACAACGTGCTCCCGGTGGACGGCAGCGCCTTGGATCGACTGCTCGTGGAGCGCCCGCTGCTGGCTGCTCCCCGCGACCGCTACGTGTACTTCCCCGACACCCAGTCGGTGCCATATTTCGCGGGACCCAAGACGCTGAACCGGCCGCACGCCATCACCGCCGACGTCGAGATCCCGACGGGCGGTGCCGAAGGAGTCCTGCTCTCGCAGGGCGCTGTTCCGGGGGGCTATTCCTTCTTCGTTCAGGGCGGCAAGCTCGTCTACGTCCACAACTACGTGGGCCGGGACTACTTCAAGGTGGAGTCAGAAGGTGCACTCCCCGAGGGCCGCCACAAGCTGCGTTTCGAGTTCGAGCCAACCGGGGACCTGAACCTGCTCGAGGGCAAGGGTGCCCCAGGCCGCTTCCAGCTCTATGTCGACGGTTCCCTGGTCGGTGAGACCGACGTCCCCTACACGACGCCGATGATCCTGAACCCTGGGGCACTCACTTGCGGGGCCAACCCGGGGTCGTCGGTGACGCCTGACTATGTCGCACCGTTCAGGTTCACCGGGACGATCCACACGGTCACCGTCGATGTCAGTGGTGACCTTATCGTGGACACCGAGGCCGAGATGCGTGTGGCCATGGCCCGTCAGTAGCGTCGGCCGTGAGCCAGCTCGAGGGATCGGACGCTCAGAGCGACGGAGATCAACACCATCGAAGACTGCACCACGGCATGGCCACCATCGGAGACAAGTACTCCGGCTCGTCGATGGAGCACCTCTGGAACCGTTTGAACGCGATGGACTTCATCAACAAGGGGATGCTCTTTGCCGCGATCCTCCTCCTTTGCTTCTTCCCCTTCATCATCGTCGCCAACGCACTGGCCGGACAGAGCGCGGTTACTGGCCTGGTGCGGCATCTCGGGCTGAACCAGGAGGCGGCCAAGGACGTGAGTGGGCTCTTCACCTCATCATCTTCCACCTCCAGTGCCGTCACGGGCACCGCCTGGCTCTTCTTCATTCTGGGCGGTATCGCAGCGGCGACGGCGGTGCAAGACCTCTACGAACGGTCCTTCGAGTTGGAATCGGGGGGAATGAAGGACATCGTCCGCCGGATCATTTGGTTGGCGGTCACGGTGGGCGGAGCGGCGCTGGCCGGAGTGGCCGGCCCGTGGTTCCACTCTTGGGGTGGCCCAGTGGTGCTGGCCATCGTGGGGTTGGGCGCTCTGACGCTCTATTGGTGGTTCACGACGTGGTTTCTGCTCGGCGGGAGGGAATCGTGGCAGGCCACGTTCCCGTCGGCAGTGGCGACAGCGCTCTTCTGGGTCGGAATGGAAGTGGTGTTCTCCTTCATCTTCTCGAGCACAGTGATCTCCGACGACAAGAAGTACGGGCCCATCGGAATCGTCTTCGCGTTGATGTCCTGGTTGATCGCGATCGGGGTCGTGATCATCCTTGGTGCGGTCGCCGGGGTGGTATGGCGCGAACGGGGCCTGTCCTGGTCTGGCGCACTCCGACATCTCAGGAAACGACCGCACTCCGATCGAACAATGAAAAGTCGAACTTAGGCGCCCGGTCTTCTCCCAGCACCGGAGTTGTGCCCCACGGTGGACGCTCCTTCGGCGCACCTTATCGGCGGGTCGGAGGCGAAAACTTGACAGCCAGTCCAGACGTAACAACCAGCGGGCCTACCTTGCGGAGGGGGGTGGTACGCGAGGCCGCCAGGGCTTCTGACAGCTACGGCTTGCTTCTTGTTCTGGTCGCGATGGACTACATCGTCCTGTCGATTGGCTGGACGAATGGTACGCCCATCATCCTCTCCACCGGCCTCATCGGCATCACGGCCCTGCTCGCCTTCCACACGTCGCATGTGCGAGGCCACCTCTTGAAGGCCGTGCAAGTCGGTGCCGTTCTCGCATTCGTGGCGTCGATCGTGGCCGCGGTCGTTGGAGGTGACGTCGCGAAGGGCGTGGTGTTCGTCATCAGTGCGCTGCTGATCCTCACCAGCCCCGTCGTCATCCTCTCGAGGATCTTGAGACATCCCCAGGTGACCGCAGAAACCCTCCTGGGAGCGGTCTGCGTGTACATCCTCCTCGGGCTGGTGTTCTCCTATTCGGACTACGCCGTCCAACTGGTCGGGGGTAGCTCCTTCTTCGCCCAGTCGGGTACGCACGACGCTCCGGACTTCGTGTACTACAGCTACATCACCATGACGACGGTTGGGTACGGCGACCTCTCGCCTGCGGTCGGTCTCCCGCGGACCATGGCCGTCATCGAAGCGCTGACCGGCCAGATCTTCCTGGTGGTCTTGGTCGCCCGCTTGGTATCCATGTACCAGCCCAAGACCCGGGGCGCTCGACTCAGGAACCTTGAAGAATCGGTTGTCGCAAACACGTCCGAAGGAGGGCCCGGCTCGGAGACCTCAGGTGAGACCGACTCGACGACCGGGACCTGAGAGAGTTCCGGTAACCCTCGGAGGGCTCCCGGCCTCTCGTTGCCTGCCTTCCTGCCGCTTCGGGTACTCGTGGAGCTCAGCAAGGTGGACAGTGTCAGGACGCCGTCTTCGCCGTGGAGCGGCGCGCCTCTCGTGATGTTGGACTAGAACGACCTCCGCGCCCATGAGTGCTCCCGGCCTGCCACCGCACTTTCACGTCGGTATCGTCGTCCCCGATCTCGTCGCGGCGCAGGCACAGTTGACCGAGCTGATCGGCATCACCTGGGGGCCCGTCATGAGGCTCGACGCCGTCGATTACCGTGACGGCTCTGGTCGGGATCTCGTGCTCCCAACTGCCATGTGCTACTCGGTCGATGAGCCCCACCTAGAACTCATCGAGGAGTTACCCGGGTCGATCTGGGTCTGCAATGAGCACTCGAACCTGCACCACATCGGATTCTGGAGCGACGACGTGACCAACACGAGCGCCGCGTTGATCGGGTCCGGGTGTCCCATGCAGCTCTGCGGGCGTGCGGGGAAGGTCGCCCCCGTGTCGTTCGCGTACCACCGTATCGACCTCGGTGTCCGCATCGAGCTCGTCGACACGGCGATGCGCGAAGCCTTGGCATCTCTCTTCCACCCCGTCGATCCTTGATGCAGTGACGTCGGTCGTCTCCGCCTCAGGCCTCGGGACCACACGAAGGGATTACCGGCCGCGGACGGCGCGAGGGAAGTCTCTCAGCCGGTCATAGAGCGTGATCCCCGTCAGCGCGGTCGCTCCGGGTCGAGGTTGGTCGGCACATGCTTGGAGCTGTGCTCGGCACTCTTGAGTGCATCGTCGAGTTCACCTCGCGTCAGGGAGCCCCTGATCGCCGGCAACGCCTCGTCGAGCTCCCATTCGATCTCCGTCCCCACGATCTGCATCAATTCCCGCATGTCGCCGTCAAAGTCCTGACCCACCCGAAGGTTGATCCCCTGGACACCGCGGGACATCTTCTCCACACGATCGATGTAGGGACGGTGCTCGCGAAAGCTGCCTTCGATTCGGGCGGCGATCTCCCGCAGTCTCGGTTCGACGAAGCCGGCCCTGGTTACATCGACCAATGCGGCTTCCCTCGTCGCGATCCGGCGAATCGCTTCCTTGGCGATGTCCCCGTACTCCGCCCGCTCGTCCACCGATGAGCCGCGCCTGAGGCGCAGCGTGGTGAAGAGCCTGCGCAACTCCACGTCCTCCTCTTCGAGTAGATCGAGGGCGTTCCCCCGTGTTCGGGTCTTCGTCATGTCGATTCAGATCCCCGACTCGATCGCGCCATGCGTCGAATCAGCCGGCACCACGGCGGCCACCTTCGGCTGGTGGCGCGACGCCCACCCGTCGACAAAGGCTCCACAGACGACGAGGATCAAGCCGGTGCCGATGCTGTAGCCGACCTCGTACGCCAGGACTCGCAGGTGTGTCGATGCGACGAAGTACCCGGACCCGTTCGAGATCACCGGCCAGGCGAGCGGGCCGACCGCGAACCATGCCCCGCAGATCATCAACAGGGTCCCCGCCATTGCCAGGCTGAGCCGTCCCCGGCCGACGGCGATGCCTCTCGATTCTGCGATCACGAACAGTCCGAGCAGAACTCCCGCAACGCCGGGAGCCAACGCCAGGACGGTGTGAGCGAGGTTCCAGTGCCAGGCACTGGAACCGTCGCCGCTGTAGCTGAACAGGGGCCCGACATAGGGGACGATGCCACCCCAGGCCGACACCAGAACGCCAACGACTCCTGCGGTTCCGAGGCCGACGCGTCCCAGATCGACCCGTGCCCGAGGCTCGGGGGTATCGAGCTCTGTCCGCTCCATACGGCCGCTCCCTGCAATGGCGCTTGTAGACATGGCCCTTGACCTCCTGCCGTCGTCCGGTGGCGCGCGGAGAAATACCCACACCGAGACTCCAGAAACTGCCGAAGCAACAAACCTGCGGGTCGCCTATGTCATCGTGGACGCCGACGCGGCAGCGCAACCGGCGCGACGTCACTCAGGAGCATTGGGAGTCGCGGGTGTCGAGAACCGCTCCCATCCGTTCCGGTGTGAGGGTCGACACCCTCCGTGAACCAAGGGTTCGGCGCGCCCCTGCGTGGACACTCCGCTCCACCCCCTCGCGTGCACGGGTCCACTCTCCCTGGCCCGGCCAACCCGAGTACTCGGTACCGTGGTGGGTGGTGACACCAAAACCGCCAGGGTCCCGGGCCACGAAGCGCACCGACACCCTCGACACCTACCGGGCCAAGCGGAACGCCCGGAAGACCCCGGAGCCGATGGGCCGGCGTCCGACGACGCGCAAGGGCGCGCCGAGGTTCGTCATCCAGGAGCACCATGCGCGCAGCCTGCATTGGGACCTTCGCCTCGAGCATGACGGCGTCCTCGTTTCCTGGGCGCTCCCCAAGGGCCTCCCGGAGGCTCCGGACCACAATCATCTCGCGGTGCACACCGAAGACCATCCGCTCGAGTACGCCACCTTCGAGGGTGAGATACCGCGGGGGGAGTACGGAGGCGGCCGGATGCTCATCTGGGACAAGGGCCACTACGACGTCGAGAAGTGGTCCGACCGCGAGGTGAAGTTCGTCCTCCACGGTTCGACGGTGTCGGGCAGTTACGTCCTCTTCCAGACGAAGGACCGCAATTGGATGATCCATCTGCACGGCCCTTCGACCCGGGCCGACCCCCTCCCGACCTCCCTGAAGCCCATGCTGGCAACGTCCGGCGAGCTACCAGCCGACAGCGCGTCGTGGGCCTTCGAGATCAAGTGGGACGGCGTGCGGGCGATCCTGTTCGTCGAGGGCGGTAGGGTCCGGGCCCTGAGTCGCAATGACTTGGACATCACCGTCGCGTTCCCCGAGCTGGCCGACGTCGGAGATTTCCTCGGAATGACGACCTGCGTGCTCGACGGCGAGATCGTCGCACTGGGAGAGGACGGCCGCCCCAGTTTCGGTGCACTGCAGCACCGGATGCACGTCGCGAATCAGCGCGAGGCCCGTCGGCGGGCGGCTTCGGATCCCGTGACGTACGTCGCGTTCGACGTCCTCTACCTGCGCGGGCACTCGCTGCTCACCGAGGGCTACGAGCAACGCCGGGCCGCACTGGAATCACTGCAACTTGCGGGCGGGAGCTTCATCACGACCGAGTCCTTCCGTGACGTGTCGGGTGACGATGTCCTCGCGGCCGCCGTGCAGAACGGGCTCGAGGGCGTGGTGGCCAAGCGCCTGGGCTCCTCCTACCGACCGGGTCGGCGGAGCCCGGACTGGGTGAAGGTCAAGACCTTCCGGACCCAGGAAATCGTCATCGGGGGCTGGACCGAGGGCCGCGGGGAGCGCGCGGGGAGCTTGGGGGCGCTCCTGTTGGGACTTCCGACCGACGGGGGGTTGCGCTATGTCGGGAAGGTCGGGACCGGGTTCAGTGCGTCCGACCGACAGGCCCTGCTCGACGACCTCGGACCGCTGGTGTCGACCGACAGTCCGTTCACCGCCCCGCTGCCACGCACTGACGCCGCTGCGGCACATTTCGTCCGCCCGGAGCTCGTGGGCGAAGTGTCGTTCGGCGAGTGGACGGCGGCGGGCCGCCTCCGACACCCGACCTGGCGAGGCCTGCGACCGGACAAGGACCCGCACGAGATCATCGTGGAGAGTTCATGAGCGCCTCGAAGTCGGTGACCCGGACCACCATCGAGGGGCGAGAGCTGTCGGTCTCCAACCTCGAGAAGGTCCTCTTCCCAGAGTGCGGGTTCACCAAGGGTCAGCTCATCGACTACTACGTGCGGATCGCCGACGTGATGCTGCCGCACGTCAAGGAACGGCCGCTGACGATGAAGCGGTTTCCCGACGGCGTCGAAGGCAAGTTCTTCTTCGAGAAGCACATCCCATCGCATGCACCCCCATGGGTCCGCTCCGTCACCGTGTCCTCCACCGATGGGAACGACGCGATCCCCTACGCGATGGTGAACGATCTCCCGACGCTGGCCTGGGCGGCGAACCTCGGAACGATCGAGTTCCACGTGCCGTTGTGGCACGTCGGACGACATCGCAAGCTTCCCGCCAACCCTGACTTCATGGTGTTCGACCTCGATCCCGGCGAGGGTGCTTCGATCGTCGAGTGCTGCGTCGTCGCCCGGTGGGTGATCGACGAGCTCGCCAAAGAGAATATGGACGCTATCGCCAAGACGAGCGGGTCGAAGGGTCTTCAGCTGTACGCGTCGACGAGACCCAGAACGACGTGGGATGCGCTGCGCGATCACGCGCACGATGTTGCTCGCAAACTCGAAACAGCGCATCCGGACCTGGTCGTGTCCAACATGCGGAAGTCGTTGCGACCGCGTCGCGTTCTCATCGACTGGAGCCAGAACCATCCGGCCAAGACGACAATCGGCGTCTACTCGGTTCGAGCGAAGTCCATCCCGACCGTCTCGACGCCGGTCTCTCTGGCCGAGGTCCACGCCTGCGCCAAGAAGCGCGACCCCGCGCTCCTCCGCTTCACCACTGACCATGTACTGGACAGGGTGCAGACGCACGGGGATCTCTTCGCTCCCCTCGCGTCGGGGTGAGCCGTCGCATCCAAACCCGTCCCGTGTACCCGGGGTGGTCAGACTTCAAACACGCGCCTGTCGGTCTGCGGGCAACGGTGACGTCTCTGCAACAATCCACATGAGAGGAAAGACTGTGGAGGACCTGGTGCTCGTGTCGGACGGCGCAGGTCAAATGCGACGCTTCGAAGCCGCCGGAAGCCGATGGAGCAATGGTTCCGCAACGGAACGGACACCGTCTCGGCGTCCGTCTCGACCGCGCCCGGGGCTCTGCCTTGGGCCGGCGAAGGCCAGGAGCGGGTTGCGCACGACGAAGGCGACGAGCACGGCGCCGCCGCGATTCGACAGACCGCTCTCAACGCTCGCGGCGTAGCCGCACCAGTACCTCGTCCACGACCTCCGACGTCGAGGCCTCTCCGCCCAGATCGAAGGTGCGGATCCCGTCGGCCGCGGCACCCAGGGTGGCTCGGCGGATGGCAGCCGACGTCCCGGTCACCTCGGCATCGCCCTGCGCGGCGTAGTCGAGCACGGCGGCACAGGCGAGAAGCATCGCCATCGGGTTGGCGACGTTCTTCCCCATCAGCGAGGGCGCCGTGCCGTGCGGCGCCTCGGCCATGACGACGACGGGATGCATGTCGTCGTCGAGGGCCAGCAGCACGGACTCGGCGCCGGCGATCGATCCGAAAAGGGCCAGGACGAGGTCCGAAAGGCAGTCGCCGTCCCGGTTGAGGGCCGGGACCACGAGCGGGTTGCCGCTCGACTCGGTGAGGAGGCCCGCGTAGGCGGCATCGATCAGTGTCGGGCGATACATGACCTCGGGATAGCGGGACGCCCCTCTGTCCATCTCCTCCTTCAGCATCCCCTCGTACACGGTCGAGACGGTCCACTTCGGGCCGCCATAGACGCACGCACCGAGCTTCGACGCCGTGCGGAAGGAGAACTCCGCCACGGAACGGCAGACGGAGCGGTCGATGCGCTCGGTCCGCCAGGCCTGCTCCGCCCCCGTGCCCGGCTCTCCGTCGCGTCCCTCCTCGGCCCCGTAGGCGTCGCCCACCGCCATGCGGACCACGACGATCGGGTGCACGACGGGAGCCGGCGGTGCGACACCGGGGATCCGCCGTCCCGTCCGGACGATGACGGATCCGCCGACGCCCTCCCTCAGGATGCGGTTCGGGCTCCCGACGTCACCGGTCATCTCCGGGGTGATCGTGGCTGCCTTGAGTCCCAGGCCCGTCTCGCGCATGGCCGCGGCCGCATCGCGGACCACCCCATTCGCCGTGGCCCGGCGGTTCCCGAGGGATAGGTCGTACCGGATCAGATCGAGGTCGAAGCCCACCACGTCGGGGGCGAGGACCCGCAGCGCCTCATTGAGCAGCTCCTGTCCGGTCTCGTCGCCGTCGCACACGACGATCTGGCGGGAGGGCGACACGACGTTCAGGGTCGCACGAAACCGGCCCCTCCTGCCAACGCTTGCGCCCCAGGCGGACCGTCACCTGCTCGATGCATGAGAGCAGCCGTTCGGGGAAGGGTAGGCAGAGGAGGACCGGATGACGGACGGGCACGCGGGAGAGCCGCCTCAGGGCACGCCGAGCAGCCGAGCGCTCGGTGCAATGGAGAGCGCAGTCCGACGCGCCCGGGAGTCGGCCGGCGGTGCGTCGCAGGCGCCTGTCCCGCCACGGGGGCGCACGGTCGAGACGTCCGAAGCGAGCACGGCACGAGATATCCAACTCGACCGCTGGCTCGTCACCGCCGTGGTGGCTGTCGCCGCGTTGTTGGTCGCTGCAGCGACCGGTCTCGTGGTCTCGTTGGCCACCGCCAACGAGACCCCCAAGGCGGCGACCTCGGCCTCGACGGTCACGGCGCCCCATCATCGCCCGACGGTCCACCCGGCCCACAGCGGCACCGGTTCCGGGAAAGGCGCAGCGGCCCGTCCCTCCCCCTCCACGGGCGTCACGACCACCAGCACGGAGCCCGTTTCCCCGGGAGGACCGCCGGTGATCTCCGCTCTCACGCCGTCGAGCGCAGCCGCGGGCCAGGCTCTCCAGGTGGCCGGTTCGAACTTCCTCAGCACGAACGGCCAGATCGTGGCCACGTTCAACGGTCAGGTGGCACCGACGAACTGTCCCACGCAGAACTCCTGCAACGTGACGGTCCCGCCTTCAGCGGGCCTCACGGCGGTGTCGGTCACGATCAACACCTCGGGCGGGGCGTCCAATGCCATGACCTTCACCTATCGCTAGAGCCCCCTCCCGTTCCCATCTTCTCCACGAACCAGTCGCGAGCCAGGCCGGCGACCGTCTCCAGCGCGCCGGGCTCCTCGAAGAGGTGCGAGGCCTCCGGTACGACGGTGAGCACGCTCTCACACTGCAGCTCTGCCTGTGCGTTGCGGTTCAGATCCAGCACCACCTGGTCGTGGCCTCCCACGATCAGCAGTGTGGGCGCCCTCACCGCCGGGAGAAGAGGCGCCGCCAGGTCGGGCCGTCCGCCACGGGACACGATCGCCGAGACAGGGCACTCAGGTTGGGCCGCGGCCCACAGCGCCGCGGCGGCACCGGTGCTGGCGCCGAAGAAGCCGACGCCCGCCGACGCCACCCCGGGCTGGAGCCTCGCCCACTGGCTGGCGTCGTCGAGCCGGTGGGCCAGCAACCGGACGTCGAACACGCAGGAACGATCCAGCTCCTCGTCCACAGTGAGAAGGTCGACCAGCAACGTGGCGAGGCCTGCCTCGTTCAGGACACCGGCCACATAGCGATTGCGCGGGCTGTGGCGGCTGCTGCCGCTCCCGTGCGCGAAGACCACCGTTCCGATCAGGCCGGCGGGGACGGTCAGCCGGCCCGTCAGCATCACGTCGCCGGTGGGGATGTCGACGTCCTCGTCACGGAGGAGACCGTCGTCACCGAGGTCGCGCCCGGTCCGGCCGCCATCGGCGGCACCGGCAAGGCGGAGAAGCTCGACGACCTGATCGTCCGTTGTCTGCGAGAAGTCGCGATACCACTCCCCCACGGCATAGAAGGGCTCGGGAACTTCGACGCAGAGCATCTGGTCGCACACGTCGCGCAGTCCCATCACCGCAGAGCGCGAGGCGACCGGGACGGCGAGCACGACACGGGCCGCCCCGTGGGCGCGGGCGACCTGGCAGGCGGCACGAGCAGTTGATCCCGTGGCGATGCCGTCGTCGACGATGACCGCACACCGTCCGTGGAGATCCACCCGTGGGTGGCCGCTGCGGTACTCGCGGGCACGACGCTCGAGCTCGGGGCGCTCGCGACGCTCGACCATGTCCACGTCGGAGGCGTCGAGGCCACAGGTGTGCAGGACCTCTTCGTTCTCGACGCGCACTCCTCCCTCCCCGATGGCACCCATGGCCAACTCGGGCTGGAACGGCACCCCCAGTTTCCGCACCACAATGACGTCGAGGGGCGCCGAAAGCGCCCGTGCGACTTCGAAGGCCACCGGGACGCCGCCGCGCGGCAGTCCCAAGACGACGGCGCCCGTCTCGCCGATGCCGGCGGCGGCCCGCACCACCTCGGCCAGGTGACGACCGGCATCCACCCGATCGCGGAAGCTCATGACAACCTCCTCGGTGCCCTTGCAGTGTCTCCCTGCCCGCCGCCGCGGGCTAGTGCCGATGGTCCCCTTGGAACGACCCGCCCCGCCTTGGGCCGAGGCGGTCCGCGGCTCCAGGTGGGGACCGGTCCTCCCCGAGGGCGGTCGCTGCACCGGCGAGCTCGACGACCCGTCGGGCGGCCTGCTCCACGGCACGTGACGCCGCCGGGCCGAGTCCGGCGCTCCGGTCGAAGTCCCCGCCCGAGACGCCGACCAGGAGCACCCGCTCTGGCGCCGTGCCCATGGCGCGGGCGATACGGAGCGCATCGATCACACCGAGACCGTGGCTGCTGGCGGTCGACCGCGTCCGGCCGGACACGTCTGGTGCGGACGCCAAGTCCACCTCAATGACGCACACCCCCCCGGGCGGGTCCATGCCGTCGACGGCGTCGACGACGATGGCGAGGTCCGCGCCGTCCCATGTCCCGAGGAGGTCCAGTGGTGAGGCCAACGCGCCGAGCATGTCCACGCCGTCGAGCTCACCCACCTGATCGAGCACCGCGGGGCCTGCACCGTCGTCCCCGCGGAACTCGGAGCCGACCGCCGCCAGCACGACGCGCCGGCCAGCCGGCGACGCTCACGAGCGGACGACGGTCACGTCGAGGAAGTGCGTCGCGCACGAGATGCAGGGGTCGTGGTTGCGCACCGCCTGCTCGCTCCTCCAGGTCAGCTCGTCATCGGTGAGCTCGAGCGAAGCCTGGACCGTCCGTCTGATGTCCGACTCGATCGTGATCTGGTTCTGCGACGTCGGGGGCACGATCCGCGCCTCGGTGATCGAACCCTCCTGATCGATGTGGTAACGATGGAAAAGAAGGCCTCGCGGCGCCTCCGTGGCACCGGTGCCGACGCCACCACCTTCGGGTACCGGCGCGTGGGGTGGATCGGGCGGCTCGTAGCGCTCGACGAGACTGAGCGCCTCGCAGCAGGCAAAGACGATTTCGACGGCGCGCACGACGATGCTCTGGAAGGGATTGGTGCAGCGGGGACCCAGACCCGCCCGCGCCGCCGCCTCGGCGGCCACGGCGGGCAGTTCGGCCGAATTGAGGGCGTAGCGGGCCAACGGTCCGGTCAGGTACTCGAGCCGGTTCTCGAGCCGGGCGTGCAGAGCGGTCGAACGGGCCACGTGTTCCTCGACGACCAGATCTGCGAACCCGGCCGCGGTCGTGTCCAAACCGTCGGACGAGGCGACTCGGCCCGACTCGAGCGGGTAGCGACCGGGCTCACGCAGCGCCACGAAGCGGTAGTCGCCCTCCACGTCGGGGAAGTCGAACCCCGCAACCCATTCCACGGTGGCCAGCGCATTGTCGAGGGCGTCGGTGAGCGGGCCCGCCAGGGCGGCCACCTCGGGTCTGCTCGGAGCGCGGTAGAACCCCCCCACTTTCACATTGACGGGGTGGATGGCCCGCCCGCCGACCGTCTCCATGATGCGGTTGCCCATCTTCTTCAGCGCCAGGCCCCGCTCGAAGGCCGTCCGGTGCAGCTGCGCCATCTCCACGGCGTCCTGACAGCCCAGGAAGTCGGGGGCGTGCAGCATGTGCACGTGCAGCGAGTGACTCTGCATCCACTCGCCGCAGTAGAGGAGGCGACGCAGGTCGGCGATACCACGCCCGACATCGACCCCCAGGGCGTCTTCCACCGCGGCGCAGGCGCTCATCTGGTACGCCACCGGGCAGATGCCGCAGATGCGGGCGGTGAGATCGGGCGCCTCGGTCGCACGACGACCTCGGAGAAAGGCCTCGAAGAACCGGGGGGGCTCGAAGATCTGCAGCTCCACGTCCTCCACACGCCCGTCTCGCACCTCGACGCGCAGCGAGCCCTCGCCCTCGACACGCGCCAATCCCTCGACCGAGACCGTGCGCCGGCGCTCGTCGGGAGGCGTCATGGCGCTGCCTCCGTCCGAGCCGTTCCGGCGCGTGCCCGGAGCGTGACCGACTGGCGGCCGAACACCTCGTTGCCCGCATAAAAGGTGGAGAAGAGGCGCGACCCGTCCAGGGGCGTCATGCCCTGTTCGAGCAGATGCTTCGACAGCGCATCCGTGTTCGCGCCGCCGACGGGTCCGAAGCAGCCGTAGCAGCCGCGGCCGACCGACGGGCACAGCGCACCGCAGCCCGCCCGGGTCACCGGTCCGAGGCACGGCGTCCCGTGGGCAACGAGGACACAGACCGTGCCCCGGCCCTTGCACTGCTGGCACACCGTGTGATCCGGGATGACCGGGCGCCGCCCGACGAGTGAGGACGTGATGACCTCGAGCAGCTGATGACGATCGATCGGACACCCGTTGAGCTCGAAGTCGACCGGCACGTGGGCGGAGATCGGAGTCGAGGTCGCGAGTGACGACACGTACTCGGGGTGGGCATAGACCGCCCGGACGAACTCGCCCTCCGCGGTGGCGTTCCGCAACGCCTGGACGCCGCCCGAGGTGGCACAGGCACCGATGGTGATCAGGCGGTGGGATGCGGCACGCACCGCTCGGATCCGCTCGACGTCCTCCGCCGTCGTGATCGAACCCTCGACCAGGGAGACGTCGTACGGGCCATCGACATGCGCACGGGTCATCTCGGTGAAATGTGCGATCCTCACCGCACCGGCGAGGGCCAGCAGCTCGTCCTCGCAGTCGAGCAGGCTCAGCTGGCACCCGTCACAGGAGGCGAACTTCCATACGGCCAACGTGGGGATCTCTTCGGGCGTCACCGGTTTCGCTCCATGAACAGCACTTCGGCCAGCCCGCCGTAGCCGACGATCGGGCCGTCGCGGCACACCAGCAGCGGCCCGAGCTGGCAGTGGCCGCACAGGCCGATGCCGCACTGCATGTTGCGTTCCAGCGAGACCCGGACGCGCCCGGCCTCGACGCCCCGGTCCACCAGGGCGCGGCCGCCGAAGCGCATCATGATCTCAGGTCCGCACAGCAGGGCCAGCGACCCGGGCGCCTCGAACGGCGCGCCCGGCAGCAGCGCCGTGACGACGCCGACCAGCCCCGTCCAACCCGGCGCGGCCACGTCGACAGAGATCCCCACGTGGGCCCCCGCCTCAGTCCAGGCGATCAGGTCGTCGTGAAAGAGGATCTGGTCAGGCGAGCGGGCGCCGGCGAGCACGAAGACACGGCCGCGGCCAGCCCTCTGGCGCACCACGAGATCCCGGATCGCACCGCGCAACGGCGCCAGCCCGATGCCGCCCGCCATGACCACCACGTCGGCGCCGTCCTCGACTTCGTCGATGCCCCACGAGGTCCCGAACGGCCCACGGATCCCGACGAGCGAGCCCACCGGGGCGTCGCAGAGCGCTGCGGTGACCGCGCCCACCCGGCGAATGGAGTGCTCGACCGGTCCCGGAGCGCCGGGGGCACTGGACATTGAGATCGCCACCTCGCCCCGGCCGAAGGACGTGACCATGTTGAACTGGCCGTGCCGGAAGGCCGGCACCGCCCCCTGCGCGGGTTCGATCGAGAGGGTCACCACGTCGGCGGCCTCCTCCCGCCGGCCCACGACCACATACGGCATGGGAACCAAGGGCCCCACGGCGGCGGGCTCTGCCGCGGCCTCAGCGAGCATCGCTCCTGCCGTAAATGTCGAGGAGCCTGATGCGGGTCGCTTGGAGCCGTTCGAGGATCACCCCCGCCAGCCGGTCGAGGAGGAGGAACCCGAGCAGGGGGTTCTCGGCCAGCGCCACCCGCAAGTGGGCGGTGTCGACACAGACCACGTCCACCTCGTCGACGGCGCGAGCGTCGAACTGGTAGCGGAATGGAGGGGCGGCCCACGACAGCCCGACCACCTGCCCCGCCCGCAGCGTCTCGACGACCATCGGTCCGCGGTTGGGCGCGTGGATCTCGATGGAGACAGTGCCTTTGGTGATGAAATACGTGACCTCAGCGGGGCTCCCCTCCCGGAAGAGCAGCACGCCCGGACGGAAGGAGGCGGGCTCGGCGTGCTCGGCCACGAGCGCAACGGCTTCGGGAGGGAAACCGGCCAGGAACGCGTGGCCCGAGAGGAGGTTCAGCGCCGCCTCGCTCACCGGATGTCCCCCGGCGCCAGCGCACCGTCAGTGCTGCGGATGGCGGCCGCCTCCTCGGTGATGTCGATGCCGACGGGGCACCAGGCGATGCACCGCCCGCAGCCGACGCAGCCCGAGGTGTCGAACTGGTCCCACCACGTCGACAGTTTGTGGGTCAGCCACTGCCGGTAGCGCGAGGACGTGGTGGGCCGGATCGGGCCGCCGTGAAGGTAGGAGTGGTCGACATCGAAGCAGGAGGCCCATGAGCGCCGGCGCTCGATCGTGCCGTCGACCTCGCTCACGTCCTTGACGTCGGCGCAGAAGCAGGTCGGGCAGACGAGCGTGCAGTTGCCGCAGGAGAGACACCGTTCGGCCACCTCATCCCATCGCGGGTGCTCGAGGTTGCGACCCAGCAGCGCGGCGAGACCCTCCGTCTCGAGGGAGCGCCCCATGCCGGCCCGCGCCCCGTCCACCACGTCCCGGCGGGCACGGCGGTCGTCCTCTGTCGCCGCGGTCCAGTCCAGCTCCTCGAGCAGATCCGCACCGGCCTCGGTGCCCACCATGACGTAGAAGCGGTGCGCACCCACCAGCAACTCGGTCAGGGCGAGGTCGTACCCCGCGCCGGCGTCGGGACCGGTGTCCATCGACGTGCAGAAGCAGGTGGAGGACGGCTTTCCGCACTCCACCGCGATGACCAGCGTTCCGGCGCGGCGGGCCCTGTAGCGGTCGTCGGGGACCTCACCGCCGGCGAGGACGCGATCGAGGATGTCCAGCGCGGCCAATTCGCAGGGCCGCGCCCCAACGATGGCCACGGGCCGGTCGGGTGGGGGCGGCACCCGCAGGGACACCGCACCGTCGCTCATCGTCGCCCGCCACACGGTCTCTGCGGGCTGGAAGAACTCGGATTTCCAGGACGCCGGCCCCACGGCCCAGCCGAAGAGCTCCGGGTCACCCGACTGCTCGAGGCGGTACCGGCCGGGAGCCTGGATGTCGTGCCAGCCGGCAGGCAGGTCGCCGGCACCGGTTACCTCGCCGTGCACGATGGCACCGTCTCGGGCGACCGGCCCCAAGGTCCGGTAGCCGCGTGCGACGAGCAGCGCGATCAGACGGTCCAGGCCGTCGAGGGCGATGACCGCATCGTCTCCGGCATGCACTGCTCCCAACCTACGCCGCTCGGGGGTCGGCGCGACGAGCACCGCGCCGTGGGGCGGCGTCGGGGACGGGTTCGGCGATCAGTGCTCCCCCGCGCCACCCACGACGGTGGCCAGGTCGACGAGCCGGCTCGAATAGCCGGTCTCGTTGTCGTACCACCCCAGTACCTTGACCAGGTTGCCCTGCGCCATGGTCAGCTTCGAGTCGAAGATGCACGAGGCGGAGGACCCCACGATATCGGTGGACACAAGGTCGTCCTCGGAGTACTCGAGTAGACCCGCGAGCCGCCCGATCTCGGCGGCGGCACGGTAGGCGCCGCAGATCTCCTCGACCGTGGGCGTTGCCGCCAACAGGGCCACCAGGTCCGTGATCGACCCGTCCGGCACCGGGACCCGGAGCGACAGCCCGTCGAGGTGCCCGTCGACGTCCGGGAGCACGAGTCCGGTGGCCCGCGCCGCTCCGGTGGTGGTCGGCACGATGTTGATCGCCGCCCCACGGGAGCGCCGCGGGTCCTTGTGGAGGGCATCGACCAGATGCTGGTCGTCGGTGTACGCGTGAACCGTGGTCATGAAGCCCTGCTCCAGGCCGAACGCATCGTCGAGCACCTTGGCCATGACGGCCAGGCAGTTCGTCGTGCACGACGCGTTGGAGACGACGAAGTCGCGGCCCGGGTCGAAGGTGTCCTCGTTGACGCCGACGACGAACGTGGCGTCCGCTTCCTTGGCCGGCGCAGAGATGACCACCCGCCGCGCCCCCGCCTCAATGTGAGCGGCCGCCTTCTCCCGGCTGGTGAGGCGGCCCGTGCTCTCGATCACCACGTCGATGCCCAGCTCGCGCCAGGGCAGCTCGGCCGGGTGGGGCTCCATCAACATCGTCACGGGGGAGGAGCCGACCATCATCGTGTCGTGCTCGACGGACACCGGCACCGGGAAGTGCCCGTGGACCGAGTCGCGGGCCAGCAGTCGGGCGAGCGCCTCGGGATCGCCGAGGTCGTTGACGGCGGCCACCTCGACGTCGTGGGGTGACTTCAGGGCGGCGCGGAGGAAGGCACGTCCCGTCCGTCCAAACCCGTTGATTGCGACTCGTACGGCCATCGTCGACATCTCCATCACCTCGGGGGCCGTGGGGCCCTCCCGATTCGATGGTCCCATCGGCACCCCGTGCGCAGTAGTGCCAAAGGTCCCCGATCGAATCCGCTACCCCTGTGCGCTCATCAGCTCCAGCACGCTCTCCAGGGAAGCCCGCCGGTTGCGCAGCCCCTCGCGGTACGACGCGTTGTCCGTCGCCGCGATCTCCGAGCTCAGGTCGCCGAGCGCCCCCCGCAGGAGCTCGAGCAGGTCCGCCGCCTGGGCATCGGTCAGTTCGATCTTCATCGTTCGCTCCTCCTGAATGGGCCGGGCGCTGGACCCGGGGCACGGCAAGGCAATTCATGCCCGTCCCTGCGCCGAGCACCAGGGACTTTCGTCACGTCCGGGTCCCGGGCACCGGGGACCTTTGGCTCTACTGAACCCCCGGGGCCGCAGGCACGCTGGAACGGTGTTCGAAGTGCGCTTCCACGGCAGGGGCGGGCAGGGCGCCGTCACGGCGGCGGACCTCCTCGCGCTCGCTGCCTTCGAGGAGGGCCGGCACGCGCAGTCCTTCCCGAGCTTCGGTTCCGAACGGATGGGTGCACCCGTTGTCGCCTACTGCCGGCTCGGCGAGCGAGCCATCCGGACCCGGGAGCCGGTGGTGGCACCGGACTGCGTCATCGTGATCGACCCGACCCTGGTGCACCAGGTCGATCTCTTCGCTGGCCTCGGCCCCGACGGCTACCTCCTGGTGAACTCCTCCCGGGCCCTCGACGAGCTCGGGCTGGGCTCGCTGGCCTCCCGGTTCCGGCCCGAGCGCCTGCTCACGGTGCCTGCCACCGAGGTGGCGCTGCGGCAGATCGGAAAGCCGCTCCCCAACGCGGCGATGCTCGGAGGGTTCGCCGCTCTGACCGCCCAGGTCACCGTGGGCGCGATCTCCTCGGCGATCCGCGAGCGCTTCAGTGCCAACCCTTCGGTGGCCGAGCGCAACGTGGCGGCGGTGGCCGAGGTGTTCCAGCAGGCGCGCGGGGTCATGAGCGCCGACGGAAGGACGATGCTCGGTGCGCCGGCAGATTGAGGGTTCGCGGGCCGTGGCCCAGACGGTGGCCCTGTGCCGGCCAGAGGTCGTGTGCGCCTACCCCATCTCCCCGCAGACCCACATCATCGAGGCGCTGGGCGAAATGGTGAAGAAGGGCGAGCTCTCGCCCTGTGAGTTCATCAACGTGGAGTCTGAGTTCGCGGCCATGTCGGTGGCGATCGGCGCCTCCGTCGCAGGGGCCCGCTCCTTCACGGCCACGGCCAGCCAGGGGCTCCTCTTCATGATGGAGGCCGTCTACAACGCCGCCGGGCTCGGGTTGCCCATCGTGATGACGCTGGCCAACCGCGCCGTCGGCGCCCCGATCAACATCTGGAACGACCACAGCGACGCCATGGCAGCGCGCGACGCGGGATGGGTCCAGCTCTTCGCCGAGACGGTCCAGGAGGCTGCCGACCTGCACATTCAGGCCTTCCGGCTCGCCGAGGAGGTGTCCGTCCCGGTCATGGTGAACATGGACGGTTTCATCCTCACCCACGCCACCGAGCAGGTCGACCTGCCGAGCCAGGCACTGGTGGACTCCTTCCTCCCTCCCTACGAGCCGCGGCAGGTCCTCGACCCGGCCGATCCCTATTCGATCGGCGCCATGGTCGGGCCCGATGCGTTCGAGGAGGTCCGCTACCTGGCCCATGCCCGCCAGCTGACCGCGCTCGGCCGCCTCGGCGAGTTGGGTGCCGAGTTCGCTGAGGCCTTCGGGCGCGACTCGGGCGGGCTCGTGCACCCGTACCGCAGCGCCGACGCCGACGTGGTCGTGGTCGCCATGGGCTCGGTGCTCGGGACGATCAAGGACGTCGTGGACGAGCAACGCGAGGCCGGATTTCGCATTGGCGCGCTGGGCATCACGTCGTTCCGGCCGTTCCCGATCGACGCGGTGCGCCGCGCGCTCGGGAGCGCGCGTGACGTCGTCGTGCTCGAGAAGGCCTTCAGCGTGGGTTTCGGCGGCGTGCTCTCGACCGACATCGCCATGGCGCTGAGCGGCCTCCCCGTTCCCGTCTCCACCGTGGTGGCCGGACTGGGCGGCCGTCCCATCACCAAGGCGTCCTTGCGAGGGGTCTTCGAGGCGGCACTCCGGGGTGAGTCGGAGCGGCTGACGTTTCTCGACCTCAACATGGCCCTGGTTGAGCGTGAACTCGAGCGCATGGCGACACAGCGCCGCTCCGGGCCGACGGCGGAGAACATGCTGCGCGACCTCGGCGTCGTTGCCTCGAGGATCGGCTGAATATGAGCGTGCACTTCTATCAGGTGGGCAGCTTCGCTGTCGGCAACCGGCTGGTGAACCGCTCCGACCGCACCGTGCAGTCGGACGCCGGGCGCGCTAACTCGCTGACGTCGGGTCACCGCGCCTGCCAGGGTTGCGGCGAGGCGCTGGGTGCCAGATACGCACTCGATGCCGCCATGCGCGCCACGGGCGGACAGATGGTGGCGGTGAACGCGACCGGTTGCCTCGAGGTGTTCTCGACGCCGTACCCCGAGACCTCGTGGCAGATCGCCTGGTTCCACTCCCTCTTCGGCAACGCGCCGGCGGTGGCGACCGGGGTCGCGGCGGCGCTACGGGTCAAGGGCCGCGCCGAGACCCGGGTGATCAGCCAGGCCGGCGACGGCGGCACGGTGGACATCGGCTTCGGGTGCCTCTCGGGCATGTTCGAGCGCAACGACGACGTGCTCTTCATCTGTTACGACAACGAGGCGTACATGAACACCGGCGTGCAGCGGTCGGGAGCGACCCCGCCGGCAGCGCGGACGGCCACGACCGAGGCGGTCGGCCCCCATCCGGGCAACTCCTTCGGACAGGGCAAGAACATGCCCGAGCTGGCCATGGCCCACCGGATCCCGTACGTGGCGACGGCAACCGTGGCGGACCTCCACGACCTCGAGGACAAGGTCACGCGGGCGATGGAACTGCACGGCGCTCGCTACATCCACATTCTGGTCACCTGCCCGCTGGGCTGGGGCTCCGCACCGGGCGACACGGTGAAGGTCGCCCGCCTGGCGACGCAGACCGGGCTCTTCCCGGTGTTCGAGGCGGAGAACGGGGAGGTCGTGCGGGCCTCGACCATCCGACGTCCGGCACGGGTGGAGGAGTACCTGCGCCTGCAGGGCCGCTACGCGCACCTCTTCGACGCGGCGGGGGACCCGGCGCGGCCGGACATCATCGCCGCGTTGCAGGCAATGGCGGACCGCAACATCGACCTCTACGGGCTGCTCGAGACCGAGGCGGTGGCTCCCTGATGGAGAGGCCTTTCGCCATCACGCTCGAGGTCGGCTCCAGCCTGGCCAACAAGACCGGGTCGTGGCGGGTCGAGCGGCCCGTGTACGTCGACCGTCTCCCCCCCTGCAACAACGCTTGCCCCGCGGGCGAGAACATCCAGCAGTGGCTGTACCTGGCCGAGGACGGATCCTACGAAGCGGCGTGGCGCCAGATCATGCGCGACAACCCGCTGCCCGCCGTCATGGGGCGGGCCTGCTTCCACCCGTGCCAGACCGCCTGCAACCGGGCCACCGTCGACGAGACGGTCGGGATCAACGCCATCGAGCGCTTCCTGGGCGACCGCGCCCTGCAGGACGGCTGGGCGCCCGACCCGCCCGGGGCGCCCACGGGTAAGCGGGTGCTCGTCGTCGGCTCCGGCCCGGGAGGTCTCTCGGCCGCCTACCACCTGCGTCTCCTGGGCCATGCGGTCGTCATCTTCGAGTCGTCGCCGCTGCCCGGCGGCATGATGCGCTACGGCATCCCCTCCTACCGCCTGCCCCGGGACGTCGTCGAGAGCGAGATCGATCGGATCGCGTCCATGGGCGTCGAGATCGTCTGCGACCACACGGTCGAGGATCTCGCGCAGGCAATGGAAGACGGTGGCTTCGCTGCCGCCTTCCTCGCCGTGGGGGCGCAGCGTGGGAAGCACGCCGACATCCCCGCCGGCGACTCTGCCCGCATCCTCGACGCGGTGTCCGTGCTGCGCGAGACGGAGGACAACGAGCCGCCGGTGCTCGGCCGGCGGGTCGTGATCTACGGCGGTGGCGACACCGCCATGGACGCCGCCCGCACGGCACGGCGGCTCGGCGCCGACGACGCGGTGGTCGTGTACCGGCGCACCCGGGAGCGCATGCCGGCCAATGTCGACGAGGTCCAGGACGCCGTCGAGGAGGGGGTGCGGCTCAAGTGGCTGTCGACCATCGTCGGTCAGGCCGGCGAGGTCCTGACGATCGAGCGCATGGAGCTCGACGACGACGGGTTCCCGCAGCCGACCGGCGAGTTCGAAGAGCTGCGGGCGGACTCGGTCGTGCTGGCGCTGGGGCAGGAGGCTGACCTGTCGCTGCTGGACGGGACACCGGAGATCACGGTCGACGGCGGGGTGGTTCCGGTCGGGGCCGACCTGATGACGGCTCGCCCGGGCGTGTTCGCCGGCGGCGACATCGTGGCGGGTGCGCGCACGCTGACCGACGCCATCGGGCACGGCAAGCGGGCGGCGCGGGCCATCGACGCCTGGCTGGACGGACGCGAGTGGGAGCGCCCGGCCCGCCACGAGGTGGCCACGCCCGAGCACCTCAACACGTGGTACTACGCCGACGCGCCGCACGCGGTGCGTCCCCGCCTCGAGGCCGCCCGCCGGACTTCGACCTTTGACGAGGTCGTCGGAGGCCTCGACGAGTCCACGGCGCTGTTCGAGGCGCGCCGCTGCATGTCGTGCGGGAACTGCTTCCAGTGCGACAACTGCTTCGGCGTGTGCCCCGACAACGCGGTGATGAAGGTCGACGAGGCGCACGGGTACCGCTTCGACTACGACTTCTGCAAGGGTTGCGGCCTGTGCGTCCAGGAGTGCCCCTGCGGCTCGATCGAGATGGTGCCCGAGGAGATCTGAGCGCGGGCCTTCGCGATCGCGATCCCGCAGCGGAGGACTCCCGGTCCCGGGCAAGGGCCATTGACGACACGTCGTCGGGACTCCATGCTGTGGGCGTGGGGAGCGCTGGCCGGTGAGGACACGCTCCGCCTGGGCGGCCGTGATCGCGGGGTGCGCACTGGCCGCCTGCATCCTGGCGTCGTGCGGGGGGACCGCCACGACGTCGGTCACCACGACCACGGGGACGCGCCCGACCATTCCGCAGAGCCCGGTCCGGGCCGGCCAGATCGACCCGCCACCGGGGTCGGCGCTCACCTCTGGTCCGATCGGCGCCCATCCCTCGATGGAGAACGGCCTGCAGCTCAACGTGCTCTCGGGTCTCCTCCACGATCAGCCCATCTACGACGGCAACTTCGCTGACCCGTTCGGACTGCGCACTCCGAACGTGCTCTACATCTACGCCTCGAGCAGCGGCCCCTCCCAATACCACTCCGGGGCGAACGTGCCCGTGATCGGGCTCGCTCGGAACAAGGGGTTCGCCGGGCAGTTCCTCGGGGATGCGCTGCCGACCGTGCCGCACTGGACCGTTCCCGCCTTCCAGTGGGGTCCGGCCGTCTGGGCGCGACCCGACGGGACCTATGTCATGTACTACTCGACACCGGCAGTCGTCCCCCTGGGCTGCCTGGCCTCCCCGCCCGTGGCCGGGTGTGTCCGTACCACCCGGGGGGAGACCAGTGCCGCGTGCATCTCCCGGGCAACGTCGACCAACCCGGCGGGGCCTTTCAGCGACACCTCGGGCTCGGCGTTCATCTGCCCGCTCGACGAGGGCGGGGCCATCGACCCCAGCGTGTTCGTCTCGTCCAACGGGACGCCGTACCTGCTGTGGAAGAGCGACGGTGACTGCTGCGACAAGCCGACCGTCATCTACTCCCAGCAGCTTGCTCCCGACGGCCTCTCGACGGTCGGGCCGGCCCATCCGCTGATCGGGGCGACCCAGTCGTGGGAGGGTGGGCTGGTCGAGGGCCCCTCCATGATTCAGGATCAGAACGAGTTCTGGCTCTTCTACTCCGCCAACACCTGGGGCAACAGCCGGTACGGCATCGGGCTCGCCCGGTGTGCCTCGGTGACCGGCCCGTGCACCAAACCTCTCGACCACGCCTGGATCAGCTCCAAGGAGGACGGCCTGGCCAACCAGGGCCCGGGCGGCCAGGAGTTCTACGAGACCGGCCCCCTGGTCTGGATGGTGCGCCACAGTCTCTCCCCGGGGCAGAGCGGTGACAATGCGGAACGTGGGCTCTATCTCAGCCTGCTCGCCTTCCCCACCGGTCAGGTGCCCCGCCTGGCGGCCGCGGCGCCGGCGGCCGCCCTGGCCGAGGCGGTCGTCTACTACGGCGACCAGTCGCTGCCCAAGGACCCCCGGGCGGCCTACCTGGTGTTGATGCGCAAAGTGGGCGGGTCCCTCTCTGCGAAGAGCGATGCCGGTCTGATCGCCGACGCCAGGCTCGTCTGCACCGCCCTGGGCAAGGACAAGAAGGCCGGGGCCATCCTCTCCATGCTCAACGAGCGGAACCTCGACGCCTTCGATTCCCACCTGATGGTGCTGCTCGCCGCCCAGTACCAGTGTCAGTCCCACATCGCCCAGGCCACGCAGCTCATGGTGGCTGCCCTGAACCAGTCCTCAGCGACGAACTGAGGACTGCCTCATCGTCCGGACCAACGCGGCGGTCGTTGCTCCGCCCCCGCCTGGCGACCTTCCGCCGCGTCCCGGGTCCCGCCGGCGACGTGCCGCATGGTCTCGCCGAAGCGGATGGCCTCCAAGGTCGCCATGTGGCGCGTGCGCATCGCCATCTCCTTCATCGCCCGCTGCGCCAGCGGCGCGCCCTTGAGGAGGCGTGCGGCCAGGGCGTTCGCCTCGTCGAGCAGGGTGTCGTGGGGGACGACCCGCCAGACGAGACCCATGGCGAGGGCTCGTTCGGCTCCGATGCGCTCGCCCGTGAGCAGCAGCTCCATGGCGTCGGCCCAGTTGACCCGCTGCGGCAGGCGAATGGACGCCACGATCGCCGGCACGCCGAGATTGACTTCGGGGAGACCGAACTCGGCTCGGTCGCTCGCCAGGACGAAATCGCACCAGCTGGCCAGCGTGAGCCCGTACCCGAGGCAGTACCCGTTCACGGCGGCGATGACGGGCTTGAAGATCTCCCACCCACTCTCGAAGGAATTCAGTGTCGGCTTCTCCCAGAACGTGCCGGCGAACTCCCCGGTGGAGCCGGTGCCGTCGCGCAGGTCCGCACCGGCGCAGAAGGACCGCCCGGCTCCGGTGACGATGGCCACCCAGGCCTCCTCGTCGTCACGAAACCGCGAGAAGGCATCGTTGAGGTCGCGTCGCATCTCGGCATTGACGGCGTTGAGCGCGTCGGGCCGGTTGTAGGTGATCGTGGCCACATGGCCGTCGAGTCGGAACGTGGCCGCGTCACCCACAGGGGCACCAGTCTGCCCGGTCCGCGGAGCGGTCCGCTGGGACCGGGACCGCCGTCACCCAACGGCTGGCCTCTCCTACCCGAGAGCCGGGGCGCTCCCCTAGCGCCGGGGGCGGAGCGGGTGGCGCGGCGCCACGCCGCCCGACATCTCGGGACGGCCGGGCACCGCGGCTTCGAGCAGCATGCGCCACTCGGCGGCCGCCACCGTCTTGCGCACCGCTTCGACTGCGTCCGGGTTCACCGAGATCGACGTGATCCCCTGGCGGACGAGGTGCTCTGCGAAGGCCGGCCGGTTGGACGGCGCCTGGCCGCACAGCGACGAGGTGATCCCCGAAGCCTGGCAGCCGCCGATGATGCGCCCGATCGCATCGAGTACGGCGGGGTCGGCCTCGTCGAACACGTCGGCGCAGACCTGGGAGTCGCGATCGACCCCGAGCATGAGCTGGGTCAGGTCGTTGCTCCCGATGGAGACGCCCTGGATCCCCATGGTGGCGTAGGTGGGGATCCAGTAGGCCACGGACGGCACCTCGGCCATCACCCACACCGGGAGGGCACCCGCGACGGGGCTGGTGTCGACCACTTCGAGACACGCCTCGAGCTCCCAGGCCGTGCGCACGAAGGGGATCATCAGCACGATGTTCGGCGTCTCCTGGAGCACCCGGGCCAGGACGTCGAGCTCGAGCCGGAAGAGGTCAGGCTCGCGGACATAGCGGTAGCAGCCCCGATAGCCGATCATGGGGTTCTCCTCATGCGGCTCGAACTGGTCGCCCCCCTCGAGGTTGGAGAATTCGTTGGAGCGGAAGTCGATGCTGCGGTACACGACGGGCCGCGGCTCGAAGGCCCTGGTGATCCGCAGCAGCGACTTGGCCATGCTGTCCACGAAGGTCTGCTCTTCACCCCGCTCCAGCAGCTTGCGTGGGTGCACCCCCTTCAGCGCATCGGTCACCATGAACTCGGCGCGCAGCAGACCAACGCCGTCGACCGGGAGCGCGGCCACCTCCTCGGCGTGATCGGCGAAGGCGATGTTGGCGTAGATCTTCGTGGCGAGCGCTCCCGGGCCGCTCGACCCGGCCGGCGCCGGTGCGGCCACAGCCGGGACGACCACGGCCGGGGCTGCGCCCTCGGTCACAGTGCCCTGGGCGCCATCGACCGTGACGAGCTCGCCGTCGCGCAGCACGGTCGTGGCGGTGCGGGCACCGACGACTGCGGGCACACCCAGCTCACGCGAGACGATGGCGGCATGGCACGTCATGCCGCCCCCGTCGGTCACGATGGCGGCGGCGCGGCGCATGGTCGGCACCCAATCGGGGCTCGTCATGGGTGCGACCAGGACCTCTCCGGCCTGCAGGCGCTCGCCCTGATCGGGAGTCTGCAGCACGCGCACGACCCCCGAGGCCCGGCCCGCCGAGGCCGCCAGCCCTTGCACGAGGAGGGTGCCCGTTTCAGCCGTGATGGCCGGAGCGGCGAGGCCGCCCACGGCGGTCACGGGCCGTGACTGCACCAGGTAGGTCTTGCCTCCGGCCATGGCCCACTCCGTGTCCTGCGGCGAGCCGTAGTGCGCCTCGGTGGCCAGGCCGATGCGCGCAACCTCGATGACCTCCTGGTCCGAGAGCACCCTGCGGCCGCCCTCGGCGGCGTCGAGATCGACCCGCTGGTCCTCGCCATCGGGCCCACGCACGATCTCGAAGAACTGGGTTCCCACGCGGGCGTGCAGGAGGCGAGGCCCCTCCTTCGACACCACGTAGGTGTCGGGCTCGACCTGTCCGCTCACCACCACCTCGCCCTGGCCGAACGCGGCCTCGATCACGATGTGATCCGTCTCGCCGGTCGAAGGATCGATCGTGAACATCACACCCGAGCGCACTGAGGGGATCATCTCCTGTACCACCACGGCGATGGACGGCTCCGCGGTCAGGTCCTTGTCCCCGCGGTAGAAGATGGAGCGGGCCTTCCACAGCGAGGCCCAGCAGTCCACGACGCGGCGCAGGACGTGCTCCTCGCCCGCGACGTTGGTGAACGTCTCGTTCATGCCTGCGAACGAGGTGCCTTCGGCGTCCTCGCCGATACCCGACGAGCGCACGGCAACACGGACGTTCTTGCCGAGCTTGCGGTACGCCTTCACGATGCCGTCAGCGAGGTCCTTGGGGATGGGAACGGCGTGCACGAGGTCGCGGGCCTCGGCAGCCAGGCGGTCGAGGTCGTCCTGGGAGGCGGTGCGGGCCTCGGCGAGGATGGCGACCAGCCGCTCCCGGATGCCCGCCCGGCCGATGGCATCGAGGTAGGCCTCCCCGGTGATGACGAACCCGGGTGGCACGGGTAGACCGCCCGCCGTCAGCTCGCCGAGGTTGGCGCCCTTGCCGCCCACCGAATCCGTATCCGTGAGCCGGATCTCTTCGAACCATCGAATCTCCTGCACGACCCCTACCTCCACGACGGCGCTTGTACACGCCACCTGCACCGATCGTCCCTGATGAGAGCACTGGCCGATAGGGTCCAATGTCCCTGTTTGCCGCCGTGGGCCTCTGTGACACTGAGTCCCATGCGGACGCTTTCCTTCGAGGAGGTGGTGGCACGGATCCGTGCACTGGGCCCGCACGAGCCCAGGATCGTGATCTCGGGCAATTCCGCCACGCCGTTCACGCTGATCGAGGGTCTCACCCAGGCACTCGAGACCTGTCGCGTGTTCCAGCTCAACGCCCAATACGACTTCTCGAAACACCCGTCCTTCATCTGCGAGACCCCGTTCGTCGGCCCGGGAATGCGCCACGATCCGATGCTCGACTACCTCCCGATGCGGCTCTCGCTCGTCCCGCGCCTCTTCGACACGGTCCGGCGACCCGATGCCGTGCTGCTCCACACCTCACTCCCTCGGGACGGCAGGGTCTCCCTCGGGATTGAGGTCAACGTGCTGCCCGCCGCCATCGACCAGGTCCGGGCCCGCGGCGGCCTGGTCCTGGCGCAGGCGAACCCGCACATGCCCTACACCTTCGGCGCCGGGGAGATCCCCCTGGACTGGATCGACGGTGTGATCGAGATCGACGAGCCCCTGACCTCGCCCGCGGGGCACGGCTCCGAGGCTGCGGCGGCTGCCATCGGCGAGCGCGTGGCCTCGTTCGCGTCCGACGGCACGACACTGCAGTTGGGCATCGGACTTATCCCCACCGTGGCGGCCCGCATGATGTCGGGCCGGCAAGGTCTCCGCGTCTGGTCCGAGATGATCAGCGACGGGGTCATGGACCTCGATCGTGCCGGCGCCCTCGATCCGGAGGTGCCGGTGTACACCTCGTTCCTGATCGGCTCACCCGAGCTGTACCGATGGGCGGATGGGAACGAACAGGTGCAGATGCTGCGAACCGAGATGGTCAACGACCCGGCACGCATCGCTGCGCACCCGCACATGCTCTCTGTCAACGCGGCCATGCAGGTCGACCTGTTCGCCCAGGCCAATGCCAGCTTCATCGACGAACAGATCCACTCCGGGTTCGGCGGCCAACCCGATTTCGTGTCGGGCGCGCTGCACTCTGCCGGCGGCCACGCGATCGTGGCGTTGCATGCCTGGCACGACAAGACGGACTCGTCCGCGGTCGTGCCGGTACTGACCAACCCCGTCACGTCCTTCCAGCACTCGGCCGTGATCAGCGAGCACGGGTGTGCCGAGCTGTTCGGGCGATCGCAGCATGCGCAGGCGCAACTGCTGATTGAGCAGGTGGCCGACCCCCGCGCCCGGGCGGACCTCGCCGACGCGGCCGGTCGACTCAGGCTGACCCGGGAGGTCCTGGACTAATCGCCGGCCCCGGCGAGCGCGTCGCCATCGCCGTCCCCGCCCGCAATGAGGGGTGCGCTCAGGTCCCAGCCCTCCTCGCCCTCGCGGTGGTGGGCGGGAGGGCGGTCGGCACCATCGGGGTCATCGATGCCACCCTCGAGGGTGACCAGCAGCTCGGGGTCGTCCAGCTGGGCCCCGAGCTCCTCGAGCTCCAGCTCGTCGGCGACCAGGGCAGGGTCGAGCGACGGATCCTGTTCGAGGTCCTCCAGAAAGGACGGGTTGGTGCGCTCGCCCTCGTCCTCGGCGGCATCGCCCTGGCGGAAGGTCTCCGTTCCGAGCGCCTCATCTGGGGACCACTCGTCACCGGTGCTCATGTGCAGCCTCCTCTGATGCGGTCATCTCCGGGGTCGAAGGACCCGGCCCCAGTCTCCATTCCCGTTGCCCACAGCCGCTAGGGCCAAAGGTCCGGGCCGGGATGAGCACGCCGCGCACTCGCAGAAAGGTCCTTCGGCACTTCCGATACCCTGCCCGTTCGCGCAGACTTCGGCAGTGCCACGACGGTCGCGTCGGCCGTCGGCAGGGCACGAGACGGGAGGACCGGACGTGGGAAGCCCAGAGCACGTCAACAGCCATCAGCGGGACACGCTGTCCCAGATCTTCCGGCACCCCACGAGCCACAACATCGAGTGGCATTCGATCGTCTCGCTGCTAAATGCCCTGGGCACCGTGCAGGAGACCAACAAGGGCCACCTCGTGGTCGCGATCGACGGCGAGACCGAGACCTTCGAGCCGCGCCACAAGGACATAGACACCGAACAACTCGCCAACCTGCGCCGGCTCCTGAAGAAGGTGGGGTACGGGCCCGAGGAGATGCCGGCGTAGGGCAATTGGTCCCGTGGCCTCGGCGTCGTGACCTAATGCCCTGTCGGATCCGCCCGATCCGGGGTGACATATCCCCATGGCGCACTATGACGTCCTGAGCGTGGGCGACACCGCAACCGACGTGTTCATCAGGCTGTCGGATGCGCACATCCGGATCTGGGCGGACGACAGGGGGCACTGGATGGACCTGCCCTTCGGCGGCAAGGTCCCTTTCGAGTACGCGCTGACGGTCGAGGCGGGCGGGAACGCGGCCAATGCCGCGGTCGGGTTCTCCCGGCTGGGTCTCACGACGGCGATCGCGGCCCATGTTGGGACCGATGACATCGGCCGCACCATGCAGTCCGCGCTGGAGCACGAGGGGATCGACACCCACCTGGTGCGGTTCGACCCCACGCAGCCGAGCAACCGGAACTTCGTCCTCTGGTTCGGGCAGGACCGCACCATCCTGGTGCGCCACGAGCTGTACGACTACCACTGGCCGCACCTCAGCCCCCGTGAAGTGCCGCGCTGGCTCTACCTGAGCTCGGTCGGGTCGGACGCCGCCGAGTACTACGACCGGCTCGTGGCCTGGCTCGACGCCGAACCCGGCGTCTCCTTCGCGTTCCAACCCGGGACGTTCCAGATCGCCCAGGGCGTCGCAGCCATGCGGGGCTTGTACCGCAGAGCCGACCTCCTGATCTGCAACCGCGAAGAGGCGGTCGAGATCGGGGGCGGGGATCACGGCCAGCTGTCCGAGATCCTCGAGTCCCTGCACCGTCTCGGGCCACGGATCGTGGTCGTGACCGACGGGCCCGACGGCGCCTACGCCTCGGACGGGTCGAAGCGCTATCGCGTCCCGTCGTTCCCGGATCCCTCCCCGCCGAAGGAACGGACCGGTGCGGGGGACGCGTTCTCCTCCGCGCTCGTTGCCGCACTGGTCAAGGGCCACCCGCTCGAGACGGCGCTGATCTGGGCGCCGGTGAACGCCATGAGCGTCGTGCAGGAGGTCGGCTCCCAGACGGGGCTTCTGCACGAGAGCGAGCTGCTGACGCACCTGAAGGGAGCGCCCGACACCTACGCCGTCACCACCTGGTGACCACCGCCACCCGGTGGTGGTGGCCCGCTCGTCCCCGCGGAATACTGAGGGTCATGGGGAATGCACGGTGACGCCACAGCCTGTCCTTGCGGCCGACGTGGGCGGCACACAGATGCGGGCTGCGCTGGTCGGGCCGCAAGGAGACGTCCTGCTCCGCCGGTCGTCCGCCACGCCGGGGGATGCGGACGTGCCGGGAGCGCTGATCGAGCTCATCAGGGAGGTCGGCGCCGAACGCGCGCACGGCCCGGTGTCCCATGCGGTCGTCGGCCTGCCCGGGGGGGTCGACTACGAGCACGGGCGCCTGATGTGGGCCCCGCACCTCCCCGAGGGGTGGCCGGAACGGCTCTCGAGGGACGAGCTGTCGCACCAATTGGGCATGACCGCGCACATCGCCAACGACGCCGACCTGGCGGCGGTCGGTGAGGCCGCGTTCGGCGCCGGCGCGGGGACCGCGGACGTCGCCTACCTCACCATCTCGACGGGGATCGGGGCCGGAGTCGTGCTCGGCGGACGTCTGCTGCGAGGGAGGCGGTCGCTGGCCGAGGTCGGCCACACCGTCATCGACTGGCAGGCCTGGCGGGAGCGGTCGCCGTGCACGCTCGAGGAACTCGGGTCGGGCAGCGGCGTGGCCCGCATCGCCCACGAGGCCGGGGTGACCGCCCGCAACGCGCAAGAGGTGGCGGCTGCGGCGGCCGCGGGCGACGCCAGGGCGATCGCGATCTGGCAGAGCGCCATCGACGCCTGCGCCGCGGGCGTGTCGAACCTCGTCATGTCGTTCTACCCGAGCCTCGTGGTCATCGGGGGCGGGCTCGGACGGCGGGAGGAGTTCTTCGCCTCGCTCCGTGAGACGGTGCTGAGCCGTCCCGAACACCACCCGAGCGACCTGGCCATCCTGCCGGCAGCCCTAGGAGACGACGCGGGCCTCGCCGGTGCCGCCGCGTGGGCCGCCGCGACCGCCTCCTGATCGACGCCCACTGCCCGTAACGGGGTCGCCCTGTCACAGGCCATGCCCAGCAATGGGACCTTCTCCTCTATAAGGTTCAAGAAGTTGAAACGAAACTGCAATACAGCCACCCCCGTTGGGGGATGACGGCAGCAACGGGGGCCCGCTTCACGGGGTGGGGCCACAACCAATAAGGAGACAACGTGCGATTCCGCAGGGCAGGCATGCTCGGGGGGCTCTCCCTCGCCGTGTCGTCGATGCTGGTCGCCGCTGTGTACGGGGGGGCTTCGGCCTCGGTACGTGCCAGCGGGCCGTCCAACATCTCGACGAGTTCATTCACCAACAGCTTCACCGCCATGAAGGCGTTCAAGGGTCTGGCTGCGTCCGGCCACGGGAAGGTCGCCGCGATCCTGCCCGACACCGTCAGCTCGACCCGCTATGTCGAGTTCGACCAGCCTGACATCATCAAGGCGCTGACGACAGCCGGGCTGAGCTCGTCCCAGTACGTCGTGCAGAACGCCCTCGGGAGCGACGCCACCCAGCTGACCGACGCCCAGACTGACATCTCGAACGGCGCCACCGTACTGCTGGTCGACCCGCTCGACTCCGGCGTCGGCGCGCAGATCGAGTCGTACGCGAAGTCGCGTGGGGTCAAGGTCATCGACTACGACCGCCTCACCCTCGGCGGCAGCCGTGCCTACTACGTCAGCTTCAACAACGTGACGGTCGGCAAGCTGCAGGGTGCGGGCCTCGTGAGCTGCGTCGCCGCCTGGCACGTCAAGAAGCCGCAGGTCGTGGTCATGCACGGTGCAGTGACCGACAACAACGCCACGCTGTTCGCTCAGGGCTCCGATTCGGTGCTCAACCCGCTGTTCAAGAGCAAGAAGTGGGTCGCGGTCGCGCACACGGCCGGGTCATGGGACGCGCCGACGTCAGAGACCGAGTTCCAGGCCGTCTACACGGCGCACCCGAGTACCAACGCGGCGCTGATCCCCAACGACGCGAACGCTGCCGCCATCATCACGTACCTGAAGTCGCTCCACGTCAAGCCGAAGACCTTCCCGACCACGGGGCAGGACGCCCAGCTGACGGGCCTGCAGAACGTGCTCTCCGGCTACCAGTGCGGCACGGTGTACAAGCCGATCTACCTCGAGGCGCAGGCCGCGGTGGCGCTGGCGCTGTACCTGCGTGCCGGATCCAAGCCCCCGGCGTCACTGGTCAACGGCACCACCAAGGACACCACGGCCAACGTGAGCGTCCCCTCCGTGCTCATGTCGCCGAAGTGGGTCACGCCGAAGAACATGAACGCCACGGTGGTCAAGGACAACTTCGTGCCGGCGTCGCAACTCTGCGCCGGCTCGTACGCCGCTTCTTGCAGCGCGGCGGGCATCACGCCGTAAGCAATCATTGGATCGCGCTGCCCGGCTGGGTAGTGTCGATCCCATTGAAGTGCTTCCAGACCGACCCCCCGTCCTCGACGGGGGGTCGGTCATGGGAGGTCCATGCTCAACGGTGGCAGCGTGATAGGGGACAACATGGCCGACGGGGCACCACTGCTCGAACTGCGGGGAGTGAGCAAGGTCTTCGGACCCGTCCGTGCGCTCAGCGGGGTCAATTTCACCGTCCCGGCCGGCAAGGTCACTGCGCTGGCCGGCGACAATGGCGCTGGCAAGTCCGTGCTCATCAAGACGATCTCGGGTTTGTGGGAGCCGTCTGAAGGGGAGATCCTCTGGGAAGGTCAACACGTACGCTTCCACACGCCCAACGACGCCGAGGCGCACGGGATCACGACGATCTACCAGGACCTGGCGCTGTGCGACAACCTCGACATCGTCCAGAACATGTTCCTCGGGCACGAGAAGCGACGCCACGGACTGCTCGACGAGTCCTTCATGGAGCTGGCGGCGCGCCAGACCCTGGCCGATCTCCACGTCACGACCATCCGCTCCATACGCCAGCCGGTCGCATCGCTGTCCGGCGGCCAGCGCCAGTCCGTTGCGGTCGCCAAGGCCGTCATGCAGGCCGCCAAGCTCGTGATCATGGACGAGCCGACCGCCGCCCTCGGCGTGGCGCAGACGAAGATGGTGCTCGAGTTGATCGAACATCTCTCCAGCCAGGGCACGGCGGTCATCCTCATATCTCACAACCTCAACGACGTCTTCGCCGTGGCCGACCAGGTCTCAATTCTGTACCTGGGCCAGATGGTCGCGTCCGGCCCCGCCGAGGAGTTCGACCGCCAGGTCATCGTGGAATACATGACCACGGGTCAGTCGACCCGAGCGGAAGCCGCTCGGTGACGCACCGATGACCGAGACGGCCAGCACCCCCGACAGCGCCATCGCACCCGACGAGCTCGTCGTCCTGGCGCCGGACGTCCTGGCGGAATCGCTCCCTGACTACGTGCGGGCGTGGTGGAAGCGGATCCGCGGGGGCGAGAGTGGCGCGTTGCCCATCATCATCGGGCTCCTCGTCATCAGCATCTTCTTCTCAGCCAAGTCGAGCGCGTTCCTGACATCGACCAACATCGTCAACCTCTTCGTGCAGTCGACCTTCATCATCCTGCTGGGAATGGCCGAGCTGTACGCGCTGATCCTGAGTGAGATCGATCTCTCGGTCGGATTCGTGGGGGCCGTCGGCGCGTCCATCGCCATGGCTCTGATCACTGCACCGCAGAACTGGGTCTGGTGGGCCGGGCTCATCGTCGGCCTGGCCGCGTGCGCCCTCATCGGTGCCTTTCAGGGCACCATCATCACTCGGCTGAGGATCCCGTCGTTCGTGGTGACCCTTGCTGGCCTGCTCGGTTGGCAGGGCGTCCTGATTTACGTCTTTGACTCCGACAAGGGTGCCGTCGGCGGCGTGATCACGATCACCAACAACTACATCAACGACCTCGTCAGTGGGACAATGACCCCTGCGGCGGGATGGATCCTCCTCTTGGTGCTCGTCGGCGCCTACGCGATCATCACGGTCATCCGCGCCTCGCGGCGCCGCGTCCAAGGGCTCACCACGCCTCCGCTCAGCATCACGTTCCTCACTCTCGGCGCGGTCACCGTCGCCGGCGCCGTGCTGGTCTACATCTGCAACCGCAACCGAGGCATCGCGGCCGCCCCTGTCAGCGGGGTCCCCTGGGTCATTCCGTTCGTGCTGGTCATACTGGTCGCCCACTCGTTCCTGCTCGCCCGCACGCGGCTCGGGCGCTACATGTACGCCATCGGGGCGAGCCCCGAGGCGGCGCGCCGGGCCGGTATCCACGTGGCTCGGATCCGGACCATCGCGTTCGCACTCTGCAGCTTGACCGCCGGACTGGCAGCCGTGGTCTACGCATCCCGCCTCGGCTCCATCACGATCGGCTTCGACGGCGGCACGTACGTGCTCTACGCGGTCGCCGCGGCCGTCATCGGTGGGGCCAGCCTCTTCGGGGGCTACGGCAAACCCATCCACCCCTTGCTCGGTGGTCTCGTGATCGCGACCCTCAACAACGGCCTCGCCCTCCTCAACATCACCACCGCCGGAACAGACGTCGCCACAGCTGTCGTCCTCCTCGTGGCCGTCGCCGTCGACGCCACGCTCCGGCGCCGCGGCCGCTCGGGCGCCGGAGGCTGACGCCGCTGCTGCGGCCGAGGCCGACCCCGGAATGAGGTGGACCAGGGCGACACGCCCTGGCGTCGTCGGGGCGGCGCTCGTGTGGATCACCTTGGCGGGGAGCGCCCCGGCGATAGCCGCAACGACGGTGGTGCCCGCCACGCCGTCGTGGACCGTCTACCACGGGAGCACGGCGGGAGGCGGCGTCGCCGCGGCCGTTTCCTCCGTCACCCTGTCCTCGCGGGCCTGGACGTCGCCGTCTCTCGACGGCCAACTCTACGGCGAGCCGTTGGTCTCGGGCGGTCGGATCTTCGTCGCGACCCAGAACGACACGGTGTACGCGCTTTCCGCCAGGGACGGCACGGTGGAATGGTCGAGCCACGTCGGCACGCCCGTCCCCTCGGGGTCGCTCCCCTGCGGCAACATCGCCCCGAGCGTCGGGATAACCGGCACGCCGGTCATCGACGAGGCCCGTTCGGAGCTCTTCGTCGTCGCCGACGAGCTCGTCAACGGGAGTCCGACCCATGAGCTCGTCGGGCTGAGCACGGCGACGGGCAGGACGGAGCTCACCCAGGGCGTCGACCCGAGGGGATCGACCGCGGCGGCGCTGCTGCAACGCACGGGCCTGACGCTCGACGCGGGACGTGTCGTCTTCGGCTTCGGCGGGAACTACGGCGACTGCGGGTCGTACCGGGGCTGGGTGATCTCGGTGCCCGAGACGGGTGGCGTCGCAACGACGTTCGATGTCGACGCCGCCGACGGCGAGAGCCGCGGCGCGATCTGGATGGGCGGCGCCGCCCCCGTGGTCGATGCCGGGGGCAACATCTGGGTCACGGCCGGCAACGGCTCGGTCGCGTCGGCCGGCCAGGCCTACGACAACAGCGACTCGGTGCTCGAGCTCTCGCCCTCGTTGCACCTGCTGCAGTACTTCGCCCCGTCGGAATGGGCCCGCAACAACGCGACCGACCTGGACCTCTCCACGGCGCCGGCGCTGCTGCCCGACGGGCAGGTGGTGGCCGCCGGCAAGTCCGGCGTGGCCTACCTTCTCGACGGTGCCAGGCTGGGCGGCATCGGCGGCCAGGAGGATGCACTGCCGGGCGCCTGTCCCGACGACATCGACGGCGGGGTCGCCGTGGTGGGCTCCACCGTCTACCTGCCCTGCCTGAGCGGCACGATCGCCGTGCGGGCGTCGGCGTCCCCTCAGGCGCTGCGCCTCCTCTGGAGGGCGCCCGTCGGCGGCGGCCCACCCATCGTCGCCGACGGCCTGGTGTGGACCATCGGCCAGGACGGCGTCCTCTACGGCCTCGACTCGTCCACCGGCTCCGTCCGGCTACACGCCACCGTCGGCGTGCCGGCCAACCACTTCCCGACGCCGTCGGTGGGGGCCGGGCTCCTCGTGGCGACCGGCGCCAACCGCGTGGTGGCGTTCTCGGCTCCCGCCGCCACACCGCCATCGAGCCCCACGTCCTCCACGGTGGCCCACCCCACGACCACGGTGCCGGCCAGCACGACGACGGCACCGGCACCCGCACCCGCACCCGGCGGGAGCTCGGACGCCTGGGCCATCGCACCCGCGATCGCCGGTGCTCTCGTCGTCGTGGGCGTCGCGACCTGGACGCTGGTGCGGCGCCGGCGCCGTCAGTGAGCGGTGAGGAGCACCTCGAGGACCGTGCTCACCGCGGCCAGAGCCAGCGAGACTGACACGACGACGGCCGTCGCCTTGAACAGCGGCCGGTGCATCGGCTCCCACTCCCCCACGTCGGCGAAGAGGTCCAGCACGCCGTCCTCGGCCTCCCCCCAGGCCGGTTCCTCGGGCGGCCGGTCGTCGTAGGGGCGTGGCTCCCGGGTCGCCATGTAGCCGATGAAGGGCGCCAGTCCCTCGGGGAAGTGGGGCTGAGGCGGTCCGGGCAGATGACCCTGCATCGGGCCCAACGTTAGCCCTGCGCACGGCGCATCCGGCGGTCGACCGTCTACCCTCGGCACATGGACGTGCCCCAGCAGATCGGCTTCACCGCCGCCGAGTCGACGCCGCGCTTCCCTCTCGACCCCAAGCCGCCCGCCGGCGCGCCCAACGTCGTGGTCATCGTGCTCGACGACACGGGGTTCGGGCACCTGGGCGCATTCGGCTCGGACATCGGCACGCCCCACCTGGACTCACTGGCGGCGGGCGGGGCGCCCTTCAACCGTTTCCACGTCACATCGTTGTGCTCGCCGACCCGGGCATCGTTCTTCACGGGCCGGAACCACCATGCGGTCGGGATGGGCTTCCTGGCCGACATCCCCCTGGCGTTCCCCGGCTATCACGCACGCCTGCCGAGGACGGCGACGGCGCTGCCCCGGTTGCTGCGCGACGCCGGGTACTCGACGCTGGCCGTCGGGAAATGGCACCTGACCCCGCGCTGGCAACGCTCGGCGGCCGGGCCCTTCGACTCGTGGCCGCTCGGCCTCGGGTTCGAGCGCCACTACGGCTTCCTGCAGGGCGACACCAACCACTGGGCCCCGAACCTGGTCTGCGACAACCACTACGTCGACCCGCCCCGGCGGCCCGAAGAGGGCTACCACCTCAGCGAAGACCTGGCCGACCAAGCCGTCCGCATGGTGCAGGACCAGCAGCAGGCCGCGCCCGGCAAGCCCTTCTTCTTGTACTTCGCCCTGGGCGCCATGCACGCGCCCCACCACGTCACGCCCGAGTGGGTCGACCCCTATCGGGGCGTCTTCGACAAGGGATGGGACTCCTGGCGGGAGGAGCTGTTCGCCCGCCAGGTCGACGCGGGGATCGTCCCCGAGGGGACCGTGCTGACGCCACGGCCCGAATGGGTGCAGGCGTGGAGCGAGCTCTCGGCCGACGAGCGGCGCCTCCTGAGCCGGCAGCAGGAGGTCTTCGCGGGGTTCCTGACCCACACCGACGCCCAGATCGGCCGCGTCGTCTCCTCGCTCGAAGGCCTCGGCGTCATGGAGAACACCCTTGTCATGGTGTTCTCCGACAACGGTGCCAGCGCCGAGGGGGGGAAGATCGGCAGCGCCAACGAGCACCGGTTCAGCGCCCACGTCCGCGAGTCGCTGGCCGACAACCTCGCCCACTACGACGACTGGGGAGGTTTCACCACCTACAACCACTACTCGTGGGCCTGGGCCTGGGCGGGCAACACCCCGCACAAGCTCTGGAAGCGCTACACCTGGCTCGGAGGCACGCGCACCCCGCTGATCATCCATTGGGGCGGTCGGATTGCACGCCCCGGCGCCGTGCGCCCGCAATTCGCGCACGCCGTGGACCTGATGCCGACGATCATGGCCGCCGCCGGGTTGGAGATCCCCGCCGAGGTCGACGGCGTGGCCCAACAGGGCGTCGACGGTGTCAGCCTGCTCGGGGTGCTCGAGGACCCCGACGCGGCCGAGCTGCATCACACCCAGTACTTCGAGATGATGGGCTCCCGCTCCATCTACCACCAAGGCTGGAAGGCCACCACGGACCACATCAGCACCGGCGTCCTCGACGAGGAGGAGCTTGCGGTCGGCAGCCGGAACTTCACCGAGGACCGCTGGGAGCTCTTCGACCTGACGGTGGACTTCTCGGAGGCGATCGACGTGTCGGACGAGCACCCGGCGCGCGTGCGAACGTTGGCGGACCTGTGGAGCGCCGAGGCCGAGCGGAACAACGTCCTGCCCGTGTCCGACGGTCTCGTCGATCGCCTCGGCGGCTTCATCCCCCCGGCCTGGCCGGCCGGACCGTCGCGCACCTACCGGCCCGGTGGCGGCGCGGTGGCCGACGAGTCGATCCCCCTCCTGTTCGGGGGCTTCCGCATGACGGCGGCCATCGATGTCGGTCCGGGCCCGGCCGACGGCGTCATCTTCGCGCTCGGCGACTGGTTCGGGGGTTTCGCCCTCTACGTGGTGGACGGCGTCGTTCACTTCACGTTCGCCCGGGCGGCCGATGCGCTCGAGCTCGCCGCACCGTCCGCGCTCACCGCCGGCCGCCACGACATCGGCGTCGCGTGCGACCTCGGGAAGGGCGGCGCGCCCGGTCGTCTGGTCCTTCTGGTGGACGACCGCGAGGCCGACCGGACCGTCGTCGAGGGCGCGTTGCCGGTGGCGATGCAACACGGCGGCGCCGGGCTCCGGCTCGGACGTGACATCGGCCTCCCCGTGTCCACCCGCTACACGCCACCGGCGCCGTTCACGGGCACGGTGCACGAGCTACGGATCGACACTCCCGGCGCTGCCGTGGGTAACCGGGCGGACGAGGTGCGCGCCGCCCTCCACGCGGACTGATGCCGCCCCTCGCCGCGCCCGTGCGCCGCGCCATCGAGGGCGGCCATCTCGCCCACCTCGTGACGCTCAACCCCGACGGCAGCCCCCAGGTCACCGTCGTGTGGATCGGGCTCGACGGTGACGACGTGGTGGCGGGGCACCTCTTCAACCACAAGAAGCTGCGCAACGTGGCCCGCGATGCGAGGGTCGCCATCTCTCTCGAGACGGGGAGACCCGGACCCGGCGGGCTGGCCGAATACCTGGTGCTCTACGGCACCGCCCGGATCACCGACGGCGGCGCGCCGGAGCTGCTGCAACAGCTGGCGCACCGCTACCTCGGGCCCGACGTCCGGTTCCCGCCCATGGACGACCCGCCACCGGGCTACGTGTTGCGGATCAGCGTCGAGCGCGTCGGCGGCAACGGCGCCTGGGACTGACGAGGAGCGTCCTCAACGCTCCCGGGCGACCGTGTCGCGGGCGTGCGCCAGGTGCTCGCGCGTGTGGCGGGCCGCCACCACCGCCAGGTCCCCCGTCGGGAGCTGCCGCCCGCCCGCCGGCCCGAACGGCGCCGTCCGGTCGAGGTCCTCGTCGCTGAGACCGCGCAACGCCTCCTCCAGGAGGGCGCCGTTCACCTCGAGCAGGGCCATGGTCTCCGCGGGGCCCACCGCCTCCGCCCGGACGGCGTGCGCAGCATTGACCCGGTCGATGTCCTCGGCCGTCTCGGCAACGCCCTCCCCGCGGGCCATCCCCTGGAGCCAGCGAGTGCCATGGGCGTGTCCCTCGGCGATGTGGTGGAGCAGCACGCCGACCGACCACCCTTCTCCGGGCACGCTGAGGGTCCACTCCCTCTCCGTACACCGGCGCGGCGAACGCCAGGGCGTCCTCGTTGGCCTCGGCGAAGTCGTCGGCCAGTTCCTTCGCCCGCTCACCCGCCATGGGGCACCCCCGCCAGCGCGCTCAGATCCTCGACCCGCCACGAGCCGGGAGGCGCACCCTCGACTGCGGCGCGGACGGCGAGACGCTGCAACAACGCATTCACCGGCGTCGCCACGCCGTGGAGCCGGCCCAGCAACACGATCTCCCCGTTGAGGAACTCGGCCTCGATGGAGCCGGCCCCTCGGGCCAGGCTCTGCCAACTCGACCCGCCCTGCCACGCGCCCGACTCGGTCGGCGACAGCTGCAAGTTGTCGGCGCGGCGGGCACGGTCCTCCTCGGAGCTGGCCACGTCGATGCCCGCCGCAGCGAGGACCGCACTGCCCTCGCGCTGTGCCGCTTTCGCCAGCGCGCTGAACCGGCCCGCGGGGCCGCAGAGCGCCTCGACCGCGTTGGCCAGGTTCATGAGCAGCTTGCGGTACTTCCAGCGCATGATGTCGGGTCGGGCGACCGACTGGAACGACGTGGTGGCGACGGCGTCGGCGATGCCCTGGCCGAGGTCGTCGAGGCCGGCGGGGAAGCGGCCCAGGTCGAGCATCCCCGAGACGGGCGCCGAGTGCAGTTGGACGACGCCGGGGCGCAGCTGGGTGGCGGGGCACATCACACACATGGCGAACGTGTTGGCGAAGTGGCGCAGCGCCCGGCGCTCGTTCTCCACACCGTTCTGCATGCAGACCACCGGCGTGGACGGGGGCGCCACCGTGAGCTGCGTGAGCGCATGCTCGGTGTGCTGTCCCTTCACGGCCAGCAGCACGACGGTGTCGTCTGCCGCGTGCTCGTCCCACGCCACCTCGGCAGGATCGGAGACCGCCGCGATCGGGAGGGTCACCGTGTCGTCGGGCGCCTCGAGGACCAGGCCCGAGCGCAGGGCGCTGCCGTGCTCGCCCCGGGCCACCAGGGTGACGTCGAAGCCCTTCTGGTAGAGACGGGCGCCGACTGCGCCCCCGATTGCACCGGCCCCCACGACGACGAAGCGCATGGACAGCACTCTGCCACGTGCCAAGCTCAGCGCATGAGTCCCCTGAACCCCGTCGAGCGTGCCGCCTCCCTGGGCGGCGCCGTCGCCGTGGCCCCGCTGCGGCTGGTGGGCGGCCTGGCGTCGCCCGTACGGGGTGACATGGCACGCAACGTGCGGCGGGCCATCGGGATCAACGAGGAGCCGCAGGCGATCGCCACCGATCCGGACGACGCCTACCTGGCGCCCGACGGCGTGGCGCGCCTCGTGCATGCCGACCTGCCCTCCATGCTCATCGGCGGCGTCAGCGCGCTCCTCCTCCAGATGCTCCATCCGCTGGCCATTGCGGGCGTGGCCGATCATTCGGGCTACCGGGAGGACCCGCTGGGCCGGCTCCGGCGCACGGCCGCCTTCGTCGCCGCCACGACGTTCGGCACGACCGCCGAGGCGGAGGCGGCCATCGCCCAGGTGCAGCGGGTGCACCGGCGGGTCAAGGGAACGGCGCCCGACGGGCGCCCGTACTCGGCCGACGATCCCGAGCTGGTCACCTTCATCCACGTCGCCGAGGTCTCGAGCTTCCTGGCCTCGGCGCGCCGCTACGGGAACGTGCCCCTCACCCCCGAGCAGTGTGACGGCTACTACGAGGAGGTGGCTCCCGTCGCCTACGCCCTCGGAGCGACCTGGGCGCCGCGCTCCGTCGACGAGGTGGAGAGCTACCTGCTGCGGGTGCGGCCCGACCTCCATGCCGGGCCACAGGCCCGTGCGGCTCGGGACTGGCTCGTGCGCGGCGTGGCCCGGCGTCCCACCGAGCGCGCCGTCTACTCGTTGGTGCTGGCGGCCTCGGTCGGGGTGCTCCCGGACTGGGCCCGCGGCGAGCTCGGGCTGTCCCTGGCGCGACCGCTCGACCTCTTCGTCGACACGGCGGCGGTGACGCCGCTCGCCCGCGCCCTCTCGGCGGCCGTGCGCTGGATGGTGACCCCGCCGGCCTGAGCCGTTCAGGTGGCGATGGTCAGACCGCCGTCGACGGCCACGACCTGCCCGGTCACGTACGCGGCACCGGCCAGCGCCACGATCACCTCGGCCACGTCCCGGGGCTGGCCCGAGCGCCGCAGCGGGGCGACCTGGCGGACGGCGTCGCGCACGAAGTCCCAGTCCTCGGTCCACGGGGTGTCGATCAGACCCGGTGCCACGGCGTTGACCCTGACCTCGGGACCGACGACCTTGGCCAGGAGCACGGTCAGGTGATTGAGCGCCGCCTTGCTCGCGGCGTAGGGGATGGAGGAGCCGGTCGGTCGAAGGCCGGCGACGGATGCGACGTTGACGATGGAGCCGCGGGCCTCACGCAGTGCCGGCATGGCGGCGACCGACACGGCCCAGGTGCCGAACACGTTCACCTCGAAGATTCGCCGCCAGACGTCGACCGAGGCCGCCGCCAGGTCCTGGTGCGGTATCAGCGCAGTGGTCCCCGCGTTGTTGACCAGTGTGTCGAGGCGACCCCACCGGTCGAGGGCGGCGGACACCAGGCGGTCACCGAACGCGGGATCCGTGACGTCACCCTGCAGGTACAGGGCATCTGGCAGCGCGGCCGCCACTGCTTCCCCCTCGGCAACCGTGCGCGAGGAGTTCACCAGTACGGCTGCGCCGGCATCGGCGAAGGCCCGCGCCGTGGCGGCGCCGATCCCGCTGGACGAGCCCGTGACCGCGACGACCTGTCCCTCGAGCGGGGCGGCGCTCATCGCCGTGTGCTCACCGGGGGGTGATCCCCCAGCGCGCCGTCCATCCGGTGCCGGGCTGGAGATCGATGACGTCCTTGCCGGTGCGCAGCGCGTTGGGCGGGCAGGTCATGGGTTCTATCGCCACGGCGCGACGGCGGCGCTGCACCTCTGGCAGCGTGTCGCCGGTGTAGACCATGAGATAGGGAAACCCCTGGTCCACCCAGAGCGTGGCCCCGGTGACGCCGCCCGGCGCATCGAGGCTGGCCCGGGCCTTGCCGTCGGCGTCGCGTTGCAGCGTCGTGTACGCAGTGTCCAGCACGGCCGGGCCGACGAAACGCGAGGTGGTGAAATCGCGGTGGGAGCCCTCCACCGGCGTGAGCGCCCCGGTGGGCAAGCCACGGTCGTCGAGGTCGAGCGTGTGGCGCGCCGGAACGTGCAGGATCGCCCCGTCGACCGTCTCGGGCCCGGCCGTGAGATAGGGGTGGAACCCCAGACCGAAGGGGATCGGCCCCTCGTCGAGCGACTGCGCGCGCGTCGTCACGGTCAGGCCGTCCCGGCCGACGTGGTACTCGAGCTCGAGCAGGAGCGAGAACGGGTAGCCCGGTTGGGGATGCAGCTGGAGGCGGAGGGAGAGCTGGTTCTGGTGCCGGGTCTGGAGCGTCCAGGGGAGCCAGCGCACGAGGCCGTGGATGGCGTTGCGCCGCTCGGGCTCGTCGAGAGCGGCCTGGGCCCGCACCCCGTTGAACTCGTAGCGGCCGTCGGCCAACCGGTTGGGCCAGGGGGCGAGCACCTGCCCCCGGCCCGAATGGGACCATTCGTCGGGACCGAAGCCGTCGATCACCGCGAGGTCCCCGATCGCATAGGCACGCAGGGTGGCGCCGACCTCGCACACGATCACCTCCTGGCGGCCGTGCCCGATGCGCCACTGCTGGCCCGTGGGCGAGGCGACGGAGATTCTGGGCGTGCGGGTCGGCATTGCGAGTGAATTGAAGCAGACCAGGGCGAGAGAAGGGGTGAGGGGGCTCCGGCCACTGCGGTGAAGCCCCGGTAACAGGGGGGCCAACACGAGGTGACGGGCTCGGAGGTCGCGGGCGGCGACCGGTAGGGTGGGCGCACGTGAGGATTCTCGTCACCAACGACGACGGAGTGGGAGCGCCGGGGCTGGCTGCACTGACCAGGGCGCTCGTCGCGTGGGCGGCCGCTGCAGGGTCCGACGGGCCGACCCCTGCGCACGAGATCATCGTCGTGGCACCGAGCTCCAACTTCAGCGGCGCCAGTGCCGCCGTCGGCTCGGTGACGGACCGGACGACGATCACCTATCAGCGCGCCATCGTGGAGGGGGCTGAGGGTGTCGAGGCCTACGGGCTCGACGCGCCGCCGGCGTTGTCGGTGATCGCCGGTGCCCTCGGGGCGGTGGGGCCCAAGCCGGACCTGGTCCTCTCCGGCATCAACCACGGCGTCAACGTCGGCCGTTCGGTGCTGCACTCGGGCACGGTCGGCGCCGCACTGACCGCGAGCCAGCTCGGGATCAGTGCGCTGGCGGTCTCGTTGCGCGTCGGGGTCGAGCCTGATCCCTGGGAGTCGGCGGCGGACCTGGCGGTGGCGCTCATCCCGATGCTCGCGGCCGCCCCGGCGCGGACGGTGCTCAACCTGAACGTGCCGCACCTGCCGCCCGAGGAGATCCGTGGCGTGCGCTGGGCCCGGGTGAGCGGCGCGGGCCTGATCAAGTCCGCCCGCGGCCCGGGGGCATGGGACGCACCGAACCGTGAGGAGATCGAGGGACCGGCCGCAGCCGAGGCGGCGCGCTCCATCATGGAGGGCGAGCCCGAGGAGAAGGGCCAAATCGTGTTGACGGTGGGATCCCCGTTCCCCCACTCGAGCGACCTGGGCCTGGCCGACGCGGGGTCGGAGGACGCCACGCTGGTCGCCCAGGGCTACGCCGCGCTGACCGCGCTGCGGGGACCGCGGGCCGACGAGGACCCCGAGTTGCTGGCCCGGCTCGACGGGGACCTCGGCCCGGCGCTGTCGCGCTTCGCCTTCACCGCCTGAACTCCCCGTCTCAGTCCTCGTCGGGCCGGGGCGCCCTCCGTGTCTGCTTGGTCTGCGCGCGGTGGCGTTTCTGCTCCACCCGTCGCACCTGCGAGCTCTTCGTCGGCCGGGTGGCACGGCGGGGAGCTTGGTCGCGCAGCCCCGCACTGAGTTTCGAAGCCAGCCGCTCGAGCGCCAGCTGGCGGTTGCGCGCCTGGGAGCGTGACTCCGACGCGCTCGCCCGCACGGTGGGGCCGAGGCGGTCGAGCAATCGGGCCCGTTGGCGCGGGCCGAGCGTCACGGAACGCTCGACGTCGAACTGGACCTCGACCCGGCTGAGCGCGCGGTTCGCGTGTTGGCCACCCGGTCCGCCCGACGTCGTGGCGCGCCACGAGATCTCGGCCAGCGGCAGGTCGAGCCCCCGGCGCACGTGCAGCGTTTCCTCTCTGGCCACGAGACGAGCGTAGGAGGAGCCGGTTACGCTCGGGTGCATGGACTACCGCCACCTCGGCCGCTCCGGCATGCTCGTCTCCTCCCTCTCGTACGGCAACTGGATCACGCACGGGAGCCAGATTCAGGAGGACATGGCCCGGGCGTGCGTGAGAGCCGCCCTCGACGCGGGGATCACGACGTTCGACACGGCAGACGTCTATGCGCTGGGACAGGCCGAGACGGTGCTCGGCCGTGCCCTCGAGGGGGTGGCGCGCGATTCCATCGAGATCTTCACGAAGGTCTACTGGCCGACGGGCCCGAACCCCAACAATCGTGGCCTGTCGCGCAAGCACATCATGGAGTCGCTGCACGCGTCGCTGGAGCGGCTGCAGACCGACCACGTCGACCTGCTCCAGGCCCACCGGTTCGACTACGAGGCCCCGCTCGAGGAGACCCTGCAGGCCTTCGACGACCTCGTCCGCCAAGGCAAGGTGCACTACGTGGGGGTCTCGGAGTGGACGGCCACCCAGATCGAAGATGCCCTGCGGCTGGCCGACGAAATGGGCTTCGACCGGATCGTCTCCAATCAGCCCCAGTACTCCATGATCTGGCGGGTGATCGAGGCCGAGGTGGTCCCGCTGTGCCAGAACGAGGGCGTGAGCCAGATCGTGTGGTCGCCGCTCGCCCAGGGCATCCTGACGGGCAAGTACCTGCCCGGCGCGACGCCGCCGGCGGGCACGCGGGCGACTGGACCCGAGGGCGGTGAGATGAGCTGGCTCCTGCGCGACGACGTGCTCGAGCCCGTGCAGGACTATGCCGCCCTGTGCCGCGAGGCCGGCTACACCCCGGCCTCCGTGGCCCTGGCGTGGGTGCTGCAGAACCAGAACGTCAGCAGTGCCATCGTGGGGGCCAGCCGGCCCGAGCAGATCGCCGAGAACGTGAAGGCGCTCGAGTTGGACCTCGAACCGGATTTCGTCGAAGCGTTGGAGAAGGCACTCGGGCCGGCCACACTCTTCGATCCCGGCTTCACCTTCAGCCCGCCCAGCCGGGCGGACATGTAGCCCGGGGGGTCAACCCGGCTCGTCGAAGCGAGAGGTGAACGACCGCACCTCCCACGTGGAGTGCGTGCGGTGTTCCTCGAAGACGCGGGTATAGCCCGTGTGTGCGATGCGCCACCCCTCCCCGGTCAGGCGGTAGCGGTCGTCGTAGAAGGCCGTCCCTGCGATCTCGACGTCGGCCGCCGGCACGATGACGCGGTCCTGGAGGTACCAGATCCCCTCTGCCGTGGTGTCCGACGTGAAGGTGATCTCGGGATGATGGCCGTGGTGCTCGGTGACGATACCCCTGTCGCCCAGGACGGCCGACAGCCACGACGCGATGGCCGCCCGGCCCTCGAGCACCGTCTTGCCGTCCTCGTAGGACGTGGTGGCATCCTCGGTGAGGAGCAGCGCCAGATCTTCGAATTGCTTGAGGTCGAGCCTCCTGAAGTACGCGTACTTGAGGCGTCGAATGGCCTCGAGTTCGGCCGCGGTGTCCATGTGCGCACTCCCCTTCCTCCGCCCGCCGGTGTCGTCGCCGGGGGCCGGGGCCAGGGTAGTTTCCGGCGGAGTTGGCGGGCAGCCCGGGCGGGGGCCAGCATTCCCCCCGTGCCGACCGACAAGCAGCGCCAGCGGATCGCCGCATACGGGGTGGCCCGGGACGCCGAGGGGCGCCTCCTCCTGGCCCGGGCCTCGTCCGCCCTCACCCTGCGCGGTCGCTGGTTCCTCCCCGGCGGCGGCGTCCAGCACGGCGAGAGCCCACCGGACTCCCTGCGCCGCGAGATGGAGGAGGAGTCGGGACTGACGGTGTCACTCGGCCCGCTGCTCGAGGTCCTCTCCGACGTGCGCACGATCCCGGACGGGACGAGCCTGCACACCGTGCGCCTGATCTACCGGGTGGAGTCGTGGGAAGGGACGCTGCGGCCCGAGGCGGAGGGCACGACGGATGCCGTCGGCTGGTTCACACTCGAGGAGATCCGGGACATGCCCCTGGCGCTCTACGTGCAGACCGTGGTGGATACCCTGCTGTGACCGGATACGACGGGACCGACACCCGGCACCACGTCGTGATCATCGGGTGCGGCTTCGGCGGCCTCTTCGCCTCCCGCGCCCTGAAGCGGGCACCGGTACGCGTGACGCTGATCGACCGCACGAACCACCACCTGTTCCAGCCGCTGCTCTACCAGGTCGCCACGGGAATCCTCTCGGAGGGCCAGATCGCGCCCGCCATACGGGACGTGCTGCGGAACTACCCCTCGTTCCGCGTCGTGCTGGCCGAGGTGCAGCGCATCGACGTGGGGTCCCGGGAGGTGCACGCCGACGAATTCGGCAAACCCCTGACCATCGGCTACGACAGCCTGATCGTCGCCGGCGGCGCGACGACCTCGTATTTCGGGCACGACGAGTTCCGCCGCGCCGCGTCGGGCGTGAAGTCGCTCGACGACGCCCTCGCCCTGCGGGGCCAGATCTTCGGCGCCTTCGAGCTGGCCGAGGCCGAGCCGGACGAGCAGGAGCGCCGGCGACTGATGACGTTCGTCGTCGTGGGAGGAGGCCCGACCGGGGTCGAGATGGCCGGACAGCTCAAGGAGCTCTCGCGGCGTGCGCTCCGGCACAACTACCGCAGGATCGACCCGCACGAGACCCGCGTCGTCCTGGTCGAGGGGACCGACGGGCTGGTCAGCGCAATGGGTCCCCGCCTGTCGCGCATGACCGCGCACGACCTCACCCGCATGGGGGTCGAGATCCACCTCGGCGCCATGGTGACCGACCTGAACGACCGGGGCGTGGAGATCACGAAGCGTGACGGGGGGACGGAGCGGATCCCGGCCGCCACCAAGGTCTGGGCGGCCGGCACCCGCGCCTCCGGGCTGGGTGCGCACCTCGCGGTGGCCGCAGGCGTCGAGACCGACCGCCTGGGGCGGATCCCGGTGCGGCCGGACTGCTCGGTGCCGGGGCATCCGGAGATCTTCGTGGTGGGCGACCTGATGACCCTCGACGACCTGCCGGGTGTGGCCGAGGTGGCCATGCAGTCGGGCGCCCACGCGGCGCACACGATCGTGCGGCGGCTGGAGGGCAAGCCTTCGCGGCCGTTCCGCTACCGCGACCTCGGGACGTTGGCCGTGATCTCCCGTTTCCGGGCCGTGGCCAAGGTCGGGCCGCTGCGGGTCGGAGGGTTCATCGGCTGGTTGCTCTGGCTCGTGGTGCACATCACCTTCCTCACCGGCTTCAAGAACCGGTTCGGCGCGCTGGCCCGCTGGGTGGTCAGCTTCGTCGGGCGCGGCCGCTACGAGCGGGCCCTGATCGGGCGCTGGGTGGCCGGGTCGAAGCGGGCCAGAGAATCTGCGTAAGGTTCGAGCCTGAGAGACGAAGACCCACGGGGGACCGATCCATGCCCATCAACGTGACGCCCATTGCCGGGCTGAGTGACGACATCAACGACATCCGGCTCCGCACCGCCCGCATCGTCAACGAGAAGATCCTGCCCAACGAGTCGCTCCTCTGGCATGCCCGGGGCAGCAACGTCACCGATGCCGAGCGCGCCGAAGCCAAGGCGCTGCGGCTCCAGATCCAGGAGAAGGTGAAGGCCGAGGGACTGTGGGCACCCCACCTCCCCCCCGAGTACGGCGGCATGGGCATCGACTTCATGGCGCACGCCTACATGAACGAGATTCTCGCCTACGCCGTGGGGGCGGCAGCGCTCTTCGGCGTGGTGGCCCCGAATTCGGGCAACCAGACCATCCTGGTCAAGTACGGCAGCGAGGAACAGAAGAAGAAGTGGCTCCTCCCACTCGTCGAGGGGACGATGCAGTCGGGCTTCTCCATGACCGAACCGGAGAACGCCGGCTCGGACCCGCGCTCCATTCAGACCACCGCCATCCGCGAGGGTGACGAGTGGGTCATCAACGGGCACAAGTGGTTCACGTCCAACGGGCTGGCGGCGGACTTCTTCATCGTCATGTGCCGGGTCAAGGAGTCCAAGGACGAGGAGGGCCCGGGACGGATGGCCCAGATCATCGTGCCCACCTCGAATCCGGGCGTCATCATCGAGCGCGGCATCGGGATCTGGGGAAGCCCGAAATCGGACCACTGCGAGGTGCGCTACGACAACGTCCATGTCCCCGTGGAGAACCTGCTCGGCCAGGTCGGCGACGGCCACCGGGCCGCGCAGGACAGGCTCGGCGCGGGCCGGATCTTCCATTGCATGAACTCGGTCGGCCAGATGTGGCGCGCCTTCGACTTGATGATCGAGCGCCTGCTGACCCGCGAGGTCCACGGCGGCCTGCTCAGGGACAAGCAGTTCATGCAGGGCTTCGTGGCCGACAGCTACATGGACCTGCAGGCCGCCCGATTGATGACGATCCACGCCGCCGAGAAGGTGGACAAGGGGGATCCGCAGGCCCGCACGGAGATCAGCGCCATCAAGGTCTTCGTCCCGGCCGCCTACATCCGTGTGGTCGACCGCGCCATTCAGGTGTGGGGCGCCGCCGGGGTCACCAACGACCTCCCGTTGGCCCAGATGTACCTCGGTGCCCGCACGCTGCGGCTGGCCGACGGCCCCGACGAGGTGCACCGCATCCTCATCGCCAAGAACGTCCTGCACCACTACGAGAAGGGCGAGAGCTGGGACTTCGCCGGGTGATCCCCCGATGACCTGGGAGCCCGGACCGGCGGTGGCCGTCTTCGCCCAGGGCATCTTCGAGGACGAGGTGGCCGTCATCACGGGTGGGGGCACCGGGCTCGGGCGCGAGGTCGCCCACGCCTTCGCCCACCTCGGCGGGCACGCCGTGATCGCCGGACGGACCGCGGCCCGGCTCGACGAGGTCGCGGTATCCATCACGGCGGTGGGCGGCGACTGCACCGCGGTGCCCACCAATATCCGGGAGCCGGCCGAGGTCGACGCGCTGCGCGACGAGGTCTACGAGCGGTTCGGCCGGGTCGACGCGCTCGTGAACAACGCCGGCGGCCAATTCCCGGGCCTGCCCAGCACGATCACGGACAACGGCTGGCGGGCCGTGGTCGACCTGAACCTGAACGGGACCTGGAACGTGACGAGCCGCTTCATGGGCCCCATGGCCGAGGCCGGCTCGGGTTCCATCGTCAACGTGGTCCACACGTTCTCCTTCGAGCGCGGCGCGCCGATGTTCGTCCATTCGGGCGCCGCCCGTGCCGGCGTCGTCAACATGGTGAAGACCCTGGCGCCGTACCTCATGCGGCGCGGCGTGACCATCAACGCGCTGGCTCCCGGGGTGTTCTCGACACCGGGCATGGTCGCGTCGGAGCTGGCCACGGTCGGCCGGACCGAAGCGGGCTTCACCGACGAGCTGGTGGCCGAGGGGACCACGGTCCGCATGGGGACGGTGGACGAGATGGCGGCCCTGGTCCTCTTCTTGTGCTCCGCCGCCGCGCGCTACGTCTGCGGGGCCACCATCGTCGCCGACGGCGCGTCGATGCAGACCAACTGGCCCGACTTCTTCCCCGTGGGGGAGATGTAGCTACGGGTGCGCCGCCGGCACGGGGCCGCGATCCATGGTCGCCGGCGCCGTGCGGGCCAGGACGGTGACGGCGATGCACATGGCGGCGAAGGCGAACGATCCGATGGCGAGCCGACCGACATCGGGCGTGAAGGTCTCCCCGAAGATCCAGACACTCAGCGCGATGCTCACGATGGGATCCACGATGACGATGAACGGCTGGGACATGCTGAGCGGCCCGACGTGGAACGCCGCCTGCATCAGGAATTCGGCCAACAGTGCCGTCACGGCGAGCGCGTAGAGCGGCCAATGAGTGAACATGCCGAGCGCACCGTATTGGGTCAGCGTGTCGGTGGTCGCTTTGATGAACGTGGCCACGAGCGCCCAGAGGACGGAGGCCGAAGCCCCCAGCAGCGCCGCCCGCCGTGCCGGCGAGCCACGCAAGGCAAGGAGGGCCAACAGCGCCGCCGTGGCGGCCGTGGCGGTGCTGGCAGACGCCCAGGCGCCGCTCATGGGTAGGGCACTGCCGCCGGTGGGCTCGGCCATCGTGAGGAAGACCGTCAGCGAGATGCACGTGAGACCGGCCGCCCACCACGTGATCGGACGGATGGACTGGTGGAACCAGAGCCAGCGCAGGACGAGGACGAAGACGAGCTCGGTGACGAGGAGCGGCTGGACCACCGATATCGGCCCGTTGTGCAGGGCGATGGCCTGGAAGATGAACGCGCCGGCGAGCGCCGCCCACCCGAGCAGCCACAGCGGGTTGGACACGAGGTAGCGGACGAACCGCCAGCCCTTGGACTGCTGTGGGTCACCGATGCTGGCAACGTGCTGCATGACGACGTTGAGACCATTGGAGAATGCGGCCAGCAGACCAAAGAGGACAGGCACTGAAGACAATTGTCCCGGCGCTCCCCGCGGCGCGGGTAGTGCCATTGGTCACGAGTCGGCGAGCCGGCGCTCCCGGGCCGGCGTGCGGTTACGCCAGTCCGGCCCGCGCCGTGCACACCCAGCCGAGATCGTAGGTCCGCACCTCGACGTCGGCGAACCCGGCGGCGGCGAGCCGGGGCGCCAGCTCCCCGGGAGCGATCGGGTTGTAGGTGTCGCCCTCGTGGAAGAGGGCACTGCCCTCGCTGTAGGTCCCGTCCGCGGCCACCAGCATCCCCCCCGGCACGAGGACCCGCGCCAGCTCGGCGAAGACGCGGTCCTGTGCCGCGGCGGGCGCGATGTGGTGGAGCATGTGGAAGGAGGCGGCGCCGGTGAAGCGCGCCGGCGGGTAGCCCAGCGCCGTGGCGTCGCCCACCACGACGTCGACGTTGCCGCCGGCCAGCCGTCCGGCCAGCGCGGCCGCCAGGCCCTCGTCGAGCTCGACCGCGGTGAGGTGCGCCGTCGCCGTGCGCAGGACCTCGGTGGTGAAACCCGGGCCCGGACCGATCTCGATGGCGTCGTCGCCGAGCTCCACGCCGCGCAACGCCACCGGCAGGATGGTCTCGTGGACCAGCGCGCGCCAGTCCTCGCTGGCGCAGTACTCCATGTGACCGGCGTTCACGGCGCTGCGTTCAGCCCGGTGCCTGGACCTGGTACTCGTCCTTCCACCAGCGGGCGGCCCGGATCTCCTCGGGGTCGGTGCGCCGCGCCGGGTCCTGGCCGAGCTCGGCGGGCGTCGGCCCGATGCGCTCCGCGATGGGGCGGAGGGCATCGAGGTCGAACCCGTAGCAGCGGGCCGCGGTCTCGCCCAGCAGCTTGCGGGCATCCTCGACCGGGATGCCGCCGAAGTCACTCTTCAGGCGCTCCTGGGTGTGGGGCCAGGTGCCCTCGGGGTGCGGGTAGTCGGTCCCCCACATCACGACGTCGCACCCGAGCACGTGACGGCGGCGGATCTCCTCCCGCGACATCGTGGAGGCGCCGATGAAGAGGTTCTCGCCGAAGTAGTCCGACGGCAGCTTGGAGATCTTGCCCTTCAGCAAGGCGGCCATCTTCTTGGTCGTGTGGCCGCCGCCCATGTACTGGTCCCACTTCCACATCATGTCGGCGGCCCAGTAGGCAGCCGCCTCCGTCACGACGTACTTGAGCCGGGGGTAGCGCTCGAACACGCCCGAGAAGAGGAGGTGCCACATGGGGCGCGCGGCCCACCACACCACCTCGGCCAGGTAGATCCCGATGTTGCCGTTGTACTCGTCCTGTGGCGCCTCTCCCGAATGGGTGTGCACGGGGAACCCGGCCGCCTGGCAGGCGGCCCACACCGGGTCGTAGTCGGGATGGTTGTAGGGCACGAGGTCGTGCCACATGGTGGGCACCATGATCCCGCGGATGCCGGGCTGCTCGGCCAGCCACTCGATCTCGGCCACCGAGCGCTCGACGCCGTGGGTGATGGGCACCAGCGCGATGCCGCCGTGCCGTTCCGGGCTGCGCGCGCACATCTCGGCCAGGAAGCGGTTGTGCGCCCGGGCCCCGGCGAACGCGAGCTCGGGGTCGGCGATGGCCCCGGCGGAGAGACCGGCCCCGAAGGGTGGCGATGCCATCCCGGTGATGGCGTCAGCGTCGGCGAACATCACCTCGGCGGACACGCCGTCGGCGTCGAGCTCCTTGTCGCGCTGCTCGATGTCCCAGGCGCCCCGCAATCCCTCCTCGTTCTCCGTCTCCCACCCCATGATGTAGTCGTAATTCATCTGGAGCTGCTCGTCCCGGTTGGCCTGGCGTTCCGCCAGGTAGTCGTCGAACTGGGGGTGGTAGCGGGCGTCGAGGTAGGGCCGGTAGCCCTCGCAGTGCAGCCCCGCGTGGGCATCGGCGGAGATGATCGTGTAGCGGTCGCTCACCGCTTCGCCCCGAGCACCGAGATGTCGTCGTAACGCTGGTGGATGAAGGGCTCGAGGCCGGCGCGGGGCACCGGCCCGATGATCCGGCCGACCTGGGTGGACGCCCGCTCGGTCCAGTTGAGGTCCACCATGCGGCGCACCACCAGGTCGGCCACCGGGTCGAGGGGCGCCTCCTTCAGGATGAGCTCACCCTCTATGGATTCGTGCACCCGCGTCCGCTCGGTCTTCTCGCCGTAGACGAGCAGGGGATCCTGGTCGAGCACACCGGCCGCCTCACACGAGGGCGACAGCTTGAACCAGAAGTCCGTCTTGGCCAACTCGTAGTTGTCCCGGACGCCCGAGATGCGGCCGGTGATCTCGCAGATCACCGAACCCATGCGGGCGATGCGGGCCGACACGTTGTCCCCCTCCCGGGTGACCTCGACTTCGGCCAGCTTCTTCGGTTCGCCGTTGACCTCGCGCCCCCCGATGAGGGACTGCTCGGTCGTCATCGGCATCAGGATCGGGTACTCCCCCAGCCGGTCCTCGTGCCGGGCCTGCACGCCGATCCAGCCCGCGCCGAACACGGGCAGGCCCGGCATCTCGACCCGGGTGATCGTGATGCGCACCAACGGGTCGGGTCCGGGCACCAGCGGCGGCGGGAGCACCGCGGCGATGATCTCGGGGTCGGTCTCGTAGACGGCCGTGACCGCCTCGGACCAGATGTCCGCCTTCTTGGCATCGATTTCCCGGTTGACCTGGGTCGCCCGGGCGCCGTAGCGCACTGTCGTCATGTCTCCTCCCATCCGGCTCGTCACCACGCCCGCAGGATCTGCGTGGGATCGAACGCGTTGCACGTCGTGTTGGTCGGCCAATTCTCCGGGGCGAGCTGCTCGGCCACGTCGGACACCAGCGGCCCGATGCGGTCACCGACCGGGCGCAGCAGGTCGAGGTCGAAACCGTAGAAGCGCGCCGCCGTCGACTCGACCATGGCCCGCACGTCGGGCTCGGCATAGTCGGCGAACGCCACCCGGAGCGCCTCTCTCGTGTAGGGGTAGCTGCCCTCGGAGTGCGGGTAGTCGGCCCCCCACATCACGTGGCCGACACCGAGCTCGCGACAGAGGGGCGATTCGCTCGGGCGCAAGAAGCTGGCGCCGATCCAGAAGTTGCGGGCGAAGTACTCCGAGGGGGTCAGGGTCATGTTGGCCGCGGCGGCACCGAAGAAATTGGACTCGGCCGCGTTGGTCGTCGTCATGCGCCCGTAGAACCAGTCGAGCGTCTGCAGCCCCCGGGGCAACCAGGCCACACCTTGCTCCGTCACCGCGAAGCGCAACGTCGGGTACCGCTCGAGCACGCCGGAGAAGATGAGGTGCCAGACCGAGCGGTGGCTGAACCAGGGGATCTCGATCAGCATCATGGCCCGGGCCGCCTCGTGCTCGCCGTAGTCGGGCAGAGCACTGCCGCCGTGGATGTTGATGGGGACGTCCAGCTCGGCGCAGACGCGCCACAGCGGCTCGTAGTGGTCCTCCCACAGGGGAGGCAGGTGCGAGTTGGGTGGTATGGAGGGCAGCAGGATGCCGCCGAAGGGGTCGAAGGTCGCGGCGGCCCAGCGCACCTCGGCGAGGGCGTCGTCGATGTCATTGGCGAAGACCTGCACGATGCCGGCCCGACGACCCGGCGTGCGGGCGCAGAAGTCGGCCAGCCAGCGGTTGTGGGCCTGCACGCCGGCCCAGCGCCGCTCGTAGTCCTCGGGCGTGGGCGGCAGGGCGACGAGGTTGCCCTCGGCGAAGAAGGGCGGAACGGTGTTGGGGAACAGCACCTCGGCGGCGATCCCGTCGGCTTCGGTCTCGGACAGGCGCCGGTCGCTGTCCCAACTGCGGTACGCGATGGGCGCGATCAGGTCGGCATAGGGGTTCACGTACTCGGCCGCCCAGGCGTCGAACTCGTCGTGCCAGCGCGTGGCCAGGTACGGCCGGTAGTCCCCGATGTCGCCCCCGGCGTGCCCGTCCGCGGAGACGACGGTGTAGCGCTCCGGAACGGCCGTGGTCGCGGTCATCAGCTCAACGCCGCCGGGGGCAGCTGGCCGGCCCCGATCGCCTCGGCCCGCCGGTGCAGCATGGACGCCGCCTCCTCGAGCCCGTGCCCGATGATGAAGTCGCCCCGCTTCACACCCTGCACGCAGAAGCGCCCGAGCTCGCGCAAATCCATCACGTCGACCGAGCGGCCCGCCGCCTCGAGCTGCGCCCTGAACTCCTCGAACGTGGTGCCGGGCGCCGGCGGGCGGGGCTTGGTGCGGGCGAGCTCGGCGGGACGGTTGCGCTGCGCAGTCCACAGGCCCGTGTCGAGCAACCCGCCAGAGGGGTAGAAGACGGCCGCCCGGAGGTCGGTGCCGGCGGCGACGAGCTGGTGGGCCAGGGCCTCGGTCAGGCACGAGATGGCGGCCTTGCTCGAGGCGTACACCGAGGCGTAGGGCACCGGTGCGATGCCGCCGTCCATGCTCGAGGTGTTGACCACCACGCCCGGCTCGCCCGACTCGATCATCCGGGGCACGAACGACAGCATGCCGTTGGCCACGCCGAAGACATTGACCGAGAAGCACCAGGTCCAGTCGTTGGCCTCCTGCTCCCAGGGCCGTCCGCCCCCGCCCGAGGTCACCCCGGCGTTGTTGAAGAGGAGATGGCACGCGCCCTCCCGGGAGAAGACGTCGGCCGCCAGCGCCTCCACCGACTCGGGTGAGGAGACGTCGGTCACGACACCACGCACCTCACCGCTGTCGGCCAGCTCCTTCACCGCCATCTCGAGGACGGGCGCCTCGACGTCGGCGATGACGACGCGGGCCCCTTCCTCGAGCAACGCCTCGGTGATGCCGCGGCCGATGCCGCCCGCTCCCCCGGTGACCACCGCCACCCTGCCGTTCAGATCGTCCACCTCGTCGCCCCCGTTTCTGACGCCCCGTCAGGCACCACACCCTATGCCAACCGAGATGGGCCTGTCCCACCCGCGGGGCCCGGACCAGGCCTTACGGAGCACGCAGGAACCGCGTGTAACCACAACGGGTGCTGTAGCGTCGATTCCGCAGTTCGAGACCGTGGAGGTGGCGATCGTGAAGCACAGTCGGCTGTGGCAAGGCATCTGCGTCGGTATGGTCGGCGTCGCTCTGACCCTCGCCCCGATGAGCGCCGCGTCGGCGCACAAGAAGCATCACTCGAGCCACGTGAATGGCTCGAATCCCACGGCCGCCATGTGCCGGACCGTGCAGAGCGAGCAGACCGGGTCGAGCTCCGTCGGCTCTTCCCTCGGGAAGGCGATGGCCTCGGGCAACTTCGCCGCGGCCAAGCAGGCCTTGCTCAATGCGTTCAACACCGACCAGGCCAACGTGCAGAAGGCGCTTGCCGTGATCCACACGGCACCGGCCAACGTCCAGACGGCGTTCAAGAACCTCCTGTCCTACGTGCAGAAGGTCAAGTCCGACATCCAGAACGCGTCGAGCGAGCAGGATCTGATCTCGTCCTTCGAGACTTTGGGCAAGAACACGCAGCTCCAGACCGACGGCCTGACCATCGCCAACTGGTACACGTCCGTGTGCGGCGGCACTCTCGCCACCACATCGACGACCAGCTGACGACCCGCCATCGGACGGCCCGTGCCGGAGTCTCCTCCGCAATTGCGGGTGGCGCGGCCCGAAGAGGCCGTACCTCTCGCCGAGCTGCCGATGGCGAGGGCGTGGCTCCAGCACCTGCGCGACAGCGCCATCTACAAGGTCGAGGGGCTGACCCCGGCACAGTTGCGCTGGACGCCGGCTCCGACGGCCAACTCCCTGGGCGTGCTCGTGGTCCATCTGGGCTATGCGGAGAGGCTCTGGCTCCGCGCCATCTGCGCCGGGGAGCCGATGGACATGGGGTGGCGGGCCCACATGTTCGAGTTGCCCGACGGGTGGGGCCCCGCCGAGGCGGTCGCCTTCTACCGTGCCGAGAGCGCACTGGCCGACGCGGTGCTCGACCGGGCGACCTCCCTCGACCTGCCCTCCGCCGGCGACCTTCGCCCCACGACGCTGCGCTGGGCCGTGTACCACCTCATCGAGGAGACGGCGCGGCACGTCGGCCACATGGACATCACCCGGGAGCTCGTCGACGGCAGCGTGGGCCGGTGAGCCCTCAGGCGGTGGGATCGGTCCGGCGGGGACACCGTTCCGGGCGGCCCGCCGATGGCGCACGGGCACACGGATCGAGCCCGTCGCGGACCCCGGGGGGCCTCGAACGGCTCGATCGCGTCCTGGCGCCCACCTGGCTCCGTGACGTGGGATCCTGTGGGTGGGCCACGGTGGTGCCGGGGCGGGCGGCAGCGTGGGTTGATGCGTGCAAAAATTGTGGCGAGGCCGGGTCATAATTGAGATTGAGGTAGTCGAGACCCGGGCGTTGGAGGTGGACTCAGATGGCGATGGAGGTGCATCCCGGCGAAGCGGTGCCCGGTGCAGTGCCGTCTGACACGACCGTGTTCCACCAGCTCGGACCGGAGGGCCAGGGCCAGCTCTTCCCCGACGCCCTGGCCTACCCGACCTACGGCGACACCGACAAGATCCCGGCGGTCGGGAGCGGCAGCCGGGGCCCCGGTCAGCCGGGCTCGGCCCGTTGGCTCCGGGTCGCCGTCGCCGTCGTGGCGCTGGCAGTGATCGCTGCCGGGGCGGCGCTCGGGCTCGTCAAGTCCGGGGTCATCGGCAGCGGGAACGGAGGGGGGTCCGGGACGAGCACCACACCCCCCGCGCACCACGGGACGGTCACGAACCCCAAGGCCCCGTTGCTCACCGCCCTGCCGTCCAGCGGCGGCCCGGCCACCTACAGCATCGCGGTGGCGGCGTACCAGGTCACGGTGGCCACGACGACGGGGCGATCCTGGGTCAGCATCGGGGTCCTCGGCCAGCACCCCACGTTCGAAGGCATCCTCGAGCCGGGCACCAGCCACAAGGAGATCTTGCTCGGCCCGTCCGAGGTGGACGTCGGCGCCGGAGGGACGAAGATCATCGTGAGCTCGGGCCGCCGGTCGGTCACGCTGACCCCGCTCGCCGCGCCGGCCAGCTACCAAATTCACGCCGAAGCGCTGAGAGCCCGCATCGTTCGCACGCAGGGCCTCCTGGGCACGAGGGCTCAACCCGTCGCCCTTCGCTACCGACACAAGAACCTTGTGGACGTGAACGGGCGGCGGGGCAGCACCTCCGGGTGCATCGTGAGGCACCACGAGAACCGGATCCCCCATTCCATGGGGCCCGGCGGCCGAGCCTGACGCGGAGGAACTGATGGCGGGATTGCTGGCACGCATCGGTCGGGGCACCTTTCGACATCGCTGGGCGACCCTCCTCGCATGGCTGATGATCCTGATCGCGGTGGCCTCCATCTCGGTCATCGTCTCGAAGCCGGAGTCGACGCAGTTCACGGTTCCGGGTACCCAGTCCCAGCAGGCGATGGACCTGCTCGAGCAGCGCTTCCCCGCCGCCTCGGGCGCCACGGCCCAGATGGTCTTCGCGGCCCCGGCGGGCACGACCTTGCACGTCCCCACGATCAAGGCGGCCGTCGAGGCATCGATCGCCCAGGCCCGGCGAGGGGCACAGGTCCTGCTCGTCACCGACCCCTACGGCAGCACGTCGATCTCGAAGAACGGTCGCATCGGCTACGCCACGGTCGCGTTCAAGGTCCCGGCGAGCAACATCAGCGCCGAGGCCAAGCGGGACCTCGTTGCGGCAGCCCGGCCGGCGCGCGCCCAGGGTGTGACGGTCGCCTTCGGCGGCGGCATCGTCAACCAGCCGACGACGAAGAACTCCGATGCCCTCGGTCTCCTGATCGCGTTCCTCGTGCTCACGATCACCTTCGGTTCCATGATCGCGGCGGGCCTGCCCCTGCTCAACGCGCTGATCGGCGTGGGGATAGGGCTGACCGCGATCAACGCGCTGAGCGGCGTCATCTCGCTGTCGGCCACCGCACCGATTCTCGCCACGATGCTGGGCCTGGCCGTGGCGATCGACTACGCCCTCTTCATCGTGCACCGCTACCGAGACGAGAGGGGCACCGGCGCGTCGCCCGAGGAGGCTGCGTCCACGGCGGCCGGGACGGCGGGGATGGCCGTCGTGTTCGCCGGCTGCACCGTCGTCGTGGCACTGGTCGGGCTGAGCGTGACGGGCATCCCCTTCCTGACCGTCATGGGGCTCTGCGCCGCCGGGACCGTCGTCGTGGCCGTCCTGATCGCGGTGACGCTCATTCCCGCCCTCCTCGGGTTCGCGGGGGCCAAGATCAAGCCGTCGCGGGTGAAGGCACCCGGTCGGGGCTTCTTCGCCCGCTGGGTCGCGTTCACCACCAAGCGCGCCGTGTTCGTGGTCATTACGGGGGTGATCCTGCTCCTGGCCATCGCCTCGCCGCTGCTCAAGCTGGACCTCGGCCTGCCCAGCGCAGGGACGCTGCCCAAGTCCGACACGGCGCGCACGGCCTACGACCTCTTGGCGCGTGGTTTCGGTCCGGGGGTCAACGCGCCGCTGCTCGTCGTGGTCGATGCGCCCGCCCGCTTGGACCCCGTCGCGGTGGCCGAGACGGCGACCAAGGACCTGGCGGCGGTGCCGGGGGTCGCCTCCGTCTCCCCACCCATCCAGAACGCGGCCAAGAACGTCACCGTGGTCGACGTGATCCCGACGTCGGGCCCGAGTTCGGCGGCGACCAAGGACCTCGTTGCCACCATCCGCGAGAAGTCGGCGGCCGTGGCGGCACCGTTCGGCGCGCGCGTGCTCGTGACCGGGCCGACTGCACTCGGCATCGACGTCTCGGCCAAGCTCGGCGCCGCGCTGCCGCTCTACCTGCTCGTCGTGGTGGGCATCGCCGCCCTCCTGCTCATGCTGGTCTTCCGCTCGCTCCTCGTGCCGCTCACGGCGGTTCTCGGCTTCCTCCTGACCATCGGTGCGGCGCTGGGCGCCGTCGTCTGGATCTTCGAGGACGGGCACCTCGCCAACCTGGTCGCGCTGCCGGCTTCTGCTCCCGTGATCAGCTTCTTGCCGCTCATGATGACCGGCATCCTCTTCGGCTTGGCCATGGACTACGAGATGTTCCTCGTCAGCCGCATGCGCGAGGAGCACGCATCCGGCAGGCCTCCCGTCGAGGCAGTCCGGACCGGTTTCGGCATGTCGGCACCGGTGGTCACGGCAGCCGCCATCATCATGTTCTCCATCTTCGCCAGCTACGTCATCGCCAGTGACCTCATCACGAAGGAGATCGCCTTCGCGCTGGCCGTGGGCGTCGCGGTCGACGCGTTCATCGTGCGCATGACGCTGATCCCGGCGGCCATGGCGCTGCTCGGCGGGCGGGCCTGGTGGCTCCCGCACTGGTTGGATCGTGTCCTGCCGTCCATCGACGTGGAAGGTGCGGGCCTCCAGCCCGTGGTGGCGCCGCCGCCACCCCTCCAGCCCGGGGCGGTGGCGACCACCGGATCAGCCTCCTAGCCGGACTCGCCTCCGAACCTCCCCCGCCGGGTACCGGAGGCAGGGTAGGTTCGGCTCCGACAACGGAGGCACAGTGGGATTCGAACTACAGCACGTGCAGATTCACGGCCACGACCTGGGGTTTCGGATGGCCGGCGAGGGGCCCGCCATCCTCCTGATCCACGGGATCGCCGGGAGCTCCGGAGCGTGGCGGGAGGTGATGCCCGACCTGACCGAGCGGTACACGGTGATCGCGCCGGACCTGCTGGGCCACGGTCAGTCGGCCAAGCCGACCGGTGACTACTCGCTGGGCGCCTACGCCAACGTTCTGCGCGACCTGCTGGGAGTCGTCGGCGTCCCCCGCGCGACCGTGGTCGGCCAGTCCTTCGGCGGGGGCGTCGCCATGCAGTTCTGCTACCAGAACCCCGAATGGTGCGAGCGCCTGGTCCTCGTCGACAGCGGCGGGCTCGGCCGCGAGGTGAGCTGGCTGCTGCGGTTCATGACCCTGCCCGGGGCCGAGTACCTGATGCCGATCATCTTCCCGCCGTTTCTCCGGGCGCCCGGGGACGAGCTCAGCCGGCTGCTCCATTCCCGAGGGATCCGCATGCCGCGCGTCGGCGAGATGTGGCGGTCGTACGCCTCGTTGACCGACGGTGCGAACCGTCAGTCGTTCATCAGGACCATCCGGTCCGTCATCGATCCCGGAGGCCAGACCGTCAGTGCGATGGACCGCCTCTACCTCACCCAGCAGGTCCCGACGCTGATCGTCTGGGGCGAGGACGACTCCATCATCCCGGTCAGCCACGCCCACGATGCGCACGCCGCCATGCCGAACAGTCGCCTCGAGATCGTGGCGGGGGCCGGTCACTTTCCCCACGTCGAGGCACCCCGCGAATTCCTCCGGGCGCTCCGGGACTTCATGGAGACCACGGTGCCGGCGACGCTCGCGGTCCACCAGTTCCAGCGCATCCTCCGCGAGCGCGCCCACGCCATGAACTAGCAGATCGAGCCCGCTGTAACCCCCGGCCCTCCACTTCGTCATCCCTCTGGAACTGAGGCGCCATCGGGCGCAGGGAGGACGGTCATGCCAGCGTTCACAACGGTCAGGAACAGCGTCATTGCGTCTGCATGCGGGCTGGCGCTCTTCGTCGCGCCGGCGATGGCGGGTGCGGCAGCCGCCCCGAGTCAGACCTCGTTCAAGTTCACCGGTTCGGTCAGCGGAACGCTCAGCGAGCCCAATACGCCCTGCAGCCAGCAGGTGGTCACGTCGAAGGGGGCCACGTTCATGCTGAACGGGACGCTCAAGGGCGCGCCGGCCACCAAGTGGACCCTGCAGCTCTACGCACCCAAGGCCGGGACGTGGAAGAACTTCGCCCAGTCGAACGGCGAGGGACCCAACGTCGCCCTCATCGGCGCCACGCCCGACGGCACGACGAACTGGAACTGGGCCTCGGAGACGAAGAACGGGACGATCACCACCACCCACACCACGGGGAAGGTGAGCATCACCCTCGCCGGTTACAGCTCCTTCCGGGGCAATCCGGGCAAGGGCAAGGTCCACGTCACCGGCGCCTGGGCCTGCACGCCCTGAGGGCGATCGACCCGCATCACCGCTCGCGGGCCCGCTACGACGCATCCGAGTCCGGCCCCCAGCAAGCCGAATCCGATCAACACGCTCACGGGACGGGCGACGACCAGAGCGACGGCGAATCCGATCGTGGCGATGACGGCGAGCAAAGGGAGCACTCGGTGGACGGCGAACCTGGTGAAGAGCCGATTGCCGGCGAGCCGAACGGCAAGCATGGCGAGGGCATAGAGCGCAAACCCCATCCCAGCCACAAGGGCTGCTGTGTGCACCGAGTCGTGGAGATAGACGGCGGCCCAATCGGCTGCGGCGCCCTCGCAGAGCATGTCGGCGAAGGCGATGCCCCCGAGGACGATGAGCTCCCTCTGCAGCATACCGTGGCGCCCTTCGCGGCTGCCGATCGAAGGTTCGGGGCCGTCTCCCATCCTGCCGGTCGGGGATCATCCGGGTCGTGAGCCAGCCGACGCCCAGGAGGCACGGTACCGCCAGGACAAGCAGCTGCTCGCTCAACGAAATGCCGAGTCCCACCGCGGCCGCTCCGATAACCGCACCGACGAGGGCGCCACTGCTCCAAGAACCATGGAAACCCGGCATCAGCACGCGGCTGGAAACCCGCTCGACCTCGATTGCTTGGGTGTTCATCGACACGTCGAGCATCCCCTGGAACAATCCCCAAATCAGGAACGCGATGAAGAAGGTTCCGAAAGAACCAGTGAGCCCGATGAATGGCCCCGAGAGGCAATACCCGAGGAGCGCCAGGCGGACCATCCGCCCGCTTCCCACTCTCGGCAGCACGCGGGCGGCCACCACCAGGGCCAGGACCGACCCGATGGGTGCCCCGAGCAAGGCGAGTCCGAGCCGGCCGTCGCTGAGCCCGAGGTGCTGTTTCAGCTGGGGTATGTGCGCCGTCCAGGAGGCGAACAAGAATCCGTGCACGAAGAACACTGCGATGACGGCCACGCTGGGCCAGCGGTCCGCCGACGTTGGTGCCGTTCGTCGGCTCGAGCCCGGAGTCAACGTCACACGCAGCGGATGTCGACTCCCATCGCCCGCAATTCCTCAACTCGCTGCTGGTCGGCTCCTGCATCAGTAACGACGATGTCGATCTCATCGAGATCGCAGACGTGGCCGAACGCCACTCGCCCGAGCTTCGAGGAGTCTGCCACGACGATGACGCGCTGTGAGGCTCTGGCGGCTGCTCGCTTGACCGCCGTCTCGGCGAGCAGGTGCGTGGTAACGCCCGCCTTGGCATCGATGCCGCATGGGCTCATCACACACGTGTCGAATCGGAGCTGAGACAAGGACAGTTCGGTGAGACTCCCCGTCAACGACAGCTCTCCCGGACGGACCTCGCCGCCCGGGAGGAGGAGTTTGATGTCCGGGCACTCGTGCAACTCGAAGCTCGGCCTCAGAGCGAGCGGCATAACGGTCAGTCGTCGGCTGCGGATCGCTCGGGCCACCTCCATGGCGGTGGTGCCACCGTCGAGGACGATCGTCTCGCCATCGGCCAAGAGGCTGGCCACAGCGGCGCCGATTGTCGCCTTGGCCTCGCTGCACTCGAGGGCCCGGATCCCGTATGGGGTCTCCTCGGCGCTGAGGAAGACGCTCACGGCCCCCCCATGCACCCGACGCAGGCCCCCACTGCGCTCCAAGGACTCGAGATCACGGCGTACGGTCATCTCGGAGCACTCGAGCGCATCGGCCAGCTCCCCGACCAGCACCGGGCTGTGTTGGCGCAGGGACTGCAGGATCATCCGGTGGCGAGTGTGCACATCCATGATGTTCAATCTACCATATTATATGTGTGTTCTCACAGTGCTGGAGAAGGTCCTCCGATCGGGGCAGTGGTATTCGACGTGGGCGGCGTCCTGCTCGATTGGAACCCCCGGTACCTCTACCGCAAGCTGTTCGCGGACCAGGCGGAGATGGAATCGTTCCTTGCCGAGGTCTGCTCACCGGCGTGGCATGCGCCGCACGACCGGGGCGAATCAACGGCGGCGTCGTGCGCCGCACTCGCCTCCACGCATCCCGAACTCTCCGAGCTGATCTGGGCCTGGTGAGCACCCGCTCGTCGACCCGCAGCTGCCGCAGACGTAGCACGAGCCCGCCCGCTGCATCGTGTTGCCGCAGTTGTAACAGAGCGGTGCGTCGTGCTGCTCCGCCCGGGCCATCGGCCGTACCGCCGGCTCCGACGGGGTGGCCCCGGTGACGCCGGGGCTGAGCCCGTCCTCGACCAGGCCCACCGACGGCGTGGCGCTCTCCTCGACGCCCGGCAGCGTCGGCTGGGTGCGCTCCTGCGTCGAGAGGATCCCGAGCTCGGTGCGCTCGGGCACCGACAGGTAGTCGAGGGCCAGCCGTCGCGAGATGTAGTCGATGAGGCTGGTGGCGATGCGCAGCTCGGGGTCGTCCGTGATGCCCGCCGGCTCGAACTTCATGTTGGCGAACTTGCGCACGAACGTGGCCAGCGGCACGCCGTGCTGGAGGCCGAGGCTCAGCGAGATGGAGAAGGCGTCCATGATCCCGGCCAGGGTCGAACCCTGCTTGGAGACCTTGATGAACACCTCGCCCGGCCGGCCGTCCTCGTACTCGCCGACGGTCACGTAGCCCTCGCAGTCGGCGACCCGGAACGAGAACGTCTTGGAGTTGCGCTTGCGGGGCAGGCGCTCGCGCACCGCTCCCACCACCAGCGGCGACTCGGCCCGCTGCCGCTCGTGGGCCAGTGCCGCTTCCAGCTCGGCGATGTGGGCCGCAGCGGCCCGGACCTTGGCCTCCGCCTCCGACCCGGCCGGAGCGTCGTCGCCACCTTCGACGACCGCCGCCTCCTTCTTGGTGGTCGACAGCGGCTGGGCCACCTTGCAGTTGTCCCGGTAGATGGCCACCGCCTTCAGGCCCAGGCGCCAGGCGTCGATGTGCAGCTGCTCCACGTCCTCGACCGTCACGTCCTCGGGCATGTTCACCGTCTTGGAGATGGCGCCGCTGATGAAGGGCTGGACCGCACCCATCATGCGGATGTGGCCCGAGTAGTGGATGGTGTTGTCACCCATGGAGCAGGCGAATACGGCCAGGTGCTCCGGCGCCACGTGTGGTGCCCCGACGATCGACATGTGCTCGTTGATGTAGGTGACGATGTCGTCCACCTGGTCCGGCGAGTAGCCGAGCTTGGTGAGGGCACGCGGCACCGTCTGGTTGACGATCGACATCGTGCCGCCGCCCACCAGCTTCTTGGTCTTGACGAGTCCCAGGTCGGGCTCGACGCCGGTGGTGTCGCAGTCCATCAGCAGGCCGATCGTGCCGGTCGGCGCCAGCACGGACGCCTGCGAGTTGCGCACGCCGAACGCCTCTGCCAGGTCGACCGCCTGGTCCCAGGCCTCCTGGGCCGCCGAGAGCAGCTCCGGGGGGACGACGTCCTCGTCGATGCGCGCCGTCTCGCCCTGGTGCATCCGCAGCACGTTGAGCATGGGCTCGGTGTTCTCGTGGAAGCCGGCGAAGGGACCCATGCGGGCCGCAGTGCGCGCCGAGGTGGCGTAGGCGTGCCCGGTCAGGAGGGCCGTGATGGCCGCCGCCCACGCCCGCCCGGCGTCGGAGTCGTAGGGCAGTCCCTGGGCCATCAGGAGCGCACCCAGGTTGGCGTAGCCGATGCCGAGCTGGCGGAAGGCGCGTGTCGTCTCACCGATCCGCTCGGTCGGGTAGTCGGCGTTGCCTACGATGATCTCCATCCCGGTGAACACCACCGACACCGCCGCCTTGAAGCCGTCCACGTCGAACTCGTCGTTCCCGTCGAGGAACGTCATCAGGTTCATGGAGGCGAGGTTGCAGGCCGAGTTGTCGAGGTGCACGTACTCCGAGCACGGGTTGGAGCCGTTGATCCGGCCCGTGTTGGGCGCCGTGTGCCAGCGGTTGATCGTGGTGTCGTACTGCAGTCCCGGGTCGGCGCACTCCCAGGCCGAGTGGGCGATCTGGCGGAACAGGTCACGGGCCGGCACCGTCCGCACCACCGACCCGTCCGTCCGGGCCGTGAGCTCCCAGTCGCGCCCGTCGAGCACGGCCTCCATGAACTCGTCGGTCACCCGCACCGAGTTGTTGGCGTTCTGGTACTGCGTCGAATGGCTGTCGGCACCGTCGAGATCCATGTCGAAGCCGGCGTCCCGCAGCACGCGGGCCTTGCGCTCCTCGATCGCCTTGCACCAGACGAAGTCCTCGACGTCGGGGTGGTCGGCGTCGAGGATGACCATCTTGGCGGCACGCCGGGTCTTGCCGCCCGACTTGATCGTGCCCGCCGATGCGTCGGCCCCACGCATGAAGCTGACCGGCCCCGAGGCGGTGCCCCCGCCCTTCAGGAGCTCGTGGGACGAGCGGATGCGCGACAGGTTCACGCCGGCGCCCGAGCCGCCCTTGAAGATGACTCCCTCCTCGGTGTACCAGTTGAGGATCGAGTCCATCGTGTCCTCGACCGAGAGGATGAAGCAGGCGCTCCCCTGCTGGGGCACGCCCTCGACGCCGATGTTGAACCACACCGGTGAGTTGAACGCGGCCTTCTGATGGATGATGAGGTGCTTCAGCTCGTGGTTGAAGACCACGGCCTCCTCGTCGTCGACGAAATAGCCGTCCTTGATCCCCCAGGCGGTGAGCGTGTCGGCCACCCGGTCCGCCACCTGGCGCAGCGACCACTCGCGCTCCTCGGTGCCGAGGGTCCCCCGGAAGTACTTCTGCGCCAGGATGTTGGTGGCGTTCACGCTCCAGGTCTCGGGCACCTCCACGCCGAGCTGCTCGAAGGCGACCGTGCCGTCCCTGAAGTTCGTGATGCGGGCGTCCCGACGCTCCCAGCGCACCTCGTCGTAGGGGTGCACACCCTCGGTGGTGAAGTGCCGGCGGATGCCGATCTCGGATCGCTGGGGGGCGATGGCCATGGCGCTGGTTCCTCCTCGTGGGCGGTGTCTCGGGGTCGCTGCTCGCTCTGCCTGCCCGGGAGGGGGCGGAGTCGCCTCACCACAACATATAGTGGCTGGCCCTCCCCCGAGACACGAGATGCTGTGTCATTACAGCACTGTAGTTACGCCCTTGTCAACCAAAGGCGCGCAATAACCATGCAGGTCACGGGCCGTTCGCGATGGTTAGCGCGGGACGGGCCGCCGGCGCCGGCCCCACGGCGCCGGTTCCCCGCGAACCATTAGCGTCAGCCCCCCATGGCCAAGGTCGTCGCCATCGATGCGGGCACGACCGGCGTGCGTGCGCTCGTCGTCGACGAGCAGGCCCGGGTCGCCGACGTCGCCTACCGCGAGCTGACCCAGTACTTCCCCCGCCCGGGATGGGTGGAGCACGACCCCACCGAGATCTGGGACGCGGTGCGGGCCACCCTGGCCGAGGTCGGCGGCCGCCTGGCGCAGGCCGGCCACACGGTGGCAGCCATCGGCATCACCAACCAGCGCGAGACCCTGGTGGCGTTCGACCGCTCCACCGGCCAACCGCTGCACCGGGCCATCGTCTGGCAGGACCGCCGCACGGCGTCCCTGTGCGCGGAGCTGACCCGGGCCGGTCACCTGCCCCTGGTGCGCGAGACGACGGGGCTCGTCCTCGACCCGTACTTCAGCGCCACCAAGGCGGCCTGGTTGCTGCGCTCCGGCGAGCTCCCCCTCGCGGCCGGCGACGCCAGCCTCTCCTTCTGCACCGTCGACACCTGGGTGCTGTGGAACCTCACCGGCGGGCCGTCGGGTGGCGCCTACGCCACGGACCCGTCCAACGCCAGCCGGACCCTGTTGCTCGATACGGCGACCCTGGCCTGGTCCCCCGAGCTGTGCGATCTCTTCGGCGTGCCGGTGCACACCCTGCCCGACGTGCGCCCCTCGGCCGGCCGGTTCGGCGCCGCCGCGCTGGCCGACCTGGGACCCGCGTCGGCGGTGCTCGACGGCGTCCCCGTCTCGGGCGTCCTCGGCGACCAGCAGGCGGCGCTCTTCGGGCAGGCCTGCTTCGATCCCGGCATGGTCAAGGTCACCTACGGCACGGGCAGCTTCGCGCTGGCCAACGCGGGCCCCGAACGCCCGCCCGCGCCCGACGGCCTGACCGTCAGCTGTGCCTGGGACCTCGGCGCGCACGCGGCCGGGTCACACGCCCGCGTCGCCTACGCGCTCGAAGGCTCGGCCTTCGTCTCCGGCGCGGCGATCCAGTGGCTGCGCGACGGGCTCGGCATCATCGACGCCGCCGCCGACATCGGCCCGCTCGCAGCGTCGGTCCCCGACAGCGGCGGGGTCACCTTCGTGCCGGCCCTCACCGGACTCGGCAGTCCGTGGTGGGACCCGACCGCCCGCGGCATCGTGACGGGTCTCACCCGCGGCGCGGGACGGGCCCAGATCGCGCGGGCCTGCGTGGAAGGGATGGCGTTCCAGGTGCGCGACATGACCGATGCCATGGCCGCCGCCTGCTCCGACCCCCTCTCCGCGCTGCGGGCCGACGGGGGCGCCGCCGCCATGGACCTCCTGCTCCAGCTGCAGGCGGATCAGAGCCGCATGACCGTGGCCCGGCCGCGCTCGCTCGAGTCGACCGCGCTCGGGGCCGCCACCCTCGCCGGGCTGGCCGAGGGGGTGTGGTCGTCGCTCGACGAGCTGTCGGCGCTCTGGGAGGCGGAGTCCGTCTTCGAGCCGGCGCTGCCGGCCGAGGCCGGCGACGCCGCGCACGCGGCCTGGCGGCGCGCCGTCGAGAAGTCCATGGGGTGGGCCGGTCTCGACCAGCTCAAATCCGCTGGTACACCTGCAGAGGAATAAAACAAGTTATCCCTTGCTATATTCACCCAGAGGAGCGGACCCGCCGCTCGGAAGGGTGGGCAGCCATGAGCGTGGCCATCGTGACAGGGGCATCGAGGGGACTCGGGGAGGCGTTGGCGGGCGGGCTGGCGGGAGCCGGCTGGTCGCTCGTGGTCGACGGGCGCGACCGTACGACCCTCGACGCCGCGGCAGAGGGGATCCGCGCCCGGGCGGCGCGGGGCGCCCGGGTCGTGGCGCGGGCCGGTGACATCACCGACCCCGACCACCGCCACGAGCTGACCGCGGCCGCCTTCGAGCTCGGCGGTCTCGACCTGGTGGTGAACAACGCCGGGACCCTCGGCGCCTCGCCGCTCCCCTCGCTGGCGGACTACCCGCTCGGTGACCTGCGGGTGGCCTTCGAGGTCAACGTCGTCGCCCCGCTCGGGTTGGTGCAGGTCGCGCTCCCCCTGCTGCTCGACGCCGTGCACCCGCGTGTGCTGAACGTCACCTCGGACGCCGCCGTCGAGGCCTACGAGGGCTGGGGTGGCTACGGCGCCGGCAAGGCGGCGCTCGAGCACCTCGGCGCCGTGCTCGCCGTCGAGTTCCCGGCGCTGACCGTGTGGTCGGTGGACCCCGGAGACCTGCGCACCGTCATGCACCAGGCCGCGTTCCCGGGCGAGGACATCTCCGACCGGCCCGAGCCGGCCAGCGTGGTGCCCGCCTTCCTCGAGTTGATCGCCGGCGGCCGCCCCAGCGGTCGCTACCGGGCGGCCGACCTGAGCTCGAGGGGAGCGGTGGCATGAGCGCGCTGGCCGCGCCGACGCTCGATCGGGAAGGCCCGGCCCGCCTCCCGGAGCTGCACCCGCTCTCGTTCTCCCTGCCGCCCGAGCTCGAGGCGCCGGCGCCGCCCGAGTACCGCGGCATCACACGCGACGCCGTGCGCATGCTGGTGGCGACCAGGTCGGACGGCGCGCTCGTCCACTCGCACTTCTCCGAGCTGCCCCGCTTCCTCGACGAGGGCGACCTCGTCGTGATCAACACCTCGGGGACCCTGGCCGCCGAGGTCGACGGCACGGCCCCGGACGGGTCGGCCGTCCAGGTGCACCTCTCGACCCAGCTGCCGGCCGGCCTGTGGACCGTGGAGGTCCGGCGCGGCGGCGCGGCCCAGCTGGGCGCCGCGCCGGGCGACACCGTCGCCCTCCCCGACGGCGGCCGGGTCGCCCTGCTGGCCCCGTACTCCCCCGGTCCCGGTGGTGCCGGCGTGCGCCTGTGGGTCTCCCGGGTCGAGACGCCCGAGCGGCTGCACAGCTACCTGGCCCGCCACGGTCGCCCCATCCGCTACGGCTACGTGCGCGGCAGCTACCCGATCTCGGCCTACCAGAACGTCTACGCCACCGAGCCCGGATCGGCCGAGATGCCGAGCGCCGGCCGCCCCTTCACGCCGGAGGTGCTGATGCGCCTGGTGGCCAAGGGCGTCGGCGTGGCCCCCCTCCTGCTGCACACCGGCGTCGCCTCGCTCGAGGCCAGCGAACCGCCCTACGCCGAGTACTTCAGGGTCTCGCTGGCCACCGCCCACCGCATCAACGACACCCGCCGTTCCGGTGGCCGCGTCATCGCCGTCGGCACCACCGTGGTGCGTGCGCTCGAGTCGGTGGTCGACGAACATGGGCACGTGCACCCGAGCGAGGGCTGGACCGAGACCGTCGTCTCGCCCGAGCGCCCCGTCCACTCCATCGACGGCTTCCTGACCGGCTGGCACGAGCCCGAGGCCTCGCACCTCGCGATGCTCGAGGCCATCGCCGGGCGGCCGCTGCTGCAGGCGTCCTACGCCGCCGCACTGGACGAGGGCTACCTGTGGCACGAGTTCGGCGACGTCCACCTGATCCTGCCGTGACGGCCGAGCCCGGGACGACCGCCGAGAACGAGCCTGCGGAGTCACCGCTGCAGCAGCTGCCGACGACGCGGCGCGCCATCCTCAACCTCGTCAAGCGCCAGGGGCCGCTCGACGCCGCGGCCGTCGCCGCGGCACTCTCGCTCACCCCGGCCGCCGTGCGCATGCAGATGACGCGCCTCGAGGAGGACGGCCTCCTGACCCACCGCGACGAGGTGCCCGATGGCGCCGGGCGCGGGCGGCCCCGGCACGTCTACGAGCTGACGGCGGCCGCCGAGTCCCTCTACCCGAAACGCTACGGCGACCTCACGACCGAGCTGCTCGGGTACCTGGGCGGCCCGGACGCGGCCCAGGTCGACGAGCTCTTCGAGCAGCGCCGGCGGCGGCGCGTCGCCGGCGCGCTGCCCCGCACCGCCCACCTGCCCTTCGACGAGCAGGTCGCCGCGCTCACCGCCATCCTCGACGAGGACGGCTACCTGGCCGAGGCGGAGCGGCTGCCCGACGGCAGCTGGCGCATCACCGAGCACAACTGCGCCATCCTCACCGTGGCGCACGGGTTCTCGCAGGCGTGCACCTCCGAGCTCGCCTTCATCCGCGACGCCCTGCCCGGGGCCACCGTGCGCCGGGTGGCCCACCTCATGGACGGCGCGCATGTGTGCGCCTACGTCGTCAGCCCGCCGGCGTCGTCGAGCCCGCCGCCCGGATCTCGAGGACGGTGACGCCGTCCACCTCGTGGATCTCGCTCTGCAGGAGCTCGATGAGATGGTGTCCGCCGATCTCGACGACGAACTCGTCGACCGCCTGGCCGTCGTCGCGCTCCAAGATGTTGATGGCGACGATGTCCCCCCCGACGGACCCGATCCGGCTGGCCACCAGGCCCAGGGCGCCGGGCCGGTCGGGCAGTGCGATCCTGACCACGTAGCCAGCCATGCGCCAAACGTTAGGCGGTCAATATGAACTGACTGTTTCGGATTCTTTACGGATCGTCTGGGCTGCGGATTGGCTTTCAGGCAGCGGCGGCGCTCGTGCGGGCGGGCACGTACTCGTCGACGTACTCACGCTCGGAGAGCCGGGCGATCTCGTGCATCAGGGTGTCGGTGAAGGCACGGCACTGGGTGTGGTCGTGGTTCTCGAGCGGGTCCGCCGGGTTCTCGGGTGGGTCCATCTGCATGGGCGGGCCGAAGCGGATGGTCACCCTCTTGAACGGGCGCATCACATTGGAGTTGACCGGCTGCACGTCGACCGTCCCGACTACGCCCACGGGGATGATGGGCACGCCGCACTCCCGCGAGAGCCTCGTCACCCCGGTCCGGCCCTTGTGCACGTACTCGTCGAGGCTGCGCGTGCCCTCGGGATAGAGACCGAGGATCTGCCCCTTGCCCAGGACGTCGTTGCGAGCGGTTTCGAGCGCCCGCTCCGAGGCGCTCCCCCCGGTCCGCCTGATCGGGATCTGGCCCGCGGCCCGGAAGAACCACGCCGTCTTCCACGAGTCGAAGTACTCCGCCTTGGCGAGGAACGTCACCTTGCGCCGCACCACCAGCGGGATGAAGAAGGAATCGCAGAACGACTGGTGGTTGGCCGCCAGGACCGCCGGGCCCTGCGTGGGGATGTGCTCCCTCCCCTCGACCCGCACCCGGTACAAGAGGAAGAAGATCGGGGTCAGCAGCGCCTTGAGCACCCAGTACATCACGGGCCCAAGGTAGCCCTCGGAGGCCGGCGCTGCAGCGGTACGCCCGCTGTGCTGAACTGCCGGTGCCCACGCCGAGGGGAGGAGCCACACCGTGACGAGCGACGCCGTGACCGCTGAGCCGTTCCTGTCCGGCCTGTACTTCGGGGAGTGCCCGCGCTGGCACGAGGGCCGGCTGTGGTACTCGGACTTCTTCGACCACGCGGTCTCCTCCGTGTCGCCCGACGGCGAGCGCCGGGTCGAGGTGGACTTCGAGGGCGAGCCGGCGGGGCTGGGCTGGCTCCCCGACGGGAGGCTCCTCGTCAATTCACGCCTCGACCGCGCCGTCATGCGCCGCGAGCCCGACGGGACGATCGTGCACCACGGTGACCTGACGCCGTGGGCGACCTGGCACGCCAACGACATGGTGGTGGCCGCCAACGGCCAGGCCTACGCGGGCAACTTCGGCTTCGACCTCGACGGCCTCTACGACGGCACGGTGGAGGCGAGTGCCATCGCCCCCGCGTCCTTGGTCCGCGTCGATCCCGACGGCACCAGCTGCGAGGCCGCGGCGGACCTCGCGTTCCCCAACGGCGCCGTCATCACCGAGGACGGCGCCACACTCGTCATCGCCGAGAGCATGGGCGCCCGGCTCACCGCGTTCGACCGCGAGGCGGACGGCACGCTGACCAACCGCCGTGAGTGGGCGGCGCTGTCGGGCGTCGCGCCCGACGGCATCTGCCTGTGTGCCGACGGCTCCATCTGGGTCTCGAACGCCTTCGCCCCCGAGTGCGTGCGCGTCGCCGAGGGTGGCGCCGTGCTCGAACGGGTCGTCACCTCCATGAACTGCTACGCCTGCATGCTGGGCGACGACGACCGGCGCACCCTGTACATGGTCACCGCGGTCGACAGCGACGCCAACAAGCGCCGGTTGACCCGCGAGGGCGCCATCGAGAAGGCGCGGACGACGGTGCCCGGCGCGGGACTCCCCTGAGGAGCCCTATCCCAGCTTGGTGAGGGCGCCGCGCAGGTTGCGCACGGCCTGGCCGATGCGCTGCTCGTTCTCGATCAGCGCGAACCGGACGTGGCCGTCGCCGCCGGGACCGAACCCGACGCCGGGCGAGGTGGCCACGTCCGCCTCGCTGACCAGGTACTTCGAGAACTCGAGCGAGCCCATCTCGCGGTAGGGCTCCGGAATGGGGGCCCAGACGAACATCGTCCCCTTGGGCGGCACCAGGTGCCACCCGATGCGGTTGAGCCCGTCGCACAGCGTGTCGCGCCGTGAGCGGTAGATGGCGTTGATCTCCTTGGGGTAGTCGGGCGCCTCGTTCATCGCCACGATGGCCGCAATCTGAATGGGCTGGAACGTCCCGTAGTCGAGGTACGTCTTGAGCTTGGTCAGCGCCTGCACGATCTCGCGGTTGCCGACGACGAACCCCACGCGCCACCCCGCCATGGAGAACGACTTGGTCATGGTGTAGATCTCGACCGCGACGTCGGTGGCGCCGGGTACCTGCAGGATGGAGGGCGGGTCGTACCCGTCGAAGCCGAGGTCGGCATACGCGAAGTCGTGCACCAGCACCACCTCGTGCTCGCGGGCGAAGGCGACGAGGCGCTCCATGAAGGACAGATCGACGCAGGCAGTCGTCGGGTTGTGCGGGAAGGAGAGGACGATCACGCGTGGCTTGGGCCACGACTCCTCCCACGCGCTCATGAGCCCGTCGAAGAACGCGTCGCCGGGGTCCGGCGCGCCCTCGGCCTCGCTCGGCACCGCCGGCCCCGCCAGCGGGACCTGGCGCACGTCGGCGCCGGCGAACAGCGGGCCCCAGATGTGGATCGGGTACGACGGGGAGGGCACCAGTGCCGTATCCCCGGGACCGACCAGCACCCACATGAGGTGCGAGAAGCCCTCCTTGGCCCCGATGGTCGTCACGACCTCGGTCTCGGGGTCGAGCTCGACGGCGAACTTGCGCCGGTAGAGGTCCGTGATGGCGCTGCGCAGCTTGGGGATGCCCCGGGAGGCCGAGTAGCGGTGGTTGCGCGGGTTGTAGGCGGACTCGGCCAGCTTGCCGACGGCCACGTCGGGGGAGGGCAGGTCCGGATTGCCGAAGCCGAGGTCGATGACGTCCCGACCGGCTCGCCGCGACGTCGCCTTGAGGTCGTTGATGGTGGCGAAGACGTAGGGCGGCAGCCCGTTGATCCGGCGGAACTCCATCGCGGAAGTCTACGGCCCGCTTCCCGAGCCTCCCGACGATGGGCCGTCCCCCACCGCGCGCGCGGCGGCGACCAGCGCTTCGACATCGACCGGCCAGCCGAACACGGCCCAGGTGGCGCCCGCCCCGTGCAGGGCGCGCACGACGTCGGCGAGGGGCGGCGACCCCGTGGGCGGCGGCCCCGCCCAGGTCACCTCTACGCCGTCGGGGCCCGACGCGCGCTCGGCCACCAGCGCCGGGTCGGCGTCCCACACGTTGAGGACCCCGCCCGCCGCCCGGGCCTCCTCGGTGCGCCCCGCCGTCCCGCCGGCGACCCAGACCGTGAGCCCGGCGGCCACCAGCTCGCGGCCGAGTTCCACCAGCTGGGCGCGGCGCTCCACCGCGGGCAGGAAGGGGATGCCGTAGGCGCGGTTCTCCTCCTCGCTCAGCCGGTCACCGGTGCCGAGGCCGGCGATCACGCGGCCCGGCGCCAGCCGCTCGAGGGCGGCGAACTGCGCGGCGAGGACCGCGTTGGGCGCCAGGCCGACCCGCGCCACGAGGGTGCCGAGGAAGGGGCCCTCCCCCTCCGCCCGCGGCGGACCGAGCCGCGTGGCCAGCGCGCCGAGGACGGGGAAGGGCGCCAGCGCCGGGCGCTCGGGTTGGCCCAGGGGCCAGATGTGGTCGTAGCAGAACAGCCCGTCCACGCCGGCCGCGACCGCCTCCGCCGCGGCGGCGAAGGCGTCGTCGGGCCGGTCGCGGAACGTCGGCAGCACGACACCGGTCCGCATCACCACAGCCCACCCTGCCGCGCCGCCAGCGCCGCGCCCACCGCGCCGGCACGCTCCCCGAAGGCCGCGGGCACGATCACCACCGGCGGGCGCCGGTCGCCGCCCTCGACGAGCTCGGCGAAGGTGGCGCGGGCCGCGTCGACGAGGAGGTCGCCCGCCCGCACCACCCCGCCGCCCAGCACGAAGCACTCCGGATCGAGCACGCAGGCCAGGTTGGCCAGGCCGAAACCGACCCACCACCCGACCTCTCGGATCACGCGCTGGGCCGCCGGGTCGCCGGCCGCCGCGGCGGCCGAGACGTCCTCGCCGCGCACGCTCTCGGGGTCGCCCCCGGCGAGCCGCACCACCTCACCCAGCCTCCCGGCCAGCGCGGCCTCGCGGGCGAGGACGCCGAGCCCGGCGCCCGACGCGAAGCGCTCCCAGCAGCCCCGCCGCCCGCACGGGCAGGCCGGCCCGGCGGGGTCCACCACCATGTGGCCGATCTCGCCCGCGAAGCCACCCGAGCCGACCTGCACCCGGCCTGCGCTGACGATGCCGCCGCCGATCCCGGTGCCGAGGGTCACCATCACGACGTCGTCGTTGCCGCGGGCGGCCCCGAGGCGGTGCTCGGCCAGCACGGCGAAATTGGCGTCGTTCTCAATGAGGACGCGCCGCCCCGGCAGGCGGTCCCCGACGAGCTCGGTCCAGTCCACCCCCTGGGCCTGGGGCAGGTTGGGTGCGAAGCACAGGCGCCCGTGCCGGTCGACCATGCCCGGCGCGCCGACCCCGACCGCGGCGTCGCCCGTCGCGCCGAGCCCGCGGTCGAGCTCGACCACCACCTGCGCCACCGCCTCGGCCACGTGGCTGCCCACGACCTCGCGGTTGCCGGTGGGCGTCGGGACCCGGGCCTCGGCGACGACGTCGTCGCCCGGGCCGAGCGCGACGCCGAGCACCTTCGTCCCGCCGATGTCGATGCCGTAGGTGACGCCGGCTGCGGCCGGCGGGCCCGCATCGGGGCTCACGAGATCGACTCGACCCGCGCCTTCAGCTCTCGCATGGCCGTCGCCATGATGCGGCTCGTGGCCCGCATCTTGATGAAACCGGGGATGGGCACGCGCAGCTCCGCCTCGAGGTGGTAGGTGACGTCGGTGCCGCCGCCCTCGGCGGGGTCGAAGACGTAGCTGCCGTCGAGCTTGGTGGTGATGTCGCCCTGGGTGAGCTTCCAGGCCAGGACGTGCGGCGCCTCGGCGTAGTCGTAGGCCAGCGTGTAACTCGTGCTGCGGCCGAAGGCGGCGGCGCGGAACGTCACCGAGAGCGGACGGCCCTGGTCGTCTCGCTCCTTGACCTCGATCTCCTTGATGTCGGCGGCCCACTCGGGGTAGCGCTCGAGGTCGGCCGCGACGTCGAAGCAGCGCTCGGGGGGTGCCGCCACCGAGATGTGCTCTGTAGCTGTGTCGGCCACGCTCAGTGCTTCCTTCCTGTCCCGTGCCCCTCGGCCCAGCGGTGAATCAGACTGCCACTCCGGCCAGCGCCTCGGCCAGCCTAGAAGCGAGAACGTCGTTGTCGAAGTTTTCCTGTACCCGGGCCCGGGCCGCCCGGCCCATCCGGCGGCGGCGGGCCGGGTCCGCCAGCAGGCTGCGCAGGGCCTCGGCCACCGCCCCGGGGTCCCCCGGCGCCTCCACCACCAGGCCGGTCACCCCGTCGAGCACCGCCTCCGACGCTCCCCCGCTGTCGCCTGCCACCTGGGGGACGCCGGCGGCGGCGGCCTCGAGGAACACGATCCCGAAGCCCTCCTGCTCCAGGCCGAACCAGCGGTTGCGGCACGCCATCACGAAGACGTCGGCGGCGCCCAGGAGGGCGGTCCGGTCCTCGTCGCTCACCCGGCCGAGGACCCGCACGCACTGCGGGCTCGCCGCGGCGAGCCGCTGCAGGCGGGGCAGGTCCCTGCCCTGGCCCGCGATCGCCAGCACCAGGTCGGGATAGGACTGCGCCAGGCGGTCGACGGCCTCAATGAGCACGTCCATCCCCTTGCGCGGCACCAGCCGGCTCACGCTGGCGACGAGCGGGCCCCGCGCCGGCAGGCCGAGCCGGGCCCGCGCCGCGCGGCGCTCGGCCGCCTTGAGCGGCGTGACGGCGGCGGCGTCGACCCCGGGCGGGATCTCGACCACCCGCCCCGCGATCGACGGGGCGGCCCGGAGGGCCTCCGCGGCCGGGTAGCGCCCGGCGGACACGACGAGCCGCGCGTCGCGCAGCACCCGGGCCAGCGCGGCGCGGGATCCGGGCAGGCGCCCCGGCACGCTGACCTCGGCGCCGTGGAGGATCACCCCGTAGGGGACGCCGAGGCGCGGGCCGAGCAGCCCGAGCGGCAGCGCGGGATCGAGCAGGACCAGGTCGACCTCGTGGCGGCGCGCGCACCCGCGCACGGCGGCCAGCGTGCCGGGCGTCGGGAAGAAGAGGATGGGCTCGGGCACGCGCTCGATGTGAACGCCCCGCTCGGCCTGCTCGGCGTCGAAGGCGGCGGCGTCGGTGTGCGACGACGCGGTCAGCACGACGTAGGTGGCGGGGTCGAGCCTTCGCCACAGGTCCCAGAGGTAGTTCTGGATGCCGCCCACCTTGGGCGGGAAGTCGTTCGTGACGAGCAGGTGGCGCTTCATGCGGCGCCCCGTCCCGGGCGCCGCGTCCCCGGGGCCGCCGGGTGGCCGCTACCCGGCCCGCGTGCTGAAGCGCAGCGTCGGCACCAGCCCGGCGCGCTCGAGCATGCGCATGGCGCGGGCCTCCTCGGCGTCGATGACCACGGCGTCGTCGGGCTCCCTCCCGAGGAGGAAGCTGACGACGCAGTCGTCACAGGCCGCGGTGTCGCGCAGCGCACAGCAGTCGCAGTCGATGGTGAGCCCGCCGGCGTCGCCGGTGCGGGGCTCGAAGTCGGTGTCCCTGGATGTCGGCATGACGATGACCCTCTCTGTACGGGCCCAGCATGACGAAGGGGTGTGACACGGACGGGTGCCACGGCGCTAGGCCGGGGGCAGGGCGGCCAGGCAGACGTGCAGCGTCTGGTCGAGGCCCCAGGCCACGCTCTCGGTGAGCACCGCGTCCGCCGCGGCGACCACGAGGAAGGGCGGGCCCGCGACCCGGTAGTCGCCGAACGCGGTCGTGCTCATCACCACCGCCACGCCGGGCGCGTCCGTCGCGTCAGCGGCGAGCGCGGCGATGGCGGCCGCGTCCTCCTGCTCCGGGCCCCGGGTGACCACCGCCAGCCGGGCCGCGCCGGCCAGGCCGGCCTGCAGGCGGGCCAGTCCCTCCCACAGGTCGCGGCATCCGAGGCAGGCCGCCGAGAGGAACAGGAGCACCACCGGCGCGGCGGCCTCCATCACGTCGATGCGGCAGGGGGCGCCGGCGGGATCGACGCCGACCACGTCGTGCGGGCGCGTCGTCGGGTGGTCCGTGTAGGTGGGGATGGGGCGGAGCCGGCTCAAGATCTCCGCCGGCGGCTCGGTCATTGCACCTTCGAGGGTGCGCCGGGCCCGGAGTGCTCGTCCTCGCCGAGCTCGACCACGCTGCGCCCGTGGCCGCACCAGCGGCACACGACCTCGTCGACGTGCCGGGAGAGCACCTCGGTGTCCTCGACGACGAGCTCGTCGCCGCCCACCGTGTAGTGGTAGAAGGACTTGGTCCGTTCGGAGACGGTGACGTCGAAGCGGGTGAGGTTGCCGCAGCCGTCGCAGCGGTATCGAGGGGCGTCCACGCCGGTCCACGGTAGTCCGCGGAGCGGCGTGGTCCCTCCGGCCTCAGGCGCTGCCGACGACCTCGCCGAACTGCACGCTGGTGACCGTGACGCCGCCCATACCGCCGCCGACCGGGGGTGCGACGGCGCGGGCCTGCTCCTCGGTCTCGAAGACCGAGACGGACGTCCCATGACCCTCGTCGAGCTGGATCCAATAGCTGGCCACGAAACCCGGGGCCGCCTTCACGGTAGGCACGAGCTCCTCGAGGCCTTTGCGGGCGACTTCCGAATCGGTGATGTCGACGCTGACGACGTGTGCATGCATACGACCAACTCCCTTGGTGGTGTGCTGCGATCCTCCCACGGCTGACCCTGCACTGCATCGAAGGTTGCGGAGGTCCTCGCTAGATGCGGTCGAGGAGCTCGCTCTTCTTGGCCGCGAACTCCTCCTCGGAGAGGATGCCGCGCTTGCGCAGGTCGTCGAGCTCAATGAGGCGGTCCCGCAGCTCGAAGGGGACGGCGCCGGCCGCCCGCCCGCCCGGACCGGGGTCCGCCCCCTGGGCCCCGGGCGCGCCGGGGGCGCGGCGGAGGAGGGGCTCACGCCGAAGGGCGGCGTGTCGTGCTCGTCGCCGGCGTCCTGCTCGTCGTACGCGTCCTGCTCGGCACGGCGCCGCGCCCGGCCGCGCTCGTCGAACGGCAACATGTAGGTCGGGATGGGCTCGCGGTGCCCGCCCCCGACGATCTCGTTGATCTGCGAGTTGATGACGCGCTGCACGATGGCGGGCTTGCGCATGTACTCGAGCGTCATGGAGTCGTCCTCCCCCTGCACGTCGATGACGAGGCTCCCGGTGCCGAGGAGCCGCTCGATCAGCGCCTGGCGGATGTTCACCTCGGTGATGCGCTGCAGGCGCAACTGGACCGTGTCGCGCCCGAGGATGCCCTGGCGCACGAGGATCCGCGTCGACGTCAGCGCGACGTCGTAGGAGCGCCAGCGGACGTAGCGGCCGAGGAGCCACAGCCCGGGGACGAGGGCGATGATCAGGAACGGGTAGTTGGTCCACCCGGGCGGGTTGTGCCACACCACGAGCAGCACGATGATCCCGGCCCACACCCCGATGGACGTGAAGAGCGGGCCGAAGAGGAAGATCCAGTGCGGGCGCAGCTCGGCCAGCAGCTCCTCGTCCTCGTTGAGGAACTTCCGAGGCAGGGCCATCGCGCCAGGCTACCGGCGGCCCTACGGCGGCCGGTGCCACGGCGGCCCGGCCTAGCCTGGGCTCCATGCCCTATGCCGAGGTGGCGCCCGACGAGGTCAAGGCCCGCATCGCACGCGGCGAGGACGTCTTCCTCCTCGACGTGCGCGAGCCGGACGAGGTGGCGGTCTGGGCCTACCCCCTCGGCGTCAACATCCCCCTCGGCGAGCTGGGCGACCGGCTCGACGAGCTGCCCCGCGACGCCACCATCGTGGTGGCCTGTCACGTCGGGGGCCGCTCCGCCACCGCCGCCAAGGCACTGAGCGACGCGGGCTGGACAGCGGAGAACCTGACGGGAGGCGCCGTCGCCTGGGCGGCGGGCGAGCCCGGCGCGTAACGGGCGACACGTCGCGGGCGGGCTCACCCCGCCGCGCCCTGCGGCGACCCCGGCGCCGCGGCGGGAGCGGTCACCAGCCCGTGCACCATGGCGGCGGCGAACCGGAAGGCGCCCGCCGCGTAGGCACGGCACGACTGGCGCACCTCGGCGACCGGGCAGAAGTGCACGCCGTCCGCGGAGCGCACGATGTTGGAGCGCACGCCGTCCACCACCGGCCCGGTGCACGGTTCCCCGATGGAGCAGGGCAGGGTCTGCGTGTAGGTCCCGCCCGGGCCCTCGACGGCCGTGCCGGCGTCGACGAACGTCACGTGCCGGGGATCGGCCGCCGCAATCCGGGCATACTGCAGGTTGAGCGTGTCCCAGCCGGGCAGGGACTCCTGCTGGGCGCGCGTCACCGGGGCGCCGATCAGGAAGACGTGGGCACCGGTCGGGACCCAGATGCCGATCGCCGCCATCGTGTCGGCCTGGTACTTGGCGTAGTAGGCCGGCGTGTAATAGCGGACGTTCGCCATGCACGGGGTGGTGGCGTTCCCGCTGAATTCGAGCATCACGGCCTCGAAGTGCTTCGTCTTCGCCATCGCGCGCATCCGGCCCAGCCAGTCGCAGGGCGCCGTCCCCCCGTGCGAGGAGTAGTAGGTGGTGTTGGAGGTGTCCTCGGCCGCCAGGAGCCGCTTGAAATACGGCTGCGCCTGTTGTGCGAGAGAGTCGCCGTACACCGCGACCCGCGCCGGGTACAACGGGGGGATCGGGCCGACGGCGCTCGGCAAGTGCGGAGGGCCCGAACCCGGAGTCGAGGACGAAGGCTGGTTCGAGCACGCCGCCAACGCGATCAGCGCGACCATCAGGGCGACCGGGACCAGCGAAGGTGCACGCAGGGCGCCTGCCCGGTCTTGGCGGCGCCGGTGACGCCATGGTTCCCCGATCAACGACACCCCTCCGCGGTCGACAACTCGTCCTAGGCGAGGCCGACACCCTCGATGTCCGCCGACGGCGTGATGTCAGGGAGCCGACGCATGCGGAACGAATTGGCGAAACCGAGAAGCGAGGCCAGAGCCGGAACGAGCAACGCTATCTGGAGCGAGAGGTTCCGAGCGTGCGTGTTGATGGCGAGGATCTCGTCCTGCACCGCCTTGGGCTCCCCGGCAATCTGTTGTTGGAGCTGCGTGTTGCTCATGATCTCGGCATCGTGCTCGAGTTCCCCCGAAATCTGCTGTTGCTGGGCCGGCGGGATCACGGGACTGGCCTGCACCTGGTGGTTGAAGCTCAGCGCCAAGGCCCAGAGCATCAGTCCACCTGCGATGGCGAGCCCGAATGAGAGCCCGAACGATCCCGCCGCGGAGTTCACGCCGGCGGCCTCGCTCACCCGCTCGTCGCTGATGGGTGCGAGCGTGAAGTTGTTCAGTTGCGACACCAGCATGCCGAGACCCGAGCCGCAGATCACCAAGGGGATGACGAGATACCACCCGGAGTCCACCCTCGGCACCAGGGGGATGATCGCCGCCATGCCGACGGTGCTCAGGGCGAAGCCGGTGAGGACGACCTGTGCGGGCCGGAATCTGCCCGCCTTCCGGCCGGCCAGCATGGCCATGCCGAACATCGAGAGCGAGAGGGGGGCGAGCGACAACCCGGCCTGCATGGCGTTGTACTCGAGGGTCATCTGCAGGAAGAGCGGCAGGGCGATCATGGCGCCGCCCAGCGTGATCTGCTGGAGCATCTGCTGCGAGATCCCGATGCGGAAGTTCAGGTGCTTGAACAGGCCGGGATCCAGCAGGGTGGGCTTCCCGTGGCGCTTGCGCCACACCAGCCAGTAGGCGAACGCGGCGAGCATCGCGGCGCCGATCCCCATGATCAGCCCCACGTACCGGCCGCCCTCCTGCCAGACCAGGATGCCGAGCACGAGGCCACCCATGCCGACGATGGAGAGGATGGAGCCCACGACGTCGATCTGGCGGGGCCCGGTGTAGGGGACGTCCTTGACGAGGCGGATCTGGGACAGCACCACGACGATGATCAACGCCTCGAGGCCGAAGCCCACCCGCCAGGACAGGAAGGTCGTCAGGAAGCCGCCCAGGAGCGGACCCACGGCGGCCGCGATGGCGGCCGATGCCCCGACGAGCGCATAGGCCCGCTTCTGGGCGCCGCCCGTGAAGTTCCCGTGGATGAGGGACTGCATCGCGGGCAGCAGGAGCGAGGCGCCGAGTCCACCGATGATCGCCCAGAAGATGATGATGGTGTTCAGGTTCTGGGCGAGGGTCATGGCCACCGCACCCACGAGATAGCCGAGGAGGCCGATCACGTAGGCACGTCGCCGTCCCATGAGGTCGCCCAACTTGGAGTTGGTCAGGATGAAGGCGGCGGAGACGAGGGCCTCCAGCGCGATGGCCGACTGGACCCCGCTCGCCGTCGTGTGCAGGTCCTTGATGACGGCGGAGATCGACACGTTCATCAACGACGTGTCGACCACCAGCACGAACATGGCCATGGCCAACAGGAGTGCCAGGCGGGGGTTGCCCTCGCCCTGCTCGGCCAGCTCGCGATCGGGAGCGCTGCTCACGAGCGAGGAGCGACCCTTCGGACCTCTGTGCAGGCACCCCGATGTGGGGGCTCTTGGCCAGGCTGCCCAATCACGACTCAACTGTCCTCTGGGTACGAGACAGCAGCCAGGGACTTTGGTCCCTTCTCGCGGTCCGGCGGGGCCGTGGTCCACGAGCGTGCGAGCACGTCCCGGTGCGGTCGGTAGGGCTGGTGGGGATCGAACCCACGACCCAAGGATTATGAGTCCTCTGCTCTGACCACTGAGCTACAGCCCCAGCGAGGGTTCTAGCCGACACGGGCCCACGGTGCGGGCACCCGGGGACCGGACCCCCGCGGCGTGACTCCGCCCGGCATCATGGTGCGCCGTGAGCGCCGCCGAGGAGGACACGCCCCCGTCGGCCCCGGGGCCGAAGGGCGCGGGATCGCCGGACCGGATCGGGCCCTGGCTGCTCGTCGCCGTCGCCGTGGTGTGGGGCCTGTGGGAGCTCCGCCCCGAGCTGCGGGCCGTGCCGTATCTCGACGACAGCTCCCTGCACCAGCAGATGGTGCGCGCGGCGGCGAGCCGGATCAGCCAGGGCCATCTGCCTCTCACCAGTTGGTTCCCCTACCTCGGGCTGGGCTCGCCGCAATACCTGCACTACCAGAGCCTGCCCTCCATGGTCTCGGGGTCGATCGGGACGGTGTTCGACCCCGACACGGTGTTCCGCTGGTCCCTGTACCTGCTGCTCGCGCTGTGGCCGCTCTCGGTGTACTGGGGCGGGCGCCTGTTCGGCCTGGGCCGCTGGACCGCGGCGTCGGCCGCCGCGGTGTCGCCCTTCCTGGCGTCGGCCGCCGGCATCGGCTACGAGACGAAGGCGTACGTCTGGGTCGGCTACGGCGTGTGGACGCAGTTGTGGGCGGCGTGGACGCTGCCGCTGGCGTGGGGCTTCACCTACCGGGCCGTGTCGTCGCTGCGCGCCGCGCTGCCCGCCGTCCTCTTCGTCATGCTGACGGTCGCCCTCCATTTCGAGACGGGGTACCTGGCCTTCGTGGCGCTGGTGGTGTGGCCGTTCCTCGTCCCCTCCGACCTGTGGCGCCGCCTCGGACGCGCGCTCGTGGTCGGCGTCGCCGCGCTGGGTGCCTCGGCCTGGGTCATCGTCCCGCTGCTCGACCAGTCCCACTGGGCCGCGCGCAACCAGGTGCTCGGCGGCACCGGTCTCGAGAACGGGTACGGCGCCCGTCAGATGCTGTCGTGGCTCTTCTCGGGCCAGATCTACGACGCCGGCCGCTGGCCGGTCGTCACGGTGCTCGTCGGGGTCGGCCTGGCGGTGTGCATCGCGCGCTGGCGCTCGAGTGTGGCGGGACGCGCGCTGGTCAGCATCTGGGTCGTGACGCTGCTCATGACGTTCGGGCGGACCACCTTCGGTTCCCTGTACCGCGTCCTGCCCGGCAGCAGCGACATCTTCATCCGGCGCTTCCAGATGGGCCTGCAGCTCTCGGGGATCCTGCTGGCCGGGATCGGCGTCGTGTTCGTGGGCCGCCTCGTGCTCGACGCCGCCCTGCGCCTCTTCCCCGAGGGGCGGCGCGCCCGGGCCACCGAACCCGCCGGCCGCGGGCTCGTGGCGGCGGCGTGCATCGTCGCGCTCGTGATCGGGCTCGCACCGGCCTGGAGCGCGCTCGACTCCTACGACGGCCACAACGCGACGAACATCGGCCTGCAGGCCGACGCCGACGCCCAGCAGGATCCGCAGGTCGACCGGCTGCTCGCCTACGTGCGGGCCCACCCCCAGGGCCGCGTCTACGCCGGGCTCCCGACGAACTGGGGCCAGGACTTCCTCGTCGGCGCGGTCCCGGTGTTCAAGTACCTCGAGAGCAAGAACGTCGACGAGGTGGGGTACACGCTGCGCACCGCCTCGCTCATGACGGACCCCGAGTACTTCTTCGACGAGGGCAACCCGGGCGACTACCCGCTCTTCGGCATCGGGTACGTCATCGTCCCGAGCACGATGGCGCCCCCGGTCCCGGCGCACCGGGTCGGCTGCGCGGGCACCTACTGCCTGTGGGCCCTCCCCCAGCCCGGCTACATCCACGTCTACGACACGACCGGCGTGCTCACGGCAACCCGGGCCGACGTCGGGTCACAGAGCCAGGCCCTGCTCGCCTCCCCGCTCCTGCGCCAGGCGCGGGACCTGACGGTGGCCTTCAACGGGCAGGCCGCCGCCGCGCCGACGGCGGCCGGCGCCGTGCCGGAGGGGCCGCCGGGACGGGTGCTCACCGAGCACGCCGACCTGGCGAACGGCACCGCCCGCGCCGTGGTCCGGACGAACCGCAGGGCGACGGTCGTCCTCGAGCGCGTCCTACGACCCGGGCTGGCGCGCCACGGTGAACGGGCGCCCGGTCCCGACCGTCATGGTGGCGCCGGCGCTGGTCGGCGTCGTCGTCGGGCCGGGGGTGCACACCGTCGCCTTCAGCTACGGCGGCTACGGCTCGTACGGCCTGCTGTTCGCGCTGGCGGTCGCCGTCTTCGTCGTCCTGGCCCTGGCGCCGCTCGTGTGGCGACGGGCCCGGAAAGCCTGACCTACTGCAGGTAGTGCTCGACGACGTCGGGCGAGCGCGGCTCGGTGGCGTCGGGGTCCTGCCCGGCACTGCGCTTGGCCCGGCGCTGGCGCAGCAGGTCCCACATCTGGTCCAGGGCGACCTCGAGCTCCTGCTTGCGCCGCAGCTCGTCGTCGCTGAGCCCCTCGCCGACGTGCGCCTCCTCGAGGCGCTGCTCCTCGTCGGCGAGCTCGCTGATCCGCCCCACGATCTCCTTGTCGTCCATGTGCACAGTCTGCCCGGCCTCAGGCCGCGGCGCCCAGCTCGCCCCCGCCGGCGGCGGCGGCCTCCGTGCTCGCACCGGACAATGCCGGTGTGAGCACGTCGGCGATGGTGGCGGCCAGGTGGAAGGTCATGACCTTGCGCACCTCCTCGGGCACGTCCTCGAGGTCGGGGCCGTTGCGCTCCGGCAGGACCACCTCGGTGAGGCCGGCCCGGTGGGCGGCCAGCACCTTCTGCTTGACCCCGCCGATGGGCAGCACGCGGCCCTGCAGCGTGACCTCGCCGGTCATCCCGACCACCGACCGCACGGGGACTCCGCGCAGCAGGCTGACGAGCGCCGTGGTCATGGTGACCCCGGCCGACGGGCCGTCCTTGGGGACGGCGCCCGCCGGGACGTGGACGTGGAAGCGCTTGCCGGCGAAGGCCGCCGGGTCGATCCCGAGCTCCCCCGCGTGCGAGCGCACGTAGGACAGGGCGATCTCCGCCGACTCCTTCATCACGTCGCCGAGCTGGCCCGTGAGGGTGAGGCCCTCGGAGCCGTCCGACACGCTCGCTTCGACGAAGAGGACGTCGCCACCGGCGCCCGTGACGGCGAGGCCGGTGACCACTCCGGGCACGCTCGTGCGGTCGGCCGCCTCGAAGAAGAAGTGCGGCCGGCCGAGCCAGCCCCGCACGTCCTCGGCCCCGACCGCGACCGGCGCCGTGCGCTCTCCCGAGGCCAGCTTGGTCGCCACCTTGCGCAGCAGCTTGCCCAGCTCGCGTTCGAGGTTGCGCACGCCGGCCTCCCGCGTGTAGTCGGCCACGATGGCGCGCAGCGCGTCGTCGCTGATCTGCACCTCGTCCTCGCGCAGCGCCGCCCGGGTCAGCTGGCGGCCGACCAGGTGGTGCCGGGCGATGGAGACCTTCTCGGACTCGGTGTAGCCGTCGATCCGGATGACCTCCATGCGGTCGAGCAGCGGGCCGGGGACGGTCTCGCTGACGTTCGCCGTGGCGATGAACAGCACCCGCGACAGGTCGAGGTCCACCTCGAGGTAGTGGTCACGGAAGGTGTGGTTCTGCGCGGGGTCGAGCACCTCGAGCAGCGCCGAGGACGGGTCGCCCCGGTAGTCGGCGCCGATCTTGTCGACCTCGTCGAGCACGATGACCGGGTTCATGGTCCCGGCCTCGCGCAGGGCGCGCACCAGGCGGCCCGGCTGGGCCCCGACGTAGGTGCGGCGGTGGCCGCGGATCTCGGCCTCGTCGCGCACACCGCCGAGCGAGATGCGGACGAACTTGCGCCCGAGGGCGTTGGCCACCGACTCGCCGAGCGACGTCTTGCCGACGCCCGGAGGGCCGACGAGGGTCAGGATCGCCCCCGAGCCGCGCCCGTCCACGGGCGTGAGGCCGCGCTCGGACTGCAGCTTGCGCACGGCGAGGTGCTCGAGGATGCGCTCCTTGACGTCCTCGAGCCCGTCGTGGTCGGCTTCGAGGATGCGCGACGCCTCGGCGATGTCGAGGCGGTCCTCGGACTCGACGCCCCAGGGGAGCTCGAGCACGGTGTCGAGCCAGGTGCGGATCCAGCCCGTCTCGGGGCTCTGGTCGCTCGTGCGCTCCAGCTTGTCGACCTCGCGCTCGACGGCCTTGCGCACGTGCTCGGGCAGCTCGCGCGCCTCGAGCTTGGCCCGGTAGTCGTCGGGGTCGGCGTCGTCGCCGTCACCGCTGATCTGGCCCAGCTCCTTGCGGATGGCATCGAGCTGGCGGCGCAGCAGGAACTCGCGCTGCGTCTTTTCCATGCCCTCCTCGACGTCGGTCTTGATCTTCTCGCGCAGGGCGAGGTCGGCGAGCGTGTCGCGGGCCCAGCCGAGGACGAGGCGCAGCCGCGCCTCCACGTCGAGCATCTCGAGGACCTCGACCTTCTGTGTGAGCGACAGGTCCGGCGAGTAGCCGGCCACGTCGGCCAGGCGGCTCGGCTCGGTGATGTCGCGCAGCTGGGCGGCGATGCGCCCGGCGCCACGGGAGTGCAAGATGTTCTCGAGCACGGCGCGGTACTCGCGGGCCAGTTCGTGGGCGGCCGGCGAGGGCTCGGGCTCGGCCAGCGGCTCGACCTCGACCCAGAGCGCGTCCCCGGTACCGGGGACCCCGGTGCCGATCACGGCGCGCGAGTCACCCCGGATGGCCACCGCCGGCAGGCCGCCGGGCAGGTCGCCCTCCTCCATGACCTCGGCGATCACGCCGACGCCGGCGAACCGGCCCTCGATGTGGGGCACCAGCAGGAGCCGGCCGCCCGACGAGCGCGCCGACTCGACGGCCGCCCGGGCCTCGTCGGACTCGAGCGCCATGGTGAAGACCATGCCGGGCAGGACGACCCCGGAGGTCAACGGGAGCAATGGGAGTGTCACGTTTTCGTTCGTCATGGGAGTCTTTCTGTGGTTTCCTCTGACTGGTCAACCATATGGGCGGGTTCCTGATTCCCGAGCGGTCCGGCCCCCGGACCTGGGGCGGAGCAGAACGACGGGGCGGCCACCACCCCGTCGTGCCTACGCTGGGACCCGTGGACGGGACGACCCCAGCTCCGGGCCCCGGGCAGGCCGGGGGGACGACGCTGGCGCCGTCCCGGCCCGCGCCCGACCTCGAGGACGGTGACCACGACCGCATGGCCCACATCGTCCTCGAGGGCTACACACCCAAGGGGGGCGACTTCGTCTCCATGGGCCCGAGCGTGGTCGAGGGCATGGTGAACCGGACCGCGGTGCGGGCGCTCTGCGGCAAGGAGTGGGTCCCGGGCCGCGACCCCGGGCGCTACGGCCTGTGCCCCACCTGCAAGGAGATCGCCGAGGGCATGGGCTGGAAGATCCCGGCGAGCTGACGCCCGGTTGAGGGCGCCGCCGCGGCCGGCCCGCCGCGGCATTCCGGGCCGACGGCGCTGCGCCCAGCTACCGTGCGGCGAGTCGATCGGCATGGGCGGGGCGACGACCGCCCGGAGGGAGCACGTTGGCACAGGTCAGCTTCGAGGGGGTCAGCAAGCGGTTCGGCGAGACCACCGCGGTCGACGGCCTCACCCTGTCGATCCCCGACGGCGAGCTCCTGGTCCTGCTCGGCTCCTCGGGCTGCGGCAAGACGACGGCGCTGCGCCTCGTGGCGGGGCTCGAGGAGCTCAGTGACGGCATGGTGTCCATCGGCGACCGCGTCGTCAACGACATCGACCCCAAGGACCGCGACGTGGCCATGGTCTTCCAGAGCTACGCGCTCTACCCCCATCTGACGGTCGGGAAGAACATCGAGTTCCCGCTCCGCCAGCGCGGCGTCGACAAGGAGGAGCGCACCGCCAAGGTGAAGCGGGCGGCCGAGACTCTCGGGCTCGGCGAGCTGCTCGGCCGCAAGCCGGCGCAGCTCTCGGGCGGGCAGCGCCAGCGCGTGGCCCTGGCGCGGGCCATCGTGCGCGAGCCGCTGGTCTTCTTGATGGACGAGCCGCTGTCGAACCTCGACGCCGCGCTGCGCGTGCAGACCCGCGCCGACATCGTCGAGCTGCAGAACCGGCTGCGCACCACGACGCTCTACGTCACCCACGACCAGGTCGAGGCGATGACGATGGGGGACCGCATCGCCGTGATGAACGAGGGCAAGCTGCAACAGGTGGCGACGCCCGAGGACCTCTACGCGCACCCGGCCAACGCCTTCGTCGCCCACTTCCTCGGCAGCCCCGGCATGAACCTGGTCGAGGGGATGCTCGTCGAGAGCGGCACGGCCGAGGCGGAGGGCGGGACGGGGCGGGGCACGCTCTGCGTCGCCTTCCCGGGCGCCTCGGTGCCGCTGCCGGCCGCCGTGGCCGACCGGGTGCGGGGCACGGGCCCCGACGTCGTGCTCGGCGTGCGCCCCGAGTCGCTGCGCCTGAGCCCCGACGGCTCGATCGCCGCCTCGGTGATCATCGTCGAGCTGCTCGGCGCCGAGACGCACGTGATCTGCCACACCGAGACCGGGGCACGGGTGATCGTGCGCCAGAACGCGGGGGCCGCCAAGCCCGGCATCGGCGACGCCGTGCGCATCGCCGTCGACGACGACCCGCGGGCGTACCACCTCTTCGACGCGGCCACCGGCGAGCGGCTGGGGGGGACGTGACGGCCGCCGGCCCACCCGCCGCCGCGGCGCCGGAGCGCACGGCGCCGGACCGCCACGGCCTGCGGTCCCGCCTGCGCAAGGAGGCCGCGCTGGCCTACCTCCTGCTCCTGCCGGCGCTGGTGCTCTTCGGCGCCTTCTCCTTCTATCCCTTCCTGCGCAACTTCAAGCTGATGCTGTACGAGACGCCGCCGGTCCCGGGCCTGCCGGCGCACTACGTCGGCCTGCACCAGATCATCCCGACCCTCACCTCGACCCAATTCACCCAGAGCCTCGTGACCACCATTGTGTTCGTGATCCTGGTGGTGCCGATCAGCCTGCTGCTCGGGCTGGCGCTGGCGGTGGCGGCGCACCGCAAGCTCAAGGGCATGGCGGTCTACCGGGTGATCTTCTCCTCGACGGTGGTCAGCTCCGTCGCCGTCGCCTCCGTCGTCTTCGGGACGCTGCTGAACCCGGTCGTCGGGCTGCTCCCGTGGCTCGGCATCAACCCCACCCCGCCCGCACTCGAGAGCACCACGTGGGCCCTGCCCTCGGTCGCGCTGATCACCATCTGGCAGTTCCTCGGGCTCTCGTTCATCATCATGTCGGCGGGCCTGCAGTCGGTGCCCGACGAGCTGCTCGAGGCGGCGCGCATCGACGGCGCCGGCTCGTGGACGAGGTTCTGGCGCATGACCGTGCCGCTCCTCTCCCCCACCATCTTCTTCGCCGTCGTCGTGAGCACGATCTACGCCTTCCAGGCCTTCGGCGCCGTCGACATCCTCATCGGGCCCCAGAACGCGGCCCGCCTGCACACCAACGTGCTCATCTACAACATCCTCAACACGCTGCAGATCGACAGCAACCCCGGGACCGCCGCCATCATGGCCAGCGCGCTCTTCCTGATCATTCTGGGGCTCACCCTGCTGCAGCTGCGCTTCCTCGAACGGCGGGTGAGCTATGCCCGCTGAGGCGAACACGACGGACGTGGGCCCGGCGGCGCCCCCCGGCGGCGCACCGGAGGCCCCGGCGGCCCCGGCTCCCCGGCGGCCGCGCCGCCGGCTGCGGACGATCGGCAGCTACATCCTGCTGACGGCGGCGGCCGTCGTGGTGGTCTTCCCCATCTACATCACGATCGTCAACTCGCTCCTGGTGCCCGACCAGCTGGTGCAGCAACCCCCGCCGCTGGTCCCGACGAACCCGCAGTGGCACAACTACACCGCGGCGTGGACCACCGGGCAGATGTCCAAGTACGTGGCGACGTCGGCGATCATGACGGCCATCATCGTGGTGGGGCAGCTCGTCACGTCCATCCTCGCCGCCTACGCCTTCGCCTTCCTGCGCTTCCCGTTCAAGCGGACGCTGTTCGCCGTCTGCCTGGTCACGCTGATGATCCCCTTCGAGGTCACCTTCATCACCAACCTCGACACGGTCACCTCCCTGCACTGGTTCAACACCTACGCGGGGCTGTCCATCCCCTTCCTCGCCACCGGGTTCGGCATCTTCCTCCTGCGCCAGGCCTTCCTGCAGATCCCGCGCGACCTGCAGGAGGCGGCCCAGCTCGACGGCTACGGCCATCTGCGCTTCATGACCCGCGTCGCCGTGCCGCTCGCCCGTCCATCGCTCGCGGCCCTGGCGATCTTCTCGTTCCTCGGGGCCTGGAACCAGTACCTGTGGCCGCTCCTCTCCACCGGCGGCACGACGCCGCTCTACACGGTGCAGATCGGCTTGAAGGCGCTCCTCGGCAGCCAGGTCTCGCAGATCCCGGTGTCGCTCGCCGGCGCCGTCATCGCGTTCGTGCCGCTGGTGATCCTGCTCCTGATCTTCCAGAAGCAGCTGGTGCGGAGCCTCACCGCCGGCGCCGTGAAATAGCCGGGCGCCCGCCGTCACACCGGCTCCGGTGCTAGGCATGGGGCATGCGGACCACACGTTTTTCCAGGCTCGTCGCCGCGGCGCTCTTCGTGACCTCGGCCGGCGCGGCCACCGCCGTCGCCGCCGTGGGCGCGGCCGCTCCCGCGGGGGCGGCCAGCCTGCCCAGCTGCAACCTCAAGTCGCTGGCCAACGCCAAGAGCGTGGTCAACATCACCTTCTGGGAGTCCGCCAACCAGGCCAACCTGACGACGCTGCAGGCGATCACCAACGCGTACAACTCGTCACAGTCCAAGGTCCACGTGACCCTCGTCACCCAGAACGGCTACGACGACACCTGGCAGAAGTACCTGGCGGGGATCAGCAACGGGCAGCTCCCCGACGCCGTCCAGCTCGAGGACCAGCGCACCCAGGCCGCCATCGACACCCAGTCGTTCCTGCCCGTCCAGTCCTGCATGAACGCTGCCAAGTACTCGACGAGCGACTACCTGCCCCGCCCCCTCGCCTACTGGAAGGTGAACGGCGTGCAGTGGGCGCTGCCCTTCGCCGTCTCGGCGCCGATCCTCTACTACGACCAGAACGCCTTCACGAAGGCCGGGCTCAGCAGTCCCCCGGCCACCCTCAGCCAGATGGTGACCGATGCCAACACGCTCAAGGCCCACGGCAGCGGCATGGGCCTCGTCCTCGACCCGTGGCACCTCGAGACCTGGCTGGCCACGGCGAACCAGCTCTTCGTGAACAACAAGAACGGCCGCAACGCGCGGGCGACGGCCGGCGTGTTCAACACCAAGACGTCGGTGTCGATCTTCAGCCAGCTCAAGTCGCTGGTGACCTCGGGCGCCGCCACCACCAACCCGTCGACGGGCCCGAACGCCTACGACAACCTGCTCGGCATCGGGAGCGGCAAGTACGGCATGACGATCGAGACCTCCGCCGCCCTCGGCACCGTGACCAAGCTCCTCGGCAGCGGGCAGTACGCCAGCGTGAAGCTCGGGATCGGAGCCTTCCCGGTCTACAGCTCCTCGGTGCAGGGCGGCGTCGAGCCGGGCGGCTCGGGCGTGTTCATCTCGAAGAAGTCCTCGGCGCTACACCAGGCGGCGGCGTGGGACTACCTCTCCTACCTGTGCAACACGCAGAGCCAGGCCACATGGGCGGCGGGCACGGGCTACATCCCGGTGCGCAAGTCCTCCGCCCAGACCGCGACGGTGCAGCACCTGTGGGTCACCAACCCCGGGTACAAGGTCGCCTACAACGAGATCAACAACGGCGCCAACACGCCGGCGACCTCCGGCTCGGTCATCGGCCCCTACGCCAACGTGCGGACCAACGTCCTGAACGCCGAGATCTCCATGTACACCGGCGGCGTGTCCCCCGCCAACGCGGTCAAGTCCGCCCAGTCGAACGTCAACAGCACCATCTCGAGCTACAACAGCCGGCTCGGCGTGTCCTAGCCCGGCCCCGGCCGGCTCCTAGCCCCCCGGCTCGGGCGGCCGCAGCTCGCGGCGTGACCGGAACGGCGCCACCAGCTCCTGAATCAGCGCGACCAGCGCCCCGCCGGCGACGCCCAGCACGATGCCCGAGAGGAAGGCCCGGTAGCTGTCGTGCTGGGTCTCGCTGGTGTCGACCGCCGAGAGGGTGATGGCCTGGCCGGCCGGGAACCGGGGCGACCACTGCCACCCCCCCTGGGTCGCGCTGGTCGGCTGGCTGACGGACTGGAGGACGTAGTCCGCCGCGTCGAGCGAGCCGAGGTTCAGCTGCCTGGTAGCGACGTAGACGCCGGACGCGTTGTAGCGCGAGATCGGCGGGAACACCGCGCTGAGGTACGCCCCGTTCCGGGCCGCCGGCGCGTCCGAGGGCCAGCACACCTGCACGTAGACGATGCCGCGGCCCTGGACCTCCGTGAGGTTCAGGACGGCGCCGACGGTCGGGACCGTGGGGTGGCTGACCTTCTGGGGCGAGAGCGCCACGGTCGCGATGGCGCCTCCCCCGCCCGCCCCGAGGGTGTAGCTCCTCTTCGTGCACACGTGACCCGTGCCGATGTTGTTGAGGTAGAGCGTCCACGGTGCGTCCGCTGCGGCCGTGGACAGGTCGAAGACGCGCATCGTGGCCCCGGCGCCCTGTGTGAGCGTCAGGCTCTCCGTGAAGTGGGCGGTCGCCGGGGAGCCGACGAGGACGCCGAGATCGGACGGCACGGTCGGGAAACCACCGGAGGCGGGCCGGATGGACCACCCGACCGCGGCCAGGGCGACGATCAGGACGGCCAGGGTGGCGATCCCCACCAGGTGCAACTGCCCGACGTAGGCGCGCAGGCCGCGGTCCGCGTCCCCCATTGCGCCGACACGCTAAATGGGCGCTCCAGCGCAGCGGGGGATGGGGTCGCGCGGCCGGCGTCGTCGGACATGGACCGGGGCCGACCGCACGCCCGGCGGGATAGGGGGGGAGAAAACCGCCGGGCTGTGCGTCCAGCCGCCCTGCTGTCCCTCCAGCCCTCTATGCGTGAGAGCGGGAGGGGGTCCCTTCGAGAGCCCGTGCCGCCTGCCACACCCGGCGAACCGGGATTGGGCGAATCGAAGACCTCGTGCAGGGTCTTCCGCCGGCACCCCACGACCCCTTGTCACGGCAGGTCCTGGAAAGTCCGGCAGATCTCGTCGTCACCGAAGCCGGGTCGGCACCTCCTCCTCGAGGGGACGGATCAAGTGTGCGCGGTCCCGGGCGCGCACACCAGGGTCGAAGGTCCCACGGAGGCCGCGGCCGCGGGCACGCTGCGGTGGGGGTTGCAGAGCGCTCGCGGGTCGGGGGGAACCGCGGCCGTCGCCGGTGGGACACCGCACGCGAAGCAGCGCTCCCCGATGGCCGTGCATTCCGAACGGCACACAGACGAGCGCTCTCAAATTGATCGGCTCTGAGGCGGCCGCGATCAATAGAGCCGAAAGTCACAACGCCGCGCACCATCACCGCCATTGCAGCAGCGCTTGGATACGATCGCACGGGCAATGACCCTCGTGACGCGGTCCGTGTGGTGAGGCAACGGGGACGGTGATCCACGAGATCGTGCCCGCCGAACGGGTCGGGATGGCGGCGTACCACGCCATGTTCGAGCACACCTCCGAGGGTGTGCTGTTCTCCACACCCGACGGCCGAGTCACCGCCGCCAACCCGGCGGCGGCCGCGCTGCTCGGCCTCGGCCCCCAGGAGATCTGCCGGCTCGGCATGGCCGGGCTCGTCGACCACGAGGACCCCCGCTGGGGGCTCGCCATCGCCGAGCGGAACCGCAGCGGGTCGTGGCTCGGCCTGGTGCGCTTCCGTCGGGGCGACGGCCGGATGGTCGACATGGAGACGACCACGCGGACGTTCCGTGACCCCGACGGCGCCGTCCAGATCCTGAGCATCCTGCACGACGTCGCCGGGCGCCTCGCCATCGAGCGCGAAATGGAGGAGTTGAGCGCCCGGCTCCTCGAGCTCGCCCAGGGTGACGAGCTGACCGGCTTCCAGAACCGCCGGGGACTGCTGGTGGCCGGCAACCGCCTGCTGCAGGCCGCCGACCGCGAGGGCTCCGACGTCATGATCCTCTTCGCCGACGTCGAGAACGTGCTGGAGCTCAACGAGCGCCTCGGACTCCACGCCGGTGACGCGGCCCTCCAGGCCGTGGCGCGCGCGCTGTCGGTCGCCTTCCGCACGAACGACGTCCTGGCGCGCATCGGCGGGACCCAGTTCCTCGCGCTGGCGCGCGGCCTGTGTGAAGCCGACTGCGCCACCGTCATGCGGCGCATCGGGGCCCATCTGGCCGACCCGGGGACGGTGGCGTACGTCGGTGGCCCGGTCGGGGTCTCCTTCGGCTGGACCACCCGGGAGGCCGGTGACCGCGCCACCCTGGCGGAACTGGTGGCCCGGTCCGATCGGGCGATGCTCGACGCCAAAGAAGCCCGGCAGGCCGCCCGTGGCCCGCAGGCCCGGCGCGCCTGACGCTGCCCCTGGACCGGCTCTGAAGTGGGATTTTTCCGTACGAGGGCATCGTCATGTCCCAATACCTGACTATTCCACTTGTATTTAGTAATCCGCGTGATTTAGAGTGATCCGATGCACGAAAGCACCCCACACCCCAGCGCGCCCGGAGCCGTGACGGCCGGGCCCCGCCGCACCCGGCGCCGGATCGCCGCGGTCGGCACCCTCGCCCTGTCCGCCTCCGCCTTGGCGCTGAGCGCCCTCCCCGCCGGGGCCCAGAGCGGCGGCAGCGTCGGCCTGGTCGCCTACTCGACACCCAAACCGGCCTACACCGTCCTCGCCACCGACTTCGCCAAGACGAAGGCGGGCGCCGGCGTAACGGTCTCGCCGTCCTTCGGTCCCTCGGGCACCCAGGCCACCTCGGTGGTCGACGGGCTGCCGGCCGATCTCGTCAACTTCTCGCTCGAGCCCGACATGGCCAAGCTCGTCAAGGCCGGCCTGGTGTCGAGCACGTGGGACAAGGGGGCCACCAAGGGCATGGTGACGGACTCCATCGTCTCGTTCGTGGTGCGCCCCGGCAATCCCAAGCACATCACCACCTGGGCCGACCTCGTGAAGTCCGGCGTCGGGGTCATCACGCCCAACGTGTTCAGCTCGGGCAGCGCGAAGTGGAACATCATGGCGGCCTACGGCGCCGAGCTCGCGCTCGGCAAGACGCCCGCGCAGGCGCAGCAGTACCTCTCCAAGCTCCTGCACAACGCGGTGGCGCAGCCCTCCAGCGCCAGCGCCGCGCTGCAGACCTTCCTCTCGGGTCAAGGTGACGTGCTGCTCGACTACGAGGACGACGCCCTCTACGCGAAGAGCAAGGGGGAGCCGGTCGACGTGATCACGCCCCCGCAGACGATCCTCATTCAGAACCCGATCGCGGTGACCAAGACCGCGAGTCCCGCCGCCAAGGCCTTCCTCACCTACCTGCTCTCCCCCGCCGGCCAGACCGTGTGGGGCCAGCAGGGCTACCGGCCGGTGCTGCCGTCGGTGGCGGCCAAGTTCAAGTTCCCGCGGCCCCAGACGCTGTTCACCATCGACCACCTCGGTGGCTGGACGTCGATCAACAAGTCGTTCTTCGACCCCCAGACCGGCGTCGTCGCCAAGATCGAGCAGTCGCTCGGCGTCTCCACCGCCAGCGGGTAGCGACGCGTGAGCGGCGCGGACGCCACCGTCGCCGGCCTGGGTCTGCCGGGCCGGGACCACGCGTCCACCGGTCGCGTCCCGGGACGGGGGCGCGGGCGCCGTCACCCCCCCACGGCACCCGCCCCCGTCCTGGCCGCGGCGGGGCAGGTCACCTGGCGCGCCAGCGGCCCGGTGCTCGCCGTCACCTACCTGTCGCTCCTCGTCCTGCTGCCGCTGGCCGCGCTGTTCACCAATGCGTTCAGTGGCGGCTGGGGCGCGTTCTGGGCCGCCGTCACGCAGCCGGAGGCCGTCGCCGCGCTGGAGCTGACGCTGGGGATCGCCTTCGCCGTGGCTCTGGTCAACTCCGTCGCCGGCTTCGCCATCGCCTGGGTGCTGGTCCGCGACGACTTCCGGGGCAAGGCGCTCGTCAGCGCGGTCATCGACCTGCCCTTCGCGCTGCCGACGATCGTGGCCGGCCTCACCCTGCTCGCGCTCTACGGGCCGAGCAGCCCGTTCCACGTCGACCTGGCCGGAACCCGCCTGGGCATCGCGTGCGCGCTGGCCTTCGTCACGCTGCCTTTCTGTGTCCGCAGCGTCCAACCGGTGCTGGCCGAGCTCGACGCGGAGACCGAGGAGGCGGCCTCCTCCCTCGGCGCCAGCCAGCGCCAGGTCCTCCGCCGCGTCATCGTGCCGAGCATCCTGCCGTCGGTGCTGGCCGGTGCCGGCCTCGCCTTCGCCCGCGCGGTCGGCGAGTTCGGCTCGGTCGTGCTGATCTCGGGCAATCTCCCGTTCAAGACCGAGGTCGCCTCCTCGTGGATCTACAGCCTCTCCCAGAGCGACGCCGTCGGGGCGGCCAGCGCGGTCTCGGTCGTGCTCATCGCCATCTCGCTGCTCGTGCTGGTCGGCATCGGCTGGGCCCGCCGTCGCTTCGAAGTCCCCGAGACCATATGAGGCGGACGGGCTGGCGCCTGCCCCTGCGCGTCGCCGTGCTGGGCTACCTGGCCCTCCTGGTCGTCCTGCCCGTGTCCACGGTGTTCTACCGCGCCTTCCAGCACGGACTCGGCACGGCGTGGGATGCCATCACCGCGCCGGACGCCCTGCACGCGCTGATGCTCACGCTCCTCGTGGCGGCCATCGCGGTGCCGCTGAACACGATCTTCGGCGTGGGCGTCTCGCTCATCCTGGCCCGCCACCGCTTCCCGGGCGCCTGGCTGTTCGACGCGCTGGTCGACATCCCCCTTGCCGTCTCCCCCGTCGTCATCGGGCTGTCGCTGATCCTCGTCTACGGCCACGCGGGCTGGTTCGGCCCCTGGCTCGCCGCCCACCACATCACGGTGATCTACGCGGTGCCCGGCATCGTCCTGGCCGCCGCCGCCGTGTCGCTCCCCTATGTCGTGCGCGAGGTCCTGCCCGTCCTGCAGGAGATCGGGACGGAGCAGGAACAGGCGGCCCGCACGCTCGGCGCCGGGCCGCTGGCGGTGTTCCGCCGCATCACGCTGCCCAACATCCGCCGCGGCCTGGCCTACGGCGTGACCCTCACCACGGCCCGCGTGCTCGGCGAGTTCGGTGCCGTCGCCATCGTCTCGGGTGCCATCGCAGGGAAGACGCAGACCTTGCCGCTGTTCATCGCGGCCGGCATCGAGAACCTCGACACCACGAGCGCCTACGTCGGCGCCGTGGCGTTGTGCCTCTCCGCCCTGATCCTCCTCCTGTCCCTCACGCTGACCGACCGCCATCGCGAGGCCTGGCACGGGCGGCCGGCGGCATGAGCATCCGCGTCGAATCGATCTCGAAGCGCTTCGGCGACGCGGTGGCGCTCGACGACGTCAGCCTCGAGGTCCCGAGCGGGTCGCTCATCGCGCTGCTCGGGCCCAGCGGCGGTGGCAAGTCCACCCTGCTGCGCATCATCGCCGGCCTCGACACGCCGGACAGCGGTACGGTGACGATCGAGGGCGAGGACCTGACCGAGACGCCGGCGCGCCACCGCGGCGTCGGCTTCTGCTTCCAGCACTACGCACCGTTCCGCCACCTGACGGTGAGGCGCAACGTCGCCTTCGGTCTCGAGATCCGGCGCCGCCCCAAGCCCGAGATCAAGGCGCACGTCGACGAGCTGCTCGAGCTGGTCGGTCTGGCCCACCTGACCGAGCGCTACCCGTCGCAGCTCTCCGGCGGCCAGCGCCAGCGCATGGCGCTGGCGCGTGCACTCGCCATCGAACCCAAGGTCCTCTTGCTCGACGAGCCCTTCGGCGCGCTCGACGCCCAGGTGCGCACGCAGCTGCGGCGCTGGTTGCGCGACCTGCACGACACGCTCCACGTGACCACGGTGCTGGTGACCCACGACCAGGAGGAGGCCATGGAGGTGGCGGACCGCCTGGCCGTCGTCAACCACGGGCATCTCGAGCAGGTGGGCACGCCGGCGGAGCTGTACGACCACCCGGCCAACGAGTTCGTGCTCACGTTCCTCGGCCCGGCGACGAAGCTCGACGGTGCGTGGGTGCGCCCGCACGACCTGATCGTCCACCGGTTCGAGGAGGGCCGGCCGGCCGGCACCGCCTTCGAGGGCACGGTGGCGCGCGTCACCCACCTCGGCTTCGAGGTCAAGGCCGACATCGACCTCGCCGGCGGAGAGACGTGCTGGGTCCAGCTCAGCCGCGGCCGCGCGGCCGAGCTCGGCGTGGTGGCGGGCCAGCGGGTGTGGGTGGCGCGGACCGATGCCAACGCACCCCACCGGTTCCCGATGCTCAGCGCCTGAGCCGGCGCCGCCCCAATCGGCCATAGGGTGGCGCTGTCCGGGCGCACGAGCCGTGCCCCCGGCCCGGTCCGCCACAGGGAGCCCGCATGCCCGATCCGAACGAGAACGAGACCGACGGCCCCGGGGACGAGGCCACACCCGATCGAACGAACGGCGACGAGCGGGCGTCCCTCGAACGGCACATCGACGAGCAGGAAGAGGAGTCCTTCCCCGCCTCCGACCCGCACGCCGACTGGTCCGGTCCCTCGGCCTGAGACCGTGACAAAGGACCGGGCCCGGTTGCAATGCACATTGTCGCTCTGACCCTGGTACTCGGGGTGCAACGGGCATAGGGTGCTCTCGAAGGGGGCGAGCGGACGACTGTCGTTCCTCCTTCGTCCGGGGCAGGTCGTGGAGCGGGGCGGCGTGTCCCTGGCGTGCTCGCGAACCAGGGAGGGAAACGCATGTATCTGTTCAGCCGTACCGCCCGTTTGGGCGAGGGCAACCCCCAGAAGCAGCTGGACTGGGCGCTCAGGGTGACCGAGAAGGTCAACCAGATCTCCGAGACCCCGGTGCAGCTGTGGACCACCGTGTTCTCGCCGAGCTCGGGCCGGCTGGTGTGGACCGCGACCGTGGAGAACCTGGTCGAGCTCGAGACGATCGAGAACAAGTTGATCGCCGACTCGGGCTACGTCAACCTGGTCGAAGAGGGTGGCGCGCACTCGTCGGGTGACGCCATCGACGACCACCTGCTGCAGTTCATCCACGCCGACCCCGAGTCGGCGGAGATCGACGCCCAGTACGCGACGACGGTGCAGGCGACGCTGGCACCGGGCGGCAGCGTGAAGGGGATCGAGCTCGGGGTGGAGACTGCGCAGGCGGCGAGCAAGGTCACCGGCTGCCCGACCTCGTTCGGCATGCACGTGACGGGCGCCTACGGGTCGGTCGAGTGGGTCACCGTCTACGCCTCCATCGAGGAGATGCAGCGGTCCGGCGACGCCATCGCCGCCGACGCCGCCTTCAACCAGAAGGTGGACCGGGAGCTCAGCAAGGTCTACCTGCCGGGCGTGACGACCCAGACGGCGTTCCGCAAGGTCGCCTGACCTCCGACCGGTGGAGGGTCGTCGGTTGCGCTGACACCCTCCACCGGGAGCCGGGCGCTCCCGCCGAGAAGAGCACATCGACGCACCCGGTTCGCTTCGTCGCGCCCCCGGTGCTGTAACCCCGCCGGTTCGTCGCCGTCATGATCTCCGCAAGGGCCACGGTGGCCGGAGGACGCGACGAGGAGGTCGACGCCATGTCAGCAGAGGATCTGGCCCAGGGTCTGCGGGCAATCGATGACGAGGACGTGCGTCAGAAGGTGGCGGCCGGCGACCTCTCCGCCGCGGGTGACCTCGACCTGACCGACGAGGAGGCGGGCCTCCTGCGAGGGGCGGCCGACGACTACCCCGAGGTGGCCGGCTTCATGTTCGACGCCTTCGTCAAGATAGAGAATCCCGGAGTTGCCGGGGGCGAGAAGCCGTTCCCGGCCTTTTCGCCCGCCTACAACAACGCTGCGCTGTACGTCCAGGGCGGGGGAAAGATCTACTGACCGCACCCATGGTCGATCCCGGCCTGTGGGCGACCCTCGGTGCGGCGGTACGCCGCCAGGCGGGCGCAGGGGGCGGCCCCCTCGTCGACCTCGTCGCCGGGGCCCGGTGCCCCGTGCACACCGTCCGTGCGCCCCTCGGCGCCGCGGCGTTCGACGCCCTGGTGCACGCGGGGGTGCTCGACGTCGATGCCGAGCGGTCGGATGTGGCGAGCCGCGTGCGACTGCTCGCCAGTCCCGAACTGGTGCTGGCCACACCCGATGCGGGACACCGGCCCGACATGGTCTACATCGGGCCCGACTCCCCGCTGCTGGTCGAGGTTGCACTGCGCCTGGCGCCCCGCGGTGAGCGGGCGGTGGACCTGGGCACGGGCACCGGGTTCCTCGCCGCCGCCCTGTCGCGGCGCTACCGCTGCGTCGTGGCCACCGACATCGTCCACCGGGCGGCGGTGGCGGCCCGCCACACCATGCTCTTGAACGACCGGCCGCCCGGGCACGTCTGGCTCACCGTCCGCACCGACGTCACGGGCGGCTTGCGGGCCGGGTCCTTCGACCTCGTGGCGGCCAACACACCGTGGGTCCCGACGGGCACCGGGACGAACGGTCCCGTCAGCATTTACGCCAGCGGCGGTCTCGACGGCGTCGAGCTGCCGTCCCGTTTCCTGCGCGAGGGCGCGGCGCTGCTCCGCCCCGGCGGGATCGCCGTCATGCTCGCCCTCCACGTCGTGCGGGCCGACGGGAGTCGTCCCCTCATCGAACTGTGCGGGGAGCTCGAGCGGCTGGGCTTCTCGGTCGCCGTGATCCCGACGCCCCTCAACGCCGCGTACGGGGTCCCGGCGAAGACGCTCGCGCGCGCCCCGATCTCCTCGAGGCGCTCCACGTCGCCGTGGTGATCGGGGCGCCGGCCACGGATGGCGTCCGTCGGGATTCCCTCCTGGTCGCCTGCGACGCACTGGCCCGGCGCTGGCACACCGGGACCCTGAACCTGGGGGTCCCGGCCTGACGCCGGCGAACTTCCCCACCCGCCTCGCCCGTCCGTGCCCGTTGTGGAGATGTTGTGCGAGGGACAGTCCGGTCGGCTCTATGGCGGCGGGGAGGCGGGTGTCAGCATCCAAACCGAGGGGCGGTGATCGGGGGAAAACGTTGTCGTCACCGCCCCTCCATCTCACCTTGGCGCAGCCGGGCCGGCCAGACGGGGTGCGGTGGTCTACGGGCGGCGCCCGTTCGGCATGAGATCGCCCTGCCCCCACTGGCCGAGCGTGTTCAGCTGCACGTGGTCGCCGGTCGCCTCGACGATCTGACCGCCACCGACGTAGAGGGCGGTGTGGTACACGCTCGTCCAGTCGGCCTGGTTGGATCCCCAGAAGACGAGGTCGCCGCTCGCGAGTGAATCCATGGCGACCGGTTGCCCGGCCGTGTGGTACTGGTCGTTGGCCACCCGGGCGAAGCCGACGCCCGCCGCCGCCTCCCACGAGGCGAGGGCAAGGCCCGAGCAGTCGTATCCCACCGGGCCGTTGCCACCCCAGATGTAGGGCTTGCCCAGCTGGGCGAAGGCGAAGAGCACTGCCTTGTCGCCGGGCGTGACCGGCCGGAACACGAGACCTTGGGCCGGCGGTGCGCCCAGGACACCCCCGAAGGGATGGTCCGTCCCGTTTTGATCGACGATCCAGTAGCCGGGACCGTCCGCGCTGGCGACGAGCTTCTGGGCCGGGTCGGGAGTGGGAGTGCCACCCGTCGACCCGTTGAACTGGGCGTCACCGAAATTGAAGACCCCGCCGTCGCTGGCGAGAAGCCAGTACCCGAGCCCGTCCGAGGTGGACGTCATGCTCGTGATGGGCTGGTTGAGATGGATGGAACCGGTCGACCCCTGGAACTGCGCGTCGCCGTAACTGAAGATGCCACCGTCGGAGGCGACGAGCCAGTAGCCCTTGCCGTCGGGCGTCGAGACCATCCCGACGATCGGCTGGTTCAGATGGATGCTGCCCGTCGATCCGTAGAAGCTGGCGTCTCCGAAGGCGAAGATGCCACCGTCGGAGGCGACGAGCCAGTACCCCTGATCGTCGTTGGTCGGCGTGATCCCGACGATCGGCTTGGTCAGGGCGATCCCACCCGTGGATCCCTCGAAGGGAGCGTCGCCGTAGGGGAAGATGCCGCCGTCGGAGGCCACGAGCCAGTACCCGCCGTCGTCCTTGGTCGGCGCGATGCCGACGATCGGGTGGGTCAGCGGCACATTGGCGGCCGAACCGTAGGACTGCGTGTCCCCGAAGTTCCACACCGCCCCGGATGGGCTCGCCAACCAGAAGTCACTGCCGTTCTGTTGGGAATCATGGCTGGACTGTGGGCTGCTCGGCGGCGCCGAGGCCGCACCGGCCGACAGGCCGACGCTCCCGATACCGAGGATCACGACGGCGCCGAGAGCAAGGACCAGGAGCATCTTCATCGCTCCCCGTCCGATGTCGTGACCGGCGAACCGGCTGCGCCGACGGGATCGCCGAGGAGACGCACGACGCACCATCGCCCCCGTCTCCGACCGTTCCACGACTGCCCCCTCACACCGGCGACCCGACCGCAGCGGCCGATCGACGCGCAATCTATCGAGCGAGCCTCGCAATCACGGTGCGTTCCGGTTGCATCGGCTCGCCGGCGGGCCGCGCCGGACAACGACCGGTCAACTCGCCGGTGTCACGGCCCCACGTCGTGACGAACGCGCGTCCCCGCGCCGGCTCGTCCCCTTTGCGCCCGCGAGGGACTAGCGGTGTTGGTTGGTCGCCACCTGGTGGTAGTCGGTGAAGACCACCGGCCCCCCGACGAGCACCGGACGGTAGACGGACTCGAACTTGGCCACCGCATCCGAACCGCCGTGGCGTTGGTGCGCTGCCTCGTCGGCGAACTCGAAGAGGTGGACGAATTTCGTCGGGTCCTCGACGCCTTCCCATGCCGTGTACATCGTGGTGCCCGGCTCGTTCTCCGCCACGTAGGCGACGAACTCCTCAATGGCAGCCTTCACGTCCTCGACTGCGGACGCCTCCACCTGGTAGTGCGCCGTCTGAAAGATGGGCATGCCACTCCTTCCCGAGTGCGTGGGTTCGCTGGGCCTGACTCGGCCGACCCGCGGGGTCACCGTCCCGCCGGGCGGCGTCCACCTGCGGCACGCGGCGTCGTGTCCCGCCGACGTGACCGACGGCGGACGGCGATCACACCTTCCCGACGAGCGGGATGTCGTAGAGCGCGGACCAGTTGGTGCTCACGATGCGGGCTTTGCTCTCGTCGGAGAGCGGCAGCTTGTCGAAGGTGTCCACGGCGTGGGGATACTTCGAATCGCCGTGGGGGTAGTCGGTCGAGAAGATGAGACGTTCGTCGCCGAAGGTCTCCACGAAGTGCGGCACCGTGACCTCGTCGGCCTCGACCGAGACCCAGCAGTTGCGTCTGAAGTACTCCGACGGCGGCATCGTCAGCTCGGGCGCCTCGTACCAGCCCGTCCACTCCCAGTGCTCGTCCAGACGGTAGAGGAACCACGGTGCCCACGAACAGTTGCCCTCGAGCAGCGCGACCTTCAGATCGGGGAAGCGCTCGAGCACGCCGCCGCCACAGAGGCAGGCCGTCACGAACTGGATCCCCAGCGGCTGGCTGAAGGTGTGCCACAGCATGAGCCGGTCCAGCACCTCGAGCCCGAAGTCGGGCGTCAGGTAGGTCTGGCCGCCTCCGTGGAAGGCCAGCGGCACGCCGAGCCGCTCGATCTCCCCCCACAGCGGGTCGTAGGAGGGGTGATGCCAGGGCCGCCGGTTCACCGCCGCCGGCGGCAGGAAGATCGACTTGAAGCCGAGCTCCTCCACGCAACGTCGCGCCTCTGCGACGGCGCCGGCGACGTCGTGCGCCGCCACCATCCCCGCTCCGAACATCCGGTCGGGGGCGTGGTCGCAGAAGTCCTTGAGCCAGTCGTTGTAGGCGCGGGCGATGGCGGTGGCGAACTCGGGCTCGAGCCCGTCGGCGCCGATCTGCTCGGAGGAGTCGAGGCCGAGCACGAACAGCCCGCGTGAGGGGAACAGCACGGCCAGGTCGAGGCCCTCAGCGTCCATGGCGTCGATCTGCGACTGGGCGTCCCAGCCCCGGGCCTCGGAGGCGGCGTACACGGTGTCGTGCTCCTTCTGCCACCCCGTCTTGCGGCCCTCCACGCGCATCGGACGGGTCGGGCCCATCCGGAGCATGACGTGGTTCTTCACCCGCACGCGCATGTCGCGCGTGATCTCCGAGAGCCCGCGCGGCGCCGCGTGGGCGTAAGCCGGGTCGATGTAGCGCTCCCAGAGATCGGGCGGCTCCATCACGTGGAGGTCGCTGTCGCAAATGACGTGGTCCCGCAGACCCATGAACTTGACCCCCCGGGGATCTCTGACGCTCGAGCGAGTTTCCACTATACGCTCTGGCCCCTCAGGCGCTCAGGGGCGCTGCCAGGGCGTTTCGGGACTCGGGGAGGGTCGATGGCGACAGGTGTGATCGGGCTGGGGAACATCGGTGGGGCGATCGCGGCCAACCTCGTGGCGGACGGCAACGAGGTCGTGGTCCACGACGTCGACCCGTCGGCGATGGCGGCGATCACCGGCGCCGCCGCCGCGCCGGACGTCGCTTCGGTGGCCCGCCAAGCCGACGTGACGCTCCTCTCGCTGCCGACGCCCGACGTCGTGGCGGCCGTTGCCGAAGCGTGGGCCGGCGGCGCCGGGCCGGGGGCGATCCTCGTCGACCTCTCCACCAACAGCCCCGCCGTCGTGCGCCGGCTGGGCGAGCGCCTGGCCACATCCGGACACCACCTCGTCGAGGCACCCCTCACGGGTGGGGCCATCGGGGCCGAGAAGCGGATGCTCGTATTCATGGTCGGTGGTGACGACGAGGCCGTGGCCCGTGTCCTGCCCGTGCTCGAGCCGCTCGGACGCGCCACCTTCCACGTCGGCCCGCTCGGCCTCGGCAACACCATGAAGCTGCTCAACAGCCTCGTCGCCTTCACGACCACGTGGGTCAGCCTCGAAGGCCTGGCGATGGCCACCAAGGCGGGCATCGAGGTGCAGAAGGCCGTGGAGATCCTGCGCACGGCCGGGGCGTCGAACTTCTACATCGACCGCCAGGTCGAGACGATCGACGGGCGGGGCAGACCCACGCAGTTCGCGCTGGAGTTGGCCGCCAAGGACGCCGGCCTCATTGTGGACTGGGGCACTGCGCTCGGCGCCCCCACCCCGGTGGCCGCCGCCGTGAAAGGCGTCCTCGACGGCGCCGTGGCGGACGGGCTGGGCGGTGCCGACTGGAGCGAGCTCGTCGCCGTTGCCGAGCAGCAGGCCGGAGTCGCTCTGCGCTGGAACCCGACCTGAGGATCAGGAGCGGACAGCCGCGCTCACTCGGTGCCGAGCACCTCGGCGGCCACCCGTAGCGCCGAACCGGCCGCCGGCACGCCGGCGTAGATGGAGACGTGCATGAGGATCTCGACGATCTCTTCGCGTGTGATCCCCACGTTCAGCGCGCCGGCCAGGTGCGACCGCAGCTCCTCGGGCTGCCCCAACGCGGCCAGGAGGGCCACCGTGATCATGGAGCGGTCACGCACGGGCAGCCCCGGGCGTGACCAGATGTCGCCGAACGCGCTCTGCTGCACGTGGTCGAAGTAGTCCGGCGCCAGCTTGGCCGCCGGGAACGCGCCCGTGGGGCCCTTCAGGATGGCCGGCCACAGCTGTCCCTGGATCTCCCTCCCCGCGTCCCGGCGCTCGTCGCTGGTCGTCATGTTCGGCTCCTCTCCACACCCAACAGATTGACGGTGGCGATGCTGCCCCCGCCCACCAAATGCGTCAGCGCCACCCGGGCATCGTCGACCTGGCGCCCCTCGGCCTCGCCCCGCAGCTGGAGCACCGCCTCGTGGAGCATGGCCACGCCGGTCGGCCCGCCGGGGTGACCGCGCGCGATCAGCCCGCCGTCGGTGTTGAACGGGATGCGACCGCCCGGCCCGGTCTCGCCCTCGACGACGAGCTTCTCGGCCTCGCCCTCGGCGCAGAACCCGAGCAGCTCGTAGTACTCGAGCTCCTCGTTGACGAAGGCGTCGTGGCAGTAGGCGACGCTGACGTCCTCGGGCCCGAGCCCCGCCGCTTCGTAACACTGCGACGCGGTGAACTGCGTCATGGTCGAGGGGCCGACGACGGGCCCGACGAACGTGTGTCCCGGCGCGTACGTCTCCGACGTGAGCGCGGACGCCAGCGCCCGCACCAACGGCCGCCCGGGCTGGCGAGACCGCACCAGGTCCTCGCGGGCCACGATGATGCAGGCGGCTCCGTCGTCGGGAGGGCAGCACATCATGGTCGTGAGCGGCTCGGCGACCATTTTGGCGGCGAGCACCTCCTCGGCCGTGACGACGTGGTCGGAGCGACGGTGGGCGAAGGGGCACACGGCGCCGTAGTTCCAGTTCTTCGCCGCAATGGTGGCGAAGTGCTCGGGCGTCGTCCCCCGCTCGTGCATGCGGCGCTGCGCCCACAGCGCGAAGTACGCGGCGGGCAGGATCGGCGCGTCGATCTGGTCCCGCCCCGCGCCACGGCCGCCCGTGCCGGTCATGTCGGTGAACTTGTCGAAGCACAGCGCCATGGCCACGTCGGCCCGGCCGGACGACACCGCCCACGCAGCCTCGCGGAAGGCGACGAGGCCCGTGGCGGACGCGTTCTCAATGTGCGTCACCGGCAAGCCGGTCAGCCCGAGCTCCTTCATGGCCTTGATACCCAGCATCGGCGCCGGCTGGATGTAGCCCACGAAGGCCTCGTCGACGTCGGCCAGGGTCAGGCCGGCGTCGTGCAACGCCAGCAGTCCGGCATCGCGCGCCAAGTGCGCCCCCGGGATGTCTCGGAACATCCCGAAGCGCACCATGCCGATACCGGCCACGGCGACGCCCTCGAAGCGCAGGCCGTGCTTCATGCCCCACTCCCGCCACCGGCGCCAGCGGCCGCGTCGCGCGGCGGCCGGAAGCGGTAGATCACCACGTCGTCCCCGTTCGAGTTCTGCCGCAGCGTCTCGAGGTCGAGCTCAACCGTCCTGCCGATGGAGAATTCCTCGCGCTCGCCCGAGAGGATCGACTGCACACGCGGCCCCTCCGGCAGGTCGACCTGCGCCACGCCGTACCCGGCCACATCGGCGTCCTTCTTGCCGAACATTGGCACGTGGCAGTACGTCCAGGTATGGATCGTCCCCGACGTCGACAGCTCCGTGTCCTCGGTGCCCTCGTGCAGGCACTTGGCGCACACGAGCCGCCGCGGGAAGAACACCTCGCCGCAGGCCGGGCAGCGGCTGCCGAGCAGCCGCGGTGGCTCCGCGGGGTCCTCGGGGATCCGGAAGAACCCCTCCTCAATGGCGACACGGGCCATGCGCTCCTCGTTTCGGTCGGCCGGGCGTGCGGGCGTGTGAACGGTAGTGCCGGCGTCACGCTAGATGTCGTGCCGGCGCCCGTCCCAACCCGGCCGTCCGCGGGATCACCGGGGCAACCCGAGCACGCGTTCGGCCACGATGTTGCGGTTGATCTCCGACGTCCCGCCGGCGATGGATGCCTGGCGCACCGCCAGCAGGTTTTCTCCCCAGCGGTCTGCGAGTGACCCAGGCCCGATGAGGTCCACCGCCAGGTTCGCCAGCTCCTGGTCGCAGCGGGCCCAGGCCAGCTTGGCAAGGCTGCCGCTGGCGCCGGCGGCCGACGGGTCGGCCAGGGAGCGCTCGGTGAGATAGCGCATGCACGCAATGTCGGCATAGGCACGGGCCAGGCGCTCCCGCAGCCGGGGGTCTCGCAAGCCCTCGGCGGCCCTCGGATCGGCCAGGAGGTCGTCGAGCTTGTTGGCCAGGCCGAGGTGCAGTCTCGCCACGCCGGCACGCTCGTGACTGAGCGTCGTCATGGCGACCCCCCAGCCCTCGTGGAGCGAACCCAACATGGCCGAGCGGGGGACGCGCACGTCGGAGAAGAAGAGCTCGGCGAAGGACTGCCCACCCGTGATGGTCGTCAGCGGACGGGCCTCGATGCCCACCGTCGTGAGGTCGACGAGGAAACAGGTGATCCCCCGGTGCTTCTTCGCGGTCGGGTCCGTCCGCACGTAGAGCTGGCACCAGTCGGCGAAGTGGCCCATGGAGTTCCATGTCTTCTGCCCGTTGATCACGAAGTCGTCGCCATCCTCGACAGCCTGGGTCCGCAGCGCAGCGAGGTCCGAGCCGGCGTCGGGCTCGGACATGCCCTGCGACCAGATCTCGTCCCCCCGGAGCATCGGCGTGAGGAACCGCTGCTTCTGCCCCGCGGTGCCGAAGTGCATGATCGCCGGGGCGATGTTCGAGACGCCGATCACGTTCAGCGGCCCCGGGGCCCGCACCCGGCTCATCTCCTCGAGGTAGACGAGCTGCTCGTCGACGCCGGCTCCGCGCCCCCCGTGCTCGACCGGCCACGACGGCGCCGCCCACCCGCCGTCGGCGAGGGTCCGGTTCCACCAGCGCAGGATCTCGAGGTTGGCGCCTTCGACCTGCTGGCTCCCGGCCCGGACCACTTCGTCGGTGAGGTGGTCGGCCAGCCAGGAGCGCAGCTCGCCCCGAAAGATGTCCAGACCCGTTTCCGCTGCGGCGCTCGCCATGGCGACCCAGTTTCTAGCCCGAGACGGCCAGGCCCCCGGGCCAGAGCACGAGGCGTAACCACCTACATTCGCCGGGCGCGACACTGCAACATCGCCTCGAGTTCAGATTCTCGCCAACCGTCATCGGTGCCTTTGCCCGACCAGCCGTGGTTCGTACGCAGGACTGCAACGTCACGCACGCACAGAGGTCACGAGTTGGTTCGAGCGCGACCGCCGGCAGGGTCTATCACGACGCCATCCGCGGCGAACGTCACCGTCATACCCTCGCACGCGGCCTGCACTCGTTCGCTTTGGGCACCCCAGCACCTCTGTGCATCGCCGACCATCGACTCCAATTCGTCGTCGGTGTGGTACGGATCATGGTGAAACAGGAGCAAGCGGTCGACCTCAGCCATACGTGCAAAGTCAACGACGTGTGCGATAGCCGAGTGGCCCCACCCGATGTGATGGGGATACTCGCCATCGCCGTACTGGGCATCATGCAAGAGCAGGTCGGTGCGGTGGGCCAAGTTGTAGCCGCTCACCCATTCGACCGGGCGCTCGGAGAGACCCAGTCCGAGTCCGGGCTCGTGATCGGGAAGATAGACGAGCGAACGCCCCCGTTCCTCTATGCGGTACCCGACCGTCGGCCCCTGATGGGTGACCAAGGACGCTCGCACGATCAACGAGCCGATCGAAATTGGTTCCTCCGGGGCGTCGTGAAATTCCAGGTGGGCCGGAATATCCGCCAGTCGCACCGGAAAAAGTGGCGGTGACAGGTACATCGAGATTCTGTCGGCCAGCGATTGAACGGGAGAGGGTGGGCCCCAAATGTGAATCTCGCGACCTGAGTCAAAGAGCGGGCGGAAAAAGCCAAGCCCTTGCAAGTGGTCCAGATGGAGGTGGCTGAGCAGTACGTCGATTCGCGCTTCGCCATCGTTGCTCATCGCGACACCGAGCGGACGCATCCCCGTGCCGGCATCGAGCACCAGCACCTCGCCGTTGTCTCCACGCACCTCCACGCACGAGGTGTTGCCTCCGTATCTGAGCGTTTCGGCGCCCGGCGCGGCCAGCGATCCGCGGCAACCCCACACGCGGATCCTCATCCTTTCGCCCGCCAAAACACGGTCAGCACGCCGTGCATCTCGCCAATATGACCGAAGAGAGGGTACGCGGTGACCTCGAACGGCTGGCGGGACCCATCGAGGGTCGTGGCCAGAAGCGTTCGGTGGGCAGGCTCGCGCTCGTAAAACGCGACGCCTGCGGGCGAGTCGCGGCGCCTCATTGGCGTCCCGTCGACATTTTCCAGCTCCAACATGGCTCCGAACTCGAGGGCAGAAATACCGCCGATTTCGCCGTAGCTCTTTCCGAGCAAGAGTTCAGCCGCTTCGTTGAAGTACACCAGGACGCCTCCGGCATCGATCAGGAACATCGGCGTCGCCAGGTTGGCAGCGAGCTCGCGCGCGAGGATGAGCGGGAGGCTGGGCTCGCTCGTCCCTTTCCCCTCCGTCACCATGGATGCAGGATAGTCACGGCACTTGCATTGGAGCCGAGGACGGAGCGGGCCTCGAAGTCGAATATTCCCTAGAAGGCGCACGATCGTGCACGCATTCGACAATGTCAGAAATGCTCCGGGGGAGAGACTCGAACTCTCAACCTAGCGGCAGCCCCGGACGAGGATTCTGAACAGCACCAATTGGAATAATCCCAGCTAGATGGAAGTACGGTCTCGCCGTTGATGACCGCTCGAAACCGTATTTTCCCGATCCGTCGCAGCGGATTGCGCGCGACGGTTGACTCTTGTGAAGCATCAGGGCGTTGTACCTGGCGTCGACGCCAACGGGCGCGAGACGGTCAAGGGACCGCCAAAGGCGGGGCGAGGACACGCAGCGAAGCGGCTCTTCAGGGCCAGCTTGAACGCCCTTGTAGTCACTCAGGAGATGCGGGAACGTGCACAGGCACTCGAGAGTCCCGGACGCGGCTTGAGGACAGAAGGCATTCGGCGCCTGAAGAGCCTGGAGTCATCGGATCGACGCAGGTCCCGACCACCGCAAGGAACCAGGCCAGGAGACGAATAGGAACCTCTTCGGCGAGCATGTTGGGATAATGCGCTGCTCGAATGTGCGCAATGTTGTAACCAGTGCTTTGAAGCCTGAGATGAGATTCGAACTCGTGCCCTTTGTGGTGTCCGGTTCAGCTCACCCAGATCTGGGCCGGCCAAATGGAGCCGCCAATCATGCCGAAGGCGGGTTGGCCGTGCGGCGTCGTGGGGTTGTTGAAGTTCTCCACCTTCGGATGGCCGATGATGGCCCAGACGGTCCGGTCTGTCCATAGGTACGGAAGGTCGAGCGCGATGCGTTTGTTGACCGTCTTGTAGGACGCGGCACGGACCGAGGAGTCGGAACTCGAGCGACCCGCCAGGAGCGCCGTCTCGATCGCCGGGTCGGCGTTGCGGGCCATGTTGATGGACAGGGACCCCGAGCTCACCGTCGTGCTGCTCAAGAAGATGTAGTTGAGGTCGGGGTCGACGGCGCCGAAGCTCCGCCACGACAGCGCCTGGTACGTGCCGGCCAGTGCATTGTTGATGAGATTGTTCTGTTCGACGATGGTCGTCTTGACCTGGAATCCCACGGATTGCCATGCCTGTTGGAGGTACTGCTGGGCGCGTATCTGCGCTGGTGAGTTGATCGTTCCGTGGGTGAAAGAGATCGGTCCGCCGCTCGCCCTCTCGGCGTCCTTGACCAGCTTTGCTGCCTGCGAAGGGTTGAAGCTGGGATATGGCGTCGCGGCGTAGTAGGGGGACCCCTGCGCGAAGAGGCCGTTGCTGACCGCGAGCACGTTGTCGTCGATGACGCGGGCGTATTGGGATCGATTGACGGCCATGGCGGCGGCAAGTCGCACCGTGGCGCTGTTGAACGGCGGCTTCAGGCAGTTGAGTTGGATGCAGTTCATGTCTGGCTCGCCTGCGACATGAGTGCTGTCGTCGATGTACGAGTAGCTCCGGTTGCCACGGAACTGCGTAATGATCTGCGGCGTGTCGGTCACCATGAGGTCGATCGTGCCGGACTTGAGTGCCTCGGCCCGGGCCTCCTCGTTGGGGATCGGCTTGAACGTGATCTCCGCGAGGTGGGGCAGGCCAGGACGCCAGTAGTTGGGATTGGCGGTGGCGGTGAAGTGGTCGTTGGGGATCCACTCCTTGAACACGAAGGGCCCCGTGCCCACCGGGTGCGATGTCCCGTTCGGGTTGGACAACATCGACGGTGCGACGACGTAGGCGATCTGCCCCCCGATGCCGCCGGACAGGTAGTAGGGGAACGGCACCCAGGGCTTCTTGAAGCTGATTGCGGCCGACAGCGCTCCGGTCTGGGTAATCGACAGCAGCGTCGGACTGAGGACGAGCCCGGTGAGGAGCGACTTGGACTGTGCCTCGAGGTTGGTCAGCAGCGCGGCGCCGTCACACGGCGTGCCGTCGTGAAAAAGGACGTTGGGGCGCAAGGTGATCGTCCACGTGGTGTAGGTCGAGTTCGGCACGACCGACTCGGCCAGATAGGGCGCCCAGTCGCCGTTGGACAAGACGATGGTGAGGGGGTCGAACACCGTACGGGCGTACATCACGCCGACCTGGTCGAAGCGGCCCTTCGTCGGGTCGAACCCTTGCTCCTCGGCGTTGACGCCGAAGGTGAGCGAGCCACCCTTCTTGGGTGTCGCCTTGGAGACGCCGTTGCGGTCGGGGCCGTTCGTTGACGCGGCCGCGATGTCGTCCCATCCGAGCCCCAGCGCGGATGCGCCGGCCAAGCCCGCGGCCGCGGCCCCGCCGAGGAGCAGCGAGCGACGATCGAATTTTGCAACCATGAATCCTCCCTTTCGCCGAAGCGAGCTAAGTCCCCCGAGGTGTGTCGGGGTTAGGACCGGGGTCCCCCTGGTGGGGGCGACGCCGTCGAAAGTTGTTTCGATTCCTCGTCATCGGAGTCGGCGACAAGGACGAGCTCGCTGGCGGCGCGCTGCGGGGGGCAGTGCCGGCCGACCTCGGACAGGAACGTCTCGGGGTCGATGATCTCCTCGGGGGTGAAGACGCCCGGTCGATCCAAGCGCCCGGCCGCCAGTTCGGCGAGCCCGCAAGCGAGCGGCACGCCGGTCGCACCGCCCATACCGGACTCGGGCATTGCTACGACCATCGCCGCCTGGCGAACCACACGGCCGTCGCGGACGCCGCTGGCATGAGCGAACATCGAGGGGAAACGCACGGATTGGGGGACGTCGGCGATCTCGGTGCCCGGTGGCTCGTTCGTCGCCATCAGCGCAGCGGCGTCTTCGACACTGAGCGTCCCTTCGTCAACCTGGCGAGCGAGTCGCCGCAGGACCTCGATGACGAACGAGGAGCCAACCATCACGTTCACGCTGGAAGCGACCGGTTGACTACGAGGCAGCGTGACCGCCTCGGGATGCCCGACCGTCCACGCGCGCCCTACGCCAAGGCCCGGGTAGTCCACGCTGAGCTCGTCGAGGGGTTTGACATCGACCGGGTTGCCGTCTCGAAAGACACGGATGGTGCCCGAGCACTGATGAACCCAGTGGACCAGGGCGGCGCTGGTGCGGTCCCCTTGGCCCTCGGAGAGGACCCGATCGCTGTAGCCGAAGCTCCACCCGGTGACGATCCGCTCGACGTGGTCGAATCCCTCCATCGCCTTGAGGGCCAGCAGGTTCGAGACCCCTGGGCTCGCCCCGAGCCCGACCACGGCAGTGACGCCGGCGTCTCGAGCTTCGGGCGCCAGCTCGAGCATGTCCAGGGTCGGTTCCCAGTCGTCGTTGATGTCGAGATAGCACGCCCCGCCCCTGATGGCCGCCCGAAGAATCGGCACACCAAAACGGTAGAAGGGGCCGACCGTGTTCAAGACGACGTCGCACCCGGCGATCGCGGCGTCGAGCGATGCGTCATCGGTGGCGTCCACCGCGACCGCATGAGCCTTGGGCGCAACCGACGCCACGAACGCCTGTGCTCGCTCCAGGTCGACGTCGGTGACGACGATCTCGTCGACGAAGTCGTAGTCGGCCGCGGTGCGGACGGCGTAGCGGCCCATGCCACCGCAGCCCCCCAGTGCTGCGACTTTCATCGTGCCTCTTCTTTCGTAGGGTTCATCGAGCTGGTGTCAAACGACTCCGCGCCCCGAGTGCACAGACCTCGCCCCTTCGACCAGCCACCTCGCATCCGGACTGGCGTCACCCCCCGAACTCCTCGATCGGAAAGGGCTCGGGATCGACGAAGCGATGCAAGACATTCGTCGTGAGCCGCGCGACGTCGTTGTCGTACTCGTTGGTCGCCAAGCTGGCCGCCCAGGCGATGCTCCCGGCCGAGAACACGGCACCGCCCTCCGGTCCTTCGAAGAACACGACGTCTGAGCGCACCTCCGAGCCCCTGTCGGGAACCCCGGTGGCGACGAATTCCTCCTTGGTTCTCAACATGTCCTCTCCGAGGCCGTCCGACGAAGCCAGCACGATGGCGTGTGTGGGAGAACCGAGCTTTGCGTCGTAACGGTCGATCTCCTGGCCGGCGGCGCCGCCTCCGACCGTCCCGTGATCGCCAAAGCAGCCCGGCCCCTCGATTCCCTCGACCGCAAAGGAGACCCGGGGATCGTCCCACTCGGGGTTTCGGCGGTAGAAGCCAGAGTCGCCGAAGCCCTGCGCGGCGAAGCCGATGCCCGTCAACAGATTGGGCGGGCGTCCTAGCCGCCGCCAGAGTCCGCCCAGCTCGCCGGTGGCTTCGTGTACGTACTCACCGGGCTCGGAGATCCAGTACCTGCGTTCCGTCTTCGGCCCGACGGACCTCGACCGACGACGGATAGGCCGGGTGGAACGCCGCTCTCCAATAGAAGCCGTTCCCGCCGAGATAGAGCAGACGCCCGCCGCCCGCCAGGTACGACTCGAGGGCATCGAGCATGGGCGTCGTCCAGTACTCGGGGTGGGTCCCGGTGACGAGCACCCGGTAGCGGCCCAGGAGGTCGAGGCCGCGGTAGTGTAGGGCGTCATCGGTCAGCACGTCGAAGGTGACCCCGGTCTGCTCCAGCCATGCCGTCACGTTGGTGTCAGCGGTGAACCCCCAGAGTCCACACTTCGGCTTGAGGTTCAAGACAGGCCGCAGGTGCGAGCTGAAGATCACCCCGCTGCCATCGTGGTGATGGGCGTAGGTTCCGGGTCCGCACTCGGGATGCTCGCGCAAGAAGCGCTCGTTGGGCATCTCGGCCGGGCTGTCGTTGCCGAAGATGTGGTCGGTCGTGGCGGTGAGGCGGATGTTGGCGTAGGCGCGATAGGTGACCGTCGGAGCCAGGTACCCACCGGAGCCGGGGTGGCATGCTCCGCCGGCAGGACGAAGAAGGGCATGTAGTCCTCGCTCGAAGCGGTGCGCACCCGCAGCGCGTACACGCCGCTCGCCAGAGCTTCGGTCACGGCCAGTTCGCAAGACGGCGTCCACCCGGCGTCGGCAAGATCGTCCTCGTGGAAGTGGATCGCTCCGTAGTGGGAGCGATCCTGACGCCAGTCGTGCACCTGACCGTTCCAGTGCACGCCGGGACCGCTCGAGTGGGCAGTTGTCGGGTGGAGCCGTGCAGCCCGTGCCCACCGGAGTCGGAGATCCTGTCCGTCCCGATGTCGGCCCCGAAGTCCCACTGCGCCTCGTGCGGGAGGCCCACCGCCGAGCCAAGTCGGCAACCGTCGAGGCGGCCGTTGAAATGGTTCCCGGGCCTGGTCGCCTCCGATGTCCTCGGCGGAAAGAAGGGCGGGCCCCCAGAGGACACGGAGGCGTCGAAGACGCCTGATGCCTCAGAAGGCGACATGGTCAGCCGCTCGGCGGGTGACAACGGCTGTGGTGTCGCCACGAGCACGCCTCGGCGGCTCGCCGCATCGTAGGTCACCTTGAGCTGCGTCCAGCGATGAGCGGCGAGCGGGCGCTCGGTTCGCAACACCGACGGGCGCTGGCCGTAGCTTCCGCCGAACTCGGCGACTGCGTGGCCATCGCCGTCGACGCGAGCGCGAGCCCACTCCCCTGCTCCCACGTCGAGAGCAGCGTCTGTCGGCGACCGCAATTCGGTCGCGTCGGCCACGCCGACACCTCGACAGCGACCGAATCGAGAGACCGCAGAAACGGATGCGACTCGACCACCGCGTGCGAGCCGGACACGATCGGCTGGACCTCACCCTGGTAGCGGCCGTTGATCGGATGGGAGACCTCAACCTCTTGGTACCCCGCACCTTCGGG
>CAWELJ010000013.1:0-135879 GCA_963809825.1 uncultured Acidimicrobiaceae bacterium | reverse complement strand
GACTCGGAGCCGTAAGTTTGTTCTCGCCGGGCGATGTGATCGATGAACTTGTCGCATACGTTCTTTCGACTTCGGAGTATGCGAGAACGGGCGGTTAACTATCTTGCCTAAGACGTGGCACATCCCAGACAAATCCAAGACCGTGAGGCACTGGGAGCCCCTGGTCGGTCGCCCCGCCGCGGTCGCGCTTTTTTCGTGGGAAATGGGTTGTTTCGGTCATCCGTTGGGTTGCTCTGGCCTATTTTGTCGTGGTGTTCGTGGTGTTCCACACGGCGCGGAATTCCGCTGCAGTAGTGGCCTGGATAGTGGGAATCGCATGCGCCGGATTCGCTTGCTCGGCCTTCGTGTTCATCTGGCAGTGGCACAGACAGGCCAGTCTGGCGTTGGGGGTGAGAGTCACATCGAGAAATGCGCCGCCTGGGGACTTTTCGAGATACAAGCAATGGTGTCGATCGAACGGCATTGAGCCGCTAACTGACGCAATGCCAGCTGATTCGTGAGGAATCGTCCTGCTCGGCGAGTCGCATCTGGCGACGACGAAGCAGCGGCCTACTCCGCGTCGACCTCACGATTGCGTTAGGGCGCGACAGGAGGTTCCTGAACCTGGCCGGCGGTCGTGAGTACACCGCTACTACGACCCGGCGACGGCGCAGTTTCTGAGTATTGACCCCAAACTTACGGAAACTGGTCAGCCTTACGCATTTGCCGGAGACGATCCGCTCAATTGACGGATCCCTTGGGTTTGAAGCGTCACCACAAGGCGAACTCTGGCGGTAGAGCCGGTCGAGCTGTCACCTCACTCCTTGCCTGTTGTGCGGGGCGGCGGGGGCGTACATCGGCGCGGGTCTAAAGCACAAAGATATGCCCGAGCAACCGCAGGATATTGGGGTGGTCACAGCTCCGGGTACCGAAGCGACCAGAGAAGGAGATTTTCAGTCTCCCACCGTCAGCGATGGTCAGTGTCACACCTTCGGCAGAGCTCGGTCCCACGCAACCCATTCCTCAAATCCCAGCGTCTCAATTTGGGCGGCATCGCCTCAGGAGGGTATTCGGTCGAGTTTCCTCCACCTCCCGCCGCTGACCACACCGCCAGTCGCGATTACCGGACTTGGATTGATAGCAGTTATTGCAGTTGTAGCAGCCTTGGCTCCCGCTGGTGCCTAGCGAGTGCGGCGTGACGGCCATTATCATATTTTCTTTTCCCACTGAGGCTCCCTGAACGTTGAAGAATCGCTGGCGAGGCAGATCTCGGCGCCATCCGCCGCCCGAAGCTTTGGTCACGACGCGGGAAGAGTTCGCGCTGGAGGTACTTGGGGACCCCAGACATCGCGTGCGTTGCATTAGTCAAGCATCAGGTCTTGTTGCTCCAGGAATATGTTCGTCAAGATGGGATGCAGACTCCGGAAGTACAGATACTGATGGACGAGCTAGCCGGGGGCCTCGAACGGGTGGACGAAGTAGAGCAAGCAGTGGCCATTCGGAGCGAGCTAACTGGCTTCCTAAAACTGCATCTCGGCGATGAAGATGTTGCAGTTATCGGTCACATGGAGAATCTTGCACATGATCTCTACGGTGAGAGGAATACGACCCAGCGAGCGAGCTTCTTGAGCACGTGTGGGAGACGCGACGTCGTGACCTAGGGGTGAGACACCCGTTGACCCTCGAGACTCAGCGCCACCTGGCGACAGCACTCGTGAGAGGGTCGCAGTTCGAGAAGGCAATTGCGCCTTATAGAGACCTCTATTCGTACTACCGAGACCAGTACGGGACCAAAGACCAATGGACTGATGAGGCCAAGGAGCAATTAGAGATGACATTGCAGTGGTTCAAGAACCACGAGTGAGTAAGGGAGTCCGTAGTAGCCGCCTACTAAGGACCGTCTCGGACCGCCAGCTCGTGGGCATCGTGGAGAATCCGTGCGGCGCACTGGCTATGGACGTTCGATCTGGAGAGGTGTGTGGCGACCCAGGACGTCGAAGTCGTTGTCGCAATGGAGCAGGGTCGAAGAAGTTCGGATGGCAGTGGCAGCGATGAGGCAGTCGATGAGCTTTCTCACTGTTTCCCCGTGCCGGCGACACAAGCGGTACAGAGCGGCTGCGTCTTCGTAGTCGGTCGCTTCGGTGGGCAGCAAAGAAGCGCGCGCAAGCAGTCCTCGAAGGTCGTTGAGGTGTTGCTCGTCTCGTGCGCCGGCAAGCACTTCCATTCGGATGGGGTGGCACGTGGCGATCTCGCCGTCCAAGAGTGCGTCGACGCGGTCGCAGACAGGGCTGCCCGTGTCACGGAGGAACTCGACCCACGCCGAGGTGTCGATGATGATCACGGGGTGCGTGCAGATCGCATTTCCTCGAGGTCACCCTCCCAACCGGATCCGCGAAGCCCGCGGGCTTTCTCGAGGCTCAGCGGCTCTCCTGCCAGAGTCCGCAAAGCGAAGTTCACGGCCTCTCGTTTGGTGGCCAAGCGGTACCGCTGCATGACGACGTCGCAGGCCTCCTCGTCGATGTCGATGTTGGTGCGACTCATACACCTACGATACACCAATATTCCGGCGACGTGCCCTTCAGCGGACTATGCCGGCCCGGAGATCCGTCTTCACAGTCCACCCTCTATGGCACAGGGATGGCACAAGAGCCCTGAATCATGTTGAACCGCTCCGTACCGGCATGCACCCTGACCAGGACTGCCGTCTTCATGCGAACGGCGACGAACCCCGTTTTCGTAACTGCAAAGCCCCGTACGGCGGTTCGATTCCGCCCGCCGCCTCCAGGTGTTCCCTCTTCAGGGGCAAGAAATGAGTTGATCGGGGCTTAGCGGGAGTGACGCGGATTTGCTGGGCTTTCGCGACATCGGCGCGTCACTTCGCTTCATCTTCGCGTCGCACCGGTCCCCGGCGTTATCCAGGGCTGCTTATCGAACTGGCAACCTTGATCCCTGGGCACACCGTGGCCCGTAGCATCAGTCAGCATCAACAAGGCCGGGAAGATCCTGGCGACCCCGCGAAGACAGTGCGGCCAACAGCTCGATATGTGGGACCGTCAGAGCGTCCTGCCCGACAACAACCTCGATCCCGCCAAAGAATCGAACATGGACCGGGGCTCGGCTGAACGAACCGGTATTTCGATGAGTGCCAGGTCGCTGTCGGTGACGATCCCGACCGAGTCCCCCAGGTCGACGATGAGGGCGGTCGCCCCGGCCTGGGTCATCCGGCGGGCCGCTTCGCGGATCGGGTAGCCGGCGCGCAGATCACCGGCTCGCTGCGGATGGTAGCGCTCACCGGCTCGCGCAGGCGGTCCCTCGGGACCTCGGAGCCGGGCGCGTGCAGCAAAGATGGCGGTCCTCGAGCATCGAGCGAATGAGGTAGCGAAGGCCCTGGGGCTGGGCGAGGATCTCCGAGGCCGCATCGGCCGGGATGCGGTAGGCGAGGGTGTCCTCCGCTGTGCGCGTGGCGAAGCCCGTCGGGAGGCCGGACAACACCGATGCGTGCCCGAACAGCTCGCCCGGGCCCATGAGGTCGAGGACCCGTCCGTCGTCGACGACCTCCACGGCCCCGGCCCGGATCACCCGCAGGAACTCGATACCCTCTGCACCCTTCGGGAAGATGGTCGTCCCGGCCGGGTGGAATTCGACCTCCACTGACTCCGCCAGTCGCTCGACCCCCGCAGGGTCGGACGCGTCGAAGGGCGTGCACTGAAGGAGAAAGTCAACGATGTCGGGTATCGCTGCCACCGCGCCCCAGCAAACCACACTTGTATCCCCTGTGGGCTGACTCGTTCAGGAGTCGCCGGCCCGCGATCAGGACTTCATCGCTTCGAGCGCGTAGCAACCGACCCGGCCTATTGAGGCAGTCAGTGAGAGGTGGCGGTGAGCTCGAACACCGGATGGCGGGGTGCCTCTTCGATGAATTTGTCCACCGGGTCGTCGCCCTTGGCATCGAAGAATGGGGCGGTCACCCGCACGTTGCGAACGTAACGCTGGAGGACGGGACCGGCTGTGGCTGCGTCAACCTCCCCGGCGTGAAGGGTCTCGGCTCGCTTGCCATGGCGAAGAGTGACCTCGGGCTGGGCACGCACGTTGTGCACCCAAGCCACCATTCCGTAGGGCGAGACAAGCCATCGTTGTCCATCGTTCTCGACCAGAATCACCGGTGTAGTCCTCTGCTGCCCCGTCCTACATCCCGTGGTGGTGAGGAGGTACGTCGACTTACCGCCGATACCAAGGCGAACCAACGGATTCATGAGCGCATTGACCGCTCGACGGGCAGGCCCGAGTTGGTAGCTCTTTGCCATCCCACAGTCTGCCCTGGCATGGGCGCTCATGCACTCGATGATCCCCGATGTCCCTCATAGGCGTGGCTGTGGGTGGCTCCCCGGGGTTCCGGACAGTTCCGCCGACCCGGTGGAGGTTGATACCTCGGCTCCGAAACGGCAGGGCACGCCCCGGTTCCGTGGGCCATCATGGACCATGACCGACGTCGATATCCCGACGGTAGGGGTGCTTCCGGCCTATGTGGCCGTGCCGACAGGCGAGGGAACCTGGCCTGGCGTGATCGTCATTCACGATGCGTTCGGAATGAGCACGGATCTGCGAAGACAGGCGGACTGGCTGGCGAGCGAGGGGTACCTGGCGGCGGCCCCGGACCTGTACCACGGGGGCAACAAGCTCAGATGTATGCGAACGGTGATCAAAGACGCTCTCGCGCGCAAGGGTCGGACATTCGATGACCTGGAGGCCACGCGGGCGTGGCTGGCTGGCCGACCGGACTGCACGGGGCGGATCGGTGTCATCGGATACTGCATGGGAGGTGGGTTCGCTCTGCTGCTCGCTCCCCGACAAGGCTTCTTCGCATCAAGCGTGAACTACGGCGCGGTACCGAAAGACGCCGAGGACCTGTTGCGAGGTGCCTGCCCGGTGATTGGAAGCTACGGGGCCAAGGATCGCTCACTGCGTAGGGCACCTGGCCGCCTCGAGCAGGCGCTGAGCGCCAACGGAATCGATCACGACGTCAAGGTGTATGCCGACGCTGGGCACTCCTTTCTCAATGATCACGATCCCACAGAGGTTTCTATGATCTTCAAGGTCCTGGCGAAGATCTCAGGCGCGCAGTTCCACCAGAGTTCCGCGCTCGATGCCCGCCGTCGAATCATCGCCTTCTTCGATGAACACCTCAAACAGTCGGTCGCTTAGTGTCGGCTGCCGGTCGATCATTCCGACAATCTGGGGCAGCTCCGTCGAAACCGTTGACAGAGGCGAACTGCCATGAATCCCTGGTCTGGCTCTGAGGGTCTGCAGGGGTCTGACGGGTTCTTGCACATCTCCGTGCCGCCGAACCTCTTCACAGGCGCGAACGATCGGCGCCCCCCGGGGGGATGAAAAGGGAAGAGAGCGCCGATCGGTTCGATGAAGGAACGTACGGTCGTTCCCTGAGTTGCTGCTGGGTGGAGTGTTGCGAGCCCGTGGCTCTTGTCGCGCGAGTGGTGCAATGTTCCTTCGCGTCCGATCGGCACCGACGGTCAGTGCGCCACGACGTCGAGCACGACCGGCGGCAGCGTCATCCCGTCGGTGGTGGCAAGGGCGACGTGCACGGAATACGAACCGGCGCTGGCTCCGGTCACGGTCAGGGGTTGGATGAAACGAAGTGGCCGGCCGCAGGCGGCCGTGGTGCCTGGGCCCCCCGTCGCCGGCGCCAGAGTGATCGTTCCCGAGGACGGGGAGACTGCCAGGGCGCTCGAGCTCGACGTGACCTTCCAGCGGACCGAAGTCGCCCGGGCCCCCACGAGCGCGGCGCCGATACTGATCGGAGTGGGCTGACCGACTGCGATGGTCGTCGCGCCGCTCGGCAGCGAGAACCCGACGACCGGGAGCTCACCGGCGGTGAACGACGGAGGGCTCGCGGTGGGCGAGGTGGCCCATGTCGGGTCCGGTGAGCTCGAAAGGGCGAAGCGCAGGGTCCCCCCCGTCTGCAGCACCGATGCGGGGAGCCAGGGCATGGTCCATGCGCCGGTCGGGCTTCGGGGGGCCGGGGAGTCGGGGCAGCCCGGGGCCCGCGGTGAAGGGTGGGCCACCCCCGAGACGGTCAGGGCGTGGACGAAGGGTCGGGAGGCCGCCGCCGCCGGGGCCTGTTCGACGAGGCGGTGGCCATCCGGCAGGGTGATCGTCACCGACGGGAAGAGCGGGGAGGCCAGAGCCAGGTTCGCCGACCCGGGCGTCACGGGGAAGAGGCCGAGCGCGGCCCACACGTACCACGACGAGAGGGCGCCCAGGTCGTCGTTGCCCGGCTCGTCGACGGGTGCGTCCGCGTACTCGGTGTTCACGATGGCGCGCACGCTCTGTTGCGTCTTCCCGGGCGCACCGAAGTAGTCGAATTCCCACGGCGCCCACTCGTCGGGCTCGTTCCCCGACCACTCGTAGGGGGAGTTGCGGGTCGCGTTGAGCGAGCTCACGAACGTCTCGAGCTTGCTCGCGGCGGCGGCGTCGCCGCCCATGAGGGAGGCCAGCGCAGTCAGGTTCTGCGGCACCGACCAGGTGTACTGGACCGCGTTGCCTTCTTCGAAACCCGTCTGCCCGCCGGGTTCCAGCTGCGACGATTCGAAGGCCTGACCGGGAGGAAAGCTGCCGTCAGTGCCGCGCGCCTGGACGTAGCCCGTGGCCGGATTGAACAGATATTGCCAATTGGCGGAGCGCTGCATCATGGTGGAGGCCAGGGCGCGATGGTGCAGTGCGGTCGCCAGCTGGGCGATGGCGAAGTCGTCGATGGCGTACTCGAGCGTGACAGAGCCACCGATCGAATAGTCGATGGAGGTGAGGTCGAGCGACGTTGCATTGACGTAGTGCTGGGACAGGTACTGGCTCAGGTACTGCCGCTCGATCTGGAGGCCGTGGCCGGTCTCGTTCTGGGTCGCTCCCTTGACCATGGCCGCAAGGGCCGCACCGGCGTCGAAATTGTGCACGCCCATGGCGTAGGCGTCGGCGATGATCGGATCGGCCGAGTCGCCGTTCATCTGGGACTCGTCCCCGCCGACGATGGCCCACTTGGGTAGCCACCCTCCTTGTGCCGCATCGTCGACGAGAGACTGCACCATGTCGCCGACCTCGCGCGGCGCCAGGAGCGCCTCGAGTTGCGTCTCGCTCCGGTAGATGTCCCATTCGGAGAAGTTGGAGTACTCGTCCCTCCCGTGGGCGGTGTGCATCTTGCCGTCGCTGCCGGCGTATTGGCCGTTGACGTCCGACACGACGTTGGGGAAGAGGAGCGAGTGGTAGAGCGCCGTGTAGAACGTGTGCTGCTGGGCCGTCGTGCCTCCTCGCACCGCGATCCGCCCCAGCAGCGCGTTCCAGCGCGCCTCGGCCCGTGCGCCCACCTCCGGCACTGACCACCCGGGGTCCTCGGCCCGGAGGTTCTGCGCGGCATCGCCCACGCTGACGAACGAGATCCCCACCTTCATGAGGACATGTCGCTGGGTCGTCGTGTCGAAGGTGACGTAGGCGCCGCACGAGGTCCCCATACAGGACGTGCTGCCGGCCGCCGTGCCGGAGCTGCTCCACGTGCCGCCCGAGGTGAACGGCCGGTTGAAGAGGGCGACGAAATGCAGGGTGTAGCCGGTCCCGGTCCCACAGAACTGCCCGCTGCTCACTTGTCCCTCGATCTCGTCGTGCCCGATGGTGTGCACGCTCGCCGCTGTCACGGGGTTCGCGCTGCCGGCGACCTTGAACAACACGTTCGACGAGGTGCCGGAAGGAAAGTCGAAGCTCGAGATGCCACTGTGGGTGGTGACGGCGAGCGAGACCGAGATGGGAGACGGGCCGAGCTCGACGTCGTAGCGGCCGGGCGTCGCGTGCTCCTGGGTGTGCGAGAAGGTCGCCGTGGCGGATCCGGGGCTCGGACCCAGGGCACCGACCGTGGGAAGGATGGGGACGTCCTGGTAGGAGGGGCAGCCGGTACCGCTGAGATGGGTCAGGCCGAAACCAGCGATCTCGCTGTCGGCGTAGGTGTACCCGCCCCCGCTCTGGACGGCGTTGGGGCTGGTGTCGGGGCTCCACTGGAGCATGCCGAAGGGCACGTCCGCTCCGGGGAACTCGCCCACGGTTCCGGGGCTGACGGGTCCCGTAGCGGTGCCGTCGAGCGGGTGGACCAGCGCCGCCGGCCCGGCGGCCGCCGCGGGGGACCCCGCCGCGCCCGCTGCGGTGACGGGTGGAGGGAGCGGCACCAACGTGACCACCGCGGCAAGCAGCGCCAGCATGGTCGCCCTGGTCGTGGTGCGCCGCCACCGGCGGGGCCGGGAGCGGCCGAACATGACGATGACCGTACTGCCCGGCACCCGCGACCGGCTGGTCGGCGGCTCACGGGTCGGTATCCGCCGCTGTGTCACACCCCGCTGCCATGCTCGGCACCATGGCCACGTGGACCGCCGGCGAGGTGTTCGGCTTCGACTTCGAGACGACGGGGATCGACCGCTTCAACGACGTGCCGGTCTCCTACGCCCTGGTCCACGTGGTGGGCGGCGTCGTGTTGCGGAGCTGGTCCGGCCTCATCGATCCCGGTCGCGAGATCCCGGTGGGGGCGACCGAGGTCCACGGGATCACGACCGAGCGGGCCCGTGACGAGGGCATGCCGCTGCGAGAGGCCATCGGGCTGGTCACCGATGCGGTGCTGTCGGCGAGTCGGCGAGGGGTGCCCCTGGTGGGAATGAAGCTCGACTACGACCTCACCATTCTCGACACGCAAGCCATGCGGTTGGGCGGCCGAGGCATCGTCGAGCGCGGGTGGTGCGGCCCGGTGCTCGATTGCGTCGTCATCGACCGCCACTTCGATCGCTACCGCAAGGGTCGGCGCACGCTGGTCAACCTGTGCGAGCTCTACGGGATCGACATCACAAATGCCCACGATGCCTCGGCCGACGCCATCGCATCGGTCGAGGTGCTGTTCGCGCTGGCGGCGCGGTACGAGGCGTTGTGGGAGTGCGACCTCGCGCGGCTCCACGAGAACCAGGCCCGCTGGCACCGGGCGTGGGCGCGGGGCTACGACGAATGGCGGATTTCCCAGGGAATGATCCCCATCGATCCGAGGGACTACGAGTGGCCGGTGGCGCCCGTGGCCCTGCCCTCGGCTGCCTGATCGTCAGATCTTGAGCAGATCCCAGACCATGTCGACCCCTTCGTCCTCGGCGAGGATGACCTTCCCGGGGTGCTCCTTGTCGATGTGCCCGACGAGCCCGTTGTACACCGAGTAGCCGACCAGCTCCTGGAGGCGGCGGGGGAAGGTCTTGACCAGTGCGGGTGGCACACCGAGCTGCTGGTTCTCCTGTTGACGGATGTAGCCGGCGCAGTAGTTCATGGCGATGCCGACGCGCCGCTGGTCCGTCCGGTTGGCGCCCCCACCGTGCCAGAGGCTCCCCACCCAGATGAGGACGCTTCCCTTGGACATCTCGGCCGGGATGGTCTCGTAGAGCTCGAGGGGGTTGGGTGGCTCGTCGCGCAGGTGGCTGCCGGGGATCAGGCGCGTGGCCCCGTTCTCCTCGGTGAAGTCGGTGATGGCCCACATGGTGTTGCAGATGATGGGGATGTGGGGCCGGGCCAGAGGGATCAGCTGGTCGTCGGCGTGCACGGGTTGGGCCTGCTCGCCCGGCCCGATTGCGATGGAGGAGAGCGAGGAGATCAGGAGCCCAGGGTCGAGGACGCCTTCGACGACCGGGAGGACGTTGGGGTGCAACGGGATCTTCTGGAACGTCAGCCCGTGGACGAGCAGGTTGTACACCCGCATCGTGTGGACCCCTTCGAACAGGTTGTTGGCCGGCACGGTGCCGAGATCGTGTTCCAGCTTGAGCAACGCCTCGTCGATCTCGTCGACCAGCTCGGGTTCGATGGCGCCGGGGAGGACGGTGTACCCGTCCTCGGCGATCCGCCGGAGATGCTGGTCCAGGTCCGGAAGGGGGTTGATGGCCGTCGTCTCTGTCACAACCGCAATTGTACGGACATGGAGCCTGGGGCGTCGCACTCGGCATCGCTGAGCTGCGAAGGCCGGAAATGTCGGGTGGTAGGGTCTGGGAGAACGGGCCGTTGGCGCAGTTGGTAGCGCACTTGCATGACGCGCAAGGGGTCAGAGGTTCGAGTCCTCTACGGCCCACCACTCTTCCGCCTGCGGCAGGACCCTCAGGAGTGTGTCGCCATCGGCGCGTGCGCCGGGCTCTGCGCCTGCATCCGTCCACCGGCCAGGAGCACGGCGCCCACGATCACCGCCACGAAGCTGATCACCCGGGCGACCCCGGCCAGACCGGGAGGGATGGGCTCGTGGAAGACGACGATCCCGCCGACGATGGGAATCAGGTTGTTGATCAGCGTGGAGGAGCCGGCCGTCTCGAGGACTCTGCCGCGCTGGAAGGCACCCTGCAGTGTGACGAATGCCAGTGCGGTGCAGACAGCGAGGACAGGGATGAAGAGGAGGCCGGAACCGTCCACGGCGCCCTTGGTGGCCATATCACCGACACCGAAGAGGATGCCGGCGGCGCACCCCAACAGCGCGCCCGGTCGATAGCGGCGGGCCAGGAGAGCCAGGACTCCGGCGACACCCGCCCCGGCGGCGATGACCACGACGAGCGTCATGGTGCGTGCCGGAGCCGACGGCGTCACGGCGGAGGTGAGTGACAGTCCCAACAGGACGAGGCCACCCACTGCGATGTAGGTGCCGATTTGCTCCTGGCGCGTCAGTGGCGTGCCGAGCCGGTGCGCCAGGATGGCCAGGATCCCCACGCCGCCCGCGGACACCGACTGCACGAGCGACAGCGGAGCAAGTGCGAGGGCCGCAATGTAGAGCCCCCAGCCCACCCAGCCGGCCCCGTAGCCGAGCATCCATTGCCGGTTGGTCACGAGGAGACGGGCCGAGGCGAACGGGTGTCTGACCGACAGCGTCACCATGGTGTTGGCCGCCCCGTGCTGGACGAAGAACCCGACGTTGAGGGCAAGGGCGGCCAGGAGTGCCAGTACGAGGCCGGCCGCCAGGCTCATGGCGCCGTCGACCTCACGTGTGCCGCATGGCGGCGAACCTGGCGACGACGAGCTTGCCGATGAAGGTGTAGCCACGCGTCGTGGCGTGGATGTTGCCCTGGGCGCAGAACCAGGTCAGCTTGCACACGCTGGCCACGGGCACCGGGATCCTGCCGTAGGGGCGGAGGCGGATGGTCCGGTTCAGCGAGGTGTAGGCGCCGCTCGCCGCCGTGACGTCGACCAGACGGCCGCCTGCAGTGGCGTAGGCCTTGACGAGGGCCGGATTGATCAAGTCCTTGAACGCGATGACGGAAAGCTTGGCCAGCGAGACACTCGAGGCGGTGGGGGATCGTGAGGGATAGACGTAGCTCCCGAGGATGACGTCGGGATAGGTCAGGCCGATGAGCGGGACGCCCGATCCGGCGGCCGTCCGCAGGGCCGCGACGAGTGCGGCGACGTTGGTGGAGATGGCCTTGGTGGCAGTGCCGACGCAGCTGACCGGGTTGGCCTGACCCGCGCACGACGTGACGTCGTTGCCCGAGATGGACACCGTGATGAGACCGATGTGCCCGCGGTGGGCGGTGAGGAACGCCTCGGCTGCAGCGGCTTGGGTCGTCGTCGGGTAGAGGACCGCGCCGGTGGTGTGGGGCAGGGGGTCCGGGCATCCCACCGCGGCGATGATCGACGTCGTCGTCGCACCGCCGCAGCCGAAGTTGACCAGCTTGAGGTGGGTCTTCTTGGCGACGTACACCGTGTAGCCCGGCGTGGCCCCGAGCCCGGGCTGATAGCCCACGGAATACGAATCCCCCAGGGAGACGTAGTACGTCGGAGTCGACGCGGCGGCCGCCGGCGACGTCATGGGCAGTCCGAGGACGCCGGCCGCGACGAAGGTCAGAGCCAACAGCGCGCCGCCTGCTCTCAGCCTGTCTGTCCTGTCGCGCACCGCTGGTTCCTCCACGATGGGCCTGGCGTTCCATACTTCCACGCCCCACGGGGCAACGGACGTCTCGCCCGAGCGGACGCCGTCCGCCCTGGTCCGTCAGTGCCCGGTGTCGATGCGGGTCAGCCCTCCATGCCGAACCAGCGACGCCGCCTGCTGGCGCCGAACTCGACCTTGTTCGCGACCATGGTCTCGGACGCCTCGGTGAACGAGCCGAAGGGTTTCGGGCCGGACAGGAAGTTGGCGTCGAATCGGGCCACCTTGGAGCCACCGAACTCGATGTAGCAGGTCGCGATTCCCCTGAAAGGCTGGGGTGGGTCGCCGCCGCGAATCTGGTGGATGAGCACGTCGGCCAGTGTGCGCGCCTCTCCTTCGGCGATGGCGCCGACCCGGGGCACGGGGGCGCTCGTGACGTCGCCCACGGCGTAGACGTTCTCGAATCTCGTGGCGAACGTGGTGTGATCGACGGCGACCCACCCGTCCTCGGCCAGCGCCGAGTCTTCGACCACCCGAGGAGCCCGATGCACGGGGATGCCCAAGAAGAGGTCGTAGGGTGCCGTGCGTCCGTCCGCCAAGGTTGAGACCTTGGTCGCCGGGTCCATGGAGACGACCTTCGATTCGGGCCACCAGCCGATGCCGCGCTCTTCGAGCGCGGTGAGGATGCCGGCCGAGGCCTCGGGCGAGATGGGGATCGGCGTCGACATCGGGCTGATCACCTTGATGCTCGTTGCGGATCCTCGGTCCCGCTGTTGGAGGTAGTCGTGAAGCATGAGCGCCGTCTCGAACGGTGCTGCCGGACACTTGAAGAAGTTGCCGAGGACCCCGATGATGACGTCGCCACCCTGGAACTCGGGCAACACGGAACCGACTCGTTCTGCGCCGGCCTCGGTGTAGTACTCCGTGCCCTCCTCGACCATCCCGGGCGTTGCCGCAGGGTCCAGCTCTGCGCCCAATGCGACCACGAGGATGTCCGGTGAATACTCACCCTTGTCCGTGGTCACGCGCCGACGCTCGGCATCGATGGCGATGACGCGCTCTTGCTTGAACTGCACAGCCGGCTTGTCGAAGGCGGTGTAGGGCAGACGGACCGTGGCCGGGTCGGCCCGCCCGAACATGACGTCGAGCTTCGAGTAGCCGAAGACGAAGGCGTCGCTGCTGTCGAGGATGGTCACGTCGACCTCGTCCGGGACCTCTTCCGAGAGCCTCGTGGCGAGCTCGAGCCCGGCGAACCCGGCACCGAGGATCAGGACGCTCTTCATCGGATCTCCGTTCCACGGAGGGCAGCTCGGGGCCAACCCTCCGTCTCGTCACCCTTCTTCCGAGTCTCAAGGTATCGCCAATGATGCTCTGGAGTGCGCCGTGCGCTGTTCTCTGCCGGCGTCGTCACGGGATCTCGGGTTGGGGCAGCGCGCTCACTCCACGCAGAACTCGTTGCCCTCCGGGTCGACCATGGTCCAGCACGCGCCCCGCGGTCGTCGTGAAAGCACAGCCGGACGGCTCCCAACGACTCGAGCCGGGAAGTCTCGGATTCGTACCGCTCCGGTCCGACATGGAGGTCCAGATGGACCCGGTTCTTCGTGCGTTTCTCCTCCGGCACGCGCTGGAAGAAGAGGCGGGGGCCGACACCGTCCGGATCCCGGCAGGCCGAGACGTCGGCGAACTGCAGGCCACCGTCCACCTCTCTCACGTCCTCCTGGGTGATCCTGTGGCTGTCGAGCAACTCCTTGACGAGAGCGAGGTGGCTCTCCTTCTCGTAGCCGAGCGCCGCTGCCCAGAACCGCGCCATCGTGTGGGGATCGGCGCAGTCGAATGTCACCTGCACGGTGGTCGTCACAGCCGTCTCCTCTCGTCCGAGCCGAAGCACCGACGCAGGCTCCATCTTGGACCAACGGTGGGTGTCTTCGTGGGGGGCAGGCGTCGCGCTCGGCCTCGGCTGGGCGGAACCGCTAGCCCTGCTGATCCTGTCCGTCACCCGCACCGTGATGCGAATGGCCTCGCCCCGGGGTCGGAGGCGGCGGGGTCGTGGTCGTGGTGGTGGTGGTCGGGACGGCCGCCCCGGTCGGCTGCAGGGTGTTCACCACGTCCTGGTACTGCACGGACGTGAGACCGCCGCCCGCCAGAAGCACCTGCGCGAGCGAGAGGGCGTTCTCCGCCGCTGCCGTCCGGCCTGGCCCCGGATGTTGGGCGGCCGTCGCCTGGAGGGCGCTCGCCAGCGCGTGGTCTCCGGGCAGCCCGGCACCGGCGAGAGAAGTGGCGAGCTTCCCGATGGCCGTGCCTTCCCGATCTCCCGAGTGTGCAGCGTGGTGCGACGTGGCCCCAGCCGTCGGTCCGGTGGGTTGGCCGCGGCCGGTGAGGAGGACGAGCGCCACGATCGACGCCGCCGCGACGAGGACGGCGAAGAGCACCAGCCGGCGACCGGCGTGGGGCACAGTGCCCACGGCTCCGACCGGTGGAGGTCGATGCAGCGTCGCCGTGCCCGGGTGGGTCGCCGCCCGGGGGACAGCCGGCAGCGGCAGCGTGGCGACGGGTGCCGGCGCCGTCCGCTCGGTGGGTGCGGACGGTGTGGCGACGGTGGCGGGCCGCGAGGGCCGCATAGCGTGCAACATCGCGTCGGCCGAGGGGAACCTCTGGTTCGGATCGGTCGCCAACGCCCTTCGGGCGACCTCACGGAGTCGGGGCGGCAGTGCATCCGTCGGCAGTGCCCCGGGTTGGGCACGCCGTCCCGAGAGTGCTTCGACCAGGACGGCGCCGACCGAGTAGAGGTCGGACTGTGCCGTTGCCGGGTGGCCCGATCTCCGCTCCGGCGCCAGGTAGCCGGGAGTGCCCAGGATCACTCCCGTGAGCGTGATGTCATCCGCCGTCAGCTCCGCACCGGTCGCGATGTCAACACTCTTTGCGATGCCGAAGTCGGAGAGCTTTGCGTGGCCGTCGTCTTGCAGGAGAATGTTGCTGGGCTTGACGTCTCGGTGCAGCACGCCGAATTTGTGGGCGGCGGCCAAGGCGGCGAGCGCTTCGGTCATGACGAGGACGACCCTCGGTGCCGCCATCGGCCCCCGCGCGATCTCGTCGCGCAGCGTGGTGCCCGGCAGGCGTTCCATGACCAGATAGGACGACGCCTGGTCCTCGCCATAGTCGAGGACGGCGACGATGTTCGGGTGGATGAGCCGCGCCGCGAGGCGGGCCTCCTGCTGGAATCGCTTCCGCATCCCGGGCAGGATCTCCGTTTCGGGGCGCAGCACCTTCACGGCGACCGCACGCTCCAACCGGTCGTCGAAGGCATCGAAGACGCGCGCCATGCCGCCCTCGCCGAGCAGGCCACGGATGCGGTAGCGGCCCCCGATCGTCCCGGTGACGGTGCGCGACTCCACCCCTGTGGTGTACCCCCCGCCCCCAGTCGGTAGTCCTGTTGCAGGCCCCGGCACCGCTGGCCGCGGAGATCGGCTCCTCCCTCGTTTCAGCCGGTCAGCGCCGCCATCTCGCCCATCAGCGTCAAGGCGTCGCTCGTCACATCGGCACCGAAGTCGCGGTAGAGGGCATGGACGTTCGCCACCAGTCGCTCGGGCTCGCTCCACCCCGCATAGGGGCCGAGGTCGATGTCGCGCGCCGCGTCCATCGGCGTCATCCCACCGTCGAAGCGGATCCGTGCCTGGTCGCTGAGGAATTCGAAGTATCCCTTGAGGTCGGCGACGGCTCCTGGTGAGGCCAGTGGGCCATGGCCGGGGACCACCACCGTCGGCTCCAGGGCAAGGATGCGGTCGCACGCCCTGACCCAGTTGGCGACTGGACCGGCCCAGACGATGGGATGGCCACCGTGGAAGAGGATGTCCCCGGTGAACACGATGCCGTCGGTGGGCAGGTGGACGATGGCGTCGCCCGCCGTGTGGGCCGGACCCACCTCCACCAGCGACACCAGCCGGTCGCCGACGCGCAGGTCGAGCCGGCCCTCGAAGGTGCGCGAGGGCAACGTGAGCGGCACATCTTCGAAGTCGAACGGAGCGAAGATGCGCGCCAGGAACTCGCCTGCCTGACCGAGGGTCGGCGCGGCCCGCATCATCGCGGCCATGGTGGACGCGGGCAGCTGGCCCATCTCCTCGGCGCAACGAGCCGTCGACAGGATCTCCGCATCGGCCACCAAGGCGTTCCCATAGCAGTGGTCGCCGTTCGCGTGCGTGTTGACGACCGTGCCGATGTGCCGCGCGGCGGGCGTGACCCGCCGCATCGCGGCGAGCATCTCAGTGGTCAGACGCAGGTCGAAGAGCGTGTCGACGAGCAAGGAGGCGTCACCGCCTGTCACGAGGCCGGCGTTCGACCAACCCCAGCCCCCGTCCGGCTGCAGGTAGGCCCAGACGCCGTCCGCGATCTCCTGTAATCCCTTCTGGTACTCCACGAGATTGAAGGATCGCAGAATCCGGCCCAGGACGCTCCCGGGAGCACATGTTCCCTGACGTCGCGTCCGGTCCCGTCACCGCTCGGTTCATTGTGAAAAATTGATGAACGCGGCCTCTCATCTGCGCAGATGCCGGAGCCGTGTGGTAAGTAGCAGGCGAGTCCCGTTTGGCCCGGGCACGCTCGGAATGGCTGCTCGACGAGATTTCAGAGGGAGACGTCACCATGAAAGAGCGCACCCCAGCAGAGGTCGTCCGGCTCGTGAAGGACGAGGGGATCGAGGTGGTGGATCTCCGGTTCTGTGACCTCCCGGGACTCATGCAGCACTTCTCGCTCCCGGCGCACACGTTGACCGAGGAGATGTTCACCGAGGGAAACGGATTCGACGGCTCGTCCATCCGGGGCTTCCAGCAGATCCACGAGTCGGACATGATCCTGCTGCCCGACCCCTCGACCGCCGTGGTGGACCCCTTTCGCCAGCACAAGACCCTCAACTTGAACTGTTTCGTCCACGACCCGCTGACGCTCGAGCCCTACAGCCGGGACCCGCGCTACGTCGCCAAGAAGGCGGAGGCGTACGTGAAGACGAGCGGGGTGGCCGACACGTGCTACTTCGGGCCCGAGGCGGAATTCTTCATCTTCGACGACGTGCGGTTCTCGCAGGACCAGCACTCCGCCTTCTACCAGGTCGACTCCGTCGAGGGCATCTGGAACTCCGCGAAGGAGGAGGGGCCGAACCTCGGCTACAAGCCCCGTTACAAGGAGGGCTACTTCCCGGTCCCACCCATGGACCACTTCCAGGACCTGCGCTCCGAGATGATCCTGACGATGGAGAGGCTCGGGATCGAGATCGAGGTGCAGCACCACGAGGTCGGCACCGCCGGACAGGCGGAGATCGACATGCGCTTCGACACCCTCTTGAAGATGGCGGACAAGCTGATGCTCTACAAGTACGTCGTCAAGAGCGTCGCCAACGCGGCGGGCCACACGGCCACCTTCATGCCGAAGCCGCTGTTCGACGACAACGGGTCCGGCATGCACGTCCACTCGTCGCTGTGGAACGGCAAAGAGCCGTTGTTCCACCAGGAGGGTACCTATGCCGCATTGTCGGACATCGGTCGCTGGTACATCGGAGGCATCATCAAGCACGCTCGTTCCGTGCTCGCGTTCGCCGCGCCGACGACGAATTCCTACAAGCGGCTGGTCCCCGGGTTCGAGGCGCCGGTCAACCTCGTGTACTCCCAGCGGAACCGTTCGGCGGCCTGCCGGATCCCCGTCTACTCGCCGAGCCCCAAGGCGAAGCGAGTCGAGTTCCGCTGCCCCGACCCCAGCTGTAACCCGTACCTGGCCTTCTCGGCCATCCTCATGGCGGGGCTCGACGGGGTGGCGAACCGCATCGAGCCGCCCCCGCCCGTTGACGAGGACCTCTTCGACATGCCGGCCGACGAGCTGGCCAAGATCGGCCAGGTCCCCTCGTCGCTGGAGGAGGCGATGGACGCGCTCGAGTGCGACCAGGACTACCTGAAGGCTGGCGGCGTCTTCACTGACGACCTGATCGAGACCTGGGTCGACTACAAGCGGACCTGCGAGGTCGACGCCGTGCGGCTGCGGCCCCACCCGTGGGAGTTCATGCTCTATTACGACATCTGAGGCGCGTCGAGCCCTCTGTTCGACCGACCCATGACGGTGAGTGGGTGAACCTGAGCGACCCGGTGACCGGATCAGTACACGAAGACGGCGGTTCCGATCGGGTCGAGGTTATTGGCCCAGATCCAGTCGATGGCCTCGTTGCTGACCCGGACGCACCCGTGGGACACCGGCGTCGGCGGGACGGCCGAGTCCCCGTGGATGGCATACCCACCCGTGAAGTACCTCGGCCGCCAGAGTTGACCAAGCGGCGAGATGTCGAGCCCGTTGACCACCCGGTAGGTGTGGAACAACCCAGTCGGTGTGATGGCGACCGAGGTGACACCTTGCGAGGTGTAGGTGTAGCCACCGCCGGTGGAGGTGTTCAGCGTCCACAGCAGATGGCCGTTGTTGACGAACATGACGAGATCGTTGGCGAGGTTGACCTCAATCACGTACCCCGACGTGGTGCGCGGCTGCGGGACCACCCCTGCTTCGAGCGCGTTCCACGTCGAGGGCCCGACCACGCCGTCGCGCGGGAGGTTGGCCGCCTTCTGCAAGGCCCAGACGGCCTGCTCCGTGCTGTCGTCGAAAGAGCCGCCGGTCGTGTCGACCCAGTAGCCCAGCGCGAAGAGCTGCTGTTGCAGCATGGCGACCGCCGGGCCGCTCGCCCCGGGGTTGAGCGTGGGTGGCAGGGGCGGGGGGGAGGTCGGCAGCAGCCAGTAGCCGTTCCCGTCGTGGGTGGCGGCGATGGCCCGGATCGGATTGGCGTTCGGCTGCCCGCCCATGGATCCGAGGAAGGGAGCGCCGAAGTTGAAGATGCCGCCGTCTGCCGCAGCCATCCAGTACCCGCCGGTGCCCGCCGCCATACCGACGATCTTGGCGTTGAGCGGGGTGCCGCCCATGGAGCCGAGGAACGGGGCCGTCCCGTAATTGAAGATGCCGCCGTCGGAGGCGACGAGCCAGTAGCCCGTCCCGCCGGGTGCGGCGGCCATGCCGACGACGGGCTGGTTGAGGCTGATGGAGCCGGTCGACCCGTAGAAGCTCGCGTCGCCGTAGGAGAAGATGCCGCCGTCGGAGGCGACGAGCCAGTAGCCGCCCCCGTCGGGCGTCGGCGCCATGCCGACGATGGGCTTGTTGAGCGGAAGGCTGCCTGCCGAGCCTTGGAACACGGCGTCGCCGTAGGAGAAGATGCCGCCGTCGGAGGCGACGAGCCAGTAGCCGCCCCCGTCGGGCGTGGCGGCCATGCCCACGATCGGCTTGTTGAGCGGGATGGCGCCGGCCGAGCCGAAGAACCCGGCGTCGCCGTAGTTGAAGATGCCGCCGTCGGAGGCGACGATCCAGTAGCCGTTGCCCGTCGCGGTCCCGGCCATGCCGACGGCCGGGGCGTTGAGCGTCAGCCCGCCCGCCGGGCCGAAGAATCCGGCACTGCCGAAGGGGACGGGCTGGGCGGGATTGTCGGGGTACGCCGCCGATGCCGTGCCCGGCGCCACGGCGACGAGGGCCGGGATCAGCACCATGAACCCGACGAGAGTCGAGAGGAGGCGCCGGCGCCCTCGCCGGGCGTGTCCGCCGACGGTGGTGGCGGGTCCTCGTGACGCGGTGTCGTCGGCCGGCATCTGTGTGCTCCTTAGGGTCGGCTCCGGGCGTGTGCCAACACGTCGGGATTCACCACGTTGATCGGGGTGCCGTCTGCATAGGCATTGATCTGGTCGAAGATGTCGCTGAACTGTATATCCCACTCCTCCCGGGTCACATAGCCGATGTGGGGCGTGCACAGCACGTTGTCCAGGGTCAGGAGCGGATCATCCCGATTGAGCAGCGGCTCGGTCTCGTAGACGTCGAGCGCGGCCATGCCCGGCCGGCCGGCCTCGAGGGCCGCAACCAGGGCACCCGGCTCAATGAGCCCGGCCCTGCTCGTGTTCACCAGTAGTGCATCCCGACGCATGGAGGCCAGATCGGCCGGTGTGACGATTCCCCTGGTCGCAGGCACCAGCCGCAGGTGCAGTGAGAGCACGTCACTGGCCGCGAACAGCTCGGCGCGGTCGTGGGCAGCCGTCACACCGTCCGCCCGCGCCCGCTCGAGCGACTCGGCCCGCGACCAGGTGAGGACGTCCATGCCGAAGGCCCGGCCGTACGCCGCGACAACTGCCCCGATGCGCCCGTAGCCGTAGATCCCCAAGGTCTTGCCCCGCAACGTCCGGCCCACGCCGGCCTGCCAGAGCCCCGCTCGCAGCGAGGCCACCTGTTGGGGCAGCTGGCGCAGGGCGGCCAGCACGAGTGCCCACGTCAGCTCGGCAGCGGCATACGAGGGCGTGCCCGCGTGCTGGTCCGAGCTCACGACGATGCCCAGGGCGGTACAGGCGTCGATGTCGATGTGGGGGTAGACGCTGCGCTGGCTGATCAGGCGCAACTGCGGCAGTCGCTCGAGCAGTGGGGCGCGGACTTCGGTGCGCTCGCGGATCAGGACGAGCGCCTCGGTTCCGGCCTCGTCCAGTCGACGCGCCAGCGTCTCGGTGTCCTCGACGTGGTCGGTGAAGACCGTCACGTCGTGCCCGGCCAGCTTCTCGAAGCAGGGCAGGGTGCGGAGGGTGTCGAACCAGTCGTCGAGGATGCTGACCCTCATGGATGCTCCGCCCCGCGGCTCCTCAGCTTGGTCGCTCCCAGCGGACGACGTCGTCGAGCTCACCGCTCTCGACGTCGTAGATGAGGCCGGCGATCAGCCGCAGCCGGGAGAGGTACGGCGTGTGGGCCAGCAGGTCGACGTCCTCGCGCAGCGCGGCGGCGTGGTCGTCGATGGGGAAGAAGCCGAGGTCGGCGCCGGTGATCGCGCGCAGCTCCGCGTCGGTGACGCCGGCCAGGCCACATTTGGTGTGCTGCATCACGACGGCGGTGTCCACGCCGAGCACGCCGCTCGAGAGGGCCAGGCTGCGCAGCACGTCGTCGGTGACCCGCCCACCGGCATTGCGGATGACGTGGGCCTCACCGAGATGGAGCCCGAGCACGGCGAAGACGTCGATGCGTGCATCCATGCAGGTGACCACGGCGAGATGACGCCCAGGTCGTGGGTCGGCGACGTTGGCACGCGCGGCGGCGTATCCCTGGTTGGCGGTGAGGAGGTCCGAGATCTGGGTCATGGGGTCGATGGGCCGCCCGCAACGTAACAGCACCCGAGAAGGGGTGGCGGTCTCAGGCGGTCTCGCAGAAGCCCTCCCCGTGGTGCTCGTCGAGCGCCGGGACTGCCCGTGTCTCGGGCAGCGACAGGCGGATCGGGAAGGGGGGGAACGGGGCGTTGGCCAGCATGCCCTCGCGATCGAGCACCGGGGCGACGGGGACGCCCGCCGCGGCGAGGCGGGTGACGAGCTCGTCTCGGCCACGTGCGGCCACCGAAATGCCCACGGCGCGCTGCATCTCGGCGCCCCGACGGCTCCGCTCCTCGAAGGTCAATTCGGCCAGTGCTCCCAGGCCGAGCTCGACGCACAACGCGGACCAGAAGTGCTGCTCGTTCAAGACGCCCAACGCAACCTGGCCGCCGTCGGCGGTCGTGAAGAGGCCGTAGCCCGGCGTCGAGTCGGCCGCTCGTGCGCCGCTCGTCGTGCGGGCACTGCCGCCCGCGCCGGGGTCCGCCCTGGTGCGGCCGGTCCACGTGGCCATGACGTCGGTCATGGCCACGTCGAGGTAGGTCCCCGCTCCGGAGGCGGCGCGGCCGATGACCGCGGCGCAGATCCCGAAGGCGGCGGTCAGCCCGGACGCCAGGTCCGCACTCGGCAGGCGGGGCAGGGCTGCCGTGCCCCCCTCGGGGGTCAGCGCGCCGGCCCAGGCCTGGTAGTTGACGTCGTGCCCCGGGAGTGCCGCGCGGGTCCTCCTGCCCGTAGCCCGAGATGGAGCAGTAGACGAGGGCGGGGTTCCGGCGCCGCACGGTTGCCTCGTCCATACCGAGTCTCGCCATCACCCCGGGCCGGAATCCCTCGACGAGGACGTCGGCCTGGTCGGCGAGGGCCAGAGCCCGGCCCCGCCCGGCAGCGTCCTTGAGGTCGAGGACGATGCTCCTCTTCCCGGCGTTGATGGACTCGAAGAGCCCCGTGTAGTGGCGCATCGGGTCGCCTCCGGGAGGCTCCACCTTCAAGACGTCGGCCCCGAGGACGACGAGGAGCGATGTTGCGTAAGGCCCGGGGCGCCAGATGCTGAGATCGAGCACCCGGAGGCCGGCGAGGAATGCCGATGCCATCGGCCGCAGATTCTTGCATTCCGAGCCGGGTACCCTCTGCGGGTGCTGGGTTTCTTCTCCTTCACCGAGATCACCGACCCCTCGGCCCACGAGGCGTACAACGCCTGGCACCAGCTCGACCACATGCCGGAGCAGTTCACGGTGGACGGCATCACCTTCGGCCAGCGCTGGGTCCGCTCCCCCCGCTGCCGGGCGGCCGAGGCGGCGGCGGGGCCTCTGCTCGAGCCCTTCCACTACATGACGCTGTACCTCCTGCGAGACGAGCGCTGCCTGCCGCCATTCTTCGCCCTGGCCGAGCAGCTGCGTGACGTGGATCGCTTCTTCGAGCCCCGCCGGTCCCTGCTCTCGGGTCCCTTCGAGGTCGCCGGCCGATGGGCGGCACCCCGCGTCGCCGTGTCCGCCGGGGCCGTACCCTTCCGCCCGTCCCAGGGCGTCTACGTCGTCGTGGGACCGCCCGTCGAGGGGGATGCACTGATCGATCAGCCCGGGGTGGCCGGTGCCTGGCAATTCACCGACCCGGAGAGTGGGCGAACGGTCACCGTGGCCTTCGTCGACGGCGACCTGTGGCAGGCCGCCGCGGCCCTGGGGACCGTCGCAACGAGCGGCGGTGCAGAGGCGCTCGAATGGGCCGGCCCCCTGGAGCGGGTTGATGCCTTCCGCTGGGACTGGTTCGCTACGCTGACGCCCCAATGACCAGTGGGAAGCAGTCGAAGGCCCAGCGCAGGACGGAGAAGCAGCAAGATAAAGAGGAGAAACGACGCGCCGAGCTGCGCCGCAAGCGCTTGCGCATCGGCATCCGGGTGGGCGGCGCGCTTGCGGTGCTGGCGATCGCGGTGGTGATCATCATGCAGGTCAGCGGGGGCGGCTCCGGCAGCGTCCCCCCCAACTTCAAGGACCCCCACGTCCCGCTCCAAGCCATCCCGTCCTCCATGTCGTCGAGCTGGGTCCAACCGCCGGCCGGTTCGCAGGGACCGGAGGGAATTCCCGTCCCGACGGGCCCCAAGCTGGCCACCCTTCTCAATGCCGCTACCGGGCAGTCCATCGACAGCGTGCAGTGCGAGGCGGGTGAGAAGACGGCCGTGCACGTCCACACCCGCTTGACCATCTTCGTGAACGGACAGGCCAGGACGATGCCCTACGGCATCGGCATTCCCGGGTTCCAGGCCGTCCAGACCGCGCAAGGCCCGTTCGTCGAGACGGGCAGCTGCTTCTACTGGCTCCACGTCCACGCCAACGACGGCATCGTCCACGTCGAGTCGCCCAGCACGACGCAGAGCTTCACTCTCGGCCAGATCTTCGACGAGTGGGGCGTCCCGCTCAGCACCACCCAGGTCGGTCCGGCCACCGGCCAGGTCACCGTGTTCTTCACGCCACCGGGCAAGAAAGCGGGGCTCTACACGGGCAACCCGCGCAACCTCCCGCTCGGTGACCACTACCAGATACAACTCGACGTGGGAACGCCGATTGTCGCCCCCGTCCAGCTCTCCAGTTGGGGGCAGTTGTAGCCCTGTGGAGGTCGATGTCGTCGTCGTCGGGCTGGGTCCCGGCGGAGAAGAGGTCGCCGGGAGCCTGGCCGAGGCGGGCCTCGAGGTGGCGGGCATCGAGGCGGAGTTGCTCGGGGGCGAGTGCCCCTATTGGGGGTGCATCCCCTCCAAGATGATCGTCCGGGCCGCCGACCTGGTGGCCGAGGGCCGGCGGATCCCCGGCATGTCCGGCTCGTCGGAGGTGACGCCCGACTGGTCGCCGGTGGCACGGCGCATCCGGGATGAGGCCACCGACACCTGGGACGACGCCGTGGCCGTGCAGCGCTTCGAAGGCAAGGGTGGCAGCTTCGTCCGTGGCCGCGCCCGCGTCACCGGCCCATCCTCGGTCGAGGTGGAGGGCGAGACCGTCTCGGCGCGTCGTGCCCTCGTCCTGGCCACGGGAGCCCGGGCCTGGGTGCCGCCGATGTTCGAGGCCGCGCCGCACTGGACGAACCGGGAGGCGATCGCTGCCGAAGTGCTGCCCGGATCGCTACTCGTGATCGGCGGGGGCGCGATCGGCCTCGAGATCGGTCAAGCCGTCGGGCGCTTCGGTACCCGGGTGACGATCGTCGAGACAGCCGACCGCCTCGTCGCCCCCGAGGAGCCCGAGGCCTCCGAGCTCATTGAGGACATCCTGCGACGAGAGGGAGTGGCGGTGCACACGGGCGCGTCGATCGAGAGGGTCGAGCCGTCGGGCGATGGCGGCGCCACCGTGCACCTGGCCGGTGGGACCGCGCTCAGCGGGGACCGGATACTCGTGGCCACCGGCCGACGGAGCGACCTCGCCGGTCTCGGCGTCGGAGCGCTCGGGCTGGACGAGAACGCGCGGGGCATCCCCGTCGACGGCCGCATGCGGGTGCAGCCCGGGGTCTGGGCCGTCGGGGACATCACCGGGAAGGGGGCGTTCACCCATGTGGCCATGTACCAGGCACGCCTCTGCGTAGCGGACATCCTCGGGGACCCGCTCCCCGAGGCCGACTACAGGGCGCTGCCCCGGGTGACCTTCACCGACCCCGAGATCGGCTCGGTCGGACTGACCGAGGCGCAGGCTCGTGCGCAGGGTGGTGAGGTCACCGTGCTGTCGGAGTCGATCGCGGCCTCGGCCCGCGGCTGGATCCACCGCGGCGAGGGTCTGGTCAAGCTCGTTGCCGCCGACGGCGTGCTCGTCGGGGCGACGTCGATGGGCCCGACGGGCGGTGAGGTGCTCGGTCTCCTCGCATTGGCGGTGCACGCCCAGGTCCCGCTGGAGACGCTGCGCACGATGATCTTCGCTTACCCCACGTTCCACCGCGCCATCGACTCGGCGTTGTGGTCGCCGCCGAGCAGCGCGGCGAAGATGGCAGGCGCCTGATGCGGCAAGAGCGAGAGGTGACCCTCGCCCGGGACCACGGTGACCGTGGCGTGGGGGATGTGCGCCTGTAGGAAGGCGCGGTAGCCCGGGGGGCCGGTGCGGTCGTCGGACCCCTCCCAGATCTGGACCGGGACCTTGATCTCCTCGAGGGCGAAACCCCAGGGGTCGCCGAAGATCCGGTAGTCCAGCACGCAGCCCTTGGTGCCTTGGCGCACGGCCTCGCGGACGAATGCGAGGGCGAGGTCGGGCGGCCCCCATTCGGTGAGGATGGAGCGGTCGGCCGGCGGGAAGGTGCGCATGGCGGCGCGCAGCAGCCGGGCGTTGCTGGCGCTCACGATGCTGGCGTTCATGACGGTGGCGGCCACCCATGGTGTTCGCCTCGCCAGCAGCAAGAGGACCCGGTCCTCCGCGGTGAGCCCGCGTGTCGTGCCGTAGAGGTCCAGGGGTACCGCGCTGGAGAGCAGCGCGGCGGCGGTCACCCGGCCGGGCATGTTGGCCGCGCACGCCGCGGCGTAGGCGCCACCGGCCGACCAGCCCATCACCGCGAAGCGGTCGATGCCCAGGGCGCCGGCGAGCTGCTCGACGTCGCCGGGCCAGTCGGTCAGGCGACGCTCCGGTTGGTACGTCGAGAGCCCGATGCCGGGGCGATCGGGGGAGACGAGCCGGACGCCCTTGGCCAGGGCCGCGTCGTGGGCGGGGGCGGCGTCGAGGCGGGAGCTCAACCCGCCGTGGAAGCTGAGCACGGGGAAGCCGGCCGGGTCCCCGTACTCCTCGTAGGCGAGCTCCCGGCCGTCGGGCAGCGTGACGGAAGCCGTCATGTGCGCTCCACCCCCCGGCGGCGCGCCGGGCGGCCGGGCGGGGCCGGGTCCGGAGGGCGGATCCTTCGTGAGTGAGCAGGTGCCCGCACGAGAGCACGCTATAGGGTGCGGGCATGAGCGCGAACGTCGACGATCTGGTTGACGGCCTCCTGGCCGACCTCCCGCCCGCGAGCACGCCGGCTCAGCAGTTCCTCGGGGAACAGTTCGATCGCGGCCTGGCCTGGGTGCACTTCCCGGCCGGCAACGGCGGTCTCGGTCTGACGCCGAGGGATCACCAGCGCGCACAATCGCGCCTGCACGAGGGTGGCGCCCCGCTGGCGGGTGTGCGCAATCCCATCGGCTACGGCATGTGCGCTCCCACGATTGTCACCCACGGGACACCCGAACAAAAGGAGCGCTACCTGCGCCCCCTCTTTTCCAACGAGGAGATCTGGTGTCAGCTGTTCAGCGAGCCGGGGGCGGGCTCCGACGTGGCCGGCCTGTCCACCCGTGCCGAGCGCGATGGCGACGAGTGGGTGCTCAACGGGCAGAAGGTGTGGACGACGCTCGCGCACATCTCCTCGTTCGGGTTGATCGTGGCTCGCACGAATCCCGACGTGCCCAAGCACCGAGGGATGACGGCTTTCTTGGTCGACATGAAGGCACCTGGGGTCGAGGTGCGCCCGCTCTTCCAGATCACCGGCGAGGCGGAGTTCAACGAGGTCTTCTTCACGGACGTGCACATGCCCGACAGCGCGCGCATCGGTGACGAGGGCGAAGGATGGCACGTCGCAGTGACCACGCTCATGAACGAGCGGGTCTCCATCGGTGGCGCCGTCACCCGACGCGGCGGCGGTCCGATCGCCGAGGCCATCCGGATCTGGAAGGAGCGCTGGCAGGGGGACACCTCGCCCCACGCCCTCGCGCTGCGTGACCGGGTGGTGGCGGGCTACATCCGCAGCGAGGCGTTCGCCATGACGAACATGCGCGCGGCGCAGACACGCAAGGCGGGAACGCCCGGGCCCGAAGGCTCGGTGGCCAAGCTCGCCTTCGCCGAGGAGAACAAGCGCGTCTACGACCTGTGCATGGACCTGCTGGGCAACGACGCCATGCTGTTCCCGGCGGGCTACCCCATGGTGCGGCCCGACCTCGTCGGCATGGGTTCACCCGACGTGCACAAGCTGTTCCTCCGGGTGCGGGCCAACTCAATTGAGGGGGGGACCTCCGAGGTGATGCGCAACATCCTGGGGGAGCGGGTGCTCGGCCTCCCCGGCGACGTCCGCACCGACAAGGAGATGGCCTGGAAGGACGTCCCGCGCAGCTGAGCGGGCTCCGGCTGTGACGGCGCACGACATCCCCGCCGAGAAGCGTTCGGTCGGCCTCGCGGCGGCGGCCCTGGTCGAGGACGGCATGGCGGTCGGGCTGGGGACGGGCTCCACGGTGGCCGAGTTCGTCCCGGCGCTGGGCCGACGGCATCTCTCGATCACCTGTGTGGCCACGTCGCCGGCCACGGCGGAGCTCGCGGGCTCCCACGGCCTCGACGTGCGGCCGTTCACCGACATCACTCGCCTCGACCTCGCCATCGACGGCGCCGATCAGGTCGATCCTGCCGGCTGGCTGGTCAAGGGCGGGGGCGGCGCCCACACACGCGAGCGGATCGTGGCTGCCTCCGCCGACCGGTTCGTGGTCATCGTGTCGTCGGACAAGACGGTCGAGCGGCTACGTCCGCCCGTCCCGCTCGAGCTCCTGGCCTTCGGGTTGGCCGCCACCCTGCAGGCTCTGCCCGGTGCGGTGCGGCGTGACGCTCCGCCGACCCCGGACGGGGGGATCCTCGCCGACTACCACGGCGATGTCGCCGATCCTGCGGAGCTGGCCCGTTGGCTCGATTCGGTGCCTGGGCTCGTGTCGCACGGCCTGTTCCCACCGGCGATGGTCAGCAGCGTCCTCGTGGCGCGCGGCGACGAGGTGCAGGTGCGTCAGGTCGGCTGAGCCACGGGTTCTGGGACCGGCGGGGTCAGCGGGGCGAGGCTCGCCGGCCTGTCGGGGTCGGAATGGGTGACGACGTCCCGGGGGCCCCTCACGCACTCGCCCGGAACGTCACGGGCAGCGCGGTGGGGGAGCGGAACACGTCGCCCCGGATGTGTGGGTCGGTGTCGCCCGCGTCGAGCGCGAGTTCGGGCAGACGGTCGAGGACGCGGTTGAGGAGCGCACGCGTCTCGAGCCGGGCCAGGTGCATGCCGAGACACATGTGCGGGCCATGGGCGAACGCGATGTGGGGGATGGCGGGGCGGAAGATGTCGAATGTCTCGGGGTCGTCCCACCGGGTCTCGTCGTGGTTGGCCGAGCCGATGTGGGGCGTGATGCTCTCCCCGGCGGGGATCGTCACGCCGCTGAGCTCGACTTCGCACGTGGTCGTCCGGTTGATGGTCAGCAGGGGAGGTTCGCAGCGCAGCCCCTCCTCTATGGCCTGTGGCAGGAGCGAGCGGTCCGCCCGCACCGCATCGAGCTGCTCGGGGTGGGTGAGCAGCAGGTAGAGCAGGTTGCCCGACGAGCGGTACGTGGTCTCCGCCCCGGCGGGGAGCAGGAGGCGCAGGAACGAGTAGATGGCCTCGTCGTCGAGCTTCTCGCCGTCGACTTCGGCCAGGACGAGGTCGCTGATGACGTCCTCGGCGGGCCGGGCGCGCCGCTCCGCCACGACCTGGGCGAAGTACTCGCGCAGCGACTCCGACGCGGCGAGGCCACGGTCGATGTCGGCCACCAGTCCGATGAGCTCGACCGACAGGCGCTGGAACTGCGGGAAATCCTCCTCGGGAAGGCCGAGGAGGCGCGCGATCACCCGAACCGGAAACTCGAAGGTGAGCTGGCGTACCAGGTCCGCGCGGCCGTCGGCGGCAAAACGGTCGATCAGCTCGTCGATGATCGGCCCGATGAACTCGGGCTCCCAGCGCGCCAGTGACTTCTCCCGGAATGCGTTCGCCACGAGGTTGCGGTGCGTGCGGTGCTCGGGGTCGTCCATCCCGAGGATCATGTGGCCCATCACCATGCCGATGGTGACGTCGTAGCCGGTTGAGGTGAAGGTCCGGGCATCCCGCAGGATGCGCGAGCAGTCCTCGTAGCGGTAGGCGATCCACCCGGGCTCGACCTCGATGCCCTCGGGGAGGGAGTCGGGCGAGATGGTCATGCCCTTGGTGACGGGCGTGTCCCGGCGCGCGACCGCCAGGCCGGGGTACGGGTCCCTCGTGGTGCCTGCGACCACGTCGTCGAAGGCGCCGAACGGGTCGTACTCCTGGGCGTCGGACATGGCCATGGCGGTTCCCTCCCCACTGGGTGCGTCCTGTGATGTCGCCGTCAGGCTATGGGTCGCGGCGCCGATGCGCATCTCGGGCCCGACGGCCTAGGCTCCCGCCTGCATGAAGACCCTGCGCACACCCGACGACCGCTTCACCGACCTTCCCGGCTACGACTTCGAACCGCACTACGCCGAGATCGCGGACTCGGAAGGAGGCACACTGCGGGTCCATTGGGTGCACGAGGGTGACCCGGCGGCGCCAGTGGTGCTCCTCATGCACGGCGAGCCTTCCTGGTCGTACCTGTACCGCAAGATGATCCCCGTCCTGACCGCTGCCGGGCTCCAGATCGTGGCGCCCGACCTGGTCGGCTTCGGGCGCTCCGACAAGCCGGCCGAGCGGGGGGACTACACGTTCGCCCGTCATGTCGAATGGATGCGCGAGCTCCTGTTCGACCGGCTGGACCTGCGGGACATCACGCTGGTCTGCCAGGACTGGGGAGGGCTCATCGGCCTGCGGCTCGTCGGCGAGCATCCGGACCGCTTTGCCCGGGTCGTGGCGGCCAACACGTTCCTTCCCACCGGGGACACGAACCCGGGGGACGCCTTCTTCGCTTGGCAGCGGTTCTCCCAGGAGGTCGAGCAGTTCCCGACCGGCGGCATCGTGCGGGGTGGCTGCGTCGAACCCCTCGCGCCGGAGGTGGAGGCGGCCTACGACGCGCCCTTCCCCGACGAGTCCTACAAGGCCGGGGCGCGTGCCTTTCCGATGCTCGTTCCGTCGCGGCCCGACGATCCGGCGCACGACGCCAACGTGGCTGCGTGGGTGGGCCTCGCCGCCTTCGAACGTCCCTTCCTGTGTGCCTTCAGTGACAGCGACCCCATCACGAAGGGGGCGGACCGCAATCTCAAGGAGAGGATCGCCGGGGCGCAGGGGCAGCCGCACACCACGATCGTCGGCGGTGGGCACTTCCTCCAGGAGGATCGCGGGGAGGCGCTGGCCGAGGTGGTCGTCTCGTTCGTCGCGTCGACATCGTGATCCACGAGCACCGGGTCGTGGTCGTCGGGGCCGGCTTCTCTGGCATCGGGATGGCCGCCCGGCTGCGCTCCATGGGTATCGACGACTTCGTCGTCCTCGACCGCGGGAACGACCTGGGCGGCACCTGGCGGGACAACTCCTACCCCGGCGCGGCCTGTGACGTGCCGTCGAACCTGTACTCGTACTCCTTCGCGCTCAACCCGGACTGGACCCGGTCGTTCCCGTCGCAGTCCGAGATCTGGGACTACATGCGTGACTGCGTCGACCGCTTCGGGGTCGGGGGACACCTGCGCTTCGGGCAGGCGGTCGACGAGGCACGCTGGGACGACGCCGGGGATCGCTGGGTGGTCCGGACCGCGGCGGGCGAGGAGTACTGCGCACCCGTCGTGGTGTGGGCCACGGGCCCCCTCAGCGAGCCGTCCATCCCGGACTTCCCCGGGCTGGACGGGTTCCGGGGGAAGGTCTTCCACTCCGCCCGCTGGGAGCACGGCTTCGACCTGACCGCGAAGAGGGTGTGCGTCGTCGGGACGGGAGCCTCGGCGATCCAATTCGTGCCCCAGATCGCCCCCGTGGTCGAGCACCTCTATCTCTACCAGCGGACCCCGCCGTGGATCCTGCCCCGCCGCGACCGCCCGGTCTCGCGACCGCGCCGGCTCGCCTATCGCAAGGTGCCCGCCACGCAGCGGCTGTCGAGGCTGCGCATTTACGGCCTGTTCGAGTCGCTGTTGTCGGTCTTCGTGGGCCGCGGCCGGCGGCGCAAGGCCGCGGTGACGAAGGCTGCCCTCGATCACCTCGCCAAGCAGGTGCCCGACGAGGCGCTGCGTGCCAAGCTCACGCCGCACTACGAACCCGGCTGTAAGCGGATGTTGCTCTCGGACGACTACTACCCCTCACTGAACCGGCCCAACGTCGAAGTGGTGGAGACGCCCGTGGCGTCGTTCACCGCCCATGCGGTGGTGGGGCAGGACGGCATCGCCCGCCCCGTCGACGTGGTCATCATGGGCACCGGTTTCGAGGCAGCCGAACCGCCGTATGCCGAGCACATCGTCGGACGTGACGGCGCCCGTCTCTCAGAGGTCTGGAAGGCCAACGGCACGCAGGCCTATCTGGGCTCCACGGTGGCGGGCTTCCCGAACCTGTTCCTCATGATCGGACCGAACTCGACGCTGGCCCACAATTCCATGATCTACATGATCGAATCGCACATCAACTACATCGCGAGCGCGCTGGCCTTCATGGCGCGCCCCGGCGTGCACGTCGTGGAGGTGAAGCCCGGCGTGCAGCGCCGATACAACGAACGACTGCAGGCACGGCTCGAGCACTCGGTCTGGGTGGAAGGAGGCTGCGGGAGCTGGTACCTCGATCATCAGGGACGCAACACCACGCTGTGGCCGGACCACACCTGGAAGTTCCGCCGCCTGACCCGGCGCTTTCACCCGGGCGAGTACACCGTCCGCGCGTAGGCCCGCAGCGCGAGTGTCCCGAGCACGGCGGCGAAGACGGCCAGCGCTCCGACCTCGGGAAGCACTGCGACCAAACCGGCCTGGTGGTAGATCAGCTTGATGAATGCGTCCATGGCCCAGGCCTGGGGCACGACGTGGCCGACGGCGCGCACCACCGGACCGACGACGTCGAGGGGGTACATGCAGCCGCCCAGCATGCCGCACACGATGCCGAGGACGACCGCCAGAGAGATGGCCTGCTCCTCGGTGCGGGAGCGCATGCTGACCAGGGCGGCGGCGCCGGCATAGGCGAGCGACAGCATGGCGAGCACCAAGAAGACTCCGGCCGGGTCGCCCCAGTGGACGCCGAAGATGAGGCGGCCAACCAGGAGCAGCCCGGCTGACTGGGCGGCGGCGATGCACAGGCTCGTCGCCACCAGCGCCGCGATCACCGTCCGCTGACGTACCGGAGCGGCGGCGAGGCGGCGCATCACCCCGAGCCGCCGCGACTCGACGACGCCGGAGGAGAGGAGCAGCACCGTGATGCCGAGGAACAGGACGAGGTCCGCCGGAGCGACATACGAAAACGGGCTGCGCGCGGCCGGCACGTCCGTATGGGCCAGCGTGACGTCGGTCACCGCTCCGCTCCCACCCTCCGCGGTGATGAGGTCGAGGAGCGCCACCACGTCGGTGCGCGCCTGCACCGCGCTCGTCGATGCGGACTCGCTCACGAAGTCGACCCGCACGGTCCCCGGTGCTGCCGGCAGCGAGATCAGCCCGGCCACGATCCTCCCGCGCAAGATGTCGTCGCCGAGCTGGGCCCGGTCGGGCTCGACCCGCACCTTGAGGTCGCCGGTGTGCGCCACGAGCTGGAGCAGTCGCGCCGAGGGATGGACGAGCCCGACCGGCTCTTTCGGGCTTCCGGCCAGGAGCCCGGTGACGAGGATGAAGAGGACCGGGAAGACGGTGGCCACGAAGAGATAGCGGCGGTCGCCGGTGGCCCGGCGCAGGTTGACCCGCACGATGGGGATCACGGAGCCACCATCCGGCGCACGCGTGACAGCGCCAGGCCTCCCGTCACGACGGCGATGAGGCACAGCACCAGGAAGGGGCCCACGACCGCGGATGCCGGGTCCCCGAGCAGCGTCAGTCGGCCGAACCCGACGAGGGCCCATCCGTTCGGGGTGCCCAGACTGAGGACCTGGAGTGCCTCGGGCAACGCGCCGGGCGGGAGCAGGCTGCCGCCGAGCAGGGCGAGCACCAGGCCGACCACCAATGACGCGGCGAAAGCCTCCTGCGGCGAGCGGGCGAACGAGGTCAACAGCACGCCGAACCCGCACATGGCCGCCGTCGCGCCCACGCACATCATGAGCACGCCGAGCGGGTCACCCCAACGCGCGCCGAACGCGGCTGCGGTCACGCCCCAGACGATCAGGATCGACGTGAGGCCCGTCAAGGCGATGGCGAGCAGCTTTCCCCACACGATGGCGCCCGCCCGGATGGGGGCCGCCGCCAGCCGGGCCAAGGTGCCGGTGGCCCGCTCCATCATCAGCGAGCGCATGCCCAGGCCGCTCCCGATGAAGAGGAACACCACGGCGATCGACGGCGCGAAGTAGTTCAACACGGCCTTGCCGCCGTTGCCCAGGGTGCTGGCCGAGACCTCGATGGCCGCAGTGCCGGTGGCGGTTCCGGGGTGCAGACGCCCGGCGTACAGGCGGCTCGCCAGCCCGGCCGCCAACGCCTCGGACACCTCCTGCCCGACGAGGGTGTCGGCGCGGTCGACGACCGCGAACCCGGTCGAGGGGGTGGCACCGGGTGCCACCATCGGGATCAACAGGTCCGAGAGGCTCTTGCGGCCGCTCGACACCACGACGCCTCCCGCCAGCGTGCCGTTGGAGACCTGGCGCCGGAGGTCGGCCGCCTTCGGGACGAGGCGGACCACGACGCCGTCCGGGAGCTGGCTGGCGTCCACCGCGGCGCGCACCAGGGCCGGCGGCGCACCGGAGACCCCGATCGGCAGCGTGCCGACGGCGGCGTTGCCGGCGAACGCGAACCCGAGGATGGCGGCGATCGCGAGCGGTGCCACGAGGCACGTGATCACCGCCGAGCGGTCACGCACCCGCCGGCGCAGCTCGTTGATGGTGATGGCGCCGATCAGCCGCCGCGCTCCTCGCCTTCGCGGTGTGCCCGCACCCGCTCAAACTAGCTTGAGAGGCATGATCGCGCTGGAGCCTGTGGGAGTCGTGGTGGGGGGCCGCTCCGACGCGGTCGACGACGACTGGGGCGGCGTCGAGGCGGTCGTCCGGCTGGACGCCACGCGGTTCGGCGACGACGCCGTGGCGGGGCTGAGTGACTTCTCCCACCTCGTGGTGGTGTTCCAGTTCCACCTGGTCGGCGAGTTCGAGGTGCAGACGGGGTCGCGGCGGCCGCGCGGCAACCCGGACTGGCCCGTCGTGGGCATGTTCGCCCAGCGGGCCAAGATGCGCCCGAACCGCCTCGGTGTCTCCGCCTGCACGCTGGTGCGGGTGTCGGGCCTCGACCTGCACGTGCGAGGACTCGATGCGATCGACGGCTCACCCGTGCTCGATGTCAAGCCCTATATGCGCGAGTTCGAACCCGACGACGCCGACGTCCAGCAGCCGTCCTGGGCGAGCGAGCTGATGCGGGGGTACTACTGACGGACCGGGCCGGCGCAACAAAGCTGCAACGGCTTTGCCACCATTTCATCTTCCGTGTGTGCGACCCTGTGCCGGGACAGGCGGGCAGTCCGCTTGATCCGCCCTGCGGACCGAACGGGGGAGCATGACACTGCTGGCGACTGCGTCATCTGCGAGTGCGATCGTCTTCTTGATCATCGGCCTCGTCATCGGGTACATCGCGTACCGGTCATCGGAGTCGTTCAAGCAGAAGAACGGCGTGACGCCGTGGCACATGCCGTCGTGGGTCTGGGGCGTGATCGGATTCCTGTCGCTTCTCGTGTGCGCGATCTTGTTCCTCATCGCGCGCTCGACCACCAAGCCGGCGCCGGTGAGCGCCACGTCCCCGGCGTTTCCCACCCCGCCACCACCGGGCTGGTACCCGGACCCGGCGGCACTGCACGAGCTCCGTTTCTGGGACGGTGCGCAGTGGACCAGCCGGGTGGAGGACGGCGGGGTCGAGCAGGTCGCCGCGGTGAGCGGGCCGGCAGACGCACCCGCCGGGCCGGTCGAGCCGGACGGCAGTCATTGACCGAGGACACCGGGGCGGGCTCGATGTCCGGCCCCACGGACGTGCCGCCTGCACCGCCGGCGTCCCACAGCGCCGCCGAGAGCTTCGCGCCGCCACCAACTCCAACGCCACCACTGGCCTCGCCGCCGGCCGCATGGAGCCGGCGTCCGGACCGGGCCGGGGCGCGGCCCGTGACCGATCCGAGGATGCGGCGGCTGTACGGCTGGGAGACCCTCGTGGTGCTGTCGATCTTCCCGCTCGGCTCGGCGATCGCCGCCATCACCTACCTCCTGATGCGTGTGTCGACAGGAGTCGAGTACACCAACGGGAGCATGGTCATCGTGGGCGAGCCCGGCCTCTCCCTGACGCTCTCCGTCGGCATCGTCTTGTCGGAGTTCGCCGCCGCCGGGCTCGTCATCTTCCTGCTCATCCGCGACGGCGAGGGGGTCGAGTCGATCGGACTGGCCGGCCACCGGTTCCGCAAGGATCTGGCGCTCGTGCTCCCGGTCTGGGTCCTGGTCCAGGTCATCCCCCAGACGGTGGGCTCGGCGCTGGTGACGGGCCTTCACATCCCCAGGTACGCGGTGGTGGGTCCCGCCCTGCCGGTGGCCTTCGTCGCCGTCGGGATCCTCAAGAGCCTCCAGGCCGCGGTCGTCGAGGAGATCGTCGTGCTGGGGTACCTCGTGCGCCGCCTGGAGCAGCGCGGGTGGTCCAGCATGGCCGTCGTCGTGGTCGCGGTCCTGGTGCGGGTGTCGTACCACCTGTACTACGGGCCCGGAGTCCTGCCGATCGTGTTGTGGGCGACCGCCTCAGTTCTCGTCTACCGATGGCTCCGACGTCTCTTGCCTTTCATCATTTGCCACTTCGTCTGGGACGCGAGCATCTCCATCAACGACTACTCGCACGCGACGGCCGTCGCCTTCAACGTCGTGTTCTTCCTCGGGGCTCTCGTGTGCACGCTCCTGTGGAGCCGTGACAGGACGCCTCCGACACCCGCGCCGCTCGGACCCCTGCTCGACGCCCGGGCCCTAGGGGGTCGCTGAGGGCGGCCCGCCCAGCCTCGCCGGGACGTAGGCGCGCCCGGCGGGTGCGCTGCGGTCGGTAGTCTCTGGCCCTTCCGGGGGAGCGGTCGTGGAATGACAGGAGCGGGTCTGATCGCCATCATCCAACGAGTTGCGATCGGCGTGGGTGCCGCCGTGATGCTCATGGCCGCGTGGCCCCCGCCGTGCGATGCTGCGGCGGCTGCAACCTCCGCACTGTCGTTCCGAGGTCACGGCTCGGTCGGCGAGGCGTACGTCGTCGGCGCCCCGCCGGGCGTGCACCTCACCGTCGTCAACGCGACCGGGGCCGCCGTCGGGTCCGGTGTGGTGGACCGGTTCGGCAGCCTCATCGTGCGCAACCTCACCGCGGGGTCGGGCTTCCGTTTCGAGGAGGGCGCCGGGGCGGGCGCCCCCCGCACCGGCGAGTTCTCGGTGTTGTCCACCACCTCGCGCCCCGACGCGTCGCTCTATGCGTCCCAGCACCTTCACGCAGGGCTCAACTACCTGCGCATGCGCGACGGGGTCCTCCTGGCTGCGACCGTGCGCCTCCCGCCGGGCAAGACCCAGGCCGACGGCCCGTTCCCGACGGTGATCGAGTACTCCGGCTACGACGTGGCCGGACCCCACAGCCTGATCGACGCGCTGGAAGGGAAGAAGCCGTCGAACGACCCTCTCCTCCCCGACACCTCGACGGTCGTCGGCTCGGCCCTCGCACCGTTCTTCGGCTTCGCCACCGTGAGTCTCCAGATGCGGGGCACCGGCTGCTCGGGAGGAGCCTTCGACCTGTTCGGCCTCCCGTCGGACTACGACGGCTACGACGTCGTCCAGACCGTGGGGTCGCAGCCGTGGGTGCTGCACCACAAGGTCGGCATGGTCGGCATCTCTTACTCCGGATTCTCCCAGCTCGTCGTGGCGGGAACCCGGCCGCCGGACCTGGCCGCCATCACACCGCTGAGCCCCACCGACGACCTGTACTCGACCGGGTACCCCGGGGGTATCTACAACGACGGGTTCGCCGCGAGCTGGATCTCCCAGCGCGTCGCGGACGCCGAGCCGGCGCCGCAGGGCGGCCAGCGCTGGGCGCGGGCGGAGATCGCGACGGGGGACACGACCTGCCTGGCCAACCAGCGCCTGCACGCGCAGGCCGAGAGCCTCGACTCGCTCGTGAGTCCGGACCTGGCCCGGACGCCGTCGCTCTTCGACCCGCGCTCGCCCGAGGTGTGGGCGTCGCACATCACGGTGCCCGTGTTCCTGGTCGGCGCACTGCAGGACGAGGAGGTGGGACCGCAGTGGCCCGCCCTCGTCACCGCGCTGCAGCGGGACCAGCACGTCTACGTCACGATGTTGAACGGGACCCACATCGACTCCCTCGGTCCGGACACGATCTCGCGCTGGCTCGAGTTCCTGCAGGTCTACGTGGCGGGGCGCGTGCCGAGCCCCGAGCCGGCCCTCCCCGCGCTGGCGCCGGTCCTCTACGGCACGCTGACCGGGACGAAGTCCGTCGCGCCTCCGGCGCTGCGCTTCACGACGGCGCCCACGGTCACCGCGGCCCGGGCCGCCTACGCCGCGCAGGACCCGCGCGTCCGAGTGCTCTTCGACAACGGAGGGGGCAGCCTCGGGCCCGGGGCGCTGCAGCCCACCTACGAGGCAGGATTCTCGGCGTGGCCCCCGGCGGGGAAGGTCGTGCACTTCCACCTGGGTCCCGGGGGCTCCCTCGGCCCGGGGGCCCCGCCCGGCTCCTCGACGGTCTCCTTCCGGCCCGATCCCGCCGTCCGCCCGGCGGACGACCTGCCGCCTCCGGGCGACCCGTGGGCCGCCCAGCCGCCCTACGACTGGGCGGCCGTCCCGGCGGCGAACGGGGCCGCCTTCGAGACACCGCCCTTCACGAGGGCGACGACGGTGGTCGGTCCGGCCAGCCTCGACCTGCGGCTCCGGTCGACGGCGCCCGCCACCGACCTGCAGGTCACGGTCACCGAGGTCCGGCCGGGGGACACACAGGAGGAGTACGTCACGTCGGGCTTCCTGCGCAGCAGCGACCGCGTGCTGTCGCGCACCTCGACCCCGCTCGACCCCGTCCCCACCTACCTGGCGTCCGACCGCCGCGACCTGCCGCCGGGGCGCTTCACGCTCGTGCGCATCCCGGTGGACCCGATCGCCCACACGTTCCGGACCGGCACCCGGCTGCGCATCGTCATCTCCGCCCCGGGCGGCGATCGCCCGTCCTGGACCTTCCAGACGCCGGCCACACACGGCGCCGTGCTCGACACGATGGCCATCGGCGGCGCCGGCGGGTCGTCCCTGGTCGTCAACGAGGTGCCGGGGGTCGCCCCGACCGCCGCGCTGCCGGCGTGCGGCGCCCTGCGCGGCGAGCCCTGCCGGCCCTACGCCCGCCTGGGCAACCAGACCTGAACCGCCGACGAGCGCTACTGCGGGCGCAGCAGCTCGGCCACGGCGTGGGTGATCGCCTTGGCCATCGGGATGTGGAGGCACTCGTTGGGGCCGTGCGCGTTGGAGTGCGGCCCGAGCACCCCGGTGGCCACGAACGGCGTGCCGGGGAACCCCTTCTGGAGGTCGGGCAGGAACGGGATGGAGCCGCCCTCCCCGACAGAGCCGAAGTCGCGCCCGAAGCGCTCCTTCGAGACGGCGGTCAGCGTGGCGGCGGTGCCCGGCTCGAGCGGCGGGGCGATCCACCCCTGCGCGGCGGCCTCCGTGTCGATGGTGACGTGCGCCCCCTCGTCGGTGCGGATGGCCGAGATCAAGGCGTCGGTCGCGACCTGCGCGTCGACGTCGGGCGGTAGCCGCAGCGAGAGCTTCAGCGTCGTCGACGGCCGCAGCACGTTGCCGCCGTCGCGCGGCTTGGGCAACCCGTCGGCGCCGGTGACCTCGAGCGCGGCACCCCAGGTGCGGGCGATCAGGCGGTCGACGGGGTCGGGTGTCAGCAGCTGCAGGCCCTCGACCACGGGCGCCGCGCTCTCCGGGAACTCCACCGCCAGCGCCTCGATGTTGGCCCGGTGGGCGGCCGGGATCCCCGCCCCCACCAATTCCGGCAGGAGGATGCGGCCGGTCGCCTCGTCCTCGATCTGCGACAGGATGCGGCGCAGGATCCGGAACGACGACGGCACGACTCCGCCGCCCGCGCCGCTGTGGATGCCCTCGGTCAGCACGTCGACCCGCACCGTGGCGACCAGGTTGCCCCGCAGCGACGTCGTGAGCCACAGCCGGTCGAAGCTGAGCCCACCCGAGTCGAGGCAGATGACGAGCCGCGGCGCCCCGATGCGCTCCCTCAGGTTGTCCAGGTGGGCGGCCAGGTCGGGACTCCCGCTCTCCTCGCTCGCCTCGATGAGGATGAGGATGCGGCCATCTCCGCCGCCCGCCGCCAGCAGACCCGTCACGGCGGCGAACGTCGAGTAGCCGTCGTCGGCGGTGCCCCTGCCGTAGAGGAGGTCGCCCTCGCGCACGGGCTCGTAGGGACCGAGCCCGCTGCGCCACTCGCCGAGAGGGGGCTGCTTGTCCATGTGCCCGTAGACGACGATCGGCTCGCCCGCGCCGCCGTTGTCGATCAGCAGGACCGGGGTCCGGCCGGGGAGCTCGATGATCTCGGTCCGCAGCGCGGCGTCCTGGTCGCGCACCCAGGCCTGGAGCAGCGCGGCAGCCTGCGCGATGGCGCCCCGCTGCGCCCAGTCCGGGTCGTAGGCGGGGGAGAGGCAGGGGATGCGCGTGTACTCGGCCAGCGCGGGGAGGACGCGCTCCTCCCAGGCGGCGTCGATGGCGGCGGCGTCGACGGGGCCGGTCACGTCTCGGTGGTCTGGGTCTCGGTGATCTCCGCCAGGCGCTCGAGTGTCTTCGACATGGATCCCGCGGTCTGCTCGGCGACCTTGCCGCTTTTCAGGAAGAAGGCCTGCTTGTCCTGGGAGATGTCCCAGGACTCGGTCACCTTGGTGCCCCCGTCGACGTCCTCCAGCTCGTAGCGCCAGATGCGGCCGCCGATGAAGCGGCCCAGCGGACCCGACAACACCGTCTGCCAGGCGATGCGGTGGTCCGGCTCGAACTCGATCACGGTGTTCTTCATCGTGTAGGGCACACCCAGCTTCATGTGCATCCCGAAGGTCGAGCCCATGGTCAGGCGCCCCGGCAAGGTGCCTCTGGGCCTGACCACGCTGCCCGAGCCGTCGATCTCGGGGTGGCGCGAGGCGTCGGCCACCACGTCGAAGATGGATGCCGCCGGTGCTTTGATGACGCGATCGACGCTGACGCTGGTTCCTGTCATGGTGCGAGCTCCGTTTCGTCCGGTCCCGGTCGGCGCCGAGACTAGATGGCGTGGGCGACCAGGTCGCCGAGCTGCACCCACTCCAGCGTCGCAGCGTGGGTCGAGGCCAGGACCACCGGGGGGGCGGCGCCGGCCTCGAAGGCCTCCTGCCAGCGCGCCGCGCACAGGCACCACTGGTCACCGGGCCGCAGCCCGCCGAAGCCGAATTCGGGGTGCGGGGTGGACAGGTCGTTCCCGACCGAGGCCGAGAACGCCAGGAACTCCTCGGTGACCCGGGTGCAGACGGTGTGCACGCCGAGGTCCTCGGCGCCGGTGTTGCAGCAGCCGTCGCGGTAGAAGCCGGTGAGCGGGTCGTAGTTGCAGGGTTGGAGCTCGTCGCCCAGGACGTTCTGTGCCATGGTCCATTCCACCACGGCGGTGCCCGCCGCTACGAGCCCCCCAGCCGGTCGCCCTCGTAGCGGTCGACCCAGGCGAAGTCCCCGACCGGCGCCCGCTTCAGCCTGCGGGGCGCCGTGACCGGCCGGCCCAGCACGACCAGCGCCGCCACCGCGACCGTGTCGGGGATCGCGAAGAGTGCACGCACCTCGTCCTCCCGGCGCACCGCCACGCTGGTCATGACCCCGCCGAGGCCTTCGGCGCGGGCGGCGAGCAGCAGGCTCCACACGAAGGGGTAGATGGAGGCGCCGCCGGCCAGCGTGTAGCGGGGCAGGTCGCGGTCGACGGCGGCGAGCGCACCGAGGTCCGCCAGGACCAGCATTAGCGCGGGCGCCGTGTCGAGGGTCTCGGCGAAGCCGGGGGTGGCCGTTCCCGCCTCGGCGAAGCGCGCCCGCCTCGGCGATGGCCGCTGCCTCGGCGCCGCGGTCGGCCAGCGGGGACCAGGGCACCAGGCCGGCCGACCCGAGCGCCAGGTACTCGTACCAGCCGGCCAGGTAGATGTCCCGCAGCGCGGCGCGGCGCTCGGGATCCTTGACGACGATGACGCGCCAGCCCTGCCGGTTGCCGCCGCTCGGGGCGAAGCGCGCCGTGTCGAGCAGACGCTCGAGCACGTCGTCGCCGACGGGCTCGGGGTGGAACTGGCGTGCCGCGCCGGTGCTGCGCAGCGTGGCGACGAGATCGAGGTCCACGAGTGGCGCAGCGTAGTGGCCGGTGGGTAAGCCTGGGGTGGTGGCATCGGCCCGGCGATCCAGCCCGTTCGAGAAGGTGGAGAGGCTGCGGGGGCTCTCCACCTGGCCGCTGGTGGTCGCGCCCATGGCCGGCGGGCCGTCGACGGTCGACCTCGTCGCGGCGGCGAGCGCCGCGGGGGCACTGGGGTTCCTGGCCGGCGGCTACAAGACGGCGGCGCAGATGGCGGACGAGATCGACGCGGTGCGGGCCGCCGGGGTCTCCGCCTTCGGCCTCAACGTGTTCGTGCCCGGCCGGCCGGCGGCCGATCCCGGACGGGTGTCCGCCTACGTGGCGTCCCTCGCACCCGAGGCGGCCGCCCTCGGCGTGGACCCGGGGCCGCCCACCTGGGAGGACGACGACTACGAGCGCAAGCTCGAGGTGCTGCTCGGCCGGCCCCCCGCGGTTGTCAGTTTCACCTTCGGCCTCCCCGACGTGTCGGTGGTGCGGTCCCTGCAGTCCAGGGGGTCGATGGTCGTGCTCACCGTGACCACGCCCGAGGAGGCGACGCGGGCGCTGCGGGCTGGCCCCGACGCCCTCTGCCTGCAGGGCGCGGAGGCGGGAGCGCACCGGGGCAGCCTGGCCAACGACGACCGTCCCGACCAGGACCGACCGATCACCTCGCTCCTGGCGGCGGTCTCGCGCCGGACCACGGTGCCCCTCATCGCGGCCGGCGGGGTGGGTGGGCCCGCGGACGTGGCCGCCCTGGTGGCGCAGGGCGCGGCGCTGGTGCAGGCCGGCACCGCCTTCGTGCGCTGCCCCGAGAGCGGTGCCCCCCGACCACACAAGGACGCTCTCGCCGACCCCGCGTTCGGCGCCACCACCGTCACCCGTGCCTTCAGCGGCAGGCGGGCCCGGGCGCTCGTCAACGCCATGGTGCGCGCCCATACCGACGCGCCGCCGGCCTACCCGGAGATCAACAACGCCACCCGGCCGCTGCGCGCCGCGGCGGCCCGGGCGGGCGATGCGGGGCACATGAGCCTCTATGCCGGCACCGCGTTCCGCCGAGCCGAGGCCCGGCCCGCGGCGGAGGTGGTCGCGCGGTTGGTGTCAGGATTGCGCCGGTGAGCAGCCGGCGCGAGACCATGACCATTGAGTTCACGCCCCCCGACGTGGCGGGCGTGGCCGATGCCCTCGCCAAGTTGCGCCACGCCGGAGACGGATGGATGAACCTGCTCCCGGGCATCGACGAGGACACGGTGGACCCCGAGCCACAGGCTGGCCTGTTCGCGTTCTTCGGCAACCGCGCGCCCCCGGTGTCGATGGCGACGGTGATGCCCGCGAAGCCTGACCGCCGCGATCGCGAGGGGATGACCGTGGGTCTCATGCACCCGACGGGGGCCAAGGCGGTGGCCCGCCTGGCCGAGGCCGGGATCGCGCTGCCCGAGGGGTGGGTGCTGCGCCAGGACCATGTCCGGCGCGGCCTGGTGGCCCGGACCCCGGTCGACGCCGACGAGGTGGCGGTCGTCGAGTGGTGCGTCCGGGCCGGCACGGCGCTGTGCCGGGCCGAGATGACGGGGCGCTGGCGCGCCGTCGTCTACCTTCCGTAGGTGGCCACGGGGGGTCAGCGCGACGACGCCGCTCTGCGGGAGGGCCTGGACCGCTGGATGGCGGCGCATCCCGGGCTCGTGCCCGGTGGCCCCGGTGAGGACGGCATCGTGTCGCTCGGCCACGCAGGGGGTGGCATGGCGAACGAGACGGTGCTCGTCGACCTCGGGCCGGCAAGCCCCGGGTTGGTTGTGCGGCTTCCGCCGCTCGAGCCCACGTTCCCCGACTACGACCTGGGGCCCCAGGCGATGGTCCAGAACGCGGTGGCCGCCGCCGGGGTGCCGGCGCCGGCGCCCGCCGTCGTCGAGCACGACCCCGCCTATGTCGGCGCACCCTTCCTCGTCATGCCCCGCGTGCGCGGCGACATCCCGGGCCCGGCGCCGGTGTTCGACCCCTACGTGATGGAGGCGGGCCGCGGCCTGCAGCGGCGCATGGACGAGGGCCTCATGGAGGTGCTGGCTGCGATCCACGCCGTGCCGTGGGAGGCGGCGGGGCTGGGCGGCGCCCTCCCCGGGCGCTCGGAGCGCGACGCGCTGGCGCGCTGGGCGGCCTACATCGAGTGGTCGTCGCAGGGGGAGCCGCTCCCCGCGTTGGCGGCGGCGCTGGAGTGGTGCGGTGGCCACGTGCCGGCCGAACGCGACGCAGTGCTGTTGTGGGGCGACGTGCGGCTCGGCAACCTGGTTTTCGATCCCGAGCGCCGGGTCAGGGCCGTACTCGACTGGGACCTGGCTTCTCTGGGTCCGCCCGAGATGGACCTCGGCTGGCACTTCGGCCTCGAGTCCATGATGACGTCGCTGTTCGATCGCTCGGTGCCCGGGTTCCCGGACCGGGCCGAGTCACTGGCGCACTACGAGCGGGCGAGCGGGCACGAAGTGGGGGAGGCCGAGCTGGCGTGGCACGAGATCTTCGCCCTGGTCCGCGCCCTGGCGATCAACGACCGCCACCAGCGCATCGCCGGCGACCCGCGTCGCGCCGGCAACCCGATGGGCGCCATCCTGCTCGAGCGCGTGGAGGCGGCGGGCTAGCGCGTTCGCGGCGGGGCGGCCGCCGCTCAGGGGAGTGGTTCGAGGAGCGAGAAGCCCATGACCCCCGCCTTCGCCACGTCGTAGCACAGCGTGTCATAGGGCTCGACGAGGCCGTACGTGACCTCGCCGTCGCACGTGACGCGACAGTGGTGCTGATCCTGGCCGGCGAGGCGGGTGCGCACCGCGGGGTCGTTCACGTCGAAGGCCTCGCCGTGCACGACGATCTCGTCCCCCTGCGCGACGGGCATGCCGTGCCACAGGTCGCCGTCGGGCGTACCCCCGTTGGGGCCGCCGTACATGCCACAGCGCAGGAAGGCGATCTGGTTGCCCAGCCGTTCGAACGTCATCGTCTTGACGGCGCCGTCGGCGAACACGAGATCGACCTCGCCGCTGAGGAGGAGGTGCGTGTCGGGCTCGAAGCGCATGCGGTGGACCCGCTTGGCCAAGGTGCCGCTGCGCTTGCGCTCGTCGCCGAGGTTGTAGAGCACGTGGTCGCCCCAGATGCCGAAGTCCTCGAACTCGACCCACTCGCCGCTGTGCGGGTGCTGCATCCCCATGTAGCGGCCGGGCCCGCCGACGCCGTCACGGGTGCCCCAATGGTGATCGCGCGTGCCGAGGTGGGTCGCGGGGGAGAGGGTGAAGCGCTCGCCGGCCGAGGTCACCGATCCCTCCTGGCGCCCGAAGCCGTCGTACCCCGCCACCGGGCTGACGGCGCGGCCGCCCACGATCATGCCGGCGCCGAGCTGGCGGAAGACGGGCCGCTTCGTGTCGAGCCAGGTCATGTCGTAGCCGACGCCGTGCTCCGTGGCGTCGGGGTCCAACCGGAGCCGCCAGGCGCGGAAGGGCTCCACGAGTTGGAAGCTGAAGGGGCCGATCGTCATGTCCATGCGGTCGGTGCGGAGCTTGCGGTGGGCCCGGACCGTGGTGTGGCGGCCGCGCACGTTGACGATGGCGAACGCCTCCGCCGTGCCGAGGTTCGGGTAGAAGGCCAGGCCGATGACGACGAGGAGCTCGCCCACCCTGTCCTGGCAGGTGAACCAGACGCGCTCGTAGGCCTGGGCGTCGGGCGTCCACATGACGCGGACCGGATAGGGCGCGTTGTGGATGAGGAACTCGTCGAGGCCACTGAGCGGGGCGTGTTCTCCGGCGGCGCGGTAGGGCGAAGAGCCGGGGTCCCCGTGCTCCGGCTGCGGCGTCGTCACGTGGCCGCTTCCGGGCGCGGCGAGGCTGCCTTGGGACGACCGTCCGCCGCGGCCGGGGGCCGCGGCTGGTCGAAGGAGAGGGATTCGGCGTGAGTCCGCACCGCGCTGCACAGTACGCTCGGACCGTGGCCGGGGACCAGCGCATCGACCCTCGGGACGCGGCCTTCTTCGCCCGGGAGGACTTCCACGAGGTGCTGGCGCGCCTGCGCCGCGATGACCCGGTGCACCGGTGCGGCCCCGGATTCTGGGCCGTCACTCGCTACGAGGACATACGGGACCTCAGTCGCGACCCGCAGCACTTCTGCTCGGGGCGTGGGGCGCTGGTGAACGATCCCCTGCGGACAAGCGGGCCCGGGATGTCGGCGCCCTCCATCCTCCACATGGACCCGCCTCAGCACGCCGCCTTCCGCGGGCTGGTCAACCGGCGCTTCACGCCGCGGGCGCTGGCCGGCCTCGGCGAGTCGATCCGCGCCTGCGCCGCCGGCCTGCTCGACGCGGTCGAGTCCCGGGCCGAGATCGACTTCGTGGCGGAGCTGGCGGCGCCCTTCCCCCTCACCGTCATCGCGGAGCTGCTCGGGATCGACGAGGCCGACCGGCGGGACTTCCGCCGCTGGTCCGATGCGGCGATCGAGTCGCCCGACCTGCCGTCGGGAGAGACGGCGGCCGCGCTCGGTGAGCTCTCGGGATTCATCGTGGAGCACATCCGGGCCAAACGGGAGCACCCGGGGGAGGACCTGGTGTCGCTGCTGGTGGGGAGCGAGGTCGGCGGGTACCCGCTCAGCCGGGACGAGCTGTTCATGTTCCTGCTGACACTCCTCGTGGCCGGGAACGAGACGACGCGCACCCTGCTGTCCGGGTCGGCCCTCGTGCTCTCGGAGCACCCGGACCAGCGCGCCGCCGTGGCCCGGGACTGGGCCCTGGTGCCCGGCGCGGTGGAGGAGTGCCTGCGCTGGGTGACGCCGGTGCAGGCGTTCTGCCGCACCGCCACCGAGAGCGTCGAGGTGGCCGGGACCACGGTCGCCGAGGGTGACTACCTGTGCATGCTGTACGCATCGGGGAACCGGGACGAGCGGGTCTTCGGCGACGACGCCGACCGGTTTGACGTGCGCCGGCCCACGAATCCGATGCATGTGGCGTTCGGCTTCGGGGAGCATGTGTGCCTCGGCGCGAGCCTGGCCCGCCTGGAGGCCCGGGTCTTCGTGGAGGAGTTCCTGGCGCGCTTCCCCGACTACGCGGTGACGGGTTCGCCCGAGCGGGTGCTCTCGACCACCGTGGCCGGCATCCGGTCGCTGCCGGTCGTGCTGGCGCCGGCCGCCGCCCCTGCAGCGGCCGGGGTCGCCGCATCGGCATCCTGATCCTGTCCCGCGCCCCGGAGGACGGCCTGGCGTACCTCGCCGAGGAGGGCCTCGACCGCCCCGGGATCGGCGGCCAGCCGTAGCCGGCCCCCGACCCGTTCCGAGCGCACGAGTCCGCTCTGGCGCAGCACCTTGATGTGCATGCTGACGGTGGGCTGGGCCAACCGGAACAGCACGGCGAGCTCGCCCACCGTGCTCGGTGCGGTGGCCAGGGAGTGGAGAAGCGCCAGGCGGGTGGGCTCCGCCACCGCCTTGAGGCGCTTCGCTACCGATTCCGTGCGGGCGCGCGCCGCGATGTCGCCCTGCCCCACCCCCGTGCCGATCATGACGAGGCCGGAGAACTCGAGGTACATGCTCGTGCCGAAGAACAAGCAGGGCACGAAGAGCAGTTCCAGTTGCCCCGACTCCACGCCCGAGACGATGGCCGGCATCCGGTCCCGGAGGATGTCACACCCCACCGGTATAAGTGCTTCCAGTGACCGCCCACGTTCGTACTGTGCGACGACATGACGCCCGGCCTCGGTGATGACGGGCAGCGCCTGCTGCCACATCTCGTCGACCGGCGACCAGACCTCCCTCAGGAGGCCGAGGTACGCACGCACGAGCTCAGGGGACTCGCGCAGCCGGCGGAAACGGTCGAGGTACGTCGCGCGCTCGGAGGGGTCCTCGGACGGCATTCCAGGTCGAGGGGCACCGTGGCCACCGCCGACTCGATCGCCCGCCACACGACGTCGGGGTCGGTCGCGGCGAGTGCCCCACCGTGGTGGGCCAGGATCTGCATCTCGCCGAAGCACGTCTCCTCCGAGCCTGCGCCCCAGAAGCCGCGGACGCGGTCCGCCAGGTCCTCGCGGCCGTCGAACATCTCGGCCAGTTGCGGGTAGCGGGCCTGCATCGAGGGCCGGGCTGCGACCGAGAGAAGCCACGAAAGGTCAGAGACGAGGGAGGGAGACGCGGTCACCGCCGCCGGTCGGGCCGCTGCGGTCTCCTCAGTGAACATAGGCATAGAGCTATATTAGGATATTCTTGATTTGTTGTCAACCATTGGTTAAGATGTAGGAACGGTTGGAGGGGGCGAAGACCGAAACGATGAGCATCCAGCGAGGTAGAGGGATGATGATCCAGGCGAGAGCAGTGCACTCCCAGGCGGACGCCCACCGCCAAGACCTCATGAGAGGGTCAGCTCCCCGCCGGGCGGTGCGGCGGCAGGTGAACCAGATCGACGACCCCGGTGCGGCACAGCGCTCGGCCTCCGGACTCCCGGTGACCGGAGGCCGAGCAGTGCGCCGGGCGCTCCGGCCGCGTGTCGGCGCCTGGCTGATCGAGTTCGGGACCCGGCTCGGCGGAGCAACGGTCCGCACGTCCTGAGCCATCCGTTCCGTCGCGTCCGGCGCGGCCGGACGGTGTCCCGGCCCGGGACGTCCCGATGGACAAGAGTTGCACCATGCCGGCCAACCGCAACGTGCTGTTCATCACCCTGGACCAGTGGCGTGGCGATTGCCTCTCGACCCTCGGGCACCCGGTGGTGGAGACGCCGACGCTCGACGCGTTGGCCGCCGGAGGGGTGCTCTTCGCCAATCACTGGGCGAACGCGGCTCCGTGCGGACCCTCGCGGGCGTGCCTCTACACGGGCACGTACCAACACCGGAACCGATCGATCCTGAACGGCACGCCACTCGACGCCCGTTTCACGAACGTGGCGCTGCTGGCGAGGGAGTGCGGGTACGACCCCGTCCTCTTCGGCTACACCGACACCTCGGTCGATCCGCGCACGGTGCCGTCCGGCGACCCGAGGCTGACGAACTACGAGGGCATCCTGCCGGGCTTCCGGGTCCTCGTCGAGGACCCCTGGGAGAAGGGAAGCCCGGCCTGGGGCCGCTGGCTCGCCGCGCACGGTGTCGACGTCCCCGCCGACCCGCACGACCTGTACGGGCCCATGGAGGGTTTCCCGGGTGCCGACGCGCACGGGCCGACCTGGGCCCCCACGCGCTTCCCCGTCGAGCTCTCACAGACGACGTTCCTACGCGAGGAGCTCCTCAACTGGCTGCAGCGCAACGGCGACACACCGTTCTTCGTCCATGCCTCGTTCATCCGGCCCCACCCGCCGCGGCGCAACCCCGTGGGTTACCACGACCTGTACCCCGCCGAGGCGGTGGGACCCTTCACCGGGTGCCCGACGCGCGAGCAGGAGGCCGCGATCCACCCCCTCGGTGCGATGGCGATGGGCATGCGGGGGGTGGGCGCCCCCCGTGACGAGCGGGACCGGCGCCAGGTCCGCGCCACCTACTACGGCGCTCAACGCGAGGTCGACGACGGGTTGGCGGCGCTCTTCGGGTACCTGCAGCAGAGCGGGTTGGCGGACTCGACCCTGGTCGTCGTCACCAGCGACCACGGCGAGATGGGCGGCGACCACTGGCTGCTCGAGAAGCTGGGCTTCTGGGACGAGAGCTACCACGTGCCCCTGATCGTGGTGGACCCGAGGCCCGAGGCGGACGGAGGTCGTGGGACGAAGGTGGACGCGGTCACGGAATCGGTCGACGTGCTGCCCACGATCTGCGAGTTCATGGGCGCGGAAGTGCCGCTCCAAGCCGATGGCTGGTCGCTCGCCCCCTTCGTGCGCGGCGAGCCCACCCCGGCACACTGGCGCGACACGGCGCACTTCGAATGGAGCTTCGCCGACCCGGTGGGGTTGCAGGCCGAGACGCTGTTCGGCATCCCCATGAGCCACTGTTCGCTGGCCGTGACCCGAGGGCCCCGGCACAAGTACGTCCAATTCGCCGCTGCGGGCACGATGTTGCCACCGTTGCTCTTCGATCTGTCCGCCGACCCCGGGCAGATCCACAACCTGCTGGCGGAGGACAGTCCCGCGGTGACCACCGCCGCGTGGAACGCGACGCAGGAGCTCCTGCAGTGGCAGATGCGCACGGCGGAGCGGACGCTCAGCGGCAGCTTCCTCCACGGCGAGCGCGGGCTGGTGGAGGCCCGCGACACCTGGCGCTGACGGCGGACCTGCCGGCCCGGGGGTGTGGAATGCTGACGCCTGCCCGTCACGAGGAGGATGCGCGCTGTGCCCGACATGCAGGGGAAAACGGTGGTCGTCACGGGGGCCAACTCGGGTATCGGGCTCGAGACGGCGGCCGCCTTGGCCGCCATGGGCGCCCGGGTCATCGTGACGGCCCGCAACGCCGACAAGGGTCGTGCCGCGGTGGCCGCCATCGCGCCGCGCGCCGGTGGTGAGGCCCAGGTCCAGCTCGTCGTGTTCGACCTGGCCGACCTCTCCTCGGTGCGACGGGGCGCAGGCGAGATCCTCGAGCAGGCGCCGAGGGTGGACGTGCTCGTGAACAACGCCGGACTGGTGCTGTCGGAACGGACCGAGACGGTTGACGGCTTCGAGGCGACCTTCGGCACCAATCACCTCGGGCCCTTCCTGCTCACGAACCTCCTGCTGGAGCGGATCCGGGCGTCGGCGCCGGCCCGCATCGTGAACGTGGCGTCGACGGCGCACAACGCCGCCCGCAAGGGGATGCCCTTCGACGACCTCCAGTCCGAGAAGAAGTACGCCACCATGCGGGTCTACGGGCAGTCGAAACTGGCGAACATCCTCTTCACGCTCGAATTGGCGCGCCGCCTCGAGGGCAGCGGGGTGACGGCGAACTCGCTGCATCCCGGGACGGTGCGCACGGGCTACGGGGCGGACGGCGACGCCCGGGGCCTGCTCGCCTTCGGGATCAAGATTGCCTCGCCGTTCTTCTTGTCCCCGGCCAAGGGCGCCCGCACCTCGGTCTATCTGGCCTCCGACCCCGCGGTGGCGGGGGTCAGCGGGCAGTACTTCGTCAAGTGCAAGGCGAAGCAGCCCAAGCGGTGGGCACGCGATCCCGAGGCGGCGCGTCGCCTCTGGCAGGTCAGCGAGGACCTGGTGGGGCTCACACCAGCGGAGGTCTGAGCGGTGCGGGTGCTCGTCACCGGGGCGGCCCGGGCCATCGGCCGGGCCACGGTCGAGGTGCTGGCGGCGCGGGGCCACGAGGTGGTGGCGACCGCCCGCGACGTGCGCGGCCTCGCAGGGGTGCCGGCCGCCCTGGTGCTGCCGCTCGACGTGAGCGACCCCGCATCCGTACGTGCGGCCGTGGCCGCGGCGGGGGAGCTCGACGCGGTGGTCAACAACGCCGGGCTGACGGGCACCGGACCCCTCGAGACCTATCCCATCGACGCCTTCGCCCGGATACTCGACGTCAACACGCTCGGCCCGCTGCGCATGGCGCAAGCAGTGGTGCCGTCCTGGCGCGAGCGCGGCAGCGGAGTGCTCGTCAACATCAGCTCCATTCAGGGCAAGATCGGCACCCCGCTCGAGGGTGGCTATGCGGCGTCGAAGCATGCGCTCGAGGCGATGTCGGAGTCGCTGTACTTCGAGCTCGGGCACTTCGGGATCCGCGTCGTGCTCATTGAGCCGGGCTACATCGCTCCGGGGATGAAGCACGAGGCCGATCACGCCGGCCCCGCCGTCTACGCAGACCTCCACGCGCAGTGGGGCGGGACCGTGGACACGCTGACCGGCCCCGGCGGCCGGCCCGGCCCCGAGGTGGTCGGAACGGCGGTGGCCGACGCCCTCGAGGACCCGGCGACACCGCTGCGAGTCGAAGTCGGCCAGGACGCCGCCATGGTGCTCCAGCTCCGCCGGACGCTCGACGACGTGGCCTTCGAGGCCACGATGCGCGAGGCACTGGGGCTGACCTGGTGAGAGGGGAGCGAACGTGGAGAAGCTGATGTACCTGGTCTGGCTCGACCCCGCCAGCACGCGGGCCGAGGTGGCCGACACCATCCTCGGCCCCGTGGCGCGCCAGCTGCTGTCGCTCGACCCGCTGCGCCTGAGCATCGACGTCTGGGATCCCGAGAGCGACATCCCCGCCCCCGTCCCGACTCCGGAGGGCGAGACGCCGTTGCACGCGCTCGTCTCCTTGTGGATCGACGCCGTCGACCACCGGGAGCCCTTCGAGAACGTGCTCGCCGCCACGGCCGAACGACTGGCCGGCTACGAGGTGGTCGAGTCGTTGTACCGCGACTACGGAGGCAACCAGTGGTCGGCGCCGAGGTCGTGGCCCGACGGCGAGCGGTCGCCGGGCGTCCTGACGGTCGCCCTCCTGCAGCAGCATCCCGCCCAGACCTTCGACGAGTGGATGACCAGGTGGCACACCCGGATCTCCCCGATCACCGAGTCGATCCAGCCCCGCTGCCGCTACGTCCGCAACGCCGTCTTCCGGGCGATCACCGACGCGGCCCCACCGGTGCGCGGCATCGTGGAGGAGGCGTGGCCCTCCCTCGAACACGTGACCGACCCCATGCTCTTCTATTGCGCCGACGGCGACCCCGAGCGGATGAACGCCCATGTCTCGCAGATGATCGAGGAGATCGACGCGTTCGTCGACCTGAGCACCCTGCGGAGTGTCACCATGAGTGAATGGATGCTGAAGTCGTGACGCCGACGTGGAGCCGGGACGAGCTGGAGCGGGCCCACCAGCACTACATGGACACCGCCGCCCGGTGCGCGGCCAGCGGGGAGTGGCGCGATTGGGCGGACCTCTTCACCGACGACGCGGTGTACCTCGAGCACACGTTCGGCACCTTCCACGGGCCCGACGAGATCTACTCGTGGATCGCTCCCCTCATGGCCGAGTGGCCCAACCGGGCGATGACGTCGTTCCCGCACTCGTGGTGCGTCTGTGACGAGGAGCGTGGCTGGTGGATCTGCCGGATCGAGAACCGGATGCAGGATCCGGGGGACGGGTCGGTGCACCAGGCGCACAACATCACGGTGCTCCATTACGCGGGGGACATGAAGTTCTCCTACGAGGAGGACGCCTACAACCCGGCGAGCTTCGGCCCGATGATCGCGGCCTGGACGGAGGCGTTCACCGCCAACGGCGGCGCCCCCCCGGGCTGATGCCGTACCGGCCGATGTCCGACGAGCAGGTGCGGGCCTTCCTGGCAGCATCGCCGCCGCGCACGGGGAAGCTGGCCACCGTGCGCGCCGACGGACGGCCACACGTGGCGCCCGTCTGGTACGACCTCGACGACGAAGGGTCGGTGGTCTTCAACACGGGCGAGTCGACGGTCAAGGGGCGCAACCTGCTGCGGGATCCGAGGGCGTCGTTCTGCGTCGACGATGACCGGCCCCCGTTCAGTTTCGTCGTCGTGGAGGGCGTGGTCGAGATCAGCGACGACCCGGTCGAGCTGCGCCACTGGGCCACGCGCATCGGGGGTCGCTACATGGGGGCCGATCGGGCCGAGGCGTACGGGGCGCGCAACGGCGTGCCCGGCGAGCTCGTGGTGCGCCTGCGCCCGGGTCGGGTGAGCTCGGCGCGCGACCTGGCCGACTGAGGCCGGCTGCCGCTCCCCGGGCTCCCGGGGCCGGGTCGGGTCGGCCCGCTCAGGTGGTGCCGGCACCGGCACCGGCACCGGCCAGCACGCCGCCGCCGACCTTGGGGCCCCGCTGGGTGCCGTCATCGTCCCTCGCCCCCGGGGTGAGCCGGGGCAGCCGGACCCGGCCCCCGGCCCCTGAGGTGACGAGCGCCAGCGGCACGATGGCGACCGCCAGGAGCATGGCTACCAGGAGCAGGTCCTGCACGAAGAAGGTGTGGATCATCCGCATGTAGATGTTGTGCACGGAGGTGACCCCGGCGAAGGCCCAGAACGTGCTGATGACGATGACGGCCGTGCGGAGCCGCCCGACCGCGGCGGGCGCGACGACGACCACGCCCCACGTGACGTACCAGGCCCAGACGATCGGTCCGAGCAGGGCCAGGACCAACAGCGTCAAGCCGAGGCAGAGGACCACACCGTCGCGCGGCGTGCGCAGCAGGAGCCGGTACCCGATGTAGACGGCGATGAGGAGGCCCAGCACGCTGAAGACAGGGCGCGCTTCCATCGTCGAGATGGGGACCTGCAACATGTGGCTGAGGATGGAAACCGACCGCGCCACCACGTTGATCGGTGTGACCCCGGTGAAGGACGCATCGGCCGTGCTGGTCGTGCGCACCCACCCCCAGCCCGTTCCCGAGATGAGCGCCATCACCTCCATGGTGACCAGCGCGATCGCCCCTGCGGCGGCGGTGTGGGCGATGCGCCGGCGCGTGGACGCGCTGGGCCCTGCCCAGGCCCAGCCGAGGAACAGGACGCCCAGCGCGGCGGGCGACTTCACTCCCGCGGCGAGGGCGCACAGGATCACGCCGGGTACCGTGCCGAAGCGTTTGGCCACGGCGAGCCCGGCGACGAGGAGGCCGACCATCAAGGCATCGTTGTGGTCCCCCGCCAGCAAGGACAGCAGGACGAGGGGCGAGCCGGCCCCGAGCAGGACGGCGTGGGCCGGGTCGTGCTTGAGCGAGCGGGCGAGGAGTGGTGTGGCGGCGACCATCAGCGCGATGCCCGCGACCTCGAGCAGGCGGAGCAGGACGAGGTCGGCCAGGATCTGGTGCCCGGAGGCCTGGTCGACGGTTCCGTCGACGGTCAGGAACGTCGGGCCGTAGGGCGACTCGGCCCCCGACCAGACCGAGTCGGCGAGCGTGTTGAACGGCGTCTGTCCCAGCACGTTGGGCCCGTAGGAGTACGGGTTGATGTGATGGCTGACCATCTCGCCCTGCGCGGCATAGGTGTAGACGTCACGACTGAACAACGGTGGCGCCAGCAGCAGCGGCACCGCCCAGATCGTGACGACGAGCACGACACGCTTGACCGGGAAGCCCTCGTTGCGCCTCAGGTAACCGAGGAACCCGACCCACACCCGGGTGAGGAGGATGAGGCCGCCGAACACGAGCGCCAGCGAGGCGACGGGCGGCAACGTGTCGTTCGTGCCGGCCGAACCGAACAGGCCGCCCGGCATACCGAAGAACCAGGCACCCGGGAGGTGGGTCTCGAACGACTGGCCACCGAGCACGGCGCCGACGACGATCGCCGCCGTGCCCACGAAGCCGAGGAACGCGGTGCGGGCCACGCCGAGGCGAACCGACGTGTGCGGCGGCGCGCCGGATGCCGCGGTCTCGGGTGGAGCCTCGGTGTCGGTGGTAGCGCTCGGGGTCACGAGCTCCATCGGGGGATTCCTAACCTGAACTCCCACGGCGGGCCACCGCGGGAGCGAAAATCTTCATGAAACTGCAGTGATTCTGTCACAGATACGGGCCGAACTGGGAACCCGAAACGTTCCTTAACAGGATTCTCAGGATTGTCCCAGCCTGGCGGGGGAAACTATTGCTGTCACACTTGTGAAATCCGGCTGTCACGGAAACGGAAGGTGTCACGTGCGAATACTGGTCCTCGGGGGCGATGGGTATCTGGGATGGCCGACCGCACTGCACCTCTCGAGGGCGGGCTACGACGTCGGCGTGGCGGACAACTTCGCCCGGCGCGGCTACGACCTCGAAATGGGGGTCGACTCCCTCGTCCCGATCGCCTCGCTGCACCGCCGTGTCGACTGCTGGGAGGACGTCTCGGGGAAACGCCTCGACGTCTTCATCGGGGACCTGACCGAGGAGGAGTTCGTCTACGACATGGTGGGGAGCTTCCGCCCCGACGCCATCGTCCACTTCGCCGAGCAGCGCAGCGCCCCCTACTCCATGGTGGACCGGAAGCACGCGGTCTACACCCAGGTCAACAACGTCGTGGGCACGCTGAACCTGCTCTACGCCATCGCGGACGTGGACCCCTCGATCCACCTGGTCAAGCTGGGGACGATGGGGGAGTACGGCACCCCCAACATCGACATCGAAGAGGGCTACATCGAGATCACCCACCGGGGCCGGACCGACGTCCTGCCCTTCCCCAAGCAGCCGGGGAGCTTCTACCACCTGTCCAAGGTCCACGACAGCCACAACATCGCGTTCTGCTGCCGCGCCTGGGGCCTCCGCTCGACAGACCTCAACCAGGGTGTCGTGTACGGCCAGTCGACCCCCGAGACGACGTTGCACGCCGACCTGGCCACCCGCTTCGACTACGACGCCGTCTTCGGCACGGTGCTGAACCGCTTCGTGATCCAGGCGGCGGCGGGGGAACCGCTCACCGTCTACGGGAAGGGCGGGCAGACGCGGGGGTTCCTCGACATCCGCGACACGCTGGCCTGCATCGAACTGGCGATCCGCACCCCCGCCAATGCCGGCGAGTTCCGGGTGTTCAACCAGTTCACCGAGTCGTTCTCGGTCGGGGAGCTGGCGCAGAAGGTCTCGGACGCCTCCGGGGGGGCGAAGATCGTCCACCTGGAGGACCCACGGGTCGAGCTCGAGGAGCACTACTACCGGGCGGCCCACACCAAGCTGCTGGACCTGGGTCTGCTGCCGTTCCTGCTCGGGGACGAATTGCTGGCCGACCTGCTGTCCATCGCCCGCGCCAACATCGGCCGCCTCGAGCGCGCCGCCCTCGAGCCGCACGTGCAGTGGCGCTCCACGTCGAGCAACATCACCCGGACCGCGAGGCCACAGCCAGAGCAGTCCCAGACGGAGCATCCCCTCTAGCCGACTGCTTGCGGCTCTCCCGGGGTGGGGGGCTAGCTTTCGTCGATTGCGCCCCGGCCCTCGGCACCGAGTGACCCGGCTCACGAACGTCCGGAAGGCACCTCCTCGCCAGTGAATCGACTACGAGCACACATCGGACCCTGGTGGCCCTACGTGGTGCTGGTCGCCATCCCGACGGTCGCCTTCGTGGGACCGGAGCTCTTCGGCGGGCATCTCCTGATCACGGGGGACAACCTGCAGCAGAACTACCCGCTGCGGGTCCTCGTCGGCTCCATGCTGCGTCACGGGCAGCTGCCGTTCTGGAACCAGTACATCTTCAGCGGGACCCCCTTGATGGCCGACTTCAACGCCGGGGCGTTCCACCCCCTGACCGGGCTGTTCGTGGTCATGCCGGACCGGGCGGCCTGGCTGGCCACCGAGGTCCTCGCCTTCTCGCTCATCGCCATCGGGATGTACGTCTTCCTGCGGGCCCTCGCCCTGTCGACGGCCGCCTGCATCCTCGGGGCCGCCACGTTCGCCTTTGCCGGGCCGGTGCTGAACCAGGTGAACCACGTGGACATGACCGAGGGGTTCCTGGCCATACCGTGGATGCTGTTGGCCGTCCTGCACATCGTGCGGGACGGGCGGTGGCGCTGGACCATCCTGCTCGGCATCGCCTACGCGACCGTGATCCTCGCCGGCGCGCCGGAGGCGATGTTGGACGAGGCGCTCCTCGTCATCGCGTTCGCCGCCATGTCGGCCGGACTCAACCGGGAGCGGTGGTGGAGGGTGCTGTCGCGCTGCGCCGCCGGCGCAGCCCTGGCCCTGTCGCTGGCCGCGATCCAGTGGCTGCCGGGCCTCGAGGCGATCCGCAATTCGCAACGGGGAAGCGGGGTCATCGCGGCGGCCGGCAGCTTCCCGACGCCCTTCAGCATCCTTTCCCTCGTCCCCTACATCGACGGGGGCTACGGGCACCTCGGTGAGTCGTCGTTCTTCGGCCAGTACAACCTGCCCGAGGTCGGCATCTACCTCGGGGTGCTGCCGTTGATCGCGCTGGTGACGATGCTCCACCCGCGCTGGCCGAGCCGAATCCCACCTCGGGACCGCCTCACCTGGTACGCCGTCGGGGTCTTCGGGTACCTCCTCGCACTGGGTTCGAACACGCCCCTCGAACATCTCTTCAACAGCCTGCCGCTCTACGGCCACCAGCGTTTGCAGAGCCGCAACATGATCACCGTCGCGACGGCGGTGTGCGTCCTGTTCGCCGGCTGGCTCGACCGCACCGAGGTCCCGCGCCGGAGGGACCCCTTGCTCCGCTATGACCGGATCATCGCCCTGGTGCCCTTCGGGTTGGTCGCCGCGCTGTGCGTCTGGGCGCTCGCTGCTCCCGGGTCGCTCGTGCACGTGTTCGCGGGGGTGGCGGCAGGACCGGGGATCACGCACACCGTCCGGCAGGCCACCGTGATCGCGCTGGCGCTGTGCGCCGGTGCGGCGGCGGTGGTGTGGGTCCGACCATTGATCACCACGGTGTCGTGGGCGAGGCTCGCCGCGGTCTTCGTCGCGATCGACCTCGGGTTCATGGCCCTCACGGGCCAGCTGACGCAGTGGCCGACGAACGAGCTCGTCAGCGGGACCACGGCGGTGCAGCAGCTCACGGCCGCCCACCTGGTGCCGGGTGGGCGGATGGTCAACTACGACCCCCAGGCCTACGCGAGCTACCCCTGGAGCCCCCAGGGAGTGCCCGACCTCAACATCATCCCCGGGTTGCCCTCGATCTCGGGCTACGCGTCGATCGTGAACGGCAACTACGAGTCGGCGACGCACACCCACGAGCAGTACGACCTCGACATCGGCCAGCTCGCCTCGGGGACACTCGACCGGCTGGACCTGCGGGAGGTCGTCACGGTGCCCGAGTACTTCCTGATGCCCCTCGTATCGATGCCGCGCTCGTTCGGTGACATCCGACAGCTGTCCGAGAACATCGGCAGCGACCCCGTCGTTCCCCGCGGGTACGGCGCCGTGCACAACGCGACCGCCTACCCCTTCTACCCCGGGCCCCGGCCCGCCCTCGACGCGGGCCAGACCGCCTCGTGGTTCTTCGGTGAAGCGCTCGAGCCGGACTCGGCGACGCTCCTCCTCAGTCACGCCCCCAGCCGGGGCACCATGGTGCGCTTCGGGGCGCTGACCGCCGCCGGCTCGACACGCTGGGGCGCCTTCGTGCCGGTGGCGGCCGGGGCGGACCGCGTGACCGGGCCGCTCCCGCGTGTGGGCGCGGTCGGCCTGTCGGTCCAGACGGTCGGCTCCCTCCCCTCGCAGCGCGCCGTGGTGCACGTGGCCGGCCATCCCTACGCGCTTGATGGTTCGCTCTCCTCCGCACTCGTGCCGGGCCCGTGGCACCTGGCCGGTTTCTCCCAGGGCTACGCCGTCTTCACGCTGCAGATCCCTCCGGTGCCGATCTCGGCCGTCACGGCCTCGGGGCGCCACCTCCCCCTCCACGTCGTGTCCAGCTCGACGAAGTCCGAGCAGGTCCGCGTCCTGGCGCCCACGAACGCACGAGTCATCCGCTCCGTCGCCTGGGACCAGGGGTGGACCGGCAGCGTGTCGGTCAACGGGGGACCGACGCGGAAGGTGGCCGTGACCTCCGTCGACCTGGTGCAGCAGATCCGCGTCCCGGCGGGGAACGACCTGGTGACCTTCCAGTACCGGCCTCCGCACCTGCTGCTGGCCAGCATCCTCAGCCTCGCCGCGAGCGGCTTCCTCGTGGCGTTGCTGTTCGGATGGCTCGTGATCGTGCTGCGGCGCCGCCGGCGGTCCACGGCTGATCGCTCGGGCGGCGACGCGGCCGACCAGATCGCAGAGGCCGTGCCGGAGCGGGTGGGATAACGACCACGGGTCGCGGGCGTCCCCGGCGGCGCGCCCGGGTCGCAGTGGTCAGCAGTACGGGTGGGACAGCGAGAGCAGGAACTCGCCGTCCTCGGCGCCCCACATCTCCTCGACCACGAAGCCGGCCTCGGTGAGCTCGCGCTCGACGCGCTCGGGGGTGAACTTTGCGCTGATCTCGGTGAGGAGGTCCTCACCCTCGTCGAAACGGACTGTGATGCCGGCGCCGGCGAGGGAGACCTCGGTGGCCTCCTGGGCACGTAGCCGCATTTCGATCCACTGCTGGTCCTCGTTCCACACCGCCACGTGGCGGAAGTTGTCGGGGTCGAAGTCCCCGCCCAGTTGCTCGTTGAGCACGTGCAGGACGTTCCGGTTGAAGTCAGCCGTCACGCCGGCCGCGTCGTCGTAGGCCGCGACGAGCCGCCCGGGGTCCTTGACGAGGTCGGTGCCGAGGAGGAGCGAGTCGTCACTCGACATCGTGCAATTCAGGTCGAAGAGGAACCGGGCGCGCTGGGCCGGATTCAAGTTGCCGATCGTGCCGCCCAGGAAGGCGACCATCCGCCGGCCCCGCGTCGGGATCTCGGCGAGATGCTGGTGGAAGTCGCCGATGACGAGATGGATGTCCAGCTCGTCGTACTCCCCGGACAGGGTGGTGGCGGCATCCCGGAGGAAGTCGTCGCTCACGTCGAAGGGTACGTATCTCGACAGCGCACCAGTGTCCCGGAGGGCGGTCAGGAGCACGCGGGTCTTGTCACAGGCCCCCGCGCCGAGCTCGACCAGCGTGTCCGCCTTGGAAAGCTCCGCGATGGAATGCGCATGCCGCTCGAGGAGGGCCCGCTCCGCCCGGGTCGGGTAGTACTCGGGGAGCTGGGTGATCTCCTCGAACAACCGGCTGCCGCGCTCGTCGTAGAACCAGACGGGAGGGATCGATTTCTCGCCGCCGCGGAGCCCCTCCAGGGCGTCAGCGCGCATCTGGCGCCGCACCTCGTCGGGGGAGAGGTGCACGTCGATGGTGTAGGCCACGACTCAGGGATCCCGGGCCAGGCGCACGCCGCCGAACGACCAACGGGCGCCCGGCGGGAAGAAGTTGCGGTAGGTGGCGCGGACGTGCCCGCGTGGGGTCGCGCAGCACCCACCCCGGAGCACGTACTGGCTGACCATGAACTTGCCGTTGTACTCGCCGACGGCGCCCGCTGCGGCGCGGAATCCCGGATAGGGGGAGTACGCCGTCGATGTCCACTCCCAGGTGTCGCCGAAGATGCCGTTGGTCGACACCGCGGGCCGCGGATGGGGTGCACCGTGTAAGAGGAAATCGTCCCCCAAGAAGTTGTCGCCCTCACCGTGGGCCGCGGCGACGGTCTCCCATTCGGGCTCGGTGGGCAGACGCATGCCCGTCCAGTGGGCGAACGCATCCGCCTCGTAGTAGCTCACGTGGCAGACGGGCTCGTCGGGGTCGACCGGCCGGACCCCGGCCAGCGTGAACTGCAGCCAGCGGTCCGGGTGGTCGGGATCGCGCCACCAGTAGAGGGGGGCCTCCCACTGCTGGGTGTTCACGACGGCCCAGCCGTCGGAGAGCCAGAACTCGGGGCGGTGGTAGCCGTCGTCCTCCATGAAGGACAGCCATTCGCCGCAGGTCACCGGCCGGTCCGCGAGCCCGAAGGGGGTGAGGTGCACCGTGTGCACGGGGAACTCGTTGTCGAAGCCGAACCCGACCCCGCGATGGCCGATCTCGACGGGGCCGCCGTCATGCTCCAACCAGCCGGCCTTGGGCGGATGGGTGCCCGAGACCGGGGACGTCCCCGCCAGGTAGACCGGGTGGAGGGGATTGCGCGACAGGACGTGCTTGATGTCCATGAGGAGGAGCTCCTGATGCTGCTGCTCGTGATGGAGCCCCAGGACGATCAGCTCGGACAGACCGGGTTGATCGGGATGCTCGAGCAGCGGCGCCATGGCGGCGTCGACGTGGGCGCGGTAGCGAGCGATGTCCGCGACGCCAGGCCGCGAGAGGAACCCGCGCTCAGGTCGGGGGTGCCGGGCGCCGACGGCCTCGTAGTAGGAGTTGAAGATGTAGGCGTACGTGTCGTCGAACGCCTGGTACTCGCGGGCGTACTCCCCGAGCAGGAAGGTCTCGAAGAACCACGTGACGTGGGCGCGGTGCCACTTCGTCGGGCTGACGTCGGGCATCGTCTGGACGGTCTGGTCCTCCGCGCTCAGGACCGATGCGAGACGTTCGGTCAGGGCGCGCACCCGGCCGTAGTCCTCCAGGAGTTCAGACGGTGCTGTCCGACCGCTCTTCTCCATTACTCCGTCCCTTCGCCACCCCACCCGGAGCGGTTGCGCACTGGATGTCCGGTTGCGGATCACCCTACCCAGGTGTGCTGCGGATCAGGCGCGATCCGCCTACATTTCGCGCAAAGGCCACCAGACCTGGTGCTTCCGGATGTGCAACCCGGCCGGTCCCGTGAGGCTGGTCCCGCCGTCCAGGCACCGTGCCGGCGCGGCGTCATCAGGGACCGCCCCCCGATCCGATCGGGGAGCGCGGCGCCGATCAGGCCAACACCTTGTTGCGGAAATTGCGCAGACCGAGCGCCAGGAAGATCACGCCGAATGCCACGATGGCGGGATAGATGACGTAGAGGTGCATGTGGGCGGCGTCGGTGAACGCGGCCCGCATGCCGTCGTTGATGTAGATGAGCGGGTTGACCAGCACGATGATCTGCAGCCAGTGGACGGATCCGGCCTCGACCGGTGCGAGCCGCGTCCACTGGTAGTACGTGCCCCCCAGGAAGGTGATGGGCAGCACGATGAATCCGAACATGAGGCCCAGGTTGCGCGGCTCGAACGATGTTCCCAGCAACAGGCCGAGTGACGCCATGCAGACGCACGAGAGCGGGACGAGGGTGAGGATCAGCAACCAATGGAGGTGGATGTGCGCCTCGACACCGGCGGCGTGGACCACCGACGCGATGGGGAGGACGATTGCCGCCGAGATCAGCCCCTGCGCTGCTCCCGAGATCACCTTGGAGATCGCCACGAGCCAGATGGGGCAGGGAGCCTGCACCCGGTCCTCGATCTCCCGGGTGAAGCCGAACTCCTGCGCCAGAGGCATCGCCACGGCCTGGATCCCCTGGAACATGATCGACAGCCCCACCACCCCCGGCACGAGCACCGTGGCGAACGCGGACTCCGCTCCCGGGACGCCGCTGCCGCCGATACCCTGGCCGATCTTCGGGAACACATAGAGGAAGACGAAGCACAGGAGGAACGGCTGCACCAGGGTGCGCACGGTGAACTCGACCTTGTGCTTCCAGAGCACGACCAGGTCTCGCAGGATCAGCGCTCGCAACGAGGTCCAGCTGGCCGCAGTGGCCGATCGTGTGGGCGCGCGGTCGACGTTGTGCGAACCCAGTGGTCCGAAGGTGTGAGGCGGGACGGTCGAAGACGTGGTGGCGGACATCAGTCGCGCAGCTCCTTGCCGGTCAACCCGATGAAGACCGTCTCGAGGGTGGGCTCCGCGACCGAGAGGTCGGCCAAGGAGAACCCTGCACTCTCCGCCGCTTCGACGATGCGCGGCACCAGGCGGTCCGAGCCGCGGATCTGCAACTCGACACCTTCGGTGATCTCGCGGGTCCGCGTCAGGCCGTCGAGCCGCTCACGGAACGCCTGGGCGAGCTGCTCGGTGTCCCCGGCCGCCTTCACCGTCACGATGGTGTCGGCACCAACGCCGCGCTTCAACTCTGCCGGGGTGTCGAGGGCCAGGATCTTGCCGTGGTCCATGATGGCCACGCGGTCACAGAGCTTGTCGGCCTCCTCCATGTAGTGCGTCGTGAGGAGGATGGTCTGGCCCTCGGCGTTGAGGCCGCCGAGCAGATCCCAGAGGGCCAGACGGCCCTGGGGGTCGAGTCCGGCGGTGGGCTCGTCGAGGAACAGCACGGCGGGTCGGTGAAAGATCGCCCGGGCCACCATCAGCCTCTGTGCCATGCCGCCCGAGAGGGCGTACACCGATGCCTTGGCGAACCGGCTCAGCTGGAACCGCTCGAGGAGCTCATCGGCGGTCTGCCGGCACTCCTTCGGTCCCATCCCGAAGAGGCGGCCGTGGAAGTAGAGGTTCTCCCACGGCGTGAGCTGGCGGTCCAGCGTGTTCTGCTGGGACACGACGCCGATGAGCTGCTTGACGAGCGTCGGGTGGCGGACGACGTCGATGCCGCCGACGAGGGCCTGTCCCTCGGTGGGGATGACCCTCGTCGTCAGGACGCCGACCGTGGTGGTCTTGCCGGCCCCGTTGGGACCGAGCAGTCCGAAGACCTCGCCCGCACCGACCCGGAGGCTCAGTTGGTCGACGGCCCGGAAGTCGGTGCCCTGGTAGGTCTTGGTGAGGCCCACCGTCTCGATGATGGGGGCACCGGGCCCGGCGGACGCGCCGTCGCGCGGGCTTGCGGCAGTGGTGGTGGTCATAGGTTCCCCGTGCACAGTACCGGTCTCCGAACCCGATGGACCGATGTCGGCTCAGTCCTCGGCGAGTATCTGGTACAGCTCCTTGCGGGCCTTTTGGATGACGGCGGTTCCACGCTCGACCTGTGACGTCTGCCCGGCGCCCGCCAGCTGCTTGGCCGCGCTCATCAGCTGACCCATGCTCTCGCGCAACGTGCGGACCCCGTCGTCGATCGGCCCGGACTGCCAGGGGAGCGTGACGTTCTCGGTCTCGGCCCGACCCGTCTCCGTGAGCGTGTAGGTGCGGCTCCCGTCGACGTCGCTCGACCGCACCAGACCCTCGTCCTCGAGCATCTGGAGGTGCGGATAGACCGACCCGGGACTCGGGCGCCACAGGCCGCCGCTCATCTCGTCGAGGCGGCGCATCACCTCGTACCCGTGGGCCGGCTCGTCACGCAGGGCGACCAGGATGGCCGTCCGGATCGCGCCGCGGGGCATCCGCCGGCCACCGCCCCAACCGCGGCCGAAGCCGCCCCGCTCTCCCCAGCGGCCCCGCATGCCGCGACCGGCGAAGAGGTGATCGTGGGGGTGGTCGTGCTCGTGGACCTTGTCGTGTCCGTGTTCTTGTTCGTGTCCGTGTGTCATTGCTGACTCCTCGTGATGTGCCCCGCAGTGGGGGCGTTCCTTGTTCGTACGTCTTGTGAACACTAATGATATATCAGAATATTTCATATAAGTCCCGAAACTCGGGAGCGACGAAAGAAAGGTGCCTGAACAGGCACAACGGGTGAAGCGGCGGCTCCGGGGGAGTCAGCGGAGCCGGATCACGTTCCCGGTGATGAGCGCCGAGGCGTCCGACGCGAGGTAGGCGACGACCTCCGCCACCTCCTTGGGCGTAGCCACCCGGCGGCCCGAGGAACGGGCCAAGGATGCGACCCTCGGGCCGACCCAGCCGGTGTCGGTGATGGGGGGGTGGACGACGTTGGCGGTGACGCCGTATCGAGCCAGCTCGTTGGCCGCGCTGAGGGTGTAGTTGACCTGAGCCGCCTTGGCGGCGCCGTAGGAGACCTCCTCGGGGAAGCCGTCGCCGTCGCCCGAGGTCAGCCCGATGATGCGGCCCCACTGGTCCTGGCGACCAACGTGGCGTCGCGCGTACTCGGCGATGAGCAGGGCCGCCGCCCGGGCGTCGACCGCGAACACCTGGTCGATCGTGCGGGCGGTGGGCAGTGACTGGGCCCGACCGAACCGGTCCGTGGCGGCGGGGGCGAACGAGTCGGCGATCCATCCCGACGCATTGTTGACCAGGATCTGCACCGGGCCGAGCTCCCCCTCGGCCGCGTCGAACAGCCGGGGCACCGCGCTCGCGTCGGACAGGTCGGCCTCGACCGCGGCCGCCCGCCCACCTGCGGCCCTGATCGACTCGACGACGAAGTCGGCCCGCGCCATCCGGGTGGCCCGGTACGCGGCCGGGAGCGCAGGGTCGTCGAATCCGCCTTGGCGCTCGTTGCGGTAGTACGTGCACAGCACCGCGACCCCCCGTGCCGCCAGGGCCTTGGCCACCGCGGCGCCGATGCCGTGGTTCGCCCCCGTCACGAGCGCGACGCGGGGCTCGGCGGCCGGAGCGCTCACGACGCAGCTCCCTGCGGTCCCGGCCTGCGCGTCACGCGGTGCCCGGTGCGCTGCCGCCGCTGTCGTTCAGCGTAGGACCGACAAGCGGTCGAGCACCGCTTCGGCTTCGGCGACGAAACGGTGGACGAGCTCGCCGGCCGGCACGAGCTGGGAGATCGCTCCCACGCCTTGCCCGGCCGGATAGCACTCCCTCTCCACGTCGACGCCGTCGGTGAAGGAGTCACCGCCGAGATGCAACGTCCCGTTCCCGTAGGAGATGCCGAGCTGCTCGGGAAACTTCTTGAGCTCGTCGGGGTGCTCGTCGTAGTAGTCCGTGTACGCGTTGCGCACGACGCGCATCGTCTTGCCGGAGTAGGCGCGGCTCACTGTGGTCTGGTCCTCCCGGCTGGACAGCAGCTTCTCCTTGTAGCCCAGCACGCCCCGCGCCTCGGGAGTGGCGATGAAGCGGGTGCCGACCCAGATGCCGTCGGCGCCGAGCGACAGGGCGGCGGCCAGTCCCCGGCCGTCGAAGATGCCGCCGGCCGCGACTACGGGCACACGGTCGCCGACCGCGTCGACGATCTGGGGGATCAGGGGGAGCGCCGCGATCTGGCCCGTGTGGCCGCCGGCTTCGGTCCCCTGCGCCACCACCAGGTCGCACCCCGCCTCGACGGCGCGCACCGCATGCTCGACCTTGCCGCACATGCTGACGACGATCACGCCGTGCGTGTGGCACAGCTCGACGACTTCGGTCGGGACTCCCAGTCCGGCCACGAACGCCGAGGCACCGCCCTCGATGACGATCTTGACCTGCTCGGTCAGGCCGCCCGGCATGGCCGTGAGTAGATCGACGCCGAAGGGCTTGTCCGTGGCGGCGCGCACGGCCGCGATCTCCTCGGCCATCTTCTCGTCGCCCATGGTGGAGGCGCCCAGGCATCCGAAGCCGCCCGCCCCCGAGACGGCGGCCACCAATTGGGAGTACGACACGCCCCCCATACCGGCCAGCATGACGGGGTGCTCGATCCCGAGCAGCTCAGTGAGGCGAGTACGCATCAGTCCGCTTCTTCCTTCGTTCGATCGCATGCCGTCGGCCTGCGACGGGCGGCTTCCCGCCGCGGGGACCGTAGCGCGGGTCGGGGGGGTCCCCGATGCGGTCGGGCCGTGCCCGCCGCGCCGGGTCCGGCGGACAGGGGCGGCCGGTCACCCATGGTTGCATTGGGAGCAGGACGTTCCTACTCTGAACCGATCGTGGCCGGCGTCGGGAGGTGGGTGTGAGCGTCGTCGCAGCGCCCCCCGTGGCCGAGAAGATCACCAAGCGTCGGCTGTGGCTCATCCTCGGCGCCCTGCTGCTGGGCATGCTCCTGGCCGCGCTCGACCAGACCATCGTGTCGACGGCGCTGCCCACCATCGTGGGGGACCTGCACGGGGGCTCGCACCTGGCCTGGGTGGTCACCGCCTACCTGTTGGCCTCGACGGTGTCGACGCCGCTGTGGGGAAAGCTGGGCGACCAGTACGGGCGCAAGACCTTCTTCCAGGCGGCGATCGTCATCTTCGTCGTCGGTTCGGCGCTGGCGGGATTCAGCCACACCATGACCGAGCTCATCGCCTTCCGCGCCCTGCAGGGCCTCGGCGGTGGCGGGCTGATGGTGGGGGCGCAGACGATCATCGGGGACGTCGTGTCGCCCCGCGACCGCGGGCGGTACATGGGCCTCTTCGGCGCCATGTTCGCCGTGGCGACCGTCATCGGGCCGCTCATCGGCGGGCTGTGCGTGACCTACCTGTCGTGGCGTTGGGTCTTCTACATCAACCTGCCTCTCGGCATCCTGGCCCTCTTCGTCACGGGTGCGGTGCTGCCCGGGCACCTGCGCCGGGTCGGGCACTCCATCGACTACGCCGGGACGCTCCTCCTGGCCGGATCGGCCACGTCGCTCATCCTCTTCGCCAGCCTGGGCGGTATCTCGTGGGCGTGGGGGTCGCTCCCGAGCGTCACGTGTGCCGCCGTCGGTGTCGTCCTCGCCGTCGCCTTCGTCTTCGCGGAACGGGTGGCGGCGGAACCCGTCATCCCGCTCGCGCTCTTCCGGGTGCGGGTCTTCACCGCCGCCAGCGCCATCGGTTTCGTCATGGGCTTCGCCATGTTCGGGGCGCTCACGTTCCTGCCCCTGTTCATGCAGAACGTGAAGGGCATCAGCCCGACGGCATCGGGCCTGCGCATCCTGCCGCTCATGCTGGGGATGCTCGGCGCGTCGGTGACCTCGGGCCGTCTGGTCACGCGCTGGGGCCGCTACCGGATCTTTCCGATCGTGGGCACCGCGTTGATGACCGTCGGCGCCTACCTGCTGTCCCTCATCGACGCCTCGACGAACAACTGGGTGCTGGCCTTGTACATGTTCGTCTTCGGGGTGGGGATAGGCCTCATCATGCAGGTGCTGGTCGTCGCCGTGCAGAACGCCGTGTCCTACGAAGAGCTCGGCGTCGCCACCAGCAGCGCCACCTTCTTCCGCATGATCGGAGGTTCGTTCGGCACGGCGGTGTTCGGTGCCATTTACGCCATCGTCTTCAGTCACACGATCGCGCCGACGCTGGCGAAGGTCCCGCCGGCCCTGCTCCGGAACTTCAACCCGCAGACGATCAACCCTGAATTGCTCGTCAGGCTCAAGTCGACGGCGGAGGGCCTGCTCTTCTACAACAAGTACATCGAGGCGGTGACGCATTCGGTGCAGGTCGTGTTCCTCGTCGCCGTCCCGATCTCCTTCGTCGCCTTCCTGTTGAGCTTCCTGCTGCCCGAGGTCGAGCTGCGCAAGACGGTGGAGACCGTCGACATCGGCGAGGTGCAGGGGGCGCTGCAGCACCGGTCCTCGTTGCAGGAGATCGAGCTGGCGCTCACCCGGATGTCGGCCCGGGAGAACCGCGCCCAGCTGTACCAGACCCTGGCCCACCGGGCCGGCATCGACCTGCCGCCCCGGTCGGTCTGGCTGCTGTACCGGCTGTCCGAGCAGCCCGCCTGCAGCGTGACCGAGGTGGCCGAGCGGCTCAAGGTGGACCCCGAGATCATCCGGCCCGGCCTCGACGGGTTGACCTCGGCCGGGATGATCGAGGAACGCCCCCGGGGCGTCGACTGCGATCTCCACCTGACCACGGCGGGAACGACCGCGCTCGAGAAGCTCACCGAGGCGCGGCGCAGCGGGCTCACCGAACTCCTCGAGGGATGGAACCCCGAGGAGCACCCCGAGGTCATCGAGATGGTCAAGCACCTGGCCCACGCCCTGCTGGCCGACGACGAGCGCCTGGTGGCCGACGCCATGGCGGAACCGGCGGGCGCGGGTTCGGGCGCGGGTTCGGCTTCGGGGGTCGGGTCGGCCGGCTAGGGCCGGGGCGCCGCAGGGTCAGGGTGCGGCCGCAGGGTCAGGGTGCGGTGGTGAGCGCGTGGCGCACGGCGGCCAGAGCGGTCGGCGGGGCCCCGATGGCGTCGAGGCCGATCAACGCCGCACCGAGCACCGGGGGCGCGTCGAGACGGAACAGCACCGCCCGCGGCGCCACGTCATGGACGCCCGCGGCCACGCGCTCGTGGAAGGCGGCGTCGTCGGTTTCGAACACACCGCCACCGAGCACCACCTCGACGGGCTCGTCCTGCAGATCGAGCCGGATGACAGCGGCCCGGACGAACGCGGCGACCTCGTCGGCCAGCACGTCCGCCGCTTCTCGGGCGAGCGCGTCGCCGTCCGCGGCGGCGTCGAGAAGCACACGCGCCAGTTCGAAGAGACGGCCATAGGGGATGGTGCCGGTGTAGACGCCCGTGAGCACCGCCTCCGCGTCGGGTTGGCCCAGGTGCGCCGGCACGCGCTCACTGAGCGTCGTGGGGCCACCGCGACCGTCGCCGGCCCGCAGCGCCAGCCCGAGCGCACGGACCCCCAGCCACGAGCCGCCGGGGGCGAAGTCACCCGAGAGCTCGGCGAGAGCGGGGAACCGGACCGCCCTCCCGTCGGGCCCCACGGCGGCGCAGTTCATCCCGGTGCCGCAGACGACACCGATGCCCCACGACGACGACGTGCCCGCTCTCGAGACGGCGAACGTGTCGTTGCGCAGGATCACCTGCGCGGTCCATCCCTCGGCGCCGATGGCCAGTGCGAGCTTCTCCTCGTCGACCGGGAGGTCGATGCCGGCCAGGCAGTAGACCCCGGTGGGACACACCGGGCGCGCGTCGGGCTGGTGCGCCGTCCCTGTCACCGCGGTCACGGCCTCGGCCAGGGCCGAGCGCATCCCGTCGAGCCCGACGAGCTGGTGGTTGCTCGGACCGACCCGGGCCCGGCCGAGCACCGTTCCGTCACCGGACACGAGGACGACATCCGTCTTCGTGCTGCCGCCGTCGAAGGCGAGCACGGCGGGCTGCGGGGGCGAGAGGTCGGACACGGACGGATGTTACGTTGCGCTGCGTGGGGACAAAGGTGGCCGTCGTCGGGGGAGGGAGCACCTACACGCCCGAACTCGTCGACGGCCTCTGCGATCTCGAGGACCGGATGGTGGTCGACGATCTCGTCCTCCTCGACCCGAGCGAGGTGCGGCGCGACGTCGTCGGTGGCCTGTCCGAGCGCATCCTGCGGGCGCGCGGATGGGGTGGAACCTTCTCGACGACGGCCGACCCCCACGCCGCGCTGGAGGGCGCCGATTTCGTCGTGGTGCAGCTGCGCATCGGCGGCCAGGCGGCGCGCCACGTGGACGAGACCCTCCCCGTGGGCTACGGGTGCCTGGGGCAGGAGACCGTCGGCGCCGGTGGGTTCGCCAAGGCGCTGCGGACGGTGCCGGTCGTCCTCGGCCTGGCGGAGGAGATGGCGGCCCGGGCGAACCCCGGCGCGTGGCTGGTGGACTTCACCAACCCTGTGGGCATCGTGACGCAGGCGCTGCTCGACGAGGGTCACCGGGCCGTGGGCCTCTGCAACGTCGCCATCTGGGCCCAGAGACGGCTCGGGCACTATCTCGGTGTCGATCCGGACGAGGTGGCGATCGAGCATGTCGGTCTCAACCACCTGACGTGGATCCGCTCGGCCCGCATCGGCGGGGGCAACGGGGCCGGTGCGGACGGCGCCGATCGGCTCGACGATCTCTTCGAGCGCTTCGGCCCGGAGCTCGAACTCGAGAGTGGCGTACCCATCGCCGTGCTCCGGATGCAGCACGCGCTGCCTTCGTACTACGTGCACTACTACTACCAACACGACGCCGAGGTGGCGCAGCAGGCGGCACCGGGCCATCGCTCGCGGGCCGACGTCGTGGCGGAACTCGAGACGAAGCTGCTCGAGGAGTACCGGGATCCCGCCCTGGCGACGAAGCCGGCTGCACTGTCGTACCGTGGCGGCGCGTTCTACTCACTGGCCGCGGTGCGCCTCATGGCGTCGCTGCACGACGGGAGGGGCGACATCCAGGTCGTCGACATGCGCAACGACGGGGCGGTGCCCGGGCTCCCCGACGACGCCGTCGTCGAGACGACCGCCGTCGTCGATGCGCAGGGTGCCCATCCGCTCCCGCAGCGCCCGCTGGCGGCCGAGATGCTCGGCCTCGTCCAACATGCCAAGGCCTACGAGCGACTTGCCGTCCGGGCCGCCTGTTCGGGGAGCCATGACGACGTGGTGCGGGCGCTCCTGGCCAACCCGCTGGTGGGGCAGTACCCGCTGGCGGCCGAGCTGGCGGACGAGCTGTTGGCAGCGAACAGGGACCACCTGCCCCGCTTCTTCCCCGCGTGAGCCGGGTGGGGCGCACCGAGGGTCGGGCTAGCATTCTCACGGTTCATCGGTGTGCCGGGAAGACTGGTCGGCGACGAGTGACAGCTTGCTCATGACCGAGACCACCTCCCCGACCCTTCCCCGCGTTCTGGCGGCCGCCCGCAGCCGATCCCGGTCGCGCCCGGATGGACCGCGTCGTGAGCGACATCTACGAGATCGTCACGCCGCAGCCGGCGCGGGCCGGCAAGGACCGCCGTCAGCTTCCGAGCTGGCGTTGGGAGGAACTCCGGACGACGTTGTGGGTCGTCCCCGCCATCCTCATCGTGGTGTCGGTCGTGCTGTTCCTGGTGACCTTCGAGATCGACCTGGCGGCGTACCACGGCCGCATCCACCTGCCGGACTGGATCCGGACGGGGGACGCGAACGCCGAACGCCAGGTGCTCATCGCCATTGCCGCCGCCGTCATCACCGTGGTCGGTGTCGTGTTCTCCATCACGATCCTTGCGCTGACGCTGGCCTCGCAGCAGTTCGGGCCCCGCATGATGCGGAACTTCGTGCGCGACGTCGGCAACCAGGTCACGCTCGGCGTCTTCGTCGGGACGTTCGTGTTCTCGGTACTGGCGCTCGTGTCCATCGGCAGCGCCAGCAAGTACTTCGTGCCCTACCTCTCCACTTCGGTGGCCGAAGCCTTGTTGATGGTCGACCTCGTGGTGCTGATCTATTTCATCCACCACATCGCGAAGTCGATCCAGCTCCCCGAGGTCATCGCCGGGATCGCCGACGACCTGATGAAGTCGATCGACGCGGAGTTCCCCGACCAGGTCGGGGACGGGGCCGACGGGCCGCCCGCCTCGCAGAGGCACACGGGGAAGTCCGTGCCCGACCTGCTCGTGCTCATCGACGAGCGCGGGGCGGAGGTCCCCTCGCAGGTGAGCGGGTACATCCAGTACGTGGGCTACTCCCAGCTGATCGGCATCGCGACCCGGACGGACTCGGTGATCCGGCTGGAGCACCGGCCCGGCCACTACCTCGCCACCGGGCGGGCCCTGGCGATGGTGTGGCCGCGGGGAGCGGCGCCCGAGGTCGCCCGAGCCCTCTCCAAGGCCCATGTGACCGGGCCGCACCGCACGCTGATGCAAGACCCCGTGTTCGCCATCGACCAGCTCGTCGAGATCGCGATCCGCGCCCTCTCGGCCGCGGTCAACGACACCTTCACCGCGCTCACGTGTATCGACTGGCTCTCGGCGGGCCTCGGTCGGGTTTCGGGCCGGGTGCTCGACGAGGGCGTGTACCGGGACGCCGAGGGCTACGTGCGCCTGATTGAGTCGGATCCGTCGTACGCCCGTATGGTCAACCGCGCCTTCGACAAGATCCGCCAGTCGGGCGCACGGAATCCAGCGGTCCTTATCCGGCTGATCGACTCGCTGGGGTCGATCATGCTCGACACCACCTCGCCCGAACAGCGAGCGGTGCTCCGGCGCCAGGCCGACATGGTGCTGCGCCTGTCCGAGGAGACGGTCACCGAGACGAACGACCTCGAGGAGATCCGGTTCCGCTACCGCCGCCTGCCCGGTGAGGACACGTTCGGGGAGAAGCCGCACACCTGGTCGAAGATGGACACGCGCTGATCCACTGACGTCCGACCCCCGACCCCATCGACGACCACCCGCTGCGGGGTCAGGGTTCCCGGCGGTCCTGCGCCTTGCCCCAGCGATCCGCCCACCGCTGCAGTGGTGTGATGGCGTCCCCGAGCTGGCGCCCGAGCAAGGTCAAGGCGTACTTGCCGTCGTCACCCTGCACAATGAGTCCCGCGGTGCGGAGGTCGGCCAGTCGCTCGTAGAGCACGCTCGACGACATGTCGTCGCAGCGGGCCCGCAGCGCACGGGCCCCGAGGACTCCCTCACGCAGCTCCCAGAGGATCCGCAGCGTCCAGCGCCGGCCGAGGAGGTCCAGCGCCGCCATGAGCGGCCGCCCAGTGGTCGATCCGCGGACCGAGCGGCCGGGGAGGGGGGGACGCGTGGAGGGCGTCATGGGGGAGGGCGCCGGCTGTTCTGAATCCGAAACACTCCGCTAGGGTAGCCGCTGTCGTGTTTTGAATTCAGAAACACTGGAAAACGCTGGAGGTGACGCAATGACCCCTGACCAGACCCCGCGCATCCCACCCCTCGAGCCACCCTTCGAGCAGGCGGAGGAGGAGCAGCTGCGGGCGATGATGCCGCCCGGAGTGCCTCCCATCGCTCTGTTCCGGACGTTCGTCCGGAACCTGCCGATGACGGCTGCGATGCAGCCGTGGGGCCGCCACCAGCTCGGGCGCTCGTTCGCTCTCGGGCTGCGCGAGCGCGAGATCGTGATCGACCGCACCTGTGCCCGCTGCGGCTGCGAATACGAGTGGGGTGTCCACGTCTCGTTCTTCGCCGAACGGGCCGGCCTCGACGCAGCGCAGGTGACGTCGCTGACGCACGGGGGCCCCGCCGATCCCTGCTGGGCGGAAGTGCAGGAGCGTCTCCTGATCCGGCTGGTGGACGAGCTGCACGATCGCTCCGACGTCGGCGATGCGCTGTGGCAGGAGCTCTTGGGTCACTACGACGCGGCGCAGCTGCTCGACCTGCTCCTGCTCTGTGGCTGGTACCACGCCATCAGCTTCACCGCCCGTGCGGCGCGTGTCCCGCTCGAGGCCGGCGCACCGACGTTCGACTCGGTGCGCTGAGGCGACGGCCGCCCACCGGCGCGCCCGGCCTCAGCCGGCGTTGAGCGTGGGAGCCGTCGTGGTCGAGGCCGGGACGGTCGTCGTGGTGGTCGTGGCAGCCGTCCCGCCACCGCCGCCCGTCGACGACGATCCCGATCCGGCCGTGGTGGTCGTCGTGGTCGTGGCTCCCGAGGCGGGGGCCGTCGTCGTGGTGGTCGCCGTCGTCGACGCGGGTGGGGCGACGAAGCGAACCGTCTCGCCGTGCATGGTGGCCAGACTCGTCGCGGGCGTGACGGAGAGATTGGTGCAGCTGCGGGCGGCGTTCCAGCTCTGGACGGCCGCCGCCGCCGGCGCCCCGGTCAGCGGTTGGGGCAGTCCGGACAGGATCGTGGCCGGCCGGAACACGACGTTCGTGACGTGGCGGCCCTGGGCCGTCACGAGGAGGGACCCGCTGTTTGTCTCGGGCGGGTTGCTGTCGTAGAAGGCGAAGTTCCCCAGCCCGTAGTCGACATAGGCACTGCCGAGGTAGCCGCCCCCGAGCAGGACGTGGGTGTCGGCGCCGACCACGACGTCGGCCCCGGCCTTGACCAGCTGCTCGGCGAGGGGTTCCTGCTGCGGGTTCGGGCAGGCCTGCGTCTCGGTGCCCCAGTGCACGTAGACGATCACCGTGTCGGAGTTCCGTCGCACCTGCTGGACCTCGCGCACGAGTTGCGTGGGATCGATGGCAGAGGCGACGCCGGGTTGGGTGCTGCCGGCCGTCCACGTGCTCACCAGGTTGTCGGGGATGACCTGGGTCGCCGCGATGATCGCGATGCGCTGTCCGTTGATCGTGATCCGGTACGGGGCGAAGGCATGCGCGGCGTCGCTGCCGATCCCGATGACCGGGTAGTTGGTCTGGTTCGCGATGGTCAGGTTCTGGGAGAGTCCTTGCGGCCCGCAGTCCAGCCCGTGGTCGTTCGCCTCCGTGACGACCGAGATGTTGGCGCTCTTGAGGGCCGTGATCGCCGTGGCCGGCGCGTCGAAGATATACGGCTTCGACTGGGGCTCGGGGCAGACGTTGTTGCTCGTCACCACGCTCTCGAGGTTGACCATGGCCAGTGAGGAACCGGCGAAGAGCTGCGGGATGGTGGTGCCGAGTGCGGTCGACGGGTTCTGGGCGAGGTTCGCGCCGACGGTGCCCTCGAAATGCAGGTCGCCACCGAAGCCCATCGTGACGGTCCGCCCGCTTCCCCTCCAATCGGGGTTCAGCGGCGAGTGCTCGGGGAAGTGCTCGGCGGTGACGGTGCCGTGCTGGTTCGTCGAGGTCGAGGTCGACGTCGACGTCGGCGCCTTGCCCGAGCCACCCGAGAAGAAGGCGAAGTAGATCAGGATCAGGAGGAGGACGGCCCCCCCGACCGCGAATTGGCGCCGCCGGCGCATGACCCGTCGTGAGACCACGGCGGCACTATGTCACACGATCCGGCGCGGCCCCCCGGCAGGCGGGTCGCTGACCTGCCACTTCACGTCGCCCGGTGCGACGAGTGGCTAGGCCGCCCAGAGCGACTCCCAGTGGGCCGTCAGCGAGGCGACGAGGCCTGTGCAGCCCGCGGCGATCATCTCGCGGCAGTCGTCGAAAACGGCCTCGTCGCCGTAATAGGGGTCGGGGACGTCGGCGGCGGCGCCCGCAGCGGGATCGAAGGCCCGGAGCAGTGCGAGGCGCGCCGGGTCTGCGCCCAGCCCGCGCAGGGTCTGCTGATGGCGGCGGTCGAGCGCCACCATGAGGTCGATCTGACCCAGCCGGGATGCCATGAACTGGTGCGCCACGTGGGGGTGATCGGGGTAGCCGCCGCGGACCAGCGTGGCCGACGCGAGCTCGTGCATCGGCTCACCCTCGTGCCAGGGTCCCGTGCCGGCGCTGCGCACCTCGAGGTGGTCGGTCAGGACGGTGCCGTCAACGAGCTCCGTCGAGGACGCCAGCGAGCGGGTGATGACCTCGGCCATGGGGGAGCGGCAGATGTTCCCCGTACAGACGAAGACGATGCGGTAGGGACGATTCCCGAGAGGGTCCGGGGGCACAACCAGACCGGGAGCGGAGGCGCTCACGCCACCGAGTACTCGTCGCGCAGCGACTTCTTGACGATCTTGCCCGTACCGGCCCGCGGCCATTCGGCCCGGATCTCGAGTTGTTCGGGGATCTTCTGGGTCATGAGGCCGGCGTCGCGGCAGAAGGAGACGACGTCGGCGAGCTCCAGCCCGTCGGCTCCCTCGGCGAGCTGCACCACGGCGCAGACCCGCTCGCCGCGTTCCGGATCGGGAAGGCCGATGACCGCGACCTCGACCACCTTGGGGTGGGTGTAGAGCAGGTCCTCGATCTCCTTGGCGCTGATGTTCTCCCCCTTGCGGACGATGACGTCCTTCAGGCGGCCGGTCAGCGTCAGGTGCCCGTCGGCCCGGAGCCGGCCGAGGTCGCCGGTCCGGAAGAACCCGTTCTCGTCGAAGGCCTCCTCGGTCAGGGAGGGGTCGGTGTAGCCGTGGAACACCATCGGGCCCCTGACCCGTACCTCCCCCTCCTCCCCGGGCGCGGCGACACGACCGTCCAGGGTGACGATGCGGACCTCTGCGCCCTCGACGGGCTTGCCGTCGGTGTTGGCCAGCTGCTCGTCGGTGTCGTGGGGCGAGCCGTTGGAGATCATCGGCACCTCGGTCATGCCGTAGCCGTGGACGACGCCCCGGCCGCCGATCTCGTCGCGCACCTCGTAGTGGACCTCGGGCGGCTTGGCGGCGCCGCCGCCGGACATGAGCCGCAGGGCGGGAAGGATGGGATCCCCCGGCGTCTTGCGCTGCTCGCCGAGGTAGGCCACGTAGAAGGCGGTGCTCCCGCCGACCATCGTCGCGCCGTACTTGCGGAAGACCGGCAGGACGTCCGGGGCGGAGAAGGCCTCGACGAGGATCGCCGGGAAGCCGAAGGACAGCATCGTCACGAGATAGTCGGGTCCCGCGATGTGTGCGAACGGGAAGGCGATGGAGCCGACGTCGTCGGGTCCCATGTCGAGAGCGCGCGCCAGCCCCCAACCGCCGGCGATCAACGTCTGGTCGGTGTGCTGCACGCCCTTGGGGTCCGCCGTGGAGCCCGAGGTGTAGTAGATCCAGCGGATCGGGGCGGCGTCCGGTGCGGTCCCCTGGGGGGGTGGTGGAAGAACCGCGGGGTCGGCTTCGGGAAGTCCCTCCTCGATGGTGAGGATCTGCGGGCGGGTCGGGGCGCCGGCGAGCGCCCGCTCGGCGATGGCGGTGAAGTCGGTGTCGCGCCAGGTGCCGGGGAGGACGAAGAGCGAGGCGCCGGTCTGGCGGAGGGCGAACCCCACCTCGCGTTCGCGGTAGAGGTGGATAATCGGGTTCTGGACCGCACCGAGACGGGACAGTGCGATCGACAGCACGACCGTGTCGATGCGCGTCGGGAGCTGCCACGACACGACCGACCCGGTGGTCACCCCCATGCCGTGCAGCGCAGCGGCGACCCGCAGCGCCCGGTCCCGGAACTCCCCGAAGGAGACGGTCTCCCCGTCGGCCGCGATGAGCATGGGGTGATCGGGCGACGTGTCGGCCCGGCGGTCGACGAGCTCCCACATGGTGCGGGCGCCGGTGAGTATCTCGCGGGTGCTCATGAGGCCTCCTTTCGGGAACACTCTCATAGCAGCTGGCGACGGGCGCGGCGCCCGACCGGGCCGGGGCGTGGGGGCGGGACCGGCGCCTGGCGGCGGCACCACCGGGTGGTCAGGGGGCAGAATGGGCTCCGTGGCGAAGCGTCCCGTGCACTCGGACCCCCTCGAGCACCCTCACGACGAGGGAAAGACCGTCGACCGCCGGCACCGGGCCACCCTGGTCGGGGTCGCGGTGGCGGGCGTCCTGCTGGGCTGGTTCGCGCTCGCCAACTTCGGGAAGGTCAGGATCGACTTCTGGGTCTTCCACCGCCAGGCGCCCCTGATCGTGGTGATCGCCATCTCGGGGCTGCTCGGGGCGCTGATCACCGCACTGGTCATGCGGCGCAAACCCAAGTCGCCGAAGGAGTAGCCGTGGTGGCGGCCCGGTGCCCGGTTGCCCGGGCCGGGCGTCGGGAGTGGGGCACCCCGGGGTCGCGGCCCGCTGCGGCGGCCACCGGCGTTGGATCCCGGGCTCGACCCGGGCCGCCCTCGGGCCTGAGCTGGCCCGCTGGCGCTTCGTGACAGTTCCGTGGCCGCGTCCGGGCGGCTCCGATCCGGTTCTAAGCTGCGAGGCGGTGGAGACCGCCTGTTGGGCAGCAACGAACGGGGACATCCTCATTGTCCGCGCCGTCCGGGCGTGCAAACATGGGGCGCAGATGGATGTGGAGATCCCAGGGGGCAGGTTGTAGTGCCGCTTTCCGACCACGAACAACGAATCCTGGCCGAGCTCGAGGAGTCACTGGTCCGCCAGGACCCCGAGTTCGCCGAGCGGGTCAGGTCGGAGACCGTCTACCGGCACGCGGGCCGCTACTGCAAGTGGGCCGCGGTGACCTTCGTCCTCGGCGTCGTGATCCTGGTCGCCTTCTACAGCAAGTCCGTGATCGCAGGCTTCGTCGGCGTCATCATCATGTTCGCCTCCGCCGTCTGGTTCGAGCGGAACCTGCGGCGCATGGGTCGGGCCGGATGGCACGATTTCACGCGGGCGAAAGACGGCGAGCAGGCGAAGTCAGCGGGGGCGTCGAACGGCATCGAGGGCGCGGTGAGTGAGGCGCGCGACTGGTTCCGTTCCCGCTTCCACCGGCGCGAGGACTGACGCATCCCACCGAGTTGCCCGCGGCCCCGCTGAGCCGCGGTATCCCGACGACGAGGATGACGAGGTAGTCCCGGCACCATGGCAGACCTCGTTCTGGCCGTCGACATCGGCGGCACCAAAATGGCCGCCGGGCTCGTGGCGCGGGACGGAACCCTGGTCGAACGGGCGATGCAGCCGACCCGGCCGTGGTCGGCTCCGCAAGGAAGTGACGGCGACGGCGAGAGGTCCGACAGGGCCGGGGCGGCCGAGATGCTGTGGGGCGACCTGGCCGCACTGATCGAGCGCGTGCGGTCGGCAACCGGCTCCGGGGACCGCCTCGTCGCGTGCGGGGCCGGATGCGGCGGACCGATGAACCCGGGTGGCGACGAGGTGTCGCCGCTGAACATCGAGGCCTGGCGGTATTTCCCACTGCGAGCCCGGCTGGCGGAGCTGACCGGGCTGCCCTCGTTCGTCGCCAACGACGCGCAGGCGCTCGCCCTGGGTGAAGGCTGGGTGGGGGCGGCGACGGGCTGCACCGATTACATCGCGATGGTGGTGTCGACCGGGGTGGGAGGCGGCATCGTGCTCGACGGCCGGCTGCTCGCGGGCCGGCTGGGCAACGCGGGCCACATCGGCCACGTGATCGTCGAGCCCGCCGGGCGCGTCTGCCACTGCGGCGCCCGCGGGTGCCTCGAGGCGGAGGCGTCCGGGACGGCGCTCGCCGAGATCACGGGCCAGCCCGCACGGCTGGCCCCCTCCGTCGTCGTGGCGCGCGCCGGAATGCTGGTCGGCCGCGCCCTGGCCTCGGTCGTCAACCTCCTCGACCTGCCGCTCGCCGTGGTCAGCGGATCGGTGGCACTCGGGTTCGGCGATCCGTTCTTCGCCTCCGCCCAGGCCGAGATGGACCGGCTCTGCTGTCTCGAGTTCGCACGGGGTGCCCGCGTCGTCCCGGGCGGCCTGGGGGACCGAGGCCCCCTGATCGGCGCCGCTCGTGTCGGCCTGTGCGGGTCGGGTGTCGGGGCGTGACGGACGCGGCGGCGCCCGGTCGTGGCTCCGGCTCCGGCTCCGGCTCGGGCGGCCGGGCCCGCTGGGGCCGGGACGCGGCCGTGGTGGCGCGGGCGGTGCTGCCCCATCCCTCGCTGTGGTGGGCCTCCCTCGGCGCCCTGCGGCGGATGGCGCGGCGAGGGTGGTGGCATCGCGCGCCGTTCGTTCCGTTGCCGGGGCAGGCGTATTGGCGGTTCCGGCTGGTCACCGCCTACGGCGGGGACGGAAGGACCGAAGCGCTCGTCCCGTCCGACGTCGTGGCCTACCTCCGGTGGTGTCAGAGGTCGCGTCCCCGCCGCGGATAGCCTCTCTGGCGTATGGAGCGGGTGCTCCTCCTCAACGCGACCTACGAGCCGCTCGCCCTCGTCTCCGATCGTCGTGCCGTCGTTCTGATGCTTGCCGGCCGCGCCGAGGCGGTTGCCATCCGGGACGACTGCAAGGTGTTCCACTCTGCGAGGCTCCAGATAGAGGTCCCGTCGATCGTTCGCCTGGCGCACATGGTGCGTATCCCTCGTTGGGCGCGCACCCCGCCCGTGACCCGGCGGTCCGTGCTGCGAAGGGACGGCGGGCTGTGCGTGTACTGCTCCCAACCGGCCGACACCATCGACCATGTCATCCCGCGCAGTCGTGGCGGCACGCACGACTGGTTCAACGTCGTGGCCGCCTGCAAGCGGGACAACCTCGTCAAGGCTGATCAATTGCTTTCCGAGCTGGGTTGGACGCTCCGGGTCAAGCCCGCTCCGCCCGACGGGCACCTGTGGCGGCTGCGCCACCTCTCGGACGTGGACCCGCTGTGGGAGCCGTATCTCGCCGCAGCCTCCTGAGGTTGTCCCCCTCAGAGCCACTCTTCGAGGTCGAGCGGTTCCGATCCGAGCCCCGTCGGCTGGCCCTGGCCCGTGAGGTCACGCACCCGACGCTGGTCCTCGGCAGTACGCAGCCGCCGGAGCTGGTGGATCCCTCCGCGCTGCGCCGGCACGGCGTCGAATTGGCCCGGCGCCGGGGCGGCGGGGGAGCGGTCCTCCTCGAGCCGGCCCGTCAGCTCTGGCTGGACGCCTGGATCCCGCGCCACGACCCGCTGTGGGTCGGCGATGTCTCCGCTGCCGCCGAGTGGGTCGGCGCCTGGTGGGTGGCCGCCCTGGCCCGGCAGGGGCAGTCCGGCTTCGACGTCCACGCCGGCCGCTCGGTCCCCGGTGAGTTCGGAGACCTGGTGTGCTTCGCCGGCCGTGGGCCCGGTGAGGTGTTCCACGGCGGGCGCAAGGTGGTCGGTCTCTCGCAGTGGCGGGCGCGCGAGGGCGCACTGTTCTCCTCTTGCGCGTACGCGCGCTGGGATGCCGCGCCCCTCCTCGAGCTCTTCTCCGTGGACGAGCGCGGGCGGGAGGAGCTGGGCCGCGGCGTGACCACGTTGGCGGTGGGGCTGGCGGACCTCGAGCCCGCGGTGGGAGAGCTGCGCAACGTGCTCGACGATCTGCTCGGATCGTTCTCGTCGCTGGGCCCCGCATAGCGGGCCGCCCACTTCCGGCCCGACTCGTCCGCTCCCTCTCCCGAGGCTCTCGTCACGGGACTCGCCGCGCCCCCGGGGGCGGGTCCGGCGGGCCGTCGCCCGGCCGCCGGGTGGCGGTCGATACGGCACGACCCGGTGGCCTTCCCATGGGCGCGGCCGCGTCCGCCGGCGCGGCCTTGGCGCGCCGCCTCACCGAGCCGGGGGAGAGGCGGGGTTGCGTTTGGGTTGCCGGGGGTGTGCGGTGGTTGTGTAGTGGAGGGAAATGGCGTAAAGTGGTGCGAAATGGTGTAACCGGGCGTCAAAGGACGCAAACCAGGGAGCGTCGTGGGAGATAGGGCTGGTGGCAGGCTTCGTCGGGAGGTACGAGCACTCGCTCGACACGAAGGGCAGAGTGATCCTGCCCGCGAAGTTCCGTGGCCAGTTCGAGCGCGGCGGCTACCTCACCCAGAACTCGGAGGGCTGCCTCGCGCTGTGGACGCCCGGAGAATTCGAGCGGCAGATGGAGTCCATGCAGGAGCGGGCCGAGGGGGGGCGCTCGGATCGGAACCGGGCGCGGATCTGGGCCTCGAACTCGGCCGAGGTCGAGATCGATCGCCAGGGCCGCATGCCCATCCCGGCGCACCTGCGCTCGTTCGCCGGGCTCGACGCGGAGGTGCTCGTGCACGGTGCCATCGACCGGGTGGAGCTGTGGAACCCGGCGGCCTGGGCCGAGCGGGTGCTTCCCGAGGAGAGCTGGCTCCTCGAGGACGACGGGGCGTAACGCGAGATCGACGGGAACCGGCAGCGACGCTGGCAACAGCGGCACGAACACTGGCACCAAGAGAAGGGACGACAACCAGGACGGCGACAGAGGCGACAGACGCAAACAGGGCAACGACGTACCGAACGTGCAGGACCATGTGCAGCTCCTCGACCGGCACGGAGGAAGGCCACTCCACCCTCTTCCTCGCTGGTCGTATGGACCTCCACCTCCCTCTCGACCCACCGGCCGGGGGGCTGCAGATGGCCCACTCGTTCGAACACCTCCCCGTGCTGCGCGACGAAGTGGTGTCGCTGTTCGCGTCCGTTCCGCCGGGCGTGCTCGTCGACGCGACCGTCGGCGGGGGCGGTCACGCCGCGGCGATCCTCGAGGCGCATCCAGCGCTCCGTGTCGTCGGGCTCGACCGCGACCCCGAGGCGCTCGAAGCCGCGGCGGCGCGGTTGGTTCCGTTCGGGGACCGGGTCACACTGATCCGGTCCCCGTTCTCGGCTCTCGAGGACGTGGTGTCCTCTTCGGGGCTCGGCCCCCTCTCGGGTGTCCTGCTCGACCTCGGCGTCAGCTCGCCCCAGCTCGACCGCGCCGAGCGGGGCTTCTCCTACCGCACCGACGGGCCCCTCGACATGCGGATGGACCCGACGACCGGTGTCACGGCGGCCGAGCTCGTGAACGGCCTACCGGAGGAGGCGCTGGCGGCGCTCTTCCGTGCCAACGGAGAGGGGCGGCTGTCGGGGCGCATCGCCCGGGCGGTCGTGGGGGCCCGGCCACTGACCTCGACGAGGCAGCTGGCCGAAGTCGTGGCGGCGGCGGTGCCGGCGGCGGCGCGCCGCAAGGGGCATCCCGCCCGCCGGGTGTTCCAGGCCCTGCGCATCGAGGTCAACGACGAGCTGGGCCAGCTGGGCGAGGCGCTGCCCGCTGCGCTGTCCCACCTGGCCGTCAGTGGCGTGTGCGCCGTCATCAGCTACCACTCCGGTGAGGATCGCCTCACGAAGCAGACCTTCGCCGATGCGGAGTCCGGTGGCTGTGTCTGCCCGCCGGGCTTGCCGTGTGTCTGCGGTGCGGTCGCCCATCACCGCCTCGTCTTCCGCGGCGCGCGCAAGCCCTCGCCGGCGGAGGTCGCCGCGAATCCGCGCGCCGAGAGCGCCCGACTGCGGGCCATCGTGCGAACGGACGCCGACTGATGGCTCCTCCCGCGTCGGCTACCGCGCCCGCCCGCCGGCACGCGGGTGCCCCGAGCCCCTCGCGCCGGCGGGCGCCGCTGCGCGTCATCCCGGGCCGGCTGCGCCCGGGGGGCAGGCGTGCGGGGTCGCGGCCGGAGACGCGGACGCGTCCTCGTCCGATCGCTGCGCCCGGGCGGCTGCTGAACATCGTCGCGGTCTGCCTCGTGCTCGGTGCGCTCCTGGCGGTGGTCGTGGCCCAGGCCATGCTGGCCAACGGCCAGGTGAGGCTGTCCGCCCTGCAGCACCAGCTCTCCCTCGAGCAGAGCACGCACCGTCAGGCCGAACTGTCGGTCTCCCAGCTCGAGACGCCGTCTCGCATCGTGGCTGTTGCGACGGGCGGCCTGCACATGGTGCGGCCGGCCAACGTGATCCAGCTGCCGTATGTCTCGCTGTCGGTGCCCCTGCCTGCACCCAAGGTGACGGCGGCGCCTGCGCCGACCACCACCACCACGGCGCCGCCCGCGGCCGCGCAGGGCTCGGGCACCGGCGGGTCCGCGACGGCGGGGTCGTCGACGACGCCCGCAACTTCGACGACGGCAACCTCCATCCCATGAGCACCACGACTCGACCTGGGATTCGCGCGGCGCGCGCCGATTCGAAACCGCGGGGCGTTGCGTCGACCCGTTCGGCACGCTCGGCGGGGAGGGTGGGGACGACCCGTACGGCTCGGACTGCGCAGCCGGCGAAGCCCACGAAGCCCACGAAGCGGGCCAAGCCGGTCCGCCACCCCCGGACGGCCCCTGCGCCCCGGCGCACTGCGGCGGCGTCGGGCGCCGCTCGCCCTCGTCCCCGCGCCCGCACGCAGACCCACCGACCGCCGGCCAAGGTGGCCCGGCTGCCCGTGTCGCGGGCGCGGGGTTCGTGGGCGTCCGCCACGTTCCATCGTCGCGTCCGCCTCGTCCGCCTCGCCCTCGTCCTTGCGCTGCTGCTCCTGGTGGCCCGCCTCGTCGACGTCCAGGTCCTCCACGCCGGAGCGTACGAAGTGGCGGCGCGCGGGCAGTCCTCCATCTCGGTCTCCCTGCCGTCGTTGCGTGGCGGGATCTATGCCCGCGACGGGTCGCCGCTGGCGATGTCGGTGCCGACCGACGACGTCGTCGCCGACGACTTCCAGGTGGCCCATCCCCTCCGGACTGCGCTGGCGCTGTCACCGCTGCTGCACGTCCCCGCAGCGACACTCGCGACGCAGCTCCACCGGCCGTCGGGCTATGTCGTCCTGGCCCGGCAGCTCCCGCAGTCGGTCGGCCACACGATCGCGACCGACGCCATCCCCGGCATCACGCTGGTCGCCGACTCCAAGCGGCTGGTGCCCAACGGGAACCTGGCGGCGCCGGTCGTCGGCTTCACCAACGCCGCCGGGCTGGGCGCGGCCGGCCTCGAGTACGGGAACAACCATGCGCTGGCCGGGACGGCCGGCAAGGAGACCATCATGGAGTCGCCCTCCGGGGTGGCGCTGCCGCAGTCTCCGGTGACCAACCAGACGCCGACCGTCCCCGGCACCGGCCTCGAGCTCACGCTCGACACCCAGCTCCAGTACGAGTCCGAGCAGGCGTTGGCCAAGGCGATCCAGTCGTCCAATGCCGTCAGCGGCACCGCCGTCGTGATGGACGTCAAGACGGGCCAGATCCTCTCCATGGCCAACCTCGTGGCCACCCACCCCGGACCCGTCGGCACGACCGGCACCTCCGGCACCTCCGGCACCTCCGGCACCGCGACGTCCGCGCCCGGAGGTGTCGTCCCGATCGGGCCCCACGACGCCGTCGACGAGGCACCGAACAACCTGGCGCTGACGCAGCTCTACGAACCGGGCTCGGTCTTCAAGCTCGTCACCTTCTCCGCCGCACTGCAGTACGGCCTGATCAACCCCAACACCGTCTTCTCGGTGCCGGACCAGCTCAAGCTGGACGGCTCGACCTTCCACGACGCCGAGCCGCACCCGACCGAGTCATTGACGGCAACGCAGATCCTCGCCCAGTCCTCCAACATCGGCACTTCCGAGATCGCCCAGGGCGTGGGCGAGCAGCGCCTGCTCTCGCAGGTCAAGACGCTCGGTTTCGGGCAGCCGACCGGCATGAACTTCCCGGGGGAGTCGCCCGGACTCCTCGCCACGTCCGCCAACTGGGAGCCGACCGACTACGTGTCCCTGCCGATCGGGCAGGTGGACGCGGTCAGCGCCCTGCAGGTGCTCGACGCCTACAACACGGTGGCCAACGGAGGCGTGTACGTGGCACCGAAGCTCGTGCAGGCGACCATGAGTCCCTCCGGGGCGCTGACCAAGACGGCGCCCTCAGCCACCCACACGGCGATCTCGCCGTCCGTCGACTCCGAGCTGACGTCCATGCTCGAGCAGGTCGTCAACACGGGGACGGGAACCAGCGCCGCCATCCCCGGCTACACCGTGGCCGGAAAGACGGGCACGGCCCAGATCCCGACCCAGGGTCACGACTCCTACGTCACCGGCGCCTACATGGCCTCGTTCGTCGGGTTCGCGCCCGCCGTCAACCCGACCCTCTCCATGATCGTCGTCCTCGACCGGCCGACCCCGATCTTCGGTGGCACCGTGGCCGCACCGGTGTTCTCCCAGATCATGAGCTACGCCCTGCACCGCTACGACATCCCGACGACGCCCGGTGTCCACACCACCCCCGGGTCGACACCGGGATCGGCTCCGGCCCCCGCGACCAGCCAGGCCCAGGACATCACGTGATTTTCGGACACACACCTGTTGCAGGCGTGACGCAGGGGTGTCCGAGGCATGCAACGCTGTCGGGTCGACCATGCGAACCGTGCCCATGAACCTCCTCTTCGATGACATCGAGGTGATCGAGTCGGTCGGCGATCCCTCCGCCGTCGACGTGGGGGGCATCACCCACGACAGCCGGAGGGTCGTGCCCGGGGACCTCTTCTGCTGCGTCCCCGGGCAGGTCAGCGACGGGCACGTCCACGCCACCGAGGCGGTCGAACGCGGTGCCGTCGGCCTGCTGTGCGAGCACTTCATCCCCGAGCTGCTCGGCCGGGACATCGTCCAGACCCGCGTTGCGCGCGGGACGATGCGGCCCGTCATGGCCCGGATCGCCGCGGCCTTCTACGGCTACCCGGCGCGGGATCTCTTGATGATCGGTGTCACCGGTACCAACGGCAAGACCACCGTGACGCAGATCCTCGGCGATCTCCTCGGTGCGACCGGGCGGCCGACCAACGTCATGGGAACCCTCTCGGGTGCTCGTACGACGCCCGAGGCCACCGAGGTCCAGCGCGTCCTCGCCGGCGTGCGCGACCGGCAGAGGTCCGACGGCTCCCGCCACGCCGTCGCCATGGAGGTGTCGAGCCACGCGCTCGTCCAGTCGCGCGTCGAGGGCATCCACTTCGACGTGGCCGTCTTCACCAATCTGAGCCACGACCATCTCGACTATCACGGCACCATGGAGGACTACTTCGAGGCGAAGGCATCGCTGTTCACCTCGAGGCACGCGTTGCGCGGGATCGTGCACGCCGACGACGTCTGGGGCCAGCGCCTGTTGGAGCGATCGAGGATCCCGACCGTGGCGGTCCACCACGGCGACGCCACCGACATCGTGCTGCGACCCGGGCACAGCGAGTTCACCTGGCGGGGCCGGCGGATCACGACGCGCCTGACCGGAGCCATCAACGTCGACAACACCCTGCTGGCGGCCGAGGCGGCCCTGGCCCTGGGCGAGCGGCACCTCGGACCTGACGAGATCGCCGAGGCCCTGGGCCACGTCGCCCCCGTCCCGGGGAGGCTCGAGGTGATCGCCTCGCCGGCGACCGTGGCGGCGGAGTCGGGGACGGAGGCACCTCTCTTCACGGTCCTCGTCGACTACGCCCACACCCCGGCCGGTCTCGAGGTGGTGCTGGGCGAGGCCCGCACCCTCGCCCCCGGCGGCCGCGTGCTGACCGTCTTCGGGTGTGGCGGGAACCGGGACCGGGCCAAGCGCCCCGTGATGGGCGGCGTGGCCGAGCGCCGGAGCGACCTCGCGTTCGTCACCTCGGACAACCCGCGCCACGAGGACCCGCACGCCATCATCGAGGAGGTGCTCGGCGGGATCGCCGGCGGGCGCGCCAACGCGGGGGTCGTCGTCGAACCGGACCGCCGCCTGGCCATCCGCCGCGCCCTCGATGCGGCCGGCCCCGGCGATGTCGTCGTCATCGCCGGGAAGGGCCACGAGACCTACCAGGACGTCGCCGGCGAGCGACGGCCCTTCGACGATGCGGTCGAGGCGCGCCAGGCACTGGCGGCTCGGTACACCACGGACCCGGGCAGGGCGCGGAGCGTGACGGCCACCTCCACGGCCCCCTCCGGCGGTCCGCAGCCGGGGGCCTGACGCCAACGTGCTCGGACTGCTCGTCTCGGGAAGCGTCGCGCTGTGGACCGCAATCATCGCGACCCCCTTTCTCATCCGCTACTTCCGGAACCGCCAGATCGGCCAGCACATCAGGGAGGACGGCCCCGCCACCCACACCGCCAAGGCGGGCACGCCGACCATGGGTGGCATCGTCATCGTGGGGTCGGTCGTGTTCGGCTACGCCATCGGCCACATCGGGACCGAGGTGCGCTTCTCGCGCACGGGCTATCTCGCCATCGGTGCCGTCGTGGCCTTCGGGCTCATCGGGTACGTCGACGACTACATCAAGGTGCACCACCGACGGAGCCTCGGCCTCAACAAGCGCGGGAAGTCGGCGGCGCAGCTGGTGTGCGCGATCGTCTTCGCCGAGGTGGCGGTGCACTGGGCCCACACATCGACGGCGCTCTCGTTCACCCGGGCCGACGCCATCGGGGTCAACCTCGGGGAGGTCGTGTGGGTGATCTTCGCCGTCGTCGTGATGGTCGGCTCGTCCAACGCGGTGAACATCACCGACGGGGTGGACGGCTTGGCCGCCGGGTCGGGGACGTTCTGCTTCGCCATCCTGTCCATCATGGGGTACTGGATCTTCCGGCACGTGGCCATCTACCACGTGCTCCCCGCGTCGGCGATCGACCTCTCCCTCGTCTCGGTCGCGCTGGCGGGGGCGTGCATCGGGTTCCTGTGGTGGAACGCCGCGCCGGCGAAGATCATCATGGGCGACACCGGGTCGCTCGCCATCGGCGCCGGCCTGGCGGCGCTGTGCCTGCTCCTCAACCTCGACCTGCTGCTGCTCGTCATCGGCGGCCTCTTCGTGATGGAGACCGTGTCGGTGATCCTCCAGGTGATCAGCTTCCGCGTGTTCCACCGCCGCATCTTCCGCATGGCGCCCATCCATCACCACTTCGAGCTCGGGGGTTGGCCCGAGACCACGGTGATCGTGCGATTCTGGATCCTCGGCGGCCTCTTCTGCGCGCTGGGGCTCGGCATCTTCTACGGCGACTTCCTCACGGTGGCGAAGTTCACATGACGCGCCGCCGCCGAGGCCCGACCCTCCGCCACTTCGCCCCCCCGGTGCGGGAGACTGGAGCGGTGCAACGGGTGTCGGACCGTGCGGAGAGGCGCGCCCGCGCCCGGCGCCGCTGGGCGCGGCGGCGATGACGCCGGCCACCACGCTGCGAGACGGGCGCCGCCCCGCCCGGACGGGTCCGGCGAAGGCCCCCGCGCCGGCCGGCCTGCGCATCGGCGGCCGCCAGCTGACGATCTCGACCCTCCTGCTGATCGACGTCGCGCTGCTCTGCGTGATCGGGCTCGTGATGGTCGGGACCGCCTCCTCGGTCGTCTCGATCGCCACCTACGGCACCCCCTGGGCCATCCTGATCCGCGAGGGCATGTGGATGGCCATCGGCGCCGTCGCGCTCGGGGTCGCGCTGCGCGTCGACTACCGGCGCCTGCGCCGCTTCAGCCCGCTGCTGCTGCTCATGACCTTCGGGCTCCTCTTCGTCGTCCTCGTCCCGGGCCTCGGTGTGCACGCGATGGGATCGAGCCGCTGGGTCGGCTTCGGGCAGTTCCGACTGCAGCCCTCCGAGCTCATGAAGTTGGCGCTGACGCTGTTCGCCGCGGACTTCATCGCACGCCGCCTCGATGAGGACGCCACGGACCGCCGCATCATCGGGCCGATCATCCTCGTGACGGGCTTCGCCTCCGTGCTGATCCTGGCCCAGCCCGACATGGGCACGGCGATGGTCCTCGGCGTCATCGCGCTGGCCCTGCTGTTCGTCTCCGGCGTGCGGCTCGGTCCGGTCATGAAGGTGATGGCCGCCCTGTTCGTGCTCGCCCTGATCGTGGCGGTGGCCTCGCCCTACCGCCGGGCCCGGCTGCTCTCGTTCATGGACCCCTCGGCCCACAGCTCGGGCTCGGGGTACCAGGTGATGCAGTCCCTGATCGGTCTCGGGTCGGGCCACCTGTACGGCGCGGGCCTCGGCGGCGGCCAGGCGCAGTGGGGCTACCTGCCCAACGCGCACACGGACTTCATCTTCTCGGTCATCGGCGAGGAGCTCGGCATCGTGGGCGCCGTCCTCGTGCTCGCGCTCCTCGGCGGCTTCCTCTGGCTCGGCATCCGGGCGGCCACGCAGTCGGTGGACCGCTTCGGCGCCTTGCTCGCGCTCGGGCTGGTGGCCTGGGTCGGCGCCGAGACCCTGATCAATGTGGGCGCGGTGGTCGGCGTGCTCCCGGTCACCGGGATCCCGCTGCCGTTCATCTCGTTCGGGGGCTCTTCCCTCGTCATCACGATGGCCGCGGCCGGCGTGCTCGTCAACGTCGCGCGGCAGGGCGAGGCCGGCCGCGCGCTGCGGGTCGCCCGGGGCGGCCATCGCGGCCACGGCGTCACCCGGGGTCGGTGAGCGCCCGCCGGGGCACGGTCGTCGCCGGCGGCGGGACGGGCGGTCATGTGGTTCCCTCACTGCAGATCGCCCGTGCCCTCGTCGAGCGCGGCCACCCGGAGGAGACGATCGAGCTGTACGGCTCGCGTCGGGGGCAGGAGTCCCGCCTGTGGCCGACCCTCGAGTTCCCCTACACGCTCCTGCCCGGGCGTGGGCTCCGGCGCAGCCTGACTCCCACGGCGTGGTGGGACAACGCGGGCGCCGTGCTCGGCATCGTCTGGGCCTGTGCCCGCGCCCTGGGCTCGTTCGTGGCCCGACGGCCGCGGGTGGTGGTGATCGTCGGCGGCTACGCCAGCTTCCCGGCCGGGCTCGCCGCGGTCCTGACCAGGGTCCCGCTCGTCTCCGTGAACACCGACGCGGTGCCCGGCGCGGTCAACGGCCTGCTGGGCCGCTTCGCGGCGGCCAACGCCGTGGCCTTCGCGGGGACGGACCTGCCGCGTACGCACGTCACCGGCACGCCGGTCCGGCCCGAGCTGGCATCGCTGGAGCGGACGCCCGAGGGCCGGGCGCGGGGCCGGGCCGTCCTCGGCCTCCCGCCGGATCGCCAGACGATCGCCGCCGTGGGGGGCTCGCTCGGGGCGCTGCGCATCAACCGCGCCGCGTCGGAGCTGGCCCGGTCCTGGGCCGACTGCGGGGGGCGCACCCTGTACCACGTCACGGGGCGGCGCGACTACGAGGCGTTCGCGCCGGCCGGGCCGCGGGTGGCCGAGGGTGGGTTGCGCTACGACGTCGTGGCCTACGAGGACCGCATGCCGGAGCTCTACGCGTCGGCCGACGTGTGCGTGACCCGGGCCGGCGCCATGACGGTGGGTGAGCTGCTGGTGTCGGGGGTCCCGGCGATCCTCGTGCCGCTGCCCGGGGCCCCGCGCGACCACCAGACGCGCAATGCCGAGGCGCTCGTGGGCATGGGTGCGGCCGTGCACCTTGCGGATCCCGAATGCACCGGGCCGCGCCTGGCGGCCGAGCTCGATGCGCTCCTCTCCGATCCCGAGCGCCTGCGCGCCATGGGTGAGGCCGCCCGCGCGCACGCGCACCCCGACGCGGCGGCCCGCATCGCCGAGCTGGTCGACGCCAATGCCCGCTGACGCCGGCGCCGGCGACGGCGACGGCAGCGGCACCGCGGAGCCGCTCGGGCTCGGCCAGCCGCGGCGCATCCACGTGGTCGGCATCGGCGGGGCCGGCATGAGCGCCATCGCCCTGGTGCTGCAGGCGATGGGCCACACCGTCTCGGGATCCGACCTCAAGGAGTCGCCGGTGGCGGAGCGCCTGCGCTCGCACGGCATCGCAGTGGCGGTGGGGCACGATCCCGAGAACGTGGCCGGAGCCGACGCGGTGACGTACTCCCCGGCGGTGCCCCCGGAGAACCCCGAGCTGGTCCGGGCGGCGGCGGACGGCATCAGGGTCGTCGCCCGCTCCGAGATGCTCGCGGCCGTCTGCGCCACCCGTCGCTGCCTCGCCGTGGCGGGCACCCACGGGAAGACCACGACGGCCTCCATGCTGTCCCTCATCCTGGTGGAGGCGGGGCTGCGGCCGTCCTTCGTCATCGGGGCCGATGTCAACGAGATCGGCACCAACGCGGTCTGGGGAACCGGGGAGTGGCTCGTCGTGGAGGCCGACGAGAGCTACGGCACGTTCCAGGCGATCCGCCCCGACCTGGCCGTGCTCACCAACGTCGAGCCCGACCACCTCGACTACTACGGCACCTTCGAGGCGCTGCGCGGTGCCTTCTCCTCCTTCCTGGCGAGCGCACGGATGGGCGCCGTCGTCTGCTCGGACGATCCCGAAGCGGCGGGCATCGCGGCGGCGCACGGCGCGATCACCGTGGGGTCGGCACCGGGGTCGACCTACGCCATGGGCGACCTCGACCTGCAGCGCAGCTCGGTGTCCTTCACGCTGCGCGGGCCCGGCGGGGATCTGGGCGGGCTGCGGATCGGCGTCCCGGGCCTGCACAACGCCCGCAACGGCGCGCTGGCCGTCGTGGCGGCGCTCCAGGCCGGCGCGCCCTTCGAGGCGGCGCGGGCGGCGCTCGCCCGCTTCGCCGGCGTCGCCCGCCGCTTCGAGTTCCGGGGCGAGGCCAACGGCGTCACGTTCGTGGACGACTACGCCCACCTCCCGACGGAGGTGCGGGCCGCCCTGGCCACGGCGCGCAGCGGGGGGTGGAGCCGCGTCGTGGCGGTGTTCCAACCGCACCGGTTCTCACGCACGGCCGCCCTGGCGGCAGCGTTCGGGCCGGCCTTCGCCGACGCCGACGTGCTCGTGGTGACCGATGTGTACAGCGCGGGCGAACGACCGGTCCCGGGCGTGTCGGGGCGCCTGGTGGCGGATGCCGTCCGGGCCCAGGACGCGCGGCTGCCCGTGACCTACGCACCGGGATGGGAGGAGCTGCGCCGCGCCGTGGGCGCCGTGCTCCGGCCCGGCGACCTCTGCCTCACGCTGGGCGCCGGCGACCTGACCACGCTCCCCGACGACCTGCTCGCCGCACCGCAGTGGTGAGCCCCGACCCGGGGCTGCGCGCCGTCGCCGCCGCACTCGGGGAGCGGGCGGAGCTCTCCAAACCGCTCGGACCGCTCACCACCTACGGCGTCGGGGGTCCGGCCGCCCTCTTCGTCGAGATCGAGACGGCGCCCGATCTCGAGGAGGTGCGCGCCGCGCTGCGTGACGCCGCGGCGAGCGGCGCCCTCGGGGAACGGTCGGTCTTCGTCATCGGGCGGGGCTCGAACCTCTTGGTGTCCGACGGCGGCTTCGACGGGATCGTCGTCCACCTCGGCGTGGGCTTCGCCGGGCTGGACCTGCCCGGTGACGGTGACGGCGCCCCGGTCGTGCGCGCCGGGGCCGCGTTGGCCCTGCCGGTCCTGGCGCGGCGGGTGGCCGACGCGGGATGGTCCGGCCTGTCGTGGGCCGTCGGCGTGCCCGGGTCCGTCGGCGGCGCGGTGCGCATGAACGCCGGCGGGCACGGATCGGACATGGCCTCGTGCCTCGCCTCCTACCGCTGGGTCGACCTCCTCAGCGACGCCGGCGGGACCGACGAGGCGGCGCGCCTCGCCTACGGCTACCGGACGTCGTCGGTGACGCAGGGGCAGCTCGTGCTCGAGGCCACCATGCGGGTCACCCCGGGATCGGCGGCAGCCGAGCGGGAGGCGGTGGCCGACATCGTGCACTGGCGGCGGGAGCACCAGCCGGGAGGATCCAACGCCGGCTCGGTGTTCACGAACCCCGAGGGCGACTCCGCTGGGCGCCTGATCGAGTCGGCCGGGCTGAAGGGCTTGCGCATCGGCTCGGCCCACGTCTCGGACAAGCACGCCAACTTCATCCAGGCGGACAAGGGGGGGAGCGCCGATGACGTCCGTGCCCTGATGGAGCACGTGCGCGGCGTGGTCGCCGAGCGCTGCGGGGTGACGCTGCGCACCGAGGTCCGCCTCCTCGGATTCGACGAGGGGAAGACTGGGGCGGTGGAGGCGACCGGCGACCGGCAGGGGAGTGGCGGCGCCGGTTCGGGCGGGCCGTCGTGACCGAGGTCGGGACGAAGCCGCCGCGTCTGCTCCGCCTCCCGGGCTGGGCGCAGGGCCGCGGGAACGGCAGGGCGAAGGGCGCCCGCCACAGTGCCAAGAGCGGAAGGGCCAAGAGCGGCAGGGGGAGCCGGATCGACCCGCGCATCTCGGCCCGGCGGACCGCCGTCATCCGCCAGCAGGGTCGACGGCGCCTGCGCGTGCTGACCATCGGGCTCATCGGGACGGCCGTCGTCGTGGGCGGCTGGTTCCTGCTCCATTCACCCGTCTTCGCGGCCCGGTCGGTGACGGTGACCGGCGCCGTGCACGAATCGGCCGCGCAGGTGGTGGACCAGGCCGGGCTGGCGAGCCGCCCGCCACTGCTCGACGTCGACGCCGGCGCCGCCGCGGCGGCCATCGAGCGGATGCCATGGGTGCGCACGGCATCCGTGCGCGTGTCGTGGCCCGACGGCGTGCACATCGCGGTGACGGAGGAGATCGCGCGCTTCGCCGTCGGCGCGGCCGGCGGGCAGTGGGACACGCTGAGCACCGACGGCCGGGTGCTGAGCGTCTCGCCCGCCCGCCCGCCGGGGTTGCTCCTCCTCTCGGTGCCCCGGGCCCCCGGCGCCCCCGGCACCGTGCTCCCGGCCCTGGACGCCCCCGGGCTGGTCGTCGCGTCGACCCTGCCGGCCTCCTTCGCGGCACAGGTATCGGCGGTCACGGTGGAGCCGGCGGGCTGGGTGCGGCTGGCCCTGACCACGCCCATCGCCGTGAACATCGGCACGCCCACCCAGCTCACCGCCAAGTACGAGGACGTCTCCTCCATCCTCGCCGGTGCGACCCTGCACGACGGGGACGTGATCGACGTGAGCGTGCCCGGTGCGCCGACGGTGACGCCAGGGTGACGTAGGATGCTTGACCTGCCTGAACACCCCCCGTATGGTGGGGTCACGTTGCCGTACTGTGAACATCAACCTTCCCAAAAGGTTCAGGGATGGCTGGCTGGGCGAACGTCCCCGGTGACGGCTGGCGGAACGAATCAGCGAGCGACCGGTCGGCGATCGACCCGAAGACGAGGGAGTTCATGACGACCGTGCCTTCCCAGGGCAACTACCTGGCAGTGATCAAGGTGGTCGGCGTCGGAGGCGGGGGTGTCAACGCCGTCAACCGGATGATCGACTCGGGCCTGCGCAACGTCGAGTTCATCGCGGCCAACACCGACGCCCAGGCGCTGTTGATGAGCGATGCCGACCTCAAGCTGGACATCGGGCGCCAGCTGACACGGGGACTCGGCGCCGGGAGCGATCCCGAGGTCGGGCGCCTGGCCGCCGAGGAGCACCGCCCCGAGATCGAGGAGGCGCTGCAGGGCGCGGACATGGTCTTCATCACCGCGGGCATGGGCGGGGGCACGGGCACCGGCGGTGCGCCGGTCGTGGCCGAGATCGCCAAGGGGCTGGGTGCGCTGACGATCGGCGTCGTGACCCGTCCCTTCACCTTCGAGGGCCGGCGCCGCGCCATGCAGGCGGAGAAGGGGATCCAGATCGTCAAGGAGAAGGTCGACACGCTCATCGTCATCCCCAACGACCGGCTGCTCACCGTGTCCAACGACAAGACGAGCATGGTCAACGCGTTCAAAACGGTCGACGAGGTCCTCCTCCAGGGTGTCCGCGGCATCACCGACCTCATCACGGTGCCCGGGCTCATCAACACCGACTTCGCCGACGTCAAGATGGTCATGACCAACGCGGGCACCGCGATCATGGGCATCGGCTCGTCGATCGGCGAGGGCCGGGCGGCCAACGCGGCACGGGCGGCCATCACGTCGCCCTTGCTCGAGGCGTCGATCGAGGGCGCCCGTGGCATGGTCCTCAACATCGCCGGCGGCTCGGACCTCGGGCTCTTCGAGGTCAACGAGGCGGCGGAGATCATCCACGGCGTCGCGCACCCCGACGCCAACATCATCTTCGGCGCCGTCATCGACGACAACATGGGTGACGAGGTCCGGGTGACGGTCATCGCCGCCGGGTTCGAGCGCTGGGAGGAGGGCGTGGGCGGGTCCTCCAAGTCGGCGGACCTGGCCTCGTCGATCTTCGCCACGCCCGAACCGGTGGACATCTTCGCCGACGCCACGGGGTCCGACGAAGAGCTCGACCTGGGTGACGACGATTTCGACGTCCCCTCCTTCCTCCGCTAGCGACGAGGTCGCGCGGAGGCTCACGGCCGTCCGGTCGCGCATCGAGCGCGCCGGCGGCGATCCGGCCCGCATACGCATCGTGGGCGTCACCAAGGGGTTCGGGCCCGAGGTGGTGCGTGCCGCGTCCGGCGCCGGTCTGGGGGACCTGGGCGAGAACTACGCCGCCGAGCTCGTCGCCAAGGCGGCGGCCGCGGCGGGCGCCGGGGCGACGGTATGGCACTTCCTCGGGGCGGTGCAACGGAACAAGGTGCAGACGCTGGCGCCGATCGTCGGCCTGTGGCAGAGCGTCGCCCGCACGGCCGAGGGCGCGCGCATCGCACGCTTCGCCCCCGGGGCCGGTGTGCTGGTGCAGGTCGACGCGACCGGACTGCCGGGCCGCAACGGCTGTCCACCGGCGGAGGCGGGGGAGCTGGTCCGGCGCCTGGCCGATCTCGGGCTCGACGTCAAGGGCCTCATGACGGTGGCGGCACCGGGTCCGGCCGCCGCGCGGGAGGCCTTCACGGCGGTCGGGCGGCTGGCCGACCAATTGGGTCTCGAGGAGCGCTCCATGGGGATGAGCGACGATCTCGAGGCGGCGGTCGCCGCGGGCACGACCATGGTGCGGGTCGGGCGTGCGCTCTTCGGGGAACGCCCGCCGTCGGCCCCCGCCCGGGGCGGAGCGTGAGCCGGAACCTCGGGTGGAGGCCGATGTCAGGCTCAGGAGGAGCCTGATGTCGCCTGCAGCCCTGCGTACGGACCTGCCAGGGGTGCCGAGCAGGCACTACGCTGTGGCTCGACAGGAGAAGGCATGTCACCCTCGTTCATGAAGAAGACCATGGTGTATCTCGGCCTGCTCGACGACGAGTACGACGAGTACGACGACCTCGAGGACCGCGCGCCCCGCGGGTTCTCGGCCGCCACCCGGGTGGAGCCACGGGTCCCGGAGTACGACCAGCCCGAGGAGTACAGCGGCGGGATGAGCAGGGTCCGCACCATCCCCCGCGAGTCCGCCGTCCCCGCCCAGCCCCGGCCGACCCCGAGCAACGTCGCACCACGCCCGCAGGCCGTGCGGGCCATGCCCGCCGACCCCTCCATCAGCCCGTCCGGGCCGGCGCCCTCGACGGCCCGGGTGCACGTCGTGGCGCCGTCGAGGTTCGGTGACGCCAAGGAGATCGCGGACCGCCTCAAGGACAACCGGCCCGTGATCGTGAACCTCCAGATGGCCGAGCGCGACCTGCAGCGCAGAATGATCGACTTCTGCAGCGGCGTCACCTACGCCCTCAGCGGGGAGATGGAGAAGGTGGCCGACCAGGTCTTCCTGCTGGCCCCGACGAACGTGAAGGTCTCCGACGAGGAGCGCCAGCGCCTGGTGGAGCGCGGCTTCGGCCGCGACTAGACCCACTACCCTCGCAAGCAGTGACGACGCTCTTCCACTGGTTGGCGCGCCTCGTCGAGGCGTACGTGGTGCTGATCATGCTGCCCTACGCCATCCTGAGCTGGTTCCGGATTCAGCCGGGCACCACGCTGGCCCGGATCCAGCACTTCCTCTACCAGGCCACCGAGCCCATCCTCCGCCCGGTGCGGCGGATCATCCCGCCGATCGGGATGCTCGACGTGTCATTCCTGGTGGTCAGCCTCGTCTTGGTCTTCGTGGTGGTGCCGGTCCTCTACCGGGTCTGACGGCCCGAGCCGGAACCCCCGCGGGAGGGGGGAGGGTTAGACTCGGCCTCCATGGACAATTCCCAAGCTTCCGCATCGATCCTCGACACACTGCGCACGGTCGAGTTCCGTCTCGGTCTGAAGGGGTACAACGTCGATGAGGTCGATGAGTACCTGGACAAGGCGGCCCAGGAGGCAGAGGGGCTCCAGGAGCACGTCCGGCAGCTGAACGAGCGGCTGCGTCAGGCGAGCGAGCGGATCGCCCAGCTCGAGCGCGACAAGCGGGCCGCCCCGGTGGCGGCCGAGGGTGAGGAGGCCGCGGCGGCAGCCACGACCGATGCGGCGCTCACCGACGAGACGCTGCAGCGCACGCTGCTCCTCGCGCAGAAGTTCGTCGACCAGACCAAGCGCGAGAGCGAGGCCGAGGCGGCCGAGGTCGTCGCACAGGCCGAGGAGACGGCACGGGCCGCCATCGCGGCGGCGGAGGCGACCGCCGCGCAGTTGCAGGCCGAGACGCACCAGAAGCTGCGCGAGGAGGTCACCCGGCTGGAGGCCACCCGCACCGAGCTGGCGACGGACGTCGAGAGCATGGCCCGGCACCTCGAATCCGAGCGGAACCGCCTGCGCGGCGCGTTGTCCGAGATCCTCAAGTGGGTCGACGAGAACGTGCAGCCGGCCAATTCCCTCATGGGCGTCAAGCCGAAGTCGGACGCTGCGCCGCGGTCGGCGGGAGGTCAACTCCCCGAGGCCGACGACGGTGCGCCGACGCTGAACCTCCAGAGCGCCTCCGGCGCCGTCTCGGGGGCGCCCCGCCCCGTCTGACCGCTCCGGCGCGGCGGGTCGCCGCGGTGTTGTTGCCCGTGCCGACGCCGTCCGGTATCGTCACCCGCTCCCCGGACGAGGTCGTCGTCGGGGAAACCGGCCACCTGCCGTGGTCCGAAGGAGGGATCGATGACGCCAGCGAACAAGGGCGCCCAGGTCAAGCGGGTGCCTGCGTCGCGTTCGGGCTCCGCCGGCTCGTCCCGGAGCGGGAACAAAAGCTCCTCCTCGAAGGTTGCTGCAACAGCTACAAAGCGTCCCGCTCTCACGAAGAAGAAGGCAGCGCCCGTTGTGAAAAAGGCAGCTACTGCGACCAAGAAGGTCGCCTCACCAGCGAAGAAGACCGCTCCGTCCGCCGCCAGGAAGGCGGTCGGGGCGACCGCGAAGAAGCCGGCGCCGGCCAAGAAGGCCACGCCGGCCCGGAAGAGCGCGCCGGCGGCCAAGAAGGCGGCGGCGGCGCCCAAGAAGGGGGCGGCCGCGTCGACGACGGCTGCGGCGGCGAAGAAGACGGCCGCCAAGCCTGCGGCCAAGGTGCCGGCCAAGAAGGCGGCGGCGGCTGCTGCGGCCGCACCGGCGCGCACGACGTTCACGCCCAAGCCGAAGCCACCGGCCCCCGTGCGGCCCAAGACGGGCCCCTACGCCAAGGACGCGAAGTTCCTCGAGGAGGTGCGCGAGCTGCTGGTCGCCGACCGGGCCATCTACCAGGAGCAGGCGACATCCCTGCGGGCCGAGGCGGATTCCCTCGCCCTGGAGCGCGAGCCGGGCGACGTGCAGTTCGACGAGGAGTCCGGCGAAGGCGGCACGGTCACGGTCGACCGCGAGCGGAACCTCGCGCTCTCCGGACAGGCGACCCTGGCCGTCGAGGAGATCGACGAGGCGATGCAGCGCATCGACGACAAGACCTACGGGTACTGCGAGCGCTGCTTCCAGCCGATCCCCAAGCCCCGCCTGCGGGCGCTGCCGTATGCCCGGCTCTGCGTGGCCTGCAAGAGCGGGGGACTGTCGCGGCGCTGACCCGCCCGCGGGTGCTGGCCTTCGCCATCGCCGCAGTCGTGGTCGTGGCGGATCGGGTGACGACCACGCTGGTCCTCGACCACCTCCACGACGTGCGGCACGTGTGGGGCCCGGTCGGGCTGGCGTTGACCTTCAACTCGGGCTTCGCGTTCAGCCTCTTCAGCGGCCGCGCCGTCGCGGTGACGGTGCTCCTCTGCATCGGTGTCGTGGTGCTGGCCTATGTGGTGGCCCAGGTCAAGACGGTGTCGCTGGCCGTGGGTGCGGGCCTGGTGCTCGGGGGCGCGGTCGGGAACCTGAGTGAGCGGATCGCCGGCGGCCACGGGGGCCAGGTGCCCGACTTCATCACGCTCGACTACTGGCCGACGTTCAACGTGGCCGACGCGTGCGTGACGGTGGGGGTGATCATCGTGGTGGCCTCCCTGCTGTTCGGTGGGCGCACAGGTGTGGAGCACGGGGGCACGGCGTGAGCCGGGGCCGGGGGACCGGGGGCCGGGGGGCCGGGGGGCGGGCGCAGGAGCCGCAGCCGCAGCCGCAGCCGCAGCCGGAGCCGCACTCGGAGGAGGAGGATGTCGTCGTGACGGGGGAGACGATCTCGGCGGAGGTGCCCGCGCTCCTGGCGGGCGTGCGGGTCGATCGTGGCGTCGCCATGGTGGCCAACGTGTCGCGGGGGGCGGCCGCCGAGCTGATCGACGCCGGCCGGGTGCTCCTCGACGGCGTGCCGGTGTCGGCCGGCCGCGTCGTGTTGCGTGAGGGAGGGACGATCACCGTCCTCCTACCCGAAGCCCGCCGGTCCGGCGTGGCGGCGGAGCCGGGCGTGCGCTTCGGGGTCGTCTACGAGGACCCGCTGGTGGCCGTCGTCGACAAGCCCGCCGGCCTCGTCGTCCATCCGGGGGCCGGGCACGACGAAGGAACGCTGGTCGGGGGTTTGCTCTCCCGGTTCCCCGACCTCGCCGAGCTGGTGACGGCGGGCGTGTGCGCGCCGGACCGACCGGGGATCGTGCACCGGCTCGACAAGGGGACCTCGGGCCTCCTGGCCGTGGCCAGGACCCCCGACGCCTACCGTCATCTGGTCGACCAGCTCGCGACGCGGTCCATGGAGCGCCGCTATCTGGCGCTCGTCGCCGGCATCGTCAAAGAGGATCGAGGAGAGGTCGAGGCGCCGATCGGCCGCTCGGCCCGCACCCCCACCAAGATGGCCGTCATGGCGGCGGGGAAGCCGGCCCGGACGGGCTATTCCGTGGTCGAGCGCAGGGAAAGGGAAGACGAGGCGCCGACGACCCTGCTCGAGCTCTCCCTGCAGAGCGGCCGGACCCACCAGATCCGGGTGCACATGGCGGCCATCGGGCATCCCGTGGTGGGCGACGCCCGCTACGGGGTTGCGGACAAGCGACTCGGATCGGGCCGCTTCTTCCTGCACGCCTTCAAGCTGGCGTTCACCCACCCGGGTACCGAGACGCGGATGGAGTTCGCTTCCCCGCTCCCCGACGACCTCGAGGCCTACCTGGGCTGAGACCCGGTCGACCGGTCCGCCCGTTGTCGACCGGGCAAGGGACCGGGGTCAGGCCGCCTGGTGGACGCCGAGCACGTCGGCGTCGAAGGACAGCGCAGCGAGCGCCTCCTCCTCGGCCCGGCGGACCCGCCGGACCCCGACGCCCAGGCGCTCCGCCGTCGACTGGAGGGACGCCGGCGAGTCGCCGTCGAAGCCGAAACGAAGCCGGAGCACGTCGCGCTGGAGGCCGGGCAGCCGCTCGACCGCGTCTCGGACCCGGTCGTAGACCATGGTCTCCTCGACGTCAGCCACGAAGTCCGAATCGTCGGGCGCGACCAACTCGCCCAGTGTGGTCGACGACTCGAGCGCGGCGGGCTGGTCGAGCGACGCCGTCACCCTCGCCACGTCCTCGAGCGATTCGCGCTCGTCCGCGGTCATACCCGTCGCTTCGTCCAGCTCCGCCTCGGTCGGCGCGCGGCCCAGGGTGCTGGCGAGCTCGGACTTGGTCAGCTCGAGGCGCTGGATCTGCTCCCCGACCTCGAGCGGGATCCGGATGGTGCGCCCGTGCTGCTGCACCGCACGCTGGAGGGCCTGACGGATCCACCAGGTGGCGTAGGTGGAGAAGCGGAAGCCGCGCTCCCAGTCGAACTTGTCCACCGCGCGCATGAGGCCGAACGTGCCTTCCTGCACGAGATCGGCCATGTCGACGCCGCGGTCCTGGTACCGGCGGGCCCAGTGCACCACCAGCCGGAGGTTGGCGGCGACCATCTGCTTGCGCGCGGCCTCGTCACCCGCCACCACGCGTTTGGCCAACTCGACCTGCTGCTCGTGATCGGGCATGGGGAACTGGTCGAGGTCCCGCAACATCAACCCCAACGTGTCCGACGTGCTCACCGCGCTCTTCATCATCGCTCCAGACGCTTTTCGCTCACTCTCGGTCGTACGTACCCGGACGCATCCGGGATGAACCTGACGGGTACAACCCGGCCGGTGGCCGGATCATTCCATGAGGGTGTTCGGACCGAGTTGCGCCCTCTTGGTCCCCGTGCTCATCTACGGCGCATGCCCGCCCGGATGGTGCTCCTGAGGCACGGCGCAACCGAATGGGCCCTCAACGGTCAACACACGGGGCGGACGGATATTCCCCTCCTCGACCAGGGCCGTGAGCAGGCAGAACGGGCAGGTCAGATCCTGCGTGACCATGGTTTCACGAGGTTCGCACTGGTTCTGACGAGCCCGCTCCTGCCGCGCTTCGGAGACCTGTGCGCTGGCCGGGTTCCCCGGGGGCGAGGCCGAGCCCGATCTCATGGAATGGGACTACGGCGACTACGAGGGCCTGACGGGGGCCGAGATCCGCGAGCGACGGCCCGGGTGGACGCTGTGGGACGTCGGGGTCCCCGGGGGCGAGCGGATTTCGGACGTCGGGCGCCGGGCGGACCGCGTGATCGAGCGGGCCCGGAACGCGGACGGGGACACCCTCTGTGTCGCCCACGGCCACCTGTTGCGCGTGCTGGCCGCCCGCTGGGTGGGTTTGCCGCCGGTGGCCGGTCGGCTGCTCCTGCTGCGGCCCGGGGGGATCTGCGTGCTGGGCTGGGAGCTGGACTTCCCGGCCATCGAGGTCTGGAACCGGAGCGCGGCCCCGTGAGCGCCGTCTCAGGTGGGGGCCGCCCGGCGCTCTGCGGCGGCCCGGGGCGCGCGTGGAGGCCCTGTGGGGCGGCTCAGACCGGGGCGGCGACGGTGCCCTGGGCCCGGTCGACCATGTCGGCCAGGCTGTAGGACTGCAGATGGGTGCGGATCGTCTCACCGACGTCCGCCCACACGGCCAGCAGGACGCACTGGCCCTCGTGGTCACAGGCACCGTTGGCGTGAGGCTCGCCGAAGTCCCCCGCCGCGATCGGGCCGTCGACGGCCGAGACGATCTGGGCCAGGGAGATCTCCTCGGGGGGGCGGGCCAGGACGTACCCGCCTCCGACCCCCCGCTTGGAGCGGACGAGGCCGGCGCCCTTCAGGGCCAGGAGGATCTGTTCGAGGTAGGGCTGGGGCAGCCCGGTGCGCTCGGCGATGTCGCGGACGGACGTCGGCGTCTCGGCGCCGTGGAGGGCCAGCGACAGGAGCGCCCGACTGGCATAGTCACCCCGCGTTGAAACCCTCACAGGAACGGATGCTACCGGCCCTCACGTGGGTAGAGGGGGTGCCCGGGTCGTAGGGTGTCCCTCCGTGAACGACGCCACGACTGCCCGGGCGACCTTGGCGGAGCCCCTGGGCGGCCGGGACGCCGAGCACGAACCTGTGCCTGAGCCACTCCTGCCCGACTGGGACGGTGCCAGCCTCCACCGAGTGGTGCCGACCCTGCTCGGGGAGTTGGCGCGCCCGGGGGAGACCGAGCTCCCGCCGTGGTTCCCCGACCCCGTGGCCGGGGCGCGCCAGGTCGTTCTCCTCGTCATCGACGGCCTGGGTGCCGAGCAACTGCGGGAGCGCAGCCCGCTGGCTCCGATACTGACGGCGGCGGCAGGCGGGGCGATCACCTCGGTCGCACCGAGCACCACGGCCTGCGCGCTGACCACGCTCGTGACGGGCAGGGTGCCGGCCGAGCACGGTGTGGTGGGCTACCGGGTCGCCCTCGACGGCGAGATCATGAACGTCCTGCAGTGGTCGGTGCGAGGCAAGGACGCCCGCATGCGGGTGCCGGCGTCCGAGTTCCAACCCTGCGAGTCCTTCCCCGGTTCCAAGGGGCTGGTGCCGGTCGTCACCCGGCATGACTACGGGCCGACCGGCTTCACCGCTGCGCATCTGGGACACGTCGAGCTCCACCGCTGGCACACCCCCGCCGGGCTCGTGACGGCTGTGCGGGAGCTGGCCGCGGCCGGCAGCCCCTTCGTGTACGCCTACTACGAGGGCATCGACAAGGTGGCCCACGCCGAGGGGCTGGGTCAGTACTACGACGACGAACTACGTGCCGCGGACCGCCTCGTCGGCGACGTGCTCGACGTGCTCCCGCCGGGGGCCGTCCTCGTGGTCACCGCCGATCACGGCCAGGTGGAGGTCGGCGGCTCCGTCGAGGTGCTCGGCCCCGAGATCATGCAGGGCGTGACGCTGCTCAGCGGCGAGGGCCGCTTTCGCTGGCTGCACGTCCGCCCCGGCGCCTGTGCCGACATCACGGAGACGGCGGCGGGGCTGCACGGCGGGGTGGCCTGGGTGCGCACCAAGGAGCAGATCATCGACGACGGGTGGCTCGGCGGCGTGCCGTCGGCCGAGGTCGCCTCACGGCTCGGGGACGTGGCCCTCGTGCCGTTCACGCCGACCGCGTTCCTGGACCCGGCGGACACGGGGGAGCTCCGCCTCAAGGCGCGTCACGGGTCGCTGACCCCGGCCGAGATGTTGATCCCCCTGCTCGCCTGGCGCATCTCGTGACACGGCCCTGCCGGTGGCACCATTGAGGCGTGGTCGAGGACGTGCGGGCGCGCTGCGGGCACGATCCGTTGGGGGGCTGAAGGGTATGGAAAGGCACGATGGCTGACGTGAGCAACGATGGAACCGCCGCCGACGCTCCAGACGGCGGGGCGGAAGCGATCTCCCCCGATGAGGTCCTGGGCGTGGTGGCGCGGGACGGCGACGCCGCGGAGGCCGGGACCGAATCGGTCAACCAGCCGGCAAAGGTGCTGCGCATCGGCTCTATGGTGAAGACACTGCTCGACGAGGTTCGTGCGGCCCCCCTCGACGAGAAGAGCCGGGTGCGGCTGCGCGAGATCTACGAGCAGTCGATCCGTGACCTCTCAGAAGGGATGTCGCCCGACCTCGTGGCCGAGCTGGAGCGGATGGCGCCACCCTTCGACGCCGAGGCCCCCAGCGAAGCCGAGCTGCGCATCGCCCAGGCGCAACTGGTGGGATGGTTGGAAGGCCTGTTCCACGGGATCCAGGCCACGCTGATGTCGCAGCAGATGGCGGCACGGGCCCAACTCGAGGAGATGCGCCAGCGGGGCCTGCCCTCGGCCGGCGAGACGGGAAGGACCGGGGCGTACCTGTGAGCCGGCCCGCCCGGGAGCCGTGGCGCGCCCGCGAATTCACCCCCAATCGGTGGTCCTCGGGCCGGGCCGGGCGGGCTAGATTGCAGAGCCCCGGGGGAATCACACCGGTGTAAGTTTGACGTGGCGAAAGGAGGGCCGGTGTCGGAGCGGTCGTTTACGCATCTGCACACCCACACCGAGTTCTCGATGCTCGACGGCGCGGCGCGGGTGGGGGACCTGGTCGCGGCCGCGGCGGCCGACGGGCAGCCCGCTCTCGGCATCACGGACCACGGGAACATGTACGGGGTCCTCGACTTCTACAAGGCCTGCCGGGACCAGGGCATCGTCCCGATCATCGGCACCGAGTCCTACATGGCCGGGGAGTCCCGCCACGAGCGCCCGGTCCGCCGGGGCAAGGTCGACGACACCGGCGGCGACGTCGACGGCGGCCAGAAGCTCTACTACCACCTGACCCTCCTGGCCGAGACCGTCCAGGGCTACCGCAACCTGATGCAGCTGTCCTCGGCCGCCTACCTCGAGGGCTACTACTACAAGCCCCGGGTCGACTGGGAGCTGCTGGAGCGGCACCACACCGGTCTGATCGCCACGACGGGCTGCCTGGGCGGGGTGGTCCTCCAGGCGTTGTTGTCCGGCGACGAGGCGGAGGCCGAGCGGCGGGCCGCTCGGCTCCAGGACATCTTCGGACGCGACAACCTCTTCGTCGAGCTGCAGGACCACGGGATCGCGGACCAACACCGGACGAACCCGCAGCTGATTGAGATCGCCCGCCGCCTGAACGCCCCCCTGCTGGCCACCAACGACAGCCACTACACCCATCGCGAGGACGCCGTGGCGCACGACGCGCTGCTGTGCGTGCAGACCGGCGCCCTGCTCTCCGACACCAACCGCTTCAAGTTCGAGGGCACCGAGCACTACCTCAAGTCGGCGGCGGAGATGCGCCACCTGTTCCGCGAGGTGCCCGAGGCGTGCGACAACACGCTGCTCATCGCCGAGCGGGCCGACGTCCAGATCGAGCTCGGGAAGCCCAGCCTGCCCGAGTTCCCGGTGCCCGACCGCTTCACGGGCGACACCTACGAGGAGCGGGCGCTCGCCTACCTGCGCGACCTGACCATGGACGGGGCGCGGCAGCGCTACGGGTCGTCGCTCCCACCCGAGGTGGTCGAACGGCTCGACTACGAGCTCGGCGTCATCGGCAACATGGGATTCGCCGCCTACTTCCTCGTCGTGTGGGACCTCATCCGCTTCGCCCGCGAGTCCGGTATCCGGGTCGGTCCGGGCCGGGGCTCGGCGGCCGGGTGCTGCGTCGCCTACTGCCTGCGCATCGTGGACCTCGACCCGATCCACTACGACCTCCTCTTCGAACGGTTCTTGAACCCCGGCCGCAAGCAGATGCCGGACATCGACATGGACTTCGACGAGCGCTACCGCGCCGACGTGATGCGCTACGCGGCCGAGAAGTACGGCAGTGACCGGGTGGCCCAGGTGATCACGTTCTCGACGATCAAGGCGCGGGCCGCCGTGCGCGACGCCGCCCGGGTGCTGGGCAAGCCATACATCGTGGGGGACAAGATCGCCAAGGCCATGCCCCCGCTCGTCATGGGCCGGGACACGCCGCTGGCGCCCTGCCTGACCAAGACCGAGGGCCACGAGGACGGTTTCGCCGCCGCGGCCGAGTTGCGCACCATGTACGAGACCGACGTGGACGCCAAGGAGGTCATCGACGTCGCGCTCGGCCTCGAGGGCCTGCGGCGCCAGGACGGGATCCATGCGGCGGCCGTGGTCATCTCCCGCGATCCGCTGACCGACTACCTGCCGATCCAGCGCAAGCCCGACGCCGGCGGCGACCCCGAGGACGCGCCGATCGTCACGCAGTACGAAATGCACGGGGTCGAAGACCTCGGGCTGCTCAAGATGGACTTCCTGGGCCTGCGCAACCTCTCGGTGATCGAGCGCACGCTCGACCTGATTCAGGCGGACACCGGCGAGCGGCCCGACATCGACAACGTCGACCTCGACGACCAGCCCACCCTCGAGATGCTGCGGCGGGCCGAGTCGGTCGGCGTGTTCCAGCTCGAGGGCGGTGCCATGCGCCAGACCCTGCGGGCGCTCGCCCCGACGAGCTTCGACGACGTGGCCGCACTGGTCGCGCTCTACCGCCCGGGCCCGATGGCGGCCAACATGCACCGCGACTATCCCGAGCTCAAGAACGGCCGCAAGCAGCTCACCTACCTGCACCCCGACATCGAGCCGATCCTCAAGGACACCTACGGGCTCATGCTCTACCAGGAGTCGGTCATGCGGGTGGCGCAGAAGTTCGCCGGCTACACGCTCGAGGAGGCGGACAACCTCCGCAAGGCCTGCGGCAAGAAGATCCGGGCGATGATCGCCGCGGAGCGCCAGAAGTTCGTCGCGGGATGCGTGACGCAGGGCTACGGGGAGGAGCTGGGGACGCAGCTCTTCGACATCATCGAGCCGTTCGCCGACTACGCGTTCAACAAGTCGCACTCGTACGGCTACGGGCTGGTGGCGTACCAGACGGCGTGGTTGAAGGCCCACCACCCGCTCGAGTACATGGCGGCGCTGCTCACCTCGGTGAAGGACAACAAGGACAAGACGGCGGTGTACCTGGCCGAATGCCGCTCGATGGGGATCGACGTCACGGTCCCCGACGTGAACCGGTCCGTGGCCGAATTCGCGCCCGACCGCAGCGACGAACGCGACCCGGCCCGGCCCGCCATCGTCTTCGGGCTGGCCGCCGTGCGGAACGTGGGCGAGAGTCTCGTGGAACGGATCGTGGCCGAGCGCAGCGCCAACGGGCCCTTCGGCGACATCTTCGACTTCTGCCAGCGGGTGGACCCCGTCGTGCTCAACAAGCGGACGATGGAGTCCCTGGTGAAGGCGGGCGCCTTCGACTCGCTCGACCACCCGCGCCAGGGGTTGTGCCTGGTGCTCGAGAACGTGGTCGACCGGACCCTCGAGCGGCGCCGGGAGCGTGACCTCGGCATCACGACGCTGTTCGCCGCCTTCGAGGAGGAGCAGGCCGACCCGGGATGGGGAGGGGCCACGGTGGCCATCCCCGACACCGAGTTCGACAAGGCCCAGCGCCTGGCCTTCGAGAAGGAGATGCTCGGTCTCTACGTGAGCGACCATCCCCTGATGGGCTACGAGGCGGCACTGGCCCGGCACACCGACAGCACCTTGTCGGACATGCGTGAGGACGAGGGTCCGGCCCAGGGCGACCGGTCGCCGGTCCGGACGGTGGGCGGGGTGGTCACCGACCTACGGCGGTCCTACACGAAGAAGGGCGACCTGATGGCCCGGTTCGTGCTCGAGGACCTGCAAGCGGCCATGGAGGTCTTCGTCTTCCCCAAGACGATGGCCGAGTACGGCGCACTGATCGAGAACGACGCCATCGTCGTCGTGCGGGGCCGGCTCGACACCCGGGAGGACGAGCCCAAGATCGTGTGCATGGAGGTCTCCCGCCCGCTCCTCGAACGGGGACAGGAGGACCTCCACATCACGCTCCCCCTGGGAGTGCTCACCGATGCCAAGGTCGACGGGCTCAAGGAGGTCCTGAGCGGCCATCCGGGCCACTCACCGGTGCTGCTCCATGTGGGGGCCAAGGTCCTCCGCCTACCGCCGGAGTTCAACGTCGACTGCCGCAACGGGCTCGTCGGGGAGCTCAAACGGCTCCTCGGACAGAGCGCCGTGCTGTCCTGAAGAGAGTGACCGCTGTGTCATAATTGCGCTCTGAGCTGGGCAGATAGGTGGCCGGGCCACCTGTCTTGCAGCAGTGACGGGCGTTGCCGGTTGGGAACGCGGCGAGCGCAGCCAGTAGACTCACCGCATGCCGATCGTAGTGAGCACCAAGGATTGCACTGCGCTCAGCGATGCTGAGCTGGTCGAAATGGCGGATCTCTGTGCGGACCGGCCTCCGGGCTTCGACATCGGTTTCCTCTCCAAAGAGCGCGAGGCCTGGGTCCTCATCACCCAGGCCCGTGAGGGCAACAAGCTCCGGGGCTACTCCTTTTGCACGCTGGAGCGCATCGGTGGGACACCCTCCCTGCTCGTGGGGCTGGCGCTGGTCGATCGCACCTCCCGGGCCGAGGCGGCGCTGAAGGGGATCATGAGCGACCAGTACCGCCGTGCCCTGCTCGCCTTCCCCGACGAGGACGTCCTCCTCGGCACCCGGCTGCTCTCGCCCGAGGGTTTCCGGGCCTTCACCGGCCTCCAGGACGTCGTGCCCTTCCCCGAACACAAGTCCTCCGGTGAGGAGCGGGCCTGGGCCCGGCGCCTCTCGAAGCGCTTCGGGTGCGAGAGCAAGCTCGACGACCGGACGTTCGTGCTGAAGGGCGACGGATCCGTCGCCGGCGGCCTGGACTTCTTCGCGCCCAAGGTGAAGATCCCGACCGGGGTCGAGACGCACTTCAGTGCTTTCGACGCCGACAAGGGTGACCGGCTCGTCGCGTTCGGCTGGGCCATGGCCGAGGACCTCGCCGGGGGCAAGCTCGGTCGCTGAGCCGTCCGACGTCCGCCGCCTGCGACTCGGCTCGCAGGTCCGCTCGAGGCGAACCTTCTCCGATTCCGAGGCGGGCCCCGCGCCGTCGTCCACCGCTGACCTCGCGCCGCACCGCCGTCGGGTGGGGGAGCCACGGTCATGTTGATGGACTGGGACCACCTCCGCGAGACGTATCGGCTCGCGGAGCGCGTCACCGGCGTCCTGCACTGCGGAGCCCATCTGGCCGAGGAGGCTCGCGAGTACGACGAGGCGTTCGGGCCCGACGTCCCCGTGTGGTGGGTCGAGGGCAATCCGGCCCTGTTCGACAAGATCACGGCTGCGCTGAGCCCGTACCCGAACCAGCATCTGGTCCGCGCCCTGCTGGCCGACGTCGACGGCGGCCGGCGCCAGTTTCACATCACGAACAAGGACGGCATGTCCTCGAGCCTGCTGGAGTTCGGGACGCATGCGGCGCTCCATCCCGACACCGTGTTCGTCGAGCACCTGTCGCTGCCCACCCGCACCGTCGACTCGCTCGTGGCCGAGCTCGGGATCACCGGTGTGAACCTCCTGGTGATGGACCTCCAGGGAGCCGAGGGGCTGTGCCTGGCCGGGGCGTCGGATCTCCTGCCCTCGATCGACTTCGTCATGAGCGAGGTCAACGCGTCCGAGCTCTACGTCGGGAACGTCATGGTCGGCGAGCTGGACCGGATGCTGCTGGGCTTCGAGCGCACAGAGACGAGGTGGTTCGACGACTTCGGCTGGGGAGACGGATGGTGGGTCCGCCGACAACGGTGAGGTGCCGATCGTGCCCTTGTTGAGGACGGCCGTGCTGGAGACGGTACGGACGGCGGATCAGCCGGCCGGGAGCACGGCGGCACACACCTTGTAGCAGTGGCCGTCCCGCGGCGGGCTGACGGTCACCAGGAGATACTGCGGCTCGAACCCCAGCGCGGTGGCGAGGCTCTTCCCGCTGAGGCGCTCGCGCCGTGCCGCGTCGAGGGCGCGGGCGGCGTTGCGATCCTCGACGGGCAGCCACACATCGTCGCGGTCCCAGCCGAAGCGGACCCAAGTGGTGCCGTCGGCCTGGCGCCGGATCAGCTGGGGCCGACGGGTGGGCTCGATGAGCGCCACCGAGGGACGGAAGCCGCGGAACTCCCAGTAGGGCGCCGAGGGACCGGGGAAGCCCAGGAGCGGTCCGTCGGGGCTGGCCACGAGGCGCCGCAGGAGCTTGCGCAGGTGGCGGCCCCGCAGCGTGCCGACGTGGCGGGGGAGATCGGCCACCGTCGTCGCCTCCGGCTGGGCCAGGTCGTCGCGTTCGGGATCGTCGGCCAGGGTCACCTCGACGACGTCGAAGGTGCTGATGTCGGGATCGTGGCCCTCGGGCCACGGGACGCGGACACGCATGACCGTCCGTGTCGCCAGGTCGACGACGGTGGTGTCCTCGAGGGTGGAGGACAGGACGAGGAGGTGCAACGTCGAGCCGCCCGCCGTGGGCACCCGCTCCTTGCGCCGGGCTGAGCGCCTGAGCAGGCGGGAGGGGTCGGAGGATCTCTTGGCGGCGGCGCCCTCGGTGCCGGTGGCCGACACGGCACCACCCCCACCGATCGCGTCGCCGTCGGCTCCGTTCATCGGCTCCTCCGACGGGTCGCTTCGTCCTCCGAACGCCGGCTCGTTCGCAAGCACGTCCCGCCGGGCGTCATCGTCCTCGCTCACCCCGGCGTCCCCGGCACGGCTGCCGTCCCCCGCCTCGGGGAAGATGACGTGCTCACTCATGCGACGAGCGCCTCCAACTGCCCCGCCAGCGTCTCGACGTCAGCGGCGGGCATCCGGCAGGCCCGGGCCTGACAGACATAGGCCAGTCCCGGGTCCGAGGGTCGTCCCACGAAGAGCGGACCGCCGTCGGGCTGGCCCCAGGCCACGACTGCGGACGGCAGCCAATGGCGGCGGACCTCGGCCAGGAGGTCCGGGCGGTCCCCGGTGACCACGATCTCGTGCCGACCGTTCCACAGCGCGAGCGAAGCGACGAGGTCGGCGAGCGCACCGGGGTGCCGCTCGAGGAGCGGGCGGGCGAGGGTGATCGTCCGGTCCACGGACTCGTCGATCCTCGGGTCGTCCGCCAACGCATTGGCGCGCAGCAACGCCGCCACGGCGATTGAGTTGGCGGAGGGAACGGCGCCGTCGAAAAACTCCTTGGGACGGACCACGAGGGCCTCGGCGTCGCTGCCCGTCGTGAAGAAGCCGCCCGACTCGTCGTCCCAGAAGAGATCGAGCAGCTGGCGCACGACCTCGAGTGCCCGCTCCCGCCAGACGGAGGTGCCCGTCCACTCGGACAGGCGGAGGTAGGCCTCGACGAGCCAGGCGTGATCGGCGGCGACCGCCAGATGCCGGGCCCTTCCGCCCTGCCAGCTGCGCATGAGCCGCCCTTCGGAGTACATCGACTCCCAGAGGAACTCGCAGATCTGCACGGCCCGTCCGCCGTAGTGATCGCTGCCAGTGGCGGACGCCACTTCGGCCAGCGTGGCGGCGGTCATCGCGTTCCACTCCGTCAACACCTTCTCGTCGCGGGCGGGTTGGACTCGTTGCGCCCGCGCCGCGGCCAGGAGGGCGCGGGCCTCCTCGATCTCGGGCGGTCGTTCGAGGGGTGCGCCGAGCGGGCGCACCGGGATGGACCGCCCCTCCCAATTGCCGCGCTCGGTGATCCCGTACCACTCGGCTGCCGGCCCGACGAGCGAGGCGGGAAGGATCTGGCGCAATTCGTCGAGGGTGAATGTCGCGTGCGCTCCTTCGACCCCGCCGGCGTCGGCGTCGAAGGACGAGTAGAGCGCACCCTCGGGGGTCGACAGATCCCTCAGGACGAAGTCCAGGGTCTCCGTGGCGACACCGAGATACGCGGCCTGCCCCGTGGCCTGCCAGGCATGGAGATAGGCCCGGCCGAGAAGCGCCTGGTCGGTGAGCATCTTCTCGAAGTGGGGCACGAGCCATCGGGCGTCCGTCGAGTAGCGGCAGAAGCCACCCACGAGATGGTCGTAGATGCCGCCGGCCGCCATGGCGTCGAGCGTCCGCAGCGCCATCAGACGGGCGGGCGCGGCGTCGGTGCCGGCGCGCGCCGCCTGGCGCAGGCAGAGCTCGACGAGGGTGGGCCGGGGAAATTTCGGCGCCGGGCCGTAGCCACCCCATTCGGGGTCGAAGCCGGCGGCGAGGCCGGTGACGACCTGGGCGAGCACCGCGTCGGCGTCGAGCGCACCGGCACCCGAGGCCCCCGGCAGGAGCGCTGCGCCGCCCCGGCCCACGCCGGCCGCCTCGGCCCCGGCGCCGGCCACCCTCTCCGCCCCGCCGTCGGCCTCGCCGAGGCTCTCGGCCAGCCGCAGCTCGTTGCGCACGGCACCGACGAGCGCATCGGCCTGCGCCAGGACCTGCTCACGCTCGCCGACCCACGCCTGGCCCAGCGCCTGCACGACCCGGCGGAACGAGGGCATGCCGTGACGCTCGACGGGCGGGAAGTACGTCCCGGCGTAGAAGGGACGTCCGTCGGGCGTGCAGAAGACGGACATCGGCCACCCGCCCGAGCCGGTCAGAGCCTGGGTGGCCGTCATGTAGACGGTGTCGAGGTCGGGCCGCTCCTCCCGGTCGACCTTGACGGAGATGAACCAACGGGCCAGGTCGGACGCCGTCGCCGGGTCCTCGAAGCTCTCGTGGGCCATCACGTGGCACCAGTGGCACGAGGCATAGCCGATGGAGAGGAAGATCGGCTTGTCCTCCTCCCGGGCCCGGCGCAGTGCCTCGTCCCCCCAGGGGTACCACTCCACGGGGTTGTCGGCGTGCTGGCGGAGGTACGGGCTCGTCTCGTCGGCCAGGTGGTTCACGGAAGCGATGCTAGGGCGCCCCCGTGCCGGCGACGCACCCTGCGGCACCCGTGCAAGGCTCGGGCAATGGAGCTCGAACTGAGGGGAAAGACGGCGCTCATCACCGGTGGCAGCCGCGGGATCGGGCTGGGCATCGCCTCGAGGTTCGTCGAGGCCGGTGCGAACGTGATGCTCACGTCGAGGACGGCACAGGACCTCGGCGAGGCGGCCAAGGGGCTCGTGGCGGGGGGTGCGCCCGAGGAACGGGTGGCCTGGACCGCCGCCCACGTCGGACGGCCCGACGACGCCCGATCGTGTGTCGCCGCCACGGTCGCTCGATTCGGCGGCCTCGACATCCTCGTGAACAACGCGGGGACGAACCCGTATTTCGGCCCGATGATCGACATCGACGTCGCCCGGGCCCAGAAGACGTTCGAGGTCAACCAGCTCTCGGTGTTGGTCTGGACGGGCGAGGCGGTACGGGCGGGGCTCCACGGCTCCGTGATCAACGTCGCCTCCATCGGCGGACTCGGCGTCGAGCCCAACATCGGTTGGTACAACGTGACCAAGTCGGCCGTCCTGCACATCACGCGCCAACTCGCGTTCGAGCTCGCGCCCGACGTGCGGGTCAATGCGCTCGCACCGGGCCTCGTCAAGACGAAGCTGGCGGCCGCTCTCTGGGAGGGTCCCGGCGAGGACCGCATCGCCGCCCACATCCCGCTGCGGCGTCTCGGCGTGCCCGACGACGTGGCGACCGCGGCGCTGTTCCTGGCCTCCGAGGCCTCGTCGTGGGTCACGGGCCAGACCTTCGTGGTCGACGGCGGGACGACGACGCAGCCCTCGGGTGGGGTGGGCTGAGCCCGGCGGCCCGCACCCGGTCGCGGCGGGTCATGTCACATACGCGGTGCCTGTTCCGTCTGGTGGGGTGAAGGACAATGACACGGACGGACGAAAGGTGGCACACGATGGCCCATGTCCCGCTGCACGATGAACCCCACGGCGTGATCCCCCGGCTGGCGCGCCAGTACACCGAACGCCGCTTCGGACAGATGGTCGAGCCCACGGCGGCGGCCTCGCACCACGCCGGCGTGCTGGTCGCGATGGGCAGCCTCGAGACGGCGGTCCAACGCGGGTGGAAGAAGCTCGATCCGACGTTGCGCTGGCTCGCAATCCAGACGTCCGCCGCGAAGATCGGCTGCTCGTGGTGCATCGACTACGGCTATTACGAGGGCATGAACGAGGGGATCGACCCGGCCAAGGTGCGGGCCGCCGCCCACTGGCGCACGAGCGACCTCTTCGACGAACGCGAGCGCGTCGTGCTCGAGTACGCCGAGGTGGCGACCGGCTGCCCGGCCGAGGTCTCCGAGGAGCTCGCCGCCCGGGTCCGGGCCCACCTCAGTGATGCGGAGTTCGTCGAGCTCGCCGCCTGGGTCGCGCTCGAGAACTTCCGTTCACGGTTCAACGCGGGCCTCGGCTTGCGCAGCCAGGGGTTCTCGGACCGGTGCGAGATCCCCATGCACGACGCCGGCGGGGACGGTGAGCACCGCTCTGCGGACGCCCTTGCCTGACGCCGAGGCCGACGCGGCCGCCTTCGAGGAGTGGCGCTCCCTCCTGTTCGGCATCGCGTACCGCATGCTGGGCAGCGCCGCCGACGCCGAGGACGTGGTGCAGGATGCATGCCTGCGCTGGCTGCGGCGCCGGGGCGGTCCCGTCGAGTCGGTGCGCTCCTACCTGGTCACGATCGTGACCCGCCTGTGTCTCGACCAGCTCGACTCGGCCCGGGCCCGGCGGGTCACCTACGCCGGTCCGTGGTTGCCCGAGCCCGTGGCGGACGACGAGCCGTGGGCGGCCGAGCAGGCGGACACCCTGTCGCTGGCGTTCCTCGTGCTCCTCGAGGAGCTCACGCCGCTCGAGCGGGCCGCCTACCTCCTGCACGACATCTTCGGCTACTCGTTCGACGAGGTCGCCGCGTCGCTCGGCCGCTCACCCGCAGCCTGCCGGCAGCTCGGGGTCCGCGCCCGCGGGCACATCGAGGAGCGCCGGCAGCGCTTCGACGCCGATCTCCGGCACGGCCGCGAGCTCACCGACCGCTTCCTGGCGGCCTGCGCCACCGGGGATCTGTCCGGCCTGCTCGGCATGCTCTCGGACGACGTCGTGGTCTGGACGGACGGCGGGGGCAAGGTCCGCGCCGCCATGCGGCCGGTCGTGGGTCCATATCGCAGCTCACGCTTCCTGCTGAACGTGGCCAAGAAGGTCGAGGGCCGACCGCAGGCGGCGGTCCTCAACGGCCAGCCGGCCAGCGTCTTCGTGCAGGACGGCGCTGTCGTGTCTGCCCTCGTGCTCGACATCATGGACGGGAGCATCGTGGGCGTGCGGGTGGTGTCGAACCCGGACAAGCTGGCGCGGCTCAGCGCCCACCTGCGGGCCGACGCCCGACCCCCGGGCGGGCGGGCCTAGGACCGGAACGTCTCGAGCTCGCGGCGCCGCACCTTGCCGGCCGCCGTGCGGGGCAGGTCGTCGACGATCACCAATTCCTTGGGAGCGGCCCAGGGGGCGATGCCGTCCGCCACGATCTGTCGCAGTTCCTCGAGGGAGGGGGCGTCGTCGCCGGGCACCACCCAGGCGACGACCCGCTCACCCCATTCGGGGTCGTCGCGCTTCCACACCGCGACCTCGGCCACTCCGGGGTGGGCGCTGAGGACCCGCTCGACGAGGTCGGGCCAGACCTTCTCGGCGCCCGTCGTGATGACGTCGTCGATCCGGCCGGCCACGACGAGCGCGCCGTCGGGATCGAGGTGCCCGGCGTCCCCGGTGGCGAACCAGGTCGGGGTGCCGTCGGGACCCGCCACACGTCCGTCGCCGCCGTCGCGATAGCGGCTGAAGAGCATGGGCGCCCTGATCAGGATCTCCCCCGCTGACCCGCCCGGCTCGGCGGTGCCCGAGGCGGGCAGCGGTCGCAGGGCGATCTCGACTCCCTCGAGGGGCAACCCGTCGTAGACGACGCCCGAGCCGGTCTCGGTCATGCCGTAGGTCGACACGACATTGGGTGGGAGGTCGTCGGGCGCCTTGCTCCCACCGAGGAGCACACAGGTGAAGACGGAGGGGTCGATCCGGCCCAGCGCCGTGGCGACCAGGGCCACGTGGCTCACCCGGCCCGACCGTCCGGCCGCCTCGACGGCCTCCGCCTCGAAACCCGGCATCGCCATCAGCGGGGTGCCGGTGACGATCGACCGGGTCACGACCGAGAGGCCGCCGATGTGCGCGAGCGGCAGGCAGGCGAGCCACGCATGCCGGGTGGGATCGACGCCCAGCCGCTGCGAGGTGGCCCAGGCCGACGCCGCCACGGCGTCGTGCGAGAGCACGACCCCCTTGGGATGACCCGAGGTGCCCGACGTGGCCACGACCAGTGCGTCGCCCTCGTCCACCCCGACGCCGCCGGGGACCGCATGCTGCTCACCGTCGGACCCCACGATCCGCGTCGGTCGCAGCGCCTCGAGCATCGCCGTGCGGGCGGCGAGCGGGAGCCGCGAGTCGAGCGGAGCGGCGGCGTCGCCGGTGTCCCAGATCGCTCTGAGCGCATCGACAAAGCCCATCCCACCAGGGAGGTCGAGGGCGACGAGTTCTGGCACCGGCCAGTAGCGTAGGGCGCCGTGCAGACCGTGGTCACAGGAGAACCTCATGATCCCCTCGACGACCTTCGCCCCCTCCCGGCCCCGGCCTGGAGGCAGCAAGGGTCCTTCAAGGACATCCGCTACGACGTCGCCGAGGGGATCGCGAAGCTGACGATCTGCCGCCCGGAGCGGCGGAACGCCTTCCGGCCCCAGACCCTCTTCGAGCTGACCGAGGCGTTCACCATGGCCCGGGACGATCCGGACGTCGGCGTGATCATCCTGTGCGGCGAGGGTCCGGACGCCTTCTGCTCGGGTGGGGACCAGAAGATCCGCGGCGACGACGGCTACATCGGTGACGACGCGGTCGCCGAGCGGGGGATCGGGCGGCTCAACGTCCTCGACCTGCAGATCCTGATGCGGCGCATCCCGAAGCCGATCGTCGCCATGGTCGCCGGGTACGCGATCGGTGGGGGCCACATCCTGCACCTGGTCTGCGACCTCTCCATCGCGGCCGACAACGCCCGGTTCGGCCAGACGGGACCCAAGGTCGGGAGCTTCGACGGCGGCTACGGGTCGTCCATCCTGGCCCGGACCATCGGTCTCAAGCGGGCCAAGGAGGTGTGGTTCCTCTGCCGCCAGTACGGGGCGGAGCAGGCGCTCGACTGGGGACTGGTGAACGCCGTCGTCCCGCTGGACGACCTCGAGGGCGAGACGGTGGCGTGGTGCCGGCAGATGCTCACGCTGTCTCCCATCGCGTTGCGGATGATCAAGGCGGGCATGAATGCGGCGGACGACGGCCTGGCCGGGGTGCAGCAGCTCGCCGGCGACGCCACGATGCTCTTCTACATGACCGAGGAAGGGCAGGAGGGTCGGAACGCCTTCGTGGAGCACCGCGCTCCGGACTTCTCCCGGTTCCCCCGGCGCCCGTGAGTCCACCACTCAAGCTGTGGGTGGCCGGTGCGCGCCCCCGCACGCTTCCGGCGGCGATCGTGCCGGTCGCCGTCGGGACCGCGGCGGGCTACCTCTCGAGCGGCCGGTTCGTCATCACGACGCCGCAGATCACGAGCGCCTGCCACGCCGCCGTCTGCACCAATTTCGACCGGCACCTGTCGTGGGTCAACGCCCTGTTGGCTCTGGTCGTGGCCCTGGGCATTCAGATCGGCACCAACTACGTCAACGACTACGCCGACGGGGTACGTGGCACGGACGAACACCGGGTCGGTCCGGTGCGGCTCGTGGCGGGCCGGCTCGCCACCGTCCACGAGGTGAAGGTCGCCGCGCTGATCTCGTTCGGCGTGGCGGGACTGGCCGGCCTGGCGCTGGCCGCCCGGGTCACCTGGTGGCTCGTGCCGTTGGGGCTCCTCTGCGGTCTCGCGGGCTGGGCCTACACGGGCGGCCCGAGGCCCTACGGCTACCTCGGGTTCGGCGAGCTCTTCGTCTTCGTGTTCTTCGGCCTCGTGGCGACCGCGGGGTCCGCGTACGTGCAGCACGCCCCGTTCGTGATCTCGTTCGGGGGGCACCTGTTCTCGTACAACTACGACTGGGGGTTCGTCCTGTGGGCCGGCGTGCCCGTGGGGCTGTTGGCTGCAGCACTCCTCGAAGCGAACAACCTGCGCGACATCGCAACCGACACTGAGTCGGGCAAGAAGACGCTGGCGGTACGGCTGGGGCGTCGGAGGGCCGGCTTGCTCTACTGCTTCACGCTGATGGGCGTGGCGCTCTCCGTCGGGGTGCTGCACAACTACCGCCCCTGGGCACTGCTCGCGTTGGCCGCCACGCCGCTGGCCATCTACCCCGTTCGGCTCGCGTTGAGCGATCGGAACGGGCGCCGCATGCTGCCGGCGCTCGGGGCGACGGCTCGTCTCCAGATCGTCACCGGCGCCCTCCTGACGATCGGATTGCTCGTATGAGTGCGCGTCATATGACTGCGGGCTCCGCCGAGCCGAGCCAGTGATCCACGATCCGCCACGCCTGTTCGGGTTGCGACAGATGGACGGCGTGTCCGCCACCAGGCACGAGGGAGGCCACGGCCTGCGGTGCGAGACGTGCGATCCTCAGCGCATGCGCCGCGAAGCGGAAGTCGTCTGTTCCCGCCATCGCCAGGACCGCGCCGCCGAGGGTCGGAAAGCGCTCCCAGAGCGGCTCCTGGGTGCCGGTTCCGCACAGGCGCAGGCTCGAGGCCAGGCCCGTCGCTGTGTTGCGGCCCCGCTCGGCACGGCCGTCGGCCCCCAGGGCGGACAGCCGAGCGAACATCGGTCCGCCCAGCCAGGTGTCAAGGAATCCCTCGACGTCACCGGACGCCTCGAGCTCGTCGGCCAGGGCCTCGTCGGACTGGCGCCGGCGTTGGCGTTCGGTCGGGTCCTCCATGCCGCCGGTGGCGCCGATGAGGACGGTCCGGTGCACCTCCAGATCGGTGGCCGTCACCACATGAAGGGCAACCCGTGCGCCGAGCGAGTAGCCGAGCAGGTCGCACGGGCCCGGGCCGACGTGGCTGCGGACGGACTGCGAGACGAGTTCCGCGGTCTCGGGAAGGTCGGCCCGCACGGCGTCGGATCCTCCGTGGCCGGGCAGGTCCACCGCCACCAGCGTGCGCGAGTCGCTCAGGTGGTCGCCGAAGCGTCCGAAGAGCCGGCCGGTCTGGGTGAAGCCGTGGAGCACGACGAGGGGCGGACCCGACCCGCGCACCTCGACATGGAGTGGCACGCCGGGTGAGCGTACAGGCCACCTTCAGCGCGACCCTGGTGGACGAGTGGGTGGGGCTCGGGGTCACCGACGCGGTGATCTGTCCCGGCTCGCGGTCGACGCCGCTGGCGGTGGCCCTGGCGGAGCGTCTCCGGACCCACGTCCGCCTCGACGAGCGCAGCGCCGCCTTCTTCGCCCTCGGCCTGGCGATGGCGACGGGAAGGCCACCCATCATCTGCGTGACGAGCGGGACGGCGGCGGTGGAGCTCCATCCCGCGGTCGTCGAGGCGCACCACGCCCGAGTGCCGCTCATCGTCTGCACCGCCGATCGACCCCCCGAGTTGCACGGCACCGGGGCACCCCAGACCATCGACCAGGACGGCCTCTACGCAGGAACCGTGCGGTGGGCCACCGCCCCGGGCGTCCCCTCCACCGGCCAGGAGGGGACCTGGAGGCCGTTGGCCGTCCGGGCCTTCACCGAGTCGACCGACGGGCCGAAGGGCCCGGGACCGGTCCACCTCAACCTGGCCTTTCGCGAGCCGCTGACCGGGACGGCCGGCGTTCTGCCGGGGCGTCCCGGTCCGAGGATCGTCGTCCCCGGCGCCGCGGCGGCGGCCATCGAGACGGGCGAGCCGCTCGGCGGCCGGGGGATCATCGTGGTCGGCGGGCTCACCCCCGAGCCACCGCAACCCGACCGGGTGCGGGCGCTCGCCGAGGGTCTTCGTTGGCCCGTGATGGCCGACCCGAGGTCGAGGAGCCGGTTCGTGGGGACCATCGCCGCCGCCGACTCCATCGTCCGCACACACCCACCGCTTCCGGAGACCGTCGTGGTGATCGGTACGCCGTGGCTCTCGAAGGCACTGAGCGAGTACGTCTCTGAAGCGGCCGCCGCCGGGGCCAGGGTCGTCGCCGTCGACCCCTGGCGGCAGTGGGCGGACCCGCAGCGGGCGGCGACGGAGTTCAGTTTCTGCCCCGCCGAGGCCTGGCTGACCGCAGCCTTGGAGTCTGCGTCACCCTGCGACCCGGAATGGCTCGGGTCGTGGCAGCTGTGGGAGGAGCGGGCCCAGGCCGCCATCACGGCTGTACTCGGGAGCGACCTCAACGAGCCCCAGGTCGCCCGAGCCGTGCACCGCTACGCCGCGGAGTCCGATGCGACGCTGGTCGTGTCGGCGTCGATGCCCATGCGTGACCTCGAGTGGTTCGCGCCGGCGCAGACGAGCCCACCCCGGGTGCTCGCCAATCGAGGTGTCAACGGGATCGACGGGGTCGTGTCGACGGCGTTGGGCGTCGCCGCCTCATCGGAACCGGGGTGTCGCACCGTGGCGCTGTTGGGTGATCTGGCGTTCCTCCACGATGTCTCGGGGCTCGTCAACCTTCCCGACGTCCCGTGCACCTTCGTCGTCGTGGACAACGGCGGGGGAGGGATCTTCTCGTTCCTACCGCAGGCGGGGGCGATCGACCCCGGTCAGTTCGAGCGGCTCTTCGGTACCCCGCCCACCAGCGACGTGGGCGCGGTCGCGCGCGGGTTCGGATTGCCCGTCCACGAAGTGACCGCGCTGCCGCAGCTCGAGCCCGCCCTTGCGGCTCCTGGGCCTGCGCTCGTCCGGGTGATAGTGCCGGGGCGGTCGCAGAACGTCGCCCTGCACGAGGCAATCAACGAGGAGGTCCGTCGCGCGCTGACGTGAACGTCGGCGAGGGTGTCGAGGTGGAGCGTCGCCCCGTCGGGCTCCGGAATGTCAGTTCGACGTTGGCGTCGCCGGACATCTTCCAGCCCATCTCGTGGACACAACGGTGATGCTGGTCGCAGAGCTCGACGAGGTTGCCGATGTCCGTCGGGCCGCCGTCGACCCAGTGGCGGACGTGGTGCACGTCGGTGAACTCGGTGTGGGTGCAGCCGGGGAACCTGCACCCCTTGTCCCGCCGCCGGATCTCAAGCCGTTGGGCGTCGGTCGGATCGCGCCGTGTTCGGCCGAGGTTGAGACTCTGCCCGCCCGCATCGTCTGCGGAGACCAGGACCTTGGCGTCGCACGCCAGCCGTCGAGCGACCTCACGCGAGAGCGGCCCGAGCACGTCGAGCTCGGCGCCGCCGCCGCCTCCGGCCAGGAAGCTCAAGTCGGCGTGGACAACGACTGTAGGCCGGTTGCGGTGTGCACCACCGGCCCGGGGCTGCGAGTGACCGACGCCGGCGCCGCCCTCGGCGTCGTTCCGGCACACCGCGACGAGGGCATCCGCCATCCGCTGGTCGAACGGGGTGCGATCACGCAGGCGACGACGAGCCCGTGCGATGAGAGAGCTCTTCACGACCGTGTACTGATCCTCGGGGAGCACGCCCGTGAAACTGCGACGCCGATCGTCGAAGCGGAGGGAGCGGCGGGCGTAGAACCCGGTCGCCTGCTGGTCTGACTGGTCCCGTGCTGCGATCGCGAGCTCGCGGACCTGCTTCGCCGACCAGTGAGTCGCCTGCTCGGCCAGTCTGGCGTCGGTCTCGGGCTTGGCGACCTCGACGAGTGGCTTGACCTGGTCGAACGAGAGCTTTCCCTGCGAGAGCGCGTCCGAGATCTTAGGCAGTCGATGGAGCTTCGCCGCCGCCGTCACCCACTCACGGGCCGTCGTCGCCGTGACGCCGCAGCGCTGCACGAGCCAGGCCACCATGGAGGTGGCCCCATCCACCCGCCACGCCTTGCGCCGGTCGAGCTCGACCACCGCCGCCAGCAGCTGGCTCTGGTGGGCGGAGATGGCCCGATGGTGTTGGGACACGCTCGCCACCAGGCTCTCGGTCCGCCGGGACACGGTGTCGGGCCGGGGTTCGTCTCGGAGGGTGGAAAGTGCCATGCGAAACAGGAACGGTCGCGGGATCTCGCCGGGCGAGACATTCGGTCCCGCCCGACCCGACGAGACCAGGTGCTATCGATAGCGGTCGGCCGGGACCCACTCGCCGTGGCTGCGAAGCGGTAGGCGTTCTGGGAGGCGGATGACCGCCTCGGGGCGACCCCGCCCCAGGGACGATGCATCGAGAACGTGCAGAGCGCTCGAGCCGTCGTTGGCGTCGTCGACGACGGTCAGCAGCCACCCCTCGTCATCGCTTCCCCCGTCCTCGGCGCGCACGAAGACCGGCTCACTGGCCCGCCGCCCTGGACCGGGGTTCCAGGCCGTGACCTCGTCCCGGTCCAGGTCGAACTTGAGGATTCCGTCCGGAGAGACCCCCGCATTCGCGTCACCCCATGTCATCTCGACGCAGTAGCCGTACCGGAAGAGCTCACCCTCGCAGAGGGCATCGATTCGTGGGTATTCGACGTGACGCTCGTCGAGCTGCATCCGCTCCACCCTGTCGCCGACGATCCGCCAGCGCTCCAGGACAGCCAAGCTCCCACCGATGGCCGACAAGCCGATCCCGTCCGGTCCGACCACCGAAGCCGACAGGTCGACCGGTTGCCCCGCCTCGGGTACCGCATAGCGGCAGACGTACAGGACGATCGGGACATCGGCAGCACCACCCCCACCACCGCGCGCGCTGACACCGCGCCCCGCATCAACCTCGACCGCCCCGAGCACGTGCGTCACCAAGCAGGGATCGAGACGGAACCACCGCACGCCGCCGCCGCCGCCGTCGTCGTCGCCGTCGCCGCCGCGGGGGACGACGCCCACCCACCCTTCGCCGCCCGGCACCCAACCGAAGGGGACAGCGCTCTCCCCGGCTTGCGTCAGCCGGGTCGTGGGCGACTCGATGAAGACGACATGATCCGCCGTCACCCCGATGTCGTGCTGCCATGTCGCCCGCTCGAGTTCGACCGACTGGGCGCTGCGCAACGCACCCGTGGCCTCCCACTCACCGATCCGCAGCCAGATCCCCTCCTGCGCAGGCTGCTCGCCGTTCGTCTCCGCTCGCCCCAAGCCGTCGTCGACTGCAAAGAGCACCCGACTGCCATCCGCCGCCACCCGGTGCACGTGCGACGCAATCGGCACTGCCAGCGCTCCGGCGAAGTCCTCGGGTTCGAGGAACCGGGAATAGCGCGACGGGAGGCCGGATTCGGGGAGCGCCAGCACCGAGCCGGCGTGCCAGAAGACACCGGCATCGGCCTCGGAGTCACACCGCATGAAGGAGACCGCCTTGCCGTCACGCAGTTCGATCGCGTGCAGCGCGCCACGAGATTCCCTCCCCGTTGCCTCATCCCCACCGGCGCCACCGGCCCCACCGGCCCCACCGCCCCGCCCGGCCCCGGCCCGCCCGGGCCCGACCCGGAACAGCATCCCCTGCAGGTCCGGAGGCAGCGTGCCCTCCATCGGCAGCGCCTGCTCGTCGGAGACCCCGATCACCATGCAGCCGATCAACCTACCTGCGTATGGCAAAGTCGGGTCATGCCCACGCTGTCTGAGGACCTCGCCTTCCGCGGCCTGATCCACCAGATGACCGACGCCGAGCTCCCCAAGCGGCTCGACCACCCCGGCCTCACGGTCTACGCCGGGTTCGACCCGTCGGCGGACAGCCTCCACGTGGGGAACCTCCTGCAGCTGTGCACGCTGCGAAGGTTCCAAGAGGCCGGCCACCGACCGATCTCCCTCGGCGGCGGCGCCACCGGCATGATCGGCGACCCCGGCGGCAAGGAGGACGAGCGCCCGCTGCTCGACCTCGGGACGATCGAGGGCCACCTCGAGAGCATCCGCCCCCAGCTCGGCCAGTTCCTGGACCTCCAGAACAGCCGCGCCCTGCTCCTCAACAACGCCGACTGGCTCGGCACCATGTCCGTCCTCGAGTTCCTGCGCGACGTCGGGAAGCACTTCACCGTCAACCAGATGGTCGCCAAGGAGTCGGTGCGGTCGCGCTTCGAGCGGCCCGATCAGGGGATCTCGTACACCGAGTTCAGCTACATGCTGCTGCAGGCCTACGACTTCCTACGCCTCCACCTCGACCACGGCTGCGACCTCCAGATCGGTGGCAGCGACCAGTGGGGCAATATCACGGTGGGCGTCGACCTCGTCCGCAAGGTCTGCGGCGACGAGGTCTGGGGCCTCACCACCCCGCTCATCCTGAAACCTGACGGCACCAAGTACGGCAAGAGCGAGACCGGCACCGTGTGGCTCGACCCCGCCCGGACGAGCCCGTTCGCCATGTACCAGTTCTTCGTGAACACGCCGGACGAGCAGGTCGGCCAACTCCTCCGCTACCTGACCTTCCTCGACCACGACGAGATCGGGACGCTCGATGCCGAGACCGCGCAGCACCCGGAGCGACGTGCCGCGCAGAGAGCGCTCGCCCGTTCCGTCGTCGGGCTCGTGCACGGCGGAGCGGAGGTTGCCAAGTGCGAGGAGGCCTCGGGAGCGCTCTTCGGCGAGGAGATAGCCGCCCTCAGCGAGGAGATGTTGCTGGCGGTGACCCGGGACGCCCCGACGACGGAGGTCCCGAGGGGCGAGCTGCTCGACGGCCTCACGATCGTCGACATCTTGGAACGCACCGGTCTGGCCAACTCGAAGAAGGAGGCGAAGCGCACCCTCGACCAGGGCGGTGTCTACGTCAACAACGTGCGCCAGAGCGACGCCACCCGGACCCTGGGCCCCGCCGACCTCCTGCACGACCGCTACGTCGTGCTGCGCAAGGGGCGCCGGGACGTCCACATCGTCCGGGCCACATGAGGCGCCGGCTCCGGGCCGCCTCCTCCGTCGTGCTGCTCGGCTGCGCCCTGACCCTGACGTCGTGCGCCGGGGCCGACCAGCGTGGCACCCCGGCCCAGAGGATGTCGTCCTGGGTGAGCGGGACCGGCTTCGGCGCCCAGATCGGGACCCTGATCGCCGACAACGCTCGGGTCTCCGAGGACGTCGCCAACGGCACGGGCGCCGTGCACGCAGCCTGCGGGACCCTCCTCAACGACGCGCAGATGGCCTACGCCGAGCTGCCGTCACCGGACCCCGACGTCAACCGACTGCTCAACGACGCCTACACGATCGAGCAGTCGTCCGCCAACGACTGCTACAACGCCGGCGCCACCGACCCGACGCTCCTGGCCAAGTCCCGGCGCGAAGGGATCAAGGCCGAGGCGCTGTACGTCCAGGCGCTGCAGCGCATCCGGGCGATCGACGGCAAAGCGGTCCCGACGACGACGACCACGGACAATTCGTCGGGGGGGATCTTCGGATGAGCGCCGCCGGCACTCCACCAGACGGCGCCGCCGGGGCCACCCCGGCCGACGAGGAGCTCGACCGCCACCGGCGCCGGGTGCTGTGGGCGCTGCCGACCGGCCTCTACCTGGTGGGCAGCCGGGCCGGCGACGAGGTGAACCTGATGACGGCCAATCTCGTCGTGCAGGTCTGCATCGAACCCAAGCTGGTCGCGGTGGCGCTCGAGCGGGACTCGGTGACCGCACGGCTCGTCACGGCGGGCGGCTCGTTCGCCCTCTCGCTGCTCGACCGGACCGACCGCGACGTGGTGCGGCGCTTCGTGAAGCCGGTGACCGAGGTCGAGCGTGACCCTGACGGGACCGTCCTCGCCATGGCGGGCCACCCCGTCACGGAGGCCGGACCCGACCGGTTGCCCGTGCTCCGGTCGGCCGCGGGCTACCTCGCCTGCAGGCTCAGGGCCGCCGAGGAGCTCGGGAGCCACACGCTGTGCATCGGGGAGGTCATCGAGGTCTGGGGTGAGCCCTCGGAGGTGCTGCGCATGGAGGACACCCGCATGCACTACGGCGGCTGAGCCGGGCCGGCCACCTCCGTCAGCCGTCGCCCCGTCGGTCAGGTGGCCGCAGGTCGATGCGCAAGGTCAGGATCCCGTCGACCAGTTCCGCCTCGGCGTCGCCGATCATGGCGTAGTCCGTGAAGTCCCGCTGGGCCTGCTCGCGGAAGCGCGCCCGCTCGGGACCCTCGATCGGCGGGATGCCCCTGGACCGCACCGCCTCGGCCCGCTCCCGGAAGCGGACCACCATTGCCTGGGGGTCGAAATCGGACACGGTGGTCAGCGTAGATGTTGAATGGAGCGTGAGATGAGCGAACACCTCGACCCCGACCAGCCCCTCACAGCGGCGGCCATCGCCGACCGGGTCAGGCGGGCTCTCGAGACGGCCGACCCCGACGAGTTCGCGGCACTCCTCAGCCCGGACGTGCAGTGGGGGCGGCCGGGCGATCCCACGCCGCCGTGCCGCAACCGCAGCCAGGTGTTGCGGTGGTACGCCAAGGGCCGGGCGAGGGGCGGCGGGCCAGCGTCGTCGACGTCGAGGTGCACGGCGACGCCCTCGTGATCCACCTGCGGCTCGAGGACGGGGTGGAGCGCTGGCAAGTGATGCGGGTCGGACCCGATGGCGTCCACGACATCCGGGGGTACGAGGACTGGCAGAGCGCCACCGGAGCTTTGGGCCGCTGACCTGGGCCAGGGGGGACCGAGGGCCCACAGCCACTACACTGGCGCGGCGGCCGACATGGCCCATGTGGTCCAGCCGTGGGGCGGGACGCCGTCGGTGCGGACCGGGTGTGACAAGGAGTTCTCGTGAAAAAGGGACGCCATCGGCGCTTCGAGGAAGCGCGCAGCCTCAAGCGGTCTTCGACTGAGTCCACGGGACGTTGTGTCGAATGCGGAGCTGAGCCCGACGACGTCCACGCGTCATGGTGCCTGGCCGAAGAGGACAAGTACGACCGCATTCTCGGATCGATGCCGGCGCCCTCGCACTCCGACGACGACCCGCTGAAGGACTGACCCCGACCAGCGAGCGGCGCCGCTGCAGGAACAGCGGCAGCTGAGCGAAACCCCCCGGGCCTCGCTCAGGCGCCACCTGCGGCCGCAGCACCCGACGCGCCGGCCCGGTTGCGCACCGCCGGGTGGGGGAGCGCCACACCTCGGCTCCGCAGGCGCTCCCGTTCCTGCACCAGGACGGCGAAGCGTTCGTAGACCTTCGGCCCGACCATCCTGGTGAGCTCGGCCTCCATCTCTTCGTAGACCGGCTTCGTGCCCACGAAGGCGTCGGGTGCCTCGGTGCACCACCAATGGAACTCGCGGCCGCCCTTGCCCCAGTGGCGTCGGTCCCATTGGCGGATGACCGAGGTCACGTGGCCCTCGTCGTCGTCGACCTCGTCCTCGCGGCGCAGGGGCAGCTGCCAGCACACCTCGGGCTTGAGGGTCATCGGGTTGAGGCCCCGGCGCACCGCAGCGATGTGGAAGGCGCAGCCAGCTCCGGCTGCGAACCCGGGGCGGTTGAGGAAGATGCAGGCGTCGTCGACGAGCCGGGTGACCGTCTCACCCTGCTTGTTGGTGTGGATGACGGTCTTCTTCACCCCGTGGTTCTGCCACTCGTCCGGGGTGAGGGTGGCGGCCGCCTTCTCCACGTGCCGGGCGTCCTTCTTGTCGACCAGGTGGGCGCCGTAGCTGCAGCAACCCTGGACGAGCTCGGGGGACGGACCGGTCAGAACACCCTGGCACCCGTTGCCGAAGATGCAGGTCCAATTGCTCGTCAGGAACGTGACGTCGAAGAGCCAGGTCCGCTCCTCGTCCTCGTCCTCGAAGCTGATCCACTCGTGCGTGTCGGTCGGAGTCTGCGCCACGGGTGCGCACGTTACAGCGCGCGCACGGAGCCACGATGCACCGTCACCGACGCGCTCGCCCGCGCGCCGGACACGATGAGGGCAGCCCGCCCCCCCGAACCCCCGGACCCGGACCCGGGGGCCGGACCCGGCCCGGTTCAGCCGGCCGGGTTCGCCGATCCGAGATGCTGGATACCCACGATCGGCCCGTTGAGCGTCTTGCCCGGGATGGCGGTGTAGATGGAGCCCAAGAAGGGGGCGTCGCCGTAGTTGAAGAGCCCGCCGTCGGCGCCGACCTCCCAGTAGCCCTTGCCCGAGTGGGTCACCGCGATGCCGACGATGGGGGCCACCAGGTGCTGGCCCGGTGCGAGGGAGCCCGGCACCGAGCCGTAGAAGCCGATGTTGTAGTTGAAGGTGCCGCCGTCGGAGGCGACGAGGATGTAGCCCTGGCCCGTGGCCGCGGCGGCGATGCCCACGATCGGGGCGTTGATGTGCACCCCGCCCAGGCCGCCCACGTACTGGGCGTCGCCCTCGGCGTAGACGTCGCCGTAGTTGTCGACCAGCCAGGCCCCCTTGCCCGTGTTCGTCGAGGCCATGCCCACGATGTGGGCGCCGGGCGGCAGACTCAGGGCGGCCAGGTCCGGCGTGTTGCCGAAGTGGTAGATCTTGCCGTTCTGGGCCACCAGCCAGTAGCCGTCCTCGCTGGGGGTGGCCGCGATGGCCGCGATGGGCGAGGGGAGGACCTGGCCCCCGAGCGAGCCGAAGAAGTTCGCCCCGCCGAGCGCGAAGACCCCGCCGTCACCGCCGGCCATGAGGTAGCCGCTCGGTCCGGGCGAGTTGGCGATGCCGACGATGGGGGCGTTGAGGTGGTTGTTGGCCAGCGAACCGCTGAAGAGCAGGCCGAAGTCGAAGATGCCGCCCTCGTTGCCCACCATGCGGTAGCCGTTGAAGTTCTGGCCCACCTCGACCGCCCCGATGGTGGCGGCAGAGTTGGCGCCGGCCCCGCGGGCCACGCCGCGCTGGTCGGCCGCGACACCGCTCGCCACCCACACCGCGTCGGGGACCGCGCCCACAGCCGGGCTGGCGTTGGCCGGCAGCTCGGTCTGGGTCGGACCCCCGTTGTTGGCCAAGGAGCCCAGCTGGGCGTTCTTGCCGATGATGTCGGTGGCCGCCGCCGTGCCGCAGGTCGAGTCGTCCACCAGGTTGTAGCCCAACGAGGTGAACGTGCTGGGGTTGCCCACGAAGCAGTTCGCGGCCGAGCCGCCCGAGGTGCCGCCCGCCACGATCGTCTCGGCCAGGCTGATGACCGACGAGTCCGCTTGCTCGATGTTCCCGCCGCCGCCCGCGGCCACGGCCGTGTTGCCGTCGATGGTGTCGAACAGGAAGGTGGTGCCCGCGCTGCCGACACCCTGCGGTCGCGCGGCGCCGACCCGTGCCCACGAGGCCCGCCCAAGCGCCGGGACGTGGGTGGTTCCGCAGTCGACCCCGAGGTAGCCGCCGACCGCATAGGGGGAGCTGGCGGAGTAGGTGGCGGTGTTGCCGGCGATGGTGTCGTTGGTGAGCGTCAGATCGTTGCAGAAGTCGTTGACGATGCCACCTCCACCCTGTCCGGGGGTGGTGTTCCCGCTGATCGTCGATGCCGTGATGGACAGGCCGGACGTGCCGACGTAGACGGCACTCGCCCCGTAGGCCGCCGTGTTGCCGCTGATCGTCTCGCTGGTGATGGTGTCACCGAGGCCCCCGTACGCGAAGCCGCCGCCGATGCCGGCCGAGTTGTCGTTGACCGTCTGGCCGCTGAAGGCGTTCGTGCCGCCCGACACCTCGATCCCGCCGCCGAGATCGACGCTGCTGGTGCCTGCCGCGTTGCCGCTCACCGAGCCCCCGGAGAACGTGTTCGTGCCCCCCGCGATGTAGACCCCACCACCGTGTGCTCGCCGCCGAGTTGCCGTTGATCGTGTCGTTCGTGAACGTGTTGGTCCCGGAGAGCACGAACACTCCGCCGCCACCACCACCAGAATTGGCGGTGTTCCCGCTGATGGTCTCGTTGGTGAGCGACGCCGTCCCGGTGTCGATGTAGACGCCGCCACCGTTGCCGGACACAGAATTGTTGCTGATGGTGTCACCGTTCAGCGTCATGGAGCCGCTGGCGTCGGATTCCTGATCGACGCCTCCTCCGCGCCCCGCGGAGTCGTTGGCCGTGATGGTGTTGTCCTGCAGGGTGAGCACCCCCGCGTTGAAGATTCCACCGCCGACGTTGATACTGAAGTTGTTGGTGATCGTCGAGTTCGACACCGTCAAGTTCCCGCCGTCGTTCCAGATCCCGCCCCCGCTGCTCGTGTTCTCGTGGCCGTCCTCGATCGTGACGCCCGAGATCGCCATCGCCCCGGGCCCGGTGGCGTGCACGACGCCGAAAGTGACCGAGCAGCTCACCCCGGTGCACTGGGCCTGGATCACCGACGTCGCGGCGCCCGCACCCTCGAGCGAGACCGAACTCGAGCCGTCGGCGGTGGCGAGGGGGAGCGAACTCGTAAGGACCTCGTACACAGGGCCGTGGTTGTTCGGGACGGAGTTCGGATCGGGCACGCTCACCACGACGGCGCCGCTGATGGTGGCCGCCTCGGTGAGCGCCGCCCGCAGCGGGCAGTCGCCTTCGGAGCCCGGCGTGCAGTTCGTGCCCGACGTCGTGTCATTGGCGTCGTTGACGGTGATGGTGGTGACTGCGCCGGCCGGACCCGCTGCCAGCGTCACGAACGTGAGCCCGAGGCCGGCACCGGCTGCAAGTGTCAGAAGAGAGATCCCGGCGACAAACCGACCGCACACCTTGAGCACCTGTCGACCTCCACAATCGTCCGTTTCCCCGGTGAACGTACTCGTCGCCACTTGGGCGCGCCACGACCGTATGCCCGGGACGGGGGCCGGACCCGGGACTCCGATCGTTCAGAGACCCGCGCCCGGCCCGGCCCGGTTCAGCCGGCCGGGTTCGCCGATCCGAGATGCTGGATACCCACGATCGGCCCGTTGAGCGTCTTGCCCGGGATGGCGGTGTAGATGGAGCCCAAGAAGGGGGCGTCGCCGTAGTTGAAGAGCCCGCCGTCGGCGCCGACCTCCCAGTAGCCCTTGCCCGAGTGGGTCACCGCGATGCCGACAATGGGGGCCACCAGGTGCTGGCCCGGTGCGAGGGAGCCCGGCACCGAGCCGTAGAAGCCGATGTTGTAGTTGAAGGTGCCGCCGTCGGAGGCGACGAGGATGTAGCCCTGGCCCGTGGCCGCGGCGGCGATGCCCACGATCGGGGCGTTGATGTGCACCCCGCCCAGGCCGCCCACGTACTGGGCGTCGCCCTCGGCGTAGACGTCGCCGTAGTTGTCGACCAGCCAGGCCCCCTTGCCCGTGTTCGTCGAGGCCATGCCCACGATGTGGGCGCCGGGCGGCAGACTCAGGGCGGCCAGGTCCGGCGTGTTGCCGAAGTGGTAGATCTTGCCGTTCTGGGCCACCAGCCAGTAGCCGTCCTCGCTGGGGGTGGCCGCGATGGCCGCGATGGGCGAGGGGAGGACCTGGCCCCCGAGCGAGCCGAAGAAGTTCGCCCCGCCGAGCGCGAAGACCCCGCCGTCACCGCCGGCCATGAGGTAGCCGCTCGGTCCGGGCGAGTTGGCGATGCCGACGATGGGGGCGTTGAGGTGGTTGTTGGCCAGCGAACCGCTGAAGAGCAGGCCGAAGTCGAAGATGCCGCCCTCGTTGCCCACCATGCGGTAGCCGTTGAAGTTCTGGCCCACCTCGACCGCCCCGATGGTGGCGGCAGAGTTGGCGCCGGCCCCGCGGGCCACGCCGCGCTGGTCGGCAGCCACACCGCTCGCCACCCACACCGCGTCGGGGACCGCGCCCACAGCCGGGCTGGCATTGGCCGGCAGCTCGGTCTGGGTCGGACCCCCGTTGTTGGCCAAGGAGCCCAGCTGGGGGTCCTTGCCCGTGATGTCGGTCCCGGCCGGAGATCCGCACGGGCTGTCGACCAGGTTGTAGCCGCCCGAGGTGAAGGATCCCGGGCCGGTGAAGGCGCAGTTGGGGTTCGCGCCTCCCGAGTCGGACCCGTTGGCCACGATGGTCTGGGCCATGGTCACTGTCGAGTCGTCGATGGTCTGGATGTTCCCCGCTCCGGTCGTGCTGTTCGTCGCCGTGTTGCCCGAGACGGTGTCGAACTTGAAGGCCGTCGACACGGTGGGCGACTCGGCGCAGCTCGTGCCGAGGTACCCGCCGCCGTTGACTGCGCTGTTGCCCGTGATGGTGTCGTTGGTCAGTGTGATGGCGTTGCAAGACTGCGCCAGGATCCCGCCCCCGTCGCCGAGCAGCGCGCTCGATGCCGAGGAGGCCCCGCACAGCGTTGTTGCTGATGGTCGAGGACGTGATGTTCGTTGCGCCGGTTTGACCGGTGTCGAGGGCGAAACCCGCCCCCGCCTCGTCGGCCGAATTCCCGTCGACCTTCTCTTGCGTGAACGTGGCGGTGTTGCCGGCGGTGCCCACGGAGACGTAGACGCCACCACCGATGTAGGCGCTGTTGCCCGAGATGCTGCCGCCGGAGAAGGTGGCGGTGTCTGCGCCGGAGGCGCCATCGTTCTCCACGTACACGCCGCCCGCGTAGCCGGTGTCGGTCAGGGACGAGCTGTTGTTGTCGACGGAGCCGCCGGTGAAGGTGAAGGTACTCGGCCCAGGGTCGCCGTTGTTCTGCACGTAGATGCCGCCCGTGTCCGAGGTCGGCGCCGAGTTGCCGTTCACCGCCACGTTGGTGAACGCGGCGGTCGTGTTGGTCCCGTCGTTCTGGATGTACACGCCGCCCGTGTCGGAGCTGATCGACGTGTTGTTGCTGACGGACCCGCCGTTGAACGTGAAGGTGCTGTTCGTGCCGTCGTTCTGTACGTAGAGGCCACCGGTGTCTGAGTGCGACGTGTTGCTGTCGACGGCGACGTTGGTGAAGGTCACCGTGGTGGCGGTAGAGCCGTCGTTCTGCACGTAGGCACCGCCGGTGTCGGTGCCGGCGGTGTTGCTGTCGATCGTCGTGCCCGTCACCGTGGTGGTGTCTCCGGTGCCGTCGTTCTGGATGTACAGGCCGCCCGTGTCCGTGGTGGCGGTGTTGTTGCTGATCGAGCCGCCCGTGATCACGTTCGTGCCGTTCTGCACGTAGACGCCGCCCGTGTCGCCGCCGGAGGTGTTGCTGTCGACGCTGACGTTAGTGAGAGTCGACGCACCCGCCTCCGGTCGTCACCACACAGATGGGCGCCGCACTCGGCGGCATCTTCCTGCAGACCGGCAACAACCTGGCCGACGTGCCGTCGCCATCCAGCGCCCGCAACAACTTGGGCCTGGGGACCGCGGCGACGCAGAACACGGGCGCATCCGGTGCCGACCCTGCCGTTCCTGAACAGCGCGAACACCTGGAGCGGCGCGAGAGCTACAACGCGACCAGCGCCTTCGCCGGCAAGGTGACGCTGTTCGCCAGCACCAGCGCCGGCGCGCCGCTCAACATTCCGCAGGGCGCGGCGCCGACCGCGCCGGCGAACGGCGACTGCTGGACGACCAGCGCCGGCCTCTACTGCCAGATCAACGGCGCCACCCAAGGCCCGTTCAGCGCCGGGGGCGGCTAGCGGTGTCCACGACGGGCTCTCCGGCCTCGGGCAACCTCGCCAAGTTCTCCAGCGGCGACCTCGATCACCAACGGCGACCTCTCGGGCAACTGCACGACATCGGGCTCGCTGGCGACCATCTGCACCAAGACCAACGGGACCGCGTTCGGCACGTTCGCCACAGCGAACGCCGCGACGCCGCCGGCAATCGGGGGCACGACGCCGGCGGCCGGCAGTTTCACCACGCTTGGGGCGACGGGTCTCATCACGCCGTCGACGACCAACGGCATCAAGGGCACGACCGCGGCCGACAACGCCAATGCGGGCAGTGTTGGCGAGTACGTCTCGTCGAATATCGTGCGCGGCAGCGCCATTGCGCTGACGAGCAACACCCCCGCGAACATAACGTCGGTCTCGCTGACGGCTGGCGATTGGGATTGTCGGGGAAACGCGGCTTTCACGAACGGCGCCGGCATCACGCAAGAGATTGGCGCAATCAACACCACCTCAGCGGCGCTCCCGACCAGCCCGGCCGGGGGCGCTGAGGTTCGTATTACGGCAACGATCGCAAGCGCCGACGACAGCATGTGGCCCGCGGGCACTGTCAGGGAGGACATCTCCTCGACCACGACCGTCTTCCTGATCGGTGACGCGACATTCACCGGTTCAGTGAGCGCCTATGGCTTCCTCGGTTGTCGGAGGGTGCGCTGATGTCTCGCCACCGGCTCTGCCGGGCCTGCGGCGCGTTTCACCGCATCGATGAGGCCTGGCCGCTCGCCTGCGCCGGCGATGCGGAGAGCCGGCGCTCGCACCTGGCCGCGCCATCGGTGCGCGCGAGACGGCATGACGCCGACCCGCTGCATGGCGGACGGCAAGGTGTACAACTCCGGGACCGATACGACGCGAGCGTTCGTCGCGCGGGCTGCAGCGAGATCGTCGGTGATGACCGCGCCGGCTTCGGGCGGCCGCGAACCCCCGCCGACCTCATACCCCCAACACCGGCGCCGACGTGCGGCGCGCAATCGAGGAACTGCGTTCGCGATGAGCGAAGACCCGATGCCCAGCCACTCCGAAACCGAGCCATCGCTTCACGAGGCCCTGACGGAAGCGTTCGAACTCTGCCGTCTCCAGCAACGCCGGCGAAACGCTCGCCGACGACGTTCGGCCGGCCGAACCCGCCGCCGGTCCCACGCGCGACGAGCGCGGGCGTTTCGCGCGCAGCGAAGAGTCCGTCGACGAACCATCCGACCCCCCGCCCGACGCTGGTCAGGAACCTCCGCGAGGACCATCCGGCCGCCTGCGTCCTGGAGCGCCACCGCCAAGGCCGCTTCGCCGGCCCGACCCCGTGATCCAGCGGGAAGTGCTGAAGCGGGAAAAGGACATGGAACGGGGCAAGGCCCAGTGGGACCAGAAGGGCGAACGTCTGAACCGCCTCGACGCGATCCTCGCGCCGCGTCGCGAACGTCTGCGGCTGACGGCTGGATAACGTTGCAAGCGATCCAGGCGCTGTTCGCGGCCCAGGACCTGCTCGAACGCGACCCGGTGGACGGGCTCACCTACCTGGCTCGGCAGTACGGCGTCGACCTGTCGCACCTTGGCGCAGCCGACTCGGCGCGAGCGGCCCAGCCGCCCAGCTCCCGCCATCCGAGAGACTGGCGCAACAGGTCGGGGCCCTGACGCGCGCTCGCGCCCAGCAGCGCGCCGCACAGTGCCGAGGCGGCCAAGCCCGAGGCCGAGGTGGACGCCTTCGCCCCGACCCGCGAACCTCTATTTCGAGGACGTCCGGCCGACATGTCGGCGCTGCTCGCTCCGGACGCGCGGCGACCTTGCCGTCCGCCTACGACAAGGCCGTCTGGGCGAGCCCCGAGACCCGCACCCTCCTCCTGAACGAAGCGGGAGGACGAGCTCGTGGCGGAGGCCGGACAGGCCCGGCGAGCGAAGGCCGCCCACGCCCGACACGCCTCGGGCTCGATCACCGGCTCGCCGTAGCCGGGCGCGTCCCCGGGGGGCCGGCCCCGATGCAACCCTCCGGGACGACCTGACCCGCGCTTTCAGCGACGTCGCCTGATTTATCAAAGGAACCCAAGGCATGGCATCGCCCAACCTGAACGAGATCGTCACCACCACGCTCCGCAACCGAAGCGGCAAGACTGGCCGACAACGTCACCAACAACAACGCCCTGCTTTCGCGGATGAAGAAGAAGGGCTCGATCAAGCCGGTCTCCGGCGGCCGCACCATCGTGCAGGAGCTGGAGTACGCCCAGAACGGCACCTACCAGCGCTACGCCGGCTATCAGGTGCTGAACATCCAGCCCTCGGACGTGTTCACCGCCGCCGAGTTCGACTGGAAGCAGGTGGCCGTCGCCGTCACCTGGAACGGGCTGGAGATCGACGTCCAGAACACCGGCGCAGGAGCAGGTCATCGACCTGCTTGGAAGGCCGCATCTCGAACGCCGAGAAGACCATGGCCAGAACAACCTGTCGTCGACCTCTACTCGAACGGCACGGCCGACGGCGGCCTGCAGGTCGGCGGCCTGCAGCTGCTCGTCGCCGACGCCCCACCTCGGGCGTGGTCGGCGGCATCGACCGCAGTCGCAATGGCCGTTCTGGCGCAACCAGTCTGTTACTCCGGCGTCGAACAACGGCGGCGCGCGCGGTCTCGGCCACGACCATCCAGGGCTACATGAACCAGCTCTGGCTCGCCACCAAGCGTGCAGAACGACGTCACCGACCTGATCATCGCCGACAACAACTACTTCAGTTCTACTGGTCGCTCGCTGCAGGCGATCCAGCGGATCACCCCCACGGACGACGGCGAGGCCGGCTTTCAGCGCTGAAGTACATGGGCGCCGACGTGGTGGCCGACGGCGCGTCGGCGCCGCCTGCCCGCCAACCACATGTACTTTCTGAATACCGAGTACATCAAATACCGGCCGTGCTCGAAGCGGAACATGGTCCCGCTGGAGACGGTCGCATCCATCAACCAAGACGCCTCCGTGAAGCTGATCGTCTGGGCCGGGAACATCACCCTGTCCAACGCCCAGCTTCAGGGCGTGCTGATCGCCTAAGGAGCGAAGAAAATGACTGTCTATCAAGGCGACTTCGGCAAGGGCGTCGCGACCGGCTCCGGCGTTTGGAGCGACCCTGGCGCCAACCCCTGCATCCTCTATGGACCGCAGGTCGCGGCCGGCCTGAGCAGCAATGGAGCCCCGCTGCCCAACTGGCGGCCC
>CAWELJ010000012.1:0-21707 GCA_963809825.1 uncultured Acidimicrobiaceae bacterium | reverse complement strand
TTGGCCCCTCTCGGACTGGGTCTGGCGGAGGTCGTCCGCTAGGCCCGTTGTGCAAGGCTGGTTGCGATGGGGAACGCGTCAGCCGGGCTCGTGCTCGCGCCCTATGTGCCGCGCCTGGCTGCGGAATGGGACCTCGACGCCCCGGGCGCCCTCTGGCGCGAGATGGAGGCGACCTGCTGCTTCGTGGACATCTCCGGGTTCACCGCCCTCTCGGAGCGCCTGGCCCGGCAGGGCCGCATCGGCGCCGAGGAGCTGACCGAGGTCCTCAACCACGTGTTCTCCCGCATGCTCGGCGTTGCCTACGGCAAGGGGGGGGCGCTGCTCAAATTCGGCGGTGACGCGCTGCTTCTGGCGTTCACCGGTGACGACCACGCGACGATGGCCACCCAGGCCGCCGTCGCCATGCGGGCCGCCCTACGCGAGGCGCGCACGCTTCCGACCTCGGTCGGTCGGGTCAACCTCCGCATGTCGGTGGGGCTCCACAGCGGGGTCTTCCATCTCTTCCGCGTCGGGGACATCCATCACGAGCTCCTGATCAGCGGGACGGCCGCCACCGAGACGACCCGCATGGAGCAGACGGCCGACGCTGGCGAGATCGTGATCAGCCGGGACACGGCTGCGCGTCTGCCGCCGGGCGCGGTCGGCGCGGTCAAGGGCGCCGGCCGCCTGCTGCGGTGGCGTCAGGTGCCCGACGGCGGCCCGGGGCCCGCACCGGCCAGGCCGGTGCCGCCGGGCGACGTCGAGGCGTCGGTCCCGCTGGCGCTCCGTGTCCGGCTGGCGCAGGGCGCCGGCGAGTCGGAGCACCGGCTGGCCAGTGTTGCCTTCATCAAGTTCTCGGGGGTCGACGACCTGCTCACCTCCGGCGGGCCGGACCGCGCCGCCGCCGCGCTCGACACGATCGTGCGCACCGTCCAGCAGGCAGCGGTGCGCGAATCAGTCACCTTCCTCGCCTCGGACATCGACGCCAACGGCGGGAAGATCATCCTGACCACCGGCGTGCCGGCGACGCTCGAGGATGACGAGGGCCGGCTCCTGCGCGCGGCCCGTTCGGTCATCGAGTCTTCCCACCCACTGCCGCTCCGCATCGGGGTCAATCGGGGACACGTGTTCGCGGGCGACATCGGCACCGAGTTCCGACGGACGTTCACCGTCATGGGGGACACGGTGAACCTGGCCGCCCGGCTCATGGCCGCGGCGCAGCCGGGGCAGATCCTCGCCACCGCGCCGGTCCTCGACCAGGCCAGGACCCGCTTCGTCACGGTGCCGCTGGAGCCCTTCTCGGTCAAGGGGAAGACCGAGCCGGTCCAGGCCTACCGCGTCGACGGGGCCACGGCGTCGAAGGCGGACGTCTTCGGCACGCTGAGGTTCGCGGGCCGGGACAAGGAGCTCACTACGCTGCTGCACGCCCTGCAGTCCGCCGGCGCGGGACCCGGTGGGGCGATCGTGATCGAAGGGGAGCGGGGCGTCGGCAAGACCCGCCTGGTCTCGGAGTTGCAGCGCGCCGTGGACCCGGCACAGGTGCTCGTGCTCCAGGGGGAGCCGCAGAGCACCGGTGTCCCCTATCACCCGTTGCGCGGCGCCATGCGCGCCGTCTTGGGCGTGGACGCTCGGGACAGGGCGCAAGCCGGCAGACAACTGTTGGCGACGGTGCGGGCTCTGGACCACCAGCTCCTCCCGTTGACTCCGTTGCTCGCTCCCCTCGTCGACGCCGAGGTGCCATCCACGCCCGAGAGTGCCGCCGTCGCTGAGGACTTCGTTCGCCAGCGGATCGCCGACCTCGTCGTCGCGACCCTCGACGCCTCGTGCCCGACTCCACTTCTCATCATCGCCGAGGACGCGCACTGGTTCGACGACACGACCGCTGAGATCTGCGCCCGACTGGCCGGCGCCGCCCGGACACGTCCTTGGCTCATCTGTTCCACACGTCGCCCCGATGCTGCGGACGGCTTCGAGCCCGTGAACCCGCAGGCCCTGCTGGCCCTGGCACCCCTCACCGACGACGTGGCGCGGGAGCTGGTGGAGACCGCGACGGAGACCGCTCCCCTCCGCCCCCACGAGCGCGACGAGGTGGTGAGCCGGGCAGGAGGGAACCCGCTGTTCCTCGAGGAGCTGCTCCGCATCGTCAGGGCGACGGACGTCGCGACACTGCCGGACTCCCTCGACGCGGTCGCGATGCGCGAGATCGACTCGCTCCCCGTGACGCCGCGGCGCGTCTTGCGCCTGGCCTCCGTGCTCGGGCGAACCTTCGATCGATCGCTGCTCGACCGCCTGCTCGACGCCGAATCCGTGGAAGTCGGTCCCGACCCGCTCGCCGAGCTCGGAGCGCAACTTCTCACCGAGGGGGACGGCCGGCGAATCCGGTTCCGGCATGCCCTGCTGCAGGAAGCGGCCTATCAGAGCCTGCCGTTCCGACAGCGGTTGGTGCTGCACCGCGCCGTGGGCCTCGCCCTCGAGGATGACGCTGCCTCCGACAGCGACGTGGCCCCCGCCCTCTCGCTTCACTTCCTGGCGGCCCAGGACTGGGAACGGACCTGGCACTACGCGCGACTCGCGGCCGGCAAGGCGCAGGCGGTCCATGCCGCGGGCGAGGTCGTGGTGCACCTCGAACGCGCCATCACGGCGGCCAGGCGGTTGGACCGCGTCGAGGGCCACGAGTTGGTCACCGTGTTCTCGGACCTCGGCCGCACGCTTGAGCTCCTCGGGGAGTACCAGCGCGCCGACGACGCCTACCGTGGCGCGGCGCTGGCGTCGAACGGTGATCCGATGGTGCGGGCTCGGATGGCCCACCGGCGAGCCCACCTCCGGAGCGAGTACCTGGGGCGACCGTCGGCCGCCATCCGCCAGCTCCGCGTCGGGCGGGCGGAGCTCGGGGACCTCGGGTCCGATGCTGCCGGCCTGCGAGCCCTGATGATCGCCGAGGAGGCCACCGTGCGCGAGCGCCAGGGGCGCTTGGACGAGGCACTCGCGTGCGCCCGCGTGGCCGCCGCCGAGGCCGAAGGGGCCTCCGACCCGCGTGCGCTCGCCCTTTCGCTGGACGTGCTGAACACCTGCCTCATACGCACCGGCCACTCCGAGCAGGCCGATCACATGGGGCGCGTTCTCGAACTGTACGAGGAGCTCGGTGACGAGGTGCAGGTCGCCATCGCCCTGGGCAACATCGCGGCGGTGGCCTTCTTCGCATCGGAGTGGGACAAGGCCGCCGAGTACGTGGCGCGGTCAGCCGAGGCGTCCGTGATGGCGGGCGACCTGGCCGGCGCAGCCATGTCGCGGGTCAACCTGGGGGAGTTGCGTGTCAACCAGGGACGACTGGCCGAAGCCATGGCGCTGCTCGCCCCGGCTCGCCGGGAGCTGGAGTCCTACGGCTACCGCATGATGACCGCCGTGGCGGCGATGCAGCTGGGCCGGGCCATGGCGTTTCTCGGCGACCTCGACGGCGGCGTGGCCATGGTCGGCGCCGCCGGCGCCACGTTCGACGAGATCGGATCCCACGTGGAGTCGCTGGAGGCACGCGCCCGCTTGGCCGAGGTCCTCGTCTTCGGCGGCCGGCTGGCCCCGGCGCGGACGGCCCTCGCGCAGGCCCGAGAGCTCGAGCGCGACGTCGGGGAAACCCCCCTCAGCGCGCTCGTCGATCGCATCGAGCTCACGATGGGTGCGGCGCAGGGCGAGGGGGCGTCCGTCCGGGCCCGTCTCCCCGGCTTCCTCGAGCGGGCGCAGCGGCTCGATGCGCTCTACGAGGTGCTCGTCGTCGAGTCCGCGCTCGAGCAGCTGGGAACCGGAGCGGTCGAGCCCGGGGTCGTCGGGTCTTCCTCCGTCATCGACCCGCGCCGGCTCGCGCGCTCCCTGGGCGTCGTCGCCCTCCCCATGCTGCCGTCCCCTTGATCCGGCTCAGTGGCGGATGGCCCAGTCGACCAGACCGCCCCAGGTCTCGGTGATCTGGGTGTCGGTCGTCACCCCGTCGGGTAACAGGACGTAGTTGAACGTCTTACTCTCGGTGCACAGCACCTGTGTCGAGGACGGAGCGGCGCAATAGGTCTGGTCGCTGTAGGTCGTCCCGTCGACGGTGACCTGCGTCGGCGCGCACTCGGGCAACGGGCTCGCCGTGGTGTTCACGGTCGGGTCGTTGCCGGGCTGGCACTGGGGCTGGGGGGCCCACGGGATGACGAAGGTGAACGGCACCGTGGTACCCGGCGAGAATTCGTCGTAGGTCAGGTTCTGACCCGAGCTGTCGCTGCTCGAGGTGAACGAGGTGTAGGACTGGCAGACGCCCCCGCTCGGGATGCTCAGCGTCGCGGCGATGGGGCCGGTGGACGTGATCGACTGGCCGCCGCAGACCTGCGGCGCCAGCGTGAGCGTCGAGGTCCCGACGACGGACACCTGGGAGCCGTCCTGCGGGACCTGGACCTCGACGGTGTCGAAGCCGCGCAGCGGGGACGACCCCGTGCACACGGCGTTGCCTGCCGTGTCCGCGGTGATCGTCGTGCCCTCCTCACCCGTGATCGTGCAGGTCTGGCTCCCGGCGACGGTCCCGGCCAGGAGCTCGACCAGCGTCACGGTGGTGGAGCTCAGGTTCCACGACGCCTCCTCCTGGAGCTGGAGCGGGATCTGGGCGTCGGAGAAGACCCGGGTGGAACCGATGGCGGAGTTGGCCCCGACCGTCGTGAAGTCGAGCGCTTCTTGCCCACGGCCGGGATCGTTCGCGATGTCCCACGGCGCCGACACGGCACACACGCCCGTGTGCTGCCGGAACGAACCCACCGGGACAGTGCTCGGCGTGCCGGTGTAGTCGTCGGTGTCGGGCAGGGAGAGGTCCTTGTCGGGCGGGTAGAGCCGCCCGATCAGACCGAGGACGGGAGTGCCCGTGACGGTCGGCGTACCGCACCGCCCACTCGGGGTGATCACCTGGGTGGTCGGGGTCCCGATGCCGTCGCTGCCGACCGCGTACGAGAAAGAGGTGCCGCTGGTGCCGGATCCCTGGACGTAGGTCAGGACGTCCGGCACGAAGGGTGCGGCGCTCGCAGCGCCCCCGATCTCGCTCGCCACGAACGGGATGGAGAGCGGGACTGCCACCGCGGCGACCCCGATGACCCCTGCGAGCAGCACGCGATGCCGGGTGAGCTTCATGACTGACCTCCTTGGTCCTGTCGCCCGCCCAACAGCGTTCTGTTTAAGGAACGCGTGCCACTCCCCTCTGGTACGGAGTGCGGCCCACGATCGTTCGCCAATGTCGCCGGGCGCAGCATAACGACGAGGCGGCCCAGCCACAACCCGTGTTCATCTGCACTTCATCCCTGACTCACCAACGCTCGGCTCCATTGAGCTCTTCGATCTTGACGACCTTGGACACACGGAACGGATAGGGGTCGGGGTACTCGACGACCCGGACCTGGCCCCTCGGCCGGAAGCGGCCGCTCGTGATCACCTCGCGCGGGACGTACGGGTCACGCCCCATGCTCCGGAAGAGGCGCTCGGTCGGCTCCCAGATGGTGACCCTCTCGTGCCAGCGCAGCCGGTCGAGTTTGCGCAGCAGGATCATGAAAGTGACGAGGGTCCCCGCCAGCATGCCGACGACGAGAGCGCCGAGGGCGGTCCCGCCGGGCAGGACCGCGATCAGCCCCACCAGGAGGAGCAGGAGGAGCAGGAGGCCGCTCCATTCGATCGGCGACAGAGCCTGCCCGGTCGCCGCCTCTATGAGGGAGCGGTCTGCGGTCGTGGCGATGCACAGCGCCACCAATTCCTTGTAGACGGCTTCTTCTTGGGGTCCTTGCGGGTCGAGGGCGTACACGGCGTTGGTGAGGGCGAGGTACGAGGGCATGGCGAGGTGGTAGTCGACCAGCCGGTAGTCGATCTGATCCGTGAGGTGACCGTCGACAAGGTCGCGCACGCGGACGCGAGCCTCCTCTCCGAAGACCGACATCATCTGGTGGATCGAGAAGAGGGACGAGTTGCCCTTGGCCACGAGGTTCTGGACGAGCGCCAGACGCTCGCGTGTGCGCACGATCGTGAAGGCCAGAAGCACACCGAAGAGGAAGGCCGCCATGCTGGCCATCGCAACGTCGACGCGGACGTCGCCGCGCTTCGAACCGACGAAATACGATGCGATCCCGACGATCCCCCCGGCCAACACCGCGGGCCAGATGACGATCTCCCCGTCCGTCACCGAGGCCACACGAGAGCGGAACCACCGCATCACGGACACATCTGTCCAACGGTCGACCGAGCCATCCTCCTCATCTCCGCGCCTCCGTGCTCACTGCTATGGCGCCCGAATCTACAGATGCCGACGGGTCAGATGCTCATGCGGCGTGAACGTTACGCGAACACAACGTGACATCTGCGCGTCGCCGAGCGCCATACATGGCGGGCGACGTTCTAGGTGAAGTTGGGCGGGCGCTTCTCGCGGAAGGCGGCAATCCCCTCGCCGTAGTCGTCACCCGAGTAGACGTCGTGGCGCAACTGGTTGATCCACTGGGAGTCCTGCGCGGACAGCGCCACCGCCCGGACGAACGTCGTCGCCTGGAGCTTGTAGGCGCGAATGGCATCACCCGAGCGGCTCCGCACGGTGCGCGCCAGCTCGTCGGTGGTGTCCTGCAGCTCGTCGCTGCGGACCAGGCGGTTCAGGATGCCCACCGCATAGGCGCGCTCGGCGGGAATGAGGTCCGCCGTCATCATCAGCTCGTTCACCACGTTGAGGGGAAGCCGGGCCAGGAAGTACTGGATCCCCGAGGCGGAATAGGGCAACCCGAGCCGTGCCGGTGTCACGGCGAACGCCGCCGTCTCGTCGCCGACCACCAGGTCGCAATTCAGCACCAGGTCGCACGCGCCGCCCCACACGGTCCCGTGGACCATGGCGATGACGGCGCCGGGGTAGCCGCGCACCGCCCGCAGGAGTTCCTCGAGGGGATCGGCGAAGGGGAGCGGGTCCACCCCGCGCACGGGAAGTTCGTCGATGTCGTGACCGGCCGACCACACGTCGGTGAGCCCGGCCGACTTGAGGACGACGGCGCGCACGCCGTGCTCCTCGAAATCGCCCAGGGCGGCCAACACCTCCTGCACGGTCGCCGCGCCCAGCGCGTTGCGCTTGGCGACGTTGTCCAGTGCGAGCGTCCCCACCTTGTCGTGGACATCGACCATCACGGTGGGGATCATCGCGAGAGCTTGGCATCGGCGGCCGGGACGCGACCAGTGCGCCGCGAGCGTAGGTTGCGGTTCTTGATCCGGTTGCCGCAGACGGCCATGTCGCACCACGCCCCGCGCCCCGCATGGGAGCGGTCGTAGTAGGCCCAGCGACAGTCCGGGTTCCGGCAGGCCTTGAGCCGCGCCCAGGTGCCGTCGCGTTGGGCGTCGCGGATGATGAGGAACAGTGTGGCCAGGCCGTACGCCCCGGTCCCGTCGACCGGCCGGAGCTCGACGACGCCGTCGGCGAGCAGCACCGGCTCCACCCGGCACGTCCCGACCAGCGTCCCCAGCGCATCCATCGTCGCCCGGTCGGGCGCCGGACCCCCGGCGTTGTGGACGAGCATGGCTCGGATCGCCTCCCGTGCGTCCCGCATGGCGGCCAGGTCCCCGGCCTCGATCTCGGCCCCGCCGGTCAGACCGGCGTCGCGGAGCCACGGGCCGGCGGACGCCGGGTCCGCGAGCAGGTCGGTGCCCGAGTCGCCCTCCCAGGTGTTCACGAAGGACTGCACCACCAGGAGCGGCATGGGTGCGGGCTTCGTCTCGTCGTCGGGGACCCAGGACGGCTGTGCCATGGCGGCATCGTACCCCATCGTGACCGGTAAGAGCCACTTGACTGGTCTTGGAGTGACGGTCATACTGGGTGTTGATGGTCACGGATCGGCAATCATGGGGGCGGCGATGATCGTGGTGGTCGAGCACGGGGCCGGGCTCGGCCTCCGGCGGGTGCGGCTGCGGGACCGGCTGCTGACCCGCCTCCGGGCCTCGTCCCTCGACGTCGAGCTGGCCGCCGGCGCCTCTCCAGAGTCGAGCGTCCCGCTCGCCCTGCGCGCCGGGCAGCTGTGCCAGCCCTCCTATCGGCGGCTGCTGTCCCACGGCCTCGTACGGGTCGTGGCGGCGGCCGAGAGGCCGGCGGGGTCACTGCGCAAGGTGCCGGTGGACCGCGACGCCGTCCGGGGCGCCCGTAGAGAGCTCGAGGCCGCCGCCGAGCGCCTCGGCGCGACCGGGCCGGTCGACGTGCGTGGCGTGGCCCGGATCAGCGGGCTCCTGACGGACGGGACCGGGCCGCTCTACCAGGCCTCGCGGCGGGGCCGGCTGCGCGACGAGCTCCGTGCGGCGCTCGGTGCGATGGGCGCGTTCGCCTGAGCGACAAGAGCGGACTGGTCAGACGGCCGCCATGCCCACCACGGGCTTGTTGAGCGGGAGCGCGCCGGCCGAGCCGTGGAACGGCGCGTCCCCGTAGTCGAAGATCCCACCGTCGCTGGCCACCAGCCAGTAACCGCCGCCGTCACGGGTGGCCGCCATGCCCACCACGGGCTTGTTGAGTGGGAGCGCGCCGGCCGAGCCGTGGAACACCGCGTCGCCGTAATTGAAGATGCCCCCGTCGGACGCGACGAGCCAGTAGCCGCCGCCGTCAAGGGTGGCCGCCATGCCCACCACCGGCTTGTTGAGCGGCAGCGCGCCGGCCGAGCCGTGGAAGGCGGCGTCGCCGTAATTGAAGATCCCCCCGTCGGACGCGACGAGCCAGTAGCCGCCGCCGTCGGCCGTCGGGGCCATCCCCACGATGGGCCGGTTCAGCGGGATGGCGCCCGCCGAGCCGAAGAAGCCCGCGTCGCCGTAATTGAAGATGCCCCCGTCGGACGCGACGAGCCAGTAGCCGCCGCCGTCCGGCGTGGCGGCCATGCCCACGATCGGCTTGTTGAGCGGGAGCGAGCCCGCCGAGCCGTGGAACGGCGCGTCCCCGTAGTCGAAGATCCCACCGTCGCTGGCCACCAGCCAGTAGCCGCCGCCGTCGTGCGTGGGCGCCATCCCGACCACGGGCTTGTTGAGGGGAAGAGAGCCGGCCGAGCCGCAGAAGGGGAGGTTCCCGTAGTTGAAGATGCCCCCGTCCGACGCGGCCATGTAGTAGCCCGACGGCGCCGCCGGTGCGGTGCACGGCACCTGCCCGGTGACGCTGGGCAGGGTGATCGGGGCGACGAAGAGCTGACGCGCCGCGCCGCAGGCGTAGCTCGTGCACCCGGGCGCACCGCCCTGCCAGGCCGCATAGTCGAGCCACCAGTTCCCGCCGGCGTCGGAGAAGAGCGACCCCCCACCCGGACCGAGGACCGATCCGTAGGACGTGAGGATCTGGCTCTGCGCGCCGCAAGGGCCGAGGGGGCCGCTGCAGCTGGTGATCCCCTCCGAATACCCGGTGCTGGTGTACACACCCGCCGAGAAGGCCAGGTAGAAGCCACCGCCGGCCGCCTTCATCGACGGGTTCTCCACCGTCGCCTCCCAGGGATAGCTCACGGTGTTGTTGGTCAGCAGGAGCGTGGGCGCGGACCCGGGGGCGAAGCCGGTCCCGCTCGCGTTGAGCTGCTCGGCCCAGATGTAGGCCGGCGCGGACGAGCCGCCGTCGTTCTGCTTCCAGACGAGGTAGGCGGCGCCCGTGCTGGGGTCGACGTAGGGCTCGGGGTCGATGGAGCCCATGGGCTGGCACTCGAGCGGGCCGTTGGCCACGTCGGTGAATTGCACGTTGGTCGGCGAGATGGCGCCGGCGGTCGCCACGGTGAGGCAGTCGAAGCCGGTGTCCGACCCGTGCCCCGCCTGGGCCGCGTCGTAGAACATCACCCAGTGGCCGCCGTACTGGAAGACGCCCGGCGAGGTCTGGGTGTTGGGCTGCTCCCACCCTGACGGGCTCGGCAACGCGGACGAGCCGTAGCAGGTGTGCGTGGACTGCGTGTAGGGCCCGTAGCCCGAGTTCGGCGAGGACGAGACCAGCGCGGCGATGTGGTTCCCCAGCGCGTTGCCGGTCGTGAACGCGTAGTAGGTGCCGCCCGCGTTGAGGACCTGCGGATCGGCGGCGTCGCCGCTTCCCTCGAAGTTGTAGGCGGGGACGCCCGTGCCGCACCCCGGGGGGATGAACGCGGGACCGGGACTCGGGCTCACGCCGACGCCGTGCGGCGCGGTCGTCGCCCCGGTCGGCGCCAGCGCCAGCTGCGGCATGACCGACGAAGCCGCCACCACCAACGTGCCGACCAACGCTCCCACGACGGTCCAGGTACCCCTCATCCTCCCCCTCGAGTGCATCTCGGACTGCGCGGCGTCATCACGTCTAATTCGGCGCCCTCCATCGGCTTGTTGAGCCAATTGTCGCCCCCCCATACCCGGATCGCCGCCGATCGACGCCCCCGTTCTCGGCGGTTGTGACGTCACGCTGGAGCCTGAGAGGAGATTCGAACTCCTGACCTGCGCATTACGAGACAGATCCAAGGGATCCCCCCCTCGTCTCACTCGGTCTCACTTGGTCCCTCCCTGTCCCGCTCAGAGAGCATCCCCACCCGGAACACGGGACTCGACGGGATGGGGTGGGACGGGCTGGGAACCAATTGTCGGGATGAAGTTGGGATGGATTCAGTCGCGTCATTGCCGGGGAACTGTTCGCCAACCCTTCTGATCGAGAAGCTTGATGAGGTCCAATCAAGCCGCCGCCCACGCAGCCAGCCGCCGGCCAGCACCTGTTCTGGAGCAGTAGTGCTCCCGCTCGTGGGACTAGGCGACGGTGATGTCGAGGACGAACGCTGTCAACGCGCCGCGGCCTCGGACCCCCAGTTTGGCGTAGATGTTGTCCAGGTGCTTCTTTACCGTTCCGGGTGACAAGTGCAGGCGAGCCGCTATCGCTGCGTTCGTCTCGCCGACCGTGACCCATTGCACGATTTCCGCCTCACGAGCGCTGAGCCCGAGCGACTCGAATGTCCGACCGGACGACCTTTCCTGCGAAGCCACCATGATCGCTCCGGGATGCGTGGCTTGCGGCGGGAGGTAGCGCAGCGTGCAGCGTCGGCCCTCCAGCTCGGCGGTGAGAGGCCGCATGACGTCCAGCCGCTCGCCACTCACCAACCGGTCCCGTTGCACCTCAACCCACCGCTGCACCCGTGTCGGCAGCGGCGACAACGGCGAGGGCCGGCCGAAGAACCGGTACAAGGTGACGAGGGCGCCGGATGTCAACTCCTCAGGCGGATCCCACAGGACCACCATTCCTGAGCCCTCCTGCCCAACGGCGTCGTTCGCCGCGTCGAGGAGTCCGCGCAGCCGCTGCTGCTCGCCTGCGTGACGCCACGCCTGCGCCAGGTGGGGACGAGCCAGATTGAGGACAGCGCGATCACGCTCGGAGAAGTCCCGTTCCGCCCGGCTTAGAGCCAGGCCCAGAACCACTGGTTGCGGCGCTGGCAGCGTGACCGACATCTGATACTCCACTCCCATGGGTTGGTAGACCAACCGATACAGGGGGCTCGCATGGAACTCTTCCTGGGTCCAGAAGTCGCTGATCCGGTGGGCTGACCCGTCGCCGGTTTCCATGGCATGGCGGATCAGCGGATGCTGTCCAGCCAGCTCCGCTAAGGCCTCAGAAACTCCGTCGGGCGGACGGAACGTTGGCGGCTCGATCCAGAACACTGTCCGGTCCGCCATCGGAACGATCTCGTTCATACTCACCACCAAACAAGGCACGAGGTCCCTGACCCCGCGCAATGTGGCGCGCAAGAACTCGTCCGGGTCCCGGGCTTGTCCAACCACGCGCACAAGGTCGAGGACTCCGATGAGATCCGCCTGATCTAAGCCCACGTTCGACACGATACGACGACTTCCGCCGATGGCGAGGGGTTATGGGCCGGATTGGAGGGTGCGATCAATGCGCTCCGAGGGCAACGGAGGCAGCAGTCCTCCCCACTGGCGCGGTCGCCTTCGTCGCCCCGAATTTCTATCGCCGGTCCCGGCGTCTCAGATCGGATTCGAACGATTCTCCGATGTCTCGGCGCACCAGCCGCCCAGGTGCCACCAGCGTGCTTACCTCCTTACGTCAAGGAGTTCCCAAGGGTTTCTGGGTGTCCAAGAGAACCCACGTCACTACGCCGTTTGGGGGTTGTGCCATGAAATGGGGGCAGACAGGATGATGCTGGCGACAGGCGCTTGGGCGGTTCCTCTCGTCTTGGCCACCAGGCTTATGCGGCCTGGTCGAAGAAGGGGAACGGCGATGTTCAAAGGAGGAGCGCATGCTTTCGCGACCTCTGTATTTGCACGCCGCGTCTTCGGCGCCGTAAGCACGGGACAGGCGCACGCGGTTGGCACGAGGCCCACGGTGCCAATGGCACTTCTGGCGGTGGCCGTTCTCCTGACGGTCTCACTGGCATCGATCGGCTTTGGTTCGTCCCCGGCCCGGGCGTCGGTGCGTCCCCACGTCGCCGCCGCCGCCTCGTGCTCGACCGTGGCGTTCACCACGACGACCGGTGGCGTCAACACGACGATTCCCACGTCTGACACGTGCTCGATAACGTCCGTGACGGGGACGGTCGCACAGCCTCAGTACAACATCTCTTGGGACCACACGATTCTCGGCACCATCTGCCCGAACGGGGTGTCGACCGGATGCGACGTCTCCTCGATCAACCTGGGCTTCTACGACTTCGGTACCTCGGGGCCGTTCGGCAGCTTTCTCGTCGGCGGCACCGGCATGGGGTGCTCCTTCTCACCCGGCGACTTCGGTGGCATCGTGTATTCCGCCTATCTCTTAGGCGGGAACACCTACAACTGCGTGGCCAACATCGTGCCGGACGGACGGGCCGCGCAGTTCGGCGTCCTGACCTTCGACTCGGGTCCGACGGGCTCCGTGACCACCGAGTACATCATCTCGCCCGGCAGCGGCCCGCCCCCACCGGTGCCCTCCTTCTTCGCCACGGCGGACGCCAGCGTGCCAGGCGCAGTGGACTTCGACGCCTCGGCGTCGACTCCGTCCTCCGGGGCGACCCTGACCTCGTACGCCTGGGATTTCGGTGACGGGTCACCCGTCGTGACCACGACCGTCCCAACCGTCTCCCACACCTACACCAAGCCGGGCACCCAGTCGGTGACGCTGACGGTGACGGACTCCACGGGTCAGAAGGCGTCGCTCACCAAGGCCCTTGCGTTCCCGGTACCCGCCTTCTCCTACGTCCCCAACTCGTCAGACACCAAGGCCATCGACTTCGACGCGTCGGCGTCCACCGGGTCCGGGGGGACGGCGGTCGCCACCTACACGTGGAACTTTGGCGACGGCAGCATGCCGGTGAGCACCCACTCGGCCACCACCACACACACCTACGCGGCCGGAGGCGTCTACACCGTCATCCTCTCGGTGACCGACACCGCGGGCCAGACCAGCCCCCTGCTGGCCAAGCCGGTGACCGTCGCCGCCTACGAGGTGAACTCGGTCGGCGACGCACCCTCCACGGACGCCACCCAACCCGTCTGTGACACCGGGTCCACCGTGGTCGTCAATTCTGCAACCGTGCCGGAGTGCACGCTCCGTGCGGCCATCCAGTCCGTCGACGTCGCCGGACGGGGCGCCATCACGTTCACGCTGCCCACCGGGGTGACACCGACCGTGGCTCCGCTGTCGCCGCTACCCACGATCACCGCGTCCATGATCTCGATCGACGCCTCCACGGTGACCGGTGGCTATCTGCAGATCGACGGGACGGCGCTGGACCCCACCACCGGGACCGGCCTGCTGATCTCGGGGGCCAACGACATCATCCGCGGGTTGGACGTCGAGAACGTCGCCACCGGGATCGTGGTCGACGCCACCGGCGGGAACGACACCATCGCCGGGGACATCATCGGACTGAACAGCAACACCACCAAGACTCCAGTGGGCACGGGCATCAGCATCACGAACTCCTCGAACGACCTGATCGGGGGGACGGCCGCCGCCGACCGGGTCTATGTCGACAATGCCCAGCTCGGCATCTACATCGGCGGAACGTCCACGGCCGACAAGGTCTACGGCGACTCCCTCGGCGTCGGCACTGGCGGGGGCTACGCCGGTGACGGCGAGCCGGTGTTCATCAACAACGCCTCGGGCAACCTCATTGGGGGACCGTCACCCACGCCTGGGCAGGCACCCGGGAACCTCATCGATGGAGAGACCGTCTTCACCCAGGCGCCGGGGTCCTCGGTCGACAGCGGCTCGAGCGCCCCGGGATCCGCCGTGGCGGGGACCGCAGGGGTGGCGATCGGTGGCTACACCAACGGAGCCAACAACAACTCGGTCCAGGGCAACATCATCGGCCTGGTGAACGGGGGCACCGCCCTTCCGGTGTGCTCGCCCAGCGACCATGACTTCTGGCAGGAACCTATCGCCGGCGTGATGGTGAACGGGAGGGCGTCGGGCAACACCATCGGCGGGACGGCGCCCGGTGACGGCAATGTGCTCAGCGGTGCGGTCAACTTCGAGGTCGACGTGGACGGCACCCAGGTCTCGGGCACGGCGGTCGAAGGGAACCTGATCGGGACTGACGTCACCGGACTGGTGGCCCTGCCCAACTCCTGTGGCACACCGACCGGTGTCTCGATCCATGCAGCCACCACCACCACGGTCGGCATCGCCGGGGGTGGTCGCAATGTGATCGCCGGCCAGACCATCGGGGTGCGGGTCGACACGACCGCCAGCTCCTTCACGGGACCGAGCGGCGCCTATCCGGGTTCGGGTGCCACTCAGATCGCCCCGCTGAGCTCGTTCATCCAGGGGAACATCATCGGGCCGGTCGCCGACGGGGTGACCGTGCCGCCGAGCACGCAGTCCTACGGGGTGGCCCTGATTGGGTCGGGGGACACGATCGGCCCGAACAACCAGATCTCGGCCAACGCGGTGGGCATCCAGGTCGGAAACACGACCACCCCGGCCACCAACGAGACGGTCGTCGGGAACTTGATCGGCACCGACGCCCTGGGCACCACCGCCCTGCCCAACGGTCTGGGACTGAACGTCGTGAACGGCACCGGGACCCGGATCGGGGTGCCGGGCCAGAAGGCCAACACCATCTCGGGGAACCTGGAGAACCTGGTCGTCCTCCAAATCAGCGCCGTGCAGAACAATCTGGTCGGCACGACCGCCCTCGGGAACGCCGCCATCGCCCCAGCCGCCAAACCCCCTAGCTCGGCGGTCGTGGCCGGCGCCACCTTCGCGCCCGGCGGGGTGACCCCGGCCCAGGTGGCACTGGTCAACGTGGGTCCCCAGGGGAGCCTCATCGGTGGCCCCACGCCGGGCTCGGGCAACGTCATCTCCGGTTCGCCCGCGGCCGACGGGCTCGACCTCTTCGGTCCGGCCATCGTGCAGGGCAACAAGATCGGGGTGGGGGCCAACGGGACGACGCCCGTGCCCAACGCCGGCTACGGGATCTTCAGCGCGGCCGGTGCCGCCGGGGCGTATATCGGCGCCAGCCCGGTCACCGGTGCGCCGGCAGGCGACGGGGTGTGGTCGGCCGACCCGGCCGGCGGCAACATCGTCGCCGACAACAAGGGCGTCGGCATCGCCACCGACGGCGGCCCGGCCCTCTCCAACCTGACTTACGACAACGCTGCCGGGATGCTCACCACACCGCCGCTCACGGGGCCACTGATGGCGGCGCTGAACATACCCGGGCTGGTCGGGACTTCGGTGCTCGTTGCCCTCCCCAAGGCCACACCCGGGTCCATCGTGCAGATCTACCGGGCCGCCGACTGCTCCAGCGTTCCCGAGGGGCAGGTGCTGCTGCAGACCGACACGATCAGCACGGCCGGGCCGTTGTACGCCGACATCCCCCTGGAGGCGATCGGGACCCCGCTGGTGGCGACGTTAACCATCCCGATCAACGGTTCCCCGTCGAACGACGTCACGTCCGAATTCTCCACCAACTGCTTCCCGGTACTACCGGAGTCGGCGGTGATCACACCGTCCGTAACCAACCCGAGCGCCGCAGCGACCATCACCGCATCGGGATTCACCCCCGGGGAACTCGTGGACGCTTCGGCCCACTCGAACGCCGTCGCCGTCGGCCAAGCCGTCGCTGGTCCCGACGGCACCGTCCACCTGACCTTCACCGTCCCGGCCAGCCTGGCGCCGGGGACCCACGTACTGGTCCTGGTCGGCGAGACGTCGGGCCACATGACCGCGGCGTCCTTCACGGTGACTGCCCCCCCGGGCTACCGGGTGGTCGGTGGCGATGGCAGCGTGTCCGCCTTCGGCGGTGCCGGTCTGTTCGGCTCGGCCGAGGCGTTGCCCCTGGCGGCGCCGATCGTAGGTATGGCGGCGACGGCCGACGGAGGTGGCTACTGGTTAGCGTCTGCCGACGGAGGGGTCTACGCCTTCGGTGACGCCGGTTTCCATGGATCGATGGGAGGCCGCCGTCTGAATTCGCCCGTCACTGGGATTGCTGCCACGCCGGACGGAGGTGGCTATTGGCTTGTCGCCTCTGACGGTGGTGTCTTTGCCTTCGGAAATGCCCGATTCCTTGGCTCAATGGCCGACAGACCGCTTAATGCTCCCGTGGTCGGGATCACTGCATCGCCCTCGGGACAGGGCTACCTGCTTGCTGCCTCCGACGGCGGTGTCTTCGCCTACGGCGATGCCTTCTTCCACGGTTCCGAAGTTGGCGAGCCGCTCGCCGCGCCAGTGATCGGCATCGCCTCGTCGGCCGTCGGTGGCTACTGGTTGTCGGCCGCCGACGGCGGCGTCTTCGCCTTCCACGCCCCCTACCTCGGGTCGTTGGGTGGTCGCAAGCTCGTCGGTCCGGTGGTCGGCATGTCAGCCACCCCTGACGGTGGTGGTTATTTGCTGGTCGGATCCGACGGTGGGGTCTTCAACTTTGGGGATGCCACGTTCTCAGGAGCGGCGAACGGCATCATCAGCGGGACGCCGATCGTCGGCATCACCGGCGCCTACGGATAGACCGGCCAAGGTGGCGGCGGAACATGCTTGGGCCTGCCTCCTTGAACGACAAAGATGCCACCGACCGTCGCTTCCCGGGCTCGATCGTGGCGACACGTCAACGAGAATGGCGCTTCTGAACTGGAGCCTGAGAGGAGATTCGAACTCCTGACCTGCGCATTACGAGTGCGCTGCTCTACCGACTGAGCTACCCAGGCAGCCGTGGCGCTCGGCAACGGCACGCAGGGAGCTGCGCCAGGCCGGGCGACGGTGAGTCAGTGTACGCGAGCACGCGGTCGGGGAGAGCAGATGGCCCCTCTCGGGTCCCGGCAGACCGGTCGGCGGCGGGAGCGGACATGTTTACCCAGCTCAGACGCAGAGCGGTCCGTCACCCCGGGCGAACCGAACCCGAAACCCGCTGCAACAAGCATGCAACAGCGATGCAAGAACCGCGGCCCATAGTGGGCGGCTGGTGGGGGAAACCACGCGGGCACGCGCGGCCGCATCGGGAGAAGGAAGTGCACAGTGGTAGCCACCCTGGGAAGGCAGGCCACGATCGACCGTCTGCAGGCGGTCGATCAGCTCCGCGACTGCACCCGGGCCCAGCTCGTGGAGGTGGCCCGCCTGGCCGAACGGATCCAAGTGGCCGAGGGCGAGGTCCTGACCAAGGAGGGTCGGATCGGGCGTGAGTTCTTCCTCATTCTCTCGGGCACGGTCGGGGTCACCCAGAAGGGCCGGCGCGTCAACACCCTCGGTCCGGGCGACTTCCTCGGCGAGCTGGCTGCCCTCAACCCCGGGCCGCGTAACGCCACCGCGACCGCCCTCTCGGCCGTCGACGTCCTCATCATCGGCCCGCGCGAATTCGCCACCATGGCGGAAATTCCGGGCTTTCGGGACGCGTTGATGAAGAGCATGGCCAGCCGCCTCCGCACGGTCGACGCGCGCTTCGCCGCGGCACTCGACGACGGGAGCGCGTCGACGTACTCGTCCGACTCGGCCGACTCGTCCGACCGGGAATGACTTTCGGCCTCTTCGCGGGTTCTCCACGCTGACCCTCCCACCCGCGCCTACGGTGGCGGGACGTACACGGGACTGGAGCGAGGGGTTGGGGATCGGAAGAGAAGTTGATGGGGGCGGACCGGGCGAGCGCGGCCTCCTGCACGGCGTGCCCTGGTTCTCGGCCTGCACCGAGGAACAGTTGCGTGAGGTGGAGCAGCTCGCGGAGCGTCTCGAGGTCCACAGCGGCGAAGTGATCCTGCGGGAGGGCCGTCTCGGCCGGGAGCTCTTCGTCATCCTCTCCGGCACGGTGACGGTGACCAGGGCGGGCCGTGTCGTCAACCTCCTCGGACCCGGTGACTACTTCGGCGAGCTGGCGGCGATCGAGGCGGCACCCCGGAGCGCCACCGTGACCGCGACGAGCGATCTCGAGGTCCTGATCATCGGACCGCGTGAGTTCGAGTCGATCATGGCGATCCCCGGCTTTCGCAACGCGCTCTTCACCGGCATGAGCCGCCGCATCCGGGAGGCCGACGACCGGCTCGCCGCCTACGCCGAGCAGGACGAGGAGCGCGGCGGGGGGACGCTCGACACCACGGGCTGACGCGGGGCGTCAGCCCGGGTCGGCCGCCAGCCGCGCCAGGCGTGGCAGCCCAAGGTGGAGTGCCGACTCCTCGGCGCTCCGCAGGAGGACGGCCACGCGCTCCCCTTCGTCCCCACGGTGGCGCCTCCGCAGCACGCGGGCCAGTTCCACCTCCGCCGCGGCGACGAACGGCGCCGAGCGCATCCGGAGGCCCAGGCGCAAGGCCGCTTCGAAGTGCACCTGCGACAGCGCCAGGTCGCCCGAGGTCATGGCGAGAAGGCCGAGGTAGTAGTCGGCCGGTCCGAGGCAGGCGACGGCGGGCGGGCGGATCACCACGGCGGTGCCCGCATACGGCCGCATCTCCTCGTAAATGCGCAGGGCGATGTCGCGGGCCCGGATCCCGAGCACGCCGCAGGCGGCGGCGGCCAGGGCCAGGGTGACGCTCTCGCTGCGCTCGCCCACGTTGTCCCAGCCGATGTCCTCGAGGAAGTGCAACTGGGCGAGTGCCTCCGCCGTCGCACCCGCCTCCGCATGGGCCAGTGCGTGCGCCGCGTGCGCGCTGGGCGAGTCCGACGGGCTCCGCCCGATCACCGCCCGGATGTCGGAGTCCAGGGGGGCGAGCTCGTCGCGCTGCCACCAGGTCCAGATCATCTGGGCGGCGAAGAAGCCGTGCGCCAGCTTGTTGTGCGGCTGTGCCACCTCGAGGGCCTTGCGTCCGAGCCCCTCCTGCTCCGCGATGTCGCCGGCGATCAGCGCCATCATGGCGGCGACGTTGTACCCGTACGCGGCGTCGAGTGGATGGATCGGGCCGGCGGCGCGGGTCGCGTAGCGTCCGATCTCGTCGTTGACGGCGTCGAGATCGCCTTGGGCCAGGAGCTCACGGATGCGCCACATGTACCCCTGCAGCGCCAGGAACTCGTCTCCGACGTCGGCAGCGATCTCCCCGAGTTCGTTCGCCGTCGCCAGCCGTTCGGGCGCCGGCTCAATACCCCAGAGCTCGTGGAGCCGGGCATGGAGCGCATACCCGAGCGCGCTGCGGTCGGCGAGGCGGCGGGCCATGGCGACGGCCTCGGTGTTGAGGTCGAGTGACCGCTCGCGCAGACCCGGCGCCGGCACTCCGGTCGTGTAGACGCCGACCAGTCCGAGCCGCGCGGTCACCATGGCCCGGAGGTGGCTGTCTTCTTCGGGCAGCTTGGCCCGTGCCTCCTCTAGCAGCTGCTGCTGCTGCTCGTTGGGGCCCCCGACGCCGAGCTCGCTCAGCGGCCCGGATCGCAGTGCGGCGGTGGCCAGGCGCTCGGGATCGCCCAGGGCGCGGGCCAGGGAGGCTGCTCGCTCCGAGGTCACATCCGCCTGTGCCGACTCCCCGGCCCTGGTGTGGGCCTCCGCGAGCGCGATGAGGGCATCGCAGCGCACGGCCCGGTCGTGGGAGCCGGACTGCTCGGCCACCTCGAGGCTGCGGGTGAAGTGCCCGACCGCCTCCTCGAAGGCCAGGAGGCGCAGTGCCCGCTCGCCCGCCGCCATGCAGAAGTGGATCGCCTTGTCGGCGTCGGCCAGCGCCGCGCCCATGAAGTAGTGGTATGCCAGCTCGTTGACGTAGGTGTCGAGCGCGTCGGCATGGGCCCGTTCGGTGGCCACCGCGATCTTGTGGTGATAGCGCACCCGCCGCCCACGCAGGAGCTCGCCGTAAATGGCGTCGCGCACCAGCGCATGCGTGAACGCATAGCGGTCACGGACGCCTTCGCCCACCCGGCGCAGCAGGCGGGACTCCTCGGCGCGATCGAAGGCATCGAGCCGCTGGCCCGGCGTGAGCTCGGCCGCGTCCGCCACGATGCCCGCGTCACACTCCCGCCCCGCCACCGCCGCCGCCTGCAGCAGGTAGATCACGTCTTCGGGCAGTCGCGAGACGCGGCGGGCCACCAGTTCGCGGATCGCCTCGGGCGGGTCCAGGTCCGGTGGCACGAGGGCATCACGCCCGCCCGGTTGATCGTCGTCGCGGTCGCGCAGCTGCCGCAGCATCTCGTCGAGGAACAGCGGGTTGCCGTCGGTCAACCGGCACAGTTCCGGGACGAGATCCGGCGGAGCCTTCTCCCAGCCGCGGGCCAACTCGGCGACGGCGTCCGGGCTCAACCCCTGCAGGTGCACGGTCTCGACGGGGACGACCGCCCGGAAGTCCGCCAACATGGAGCGCAGCGGATGATCCGGTGGGATCTCCGTGTCGTTGTACATCCCGATGATTCCCAGCCGGGTCGCATCGACGCTCCGCAGCACGTGGCGCAGCAGCAGCAGCGTCGGCTGGTCGGCCCAGTGCAGATCGTCGACGACGAGGAGCACCGTGGCGCCCGACGACAGATCGAGCAAGGTGGTCGCCACCGCCTCGAAGAAGCGGTACCGCTCCGTCTCGGGATCGCCGGCTTCCTCCTCGAGGAGCGGCGCGTGCTCGCGGAGGCGCAGCACGAGCCGGGAGAGCTCCGTGAGCTGCCAGTCCGGCATCTGGGAGATCCGGTCGGCCGAGAGCGACTGGAAGTAGCGGCCGAGCGCCTCGGCAAAAGCCTGGAAGGGCGTGACGGGCCCCTCGTCACAGCGGCCCCAGAGCACCAACGCGCCGTCCTCCTCGACGGCCCGCGCCAGCTCCGCCACCAGGCGGGTCTTCCCGATGCCGGCCTCGCCGTCGACGAGCAGCAGCCGTCCATGGCCTCCCTGCACCGTTCCCCACCAGTCGCGCAGGAGGGCCGACTCCCGCCGGCGACCGACGAGCGGTCCCTCGTTCGTCGACGCCGGCACGTGGACCCGGTAGCCCGCGGACGCCGTGACCACGGGCGCCGCCACGTCGCCGGGTTCCCGCTCGGGGGGTGCGGGGAAGTCGAGAGCCGGGTCCTGGGCGAGGATGGCGTGCTCCAGCCAGGTGATGTCGTGGCCCGGATCGATCCCCAGCTCGGCGACGAGGATCGTCCGCAGGTCCTGGAAGACCCGCAACGCCTCGGCCTGTCGCCCGGAGCGGTACAGCGCCAGCATGCGCTGGGACCACAGACGCTCCCGCATGGGATGCGCGCTCGTCAGCGACGCCAGTTCGCCGATCAGTCCCTGGTGACGACCCACGGTCAACTCGGCGTCGATGCGCGACTCCGTCGCGGCGAGGCGGAGCTCTTCCAGTCGTCGGGCCTCGGCCCGAGCGAACGGCTCGTCCCGCACCTCGCTGAAGGCCGGGCCGCGCCAGATCTCGAGCGCCTCGGCCAAGCGCCGCGCCGCCTCACGGGG
>CAWELJ010000011.1:0-278491 GCA_963809825.1 uncultured Acidimicrobiaceae bacterium | reverse complement strand
CGATCTTTTGACGCCTGTAAACCAGTTGCACCACGGTTAACCGTCATTCGACCTTCAGATAGGAGTCAATCTCACAACTAGGTAAATGCCGACAAGAATGCGATGATCACACTTGACAGGTGCAATTCACTGTCGACGTGTCCTCGGTATACCTTTTGACTTATTGATCTTGCGTACCAACTTTGCCACTTCATCGTCGGATGTGTCGTAGAGCAGTTTGAGCGCGTACTCAAGTAGTCCGGCGCCGTCGAGCACATCATTCACCGTGAGTTCTTGCCCGTGAGTTCCCTGGTTGCCGATCCACTTGACTGCCTCCAGCGTCTCGCCAGGCAGACTTTCGTGCTTCTTGAACTCCTGAATTCGAACGTGCGTACTCAGACGCACCCGCCTTCCTTTTGTATTGACGAAGCGCCGCATGCCGTACTCTGTCAGCAGGTCTTCGATTGCAAGTCTCAGCCGGCTACCCGCACTGCTCGGGTCGGTCCACAAGATGCGAGATGCTGCGACGATCGCATCCCGCACAACCTGCGGCGTTCCCTCGGGAACTGACATGATCCGGAGAGCAGGAATGGCATAGCGCAGTCGCAGAAAGTTGGCGTACTCGCCATACCAATGGCCTTTGTCATCTAGGTCCGCATCGACCTTATGAGCCCCCGAGACGATCACCGGCTCCCAGCAGGTGGCACGACTGCAGCGGAGTTCTCCGTAAAAGTGCCCGAAAATCCATTCGGGTTCCCATTCGGGATCATTGTCCGCTCGGTCAGACGCGGCTGAATTGACTTTTGTGGTTTTCCTGACGGTCAAGAACCCGAGGCCACAGTTAGGACAACTCATCGTTGGCCAGTCCGACTCAGTGAACCACTCTCCGAGTTTTCGCAAATCATCAGGCATCAAGCGCTCCTAGCGGAAATGCAACCATGATCTCAAGGTTTCGCACTCGCGTGCTGCGGCGCGAGCGCCGATGAGTGACTTCCAAAAGCTATTGCTGTCGGCTCGATGCTGCGCCATTCGTCCTCGACGTGGGCAACGAAGTCGGGCAAATCTCGACGCCGTCTCGGGCACGCGCCGCCACTAGGTGTCCCCGTCCGATGAGCTCGCCCTGTTGTCAGTCGACGGTCGGCGTTTGCAGCTTCCCTCCTTGTTGCCATTCCGGGGTTGCAACGCCTACTGAGCCGCGTCGCTCCAGGTAGACGGCACTTTTGGGCGTTGTCCGCCGAAAGAGCAACACCAGGGGCGTATAGTTGCGATCGCAGTCGCCTGCGAACGCAAGTAGCGCAGCGCAGCGGCTCGCCCGGTGGCATGTGTCCGCCGGCCCAACTGAAGTATCCGGACTCGCCGAGAGCCGGAGCGGAAGCCACAAGGAGGGCTGACGTGTATGAAGAGAATGACGCGCCCGAGGCGCGTCTTATTTGCCATTTGTCCGAATCTGGTCTGCGAGACGCCGTTCGACACGGTGAACAAGCCCGTAGAACGGTCACGCACCATCTCTACCCAGGCGATGAAGCCTGGGAGGAGTTTCACAATCTTGAACCGGTCTTGTTCTACAGGAACGGCGACGAGGAACTGGATGTAAAGCGTCATCCAGTCGTCGCAGCGGAAATCACCGTCGGTCGAGCAATCCGTTACGAGATTTCGCCTGACAAGCCACTCAATCTCTATGACTACACCGGCTGGGGTGCGGACGAACTGCTTGAGGGTATGCAGACGTGGACACGTCCCGCTCTAGCAACGATTCTTGGTGATCGAGACGAGGCGACAGAGCTCGACTCCTATCTGACCGTCCCAGAGTTACTCGCCTATGAACGCAAGCTGCGAGATCGTTCTGGGCGCAGCAAGTCCGAGGAAGCACTCCGCAAAGCGATCAACGAATGGCGCCTGTGGTCAAAGACCAAAGGTGCAAGTCACGTTACCGACCTTGTCGGGGCAATCTGCGACTTGTCAGACGACAAGAACCTGCTCCACGGCGCCAAGGCGGATCTAACAAGAAAGACGACGGATTTCCTGCGCATCGTTGGCTCCGATGCTCAAGCTGTCGGCCGTCTTGATGACGACGCGCTCAACCGAGTGATGACGATGTTGCCAGAGGTTTATGAGGCCGCTTGCGATGCGGCCGAGTCGGTTAGGAATCGAGTAAAGCAACAGACGGAGGCGGCTGACGCAAGAGCGTGGGTGAGCGAGCACGGGTCCTCTCGTCTTCGAAAGGCCGCCGATGCAAAGTTGCTGTCGGAATCGCTCGGCGCCTATCGTGACGAACGGCTTGGATACGAACTGGGTGACAGTTGGAAGTGGAGACCTCAGAAACACTCAGTCAAGGGGATCGTGAATCCGAGCGAGGACGCTCTCGACGCTCTGCTGATTGCGCGTGAACGCGACCCTCACGCGAACCTTTGGTTTGAAACACCCACACAAAGGCCCATTGTGGCGTCCACATTTCTCGGCAGAGAAATCTACGCATACGTGGACGAGATTTTGGACGCGTGGCATGGAGAGCGCGACGTACTGAATCAAAGCGAGGGGTTCTGATGGCGCTCACTGCACTCCCTTCCATCGAGGCAGCGATTGTCAAAAGTCGCACTGATTTCTGCACCTACGTATGGCCGGAAATCAGGCAATGCTTTCCGGCGGGACAGTTGCACCCCTTTGAGGGGCAGGCCGACGAAGGCTCACGCCAACTGGACATACTCGGGATTGACTATCTATACGCCCCGAGCCACGGAGAGGGATACGGCGTCTCTCAGCGCACGGGCGAGGGTGCCTGGCGCACGGTGACTATGAACGAACCCACTATCCGTCGGTGGTCGTCCATGTGCGGTCGCAGTGGTGCGCTCCTCCCGGCCGTTCATGTTCAGGCGTATCTGGGTAATCGTCCGGATGGTTCACGGTCCTTTTTGTCGGCCACGGTTATTCGTGTTGATTCATTCGTCAGTTACATCGACCAATATCCTGGCGAGCGGAAGTTGAACCAGAGCCAGGGGACTCACTTCCGAACGTGGACGTTCGACGAGTTGGACGATGGTGGCGTGTCAATCGTGACCGTGCCTGCGCGGCAGCTGGAGGCACCGTTTGGCCCGAGTAGGCCCTGAGCTGATTATGGCGAGAAAAATGGCACCGGCAGGTTTACTAGCGAAGGTCGAGGCGGCGGCCGCCTCGCTTCGTGAACTGTCCACACGGCTTGATCAGATAGCGAAGAAGCTCGGCGAGGACGAACGAGATGAGCTGACGTTTGTGGCGCAACGTCTTCGCCGTGAGGCGGACGTGTTGACTGTCGAGGCTGCCAGCGGAGATATTGTTTCGACCGGATGGGCGCTCAAGCTATGCAAACTCGGACTTGCCGCAAGTGTCTGGGCTGGAGCGACCTACGGCGCTGCCATTATTGACGCAGCTGGACAACAGGGCTACGACGGTTTAGTCGGGGCCCAACAGGCCGCTGGGACGAGTATCGACGTCGTGGCGAAGGAGGTTCTTGGTTCGGCCGAATCATCGGTAAGGGCGGACACCACCTCCCTTGCGACGGAGTTGCAGGGGTTTCTGCACCCTTGGGAGAACGCTATGGGTGCACCGACCTTTATGAGTGGATCGGGACAACCGGTCTCTCGCATGACCGAGCAAGAGCAGCTGAAGTTCATAGCCACAGCTATCGGCGAGATGACGCAATGGCTGAGTGACTACGACAGCGGCACACTTCCGCCTGATCAGGTGTACCCGGGCGACGCGCCTGACCTGATCCGAAATCGATTGATGGAAGCGGAGGTCAAATACCAACGGATCTCGGCGATGAATCAGCTTCTGGCAGAAGAGGAGGGGGACTTCTCCGGCCGGGGCACTCAAGCGGAGGCTCGCTCTGAGGATTCACCGGGCACTTCCGGGATGCTTGGCAGGGGGATGCTTGGCGGTGGAGTGCTCGGCACCTAGAACGGGTAGCGGTTGGCTCTAACTCCGGCTAGGGGCCCTTGCATCGAGCGCCGGTGCGACCAAGCGGCCAACAACCCCCACCGCCGTCGAGAGCGATCAAGAGGGATGCATCAGCAGCGGAAACGCCCACGAGCTGTCCATCCTTTTTGTCCATCCATTCCGTCGAAATGGATGGACAACTGGCGCATTTCCTAGACAAGCCAAGCTTCCTGAACAGGTACAATGGACTCAGAGCCCCTTAGTGGACGTGTCGAACCACCCTCTCAATGTGAAGCGGAAGATCTTATGGGTGAGTCTCGGTCTAAACGAGGTCTAGTAGTCCTTGCCGTGCACGACGCGACCAAGGTGCTCGGCGGCCCGTTTGTCCGAGGAAGCCCGCGATTTCGAGTAGTGGCGGGTGAGCACCTCTGGCCCATGTCCTTGTCGCTGAGCGACCACGCTGACATTGAATCCGGCATCCAGGAGTTCGGAGGATGTGAACTTGCGCAGGGCAAGGATCGAGCCGTCGAAGTCGAGGTTGCCACGGCCTGATGCCTCGGCGTGTTCCCGCCGTTCGGCGGCTGCCACCGCAAGGTTCGCCCATCGCTCGCTGCGCTCCAACGACGCACCGATATCTCGATAGGACATACCGCCGGCGGGCGGCGGTCCCGGTTTCCCGGTTGGCCGAGCAGGCGGAGTGGACCGCCGTAGCCGTAGGGCCTCGTCTTCAAGGGCGACGACCTCTGGGTTCTTGTCCTCAATCCCCAGATAGCCCTTCAGCACAGCAACTCGCTTCGTCAAGTGGTCAGGCGGCATGGGCGTGGAGCTGTCCTGAGCAAGACTGAAGAGGAAGGCATCCGCACCGAGCTCGACGCCCGGCGGCGGCGGCCCGGTCGGTCATCTGCTCGCAGTGTCGCTTGAGCATCGCAGTCGTCTCGGCGTCGATGTGGAATGTCCTGCTTCGACGGGTCTTTGTGGCTTTGACTTTGCCAGAAGATGTGATGGCCGAGGCGATCGTGATCTGGTTCTTCTTCCACGCCACCGCCGACATCGGGATACCGACGAGCTCGCCTCGGCGAATCCCCGTCACCGCCCCGAGCACGAGAAGCGGGGCGATGTCTGGCGTCACTTCCACCGCAGTCGAGAGCAGGAGTGACAGTTCCTCGACCTCTGGCGGGGTCCGTTCCTTGGAGCGATACGTGCTCGTCGGCACCTGGAATTCGGCCATTGGGTTGCGCGTGGTCATTCCCCGTCGTTTGGCCCACCGAAAGAACGGGACGTAGAGGCTCTTGGCCTGATTCATGCGAGAAGCGCTCAGACCGGCTTGGCGCATCGCGCCGAACAGCCGGTCCATGGTGGCGCTTTCGATCCGTTTGACCTGCTGGGCGCCGATAGTGGGGGAGAACCACCGTTGGTGGAGGTAGCGGTAGTCGTTGATGGTCTTCTCGGCCCGACCCTTCTCGGCTGCCAGGTACTCCTCGAGAAATCGATCCACCGCCTCGTCCACCGTGATGTCCCGAAGATCCTGGGTCTCGGGGAGCTGTGAATCGCTCATCTCGTCCACGAACTCCGCCAGGAGAGCAGCCGCAGCCGCCTTGCTCTTCGCCGGCACGGTGCGGGTGAGCGATCGAGGCCGTCCGTTGTCCCATCGGCCGATGGTTACCCGGAGCTCCCACGTCCCAGGCCGCACGAGGCGCATTGAGCCGGCTCCCTTCCGTGCCCTTGCTTGGCTCGCGTTTGGGCTTCGGTCGCGCCTTCTAGGCGGAGGTGCTCGATGCGTACGCAGGCTGGATTCGTCGCGCAGGTCAGCACTCGTTGCGTTGGCACCAGCGCGCCGTGGGCCAACTCCCAAGCCACGCGATGCGCTGTCATTCTCAACGTTGTCGACCTTCATTCGGCCCGTTCCACGATCGGGATTCGACGCTGCCGAGCCAGAGGTGGTGCTCGCCTGTGCGATCAACCAGACGCTCGAAGCGCGTCGCCAGGTCTTCGACCTTTCGGCCCATGAATTAAGGGTATCGGTTAGGTGTATCGAAAGGCGTATCTGGGTGGAAAGCGCGCTTCAGTCGCTCCGATACGCTTAATCCGGCTCGATGAGGCGCTCACCTGGACTTTCTAGTGCGCCCCTCGGGATTTGAACCCGAAACCTGCGGATTAAGAGTCCGTTGCTCTGCCGTTGAGCTAGAGGCGCACCGCAGAGTGTAGGCGAGCGGACATCGCGGCCAGGGAGCGTGGGTCTGCACCGCTGCCGTGGTCCCCCGGTTTCGCCGGTCCGGGTGTGTATCCCGGACCGGCGACCCCCCCGGGGTACACCCCTCCAATTGCCTCCCAGAAAACGGTGCGCCGAGAGGGTAGCACCAGAGAGGCTGACACGGCCGTCAGGTACACTCGCCCCGATCTGCCGGCGTGCGGCACTCCGGTACGCGGATCGGACCAGTAAGTCGGCACGGCCGGGAAGGGAGGGCGGTGGAGCTCGAATTCACGAGCGACCAGGAGGAGTTGCGCGCCTCCGTCCGTTCGTTCCTCGACAAGGAGTGCCCGCTCGAACTGGTCCGCGGCGTCGTCGAGAGTGGCGAAGCACCCGAGAGTCTCTGGAGTTCCATGGTCGGTCTCGACTGGCCGGCGTTGGCGATTCCCGAGGAGAACGGTGGACTCGGCCTCTCCGTCGTCGAGACCGCCGTCGTCGTCGAGGAGTTGGGCCGGTCGGTTGCCCCCGGGCCTCTGCTCCCCACCGTCACCCAATTCGCCCCCATGGTCCGGGAGGTCGGCACGCCCGACCAGCGCCAGCGCTTCCTCTCGCAGGTGGCGACCGGCGCCGTCACGGGGACCGTGGCGTTGGCCGATCACCCGCGCGGATGGGCTACGGACGACGTGACCATGACCGCCGAACGCGCCGAGGGTGGCTGGGTGCTCGACGGCACCAAGCTCGGGCTCGTTGCACCCGCCGGGACGAGCGAGGTCGCCGTCGTCGCCCGCGCCGGGGAGGGTGTGGGTGCGTTCGTCGTGCCCGCAGCCGAGGCCGGTCTGGCGCCCGTACGCTCGCTCGATGCCAGCCGTCCCCTCAGCAGCGCCAGGCTGGACCGCGTGCTCGTCCCCGACGACCGGGCCCTGGGGGAGCCGGGCAGTGCCGCGTCCACCCTCGGGGTGACCCGGGCCCTCCAGGAGGCGACCCTCGCCCTCGCCCTCGAGACGGTGGGTGTCTCCGACGCGCTCTTCCAAATGGTGCTTTCGTACGTGAAGGACCGTAAGCAGTTCGGGGTGCCGATCGGCTCCTTCCAGGCGGTGAAGCACAAGATGAGCAACATGTTCGTCGCCATCGAGCGCGCCCGCTCCCTGTGCTACTTCGCCGTCGCTGCCATCGACGAGGACACGCCGACCCGGGCCGCCGCGGTCTCCATGGCCAAGGCAGCCAGTGACGACTGCCAACGCATGGTGTGCCGTGACTCGCTCCAGTCCTTCGGCGGCATCGGGTACACCTGGGAGCACGACGGGCACCTCCTCGTCAAGCGGGCCGAGTCCAGCGGTGCGCTCTTCGGTGGCTCCGCCGACCACTCGCTCGCCGTCGCCGCCGCGCTGGGGGCGACCCCCGCCTGAGAGGCAGACTGGCGGGGTGCAGCCCGGCGAATGGCTCATCGCGTCGCTCGACCTCGTGCCGCATCCCGAGGGAGGGTGGTACCGGCGCACCTGGGTGGCGGAAGCGGTGGACGGGGATCGCCCCGCGGGCAGCGCCATCTACTACCTCCTGTTGGAGGGCGACGTCTCCGCACCGCACCGCATCGACGCCACCGAGCTCTGGCACTTCTACGCCGGCGACCCGCTCGAGCTCACTCGGGAGTGGCCCGACGGACGGCGCCACGTGGCGATCCTCGGGCCCGACGTGGCGGCGGGGCATGCGCCGCAGGTGATGGTGGAGCCCGGCGTGTGGCAGTCGGCTCGCCCGCTGGGCCGTTACTCGCTCGTCGGGGCGACCGTGACGCCGGCGTTCAGCTTCGAGGGATTCGAGCTCCGAGAAGGGTCTTGAGGCCGTGGCCGCTCGCGTGATGCATCTGATAGGCAGGGTGTGCTCGTCGGACGCGCACCAGGAGGCCACATGAGCGAGACCCAGGAGCAGGGGCTGTCCGCCCTGCTGAACGAGACCCGGACCTTCCCGCCTCCCGAGGGTCTGGCCAAGGCCGCCAATGCACAACCCGGCATCTACGCCGAGGCGCAGGCGGACCCGCTGGCCTTCTGGGAGGCGCAGGCGAAGCGGCTGACCTGGGCCCAACCGTGGTCGCAGGTGCTCGAGTGGGACGCCCCGTTCGCCAAGTGGTTCGTCGGCGGCAAGCTCAACGTGGCGGTGAACTGCCTCGACCGGCACGTCGAGGCCGGTCTCGGCGACCGCGTTGCGTTCCACTGGGAGGGCGAGCCCGGCGACACCCGCACCATCACCTACGCCGACCTCCTGGCCTCGGTCTGCCAGGCGGCCAACGCACTGATCGAGCTCGGCGTGCGCGCCGGTGACAAGGTCGCCATCTACCTGCCGATGATCCCCGAGGCGGTGATCTCCATGCTGGCCTGCGCCCGATTGGGTGCGCCGCACACCGTGGTCTTCGGCGGGTTCTCCTCCGACGCGCTGCGGAGCCGGATCCTCGACTGCGACGCCCACTTCGTGATCACCGCGGACGGCGGCTACCGGAGGGGTGTCGCCAGCTCGCTGAAGCCGGCGGTCGACGAAGCGGTACGGGAGTGCCCCGACGTCGAGCGGGTGCTCGTGGTCAGGCGCACCGGCCAGGAGGTGGCCTGGGACGACCGGCGGGACGTCTGGTGGCACGAAACAGTGGACCGGCAGCCGGCCGAGCACGAGGCCGAGGCGTTCGACGCCGAACATCCCCTCTACATCATGTACACCAGCGGTACGACGGCCCAGCCCAAGGGAATCCTGCACACCAGCGGCGGCTACCTCACGCACGTCTCGGCGACGCACTACCTGATCTTCGACCTCAAGCCGGAACGGGACGTGTTCTGGACGGCCGCCGACATCGGCTGGGTCACCGGCCACAGCTACATCGTCTACGGCCCGCTGGCCAACGGGGCCACGTCCGTCATGTACGAGGGCACGCCCGACACGCCGGCACGGGACCGCTGGTGGCAGATCGTCGAGCGCTACAAGGTCAACATCCTCTACACCGCACCGACGACGATCCGGACGTTCATGAAGTGGGGTGAGGACCTGCCGGCCAGGCACGATCTGTCCAGCCTGCGCCTCCTCGGGTCGGTGGGTGAGCCGATCAATCCCGAGGCCTGGATCTGGTACCGCACCCACATCGGGGGCGACCACTGCCCGATCGTCGACACCTGGTGGCAGACCGAGACGGGCGGCATCCTGATCACGCCGCTGCCCGGGATCACCGCCACCAAACCGGGCGCGGCGATGACGCCGTTCCCCGGCGTCGCGGCAGACGTCATCGACAGTGACGGCCGCTCGGTCGGCAACGGCGAGGGCGGCTACCTCGTGCTCACCGAGCCGTGGCCGGGCATGCTCCGTGGCATCTACGGGGACGACGAGCGCTACCGGGAGACCTATTGGTCGCGGTTCCCCGGCCGCTACTTCGCGGGCGACGGTGCCAAGCGCGACCAGGACGGCGACCTGTGGCTGCTCGGCCGGGTGGACGACGTCATGAACATCTCGGGGCACCGCATCTCCACGACCGAGGTCGAGCACGCCCTGGTGGGCCACCCCGCCGTGGCCGAGGCGGCCGTCGTCGGGGCCAGCGACGCCACCACGGGCCAGGCCATCGTCGCCTTCGTCACCGTCAAGGGCTCCGAGGCGGCCGACGGGGAGAAGGGCGAGGAACTGGTGCGCGCCCTTCGGGACCACGTGGCCCGCGAGATCGGGCCGATCGCCAAGCCGCGGCAGATCATGCTGACCCCCGAGCTGCCGAAGACGCGCAGCGGCAAGATCATGCGGCGCCTGCTGCGCGACGTGGCCGACGACAGGCCGCTCGGGGACGTCACCACCCTGCTGGACCCGACGGTGGTGAACTCCATCAAGGACCACATGGCCGAGGGCGGCGACGACAAGGAGTAGGCGCTGTCCGCGTCACCCGGGCGCAGCGACTATGATTTATCAGTAAATGGGGCGAACCCCGCCGGCACGTGAGCCACGCTCCCACGCGGGGCTGCTGGACCTGCAGGAGGCCGCGGACAGGCTTGGGGTCCACTACATGACCGCCTACCGCTACGTCCGCACGGGCCGTCTGCCCGCAACCCAGATCGCCTCGCACTGGTACGTCGACCCGCGAGACCTGGCGCGTGTGGGCGCGGGGGCGGTCGTGGCCGGGCGCCCGCGCTCCGCGACGCGACGCTCGTCGCGGCAGGCTGCGGCGCGGCGTCTCGAAGACAGGCTCGTCGCCGGGGACGAGCCTGGAGCGTGGGCGATCATCGAGGATCGCCTGGGCTCGGGGTCCGACCCCGACGAGATCCTGCTGGACGAACTGGGATTGGCAATGCGCTCGGTGGGGGAGGGGTGGGAGGCCGGCGACTACACCGTGGACGACGAGCACCGCGCCTCGGGTGTGGCGACACGGGTGGTGGCCCGACTCGGTGCCCGCTTCACCAAACGGGGCCCCCGCCGACGAAGCGTCATTCTGGGGACCCCGCCGCACGAGTTGCACGGACTCCCGACCGCCATGGCGGCGAACGTGCTGCGTGGGCACGGCTACGACGTGATCGACCTCGGTGCCGACGTCCCACCGGACGCGTTCGGGGCAGCTGTCTCCAAGACGGCGCGCCCGCTGGCCGTCGCGGTCGCTGTGACCTCGGGGAACCACGACCGGTCGGTGCGGGCGATCGTGCGGGCCGTCCGGCACGCGAGCCCAGGCCTGCCGGTGCTCGTGGGCGGCGGCGGCATCTCAGACGAGGAGCATGCAGCTCGGCTGGGCGCGGCTTGGAGCGGCGCCGACGCGCGGCACCTCAGCGAGGTCATCGACGACCTAAATCGCCGCTCGCGCTGAACTCGAGGTGGTCAGGAGGGCCGATCGAGCCGGGGCATCCGGGCGCGCGGCCGCGTCAGCACCAGTTGCACGTCGGAGACATGGCGTTCCATGAAGGCCGCTTCGCAGTAGCACAGGTAGAGAGTCCAGAACCTCCAGAAGTGCTCGTCGAAGCCCAGGCGCTCGACGGCGGGGCGCTGGCGCTCCAGGTTGGCCCGCCAGCGTCGCAGCGTCATCGCGTAGTGCGGACCGATGTCCTCGAGGTCGACGATCTGCAGGTCTGCGGTACGCGCCACCGAGGCAGCGATGGCGGCGATGGAAGGCAGGCACCCACCCGGGAACACCATCGTGCGGATGAACTCGTCGTGCAGTTTGGCCCGCTCGAAGCTCCCATCAGCGATGGTGATGGCCTGCAGCCCCATGCGGCCCCGGTCGGTCAGAAGCCGGGCACTGGTCGCAAAGAACTGGTCGTGCCGTCGCCAGTCGACCGCCTCAATCATCTCAATCGACACGAGCGCATCGAAGCGGCCTTCGAGGTCCCGGTAGTCGTGGCCGAGGACGTTCACCCGGTCGGCGAGTCCGTGCTCCGCCACGCGCTTCTCCGCCAGTATCCGCTGGGCCTCCGAGATGGTCGTGGTGGTGACGCGGCAGCCGTAGCGCCGCGCGGCGTGGATCGCGAACCCGCCCCAGCCCGTGCCGATTTCGACCACGTGGTCCAGGGGCCCCAGTTCCAGTTTGGTCGCGATCCGGTCGAATTTGGCCACCTGAGCCTCTTCGAGCGTGGCGCCTTCCTGGGCGAAGTAGGCGCACGAGTACGCCATTGTCGGGTCGAGCATCAGGGCGAAGAAGTCATTGGACAGGTCGTAGTGTGCGGCGATGTTGTCGCGGTCCCGCCGTTTGCTCGGTGGCCGGATCCGCTTCAAACCCGCCAGCACCGGAGCGGCGCGTCGAGCGGTCGCGTCGAGCGCTCGGCGCAGCGTCGTGGTCCGGCGGAATGCGATGCGGACGAGGTCGGTGAGGCTGTCCGTGTCCCACCAGCCGGCGATGTAGCTCTCGGCCAGGCCCATGGAGCCGCGTCGGAGCACGGCGGACCACGCTCGCGGGTCGTGCACCGTCACTGTGGCTGTCGGACCGCCTGATCCGCTGACGACAGGGCGTGTCCCGGTCACTCCAGCACCCTCGAAGGACAAGGTGCCGAAGCCCTCGCGTGCCGCTCGCCGCGCCATGTCCATGACAACGCGGGCGGACGCTTCGCTCATCGTGGTTTCCCCGGACAGCTTCCCGCCGTCCGGCCGCCGGTGGCGCCCGCTGCCCCCCGGGGTCGTGCACCCGGGTGCCGGTGGAGAGGTGACCGTCGGGCGCCCAGCCGGAGCGCTTGGGCGTAGATCCCCCCGGACACTCGTGCGGTCATGAGTGGGTACCCCCACAGCAGGTGTCCGATCGCGGCGCGGTCGAGTGCGCGCCGATGCAGCACCATTGTGGCATTGAGCTGCGATACGGGTCGGTCGGTGCTCGGTTCGTACTCGCGAGGATACGAAGGAGCTGCCTCGACGTCGAGGCTGACCCGGAGCTTCTCGGCCGGCCGCGTGTAGCGCAAGGTATAGATGCCCCCGGGGGGCAGGAAGGGCGAGACGTGCATGGCCTTGGCAAAGCGGTGCTCCCCGGGTGGCCCGACGACGTAGCGGCAGCGCTCGTGCCACGGGGTGTTCGATACCTCGAGCACCGTCCACTCGACGTGGCTGCCCGAAGGGTCGAAGCAGTAGAACAGCGTGAGCGGGTTGAACAGCCAGCCCCAGGTGCGCAGGTGGCCGAGCATCGCCACCGGGCCCCGTACCGACCCGCCGGCTCCGGCCACCGCCTCCTCCACTGCGTCCTCCAGGGCGGGCGCAGTGGAGGGCAGGTAGTCGCGGCGGTGGAACCGCATGGCGGCGGGGAACCATCGGCGCGGCGGGACGGGGTCGAGATCGACCAGTGGGTGGACGCGACTGAGCTCGGCCAGCTCGTCGAGGAAGAGGAGCGGGAGCGCCACCCGGTTGGTGAACCGGTGCGCCGGCTCGGCTCGCCGGTGCATCACGGTGCCCTCGTAGAGCGCGCTGCGCAGGACCGAGGGGGTTCCGCCGCTCACAGGCGCGCCCCGAAGCGCTCGCAGACCGCCAGGGCACTGCGGACACCATCCTCGTGGAAGCCATAGCCCCAGTAGGCGCCGCAGTAGGACACCGCCCCGGCGCTGAGGAAGCGCTGGTGGGACTGGGCCGCCACCGACGCCCGGTCGACTACCGGGTGCGCGTAGTCGAAGTGCGTCACGACCTTCGCCGGATCGATCGCCTCGTCGCGGTTCAGCGTGACGAGCACGGGCCGGTCGGCATCGAAGCCCTGCAGGCGGTTCAGGTAGTACGTCAGGGTGGCCCGGTGCGCGGGGCCGTCCGGGCGCACGTAGTTCCACGAGGCCCAGGCCCGGCGGTTGGCAGGCAGGAGGGCGGTGTCGGTGTGCAGGGTGGCCCGGTTCGGCTGGTAGCGCATCGCACCGAGCACGTGGCGCTCCTCGTTGGTCGGGTCGCCCAACAGCGCCAACGCCTGGTCGCTGTGCGTGGCGATGACCACGTGCTCGAAGGTGGCCGGCCCACCCGGCGTCAGGAGCTCGACGCCTCCCGGCTGGCGGCGCACCTTGCTGACCTCCGTCCCGACATGCAGCCGTCCCTGGTTCCGCAGTGGCTCGGTAATGGCCTGGACGTACCGCGTCGACCCACCGGTCACCGTGCGCCAGGCGGGCTGGTTCCCGGGGCCGAGGAGTCCGTGACGACTGAAGAACTCGGCAAAGGTCCTCGCTGGTATCTGCGTGAAGGTGCCCGGGTCGGCGGACCAGATGGCCGCTCCCAGTGGGATCAGGTACCAGTCGAGGAAGCTCGGGGACCAACGTCGTGCCGCCAGCAGATCGGCAAGGGTGCCCGCCTCGGACGTCGGCCCCGCCGCCGGCTCGGCGAGGAGGCGGCGCGCCAATCGGTTGAACCGCACCACGTCGGCCAACATGGCCCAGAAGTCCCGCCGCGCGAGGTTCCTGCGTTGCGCGAAGACGGTGGAGAGCGACGTCGCGCGCCATTCCAAGCCTGAACGCAGGTCGGTCAGGCTGAAGCTCATGTCGCTCGCGTGGGTCGCCACGCCGAGATCGGCCAGAAGCCGGGTGAAGAGGGGATAGGTCCGCTCGTTGTAGACGAGAAAGCCGGTGTCGGCGGCGACCGGGCCCCCGGGGAGGTCCACGGTCACGGTGTTGGCGTGCCCGCCCGGACGGCCGTCGGCTTCGAAGAGGTGCACCTCGTGGCCCTCCTGGAGCAGGTGGGCTGCGGTCATGCCGGCGATGCCGCTTCCGATGATGGCGATGCGCAAGAGATCCTCCGTGCAAACGAGTCTATTTAGCACTAAACTAGCAGCCGGACCCGGTGAGCCGTTCACGGGGTGCCCAAGGAGGATGTATGCCGACGTACTGCACGGTGATCGACTCGCCGAGGCCGTCTGACGAGGTGTTCGAGTACATGGCGACGTTCAGCAACGCCGGTGAGTGGGACCCGAGCGTGCACGAGGCCGAGCCGTTGATCGCGGGACCTCCAGAGGTCGGCTCGGTCTACCGGCTCGGTGTCCGGCTGGCGGGCCGAACCGTGCCGTTCGACTACCAGGTCGTCGACATGGACCGGCCCAAGAGGGTGGTGCTACAGGCGCGGGGCTCCGGTGTGGTCTCCACCGACACGATCACGGTGGAGCAGGACGGGACGGGCTCGCGCGTGCGTTATGTCGCCGTGCTCGAGGGCAAGGGCCTCATCCGGGTGGCCGAGCCGCTGATCGCCTGGTCGTTCACGAGAATGGCGGACCGGGCGGCAGCCGGGTTGCGCCAGGCGCTGGCATGAGCGGGCCGCACCTGTCCCGGATCGTCGACTCGGCGCTCGAGGTCACCGTCGCCGGCAGCTTCAGCCGCGCCGGATATGGGGTCCGCGCGCGGCTGGAGCACTGGGAGGCGCCGGACGGCCTCGCGGGCCGGGTTGCCATCGTGACCGGCGCCTCCTCGGGGATCGGCCGGGCGGCCGCCCTCGAGATGGCGCGGCTCGGGGCGACGCTCTGGGTGGTCGGACGCGACCGGGCCCGGACCGAGGACACCGCCCGCCAAGCCCGCGACCTCGCTCCCGTCGCCGCAGTCGAGCCGGTGGTGCTCGACGTCGTCGACCCCGACGCGGTGCATGCCTTCGCCGCAACGATCGGCGCGGCCCACTCGCACGTCGACGTGCTCGTGCACGCCGCCGGGGCGTTGTACCCGACCTACCGCAGTGCTCCCGACGGGGGTGAGCTCACATTGGCCACCGCCGTGTTGGCGCCGTTCCGCTTGACGTGGCTGCTCGGCCCGCTCTTGCGTCGTTCTGGCAACGCCAACATCGTGACCGTGTCGTCGGGGGGGATGTACACGCAGCGTTTCGATCTCGACCGCCTCGAGATGCCGCCGGACCAGTACTCGGGGACCACGGCGTACGCGCGGGCCAAGCGGGCCCAGGTCGTGTTGTCCCACGAGTGGGCGCGCCGCTGGGGCCCCGACGGCGTGGCCAGCTACGCGTCCCACCCGGGCTGGGTCGACACTCCGGGCCTGGCCAGCGGCCTGCCCGGCTTCGCCCGGCTCGGGCCGCTGCTGCGGACCCCGGCGCAGGGGGCCGACACGGTGGTCTGGCTGGCGGCCGGAGGGGCGCGGCAGGCGCATCCGTCCGCCCAATCGAACGAGGGGTTCTTCCACGACCGGCACCGGCGAGGCGAGCACCATCTGCCCTGGACGGCGCGCGGCCGCTCGGGGTCCGAGGGCCGGGAGCTCTGGGACTGGTGCGCCTCCCGCTCGGCTGAACCGGCGTACCCCGGGGGGCCGCAGACAGCCAGGCAGGTTTAGGACGAGGCCGGCGGGTGCACCTCGAGAACGGTCGCCGACCCCATGCCGCCGCCGGCGCAGAGGGTGCCGACGCCGAAGCCCCCGCCGCGGCGGCGCAGCTCGTGGATGAGGGTCACCAGGATGCGGGCGCCCGATGCCGCGATGGGGTGACCCAGGCCGACGCCGCCACCGTTGACGTTCACGATCTCGTGCGGGAAGCCGAGCTTGCGTGCCGAGGCCACCGCCATGGTGGCGAAGGCCTCGTTGATCTCGACCAGGTCGACGTCGGACTCGGTGAGCCCGGCGCGGGCCAGGGCACGGGGCACGCACACGGTCGGCGCCAACCCGGTCCGGGCCGGCTCGATGCCGCACGAGTTCCACGACCGGACGGTCGCCAGCGGCTCCATCCGGTGGGCCTCGGCGTAGGCCCGGGCGACGACGACGAGGGCGGCACCACCGTCGGCGATGCCCGAGGAGTTCCCCGCCGTGACCTGGCCGCTGGGGCCGGTCAGTGACGGCAACGCCGCCAGCTTCTCGAGCGAGGTGTCGCGGCGAGGGTGCTCGTCGATACGCACGGTGACCGTCTCGGCGCGCCCGGCCGGCACGACCACCGGCACGATCTCCTCGGCGAAGCGCCCGTCGTCGGTGGCGGCGATCGCCCGCATGTTGGAGTGGTACGACCAGTGGTCCGACTCCTCGCGGGTGATGCCGCACTCGCGGGCCGTGTTCTCACCCACCGTGATGAGCGTGTTCATGTTGGGAGCCTCGGGTGTGTCCGGATGGCTCGGCGGCGAGAAGCGCTCCATCCCACCGAAGGGGAACGGCGACTTCTCGAACAGGACCGGGTAGCGGGTCATGGACTCGACGCCTCCGGCGACGACCGCGTCGGCCATGCCGGACCGGATGTTGGCGGCCGCCGTCTGCACGGCCATCATCCCGGTGGCGCACTGGCGCTGCACGGCTCCACCCGGCGTGTCGGGCGGCAGACCCAGGGCAACGGCCACATAGCGGGCCGTGCAGCCTCCTCCCTGGACGGCCTCGCCCAGGAGGATGTCGTCGATGTCGCCCGCGTCGATGCCGGCGCACGAAATTGCGCCGGTCACCGTCTGCATGCCGATGTCGTGCAGGCTCAGTCCGGCCAGACCGCGGCCGGCACGGCCGATCGGGGTGCGGACGGCGGCGACGATGACGGCGTCGGTGTCGCTGGTCATGGTGGCTCCTCAGGCCCGCACGAAGACGGGGATCGTGAACTCGTCGGAAATGGGCTGGAACGTCACCCGCAGCGGCATGCCGATCCGCAATTCGTCGAAGGGGCAGTCGACGACGTTGGTCATCATGCGCGGCCCCTCGGCCAGGTCGACGATGGCCGCCACGTAGGGCACCCGGTCCCGGAAGGGCGGCTGGTCGTTGTTGTAGATGACCGACCAGGTGTAGAGCGTGCCCTCGCCGCTGGCCTCGTACCACTCGACCCGCTCGCTCCAGCACTTCGGGCAGAAGGGCCGTGGGTAGTAGGAGTAGGCGTCGCAGTCGAGGCAGTGCTTGATGAGGAGGCGCTCCTCCTTGGCTGCCTCCCAGAACTCGATGGTGTCGCCCTCGGGCGTTGGGAGGTCGAAACGGACCGTCGTCATGGCGCCTCTTCCCTCGGTCGTGCCCCGGCGGCCCGCGCCCCCAGGCAAGCAAACTGTGTCAGGCAAATCGCGTGGTCAGACCCGGGATTGACCCCCGGAGTCGCATCGGCCATGCTGCAACGAACCTGACGCCGGCGTCAACTTGCATGCATCGACGAGCCACTTGGGGGGATCCGCATCCGTGTTGATGGACGAACATCTGGCCCGCATGGCCGCCGAATTCGGTGACCGCACGGCCTTCGAGGTGGTCGACGTCGGGTCCATGACCTTCGCCGAGTGGGACGGGGCCGCCAACGCCATGGCGCGGCGCCTCCTCGAGGCGGGCCTCGAGCCCGGTGGTCGCGTGGGCATCCACCTCCGGCCCGAGCTCGCGCTGCGGTGGCTGGTGTCCTACTCGGCGGCGCACCGGGCCGGCGGGGTCGCCGTGCCCATGAACCCGCGCCTGGCCCCGGCCGAGGTGGCGCACGTGCTGGCCCACTCGGGTGCGACGGCGGTGGTGGCCGACGGCGACCTGGTGGGCAGCGACCTCGATGCGGCCGGCGGGCGCCTCGTCGCGCTGGTCGACGCCGGCACGGACGTCACGGCCGGGCCGGCGGGCGAAGCCGCACCGGTGCTCGGCTGGGCCGAGGCCGTCGCCGGTGACCGCTCCCCGTTCCAGGCGCCGCGCCAGTCCGACGACCTGGCCGACATCCTCTACACCTCGGGCACCACCGGCCGCCCCAAGGGCGTTGCGGTGCGCCACTCCAACGGGTCGATGATCGGCGCGGTCGAGCCGAACTGGTCGGGCGGCGGCTGGTTGCACGCCAGCCCGCTGTTCACCTTCGCCGGCATCGCGCTGGTCTACACGCCGATGAAGATGGGCATGCAGGTGATCTACCAGCCTCGCTTCGACGCGGACGGCTGGCTGCGCGTGGTCACCGAGAAGCGGCCGATGTTCGTGTTCCTGGTGCCGGCGATGGCGCACCTGCTGATCGACCACCCCCGCTTCGACGAGACCGACCTCTCGTTCGTGCAGATGTGCTCGGTGGGCAGCGCGCCGCTCGCCCCCTACGTGGTGGAGCGGCTGCAGGAGAAGATGCCTGACGCCATGGTGTCGAACAACTACGGCATGACCGAGGCGGGCTCCGCCTACTGCATCATGCCCAAGGGGGAAGCGGTCAAGCGACCCGGTTCGGTCGGCCAGATCGCCGCCCCCGCCGTGGTGCAGATCGTCGATGAGCACGACCAGTCGCTACCGCCCGACGTGGTGGGGGAGGTGCGGCTGCAGATGCCGGGGCGTCAGCGCGAGTACTACGAGGACCCGGAGGCGACGGCGGAGACCTGGCGCGACGGCTGGCTGATCACGGGTGACCTCGGCAAGCTCGATGCAGACGGCTACCTCTACATCGTCGGCCGTTCCAAGGACGTCATCATCCGCGGCGGTAACAACGTGCACGCCACCGACGTCGAGCATGTGCTCGTCCAACACGACGCCGTGAAGGAGGTGGCCGTCGTCGGCGCGCCGCACCCGGTGCTCGGCGAGGACGTGGTGGCTTTCGTCGTGCTCCACGCAGACGCCGCCGCCGATGCCGAGGAGCTGCGTGACTTCGGGCTGGCGCAGCTCGCCGACTACAAGGTTCCCCGCCAGTTCATCTTCGTCGACTCGCTGCCCCGCAACCCCACCGGCAAGGTGATCAAGCCCGAGCTACGGGCTCGGCTGGCCGGCACGCCCGCCTGAGCGGACCTGGTCCTCCACCTCAGAATCCGGCGGCCTCGACGAGGGACCGCAGGGCGGCCATCTGCTCGCAGTAGTGGCCGGGCGAGTGGTGCTCGAAACGCACGCTGAACCCCGTGGCGCCGAGGGCGACATAGGAGGCGAGGAACTCGGCCGTGCGGTCCGGCTCTCCCTGGGGGTCGATCGGGGGCTCGGGGGCCAGGACCAGCTTGAGCGGGCGACCGTGCTCCTCGGTCCGGCGGGCCAGCGCGTCGCGCACCTGGGCCTGCGTGAGCAGGTCGGTCAGCTCGTCGAGCTTGAAGCCGAAGGGCATCCAGGCGTCGCCGAGATCGAGGGCGCGCCGTAGCGAGCGACGGGTGCGGCCCCCGACCCAGACCTCCACCGGCCTCTGCAGCCCGGAGGGCTCGACGATGAAGCCCTCGAACCCGTAATGGGAGCCGTGGTACTCGGGCACCCGGTGCCCCCACGAGGCACGGATGGCCCGGATGGCGTCGTCCGAACGCTCGCCCCGGTCGTCGAAGGCGTGCCCGAGAACCTCGAACTCGGCCTGGAGCGACCCCACGCCCACACCGACGATGACGCGCCCACCGCTCAGGACGTCCAGCGTGCCCAGCCGCTTCACCAGCTCGAGCGGGTGGTGGTAGGGCAGGACCGCCATGTGGGTCAGCAGGCCCACCTGCGAGGTCTTGGCGGCGAGGAAGCCCAGCGTCGAGAAGGGGTCGAAGTAGCGGCCCCCGCGCACCGTGGATGCCGCCGCAGGGATGGCGATGTGCTCGGAGCAGGCCACCCAGTCGTAGGTGAGCCGCTCCGCCTCTTGCACCACCGCCACCACGTCGTCGACACCCGCCGTCATCTCCCACTCGGGGGGATCGAAGCGCGGGTTCATGTGCAGGGCCGGCGTCACGATGCCGAGGGCGAGCGCCATGTCCCGCAACGTATCCGTCACGGCGGCATCGCGCCCGCTGGAGTCGCGTGCCGGCGCGGACCGCTCCCCGGCGTCCGGCGTGTGACGCGCGGATGAACTCTCCCGTTTCTCGGGTCGACGCGTGCAGGGGACGGGACCGGGTCTCGTATACTGGGCTCATCATGAGGCAGCAGCGCGCGATGCACGGCCGGCTCGTCCGGTGCCTGGGAGGCGGGAACTCCCTGGGTGAGTCGCGCGTCGCCATGGCGGAGGTACAGATCGGTGGGATCCCCAAGCCGTGTGCGCAGGAGGTGGCCCCGACGCCATAAGGAGGACTCTTTACAAGTCCCGGTGTCGAGGAGCCGCTTCCCACAGGGGAGCGGCTCTTTTGCGTCCGGCGTCACAGACCTGCAGCGGGCATGAGCGAACGGAACGACCATGCACGAGATTGCCAAATCGAAAGCGAGCACCACCATGACGACGAAACTGTGCCGCCACTGCGGCTTCCACCCCAGCTCACCCCGGATCGCGGGCTACTGCTCGTGGGACTGCCACGACGCGGACGACGAGGACGATGGCGACGAGGACGGTGAGCAGGCGGCGTGATCCCGGCGTGGCGCGGTGGGGCTGCGGTTCAGGTGAGCTCGTCCGGGAAGCGCAGCCGGGCCAGCTGTGTCGCCTGCGCCACGACGTGGCCATGGCTGTCCCACAGGGTGCACGTCTCGTCGACCATGCCCCCGGCGACGAGATTGGCCGTCATACGGATCGCCAGCCAGCCCGGCGCCGGCCAGCACCGGACGTAGGCGGACATCTGCAAGGTGGGAACCCACCCGGTCGAACCGATCATCAGGGTGGCGGGCGGTATGGCGTCGAGGGAGAAGAGGAGCGACAGCGGATCGGGGTCCCGCCCGTCGGCGAAGCGGGACCAGCCGCGCAGCTCGGCCGGCGTCCCCGGGGGCGGGGCAGAGTCCGCGAAGGGGACGCTGGCCGGGTCCAGGCGGAGGTCGACCACTTCCATGACGCCGACCTGGACACCGGTCGGCAGGTGCGGCGGGAGGCGGACACAGCGCTCGGGGTCGGGTAGCTGGAGCGGCTCGATGCCGGCGTAACGGACCGTGTCCGTGGTGGGGACGTCGCCCAGCACGAACACCGCGTCGACCAGCTCGGCGCCGTCCTGCGCGAGGACGGCGCGCACGTGGGCCGCCGAGCGCCCGTGGCGGAGCACCGTCGTGTGCACCGTGGCCGGCCCGAGCTCGGGCGGGCGCAGGTAGGTGATGGAGGAGGACACGACCTCCCAGCCCCAGCCGTCCCCGCCCCTGCCGGTGGCGAGCGCCGCCCGGCCCAGGAGCGCCAGGAGGTAGCCGCCGTTGGGCTTGTCGCCCACGGTCCACAACTCGTGCACGGTGGTCTTGAAGCGGTGGGGGTCGTCCGTCGGCACCACCGAGGTGGCCGCGTCGAAGGAGAGGTCCTCAGGGGCCTGCACGCACGGGACCCTAGCGGCGGCGAAGATGTCGCATGACGTTCGACATGGAGGCCACATTCAGCGAGGACTACCCGTACTTTTACGCGGAGTCCATCGACGACCAGCACTCGGACGCCGACGCCGCCGAGATCCTGGGGTTGCTCCAGCTGGAACCGGGGTCCCGGGTCCTCGACGCGCCCTGTGGACATGGCCGCGTCGCCCGTCGCCTGGCCGCGGCGGGGATGCGGGTGACAGGCGTCGACCTGACGGCGGCATACGTCGAACAGGCCCGTTCCGACCCGCCACCGCCGGCCGGCACGCTGGACTACGTGGTGGGAGACGTCCGCAGCCTCCCGGTCGAGGGGCCGTTCGACGCCGTGGTCTGCTGGCTCAATTCCTTCGGCTACTACGACGACGCCGATTGCCACCTGGTCCTCGAGCAGTTCCAGCGCGTCCTCCGGCCCGGGGGGAAGGTCGTCATCGACACCATGCACCACGACGGTGGCGTCCGGCATTTCACGCCGGCGCCCGACGCCGTGATCGTCCAGCGCGGCGACGACACCATGTTCGAGATCTCCACGTTCGACCCACGGCACGGCCGCATGGTGGTCGAGCGCACCGTCCATCGCGCCGGCGCCGTCCGGCGGGCCTCGTACTTCGTCCGGCTGCCGACCCCGCCCGAATGGGTCGTGTGGCTCGAGGACGCCGGCTTCCGTGACGTGACGTTCCGAGCCGGCGGCGGGGGGCCGCTGGAGCTCGACAGCTGGGAGATGGTGGTGCTCGCCACCGCCTCAGCGGGGCGGCAGAGGTGACCCTCGAGCGGTGCGGTGCAGGCCGCCGGGAGGGCCCCGATCGGAGCGGGGCGGCGGCCGCCTGGCAGGCAGACGCGCACCCGGTTGCGGCCTCCGGCGCGGCTGTACCTAGGATCGGGCCATGAGCGCAGGGATCGCGGCCTGGGGGACCTACCTGCCCTATTGGCGGCTGCAGCGCTCCGCCATCGCCGGGGTGCTCGGCAGCGGCGGCGGCAAGGGGACCCGTTCGGTGGCCTCGCACGACGAGGACACGACGACGCTGGGCGTGGAGGCGGGGCGGCGTGCCCTCGCCGTGGGTCCCGGAGCGGGCGCAGTGCAGGACCTGTATCTGTCCACCCCTGACCCGGCGTATCTCGACAAGACCAGCGCCACGACGGTGCACGCGGCACTCGGCCTCGGCCGGGGCTGCGGCGCCTACGACTTCGCGGGATCGGTGCGTTCCGCCACCGCCACTCTGCTGCAGGCGCTGGCCGGCGTCGGCGTTGCCGGCGGCGATGGGCGCACGGCCATGGCCGTCGTCGCCGACCTGCGGACGGGGCTCGCCGGATCGCCGGAGGAGCGCGACAGCGGCGACGGTGCGGCCGCCTTCGTGTGCGCGCCGGACGGAGCGGTGGCCGAGCTGGTGGGCCGGGGCGCCGCCAGCGACGAGTTCCTCGACCGTTGGCGCGTGCCCGGCGAGGCCGACTCGCACGTGTGGGAGGAGCGCTTCGGCGAGGAGCTCTACGTGCCCCTGGCCCGCGAGGCGTTCGCGGCGGCACTCAAGGACGCAGGCCTGACCGAGAGCGACGTCGACCACGCCATCGTCACCGGCCTGCACGTGCGGGCGGTCAAGTCTGCGTCCGCCGGCCTGGGTGTCCGCGACGGTGTCCTGGTGCCGGACCTGACGGCTGCGATCGGGAACCTCGGCGCCGCTCACGCCGCGGTGGCGCTGTGCGACGTGCTCGAGCGCGCCGAGCCCGGCCAGGTGATCGCCGTGCTCTCGCTGGCCGACGGCGCGGACGCCTTCGTGCTGCGCACCACCGGGGCGCTGGCCGGCGCGCAGCGGGACCGGTCCGCCGCCGGTGTGCCGTCGGTGGCCGAGCAGGTGGCCGCCGGCCGCGACGACCTCCCGTACGCCACGTTCCTGACCTGGCGCGGCCAGATGCGCCGGGAACCGCCACGGCGCCCGGACCCCGAGCGTCCCGGTGCCCCCACCGTCCACCGCTCCGAGCGCTGGAAGTACGCCTTCGTGGCCAGCCGCTGCCAGGTGTGCGGCTTCCGCCACATGCCGCCCACGAGGGCCTGCCTCAACTGCCACGCCATCGACCAGATGCAGCCGGAGCGGCTGGCCGACGTGCCCGGCACCGTGGCCACCTTCACGATCGACCACCTGGCCTTCAGCCTGTCGCCGCCCGTCGTGGGGGTCATCGTCGACTTCGACGGCGGCGGGCGCTACCGCTGCGAGATGACCGACGTCCGCGCCTCCGAGCTCGCAATTGGCGACCGCGTCGCCATGACGTTCCGCCGCGTGTGGACGGCCCAGGGCGTGCACAATTACTTCTGGAAGGCCCGGCCCGCCGGGGGCCCGGGTCCCGGTGACGGGGCCGGCGATGCGGAGCGAGGAGACTAGGGCTATGGCGAGCAGCGGCATCCGGGACCAGGTGGCCATCATCGGCATGGGCTGCACCCGGTTCGGCGAGTTGTGGGACAAGGGCGCCGACGACCTCCTGACGGACGCCGCCACGGAGGCGGCGGCATCGGCCGGGCTGTCGATCCACGACATCGACGCCTTCTGGCTCGGCACCATGATGTCGGGGGTGTGCGGCGTGACGCTGTCGCGCCCGCTCAAGCTCGACTACAAGCCGGTGACGCGGGTGGAGAACTACTGCGCGACGGGGTCCGAGGCCTTTCGCAACGCCTGCTACGCGGTGGCCGCGGGCGCCTACGACGTCGCGATGGCCATCGGCGTGGAGAAGCTCAAGGACACCGGGTACTCCGGGCTCACCGGCATCCGTGCCGTGGGGGACGGCACGGACCCGGGGCTCTCCTCGCCGGCCGCCTTCTCCTTCCTGGCCCCCTCCTACGCCAACAAGTACGGCGTCGACCGGGACCAGCTGAAGGAGGTCATGAGCCGGATCGCCTTCAAGAACCACCAGAACGGGGCGCGCAACCCGCGGGCCCAGTTCCAGAAGGAGGTCTCCATGGAGACCATCGCCAAGGCGCCGCTGGTCGCGGGCGACCTCGGCGTCTTCGACTGCAGCGGGGTGAGCGACGGTGCGGCGGCGGCGATCATCTGCCGGGCCTCGGACGCCCACCGTTACTGCCAGAACCCCCTCTACGTGAAGGCGCTCGCCTTCGTCGCCGGACCGGCGGCCGGCCCGATCGACCCCGCCTACGACTACACCACCTTCGAGGAGGTCGTGCGCTCGGCGGCGGACGCCTACGAGCAGGCGGGCATCACCGAGCCCCGGACCCAGCTCGCCATGGCCGAGGTGCACGACTGCTTCACGCCGACCGAGCTCGTGCTCATGGAGGACCTCGGCTTCGCCGAGCGGGGCACCGCGTGGAAGGAGGTGCTCGAGGGCACCTTCGACCGCGACGGGGACCTGCCGGTCAACCCCGACGGCGGGCTCAAATCCTTCGGGCACCCCATCGGGGCCTCGGGCCTGCGCATGCTCTTCGAGTGCTGGCTGCAGCTGCGGGGCGAGGCACCGCCGGAGCGCCAGATCAACACCGTCGGTCCCGGCCGGACGCTGGGACTCACGCACAACCTCGGGGGTGCGCCGGGCGAGGGCGTCAGCTTCGTCGGCATCGTCGGCACCGAGCTCGGCTGATGGGCGCACCGGGATCGGGCGTGGACCTGCTGGCCGAGACCGAGGACCAGGCCGCGCTGCGCCAGCTGGCCCGCGACGTGGCCAGCCGGGAAGTGGCGCCCCGGGCGCACCAGGCCGACGAGGAGGGCGTGGTGCCGGCCGAGGTGCGCAAGGCGCTCGCCGCGGCCGACCTCCTCCGCATCACGGTGGGGGAGCGCTGGGGCGGCATGGGTCTGGGCGACGTCGAGGCCTCCGTCGTGCTCGAGGAGATCGCGCGGGCCGACGTGTCGTCGGCCATCTGCTGCCAGCTGACGTTCAACGGCCCGCCGCGGGGCATCGAGCATCTCGGTCCCGAGGCCATGAAGGAGCGCTGGCTCCCGGCGGTGGCCGACGGCGACGCGCTCATCAGTATCGGGATCACCGAGCCGGACGCCGGCTCGGCGGTCCAGAACATGCGCGCCGCCCTGGTGGACGACGGGGCCGGGCGCTGGCGCCTCAACGCCTACAAGAATTACTCGACGATGGGCGACGTGGCCCAGGGTGTGCTCGTGTGGTGCCGCTGGCCCGGGGGCGAAGGCGCCAAGGGCATCGGCGCGGTGATCGTGCCGACCGACCGCGAGGGGATCTCGGTCACCGGACGGCACAAGGGGATGGGGATCCACGCCGCCACCGAGGCCGAGCTCGCCTTCGACGGCGTGGAGATCACGGCCGACGACGTGCTCATCGCCGGGGACCCGTCGAGCACGGACGCCTTCAAGGTGCTGCTGTCGCACCTCAACCACGAACGCTGCGGCAACGCGTCCATGTGCATCGGTGCTGCCCAGGGCGCGCTGGAGCACGCCGTGCGCTACATGAACGAGCGCGTCATCGGGGGCCGGCCGCTGGCCGAGCTGCAGGGACTGCAGTGGAAGCTGGCCGACATGGCGGTGCAGCTCGAAGGGGCCCGGCTGCTCCTGGCCCGGGCCGTGCGGCTGGCCGGACCGGGCGGGACGCCGCCGCCCCTCGAGACCGCGCTGGCCAAGACGGCGGCGAACCTGGCCGCCAAGTTCGTGTGCGACGAGGCCATGCAGATCCACGGCGGGTACGGCTACTCGCGCGAGTACCCGCTCGAACGGGCCTACCGCGACATCCGCGGCCTGTGCTTCGGCGCCGGGACGGTCGAGGCGCAGCGGAACTTCATCGGGCTGCGGGTCGCGGCCGGTGGGCGCACCGGCTCGCCCGGGTGGAGGGACCCGCTCGAGGGCAGCTAGGCGGAGTCTCGGTCGGCCACCACCTAGGGTGGCCGCCATGGGCGGGGAACGCTTCGACTACATCGCGGTCAACGCCGCCGCGTGGGACCGGCGCCACGACGAGCAGTTGCGCACGGCCCGCCGCGGTTGGTCGGCCACCGAGCCGCAGTGGGGGATCTTCCACATCCCAGAACGCACGGCACGGCTCCTCCCCGAAGGCCTCGACGGCAAGGACGCGCTCGAGCTCGGTTGCGGGACGGCCTACGTCTCGGCGTGGCTCGCACGCCGCGGCGCCGCACCGATCGGGGTCGACCCTTCGGCGGGCCAGCTGGGCATCGCGCGGCAGCTCCAAGAGGAGTTCGGGCTGTCCTTCCCGCTCGTGCGGGCGGCGGGCGAGCACGTGCCCCTGGTCGACGAATCGTTCGACCTCGTCATCAGTGAGTACGGCGCCGCGATCTGGGCCGATCCCCACGCCTGGATCCCCGAGGCGTCGCGGCTCCTCCGGCCCGGAGGCGAATTGGTGTTTCTCGGGAACAGCTCCCTGCTCATGCTCTGCGCGCCCGACGAGGACGAGGTCCCCGCCACCGCCCAGCTGCTCCGGCCGTACTTCGGCATGCACCGCTTCGAGTGGCCCGACGACCCCACCATCGAGTTCCACCTCGGCCACGGCGACTGGATCCGCCTGCTCCGCGCCAACCGCTTCGAGATCCTCGACCTCGTGGAGTTCCAGGCGCCGCCGGATGCAACCTCGGACTACGGCTTCGTCGAGTCCTGGTGGGCGGCGCAATGGCCCTATGAGGAGGCCTGGCGCGCCCGGAAGGCGGGCTGAGGCCGTCCGGGAACGGCCGGCCGACAACGACACTCCTCAGGGCGTAGGGTGGGTCGAGGAGCTTCCAAGGGAGGGCAATGACCTCGTCGAAGTCTCTTGACGTCGCCACGCAGCTCGATGCGCACCACGCGCCCGAGACGAACGGGCGCATACCGGTCTGCCACCGGTGTGGGGTGCGCACCGACGACCTGGCGGGATCGCACCACCTCGTGAGCGAGGGCCAGGTCGCCCGCTCGAACGAGTGGCTCGTCGCCCAGGCACGACTCTGGCAGATCGAGCAGGCCCGGATCGCTCGAGTCCGCTGAGCTGCGGCGTCCGCTGCCGGGCGGACCCGCGACGCCATCGCGGCAGGGGGCGTGGGCCGGCCGCGGCGCCCAGCGTCACGCCTGTTGCCCGCCTACGATGACGCCGGCGTCAGGCAGGTGACCCGGGGGATTCGAATGGGGCTGGGCAAGGGGAAGGGCTTCAGGCTGGCGGCCTCGCTGTGCCTCAGCGGCCTCCTCGCGGCCGGCGTCACGGCCACGGCAAGGCCGGCCGGCGCGTCCGGCATGTCGGGTGGGTCGGGGGGCGCCGCGCTGGCTGCCGGCCCCGGCGACAGGGGGCAGCCGGGGTACCTGGTCTACTGGGACCAGAACGAGGAGGTGGACTTCCTGTCGATGCCCAAGGGCGTCCAGGGCCAACTCCTCCCGGCCTGGGATCTCAACGGGCAGATGTGCGTGCTGCCCGGCGGACGCTTCGTCGGCGGCTACGACCCGACGCTGCCGGGACAGCACAACCTCGGCGGCCTCAAGCCTTACAAGCAGCCGGCCGACGGGGAGGAGCTCGACCGGCCCAACGGCTCGTTCAGCGGGCAGACCCTCTACGTGCCGGGTCCCTACAAGCTCCGCGGCCAGCGCGTCGGTGGCGACTCGCCACCCAGCGCGAACGGCGTCTTCAACAACAACCAGACCTACACCGGGTGCGCGGTCGACAGCCGGCACAACGTCTTCGGCGCCGACATCGCGACGGCGCAGGGCGACTTCCCGGCACCGAGCAGCGGACGCCTGGTGGAGTGGTTCGCACCCAGCTACAAGACCTCCTGCATCCTCTACGGCCCGACCACGGGCGGCGTGGGGTTACACCACGTCGACGGCACCGGCGGGCTGGCCCAACCCGGCACGATGGCCGTGGCGGCCAACGACGACCTGCTGGTCCCCACCGTGGGCTCGGGCAGCGTGCTCCGCTTCGCCCATGCGTCGTTGCCGGCCACCGCAGCACAGTGCCCCGGCGGGGCGTACCCGCGCGACAAGGTGCAGGTGTCGACGTTCGTCAAGGGCCTGTCCTTCCCGGCCGGTATCGCGCTGGATCCGACGTGCGGCTGCTACGCCGTCAGCAGCTACATCGGCGATCCCTCCATCATCTGGGTGAGCGCGAGCGGGAGCCCCGAACCCGGCCGGGGCTCGGTGCCCGGCACGACCGTGGCCGAACTCGGCAAGAGCCCCGACCAGTACAACCCGTTCGGGATGGCCTTCGCCCCCGACGGGACGCTCTACTTCGTCGACATCCACATCACGTGCAGCGGCCCTCTCACCGGGTGCGGACCAGCGTCGTACGGGGGGCGGGTCATGCGGGTCACGTTCGCGAACGGTCGACCGTCGGTCCCGGTGACGGTGGCGGGCGGGTTCGACTTTCCGACCAGTGTGACGATCTGCGTCCCGGCGCACGGGCGCTGCCCATACCCGTCAGGCAAGATCGTGGCCCCGCTCTCGGGCCCGTCCGAGAACCCCGCACCCGCCCGCGGGCCCGCCGTCGGCGCGCAGGCGAAGCCCGGCTTCGGCTGAGTTGCCCGCGGTGCAGCTTGCGACGGGGGTACGGCGCGTGCCGTCGTGGCTCTGCCTGGTCCTGTGCGGTGTGGCGCTGGGAGCCGTGGTGCCGGCCGCCGGACTCGGCACCCCGACGCCGGCGGGCGCCAACCTCTCGGCATCATCGTCGCGGATCGCGTCGGCCGGTACCAGCCCGTGGGATTGGCCATCCTACGGCCACGACGCCCAGCACACGTTCCACGGCCGGACGACCCTGACCGAGGCGTCGGTGCAAACCTTGCGCCAAGCCTGGTTCTTCCCGACCGGTGACGCCGTGACGGCAACGCCGACGGTGGTCGGCGACACCGTATTCGCAGGATCGTGGGATGACTCCTTCTACGCGCTGAACCTCGAAACGGGGAAACTGCGCTGGAAGGTCCGGCTGGCCTCGCAGGACGCCATCACGCCTTACCCGGGACAACAGCCCCGGGACGCCACATCCGACGGCGGCCTGGTGACCTCGTCCGCGTGGTTCGAGCCGGCATCGGGCAAGAGGCCGGCGCTCGTCATCTTCTCGGGGGGCTACACGCTGTATGCGCTGCGGGCAACCACCGGAGCGGTGTTCTGGAAGCACGACTACCCGGGGGTCGCCGGTCCGCCCGACCCGGCCGCTGACAGCACACGGATCTTCTCGTCGCCGGTGGTGGCCGACGGTCGCGTCCTCTTCGGCGTGGACGAGGACGGGCAGCCGGCCTCGGCCGGCTATGTGGCAGCGGCCAGCCTCGACACCGGGGAACCCCTCTGGGAGTTCCAGACCGACGTGGGTGCGCCCGGGAGCACGCGGGTGCTCGACGACAGCTGCGGCAGCGTGTGGTCCTCTGGCACCGTCCTGCCCGACCTGGGGCTGGTGGTCTTCGGGACGGCCGACTGCAAGTTCGGCGGTTCGGCGCCCTACGCGGATTCGGTGATCGCGCTCCGCATCGCCAACGGCAGGCTGGCGTGGAAGTACCACCCGATCGGCCACGCGCCGGCCTGTGACGACGATTTCGGGGCCAGCGCCAACGCAGGGATCTCCGGCGGCGGCAGGACCACGTTCCTGGGGGTGGGGAGCAAGAACGGCAGCTACTACTCGCTGAACCCGCGCACGGGCCGGTTGCGCTGGTCGACGAACGTCGTCTTCGGCGGGTCGTCCGGAGGTTTCATCGGGACCACCGCCTACGACGGCCGCCGGGTCCTGGGGGCGACGGCGCTCGGCGACTTCCTCCCGACCTCACGCGGGACACTGCCCGTGTGCGACCCCTCCGATCCTCGCGATGTTGCGGCGCAGAACCCGACCGACCACACCTTCGACGCCGCAACGGGGGCGGTGCTCTGGCAGGCGAACAACTCGGCGTCGTTCTCGGCCACGACGGTGGCCGGCGGGATGATGTTCAGCGGGCTCGCCCTGGCGGCCAAGGCGATTCAGGTGCGCGGCGTCTCGAGCGGGCGCCTGCTGGCGCAGGTTGGCCTGAGCCAGTTCACCTGGTCCGGCATCGCCACCGTGGGCGACGCCCTCGTCCTCGGGGTCGGCACCACCGCGTCCTCCAGCTCGTCGGGCATCGAGGTGCTGACACCGGGCGGGGTGCCGCCGGCGGTCCCCCTCCCGGGCTGACCGGGGAAACGGAGGCCCCGGCGAGCGCGACAATGCGGGGGCCGGCCAGACCGGCACCGGGCCCGGCCGCAGCTTCGGCCGGGTGAGCGGAGGGACGGGGACAGGCGTGGGCTTCCGACGACGACACCGGGGCGGAGGCGAGGCGCTGGTGCTGTGCCTGCTCGCCCTCGCCGCCGTGGCCATGGGGGCGGGACCGGTGGCGGCGGCAGCGCGGGCCCACCGGCACCCCGGGGGGTCACCCCGCCACACGCCGGCACCCGCCCCGACTGCGACCCGGCCCCCGGCCGCCGTCCTCGAGGGGACGGGACCGCCCTACGCGGTGCGAACCGAGACGATCACGCTGTTCGACCCGAGCCGGCCGACGCCGGCACGCGGGTCGGTCCCGGCCTCACCGGGACGGCGCCTCGTCACCGACCTGCTCGTCCCGTCGGGAGCCTCGGGGCCCCTGCCCCTGGTCGTCTTCGCCCACGGCTGGAACAGCGACCCGTCGTTCTACGTGCCGTTGCTCCAGCAGTGGGCCCAGGCGGGCTTCCTCGTGGCGGCCCCCGTCTTCCCCGATTCCACCGACCTCTACGCCGGCTCGCCCGTGAGCGACTACGCCGATCAGGCGCTCGACATGTCCTTCGTCATCACATCGCTGTTGCACAGCCAGGTCGTGTCAGTCGATCGCTCGCGCATCGCGGTGGCGGGCCATTCGGACGGCGGCACCGACGTGGCGCTCCTCGCCCTCGATCCGGCCTACGCCGATCCCCGGGTGCGGGCCATCGTGTGCATGTCCGGCGAACTGCCCTCGGGGGTGGCGCCCTACGCGGTCGGCGCCTCGCCGGCCGCGCTGCTGGTGGCGGTGGGGTCGAACGACGAGTACGGCCTGAGCACCCGGACGCCCCTGGTGTTCCAAGAGGCGCAGACGTCGTCGAAGGCCATGCTGATCGAGCAGGGCGGCGACCACATCGGCTCCTTCGTGGACGCCGCCCCGGCGGCGGCGGCCATGCGGGAGGAGACGACGCGCTTCTTGGAACTCGCGCTCGAACCGCGGCCGCCGACCTCGGCCGCGGTGCTCGGTGCCATGCAGCCGGTGGGGTCACCGGCGCTGACCATCGTCCCGCCGTCGTGAGGCCCGTGCCGCGTCGGCGCTCCCGTCAGCGGGCCGCCCCGCGAGCCGACCGGGCTGTCAGCGCTGCATCGCCTTGGTCTCGACGTACTCTTCGAGGCCGTAGCGCCCGCGCTCGCGGCCGATGCCCGACTGCTTGTAGCCGCCGAACGGCGCGCTCGGGTTGAATTGGCCGCCGTTGATGTCGACCTGGCCCGTCCGCATCTGCCGGGCCACCCGCTCGGCCCGAGCGGGGTCACCGCTCCACACCGCGCCGGCGAGCCCGTAGGGCGTGCCGTTGGCGATCTCGATCGCCTCCTCCTCGGTGTCGTAGGGGATGATGGACAGCACGGGGCCGAAGATCTCCTCCTTGGCGATCGTCATGTCCGGCGTCACCTCGGAGAAGACGGTCGGCTGCACGTAGAAGCCCTTCTCCAGGCCCTCGGGCGCCTCGGCACCGCCCACGACCAGCTTGGCGCCCTCCTCGATCCCCTTGTTGATGTAGCCACGCACGCGGTCCCGCTGCACCGAGGAGACGAGCGGCCCGAGCAGCTTGCCCGCCTCGAAGGGATCGCCGGGGGCGAAGCCCGCCGCCGCACCGGCCGCCAGCTCCTCCACCTCGGCCAGCTTGTCCCGGGGGACGAGCATGCGGGTCAGCGCCGAGCAGGTCTGGCCCGAGTTCATGTAGCAGCCGAACAGCCCCGCCGGCACCGCGGCGGCGAAGTCGGCGTCGTCGAGCAGGATGTTGGCCGACTTGCCCCCCAGCTCCAGCGACACCCGCTTGATGCTCTCCGCCGCCAGTTCCATGACGCGTCGGCCGGCCCGGGTGGAGCCGGTGAAGGAGACCATGTCGACCTTGGGGTGGGCGGCGATCGCCTCGCCCACCACGGGTCCGACGCCACTGACGAGGTTGAAGACGCCCGGTGGCAGGCCGACCTCGTCAATGACGTCGGCCAGGATGAAGGCGTTGATCGGCGCCACTTCGCTCGGCTTGAGCACGACCGTGCAGCCGGCCGCCAGGGCGGGGGCGACCTTCAACACCACCTGATAGAGCGGGTAGTTCCAAGGCGTGATGGCGCCGACGACGCCGACGGGCTCGCGCACGACGAGCGAGTTGCCGATCTCCTCTTCCCAGGCGAAGGACTCGGCGGCCTGGGCGGCGTCCGCGAACGCGCCCGCCGGCAGGCCGACCTGGATGGCGCCCGAGAGCGTCATCGGCATGCCGACCTCATGGGAGATGACCTGCGCGATCTCGTCCGTGCGGGCGCCGAGGGCCTCGCCGATGCGGGTGAGCAGCTTGCCGCGCTCCTCCCGCGAGGTGGCGGCCCAGCCCGGGAAGGCGGCCGCCGCGGCCAGGACGGCCTTGTCCACGTCCTCGGGTGTCCCCTCGGGGATGGTGGCGAATACCTCTTCGGTGGCCGAGTCGATGACGTCGAGCGTCCCGCTCCCCGTCGAGGGGACCCAGGCCCCGTTGATGTAGATCTTGTCGCGGACGTCCATGGGATGCCCTCCCTCGTGGTCGATGCTGTCGGGCCCCACCCTACCCAGGACCAGCGGGGATGGCTCCGTCACGCCCCGGGGGGCTGGTCAGCCCTTCTTGCCGAGGAGCGGGTGCTCGCCCATGCCCACCGGCTGGAGGTGCTGGCCCAGCACCTCGTGGAAGTGGTCGGCCACCTCCTGGGGGGTCCAGCCGCCCTCACGCCACATGGTGGCGATCTGGCGGGGCGTCTGGAAGAGCGTGTAGGCGAAACCGGTGCGCCCGAGCACCTGCCCGTTCACGTACGAGGCGCCCTCCGAGGCCAAGAAGGCGATGAGGGGCGCGTTGAGGGCGGGGTCCTGGTCGGCCGGCGGCTCCGCCCCGGCGTAGAGGCCCTCGGTCATGCGGGTGAAGCCCGCCGGCGCCACAGCGTTGACCGTGATGCCGTACTTGCCGAGCTCGAGGGCCCACACGAACGTCATGCCCATGATGGCGGCCTTCGCCGCCCCGTAGTTGGTCTGACCGAAGTTGCCCCGCAGCCCGGCCGAGGAGGTGATGTTGACGATGCGGCCGTAGCCGGCGTCCTTCATGAGCGGTGCGGCGTGGCGCACGGTGTTGAAGGTCCCCTTCTGGTGCACCGCCACGACGGCGTCGTAGTCGGACTCGTCCATCTTGACGATGGTCCGGTCGCGCACGATGCCCGCGTTGTTGACCAGGATGTCCACGCTGCCGAAGGCATCCTGCGCCGCGGCGATGATACGGCCGGCACCTTCGAAGTCGCTGACCGAGTCGTGGTTGGGGACGGCGTTGCCACCCGCCGACTCGATCTCCTTGCACACCACGGCGGCAGGGTCGTCCTCCGTGCCCTCGCCGCCGAGCGTGACGCCCACGTCGTTGACCACGACCTTGGCTCCCTCAGCGGCGAGGCAGAGCGCGATGTCCCGCCCGATGCCCCGACCCGCACCCGTCACCACCGCCGCCCGACCATCGAGAAGTCCCATGGGCGAAGAGTACCCCGGCTCCCGTTCCCTGACAGCGGTGTCAGGCATTGCGGCCGAGCTGTACCATCGGGGGCGACCACGGGGCGACGCAGGTCGCCCGTCGAGCGGTGAGGAGCACCCGAGCCATGGCCACCAGCATTCCGAACGCACCAGAGCAGATCGTCGCCGCCGCCAAGGAGCTGCTCGAGAAGGGGTTGGTCGAGGGGACGTCGGGCAACATCTCGGCCCGGATGGAGGACGGCAACATCGCCCTCACGCCGTCGTCGCTCGACTACCGGATCATGACCGTCGAAGACATCGTCATCGTGAACCCGGCCGGCGACGTGGTCTCGGGCGAGCGCGGCCCGACCTCGGAGAAGTACCTCCACCTCGCCGTGATGGCCGCGTACGAGGACATCGCGGTCTGCATCCACTCCCACGCGATGCACGCCACCATGTTCGCGGTCGCCCAGCAGGACATCCCGAGCTGCATCGACGAGTTCACCGTGTATCTCGGGGGCGACATCCGCTGCACCGAGTACGCACCGAGTGGCTCCCCCGACCTGGCCGAGCAGGTGGTGAAGGCCCTCGAGGACAAGGGCGCCGCGCTGATCGCCAACCATGGCATGGTGGCCATCGGCACGACCATGGAGAGGACGATGCACAACACCGCTCTGGTCGAGCGATCGGCCCGGATCATCTGGGGCGCCAAGCAGCTCGGTGCGATCTACCCGCTGCCCGAGAAGGTCAATCAGAACTTCGCCAGCGTCTACCCCTTCATGCGGTAGGCGGAGGTGGGGGACGGGGTCATCCGGGCCCGGCTGGCCGAGTTGGGGCTGACACTGCACGGTCCGCACCCGCCGCACGACCCGCTGGACGCCGTGGTGGTGCACGCCGGGGTGGCGCGCACCTCCGGGCAGCTGCCGCGTATCGCCGGCGAGCTGACGTGCCTCGGGCGGCTGGGTGACACGGTCACCGTGGAGGAGGGCCGGGAGGCCGCGTCCGTCTGCGCGCTGAATGCCCTGGCCGTACTGGAGGTGGCGCTGGGCTCACTGGACCGCGTCGAGCGGGTGCTGACGGTGACCGGCTACGTGGCGTCGGCCCCGGACTTCCACGAGCAGCCGACCGTCGTGGACGGGGCCAGCCGGGTGCTGGCCGACGTGTTCGGTGAGGCGGGACGCCACACGCGTTCGGCCATCGGGGTGGCGGCACTGCCGCGGAACGGCGCCGTCGAGATAGAGGTCACGGTCGCGCTCAGTGACTGAAGGCGGCGTTCATGACGGGACGAGCCGCCGCCGCCAGGTCCCAGTAGCCGGTCGTGCCCTGGTCGCGTAGTTCGGTGGCGGCCTTGATCGCCGCGCCGTAGGCGGCGACCGCGATGGCTCCGCCGACCGAGATGCGGCTCACCCCGAGGCCGGCCAGCTCGCCGACCGTCGGGGCGCCCGGCACCACGAGGACGCTCACCGGAACGTCGACCGCGGCGATGAGGGTGCGCAGCTCGTCGGGGTCGACCACCCTCGGCGCGAAGAGAACGTCCGCGCCGGCCTCCTGGTAGGCCTGCAGCCGGGTGATCGTGTCGGCCAGGTCCACCCGGCCGTGCAGGTAGTTCTCGGCGCGAGCCGTCAGCACGAAGCCTCCCGGCACACGGTGCGCGGCCTCGGAGGCGGCCCGTACACGCTCCGCGGCGTGGGCCGGCTCGTAGATCGGGTCGCCGGCCCGCTTCGTGAAGTCCTCGACCGAGCCGCCGGCGAGGCCGGCTGCTGCGGCGGCGGCGATGGTGGCCGCAACCCCCTCGGGGTCGTCGGCGAAGCAGTTCTCGAGGTCGCCGGACACCGGCACCTCGACGGCGCCGGCGAGCTCGCCGGAGTGGGTCAGGACCTCGTCGCGCTCCATCATGCCGTCGGCGCGCCCGCGGGTGGCGGCGAAGCCACCGCTCGTGGTGGCCAGTGCCTCGAAGCCCAGCTCGGCGAAGAGCCGGGCCGACCCGATGTCCCACGCATTCGGCATGAGGAGCGGTGTCCCGGGGACGTGAAGAGAGCGGAAGAGCTCGGCGCGTCCCTGCGCCGGACCCGCCGTCGTGGGGGGAACCATCACCGCACCGTACCGGCGCCGGCCCACGCTCCGTGCGGGTCGGCTCAGCCGGCTGCGGCTGCCGGCTCGGGGAACTCCCAGTACTGGAACTCGCAGGTCATCGGCAGGATGTAGCGGACGTAGAGCGAGTGGATCTTGACCACCTTCTGGTCGTCCATGTGCAGGTCGATCAGCTCCATCCGGTCGTCGGTCTTGCGGAACTCCTCGGCCCTGTCCCGGATCCCCTTCAACTCGTCGAGGGAGCCGACGGCGAACCCGTAGTGGTCCATGCGCGGACACCGCATCGGGTCGTCCTCGGCGATGAGGAAGATGAACTGGTCCCAGTGCACGCAGCTGAGGATGAGACGACGGCGGTCCTCGGTCATGACCTCCATCTCCTCGAAGCCGAGCACCTCGTGGAAGAAGCGGCAGAGGTCGGACCGGCTCTCCGCACCGAGCAGGTCGGCCGGCAACGACATGGCGACATGGTTGAAGCGCGGGTTGCCCGTGGGGTAGAAGGGGTGAGCCATCAGGCGCGCACCTCGGGGATCACCATCACCTTGCCCGCGATGCGCCCGAGCGCCAGATCCTCCAACGCGTCGGTGATGCCGTTGAGCGGCACGTCGTCGGGGTCGATGAGGAGGTCGGCAGGGAACCCGTCCGAGGCGAGGAGCTCGAGGGCCCGCTCGAAGCCGCCCAGGTCGTAGACGAACGACCCCGTCACGGTCAGCTCGTTGAGGATCATGCGGTTGATGTCGAAGTTGGGGTGCTCGATCCCCGCTCCCACCATCACGAGGATGCCGCCGCGAGCGAGCTGATGGAAACCGGCCTCGATGGCAGCCCTGTGACCAGAGCATTCCAGTACGACGTGCACGGCGCGCGACGACATCCGCTCGGGCTCCCAGGAGGGGAACACCTCGAGATCGGCCGGGTCGACGACGGCGGTGGCGCCGAGGGCGGCGGCGAGGCGGCGGCGACCTTCGTGCGGCTCGACAACGGTGATGTCGTCGATGCCGATGGACCGCAGGGCCGCGATGCTCAGCGCGCCGATGGGGCCGGCCCCGAAGACCATCACGGTGTCGCCGGGCGCCACACCCGAACGGGTGATGCCGTGCAGGGCCACCGACAAGGGCTCCGCCAGCGCGGCGTGACGCGGCGAGAGCCCGCCGGGCAGTCGCAGCACCCCGGCAGCCCGCGCCACGACGTATTCGGCGAAGGCACCGTCGGTGTGGTCAGTGATCATGCTGTTGCGATTCTCACACTGCGACGGCTTCCCCTCCCGGCAACGCCGGCAGGTTCCGCAGCGGGGGGAGGCACCGCCGACCACCTGCTCGCCGACCGACCACCCGGTCGCGTCGTCCCCGACGGCGACGATGGTGCCGCTCCATTCGTGTCCCGCCACGGCGCCCGGCTTGAAGCCCCAGCCGTCACGCAGCTGGTGGATGTCGGACCCGCAGATGCCGCAGGCGTGCACGCGGACGACGACCTGGTCGGGCCCGGGGCGCGGGACCGGCCGCTCCTCGACGGTGATGACTCCCGGCGACAGGTAGACGGCCGCCGCCATGACGTCGGGGAGCGGGCCCGTGGCCGATCCCCCCTTTGACCCTGACATGGGCGTCAGGCTATGCGCTGGCCACCAGCCAGGCGAGGCCTCCCGCGAGATGGCGCAAGTAGGCCGGCGTCTCCCAGGCCCCCGGGAAGTGGCCCAGGGCGCTGTAGAAGGTGCGCGCCGCGCCGTCCTCCAGGCTCCAGGCGAGCGGGAAGCCGCAGTCGGGGACCCGTCCGCCGGGCGCCGTGAGGTCGACCTGGTCCTCGGCCAACCGCAGGAGGACCCGGGCGTCGGGACGCAGGTCGCGGAAGAGGTAGACCTCGTCGTGCCACTCCCAGCGGGCGCCGAGGTGGGCGGTGGCAGGGTGCTCCGGGTCCACGACTTCGACGGCGAAGTCCTGGGTCCAGGGGTGGCCGTCGAAGCGGGCGCCCAGGACCGAGCCGTACTCGGGCCAGGTGTGGCTGGCGTCGGTGGCCGAGTGCACGCCGAGGACGCGCAGCTGTCCCTGCCGCCACGCCTCGAGCGACTCCTCCTTCTGTTCGGGCGACCAGGGGGTCTCCCCGATGGTGAAGAGGGCCAGGACGCGGGCCGACGCCAGCTGGCGGGGGGAGACGTCGCCGACGTCGGTCACCACGGTCGGCGAGAGGCCGGCCAGGCCGGCCAGCTCGGCCAGCCCGGTGGCGGCCTGGGCCAGGACGCCGTGGACGCCGGCCGGCCCGTCGGCGTAGGGCGCCACCTGCGTCACGATGAGCATGTTGTCGGGCACGCGGCGGAGTGTAGGGCTGGTGCGGCGGCCCCGCCCGGTGGTCGAATGCACGGGACCGGGAGGGCAACAGGGCCTGGGAGCACCGGCGGAGCGCGAGGAGACACGACGTGGGGACTGCGAACGGCGACAACCAGACCGCGGCGGCTCTGGCCGCGTTGGGCTCGGCGACGCTGGGCGAATCGGGCGGCCGTGCCGCGGACCGCAGGCTGCGGCCCGCCTGGGCCGGCGCCGCCGTGGCAGCACCGGCGTATCCGGTCGGCTGCACCCCCGGGGACAACCTGGCCGTCCACGTGGCGGTGACGAAGGCCCCACGGGGGAGCGTGCTCGTCGTCGACGTCGGCCGGGTGGCAGACCGCGGTTACTGGGGCGAGGTGCTCACGACAGCGGCGGTGGCGGCCGGGCTGGCCGGCCTCGTTCTCGACGGTGGGGTACGCGACGTCGCTGCGCTCGAGTCGCACGGGTTCCCGGTGTTCTCCTCGACCATCGCGCTCACCGGCGCGACGAAGGACAAGCCCGGGACCGTCGGGGTCCCGGTGCGGGTGGGCGGCGTGCGGGTCGCGGCGGGGGACTGGGTGGTGGCCGACGTGGACGGCGTGACGTTCGTGGCGGGCCGGGAGCTGGCCGACGTGCTCGCGGCGGGCCGGGCACGCGAAGCGAAGGAAGCCGGCTTCTTCGAGGCTCTGCGCGCCGGCTCGACCACGGTCGAGCTGCTCGGGCTCGACCCGTCGCTGGTGCGCGAGGGCGGGGCGTAGGGCGCCGCCGGCCTGGACCCCGGACTCAGATACCGACCGCGGTGAGGATCGCGGCGAACGCGGCCGGGTCGGTCACGGGGAGCAGGTGGCCGGAGTCGATCCGGACGACCTCTGCGGGCGGGGGGAGCCGCCCCGCCATCTCCTCTTGGGTGGCGGGCGGTACCGGGCGGTCGCGCTGGTTCAGCACGTAGGTGACGGGCACACCGCTGACTCCGGCCCACGAGACCGGTTGGAAGTAGTGGTGCACCGTGTCCTCCACGCAGCGAAGGGGGTCGACCACGTAGGCCAGCGTGTCGTCGTCGAGGGGGTCCCCGCCGTAGGCCGTGCGGAACGACTCTGGGTCGGCGGGCGGGCCCGGCAGGGTGATGCTGCGGCCCTCGCGCCCCGCGGCGGCGATCGCCATGACGAGCCCCTCGCGGTGGCGCTCCTTCATGCAGTCGATGCCGCAGCCACCCTCGGCCGGGACGAGCGCGGCATTGAGCACGATGGCGCCGACCCGGCCGCCCAGGGCGGTCACGACGCCCGGCACGACCAGGCCCCCCGAGGAGTGCGCCACCAGGGTGAGCGGACCCTCGGGCGCGCCCCGCTCGATGTCGGCGACGGCCGAGGCGACCTCGTCGCCGACCGAGAGCCTCGCCAGGTCGGCGGGCCGGTCGGCCCGGCCGGGAAGGTTGAGGGCGAGCGCCGGACCCGGGAGCAGCGGCAGCAGGCGATCCCAGAAGCGGGCCGTGGTCCCACCGCCGTGCACCAGCACGACGGTCATGGTCGAGACGGGCCGGACGTGAAATCCATGACGGCGGAGGATATCCCCGGGGGCATTCACCTCTGCCGCCGCTCGGTCCGGGTGGCACAATGCGAGGCATGACCGAGAACGAGAAGTCGGCAGCGGCCACCGAAGAACGTCTGGAGGTGCGGCGGACGATCCCGGCCGACCCCTCCCGGATCTTCGCCCTGCTGAGCGACCCGCAGGGCCATGTCACCATCGACAGCTCCGGCATGTTGATGGACGCCACGGGCGAGCCCGCCACCAAGGTCGGCGACGAGTTCGTGGTGCACATGGACCGCGAGGCGCTCAACGACTACCCGATGGGCCGCTACGACGTGACGGTGACGATCACGAAGCTCGAGCCCGACCGCGAGATCGCCTGGACGATCCTCGGGCAGATCCGCCCCCAGATCGGCCACGTGTACGGGTACACCCTCGAACCGGCCGAGGGTGGCGGGACGCTGGTCACCTCCTACTACGACTGGTCGGAGATCGACCCGCAGTGGAAGGAGGCCGCCATCTTCCCCGTGATCTCGGAGACCGCGCTACGGGCCACTTTGGGCATTCTCGACCGGACGCTGGCCCGGTCCAGTGCATGGTGAGCGCGCCCGGCTGACCCGACGAGAAGGTCAGCAGATGCGCGGCAGCGGGTCGCCGACGAGCATGTCGACGATGCGGGTGCCGCCCATGGCGGTCCGCAGCACGACGATGCCGGGCGGCTCTGCGTGGATCTCGCCCACCCGCACGGCACCGGACCCCTGCGGGTGGGCGCGTAAGGCGGCCAGGGCCGCTTCCGCCTCGCCGGGCGCCACCACCGCAACGAACTTCCCCTCGTTGGCCACGTAGAGGGGATCGATCCCGAGCAGCTCGCAGGCGGCGGCCACTGCGGGCCGGACCGGCAACGACGTCTCGTCGAGGACGACGGTCAGGTTGCTGTCCCGGGCCAGCTCGTTGCACACCGTCCCGACGCCGCCGCGGGTCGAGTCCCGCAGCCACCGGGTGGCGGGCGCTGCGTGGAGCAGGCACTCCATGAGGCCGTGCAGCGGAGCCGTATCCGAACTGATCTCGGCCTCGAGAGCCAGGTCGCCGCGGGCCAGCATCACGGCCGTCCCGTGATCTCCCATCGTGCCCGAGAGGAGGACCACGTCTCCGACGGTCACCTTCGTCGCCGCCAGCTCCCGGCCAGCAGGCACGATGCCCACTCCGGCGGTCGTGATGTACATCCCGTCGGCGGCGCCGCGATCGACCACCTTGGTGTCGCCGGTGACGACGGCAACGCCGGCGGCGGCGGCAGCCTCGGCCATGTCCGCCACGATCTGGCGCAGTTCCTCGATCGAGAACCCCTCTTCGATGACGAAGGCGGCGGACAGGGCGATGGGGCGGGCCCCCATCATGGCCAGGTCGTTGACGGTGCCGTGCACGGCGAGATGTCCGGCCGATCCGCCCGGAAAGCGGAGGGGCTTGACGACGTAGGAGTCGGTGCTGAAGGCCAGGAGCTCGCCCGAAGGCAATCCGAGGACCGCCGCATCGGTCTGGGCGCCTGCCGGCTCGCCGGAGAACGCCGGCAGGAACACGGCGTCGAGCAACGCCGCGGACGCCTTCCCCCCGGCGCCGTGCGCCAGGGTGACCACGTCGCCCTGCAGGCGGGGGCGGCGACGGCGGAAGGCTTCGATCCGCTGGAACACCACGGCCTCGCGGCTCGAGGGACCGGCATCCCTCGCTGTGTCGGTCACGGGGACCCCGTCGCACCGAGGTGGCGCTGCACCGTCGACCACAGTTCCAGTATCAACGCGTCCTGCGTCTCCTGTATCCGGTGCACGCTCTCCGATCGGACCACCAGGCAGTGCTGCACCGCGTCGCTCTGCGCCATGGCCGCCCCCTCATAGCCGCAGAGGCCGACGGTGAGGAGGCCCCGTGTCGACGCCTCCTCGAACGCGCGCAGCATGTTGGCCGAGTCGCCGCTGGTCGAGAAGCCGACGGCGATGTCGCCCGCCTGTCCGTGGGCGATGACCTGTCGGGAAAAGACGAGCTCGAACCCCACGTCGTTGGAGAGCGCAGTCAGCACGGCTTGGTCGTCGACCAGGGACAGCGCCGGCAGCGGCCGCCCGTGCGGGGGACGGCGGAACAGGTCGACCGTCCCGTCGGCATCGGTGGCGCTGCCGCCGTTCCCGAAGGCGAGCAGCCGGCCGCCCGCCGCGAAGCCGGCGGCCATGGCGGACCCCGCCTCCTCGATGGCAACGCAACAGCGATCGAGCGTGGCCGCGCGCAGGGCGCGGCTGTCGGCCATCTTCGACCGGGCCGAGCGCGCCAAGTCGGCCATCAGGGCAGCGCCGTCGCGCTCCTCCGCCTCGATGAAGGGATAGAGGAACCCGGTGGGCTCGGCGCTCATGACCCGGCACCGCCCAGGGCCGTGATGGCGACGCCGGCGTGCACCAGGAGCAGGTCCCCCGGCGCGACCGGAGTCACCAGGCTGGCGTCGATCACCTCGCGCCGGCCGGCGACGACCACGTCGACCCGGCCGTCGGGGTGCACGGCGCGCACCTCGGCCACCCGGCCCTCGTCGGAGCACGTCACGCACACCTCCTCGGTGCCCTCCGTCTCGGGCGCGAGGAGGCCCGGATGCTCGAAGACGACGTGGGTCAACTCCCACAGCAAGTGGTACAGGAGAACCATGTCGCCCGAGCGTGACGCGGCGACCGGGTCGACCCCCTCGAGCCAGACCACGTGATCGGCCGCCCCGCCGGGCGGCCGACCCCCGGCGCCGAGCCAGAAGCCGGTCAGTCCCCATGCATTCGCCCTCGTCAAGAGGTCGGCCGCGCAGACGTCTTCGGCCGAGCTGACGGCGAGCAGGACGTCCCCGGGTCGGGCTGCGAGCCGGATGGTCGCGGCAGCGTCGACGGCACCCACGCTGACCGCGGGGAGTGCACGCTTGCCAACGATGACGGGGTGGACGAATTCGACGGCGACGTGGCGACCGTGCGACGGCCACTGCGGCGCCACGCACCACATGGTCGCCCCGGCGGCGAAGCGCCGGGCCAGCGCCAGCGATGCCACGGCCAGATCCGCGGCCGGACCCTCCTCGAGCCCGGTCCCTGGCGACGCCTCCACGACGGCCATCATGCCCCGGTCCGCCCAACTGGGCGGTAGCCGGCAACGGCGGCCTGGCCCAACGCGAGCCCACCGTCGTTCGGAGGGACCAGGCGGTGCGTCAGGGCCTGGAAGCCACGCGCACCGAGCGCACGGCGTGCGAGGTCGACGAGCAGCACGTTCTGGAACACCCCGCCCGTCAGGACGACATGGGTGACGCCCGTCGCGTCGCGCAGGCCTTCGGCAACAGAGGCGATCAGGTCGGCCGCGGCGCCGTGGAACCCGGCGGCGATCGCCGCCACGGGGAGGCCCGACTCGAGATCGTCGACGATGTCCGCAAGCACATTTCCGGGGTCGATCTCCCCGTCGGAGAGGTCGAAACGGTATCGGCGCGGCGCACCGACATGGGTCTCGGCGCACCATTCGAGCTCCATGGCGGCTTGCGCTTCGTACGTGGCGACGTGGCGGAGGCCGAGCATGGAGCTCACGGCATCGAAGAGCCTGCCCATGCTGGAGGTCGGGACGCAGTTGACGCCGCGCTCGAGCTGGCGTCGCAGCGCGGAGCGCTCCCCTTCCGAGGCTGCCGCGACCGGAGGGAGCGACTCGGCCCAGTCGATCCCCGCCGCCCACAGGTGGGCCAGGGCGGCGCGGAAGGGCTTGCGGATGGCAACGTCACCGCCCGGCAAGGGGACCGGGCGCAGGTGCGCGGCGCGCACAAAGGAGCCGTAGCCGGCAACGAGGACCTCGCCGCCCCAGATGGTCCCGTCCTCTCCGAATCCCGTGCCGTCGAAGGCGAAACCGATGACGCGCTCGCCGGCCGGGATGCCGTGCTCGACCATGGCGGCGGCGACGTGGGCGTGGTGATGCTGCACCAGCCGGACGGGGAGTCCCGAGTCGTCTGCCCAGCGATGGGTCTGGTAGCCGGGGTGCGCGTCGGCCGCCACTTGCGTGGCGTCGATGCCGTACAGGTCGGCGAGCTGGCGGGCAGAGCGCTCGAAGGCGGCCAGCGTCTCGAGGCTGCCCATGTCGCCGATGTGCTGGCTCATGAAGGCATCGTGGCCTGAGGCAAGGCAAAACGTGGTCTTGAGCTCTCCGCCGACGGCCAGGGTCGGCACCGCGGGGAAGGGCAGCCGGACCGGAAGCGGGGCGTAGCCCCGCGAGCGGCGCAGGGGCACCTCGAGTCCAGCGTCGAGCCGGATGACCGAGTCGTCGCAGGGAACATGGATGGGCCGGTCATGCAGCAGCCACGCGTCGGCGATGGCGGCGAGGCGCCGCCGGGCGTCGTCGTCCTCGAAGCAGATGGGCTCGTCGGTCAGGTTGCCGCTCGTCATCACCAGCATGCGGGGCGGCCTCGCCGCCGCACCGGGCACGGGTCGAAAGAGGAGATGGTGCAGCGGCGTGTAGGGAAGGAGCACCCCGATCCGGGGGTTGCCCGGGGCCACTCCCGTCGAGATGCACGCCCCAGGGCGCTTGAGCAGGAGCACGATCGGGCGCTGGGAGCTGGTGAGCCGGGACGACTCCTCGGGATCGATGCTGGCCAAGTGCCGGGCCTCGTCCAGGCCGGCGACCATGACCGCGAACGGCTTGTCCTCGCGGTGTTTGCGCCGACGCAAACGTTCCACCGCCGTGTCGGACGTGGCGTCGCAGGCGAGGTGATAACCCCCGAGCCCTTTGACGGCGACGATGGCGCCGCGCCCGAGCGCGTCCTGGACGGCGCCGAGTGCAGCATCGGAACCCTCGACCAGGCGACCCGACTCCTCGAACCAGATCCGAGGACCGCACTCGGCGCACGCGATGGGCTGGGCATGGAAGCGGCGATCGGACGGATCGTGGTATTCCTCCGAGCAGGCGTCGCAGAGCGCAAACGTGCGCATGGTGGTGTTCGGACGGTCATAGGGGAGTTGCAGCGTGATCGTGAACCGGGGCCCGCAGTTGGTGCAATTGATGAAGGGGTAGCGGGCGCGGCGGTCCGCCGGATCGGACATCTCGGTCACGCAGTCGTCGCAGACGGCGACATCGGGAGACACGAAGGTCCGCACGGCACCGTCAGCGGAGCTCTCGACGATGTGGAACCCGACCTCCTGCGATGCCGGGCGTCGCACGGAGTCGACACCGAAGATCCTGGCCAGCGGCGGCGCGTCGGTGACCAGACGCGACGTGAATCCCTCGATCACGGCGGGAGGACCCTCGACCTCGATGAACACACCCCCGGTGTCGTTGCCGACGTGCCCGGCGAGACCCAGCTCGGAGGCCAGGCGGTGCACGAAGGGTCGGAAGCCCACCCCTTGGACGACCCCGACCACCCTGATGCGGCACCGCACGGCGGAGTCCGGCGTGGCCAACGAGGTCATACCGCGAGCTGGCCTCGCCGCCCCAGAGTCACTGCGGCCTCGCGGTGCATCCGTCCGAAGTTGTAGTACGCGGCGCAGGCGCCTTCCGAGGAGACCATGCAGGTCCCGATCGGCGTTTCCGGCGTGCAGGCCGTGCCGAACACCTTGCATTCCCAGGGCTTGATGACCCCTTTGAGTACCTCTCCGCACTGACACGCCTTCGGATCGGCGACCCGCACGCCAGGGATCGAGTACTTCAGTTCGGCGTCGAAGGCGGCGAATTCGGAGCGCAGCCGCAGCCCGCTCTGGGAGATGAACCCGAGGCCGCGCCACTCGAAGTGCGGTCGCAACTCGAAGACCTCGGAGAGAATGGCCAGTGCCCGTGGGTTGCCCTCCTCACGTACCACCCGTGTGTACTGATTCTCGATCTCGCAACGACCCTCACGGATCTGGGTCAACAACATGGAAATGGCGTGCAGGATGTCGAGCGGCTCGAATCCCGCGGTGACCAGCGGCAATCCGTACTCGGCGGGCACGAAGCGGTAGGGGCGTTGACCGACCACCGTCGAGACGTGGCCGGGCCCGAGGAAGCCGTTCAACCTCAGGTCGGGTGACTCGAGAATGGCGCGGAGCGGCGGCACGATCGTGACGTGGTTGGAGAACACGGTGAAATTCGGGACGGCCCTGGCCTTCGCCTGCAGCAACGTCAGCGCGGTCGACGGTGCCGTGGTCTCGAAACCGACGGCGAAGAAGACAACCTGCCGCTCGGGAGTCTCCATTGCGATCTCGAGCGCGTCGAGGGGCGAGTAGACGAAGCGGACGTCTGCCCCCTCCGCCTTCGCCGTGAGGAGGTTTCCCTGACTGCCCGGTACCCGCATCATGTCGCCGAAAGAGGTGAAGATGACGCCGGGCTCCCTGGCCACCGCGATGGCATCGTCCACTCGCCCCATGGGGATCACGCAGACCGGGCAGCCCGGGCCGTGCACCAACTCCACGTTGGCCGGCAGGATGTGTTCGATCCCATGCCGGTAGATCGTGTGGGTATGGCCCCCGCACACCTCCATGAACTTGAAATGATCATCACCGGACAGAGCGGTGATCTGGGCCACCAGGGCCTTGGCCGCCGTCGGGTCCCTGTACTCGTCGACGAACTTCATGTGGTTCAGGCCGCCCGTCCCAGCTTCGCCAGTTCGTCGGACAGTCCGAGGATCCCCGCGATGACCTCCGCCCTGCGCTCGAGCACGTCACGAGCGATGGAGATCCCGCCGGCGATGAAGTCGTGTACCTCCTCGGAGGTACTGATGGTGTGCCAGGCGTCTTCGATCTCGGACCAACCCTCGGAACCGGCTCGGCTTCCGAGCGCAAAGCCGACGATGACTCCGATGATGACTCCCATCTCAACCACCTCCTGTTTCATTGGAAATCTTGGATGACCAGAATGCTTCCAGTTCCTCTTCGTAGGCCTGGCCCATCAATTGCAAGGACGCCAATGCCAAGGCCGCCTCTTCTTCGTCGATCTTGGACATGGCGAACCCGACATGGATCAACACCCAGTCGCCCGTCTTCAGCTCCTCGTCCTCGAGCAGCCCGACATTGATGATCCTCGACACGCCCGACACCTCGACTCGCGCCAGGTGCTCGTGCACGTCGGAGAATTCCTTGAGTTGTCCGGGGATTCCGAGGCACATGTCCGTCGTCCTCCTACGCCTGCTCTGCGGCGATGATCTCGACCCTGATGTCCACTTCGGGCTCGACCTTCAGCATCAGCACTCGGGGTGGCTGCATGCCGAACTCACGGATGTCGAACCGCGATGACCCTTCGAGGCTTATGGTCTGGTCATCGAGGCGCCGAATGACCATGACGTCCTCGTGGGGCCGAGTCACACCGCGGAAGGTGATGTCTCCCTTGACCTTGTAGCTGGCCTGAGTACCGTCCTTCTCCATGTGCGCGAGGACGCCGTCGATCGTGGGGTACCGGCGCGCCTCGATCCTCTTGTGGAGCTCGCGGTCCTCCAATCGGTTGCCCGAGCTCAAGCGGTCGACCGCCAGGGAGAGCCGCCCGCCCGGCTGTGACGTGAGGTCGACCGTGCCGTCGGGCGCGAGCGTCAGTTCCACGAAACCCTCCAGGCCACTGGTGCTCGAGTGGATGGGATGCACGTTTGACCGCGCGTCGATCCACACGTGGGAGCGATCGGGGGATATGCGGTACGTGGCCACAGCGCTATGTTCGCCTGAGTCCGATGGATCGGGCGCCACCGAGGATGGCCACCTACATCTCCCTCATCTTGAGGTAACGAGCGATGTCGGGCAACGACCGCAAGACGAGGCCTGCGACGGCGGCCAGGAGCAGCGAGGCGACGAGACGACGGATCATCAGGGGTTCTCCTTTCCGGTGAGTTGGACGATGTCGGCTGCGAGTTCGAGACAGAGGTCCACCGCACGGTCTACGGCGGCTTCGACCGGCGGCGTCAGGCCCATGCCGTCACCCAGGTCGGCCGGTTGGCAGCCGACGATCCGGATCCGTTCGACGGACCCCCCGAGGTGGGACAGGGCGGTAAGGACGGCCTCGGGGCTCATCGTGTGGGCGTCGACGACGGGGACCCCGACGTCGAACGGGTGGTGCGACCCGACGTCCGGTTCAATCACGGCGAGGGTACCGGGGACGTCACCCATGGGCACGGCGTCGACGAGGATCAAGGCGTCGTAGCCCTCGAGGAGCTCGTAGGCCAGGTGTACCCCGCGGATGCCGAAGTCCTCGGCCCGCACCCCGGCAGGCAGCTCCCGCCGGCTGAGGCGTCCCGCCACCGCGACCCCGAAGGCATCGTCGGTCTGGAACACATTGCCGATGCCGGCGATGAGCACGCCGCCCGTCACGGCCGCTGCTCCTGGTCGACCAGGGGTTCGACCTCGTCCGGGTGGAAGAACAGGTAGCGACCTTGCCACCTCAGTTCCGCGGTGGCGGGGTCGTCGTCCAGGGTGACGGCGACGTGGAGCTCTCCGTCCACGTCCGTGAAGACGCCCGCCACCGTGGCACTCATCGCATTGAGGAACATGTCCTGGGCGTCCGAGCGCTGGGACGGCCGGAGACGCACGGCGGTTCCCTTGGTGACAACCGTGCCGGACACCACGACCGTCTCCGTCCACGGATCGACGGCGGCATCGGCCTCGGGATCCCACCACGGGACCGGCGGGAGTTCGCCGTCCCCGTCGGGGTCGGCTTCGAACGCGACTGGCTTCATCTGGCCGTGCAGCTGGCTGAGTGTCTCGGCCGACAGGGCGTCGCACCGGTCGATGATGGCGGCCGCCCTCGGGTCCGTGCCACGCGCTTCGGACTTTTCGTCCTCGGTCAGGGTCATCACCCGGAGCGCGAGGATCTCGTCGATCTCGAGTGAGTCGTAGAGGTCGCCGGGGCTCTGGGGAGCGACCTCGGGGTGGTCGTAGAGGATGATGGGGGAGGCGAGCACGACGTCTTCGTTGCCGATGAGCACGGGATAGCTGCCGTCACTGCGGCAGGCCGCGACGGAAGTCGCGGCGTCGGCGGGCGGGTCGAGCAGGGAGATGAACCGGCCTCCGTCGACGGCCAGCATTGTGTGGAGGGCCACCAGGCTCTGGCCGATGGCGTCGTCCCGGCGGAGGCTGACCCCGTTCCATTCGGTCGTGTTCTCGACGCTGACTGTGACCTTCACGTACGGCCGGCCCGGATCTGGTCGCTCGGTGGCGACGCGGACGATGCCCTGGACGTGTTCGCGCCGCCGGACGAAGCGGCCGGCCACCGTGCCATCGGGTGATCGGAGCAACTCGTGCTCGATGCCGGCGGGGAAGGTGAAGTCCGATGTGCGCTCAACGTCCCAGGAGAGCGGAAGCGCAAGGGGTGGAAGGTCCACCACCTGGTCGACGGCCTCGTCCCATTCGGCGTGCACCGTGCCGTTCACCTCGAGTGAGTCCACCGGTTCGAACACCGGAGCCGCCGCCGTCCCGGCGCCGTCCGGTGCGGTCGACGCCTCGACGCTCCGGTGCTGGACCTGCAGGCAGCGGATCCGGGCCGAGAGCACGGGCTCTCTCCCGGGGTCGAGCAAGCACTCTGTCCGCGTGGACCACCGTTCCGAGCCGCTCGCCTCACAGAACGCCCGGGGGGTCAGCACGCCCCACTGAAAGCGCAGTTGATTCTTCCTCGACGAAGCCCGATAGGGGTAGAGCACGTAGCCCTCGTAAAGCACGGCGTCGGCGACGGTCCGGGCCGACGCAAAGCGATCGGTGGCGCCGGTGCTCATGGCGCTCCGCCCGCGGCTTCCTTGAGCAGCTGTTCGAAGGCCTGATCCCATGTCGGAAGCCCGCGCACGGCCTTGTACCGTTGCAACTGGTCCAACGTGTCGCGGCGGACGCGGACGTAACCGCTGCCAGGGAAGTAGAGGTCCATCACGGAGCGCCACACCGAGACCGGCAGTTTGTAGGAGGCCTCCGACGACCACGAGAGAGGCTCGGCCGAGAATCCCGATTCACCACGCGTGAAGGCGGTGCCCGAGAACAAGAAGAGCAGCGGGATGTCGCCGCCGGCGAGCGAGTGTAGGTACTTGGAGCCTGCAACTTCGAAGTCGTAGGTACATTCCACCGGCATATCGAATTCGGCGGTGCCGTCGAAGCCACCGACGGTGGTCGCGACGTGCGTCCACAGGAACGGACGGAGGGAATCTCCCCATTGGGGTGTCTCTCCGAAGAGCTCGTACAGTCGCTCCTCCTCCTCGACCGAGTAGCGCCGCCGCTGCGGTTCGATCCGGATCTGGCTGCGCAAGGCGATCGCATGGACGCGGAGGTGCGCGGCCTCTTCGACGTGGAGTCGGAACATGATGGTCGGCACGGCAGCGTGAGGCTCTGCTTCGGCCCCGATCACCTTGAACGCCAGGCTGGTCATGTCGCCCTGCGCTCCACGTCGTCGAAGAACGCATCGAGTTTGGCGTTGGCCTCCGTTCCGCCGTCGAAGCCCCGCCAGAGCAGGCGGAGATGGCCGACCAGCTCGTAGCAGGCATCGATGGGAACGAGGTAACAGTCGGCTCCTCCCTGACCCTTCTTGGACCGGACGAGGAAGGCCTCGACGTCTGGCTGCATCGTTGCCAGCCGGGGGTTGGCGTCGACGACGTCGGCCCACGTGTCGAGCGGCAATTCGGACTCGGTGGCACCTGCCGGCCCGGGATAGAAGGCGGCGATCCGGCCCAGGGTCGAATTCAAGAAGAAGAAGGCCACGCTGACGGGGATCTGGAGGCTGTCCCACTGGGCTGGGGACAGCCGGAAGTCCGGGAACGAGAGGTAGCGATCGGGGACGCTGCGGAAGTGCCCGCCACCGGCACCCTGGGACGAGAAGAGGAGGTGGCATCCCCGGCAGGCACACAGGAGGTTCCGCGCCTCGAGGTCGACCAGGTGGCCGTGTCGTTCCGGGATCGGTTGCATGCACAGCTCACACGCCTCGCCGGCCCGGGGCACGTCGCGGGGACGGGTTTCGCGTATGCGCTGCAGCACCGCCAAGGGGTCGTTCACGCTCGCACCACCTCCGCCGGACAGTCGTCGTACGTCGGCTTGGCCACCAGCGAGACCGGGATGCTGGTCATTGGGGGAGTTGGCGCAGCAACCACGATGCGAACGATCTCGGGAGCCGCCTCGAGGATGGCGGCCTCGACCGCACCCTGCAGGGTGCTCGCGGAGGACGGGCAACCGTCACAGCTGCCCAGCAGGCGCAACTTGACCGCGCCGAGCTCGTCGTCGATGCCGAGGAGCTCGACATCTCCCCCGTGCTGGGCCAGCAAGGGTCGGACCGAGACCAGAGCGGCCTCCACCCGGTTGTCGACCGATTCCGGGTGAAGGCCCTGAACGAGGAGAAGGCTCGCGACGAGCTCGTCCTCGACGAGCGCGTCCATCAGCCGGGGGTCGTGCTCCCGGGCCAACTCCATGACACGGGCATATCCCGCCCCGTACAGCTCGCCGACCAGACGGAGCAACTCCTCGGCGAGATCGATGGTCCGGGGATCCCCGTGTGCGTGCAACGCCGTGAGTGCCTGCTCGATCCGATCGCCGGTCGCCCGGAGGTTCTGTGGTTCAGGCATCTCTCCCCGGGTCTCAGCAGCTCAGGTCGTCGGCACCGACCACCTGGGTGGGGGAGTGCATCTTCCGCAGCACCTTGCCCTTGCCCAGATACATGTGCACACCGCAGGGCAGACACGGGTCGAAACTGCGCACCGATCTCATGATGTCGATGCCCTTGAATTTCTCGGGGGGGTTCTCCTCGAAGATGGGCGTGTCGATCACGGCGTCTTCGTAGGGTCCGGGGGTCCCGTAGCTGTCGCGGGGGTTGGCGTTCCACGGCGTCGGTGGGTACGGGTGGTAGTTGGCGATCTTGCCGCCCTTGATCACCATGTGGTGGGAGAGCACTCCCCGCACCGCCTCGGTGAACCCGCAGCCAATCCCCTCGTCCGGCACCTCGAAAGATTCCCACGTCTTCGTCTTGCCCGCTCGGACGTCCTTGAGCGCCAGCTCGATGAAATCGAGCGCCGCCGCCGCCGCGTAGGCCTGGAAGTAGGACCGGGCCCGGTCCCGCTCGATCGTGTTGGACCACTGGGGGATCTTCCACTCCAGGTCGACGGGGCCCTTCAGCGCCGTCTTGGGCAGGTGGATCTGGACGGAAGTGCCAGTGGCCTTGAGGTGTTCCGTGTCGACCAGGCCGGACAGTGCGGTGGACCACAGCCGGGCGAGGGGCCCGCCGCCGGTGTCCAGTGCCAGGTGGTCCTTCCCGTCGAACCACCTGGGCGCCATCACCCAGCTGTAGTTGCCGTCGAAGTCGCGCTTCTGCGGCTGGGGGTTGGTGTGCTGGTTCCAGGGGTGCCGCCGGTCGACCGGATTGCCCAGGGGATCCCGCGTGACGAACATCTCCTGGTCCTCCCAGTCGTCATAGAAGGAGTGGCCGAGCAGGATCCGGATGCCCAGGTTGATTTCGACCAGGTCGTTCGTGACCAGCTTGCCGTCCACCACGACGCCCGGAGTCACGCCCATGGCGCGGCCCCACCTGGTCATGTCCTCGTACTTGAAGTTGCAGACCTCCGGGTCCTGGAATGCACCCCAGCAATTGAGAAGAATGCGCCGCCGGCCCACCTCTTCGTAACCGGGAATGGCCTCGTAGAAGAAGTCGAAGAGGTCATCGTGCATCGGGACGACCTTCTTCATGAACTCCACATAGCGCATGAGGCGCGCGTAGTAGTCGGTGAAGAGCTGAATGGTCGCCGTCGTGCCGACTCCACCCGGGTACAGGGTGGAGGGGTGCACGTGCCGTCCCTCCATGAGGCAGAACATCTCGCGCGTGTAGCGGCTCACGACGAGGGCTTCGCGGTAGAATTCACCCGAGAACGGGTTGAGCGACCGCATGATGTCACCGATCGTCTTGTATCCGTGTTCTGCGGCGTGGGGCGCCTCGGTCCGGTTGGCCTGCTCCAGCACGCCCGGGTTGGTCTCGGCCACCATCTTCTCGCAGAAGTCCACGCCGACAAGGTTCTCCTGGAAGATGTTGTGGTCGAACATGTATTCGGCGGCCTCACCCAGGTTCACAATCTGCTCGCCCAGGGCAGGTGGGTGGACGCCGTAGGCCATGTTCTGGGTGTAGCACGAACACGTGGCGTGGTTGTCCCCGCAAATGCCGCAGATCCGACTCGTGATGAAGTGGGCATCACGCGGGTCCTTACCCTTCATGAAAATGCTGTAGCCACGGAAGATGGAGGACGTGCTGTGGCACTCCGCCACCTTCCCCTTGCCGAAGTCGATCTTCGTGTAGATGCCAAGGCTCCCCACGATGCGCGTGATGGGGTCCCACGCCATCTCGACCAGGCCGTCCTTGTCCTGGGTGAACTTCTTGGTCGCCATCACCTACCTCCAGTTCTTCTTGTAGCCGGTCGTCAAGTCACTCGCCGGTGTCCGCCATTTCGGCTCGTCATCGAGCGTGTGAAGGGTGATCCTGCGGAGTCCGCGAATCGCATTGCCGTAGAGGCCGCTGGCCAAGGTCGACACCTTGGAGCCGGGTGGCTCGTCCATGAACGGCATGAACTTGTCCGGGAAGCCGGGCATCGTGCACCCGATGCAGATGCCCCCGACGTTGGGACAGCCCCCGACACCGTTGATCCAGCCCCGCTTGGGCACGTTGCACTTGACCACCGGTCCCCAACAGCCGAGCTTCACGATGCACTTGGGCGACCCGTACTCGGTCGCGAACTCACCCTGCTCGTAGTAGCCCGCCCGATCACAACCCTCGTGCACGGTGTTTCCGAACAGCCACTGCGGCCGTAGCGCATCGTCGAGCGGGATCATCGGCGCCTGGCCGGTCGCCTGGTACAGCAGGTACAGGATCGTCTCCGACAGGTTGTCGGGGTGGGTCGGGCATCCAGGCACGCACACGATGGGGATGCCGGCCTTGGAGGTCCAGCCCCAGCCCAAGTAGTCGGGCACCCCCATGGCCCCGGTGGGGTTGCCGGCCATGGCGTGGATGCCGCCGTAGCAGGCGCAGGTCCCGGCGGCGAGCACGACGAGTGCCTTCGGGGCGAGCCGGTCGAGCCACTCGCTCGTCGTCATGGGCTGGTCGGTGTCGGGATTGTTCCCGAAGCCGCACCAGTAGCCCTCCTTCTTGATGGCCTCGTTGGGGATCGACCCCTCGACCACGAGGACGAACGGATCGAGCTCCCCGCGGTCCGCCTTGAAGAACCACTCGATGAAGTCGTCAGCCCCCCCAACGGGACCGCACTCGAAGTCGATCAGAGGCCAGTGGACCGCGATCTTGGGCAGTCCCGGCAGGGCGCCCAAGGCGATCTCCTCGATGCTCGGCTGGGTCGCCGCCGTCAGTGCGACGGAGTCACCGTCGCAGCTGAGCCCAGCGTTGATCCATAGGACGTGGACTACTGCCTCGTCGGTCGCGGTGTCAGTCGCCGTCAAGGTGCCCTCCCCGTTCGTGGCCGCGCGAAGTTGCGGCTGGATGCAGTCTCAGCCCGACGCCGACCGGTGTAAATGGGTGTCTTTTGCACCATCCTGTGCCAAGAATCACGTCGCGGGTCGGTTGACACGCAGTGCCACCAGGATGAGGATCACTGATGCCATGGCCATGGGACAGTGGGATCCGGCGGCGCCGGCAACGGAGGGTGTGGCCCGGTTCGAGCTGGCGCCTCCACGGCGGTTCATGTTGCCGGCCATACTCCTCTTGCTCTCCGAGGAGCCCAGCTACGGCTACGGCCTCGTACCCCGGTTGCAGGACCTTCGTTTCGGGCGAGTCGACCGCCCGGCGGTCTACCGAGCCCTGGCCCAGCTCGAGCGGGACGAACTGGTGCAGATCGAGACGGAACATCGCCACGCCGGGCAGGCACGGCGGGTGTATTCGGTGACGGTGTTGGGTCAGCGGGTGCTGCGCGTGTGGATGGGGGTGATCCGGGAAGAGCATGCCCACCTGGGTGAGGTCATCCGCCGGTACCAGGCCACCGGGACGGTCGATGCCGTGTTGTCCGAGGTCGAAGGTGGTTGGGACTCCGACCTGGACATGGCCTGGTCGTCGGTATCGACGACAACCATGTGGCGCCGGCGCCTCTTGCCCCTGGACGGCGATCCGGAGGAGATCGTGCGAGAGGTGGACTCCGGAGAGCCCCCCACATACGAATCTGGGTCGAGCAAGAGATCACGCGTGGAGGTGGAGGCCGATCTCGAGGCGCATCCGGTCGAACGATTCGCGCTCGACCCCAAGCGGTCGGCCGTGCTCATCGACGCTCGTTCGACTGTCGGGCCGATCTGCTTCGCCACCATCGGCGTCACGGGCTCGCTGCAGGCGGCCATCGTCGACGGCGCCGTCAACACCGGCATCCCGCCCTCGGGGTGGCTCTCGATCGACGTGTCGGGCCTGAGCTCGGGGAACAAGCTCTACGACGCAGAACTGCAACGCCGGATCGACGCGCGTCGCCATCCGACCGCGACGGTCGAGCTCCGAGAGTGCGCGCCGAGTGCCCCTGGCCCGCGCTACAGGCTCCGCGGCGAACTGACGTTCCACGGGATCACGCGGCCGGCGGAAGGCACCGTCTGTGTCGAGGCAATGTCGTCCGACCGGCTGGTCATCAGCGGCGAGCAGGCCTTCGACATCCGGGACTTCGCGGTCCCCTCACCGACGATGCTCATGCTCCGCATCTTTCCGGACGTCCGGGTGCGTCTGCATGCGGAGGCCCGGCGCGTCGAGCCTTGAGGGTCGGAGCGTTCGGCGGGAAGGTCGGTTTCCCTCAGTCCGGTGGGATGAGCTCCTCGAGATCTCCGATCTGGTCGGTCACGTCTTGACCGACGCCACGAAGCCCGACCGCCTTCCCGTCGGAGCCCACCGTGGGATTGGCGTGCATGCGGACGACGCGGAGCTTCTCATCGCGATCGACGACCCGGTACTCCAGATCGAGCGGGCGTGACGTGAGCACGGAGTCCGTCATGGCAGCGCACACACGGTCACGGTCGTGGCGGCAGATCACGTCCATGTAGGAGTCGAACGTCCCGGCGAAGTCCAACGGATCGATGCCGTGGATCCGGTGGAACTCGGCGCTCCACTGCACCGCGCCGGTCCTGAGATCCCAGAGCCAGCTGCCGACGTGGGACAGCGCCTCGCCCTCCTCCAACCGGGTATCGATCTCGGCCAAGGTCGCCTGCGCGAGGTGTTGCTCGGTGACATCGCGTGCGACGACCACCAATCCGATGATCGTGTCCTCGGAGGAGGTCAGCGGCGCCAAGGAGAGCGAAACCGGCATGGGGAGACCGTCGGCACGCACGATCTCGGTTTCGAAGTGCCGGATCCGCTCGCCGGCGGCGACGGTCGCCAACACCGCTTGCATCTCCTCGCCCAGATGATTGGGGAACAGGACACCGAAAGGTCCCCCGACGACGTCCCGAGGCGCTCGCCCGAAGAGTCGCTCGCCGTTGTCGCTGAAGTACGTGACGGTGGCTGTGAGGTCGCAGGTCATCACGGCATCGTCGGTCAGTTCGATCACCGTCCGGAGGAGCACATCGGGTCCCGCACCGGAATCAATGATCCCCGAAGCCATGTCGTCCGTGTCGCCCAAGGCCCCCATGGTGCTCTCAGCCACCGCCTTTCCGTTGCGCGCCGCGCCGCGGCCTGCATCCCGGGGTGCCGACCCGCCTTCCTCCAGAGACCCTCAGCGGATGTGTCACACGCACTTGGCGCAGCGTCCGAGCATGGCGAAGTGGTGCGGGTCGATTGTGAACCCGAATTGGGTCCGAGCTTCTCCGGCCAGGACGTCGAAGAAGGTGTCGGGCACCTCGATCAGCCTGCCGCACTCCTCGCACACGAAGTGCCCGTGCACGGCGGTCGCCAGGTGGTAGGTCGCCGGTCCGTGCCCGAAATGGGAATGGACGACGATACCCAGCCGCTCGAGCTCGTCGAGGTTGCGGTAGATGGTGGAGATGTGGATGTCGGGAGCCTCGGCCTGGACCTCTTCGCTGAGCTCCTCGGCCGTCCGGTGCCCCTTGGAAGCGAAGAGCGCACGGAGGAGGAGGCGTCGCGAGGAGGTCACCCGGCCGCCGTGCCGCCGCACGAGCTCGAGGGCGTCCTCGAGTGTGATCGCCTCGGCGGGTCCCGCCGGTTCGGTCGGGGAGCGGGTCACGTCGCGATCGTACCGGGATGGGTTCAGCTTCAGTGGCGACGCGGACTATTGCGAAGTAATCGCAATAACCGTACAGTGCCTCGAGACGACCGCCGCGGGAGGTGCGGGCTGATGGCAATGGCGCCGGGCTGTGCAGACACCGCGACGTCGGGCCTGACGCGTCGGGAGTGGGCCCAGGTCGCCGGCATGGCGGCTGTCATCGTCCTTCTCAACGTCGTCGGTTGGACGCTGCTGTCCCGAGCGGTCGGCCATCACTTCCATGTCTCACAGACCAAGCTGTTCGGGCTCGGTACCGGGGTGCTGGCCTACACGCTGGGCATGCGCCACGCCTTCGATGCCGATCACATCGCCGCCATCGACAACACCACCCGCAAGTTGGTCAGTGAGGGGCAACGGCCGCTCGGCGCCGGCTTCTTCTTCTCGCTCGGCCACTCGAGCGTCGTGTTTCTGCTGGCCCTTGCGCTCAGCTTCGGCATCCGAGCCCTCAACATCCAAGTGAACCAGCAGACGTCGGGTCTCCATTCGGTGACGAACGTCGTCGGAACCTCGATCTCCGGCACGTTCTTGTACCTGATCGCTCTGGTGAACCTGTGTGTGCTCCTGTCGATCACCCGGTTGTACCGCCAGATGAGGTCGGGGCGATACGACCCCGTCGAGCTCGAGCGCCAGCTCGACAAGCGCGGGGTGATGAATCGGCTGCTCGGTGGCTACGCGCGGCGAATCGACAGCTCCTGGAAGCTGTACCCCGTCGGTTTCCTCTTCGGGCTGGGATTCGACACCGCAACAGAGGTCGCACTCCTTGTCATCGCCGGATCGGCCGTCGTCGGCGGACTTCCTGTGTACGCCATCGTTTCGCTCCCGTTGCTCTTTGCCGCCGGTATGTGCACGTTCGACACGCTGGACGGCTATTTCATGAATTTCGCCTACGACTGGGCCTTCGCCAACCCGGTACGCAAGGTCTTCTACAACCTCACCATCACCGGCCTGTCCGTTGCGGTTGCCTTCTTCGTCGGCACCATCGAGATCCTCGGGCTCATCGGACAACAGGCCAATCTGAGGTCACCCTTCTGGGACTTCGTGCGCGGCTTCAACCTCAACGCAGCCGGCTTCGTGATCGTCGGCCTGTTCGTCGCCACGTGGGTGGTCGCCCTCTTGTACTGGCGCCTGGCCCGGGTCGAGGAGAAATGGAGCTCCGCTCTGGCCCGGGATTCGATGGAAGAGGTCGTGTCGGCCTGACCCCGACCCTCGTCCTGCTCCTGTCGGTATGCTCCAGGCGAGGTGCAAGCGATGCATGAACTCTCCATCTGCAACGCCATTGCGAGCACAGCGGAGAAGCACGCGGAGGGCCGCCCGGTAGCCCAGGTCAAGGTCCGGATCGGACATCTGCGCCAGGTCGTGCCCGATGCCCTGCAGTTCAGCTGGGAGGTCGTCTCGAGCGGCACGGACCTCAAGGATGCCGAGCTCGTCATTGAGCAGGTGCCCGCCGTCGTCGAGTGCCTCGCGTGTGCAGCACGCACGACCCTCGACATGCCGATCCTCACCTGCGGGGCCTGCGGGGGGTTCGACGTCAAGTTGCTGAGCGGCGAGGAGCTCCTCGTGGTGTCGATTGATCTGGTGGATGCCTAACCGTGGGTCGGTTCCATGTCCACGCCGACGGCACGAATCACTCCCACGAGCACGATCGCGAGCATCACGAGCACGATCGCGACGTCGGGGATCATTCGGGGTACATCGAGACGGGTCAGACGCGCGTCACGATCCTGGAGAACCTGCTGTCGGAGAACGACCGGGTCGCTGACGACAACGGACTTCAGCTCGCCGCAGCCGGCGTCCGTGCGGTGAACCTGATGTCGTCTCCGGGTGCGGGGAAGACGACGCTCCTGCGCAAGACCCTGGAGATGCTCGGCGGTTCGGTGCGCATCGGGGTGCTCGAAGGAGACATTGCGACGAGCCTGGACGCGGACCGTCTCCACGGTGCGGGCGCCGCTGCCATCTCCGTCGTCAACACGAGTGCCGGGTTCGGCGGCGAGTGCCATCTCGATGCGGTGATGGTCCGGTCCGGCCTCGAGCGCCTGCCGTTGCCCGAACTGGACCTCCTGATCATCGAGAACGTCGGCAATCTGGTGTGTCCGGCCGAGTTCCGGGTGGGGGAGGACGCCCGGGCGATGGTTTTCTCGGTCACCGAGGGTGAGGAGAAGCCGTTGAAGTACCCCGTGATGTTCCGGGCCGCCGATGTGGTCGTGGTGAACAAGATCGACCTGCTGCCACACCTCGATTTCGACCTCGACGAGTTCCTTGCCAATCTCTCCGGGGTCAACCCGACGGCCCGGGTGATCATGGCCAGCGCCCGCAGTGGCGAGGGGGTGGACGAATGGTGTGGCTGGCTCGCGGACCAGGGCCAAGGGGTTGCCGACGACCCCTTTCCGCACGGGGCGCCCACGGCGCCGTGAGGAGCCTGGCGGACGCCGGTCAGCGCGTTGGAGGGCTGAACCGCGGGGTTGTCGTACCGACGATGAGCGCGGCGGAGGAGGACGTGACCGAGCCGGCGGCGTTCTCGACGACAGCGCGGTAGCGGTTCCACTGCTCACCCGGGGTCACCGGCCTCACGGTCAACGTTTGTGACACCGCCCCGGGGAGGCCGCTGAACGAGACGCCCTCGTCGGTCGACACCTGCCATTGCACGTCCGGCGTCGGATCACCCGTGACCCGGACGAAGAATGTGGCCGTGCCACCAGGCACCACGGTTTGATCCGTGGGTTGTTGGACGAGCTGCGGGAGAACAGAGGGCACGCTGTGTTCGACAGCCGGCGCCGGACCAGCGGCCAGCGACTGAATCGCCGCCATTCCGACCACGGGTCGGTTCAGCTGCAATCCACCCGCAGATCCAAAGAACCCGGCATCGCCGTAGTCGAAGATCCCGCCGTCTCGCCCGACCATCCAGTAGCCCTGACCGTCGGCGGTGCGATCCATGCCGACGACCGGTGCCCGTAAGGGCATGCCGCCGGTCGACCCGAAGTAGCTGACGTCGCCGAAGTTGAAGATGCCACCGTCGGACGCCACGAGCCAGTAGCCGCCACCATCGGGGGCCGGGGTCATCGCAACGATCGGCTCTTCGAGCGGCACGCCACCGGTGGAGCCGTAGAAGTTGGCATCGCCGTAGGCGAAGATCCCACCGTCGGACGCCACGAGCCAGTAGCCGAGTCCATCGACCGATGACGCCATGCCCACGATGGGCTTGGCGAGAGTGAGGGAACCGGTGGAGCCGTAGAAGTTGGCATCGCCGTAGGCGAAGATCCCACCATCGGACGCCACCAGCCAATAGCCGGCACCATCGGGGGTGGGGGCCATGGCCACGATCGGCGCGTTGAGATGCATGCCGCCCGTCGATCCATAGAAGATGGCGTCGCCGAAGGCGAAGATACCGCCGTCGGATGCCAGCAGCCAGTACCCGGCGTCGTCCGGCGTTGCCGCCATGCCGACGATGGGTGCATTCAGATGGAGGCTGCCGGTGGAGCCGTAGAACTGGGCACCTCCGTAGCTGAAGATGCCGCCATCGCTCGCGACCTCCCAGTACCCAGGTGTCGCGATGGGTTCGACGGCGATGACGAGGACGGCATCGCCGGTAAGGAGGTTGGCATCGGTGACCGTGACGGTGACGGAGTACTCACCGGAAATGGTCGGAGTTCCGCTGATGATTCCGTTGGGTGCCAGCCGCAGGCCGGGAGGAAGCACGCCGCCGGTGACAGCCCACGAGTAGGGCGCCAAGCCCCCGATGGCGTCGAGTGAGCCTGCGTAGGCCACCCCGATGGTGCCGCTGGCCAGGTTGCTCGTCGTCACCGTCGGTGGTGCTGAGAGGGTCACCATGGTGCCCCCGAAGTTGGCGCCGGCACCGACCGCCTCGCAGTTGGCGGTGCCGGCGCACGCAACACCGACGAGGGAGCCGATCCCGGCGGGAACGGCTTGGCTCGTCCAGCTCGAGGCACCGTCGACAGTGTCCAGGATGTTTCCCGCACCGACGGCTGTGCAGTCGGTCGCGCTGATGCAGCTGATTGAGGAGAGGGCGGGGGCGCCGTCGGGACTTCCCCTATCCACCCATTGCACCCCGCCGTCTGAGGTGGAGATGACCCGTGAGCCCACGGCAACGCACGTCAAGGCACTCGAGCACGAGACGCCGCTGAGGCTGCCGACACTGGGGAAGACGGATGGCGATGTCCAGGAACTGCCGCCATTCGTGGTGCTGAGAACTGCAGCCGTTGGGCCTCCGGACGACGAGCCCACGGCGACGCAGTGGAGTGTGTCCACGCAGGAAATGGCGGTGAAGTTGGACACTGTGGCTGGAAAACTCTCCCGCGTCCACGCAGTTCCCCCGTCGGTCGTCACGATGATGCTCGGCGAGCCGGGGCCGGCATTGAAATCGCTCACCGCCTGACAGACACTCGTGCTGGCACATGAGATCGCGGTGAGGGTTCCTGTTCCAGGCGGCACGGTCTCCGGCGTCCACGTTGTGCCGCCATCGGTGGTTCCGATCAGGACGGGAGTGCCGAAGATCCCGAACCCCACCGCCGTGCAGACCGAGGTCGACGCACAAGAGATCCCGTTGAGGCCACTCACGTCGGCGGGGATCGACTGGGCGGTCCATGCGTATCCGGCGTTCCTCGAGTTGAATACCGAATCGAGCCCAGCCGCGAAGCATTCCGCAGTGCTGGGACATGAGACCGAGTTGATCACGCTGGTACCGGCGGGGGGGCTCTGAGCTGTCCATGACAACCCACCAGTCGTGGTCCCCATGATCGTCGATCCCGCCCCGTTGTTGCCGGTGCTCCCGACAGCAACGCAGGCAAGCGCGGTCGAGCACGAAATGCCCGTCAGATCGACGGCGTTTGGGGGAGGGCTCTGAGGGGTCCAAGTGGAGCCGCTGTTGGATGTGTAGATGACGTACGGCGTCGAGTTGAGGTTCGTCCCTACGGCGATGCAGGTCGTTTCGTTGGGGCACGCAATAGAGTTCGAGTTGTGCGCCAGCGGGGTATCGAGGAAGGGGCGATCCACTGAGTCAGGTCACGGTCTCTAGGGATGTAGCGCCCCACCCCCTGGCTATTCCCGACAGCTACGCAATGTTGATGAGATTGCAGCAATAAACGGACAGATCACGGGTCAGACAGACGGTTGAGTCAAGCATCAGTCCAAGTGGTTCCATCTTGAGTGCCGACGATGGAAGGATTTGAGATTGACAACACCTACTGCGACGCACAGTAATCGCATTTGAACATGAGACACTCGCAAGAGAGTTGCAGTCCAGGGGGAGCCGTCTGGAGGGTTCCAGGTAGAACCATCTGTTGTCTCTGCGATTCCCGATCCCCCGACTGCCGTGCACTCGTCGATCGTGAAGCATGAGATCGACTCAGCCGGGAACGTCGAGTCCTGCAGGCTCCAACTGGTTCCTCCGTCCGAGGACTTCATGATCCCCGAGCCGCCTCCCGCGTAGCAGACCGAAGCGGAGGGACACGAGACCGTGGCGAGGGTGCTGACTCCCACGGGCGGAGTCGAGGTGCTCCACGTGGTGCCGCCGTTGTTGGTCACGATGATGGAGGCGACCTTGCCTCCGTCGTCGCCGACAGCCACGCAGGTCGCTGAGCTCGGCGAGATGCTCGGTGCGCACGACACGGCCCGCACGTTCGTCAACGGCTGGTAACTGGCGGTCGTCTGCCAGTGAGGTGTGGTCGCCCCTGCGGGCGGTGAGAGCGCCCGGGCGCCGAGGATGCCGACGAGGGCGAGGGTCAGCACCGTCGTCAGCGCCACGAGGGTGAGTCCTCGGACCGTGCGCACGGCCACCTCCTCCACTCAGGGCAGAGTCGTCAAACGGCTATTCGATCGTATCCCTCGACCTCGGGGAAGTCACCAGGGTGATGCAACTCCCGGGGGAACGGTCGCCGCTACGAGGGCTGCGGTGCGGGGAGCACCGCGTTGGGCGGTGTCCGCCCGGCCAGAACGTCACAGACTCCCTGGCAGGCGAGCCGAGCCATGCGAGTCCTCGTGGCAATGGTCGCGCTCCCGATGTGGGGGAGCAGCGTGGCGCGGGGAGCCGTCAACAGGCGCGGGTTGAGAGCCGGCTCGCCGTCGAACACGTCGAGACCCGCGGCGAAGAGCGTGCCCGCCTCGAGGGCGTCGACCAGCGCATTCTCGTCGACCACCGGCCCACGGGCCGTGTTGATGAGAATCGCAGTGGGCTTCATGACAGCCAGCTCGGCCGCCCCGATGAGATGGCGGGTCGACTCGTTCAAGGGCACGTGCAGGCTCACGATGTCGGAGCGCCTCAACAACTCGTGCAGTGCCGGCACGAATCCACTGAGCCCGGTCTCGTGGCGGGCCGTGTGGATGACCTCCATGTCGAATCCGGACGCCCTCTGCGCCACCGCCCGTGCGATGCGACCGAAGCCCACCAGTCCGAGTGTCGCACCGTGCACGTCCCGGGCCAGATGCGTGCCGAATCCCCAACCGCCCCACCGGCCTTCTCGCAGATCCCGCTCGGCGTCTGAAGCCAGGCGCGTCGCTGCGAGGATGAGGAGGAACGTGAGGTCCGCAGTCGTGTCATCGAGGACCCCGGGTGTGTTGCACACCGTGACGCCCACCTTGGTGGCCGTTGCGACGTCGATGTTGTCGTACCCGACCGCGGCGTTCGCCACCACACGCAGTCGCCCGGCCCGTCCCGATTCGAGGACGGCTGCGTCGACCCGGTCTGTGAGGTGGCACACCATGCCGTCGAAGTCCGGGGCCAGCCTGGCCAGATCTCCTGGCGCAAGCGGTGCGCTGACGTCGGGTTCCACGATCTCGATGCCCGCTTGGAGGAGTGGATCGGTGCCGCCCTCAGTCAATGGGCGCGTGACGAGGACGCGTGACACCTAGTGCGTCGTGTAGTTGATGACGCCGGCACCCTTCACGCCGATGGCGAAGCAGAAACAGTGGATGGGGGCGTGGTCGCTGATGGGGCGCAGCGAGTGCACCTTGTCGGGCGGGATGTACACGAGGTCACCCTGCGAGATCGGGCGGTCCTCTCCGTCGATCGTCATGATCCCCTTCCCCGACATCACGTAATAGAACTCGTGGGTCGGGTGCGAGTGCGGGTCGACCAGGCCTCCGCCCGGAACCTCGAACTCGTTGACGAGCTCGAGGTACCCCCCGTCGGTGATGTCCTTGAACTCACGGGATTCGATCATCCACCAGACCGGGACGGTGCCGTTGTGCTCGACCACCGGCGCCTTCGCCTCAATGCTGCGGACATCCATGCTGAGGGCCTCCCAAGTTTTCCTAGACTGACTCCGCTGTCAGGTTAGGCCGCGGGGCACCGGGGCGCACCGCCGTGTGACCCGTCGACGAGGTGAGAGTGAGCGATGTCCACAAACGGGTCACCAGGGAAAGAGCCGATCATCGTTCCGGAGCGGCTCACGGAAGCTGCGTGGTCGCCTTTCGGCTGGCTCCCCGTGGCGGACACCGACCCCAGGGACGGCGACCACCGGATGTCCTTCGAATGGGCGGACGCCCATGTGAACCTCATCGGCCACGCCCGGGCCGAGGTCCCCGAGACCGACCATGGTCTGCGCTGCGAGATGCTCTTCCGCCACGACACCCACACCCAGTCCCTGATGTCCCTCGACGTGGCGGCGGTGATCGCCGTTGCGCCCGCTGGGGTGGAATTCGGCGAAGGAGCCGACGTCGCGTCGATCCGCGCCTTCCGCATCGGACCCCTGGAGCCGCTCGTGCTGCACCGCGGCACCTGGCACTGGGGCCCCTTCCCCGTCGATGCACCCGAGGTGCACCTCTTCAACGTGCAGGGCCTCCGCTACGCCGAGGACAACCGAATGGTGGACCTGGTCGCCCAGGGCTCGGCGGTCGAGGTTGATCTTTCGTGACCGGAATGACCGAGAGGGGTGCCGTCCGTGGAGCTTGACGACGCCGAAGAGGCGGAGGTCGTGTCGGCGACCGTGGCCGACCTCGTCCATGCGATCACGGCTGAAGGAGCCGAGCCCGACGTCCAGGGGCGCCCGACCTTCACGACGACCAGTCCCAATTGGTGGGTCGGTGGCCGTACCTTCGGGGGGATGGTGGTGGCGCAGGCACTCAGCGCCGCTCTTCAGACCGCGCCGGCCGGATTCGACGTACATTCCCTGCACGGCTACTTCCTGCGGCCGACGGTCCCGGGGGCCCGCACCACGCACGTCGTGGAGGCCGTGCGCGACGGCCGGTCGTTCAGCCTCCGAGACGTCGTGAGCAGCGTGGACGGCAAGGACACGTTCCGCATGACGTGTTCGTTCCACCTGCCCGAGGACGGCGCCGACTACCAGTTGCCGATCGGTCCCGGGATCCCGCCGCCGGGTGAGATCGCGGGGTTCGAGGCACCGTTTCCCTTCGACATCCGGGAGCTCGGCGCCACCGAGCAGCGGCAGGACGGCACCTACCTGTCCACGCGGCGGTGCTGGTTCCGCACCCGCGAATCCCTGCCCGACGACCCCGGGTTGCACGCCTGCCTGCTGGCCTACTTCTCCGACATGACGGGCGCCGCCTTCAGGCCGTTGAGCCTGGGCACGTGGGGCACACACACCGACGCCAGCCTCGATCATGCCGTCTGGTTCCACCGTCCCTGGCGGGCGGACGCCTGGAGCATCTTCGACCTGCATGCCCTCGTGAATGCAGGTGGCCGCGCCACTGTCCGCGCCACGATGCACGGCGAGGACGGCTCGCTGCACCTGAGCATGGCCCAGGAGCTGTTGATCCGGGAGCTCGATGAGCCGCTGGTCTTCACAGCGCCACCCTGGGTGAACCGCAACGTCGCGTCAGGGGAGGGTCATGGGTCTGCTTGAGGGCCGGACGGCGGTCGTCACGGGCGGCGGCTCCGGGATCGGGAGGGCCACCTGCCGTCGCATGGCCGAAGAGGGTGCCCGGGTCGCCGTGTTCGACGTCGACGGGGATTCCGCCCAGGCCGTCGCACACGAGGTCGGAGGGGTGTCCTACGCCGTCGACGTCGGCGATCCCGATGCGCTGAAGCGAGCCGTCGACGCGGCCGCATCCGAGCTCGGCGGCCTGGCCATCATCTACAACAACGCGGGCACCTCCGCCTTCAACCGGCTGCACGAGCTCGATCCGTCCGAATGGGAGCGCGTCCTCCGCGTCAACCTGACCGGCGTCTGGGCGGGCATCCGTGCCGCCGCCCCGCATCTGCTGGCGGGCGGTGGCGGCTCCATCGTGAGCACCGCGTCGATCAGCGGGACGCGGCCTGCTGCGGGGGAAGGGCCGTATGCCGCCAGCAAGGCGGCCGTCGCGGCTCTGACGGCGTCGGCTGCCCTCGAATACGGCCCCAGCATCAGGGTCAACGCGGTGTCGCCCGGCATGATCCGCACGGCTATGACCGCTCCGTGGTTCGAGTTCATGCCGGACCAGGTGGAACGCTTCGAGACAGGGACGCCGGCAGGGCGGATCGGCGAGCCGGAGGACGTGGCCGACGTCGTCGTCTTCTTGTGCTCGGACCTGGCCCGGTTCGTCACCGGGCAGAACATCGTCGTGGACGGCGGGCTGACCCTGCACGGCTCGGGTGTCGACGGCATCTTCGACCGGGTGTTCCCGCAGCGGTAGCCGACGCCCCGCCGCGGCGCCCCGCCCTCCTCAGGCGTTGGGGTCGAAGAGCGCCCGGTAGACCATGGTGGTCATCGTCTCGAGGGCCACGTCGTCGATCGGCTGTCCCACGAACTCGCGCAGGTAGTGGAAGCGGTCGAGCATGGCCAACGTCGCCATGCCGGCGGCATCGGGGTCGATGATGTGGCCCGAGGAGTCGGGACCGATGTGCTTGGAGAGCGCCCCCGACATGACCGTGAAGGTGTGGCGGATCACGTCGATGAGCTCGGGATCGATAGTGGCCAGGTCGGTCCAGGACCGGAACAACGGCGCGTACTTGGTCCAGAGCTCGGAGTAGGCCCGGATCCAGGCGTGGACGTCCTCCCACCGCGGGGCGTCCCCTTCGGCCGGCAGCGTGCTCAGCGCGTCGTAGAGCTTCTGCGCCTCCGTGGCGGCCTCGGTCACCAGGGCCCGCAGCAGATCCTCCTTGTTCGAGAAGTACAGATAGAACGTGCCGTGCGATGTCTTGGCGATCTCCACCACGTCGTTGACGCGGGTGGCGTGGTAGCCCCGCCGGTCGAAGGCGATCATCGCCGCATCGAGGAGCCGGCGCATGGTGCGCCGGCCCTGGCTGCGCAGCACACGCTTGCTGGCCGGCGCGCCGACGGCGTCGCCGTCGGGGAGGGCCGGACCGTCCAGGCCTTCGGAGCCGTCGGCCGGCGTCGTCGTGGACGGCGTGGGGCCGGCGGCCCTCGCGGAACCCCGCGCGGTGGCCGCCTTCTTGGCTCCCGAGGAGCGCGCCGGTGCCTTGGTGGCGGATCCCGGGTCACGTCGGACTCTCGGCGATCCCATGCCCGGTGGATCGTAGTGCCGGACGTGGTCGAAATGGCTAACCTGACACGGTGGTCAGGTTAGGTTGGGGCAAAAAATGAGGCAGGACCTGGGAGTTCGCGTTTCGTTGCCCCACGCGACGCCGGTTCTGTGACGCCGGACACCTCCGCACCGGCCGGCCCGGTGGTGACCTCGCTGGCCGACGCGGTGCGTCGCCACGTCCAACCCGGGGACACCGTCCACGTGATGATGGGGCACAGCCGTTGGACGGCCTCGGCCCGGGAACTCGCCCGTCAGTTCTGGGACACCGACCCGGGCTTCACGCTGGTGATGACCAGCCTCGGCGCCCTGGGGGCGCTGTTCTTCCGTGGCGGGCTCGTGCGCAAGGTGGTCACCGCCTACTCGGGGAACAGCTTCCCGACGTACACGCCGAACCCCGTCTTCCGCCAGGCCTACGAGTCGGGCCACGTCGAGGTGGAGCACTGGTCCATCCTCACGCTCACGCAGCGCCTGGAAGCCGCCGCCCGCGGACTGCCCGCAGCAGTGACCGGTTCGCTCCAGGGGTCGTCCATGGCCGAGAACGAGGACTTCCGCGTCGTCGATTCGCCGTTCGGTCCCCTCGGTCTCCTGGCGCCGTTGGTGCCCGACGTGGCGCTGGTGCACGCGGCGGCCGCCGATCCGGCCGGCAATCTCGTCTTCTCCGAACCCCTGCTCGACGGTGTGTGGGGTGCCTGGGCCGCCCGGCGTGGTGTGGTCGCGACGGTCGAGCGCGTCCTGGACGACCTCGAGGGGCTCGGGCACCGGGTCCGGGTCCCCGCCCACCGCGTCCTGGCGGTCGTGGAGGCGCCTTACGGCGCCCACCCCGGCGGCTGTTATGCACCCGGCATCCCCGTTCGCAGCTACGGCGAGGACATCGCGCACTGGAGCGCCGTCGCCGACGCCGCCGCCAGGGACGAGCTCGACGACTACGCGGACGAATGGGTCCTCGGGCTGGCCACGCACGAGGACTACCTCTCCCGGGTGGGTACCGAGCATCTGCTCTGGCTCGAGGGGCGCTCCGACCCGATGTCGTGGAAGGCCGATGCCGACGCCAACCCGGTCGTCGAGGATCACGTGGTCACGCCGTGGGAACAGGCGGCGTCCTTGGGGGCGCGGGAGGTCGAACGCGTCGTGGCCGCGGTGGACGCGGACGCCGTGCTGGCGGGCGCCGGCGTGGCCAATCTCGCCGCCTGGGTGGCCGTGGGCCGGGCCCGGGCCGCCGGGAGCCCGGTGGTGTTGACCGCGGAGCTCGGCCTCTGGGGCTACGAGCCCACGCCGGCGGACCCCTACATCTTCAACCAGCGGGTCTTTCCCGCCACGCCGTACCTCTCCGACGCCTCCGCCGTCCTCGGCATGGTGATCGGCGGCCCGGGGACGACCACGGTGGGGTGCCTCGGCGCCGCGGAGGTCGACCGCGACGGGTGCTTGAACTCGACCCAGCTGGCCGGCGGGCGGTTCCTGGTCGGATCGGGTGGCGCCAACGACGTGGCGAGCCGGGCCACGGCGTGTGTCGTGGTGACCCTGGCCCGTCCCGAACGGCTGCCGCGCCGGGCCGCCTACGTCACATCGCCCGGAGAGCGGGTGACGAGCGTGGTCACGGACAAGGGGATCCTGCGCCGCCACGACGGGGTGCTGCGTATCGCGGCGGTGCCGTCGGGCGACGGCACGGTCGAGGAGCGGGTCCGGACGTTCGCGTCGTCATGTGGCTACGAGCCCGAGGTGGCGCGCGAAGTGGAAGAGCTCGCGGCGGTGGGCCTGCAGGAGGTACGGGCGCTGCGGGAATTCGACCGCCAGCGCCTGTTCCTGACCTGAACCGGAGAGGATCTCCAGGAGCCACGACACGACGCGGTGACCGCACAGCAGTTCGGAGAAGTGATAAGAGCACAAGGGGTGAGCAATGGCCATGAGGGCCTACAAGTACAGTGACCGGCATCCCGGGGGGGATGCACCACCACGACGGATGATTGGGGACGGCATGCGAGTGAGACAGGGATTCAGGGCGCTGGGGGCGACGGTGCTCACGGGGGCGATGCTGGCGGGCGGCATCGTGTTCATGTCGGCCGGCGGCGCCGGTGCGGCGGCGGCGAGCTCGGCGCCCGGGGTGACGTCCAACTCCATCACCGTGGGGACGATCTCGACCCAGACGGGCACGCTGGCCTCGAACTTCTCCTCGTTGATTTACGGCGAGAAGGCCTACTACGCCTACATCAACTCCCAGGGCGGCGTGAACGGCCGCAAGATCGACTACAAGTACGCCCTGGACGACGGTGGCAACCCGACGACGTTCAACCAATTGGCCAACACCCTCATCAACCAGGACCACGTCTTCGCAGTGACGGGCGTGGCCACGGCCTTCTTCACCCCCAACCTGTTCGTGGAGTCCAAGATCCCGACCTACGGCTACAACGTGACGGGCAACTGGGCCCCGCAGCCCAACCTGTTCGCCGCAGGGGGCTCGGTGCAGTACTACCCGGCCGGCGCCCCGCAGTTTGCGTTCGTGGCTCGCAAGACCCAACCCAAGCCTTCGGTGGCGCTCATCGCCTACGGCATCGCGGCATCGGCCGACTCGTGCCAGGCGACCCAGAACTCGCTGACCGCCGCGGGCTACAACGTCAGCTACGTCGACCTGAAGGTGGGCTACCCCGGCACCACGGTGGCCACGGACGTCCAACGCATGAAGCAGGCGGGATCGAACTTCGTCGTCAGCTGCATGGACGTCCAGGGCAACATCAACATGGCCCGGGCGATCAAGCAGTACGGCGTGAAGATGACCCAGCTGTGGCTGGACGGGAACGACCAGTCCACGTTGGACCAGAACCAGAGCCTGATGCAGGGCGTGTACTTCTACGTCGCGCACGTGCCGTTCACCGCGCCGACGTCGACCTACCCGGGTCTGAAGACCTACCTGACGCAGATGAAGAAGTACGCACCGGCGTACGTCTACAACGAGGTGGCAATACAGGGGTGGGAGTCGGCGGCCCTGTTCGTCCAGGGCGTCAAGATGGCGGGGAACAACCTGACCCAGGCCAACGTGATCAACGCGGACAACTCCTTGACGTCCTTCACGGCCGGCGGACTCACGGCCCCGACCAACTGGAAGAACGCGGGCCACGCGGGCCACGCGCCGCCGTACTGCGGCGCAGTGATCAAGGTGGTCGGCGACAAGTACGAGCCGACCCTCAACAAGGGACAGAACGTGTTCAACTGCTTCGAGTCGATCAACCCGAACAAGGGTCCGGTCTTCCCCGTCCCGCCCGGCACGCCCGCTCCCGCCTGATCGGGCGGGAGAGGGCCAGGGTCAGGGCTCGTGGCTAGGCGGGCGTAGGAGTGGAGCAGTTCGTCGGATTCGCGCTTCCGGGGGTCCCTTTCGGCTGCACCTACGCGCTCGTCGCCGTCTGTCTCGTCCTGACCTATCAGGCCACCGGCGTCTTCAACTTCGCCTTCGGCGCGCAGGCGTATGCCTCAGCCTTTGTCTTCACCTACCTGACCCAATACAAGAACTGGTCCGGGTGGGAGGCCTTCCTGGTGTCCGTCGTCGTGATGGGACCCCTCGTCGGCTGGGCCTTCGACCGGCTGCTGTTCCGCCACATCGCGAACTCCAACACGGTCGCCAAGATGGTCTGCAGCCTCGCCCTGCTGGTCGGCATACCATCCTTGCTCCCGGTCATCTTCGGCAACCAGAATCTCGACGCCACGGCGACGATCGCTCCGTTCTTCAACCCCAATGTCGTGTACTTCACGCTCTGGGGGACACCCATCAACGGCATCTACCTCTCGACCGTGTCGGTGACCGTCGTGGTGCTCGTCCTGCTCACCATCCTGCTGCGGTACACCAACCTCGGCCTGCAGATGCGGGCAGCGGTGGAGAGTCGCCGCCTGGTGCAGCTCGACGGAGTCAACGGCAACGGCGTGGTCGCGGTGGCGTGGATCGTGTCCAGCTTCATGGCCGGCCTCGCCGGCGTCCTGTTCGCACCGAACTTCGGTGCGTTCCAAGCCCAGAACTACGTGACCATCACCGTCGCCGCCATCGCGGCGGCGGTGTGGGCCCTGCTCCGCTCGATCCCGATCGCCGCCCTGGTCGGCGTCCTGATCGGAGTGACCACCACCGTGTTGCAGGGCTACATCCCACCCGACAGCTTCCTCAACGCGGCGGTGGTGCCGGCCCTTCCGTTCATCCTGATCGTCGTCGCCCTGCTGATCCTGCCGGGCATGCGCAGCTTGGATGCGAGCCGCGACCCGCTCGCCACCATCGACCCGCCCCCACCGCCGATGGCGGCGGCGACGCGGGCTCCCACGATGGACCACATCATCCGGGTGCTGTGGTGGATCCTCTTCGGCGGCTTCTGTGTGTCGATGCTGACCTGGATACCGGGCTCCTTCCCGGCTTGGACAACCGTCTTCAACAACGGCTTGACGTTGTCGATCGTGCTGCTCTCGATCACGCTCATCACGGGCATGGCGGGCCAGCTCTCGTTGTGCCAGGCCACCTTGGCCGGGGTCGGCGCCTTCACCGCCGCCCAGCTGGCCAACCACCTCGGTCTCAACCTGTTCGTCGGCGGACTCATCGGCGCCGCGCTGGCGGCGATCGTCGCCGTGATCCTGGCCCTCCTCTCCCTGCGGCTGCGGGGGCTGGGCCTGGCGTTGATGACCTTGGCTGCTGCCCTGGCCTTCGACGCGACCTTCTTCAACGAGACCTACATCACCGGTGGTCCCCAGGGTGTCAGCATCCAGAGCAAGTGGCTGGGTACCAGCGAGTTCTTCAACGTCAACGGGCATGCCATGTTCCTGCTCGCTCTGGGTACCCTCGTGGTCGCGGTGGTGATCGTCCTCCTGGTGCGCAAGGGGACGGTGGGCCGGAACCTCGCCGCCATGCGGGGGAGCGAGACGGCCACGGCGGGTCTCGGCGTGAACCCCACTCGGCAGCGCATCCTCGTGTTCGCTCTCTCCGGCGCCATCGCCGGCATCGGCGGGCTGCTGCACAGCTTGGAGCAGCAAGTCGTCGATCCCAACGCCTGGAACGCCGATTTCTCGCTCGTCCTCGTCGTCCTGGTGGTGACGACCAGCGTGACAACGGTCGAAGGAGCCATTCAGGCCGGGGTCGGGTTCTTCGTCACCGAGCAGATCCTGACCACGATCCTGCCGGCCCGCATCGGCGCGTCGAGCTTGACCGTCGTGCTGTTCGCGTTCGGCGCCCTGACCTACGCCCAGCACCCGGAGGGTGTGCTCGAATTCCAGAAGCGCAAGGGAACGGCGCGGTTCGAGCGACTGTTCTTCTCGCGTGGGCAACCGGTCGGGGACGCTGCCCCCGCCGAGGATCTCTCGCGCGCCATGTCGACCTCGCACGCCAATGGCTGACCCGCTGCTGTCCCTGCGAGGCGTCTGCAAGTCGTTCGGGGGCATCCAGGCCGTCAGCGCCATCACGTTCGACGTCGCCGCCGGCGAGAGCCTGGGCCTCGTCGGGCCGAACGGGGCCGGCAAGACAACGCTGTTCAACTGTGTGTGTGGCCAATTGCGTCCCGAGACGGGTGACATCGTCTTCGACGGCACGCCGCTGATCGGACTCCCCACCTACAAGCGTGCCCGCCTCGGCATCGGCCGCACCTATCAGAAGGTGGAGGTGTTCACCGACATGTCGGTGCGCGACCACCTCATGGTGGCGGAGCGGGCTCGCCGCGGCGAGGGCCGGCTGTGGCGGGATCTCTTGAACCTGAGCAAGCCGACCACCGACGAGATCGAGCGGGTCGATGCCACTCTGGAACTGGTGGGGATCACGCAGCTGGCCCGCACGTCCGTCAATGCGCTCGGCCTCGGCCACTGCCGCCTGGTCGAGCTGGCCCGCGCCCTCGCCGCCGAACCGAAGATCCTCCTCGCCGACGAGCCGTCCTCCGGCCTGGACCTGCACGAGACGGCCGAGGTGGCCGCCGTCCTCCGGACGGTCCAGCGCGAGCGCGGCACCGCCGTGTTGCTGGTCGAGCACGACCTCTCGATGGTCGCCGAGGTGGTCGACCGCACGGTCGTGATGGACCTCGGTGCCATGCTCGCCGAGGGGACCTTCGACGAGGTCATGGCCAATCCGATGGTGCGAGACGCCTACCTGGGCCAGATGGGTCTGGCGTGAGCACGACCGCCGCGTTCTCGGAGCAGCGCGCCGACGTCCTCTCGGTCCGGAACGTCAGCGCGGCCTACGGCCCGTACCGCGCGCTGTTCGACGTCTCGTTCCGGGTGCCCGACGGTGGCATCGTGGCCCTGGTCGGTTCGAACGGCGCCGGGAAGTCGACGATCGCCCGGACGGTCACGGGGTTGGTGACTGCATCCTCGGGGCAGATCATCTTCTCCGGGCAGGACGTGACCGCACTTCCCGCCTACAAGATCGCCCGCCTCGGCATGGCCCATGTCGTCGAGGGACGCGGTGTGTTCTCGAGCCTGACAGTCGAGGAGAACCTCACCCTGGCCTTCCGCCAACGTGAAGGCCGCGGCAAGCTCAAGGACAACCTGGAGCGCGCCTACGCCGCCTTCCCGATCCTCGGTGAGCGGCGGCGCCAGATCGGCGGCACCCTCTCGGGCGGGCAGCAGCGCCTGCTCTCTCTGGCCAAGGTCCTGGTCGTGCCGTCCAAGGTGCTCGTGGCCGACGAGCTGTCGCTCGGGTTGGCCCCCGTGGTGGTCGACACCGTGTACGAGGGCTTGCGCGAGATCAATCGCAACGGCACTGCGCTCGTGGTCGTCGAGCAGCAGGTCCACCGTGTGCTGGAGCTGGCCAACTGGGCTGTGGTCCTCAACCACGGCAGTGTCGACTACGAGGGCGACCCGTCGGGCGCCGGCCAGGCCATCGAGGCGCTCATGGCGCGGCGGGAGGAGGCCGCAGCCTCCGGGGTCGCCGATGCCACGGAGTCACACGTATAGGTTCGAGACGACGCCCCTGAGGGTGTCCGAGGAGGCAGCGACATGAGAGAGCCTGTCATCGTCGACGTCGTGCGCACGGCGTTCGGAAAGCGCGGGGGCGCGCTGGCCAACTGGCACCCTGCCGACCTCCTCGGGTTCGCCCTGACCTCGCTGATCGAGCGGACCGGCGTCGACCCCGAGCGCGTCGACGACGTCATCGGTGGGTGTGTAAGCCAGGTGGGTGAGCAGAGCACCAACATCGCGCGCAACGGATGGGTGTCGGCCGGGTTGCCCCAGGGCGTGCCGGCGACGACCGTCGACCGCCAGTGCGGTTCGTCCCAACAGGCTGTCCACTTCGGCGCGGCGGGGGTGGCGGCGGGCCACTACGACCTGGTGATCGCCTGCGGGGTCGAGGTCATGAGCCGGGTGCCGCTCGCCTCGAACGCACGGGGAGGCGTGGGGCCCTTCCCGCCGTCGTTCATGGAGGAGGTCGACGGTCGCCTCTGGACCCAGTTCCGGGTGAGCCAGGTCCTGGCCGAGCGCTACGGCATATCGAGGGAGGAGATGGACGCCTACGCCCTCGAGTCGCACCGGCGGGCGGCGGAGAGCTGGGACAGCGGGCACTTCGCCCGCGAGGCCCTCGCGGTGCCGATCAAGGCGGAGGACGGAAGCCTGACGGGGGAGTACCTGCGCTCCGACGAAGGCATCAGGCGCACCTCCACGTCCGAGGCTCTCGCCGCCCTGCCCCCCGCCCAGCACTGGGAGCCCGAGACGGCGCCCGACATCACCGCCGGCAACTCGTCGCAGACGACCGACGGCGCCGCCGCCATGCTGATCGCCGACCGCTCGGTCGCCGAAGCCCTGGGCCTGCCGATCCGGGCTCGCTTCGCGCACTTCGCGGTTGCGGCGGACGACGCCGCCATCGTGCTCTCGGCGCCGGTGCCCGTGACACACAAGCTCCTCGAGCGCTCCGGTATGAAGGTCGACGAGTTCGACGCCGTCGAGTGCAACGAGGCGTTCGCCGCCATCGCCCTGATGTGGCAGAAGGCGTTCGCCTACGACCGCGGCCGGCTCAACCCGCGCGGTGGCGCCATCGCCATCGGCCACCCGCTGGGCGCCAGCGGTGTGCGCCTGATGGGCACCCTGCTGAACCACCTGGAGGCGACGGGTGGTCGCTACGGGTACCAGACCATGTGCGAGGGCGGTGGCCAGGCCAACGGCACCGTCATCGAGCGGCTGGGCTGACCCCGGTCCCGGCCTCCGCGGCCTGTTCGGCGAGCAACGGCTGGATCTTGCGGGTCACGACGAGCCATTCGACCACGAACGTCAGCCCCGGGACGAGCCCGGCGACCAGCATCAAGAGGATCCACGGGATGCGCAGCCGCGCCTTGAGAGCCAGGAGGCCGGCGGCGATCAGGTACACGATGTAGAGGTAGCCGTGGCCGATGCCGAACACCGCGACCTCGGCCTTGAACCCGCCGAAGCCGGCGCGGAGACCGGCGAACAAGAACAGCGGGATGATGAGCACGCCGACGATGTTGGCCATCAGCTGGTAACGGAAGAGTGCCCCCTCCAGACTGCGCTCGGTCAGCCGCCTCACTGCGCCCGTCGCACCACGACCTCGTCGCGGTTGCGCCAGGTCTTCGGCCCCTTCTCCGCCAGGTGGGCCAGCCGCGCGTTGTAGGCGACCAGCTCCGGGTCCTCCCCCGGGCCGGGCACGGCGCCGGACTGCCCGACGGCGACACCGGCCGTCGCCGTCGCGTCGACGGGCACGGCCTGCTGGTTCTGGCGCCGCATGCCCTTGAGCCCCACGGTGTCGTAGTCGGTGTGGAGGAGCATCCACCAGAAGTACAGCGCGAGGAGACCGAACACCGGCCACATGGCGGAGTAGAAGAAGCTCAGCTCGTTGCCGTCCTGGGCCCGGTTCACCTGCCACCAGGCGGCGATGGCGCAGCCCGAGACCACGACGATCGCCGCCGCATGCATCGACAGGGCTCGCGCTGAAAGCCACCGTTGTCGCACGCGGGCCATGCTACCGGCCCCCGATCGGACGAAGAATTCGCCGCTAGCCTGGGCCGGTGCACTCCGCAGTGACCCGGCCCGAGCCGCCGCAAACCGGCGCCGAGCGTCCGATGCTGGCGACCTGGCTCGACTATCAGCGCTCGACGCTGCTGTGGAAGTGCGAGGGGCTCGACGGCGCCGACTTGGCCCGTCGGGGTGTCCCGCCGTCCGGGCTCAGCCTGCTCGGCCTCGTGCGGCACATGGCCCTGGTGGAGTGGTGGTGGTTCGACCACATCTTCCGTGGGAGCTCGTCGCCCGAACCGTTCTCGACCGTGGACGACCGGGACGCGGACTTCAACGATCTCGACCCCGACGAGGCCGGGGCGGACATCGACCTCTTCCGGCGCCAGTGCGACCTCTCACGCGCCATCGTGGAGGCCGCCGGGAGCCTCGACGACCCGTCGGCGTCGACGGAGAAGTCGACCTTCTCGCTGCGGTGGATCATGATCCACATGATCGAGGAGTACGCGCGCCACAACGGGCACGCCGACCTCCTGCGCGAGCAGATCGACGGGGCGGTGGGCGAGTGAGCATCCGGGCCGTCGCCGTCCGGGCGGCCCACGGGAGTCGTCGCCGTTCCGCGGCCCGCGCCATCGTGGTGCCCGGGCGCGACTAGATATCCCCGAGTGAAATTCTCGCTGCGCCAGATCCTGGCCTCCGCCGCGGGCGCCGTGATCGCCGCCGTCATCGCGTCGATCTTCGGGGTCAAGGGGACGATCATCGGCGTGGCCATCGGCTCGGCGGTCGCCACCCTCGGGACGGCGCTCGTGGCCCAGTCCATCGAACGGGGCCAGCAGGCCGTCAAGCAGGTCGTCGTGCGGGCCCCGGAGTCGTCGACCCTCCTGCGCAAGCTGGGGGCGACGGGCCCGAGCGGTGCGGCCGCCTCCCGCGCCGACGCCGAGCACACAGCCGGAGCCGGAACCGGGACGGTCGAGATGAGCTCGACCGGGGCGCCGGTGGGCGAGACGCAGCGCCTGGAGATCTCCGCCGCGGCCGATGCCCCCGCGACGGAGCGCCTGGAGGCTACGACCACCCCGACGCCGCCCGCCCGTGGCCCTGTGCGGCGGCGGTTCTCCTGGCGCACTATCGCCGGGACGGCGGCCATCGTGTTCGTGCTCGCGCTCATGTTCATCACCGCCATCGAACTCATCTCGGGCAAGCCGTTGGCGTCGATTTTCGGCAACGCCGGCAGTGGGACCACGCTGAACAACACCCCTCCGCCGGCCACGACGACGACGACGTCGAACACCAGCACGACGACCAGCACGACGACGTCGTCGACGACCACCACGACGTCGACCCCGACCAGCTCCACGACAAGCACCACGTCGCCGACGGGCAGCACGACCACCACGACGTCGCCGGCGGTCTCGACGACCACCACGACCGGCGTGGGCGTGACGTCGACGACCGTGAAGTCGCCGGCTACCAGCCCTTGAACTCGGAGGGCCGGCGCTCGACGAAGCTGGCGATGCCCTCCTTCGAGTCAAGCGTGTTGGTGACCAGCTCCTGCCCGATGGCCTCGTCGTACAACGAGGTCGCACGGTCCACGTCGAGGGCTCGATTGGTCAGCCACTTGGCGATCCAGATGGCTTTGGTGGGCCCCTTCGCCAGGCGCCCGGCCATCTCCTCGAGCGTCGCCTGGAGCTCGGCCCGGGGCACGACGCGGTTGACCAGTCCGATGCGGTGGGCCTCGGCCGCCGGCACGTCGTCACCGAAGAAGAAGAGCTCCTTGGCCTTCTGAATGCCCACCAGGCGGGTGAGGATCCAGGCCCCGCCGGCGTCGGGCGCGATGCCACGCCGGACGAAGACCTCGACGAACTTGGCCTCCTCGGCCATCACCACCAGGTCGCAGGCGAGGGCGAGATGCATCCCGCCGCCGGCGGCCGTGCCGTTGACGCCGGCGATGACCGGCTTCTCACAGTCCAGGATGCTGGTGACGAGACGCTGCCAGCCGTCGCGGATCATGCGGGAGCCCTCGCCCACGACGCTGTCCGGGGCGTCCTCGGGCTTCGCCCGCGCGGGCAGCCGTCCGCCGCGCAGGTCGGCCCCGGTGCAGAAGGCCTTGTCGCCGGCGGCGGTGATGACCACCGCGCGTACGAACAGGTCGGCCGACGCGTCGCGCACCCAGTCGGCGATCTGGTCCCGCATGAACTGGGTCAGGGCGTTCGCCGCGTCGGGCCGGTTGAGCGTGATCCAGCAGATGCCGTCCTCGATCCTGCGGATCAGGTCGCTGCCCACCGGGTCCTCGGTCGTGTCGCTCATCGGTCTCCTTGTGTCCGTGCCGGCCGCTCAGGCCAGCACGACGAGGGCGTCGGCCGCAACTGCGCCGGCCGGACCCGCCAGCAGCGGGTTGATGTCGACCTCGGCCACGTCGTCGGAAAGGTCGACCGCCAGGCGCTGCATCTTCATGAGCACGTCCACCAGGGCGGCCCTGTCCGCCGCCGGCTGTCCCCGCAGGCCGCGCAGCAGGGCGGCGCCCCGGAGCTCGTCCAGCATCGCCGTGGCGTCCCTGGCCGTGAACGGGGGGAGGCGGAACGTCACGTCGTGCAGCACCTCGACGAAGACGCCGCCCAAGCCGAACATCACGACCGGTCCGAACAGGTCGTCGCGGGCGATGCCGACCACCGTTTCCACCCCGGCGACCGTCTGGGCCACCAGCACGCCGTCCACCGTGGCCTTCGGCGCGGCCTTCTTGGCCGTGGCCACGAGGCGCTTGTAGGTGCGGCGGGCGTCCTCCTCGTCGCGCACGCCGACCGCCACCAGGCCCAGGTCGGACTTGTGCGAGATGTCCGCCGACACGATCTTCATCACGACGGGGAAGCCGATCTTCTTCGCCGCCTTGACCGCCTCCCCCGGCGACGTCGCCACACGCTCCTTGGGCAGCGCAATCCCGTAGGCCTTGAGCAGGGCCTTGGAGTCCTGCTCGGAGAGGCTCTCGCCGCTCGGGCGGCGGACACCGCGCGGCGCGAGCACGGGCAGGGCCGCCCGCCGGGCGGGGCTCGGCCGGACCGCCGGGCGGGTGAAGGCGGACTGGTACGAGGCGGCGAACCGGTGATGGTCGAAGTAGGCCTTGGCCGCCATCACGGCGTTGGTGAAGGTGCGGAAGGTCGGCACCGAGCTCTGGAGCAGCGTCTTGGTGTAGGCCTCCTCCGTCCCGACGGGGGACCCCCAGACCACGAAGATGGGCTTGTCGGTCGTCGCGGCCGCCTCCACCAGGTCCTCGCACAGCTTGTTGCCCATGGAGGGGAGGGCGCCGGTGATCGGGCACAGCAGGAGATCGACGTTGGGATCGGCGAGCATCGTCTGAATGATCTTCGGACCGCGCCAGTCGCGCACGGGGGCGCCCCCGTTGTCCACCGGGTTCGAGACCCGCAGATACGGCGGGATCCATTCGTGCAGCTGCACCTGCGAGGCCTTGGTCAGGGAGGGGAGCTCGAGCCCCGCCGCCGCGACCATGTCCGCCATGTGGGCGCCGGTGCCACCGGAGATCGAGTAGACGCAGACCCGGCCGCCGGCACCACGGGTGAGCCGCCGGACGGCGCCGGGCGCGGGTGCCGTGGTGCGGGCCAGGGCGGCGGAGACCTCGAGGAGCTGGTCGAGTCCGTCGACCCGCTGCACGCCGTACTGCCGGAAGGCGGCGGAGACGACCTCGTCGGAGCCGGTGAGGTGGCCCGTGTGGGCCTTCGCCATGGACGTGCCCTCGTCGGTGCGCCCCACCTTCACGGCGACGATGGGGACCTTGCGCCGTGCGGCTGCGTCCGCGGCGAGCTGCAGCGTCCGCCCGTTCTTGAAGCCCTCGATGTAGCACGCCACGGCGCCGGTGGTCTCGAGGCTCGAGAAGTAGTCGATGAAGTCGGCCGACTCCATGTCGGCCTCGTTGCCGGCAGGCGCCCAGTGCGAGAGCTTGATGCCGATCTCCTGACCCTGGAACACCGGGCGGCCCTGGTGGCCGCTCTGGGTGATCAGGGCGATCGCCTTGCCCGGGAGATCCTCGCGGAAGACCTCGAAGGCGTTGAGATTCGTGTTGGGCCCCAGCACGTGGAGCTCGCCGCTCTCGATGATCCGCTCCATCTGCTCCTGGAGCCGCTCGCCCTTTGCTCCGACCTCGGAGAAGCCGGCCGCGAAGACGACGGCGAACTTCGCCTTGGCCGCCACGGCGTCGCGCAGGATCGGCAGGGGCTCGCCGACCAGGATCGCCACCAGGTCGAGTTGCTCCTCGATGTCGGTCAGCGCCTTGGCGCACGGACGGCCCGCCACCTCCGCCCGGTTGGGGTTGACGAAGTGCACCCTGGCACCGCGCTCCTCGGCCCACGCCGTGATCTTCTGGGTCAGCGCCGTATTGGGGCGCGCGTTGGTGTCCGAGGCCCCCACGACCGCCACCCGCTTGGGCCGGAAGAAGGTGTCCAGGTCGATGGAGCGGAGGGCGGTGGGCCGGCCGGTGATGTCCATCCCGTCGCCTGTCGCCGTGGTTCCCGTAGCCATGTCCCTCCCTGTGCCGCGCCGACCCTGCCTGTCGGGCGCCCGTGCCGGTTCGTCCCGTGCAGCCTCACAGCTGCGGCCGCATCCCGCCCGGCTCCGGCGTCGTGCGACGGGCCCGGCAGGGCCCGCGGGGGCCCTCACCGTATATGACGCTCATGTCAGTGTCGATCCGGCCGACTGTGCGATCGTCCCCGGTGAAGGGTGGTTTCGGGCGGAATTGTCGGGCTTCCGCCGCCGCCGATACCGTGTCTGACAGACCTGTCAGTCTTCGCTCCTGAGTGGGGGTTCCATGGGCATTTTGGACGGCAAGATCGCCATCGTCACCGGCTCGGGCCACGGCATCGGCCGCGGCGAGGCGCTCGAGTTGGCTGCGCAGGGAGCCAAGGTCGTCGTCAACGACCTCGGCGGGACGTCCTCGGGGGAGGGGGCGGACAAGCGCCCGGCCGATGAGGTCGTCGAGGTCATCAGGGCCCGGGGCGGGGAGGCGGTGGCCAGTTACGACGACGTGGCCGACTTCGGCGGCGCCGAGAACCTGATCGCCACGGCGTACGACGCCTTCGGCGGGCTCGACGTCCTCGTGAACAACGCCGGCATCATCCGGGACAAGATGATCGTGTCGATGAGCGAGGACGACTTCGACTCCGTCCTCCGGGTGCACCTCAAGGGAACGTTCGCCGCAACGAAGTTCGCCTGCATCCGCTGGCGCGAGCGAACCAAGGCGGGTGAGCCCGTCCGGGCGGCCATCGTCAACACGGTCTCGTCCGCCGGGCTGCAGGGCAACGTGGGCCAGGCCAACTACGGCTCGGCCAAGGCCGGGATCGCTGCCCTCACGATCATCACCTCGCTCGAGGGGTCCCGCTTCGGGGTCCGGGCCAACGCGGTTGCCCCCGGCGGCGTCACCCGCCTCACCGGTGGCGTCCTGAAGGACGTCGAGATCAAGGAGCCCGATGCGTACGGCGACGACGAGTTCAGCCGGCTCAACCCCCAGAACTCGGCGCCCATGGTGGCCTGGCTCGCCTCCGACCAGGCCCTCCACGTCACCGGGCAGGTGTTCCGTGCCGTCGGGACGAACATCGCGCACTACGAGCCCTGGCGCCTGGGCGGGGCGGTCGACAATCCCAAGGGTGTCGAGGTGAGGTGGGACCCGGCCGACATCGCGGCGGAGGTCAATGCGCAGATCTTCCACTCCCGGCACCCCGGTCTGAAGATGGGTGGCGGCTGACGCCGGACCGCGCCACGGCTCGTAACCTGACCGGCACCCGTCCGAGGACGAATAGGAGAGCAGGAGAACATGGCCAACCGCCGCGTGGCGATCGTGGGCGCATCGACGTCCGACTGTGGACGTGTCGACGACAAGACGGCGTTCCAGCTGAACTACCAGGGCACCACGCGGGCACTCGCCGACGCCGGGATACAGAAGTCGGAGGTCGACGGGTTCATGTCCCTGACCGGTGCGCTGCCGCCCGTCGAGCTGGCGGAGTACCTCGGCCTCCGGCCCAACTGGGTGGACTCGACGGGACACGGCGGCAGCATCTGGGAGTTCATGGTCGAGCACGCCGCGGCGGCCATCGCACAGGGGCTGGTGGAGGTCGTCGTGCTCACCTACGGGTCGACCCAGCGAGCGGACCTGAAGAAGAAGCTGCGCATGGCGAACCTGTCCTTCGGCACCCGCGGTCCCGTCCAGTTCGCGGCGCCGTTCGGGCACCCCGTCGGGTCGCACTACGCCATGGTGGCCCGGCGCCACATGCACGAGTTCGGCACCACGATCGAGCAGCTGGCCGAGGTCGCGGTCTCCACCCGCTTCAACGCCGGGCTGAACCCCGACGCCTACTACCAGAGTCCGATCACGATCGACGACGTCGTGGACGCCCCGATGGTGTGGGACCCGCTCACGAAGTTGCACTGCTGCATCCGCTCCGACGGGGGCGGCGCCATCGTCTTGACCCACGAGGAGCGGGCCCGCGACTGCGCCAACACGCCCATCTGGGTCCTCGGCACAGGTGAGGCGGTCTCGCACACGACGATGAGCGAGTGGGAGGACTTCACCGAGTCGCCCTGTGTGCGCTCGGGGCAGATGGCCTTCGAGCGCGCCGGCGTCCGGCCCGAGGAGATGGACACCGTCCAGGTCTACGACGCCTTCACGCCCATGGTGATCCTGACGCTCGAGGGCCTGGGCTTCTGCAAGAAGGGCGAGGGCGGAGCATTCGTCGAGGACGGCAAGCTCCGGGTCGGCGGCGAGCTCCCGACCAACACCGACGGCGGCGGGCTCTCCGCCTGCCAGCCCGGCATGCGCGGCATGTTCCTGCTGATTGAAGCGGTCAAGCAGTTGCGGGGCGAGTGCGGTCCGCGCCAGGTGCCCGACGCCAGGCTGGCCTGCGTCAACGGGACGAGCGGCTGGTTCACCGCCGCCGGCACCGTCATCCTCGGGCGCGACTGAGGAGGGACGCCCCGTAGCCTGGGGGCGATGCCCGCGCCCTACGACCTCACGCGGGACCAGCTGGCCGAGCTCCTCGAGGGCGAGCCCGCCTACCGGGTGCGCCAGGTGTGGGACGGCCTCCACCGCCGCGTGCAGTGGCCCGGCGAGATGACCGAGCTGCCCGCGGCGCTGCGGGCGTCGCTGCAGACCGCCCTGCCCCCGGCGCTGCGTGAGGTCTCCCGGCGCTCGGCCGACGGAGGGCAGACGACGAAATGGCTCTGGGCGCTTCACGACGGGGCCCGGGTCGAGACGGTGCTGATGCTCTACCGCGACCGGGTCACCGTCTGCGTCTCCACGCAGGCGGGGTGTGCCATGGCCTGCCAGTTCTGCGCCACCGGCCAGGCCGGGTTCCAACGGCACCTGAGCGAGGGCGAGATCGTGGAGCAGGTGGCCGTCGCGCTGCGAGCGGCCAGACCGCGGCGGCTGTCGAACGTGGTCTTCATGGGGATGGGGGAGCCGCTGGCCAACTACGACCGGGTCTGGTCCGCGGTCGTCCGGCTCCACGGGTCGATGGGCCTCTCGGCACGGCACCTCACCCTCTCGACGGTCGGCATCGTGCCGGGGATCCGCCGCCTCGCCGCCGAGACCCTGCCGGTCAACCTGGCCGTGTCCCTGCACGCCGCCAACGACACGTTGCGCGACGAGCTCGTCCCGATCAACCGGCGCTACCCGTTGGCCCTGCTGGCCGAGGCCTGCGCCGAGTACGTGGCGGCCACCGGGCGGCGTCTCTCCATTGAGTGGGCCCTCATCGACGATGTGAACGACCGCGGCAGCGACGCCGCCGAGCTGGCCGCGTTCGCACGCCCGCTCGGCGCCCACGTCAACCTGATCCCGCTCAACCCCACCCCCGGCTATCCCGTGGTGGGCTCGTCCGCCGCGCGCGTGCGGCAGTTCCGTGACCAGCTGACCGCCCTCGGCGTGAACGCGACGATCCGCGCCACGAGGGGAGCGGAGATCGACGCCGCCTGCGGCCAGCTGGCGGCCGCCGCGGGCGTGACGACGACCCCCGCCTCCGTCGGATTGTTGCCGCGCTCCCGGGGTGGGTAGAACAGGGGCATGGCAAGAACAACGCGTTCCGGCGTCGTGCGCCCGTCGTGGCTCTGGTTCCTCCTCCTCGACGGCGGCATCGTCGTGCTGTCGAAGCTGGCCCTGAGCAAGCCGGCCTACGACAGGGCGGGTGAGATGAGCGGCGACGCCCTTCCACCGCGCGAGGTCCTGCAGGCGCTCCTCGTGGCGACGGCGGTCATCCACGCCACGGAGGCGCTGGCCGCGGGCCGCATGGCCCGCCGGCGCGGCCTGCCCGCCCGGGGTTGGCGGATGCAGACCCTCGTCGTGGGCTTCCCCTCCCTGCTGGCCCTGCGCCGGAGCGCCCCGCCCGGCTGACCCGGCGCCGGGCCGATATCCCCGGGAACGGCCCGGCCCGCGAACCGGATCGCACCCCGGTGCGTCTCTCCTGCGGTACGCCCGCACACAGGAGGTCCGGGACATGGCCGACGAAGATGCTGTACCCCCGCGCCCGCCGCGACGGCCCCACGGCACCAGGGCGGTGGTGTTCGCCGCGACGGTCGGGGCGCTGCTGCTCGGTGGGGCCGGGCTCGGCCTCGCACTCACCTCCGCTGGTGCGACCACTCCGGTCCAGGCCGCGGGATGCGGCTCCTCGGCCTCCCGGCTCACCGTGCAGGGCACCGGCCAGGCCTCGGCGCCGCCGGACGTGCTCACCGCGGTGTTCGGCTTCAGCACCACGGCCGGGTCGTCCAGCGCCGCGCTGGCTGCCAACAACGCCCAGGTCGGCCAGGCCCTGTCGGCGCTGGGCGCCGACGGAGTGGCGCAGTCGGACATGCAGACGACGGGTCTGACCCTGCAGCCGCAGTACGCCTACCCCAAGGGCGTACCCACCCTCACCGGCTACCAGGTGACGAACACCGTCACCGCCACGCTGCGCCACACGGCGTCCGCCGGCGCCGCGATCGATGGCGTCGTGAACGCGGCGGGTGACGCCGCGCAGATCGACTCCCTCACGTTCTCCTTCGGTGACCCCGCCCAGGTGGAGGGCAGGGCCCGGGCCGATGCCGTCCACCAGGCGGTGGCGCACGCCGCCGCCATGGCGGCGGCGGCCGGCAGGAGGCTCGGTCCGGTCTGCTCCCTGACCGACAACACGCAGCCGTCCCTCTACCCGCAGGCCTACGGCGCGGACTCGGCCGCGGTGGCGAGGCCGTCGACAGCGGTGCCGGTCGAACCGGGCACACAGGTCCAGACGGATCAGGTCACGATGGTCTATGCGCTGGAGCGGCGCTGAGACGTCCGTGCGTGGCCGCCCCTCAGCGGTTCTTCCAGTTGGGCGCCCGCTTCTCTGCGAAGGCGAGTGGCCCCTCCGTGGCGTCCTCGCTCGAGAAGACCTCGCCGGAGATCTCCGACTCGATCTTGTAGGCCTCGGACATGTTCGTGGCCAGGCCGCGCAGCGCGGACTCCTTCGTCTTGCGGATGGCGAAGGGGCCGTTGGCCGTGATCCGGTGGGCGTAGTCGTAGGCGCGCTCCATCAGGTCGGCGGGCCGGCAGACCTCGTTGAGCAGGCCCATCTCGTAGGCACGCTGTGCCGGGACCCGGTCGGCGCACAGCAGGAGCTCCATGGCGGCGGGCCAGGGGACCTGGCGCGGCAGGCGCACCGTGGTGCCGCCGCCGGCGAAGAGGCCCCGCTTGGGCTCCATGACCCCGAAGGTGGCGGTGTCGCTGGCCACCCGGAGGTCCGTGCCGCCGAGCATCTCCATCCCGCCGGCCACGCAGGTGCCGTTGACGGCGGCGATGATCGGCTTGTAGAGCTTGGTGCCGCGCAGGACGGCCTTCACCCCGTCGTCGAGCCTGTACCCGCCGAGCTCCTCGGGCCGCTGCCCGCCCTTCATCTTGCGCTGGAGCTCGGTGATCTGGGGGATGTAGGTCTTGAGGTCGGCGCCGACGCAGAAGTCCCGGCCCACGCCGGTGACGATGGCGACATAGGCGCCGTCGTCCTCACCGAAGCGGTCCCAGGCCGAGCGCAGCTGGAAGAAGTGCTCCATGTCCATCGAATTGCGCGCTTCGGGGCGGTTGATCGTGATGGTGACGATGTGGTCGTCACCCGCGGCGTAGTCGATCGACATGTCCTCCGGTGCTTTCTGCGGCTGTTGGGGTGAGTCGCGCTCGGGGCGCGCGTTCCTCCGTGCGGACGGCGCGCCGGCTGGTCAGTCCTTGTCCTGGCCGAGGCGAGTCGTAAAGCTGCTCACGCTCACGATGCCCTTGTCGTTGACGTGCGTCTGCCCGCGGGCGCGCGACACGAGCGACGTGTCGACGTCGGACGCCTCGGCCCGCAGGGCCTGCACCGTGCACTTCTCGCGCGGCCGGACGCTGAAGGGGTCGAACTGGAAGTGCTTCATGGCGTTGAGGTGGGTGATCTTGTCGATGTCCTGGTCCGACACGCCCTCGAGGTACTTCATCAGGGCCTCGGGTGCCTGGGGCCACGTCGAGTCCGAGTGGGGGTAGTCGCACTCCCAGGTGATGTTGTCGATGTTCAGGTACCCGCGGCTCTGCACGCCGAAGGCGTCGTCGATGAAGCAGGTGATGACCCGGTCCTTGAAGACCTGGCTCGGGAGTTGGTCGCCGAAGTCCTGGCCCGTCCACTTGTGGTGGTGCTCGTAGACGTAGTCGATGCGCTCCAGCGCGTAGGGGATCCAGCCGATCCCTCCCTCGGACAGGGCGAAATGGAGGTCCTTGTACTTGCGCAGGATCGGCGACCAGACCAGGTCGGCGGCCGCCTGCACCATGTTGATCGGCTGGAGGCTGATCATCACGTCGATCGGCGCCTCCACCGACGTCATGAGGATCTGCGAGGACGAGCCGAGGTGCATGCAGACGACCGTGCCCTCGTCGGCGCACGCCGTCCAGAAGGGGTCCCAGTGGTCGTTGTGCAACGAGGGCCACCCCAGCTTCTCGGGGTTCTCGGAGAACGTGACCGCGTGGCAGCCCTTCTTGGCCACCCGGCGCACCTCCTCGGCCCCGAGCTCGGGGTCCCAGATGACGGGGATGGACAGCGGGATGAAGCGCCCGGGCTCGGCGCCGCACCACTTGTCGATGTGCCAGTCGTTGTAGGCGCGCACCATCGCCAGTGCCTCGTCCTTGTCCTGGCGGCGGGCGAAGAGCTGGCCGCAGAACTGAGGGAAGGAAGGGAAGCACATGGAGCCCAGGACGCCGTTGACCGACATGTCGCGGACCCGCTCGTGGACGTCGTAGCAGCCGACCCGCATGTCCTCGAGCGACGTGGGCTCGATCCCGTACTCCTCGGGCGGCCGGCCCACCACGGCGTTCAGGCCGACGTTGGGGATCGTGTTGCCGTCGTAGACCCAGACGTCGGTCCCGTCCTCGAGGCGGATGAGCTTGGGCGCCGCGTCCTGGTACTTGGCCGGCAACAGCCCGTCGAACATCCCCCTGGGCTCGATCACGTGATCGTCCACGCTGACCAGGATCATGTCTTCCGTACGCATCTCGGTCCTCCCCTTCGGCCGTTCCCTGACACCGGTGTCACCCACCTTATGCGGCGGGGCCGTGCCGGTGCGAAGCGGCCCGACCCCTGCGGCGAAGGTGCCGGCCGGGGCGGGAGACGACCTGCTCGGGCGCAGCTCAGGCGCTGGCCACCTGCAGCTCCGGCTCGGGCGCACACAGGCCGCGGCGGGGGAGGATGATGTCGTCGATGATCCCGTAGTCACGGGCCTCACCGGCCGTCATGTAGTGGTCGCGGTCGATGTCCAGCGCCACCTGCTCGACGGGCCGTCCGGTGTGGTGGGCGATGATCTCGGACATGCGCCGGGTGAGCGACAGCACCTCGCGCAGCTGGATCTCCATGTCCGAGGGGGCGCCCCGCGTGCCGGCGGAGCCCTGGTGGATCATGATGCGCGCGTTGGGCAGCGCGAAGCGCTTCCCCGCCGCACCGCCCGAGAGGATCATGGCGGCGGCCGACATCCCCATGCCGACACAGATGGTCGACACGTCCGGCTCGACATGCTGCATGACGTCGTAGATCGCCATGCCGGCGTAGGCCACGCCCCCCGGGGAGTTGATGTAGAGGTAGATGTCCCGCTCGTTGTTCTGGGCCTCGAGGAAGAGCATCTGCGAGATGATCAGGTTGGCCACCTGGTCGTCCACCTCCTGGCCGAGGAACACGATGCGCTCGCGCAGCAGCTGCGAGTAGATGTCGAAGGCGCGGTCGCCCCGGTTCCCCTCCTCGATCACGGTGGGGACGAGGACCTGGTGCAGGCCCTCGGGGCCGGCCGGGCGCGGGTGCTGCGGGCTGCGGTGTCGCGGGCTCGGGCTCATGGTCGGGGCGCTCCTCTCTACTGTGGTCGTTCCCACGATATATCAAATATGAGATAATGGGTCACCGTGAGCGAGCGCAGCCATCCGACCGTGTTCCCGGGCTTCCGCGAGATGGCCGAGCGGCGGCGCTCGGTCTCGGGGCAGCTGACCTCGCTCCGCCGGGAGCTCGGGCTGTCCCAGGCCGAGGTGGCGGCCCGCATGGGCACCTCGCAGTCGGCCGTGGCGCGCTTCGAGGCGGGCGACCTCGATGCCCGCCTCTCGACCGTGGAGCGCTACTCGTCGGCCCTGGGGGCGCGGCTGGAATGGAGGATCGAGCATGCGTGACGGCGACGAACGCGACTGGCCGTGGCTGCCGGCACCGGGCGCCCGGGACGGCGGGGCCGCGCCCGAGCCCCTGTCCGAGATCCTCGCCCGCCGGCTGATCGAGCAGCGGGTCGTCCTGCTCCACGGCCCCCTCGACGATTCGTCGGTCATGCGCGTCTCGGCGCTGCTCATGACGCTCGACGCGGAGGGCGACGAGCCTGTGACCCTCCGCGTCGACTGCGGTGAGGCGGGCCTCGCCCCGGCGCTGACGCTCATGGACGTGATCGAGCTGATGGGGGTTCCCGTGCGGGCGTTGTGCCTCGGTCAGGTGGGCGCCGGGGCCGTCGGTGTGGTCGCCGTCTGCGCGCACCGGGCCGCCCTGCCGAGCACCCGCTTCTCCCTGCGCGAGCCCCGCACCGAGCTCGAGGCCCATGTGCGCAACGTGGCCCAGTGGGCCGAGCTGCGGGCGGGGGAGCGGCGCCGCTTCTGCGAGCGCGTGGCCGCCGCCGTGGGCAAGCCGGCCGCCTCCGTCGAGGAGGACGTGGAGCGTGGCCGCTTCCTCAGCGCGGCCGAGGCGTTGGACTACGGCCTCCTCGACGAGGTCAGCCGGCCCGACGCCGACATCCGCCCGCTGCCGGGCACCGAGCCGCCGCCCATCGGGTTCCGGCCCCTGCGCTGAGCTCGGCTCACCCCGCCGGGGCCCGCCGCGGACCGTTCCCGGCCCCGGCCCGGCCGGCGGTCCTACGATGCGGCCATGGCCGCACCCGGACCCGGACCCCGAATCGCACCCATGCCGGCCGGCGAGTGGGACGAGCGGCTGATCCGGCTGCTCGAGCGCTCACCCGGCGGGACGACGGAGCCGATGCACATCTTCACCACGCTGGGCCGGGCCGATCCCGAGCTGTTCCGCCGCTGGCTCGGCTTCGGTGGGGCGCTCCTGGCGGGACGGCTGCCCGCCCGGCTGCGCGAGCTCGTGATCCTGCGTACGGCCTGTCGCTTCGACGGGCGCTACGAGTGGGCGCAACACATCGAGCTCGGTGCGGCCCAGGGCGTCACCCCGGCCGAGCTGGCCGCCCTGGGCGGTGGCCTCGAGGCGGTCGGGTGGTCCCCGCTCGAGCGGGCCGCGCTGGAGGCCGTCGACGAGACGGCGGACGGCGGCGCGGTGTCGGATGCGACCTGGGACGCCCTGGCCGCGCTGCTCGATGCCGGCGAGCTCATCGAGCTCCTGATGCTGATCGCCCACTACCTCATGCTGACCACGGTGCTGCGCTCCCTGCGCATCGAGCTCGAGCCCCGCGCCGAGGCGCTGGCGCTCGCCGTGCCGGGCGGGCCGGCGGCGTAGGCGGCGCGGATGCCGGTGTGCCGGTGACCCCGCTCCTCTCCGGCCGGTGCATCACGGTGATCGGCGCCGGCACCCAGCCCTCGCGCGACCCCGACGCACCGGTCGGCAACGGCCGGGCCATCGCCGTGCGGGCCGCCCGCGAGGGGGCGTCGGTCGTCTGCGTGGACCGCGACGAGGCGGCGGTCGAGGAGACCTGGCGCCTCATCACCGAGGAGGGCGGCAAGGCGGCGGTCGTCGTCGCCGACGTGACGACCGAGGAGGGCTGCCGCCTGGCAGTGTCCGACGAGCCCGGGTTGGCACCCGACGGGCTGGTGCTCAACGTGGGCACCGGGTTCGGCATGGGCGTCGCCGGCACGTCGCCCGACGAGTGGGACCGCACCTTCGCCCTCAACCTGCGCTCCCATTTCCTGCTGGTGCGACGCGCTCTCGTGGCGCTCTCGGACAACGCCTCCATCGTCTTCATGGGCTCGGTGGCCGGCCTGCGGCCGGGCAGCCGCATCCCCGCCTACGACGCCTCCAAGGCGGGCCTCATCGGCCTCAGCCGCCACGTCGCCGTCGAGGGCGCCCGCCGCGGCATCCGGGCCAACGTGCTCGCCCCGGGGCTGATCGACACGCCGCTCGGCCGGGCCGCCTCGGCCGGCCGGCCGTCGCGGACCCGCACGCCGGTGCCGCTCGGTCGCCAGGGGACGGCGTGGGAGGTCGCGGCCGCCGCCGTGTTCCTCCTCTCGGACGAGGCCAGCTACATCACGGGGCAGGTGCTGGCCGTGGACGGTGGGCTCACCCTGGTATGAGCGCGCACTCCGTGCGGCCGCCGTCCCGGGCGCCCGCCGCGGCGCAGACGCCGCGCCTCGGCCGCCGCCTGGCCCGTCTGAACCGGGCGGTCACCAACAAGGTGTCCGTGCACGTGGCCGGCACGCTGCCCGGCATGGGGATCGTCGTCCATGTGGGCCGCCGCACCAGGAACGTGTACCGGACACCGGTCCTGGTGTTCCGGACGATGAACGGTTTCCGGATCGCGCTCACCTACGGCCGGGACTCGGACTGGGTGAAGAACGCGTTCGCCCACGGCGCCGTGCGGCTGGTCACGCGGGGTCGCGAGTACGAGCTCAGCGCGCCCGAGGTCGTCGTCGACGAGCACCGGCAGCACGTCCCGCTGCTGCTGCGCGGCGCCCTCCGAGTCCTGCGGGTCTCGGAATTCCTCGACCTCTACGCGGGCGGGCCCCGGGGCGGCCGCTGATCAGTTGTACGGCCCCCGCCGAGCGTTGGGACGGTTCAGGCGATGATCTCCATGCGCAACCCCCGCTGGTCGCGCTCGCCGCCCAGGTGCAGGTGCTCCCCGGCCACATAGCGGCGCGCCGTCCAGGCGCCGACCATCGCATCGAGGACGTCGTCGGGTTGCGCACCACGGATGCGCCCCGCGCCTTCCGTGCCGATGCCCGGGAACGGACCGCGCAATGCCGCCAGCCGTTCGAGCCGTCCCGCGGCCGTCTTCTTGGCGTGTCCCATCGGTGCGCCGGCGAGCTGGGCGAAGCTCAGCTCGGGGCACATCTCGAAGAGGCGCTCCTGAAGGACGGGTGACATCACCGCGTCGACCTGGCGGATCTTGGCGACGATGTTGAACAGCTGCTTCGAGACGGCCTTGCCGGACGCCGCCCGGGACGCCGCGCACGCCTCGGCGTAGCTCGCCGCCGCGAGCACGGCGCGCACCGGGGCGGGGAAGACCGAGGACCGCCGCGGGCCGAGCAACCGGCGCGCCTCGACGTCGCAGCGCCGGGTGGCGGCCGCCGGCAGCCCGATCGGGATGTCGATCGCCGCCGCGGCCAGGTGCCCGGCCTCGAGGGCGGCGACCACGCCACGGAGGTCCGCCACCACCTCGACGGACCGCGGGGCGCCGCCGGCCGCCGGCACCGTCGCCACCACCCAGCCGCTCCGGCAGCCGTCGATGCCGGCCACCGTCGGGCGCCCGGCCTGCGCCCGGGGCCGGTCACCGACGATCACCCGGACCACAATGGCAGGCGACGGACATCGGCACCGCGGCAGATCCGGCTGAGCCGGTCCCGACGGGCCTCGCTAGCGCAACGTCGCGAGGTTGACCCCGTCGCGCGGCGTGAGGCGCACCCGGCGGCCGACGAGCTCGACACGCTCCGCCTCGGCCAGCGCCTCGGCCCCCCCGTCCAGCAGCGCGTAGCAGCGCCCGCCCTCGGGCACGTCGCAGACGAGCAACGCCCGCTCCGGCCCGCCGTCGCGCCCGTGCAGCACCGAGTACGCGGCGACGGTCGCCGCCGTCCCGCCCTCCGGTGAACCGACGATCCCGACCGCCGGCACCGCGGCAGCATACGGAGCGGGATCGGCGACCACCCCCACCCCCGGCGCCGTGGACCACACCCCGTAGGCGTGCTTCTGCATGTGCATGCCGACCCCGCTCACCATCCCGAACGAACCGGGGTCGCGGCGCAGCGTCTCCGTCATGGCGGCCAGCGAATGCGTCATGTAGTTGGAGCCCGGGCCGCCGTGGTACGGCAGGCCGCCCGTCTGGGTCACCGCCTGCGCCCGCGGATCGTCGAGCCCGATGCCCAGGGCGTCGAGCGCGAAGCAGACCGAGCTGGCGAAGCAGGAGTAGAGGTCGAGGTGCGCCACGTCGTCGACGCCGATGCCCGCGCCCGCCAGGGCCGCCGCCGCGGCCGCCGCCATGGCGGGGGAGCGCCACAGCTCGGGGTGGCCGGCCACGTGGGCCGGGTCCTCGGCGTAGCCCCAGCCGCGCAGGTAGACGCGCCGTTCCTCGGGCACGCCCAGCGCGTCGGCCTTCTCGGCGCTGGCCAGCACCAGGGCGGCCGCCATGTCGACGTCCATGATCGCCGTCATCAACTTCGTGTACGGGTAGGCCACCATGCGGTTGTCCGCGGTCGCCGTCACGATCTCCTCGGCGGTGCGGGCAATGGGGAACCACGCGTGCGGACTGCGGGCGGCCACCTCGGTCATCGCCGACATGACGCGCCCCAGCGTCGCGCGGTGGTCGTCGGGCGCCCACCCGCCGTGCGCCCGGCGGGCGTTGTCGAAGAGGGCGAAGGTGAGGTAGGCCTCGAAGACGGCATGGCTGATCTCGGAGGGGTCGAAGTCCATGTCCATCGGGAAGGGCCGCTTCTCCGCCGGCCGGAACGACCACTGCGGGCGCTCGCCGGCCTTCTTGAGGCGGCGGACGGTGGCCAGTGCCTCGGCGCCGGTGATCAGGGCCAGGTCGAGGCCGCCCGCCCGGATCTCCCGGGCCGCCCCGGTGGCCAGCACGTGGGGCACCGACCCGCCGATGCCCGAGTAGCGCCGGCGCGCCGGCGACGCCCCCAGCCGCTCGGCCAGCCGGGCCACGGCGTCGTCGTACTGCCAGGACTGCGAGTAGACGACGTCGATGCTCTCGAGCGCGTGGAGGATGGCGGCGCCGTCACCGGTGCCGGCGTCGTCCGCCGCGTCCCGGGCCATCCGCTCCCACATGTCGAGCGGCTCCGGTGCGGGCGTGCTGGCGATGCCGACGTCGAAGGGGTGCCAGGTGTGGCGGGCGACGCCGACGATGCAGGTGGCGCGGGGGTCGGCGCTCAACGCGGTGCCGTCAACGGGGCCCGGGTCAAGAACGCGACTTGCCGGGCATGGCGATGGCCCGGTCGGCGATGATGTTCTTCTGGATCTCGGTGGAGCCGCCGCCGATGGTGGAGTAGCGCTGGAAGGCGTAGAGGCGGGTCCACTTGCCGCGGTCGACCGAGTCGGGCCCGCCCCGGGCCAGGAGGCCGGCCGGGCCGAGCAGGTCGACGGCGAGCTCGGCCAGCGTCTGGGCCATCGACGACCACGACAGCTTGGCGAAGGGCACCTCGGGCCAGTTCTTCTCGCCCTTCATGATCTTGCTCAGCGCCCGCAGCGAGAGCAGCCGGGCCAGCTCGATCTCGGTCCACAGCTTGGCGACGCGGTCGCGCAGCGACGGGTCCGCAAGGGCGTCGGGGTTGACCGAGCGGGCCGCCTCGACCATGGCGCGCAGGTCGGCGGCGAGGATGGCGATCTGCGACGCGATGCCGACCCGCTCGTAGCCGAGCGTGCCCATGGCCACCATCCAGCCGGCGCCCTCGTCGCCGAGCCGCCACTTCGCCGGGATGCGCACGTCGGTGAAGAAGATCTCGTTGAACAGCTCCTCGCCCGCCATGTCGCGGATCGGGCGCACGTCGATGCCGGGCGTCTTCATGTTCAAGATGAAGGCCGTGATCCCCTCGTGCTTCTTGCCCCGCTCGATCGCCGTGGGATCGGTCCGCAGCAGGAAGAGCCCCCACGTGGCGAGGTGGGCGGAGCTGATCCAGATCTTGGACCCGTTGACGACGTACTCGTCCGTGTCGGGGTCCAAGATCGCGGTCGTGCGCAGGTTCGCCAGGTCGTTGCCGGCCATGGGCTCGCTGAAGCCCTGGCACCAGTGCTCCTCCGCCTCGAGGATGGACGGGAGCCACTGCGCCTTCTGCTCCTCGGTCCCCCAGGCGATGATCATGGGCCCGATCTGCCAGATGCCGTTCGTGTTGAACATGCCGGGCGTGCGGTACTCGGCCATCACCTCGGAGTAGAGGAGGCGTTGCATCGCGTTGATGGTGCGGCCGTTGGCGTACTCGGGCCCCCAGTGGATCGCAGCCCATCCACCCTCGTGCAGCTTGCGCTGCCACTTCTGCCGCCGCTGCTGGCTGGCCTCGCCCGACAGGCTTGCATCGTCCCCGAGGGACTGGGCCTCCAGGAAGGGCGGCAGGTTCTCGTCCAGCCAGGCCCGGAGCTCGTCGCGGAACTTCTCGTCCTCGGGCGCCAGGGCAAAATCCACGCCGGGAAGGGTAGTCGACCGCCGTGTACTGTGACGCCGGCGTCAGGGATGGGCGGAGCGGCCGCGACGGCGCCGCCCGGGAAGGACGCAGGGGAGGCCGTGGACTTCACGTACGACGACGAACAGCTCGCACTGCAAGAGGTGGCGCGCGGCGCGCTCGAGCGCGAGTGCGGGCCGGAGCTCGTGCGCCAACTGGCCGACGACGCGCCCGGCGTCACGCCGGCGTTGTGGTCGACGCTGGTCGATCTCGGGTGGACCGGCCTCCTCGTCCCCGAGGACCAGGGCGGCACCGGCGCCGGCCTGCTCGAAATGTGCATCGTGCTCGAGCAGATGGGCCGCATCCCCCTGCCCGGCCCCTTCTTCTCCGCCGCGGTCGCCGCCGTGCTCGCCGCCCGGGCGCTCGGGGCCACCGAGCTGCTGGGGGACCTCGCGGCCGGCGCCCGGCGCGGGACGGTCGCGCTCGGGGAACAGGGCAACGGCGAGCCGCTGGGCACGGTGCGGACCCGGGCGCGGCGCAAGGGGGCGCAGTGGGTCCTGACCGGCCACAAGCCCGCCGTCGTCGACGGGCACACGGCGGACTGGGCCATCGTCGTGGCACGCAGCGAGGAGGGCGTGCGCTCCTACCTCCTCGAGGCGCCCGCTGGTGAGCTCGTGCCCTCGCTCGACCCCACCCGCAAGCTCGCCCGGCTCGAGCTCGACGACACCCCCGCCGTGCCACTCGGGCCGCCGGGCAACCAGACCGGGCTGTGGCAGCGCGTGCAGGACGACATCGCGGTGGCGCTGGCGGCCGAGACCGTGGGCGCCGCCGACCGGGCGCTCGCGGAGGCGATCTCGTACACCTCGGAGCGGGTCGTCTTCGACAAGCCCGTCGCCACCTACCAGACGGTGCGCCACCGGCTGGTCGAGATGTTCCAACAGGTCGAGATGGCCCGGGCCGGGTTCCAGTTCGCCGCCTGGGCCTCGGACACCGAGGCGCCCGAGCGCGGCCAGGCGGCGGCCATGGCGGCCGGCTACGCCGCCGAGGCCGGCGTGCGGGTGACGGGCGACGACATCCAGCTGCACGGCGGCGTGGGCTTCACGTGGGCCAACGACGCCCACTTCCTCTTCAAGCGGGTGAAGCAGAACGAGCTCCTCTTCGGCGGCGCGGGCGCACAGCGCCACCGGCTGGCGTCGCTCTTCATCGAGTCGGCGTGAGCCGTAGCCTTCCGAGCGCCCGTCCGAGTTCCTAGAGTCGTCGACATGACTGCATCACCCGCTGACTCGGCCCGCTTCACGCTGAGCCCCATGCCGGCCGACCTGGCCGCGCGGTATCGGCGCGACGGCAACTGGGACGACCGCACCCTCGGGAAGCTCTTGAGCGACGCCCTCCTCGAGGACCCCGGGCGCCGCCTGCGGATCTGGTCGCCCACCAACCCGTACCTGGGGACGGTGGGGGACGTGTACCACGAGGCCCTGTGCGTGGCCGGCGGCCTGCGCGCCCACGGCCTCGGCCCGGGCGACGTCGTCGCCTTCCAGCTGCCGAACTGGGTGGAGGCCGCCATCACGTTCTACGCCTGCACCATCCTCGGCGTGACGATCGTGCCGATCGTGCACTTCTACGGACCCAAGGAGGTCGGGTTCATCCTGCGCCAAAGCGGAGCGCGCGCCCTCGTCATCGTGTCCACGTACGGCAAGCGCGACTTCCTGGCCGAGCTGGCGACGGTCCGGGACGGCTTGACCGAGCTCGAAAAGGTCTTCGTCGTGGGCGACACAGGCGGCGCCCCGGACCTGCTGCCCTTCGACCCGCTGCGCGCGGCGGCGCCGATGGACGGCCCGGTGGCCGTCGATCCCGACAGCCCGGCCGTCATCGGGTACACCTCGGGCACCACCGCGGACCCCAAGGGTGTCGTGCACACTCATCGGACGTTGGGTTGCGAGGTGCGCCAGCTGTCGAGCCACCAGGCGAACCGGGACAGGCCGTCGTTGGTTGGTGCGCCCGTCGGCCATGCCATCGGGATGCTCGGTGGCCTGCTCTGCCCGCTGGTGGGCGGCAAACCGATCTACATGATCGACGGCTGGGACCCGCCCACCGTGCTCGATGCCATGGTCGAGGAGGGCATCGCGGCGGGCAGCGGGTCGACCTATTTCTTCACCAGCCTGCTCGACTGCCCCGGCTTCGGGCCCGAGCACGTCGAGCTCATGCACTTCATCGGACTGGGTGGTTCGCCCATCCCCGACGCGGTCGCCGAGCGGGCCGACGCTCTGGGGATCTCGCTCGTGCGCTCCTACGGCAGCACCGAGCACCCCTCGATCACCGGCTCCGAGCACGAGGCGCCCCGCGAGAAGCGCATCCACACCGACGGCACACCGCTCGCCGGGGTCGAGATCCGCACGGTCGACGAGGAGGGCAAGGACGTCGGGGTGGGCAAACCGGGCGAGATCCTCTCCCGCGGCCCCGATCGCTTCGCCGGCTACACCGACCCCGCCCTGACTGCGGAGGCGATCGAAGAGGGAGGATGGTTCCACACCGGTGACGTCGGCATCATCGACGCCGACGGCTATCTGACCATCACCGACCGGGTGAAGGACATCATCATCCGTGGTGGGGAGAACGTCAGTGCGGCCGAAGTCGAGCAACTGCTGGCCCACATGGAGGGCGTGGCGGAGGTCGCGGTCGTCGCCGCCCCGGACGAGCGTCTGGGGGAGCACGGGTGCGCGTTCTTCCGCATGCAGCCCGGGATCGACGCCCCCGACCTCGAGGCCGTGCGGGCCCACCTCGCCGCGGCCGGCTTGGCCCGCCAGAAGTGGCCCGAGGAACTGCGGACCGTCGACGACCTGCCGAGGACCGCCTCGGGCAAGGTGCAGAAGTTCGTGCTGCGCGCACGGCTGCGGGCCGGACGGTGAGCCCGGGGCGCCACCGCCAACCGAAGAACCCGGCGCACGGGGGTTGGGGGAGGTACGCTCCCGCTGGCATTCCGAGGCAGTACAAACGGAAGACGGGTGGTCACATGCGCGCTCGCATCCCCAAGCAGCAGATCGATCTCCTGAAGGCGGTGCCGCTCTTCTCCGGATGTTCGCAGGGAGAGTTGCGGGCCGTCGCCCAGCTCGGCACGCCCGTCAACGTCGACCAGGGGGAGATCCTCACCGAGCAGGGCTCCGCCGGCCGCGAATTCTTCCTGGTCCTCTCCGGCGTGGCCTCGTGCCGCGTGGGGAAGCGCCAGGTCGCCCAGTTCACGACCGGCGGCTACTTCGGTGAGCTGGCCCTCCTGCACGGAGGAGTCCGCACGGCCGACGTCGTCGCCGAGACGGACATGGAACTGCTGGTGCTCGATGCCCGTGAGTTCAAGTCGATGCTGATGACCACCCCGGGCATCGGCGTCAAGATGCTGGCCCGGCTCGCCGAACGGCTGGCTGACGCGGACGCGCACTACAGCAACTGAACCCACGCCACCACGTGGCAACCCCCGACTTACACTCGCTGGGTGCACGTCGTGGGCCTCTACATCCTGCGCAACGAGGCGGACATCATCGAGACCAACCTGCGGCACCACTTCGCCTCCGTGATCGACGAGGCGATCGTGATCGACAACGGCTCCATCGACGGGACGATCGACATCGTCTCGGAGCTGGCCGAGGAGCTGCCGATCCGTGTGGCGAGCGAGATCGGCCCGATGTACCAGGCGGACCGGACGACCCGGCTGGCCCGGTTCGCCGTCATGGAGGGAGCGGACTGGGTCCTCCCGATCGACGCCGACGAGTTCTGGGTCGGCGACGGCGCGCCGTTCCGTGCCGTCCTCGAGGACACGCCGGCCGAGGTGGAAGCGCTCTTCGTCGACCTGGTGACGTTCGTCCAGCGCCGCGACGTCCTGGCGGCGCGACCGGGCTGCCTGGTGTCAATGACGATGCGGCCCGAGCATCAGGTCGGGCCGATGGAGGATCTCCCGCGCCTGGTGCGGGAAGAGGAGCTGGGCTGGGTGGAGATCATGTACACGCCAAAGTGCGTGCACCGGGGACGGCCCGGCCTCTCGGTGCCGAAGGGAAACCACAGCACCGGCGTCCGTGGCGGCAGGGCGACGGACAGGCTCACCTGCCTGCACGCGCCGATGCGCGCGTTCTCGACGCTCGCCGGCAAGCTCGACCACGGGCGACGAGAGGCCGAGGAGAACGGGCCCCTCGAGGCCGAGGCGTCGTGGCACGTGAAGCGCTGGTGGCAAATGGCACGAGAGCGCACGCTCGACCGCGAATGGGAGGCGCTGAGCTACCGGGACGGCGCCATCACCGTCGGCGGCCGGTCCCACGAGCTCGTCGGGGACACCCGGTTGCGCGACGCCGCCAAGGCGGTGGCGCACCTGGTGCGCACGACCACTGTCGCCGCGGCCAACCCGACGGAGGCGATGGCGCCGGCGATCGGCGCCTACTACTACGCGCTCGACACGGTGCCGGGGTGGTTCTCCCCGCTCGACTTCCGCATCCTCGTCGAGCTCGACCGGCTCCAGCGCGTGCACGGGGTCGGGGGCGACCTCTTCGAGATCGGCGCCTACTACGGAAAGAGCGCGATCCTCCTCGGGCACCTGGCTCGCCCACCGCACGAGCGGCTCACGGTGTGTGACGTGTTCGAGCACGTCGAGGCGATCGACGAAGAGAGCTTCCCGGTGTTCAACCACTGGTATGCCGGCGTCACGCGGCAGGGGTTCGAAGAGCAGTACCACCGCTTCCATGTCGAGCTGCCCGACATCATCGTGGGGCCGTCGGCGGTCATCGATGCCGACGGCCTGGCCGGCACCTGCCGGATGGTGCACGTCGACGGCGGCCACAGCTACGACGTCGTCCGCCACGATGCGGCGACGGCCCGCGCGCTGTTGCGGCCCGGGGGTGTCGTCGCCTTCGACGACATCTCGACGTCGCACAACCCGGGGTCCGCGCTGGCGGTCTGGGAGCTCGTCCTCGGCGGCCAGTTCCGCCCGCTCCTCCTCACCGACGCCAAGCTCTACGGGACCTGGGACGCCGGGGACATCGACTGGGCGGCCCGCATCGACGAGTGGGTGGCGGGCGAACCGGACCTCGGGACCGACCTGCACACCCTGGCCGGCTGGCCCGTCCGCCGCCTGTTCGCGCACGGCCGGCCGGCGCTGGCCGAGGACCGGCTCGTCCGGATCCCGGACCTCGAGGACATGCCCGGCGGGGCGCCCGCCGAGGCGGCGAGCCCGGCTCCGACCCCCTGATCTGGGGGGAGGCGGTCAGGCCGGGCGCTCGAGGATGCGGGCCGTCTCCTGTGCCCGCTGCAGCGACAGCGCGGTGAGGTCGCCTTCCTCCTCGCCGAGCACGCCGGCGGCGTGCTGGACGAACAGCCCGACGACCATGGCGCTGAGGAGCCGGGAGACCTCGGCCGCCCCGGCGCGCTCGACCAGGTCGGCCCGGTGCGTGGCGACCCACTGTTCAATCTGGTCCTGGAACGAGTTGAAGAGATCGCGACCCACGGCCAGCGCGGTCGACTCCCCGCGGATCGACTCGCCGACCATCAGGCGGACGAAGTCCTCGACGTCGAACATCGACACCAGGATGTCGGCCAGGAGCGCCGCCAGGCTGGCCTCGTCCGGCCCCTCGCCGTCGAGCTCGGGCCGGGGCGCCCGGATGGGGAAGAAGCCCTGTTCCACCAGGACCGCCTGGAGCAGATCCTGCTTGGAGGGGAAGTAGTGGTACAGCGAGGCCACGTTGAGCCCCGCCGCGCCCGCCAAGTCCCGCATGCTCGTCCCGTCGACGCCCCGCTGGGACATCAGGGTCAGGGCGATGTGGAGGATCCGCCGCCTCGTAGCCGACCCTTCACCGTGCCCGGCACCGTTCTGTTCGGGATAGCTCGGGCTCTTGGCGTCGTAGTCGACCGTCATCTGCATTCCCATTTCTCCGCCTCTCGGTTCGGGAATTCGAAGTTCCTGTCTGCTGCCCCCCTCCGCTTTGCTCCAAATGAACGCCGGGGTGCGCCCGTGCCTTGCGGTGCGGCAGATGTTCCTGCCCCCGAGCCACGAATGCTGAGAGCCCCACCGGCTCTCGACGCCCCAACCCTCGTTTGCTATATATGACACGGGAGTCAGGTTCGGCTCCCCCGTTGCACCCCAACATAGGGGGGAATGGGGCGAAATGCCAGGAATTAATCCGGCGCCGGATGCCGCGGCGGTGCCGTTCGACCCCTTCGAGCTGAAGGACGTGGTCAGCGGGAACATCCGGGACCCGTACCCGAGGCTCCACGAGCTGCGCCGGGAGTCACCGGTCCACACCGGGCCGATCGACCTGGGCGAGGGCGCGGAGATCGCCGACCCGGCCAAGCCGCCGCCGGTGACGGTCTTCGGGTTCGACGAGGTCGTGCAGGTGCTGCGCGACGACGAGACATACTCGAATGCGGTCTACGCCGACGTCGTGGGGATGGTGATGGGCCGGACCATCCTGCAGATGGACGAGCCCGAGCACCGGAAGATCCGCTCCCTCGTCGCTTCGAGCTTCCGTTCCCGGATGCTCGAGCGCTGGGAGGACGAGCTCGTGGCCGTGGTGGTCAACGAGCTCATCGACTCGTTCGTTCAGCGGGGCCGGTCGGATCTGGTGCGGGAGGTGACGTTCAACTTCCCGGTGCAGGTGATCGCCCGCATCCTCGGGCTCCCCCGCGCCGACTACCCGCGGTTCCAGCGCTGGGCCCTCGAGCTGACGAGCGTCGCGGCGAACTGGGACCGCGGCGTGGCCGCGTCGGCTGCATTGCGCGACTACTTCGTCGAGGTGATGGCGGAGCGCCGTGCCGCGCCGGGCGACGACCTGATCAGCGATCTGGTGCGGGCCGAGGTCGACGGGGAGCGCCTCAGCGACGAGGAGATCTACTCGTTCCTTCGCCTCCTGCTGCCCGCCGGCGTCGAGACGACCTACCGCGCCACGGGCAGCCTCCTGTTCGCCCTGCTCGGTGACCGGCGCCAGCTGAATGCGCTCTACGGCGACCGCTCGTTGTACGCCCAGGCCTTCGAGGAGGTGCTCCGCTGGGAACCGCCGGTGACGCTCATTTTGCGACGGGCCACGCGGGCCACCGAGCTGGCCGGCGTGGCGATCGACGAGGGGGCCGACATCGCGCTGATGATCGGTGCCGCCAACCGCGACGAGCGCAAGTACACCGACCCCGACCGCTACGACATGTTCCGAACGCAGCGCCAGCACGTCGGCTTCGGCTTCGGCGTGCACGTCTGCCTGGGCATGCACCTCGCCCGCATGGAGTCGCGGGTCGCCGTCAACACGCTCTTCGACCGGCTCGGGCCGATCACCTTGGACCCGGCGGCGGAGCCACCGCACATCGAGGGCCTGGCCTTTCGCTCCCCGCTCTCCCTCCCGGTGGTGTTCGCGGCTTCGTGACACCCGCCGCCGGAGGCTAGGTTCGAGCGCATGGGCGGCACAGCCAACCCGCTGCGCGACGCGGCGGCCATCGTGGGCATCGGACAGACCGAGTTCGCCAAGCAGATCGACCGGCCCGAGGGCCAGTTGGCGGCCGAGGCGGTCGTGGCCGCACTGCGCGACGCCGGCATCGCGCCGGCCGAGGTCGACGGCCTGTCGTCGTTCACCATGGAGTCCACCGACGAGGTCACCCTGGCCAAGACGATCGGGGCGGGGGACATCACGTACTTCTCGCAGGTGGGCTACGGCGGCGGCGCCGGGTGCGCCACCATCGGGCACGCCGCCATGGCGATCGCCACCGGGCAGGCCGACGTCGTCGTCGCCTGGCGCTCGCGCAAACGCGGGGCCCGCACCGCGCGGCCGTGGGCGGTGGCGCCGTCGCGGCTCCCCATTCAGGCGCAGTGGACCAGGCCGTTCGGGCTCCTGCGCCCGGTGGACGAAGTGGCCATGCTCGCCCGCCGGTACATGTACGAGTACGGCGGGGGGCGCGAGCACCTGGCCGAGGTGGCGATGGCCGTGCGGGCCCACGCCAACCGCAACCCGGCGGCGCTGATGCACGACAAGCCGATGTCGCTCGACGACTACATGCACTCCCGCTTCATCAGTGAGCCTCTCTGCCTCTTCGACAACTGCCTCGAGACCGACGGCGCCCTGGCCGCGGTCCTCGTGTCGGCGCAGCGGGCCAAGGACTGTCCCCATCCGCCGGCGCTCGTGCACGCCTTCGGCCAGGGGCTGCACCGCCAGCACGAGTCGATGGTCAATTACTACTGCGACGACCCGCTGACTGGCCCCGCTTGGTCCTGCGCGGAGAAGCTGTGGTCCCAGTCCGCCATCGGCCCCGAGGAGATCGACGTGGCCCAGATCTACGACGCCTTCACGCCCCTGATCCTGCTCTCGCTCGAGGGCTACGGCTTCTGCGAGCGTGGCGAGGCGCCCGACTTCGTCGCCGAAGGGAACCTGCGGTGGGACACCGGGTCACTGCCGACGAACACGTCGGGCGGTGGCCTCTCGGAAGCGTACGTGCACGGGTTCAACCTCGTCACCGAGGGGGTGCGCCAGTTGCGAGGCACCTCGACCAGCCAGGTGGACGGCGCGCAGACCTGCCTCGTCACCTCGGGCGAGGGCGTGCCCACGAGCGCCATCGTCCTGCGGGCGGCGTGAGCGCGGCCATGGGGGGGCCACTCGACGTCAGGATCGACTGGGACCGTTGCATGGGTTCGGGGAACTGTGTCTTCTGGGCACCCGAGACGTTCGACCTGAACGACGACGGCCACGCCGTCGTGCTCAATGCGGCCGCCACGGACGAGGAGCGCCTGCGCATCGCCGCCCAGGGCTGCCCGGTCGGTGCGATCTCGTTGTGGCGCGACGGCGCCGAGGTGCCACTCGAGGGGGGGACGTAGTGCCGATCGCCGTCACGGAGGAGCACGAGTCACTCCGCCGCTCCGCCGAGCGCTGGCTGCAGACGCACTGCCCGCCCGAGGAGCCGCGGGCCGTGGCGGAGTCGGCGTCGTCGGCTTCGGACCTGCCGGCGGTGTGGGAGAAGATGGCCGCCCAGGGGTGGTTGGGACTCCACCTCCCCGAGGCCTTCGGCGGCGAGGGGTTCACGCTGGCCGAGGTGGCCGTGGTCGTCGAGGAGCTGGGTCACGCCCTCTTCCCCGGGCCCGTCCTCCCGACGCTCCTCGTGTCGGCGGTCGTGTCCCGCGGCGCGGACGAGGCGACGAAGGCCGCCCTGCTGCCCGGCCTGGCCGACGGCACGATCACGGCGGCCGTGGCGTTCGGTGCGGCCGGCCCGGCGCCGGGGGACGGGTCCGGCGCCCGGCTCACCGGTGCGCGACGTCCCGTCCTGGGCCTGCCCCCGGCGCGTCTCGTGCTCGTGCCGCTGGAAGGCGGCCCCGACGGCGTGCGGTGGTGGCTCCTCGACCGCGAAGGAGTGGGCGGCCTAGTGTCGGTCGGGGCGCTCCCGCCCCTCGACGCCACCCGGCCGCTCGGGTCGCTCGAGATCGACGGCGGGGGCCCGGTCGTGCCCGCTGGGGCGCTGCTCGTGCCCGACGCCGAGGTCCGCGCCCTCGCCCTGCTCCTCGTGGCCGCCGAGAGCGCGGGGATCGCCCGCTGGTGTCTCGAGACGGCGTCGGAGTACGCCAAGGTGCGGGTCCAGTTCGGGCGTCCCATCGGCCAGTTCCAGGCGGTCAAGCACGCGCTGGCCGACATGCTGGTGTCCGTGGAGCAGTGCGCGGCGGTGGCCTGGGACGCCGCCGCCGCCTGGAGCGAGGACGGGCACGACGCGGACCGCGACCTCAGCGCGCGTATCGCCGGTGCGGTGGCGCTCGACGCCGCCGCCCGTTGCGCCAAGCAGTGCATCCAGATCCTGGGCGGCATCGGCTTCACCTGGGAGCACGATGCGCACCTCTACCTCAAGCGGGCGATGGCCAATCTCCAACTGGTCGCCGGGGGCGATATCGGCGCGCTCGAGCACGAGGTGACGGCGCTCGCCGTCGGCGGCGCGCGCCGCAACCTGGCCGCCGATCTGCCCGCGGAGGCCGACGCGCTCCGTGAGGAGATCCGGGCCCTGGTGTCCGAGGTCGCCGCCGTGGGCGCGGCGGGAGGTGACCAGCGCGCCGCGCTGGCCGGGGCGGGCTTGGTCATGCCGCACTGGCCGCCGCCATGGGGCCGGGGCGCCTCGCCGCTGGAGCAGCTCGTCATCGACGAGGAGCTGGCCGCGGCGTCGGTCGCCCGTCCGCACCTCGCCGTCGGGGCGTGGGCCCTCCCGACGCTCATCGCACACGGGACCACCGAGCAGCAGGAGCGCTGGGTCCGCCCGACGCTGCTGGGCGCACTGAGCTGGTGCCAGCTCTTCAGCGAGCCCGGTGCCGGCTCCGATCTCGCCGCCCTGAGCACCAAGGCGGCGCGCGTCGAGGGTGGCTGGGTGCTCAACGGGCAGAAGGTCTGGACGTCGCTGGCCCAGACGGCCGACTTCGGCATCTGCCTCGCCCGCTCGGACCCCGACGCCCCCAAGCACGCCGGCATCACCTACTTCATCGTCGACATGCACGCCGAAGGCATCGACATCCGGCCGCTGCGCGAGCTCACGGGGGCCGCCATGTTCAACGAGGTCTTCTTCAACGACGTGTTCGTGCCCGACGATGCGGTGGTGGGCGTCCCGGGCGACGGCTGGAGGATCGGCCGCACGACGCTGGCCAACGAGCGCGTCTCAATGTCCTCCGGCGCGTCCTTCGGCAACGGGGTGGAGTCGCTCATCCGGAGCGTGGCGCGGCGACGCGAACGCGGCGAGGCGGGCCCACCGAGTCTCGAACAGCGTTTGGGTCACCTCATCGCAGAGGCCCAGTCGGTGGCGCTCCTCGGCCACCGCTCCACGCTGCGGACGCTCTCGGGCGTCGATCCGGGCAGCGGGTCGAGCGTGCGCAAGCTGCTCGGCGTCGAGCACGAGCAGCGGGTCCAGGAGATGGGAATGGCGCTCTACGGCGCGGACGGCGCCGTGCGCGACGGCAAGGCGCAGCGCTGGGAGGAAGGCTTCCTCTCCACCCGCTGCCTCACGATCGCCGGCGGCACGAGTGAGGTGCAACGCAACGTGATCGCCGAGCGAATCCTGGGCCAGCCCCGGGATCCCGAGCCGGGCACCTGAGCGGACAGCGCCGGTACGATGAGGCGGCGATGAGCCCAGGGACCGAAGGCGAAGACCTCGACGCGTTCGACATCGGCGTCGAGGAGGAAGCGTGGCCGTTCCCCTCGGAGAGATACCTCCACCAGTGGGCGCCCGGCGTGCATCAGGCCCAGAACGCATGGATGGCGTCCATCGACTCCCTGCGCGCCCCCGACCGCAAGACGCACGAGCTGATCCGCATGGTCTGCACCGTCATCGCCCGCCAACCCGGTGGCGTCCAGCGTCACGCGCGGCTGGCCGCGGAGGTCGGCGCCAGCTGGGACGAGATCGCCGGGTCGATCCTGCTCACCGAACCCGCCTTCGGCATCGTCCTCGCCATTCAGGCGCTGCCCGCCGCCCGGCGCGGCTTCAAGCTGGGCTCGGCGGGCTCCCACGGCGACGAGGACGGTGACTCGCCCGCCGACTGACGCTCGTGTCATAGTTGCCCATGCGCCTCGCCCCTGACGAAACGCTGGTCGGGTTCCGGCGCGAACTCGAGGCCTGGCTCGACCTGCACCTGCCGTCGGCCGACGTCATGGAGGACGACGCGCGGCGCTCGTCGGCTCATCTGCCCGAGTGGGCCCGGACCTTCCAGCGGGAGCTGTTCGAGGCCGGCTACCTCGTGCCGGGTTGGCCACCCGAGCTCGGCGGCCGCAACGCGACACCCCAGGAGCAGATGGTCTACTTCGAGGTCATCAGCGAGCGGATGGCGCCGCGCTCGCTCAACCCGCAGGGCCTCTCCATCTGCGCCGCCTCCATCGTCGAATTCGGGACCGAAGAGCAGAAGGAGCGCTTCGTCCTGCCGACCTTGAAGGGGGAGATCACCTGGTGCGTCGGCATGAGCGAGCCCAACGCGGGCAGTGACCTCGCCTCGCTCACCACGAAGGCAGAGCTGCGGGACGGGCATTTCGTGGTGACCGGCCAGAAGGTGTGGACCTCGGGCGCGCACGAGTCCGACTTTTGCCTGTGCTACGTGCGCACCGACCCCGAAGCACCGAAGCACCATGGCATCAGTGTGCTCATCATCGACATGCGCACGCCCGGCATCACCTGCCGGCCCCTGCCCGAGTTGACCGACCCGCATCACGCCGACTTCAACGAGGTCTTCTTCACCGACGTCGAAGTGCCCGAGGAGAATCTGCTCGGCGAGCTCAACAACGGCTGGAGGGTCAGCCAGGGATCGCTGCGCCACGAGCGGGGGATGCTCTGGATCATGAACGTCTCCAAGATGGAGCGCACGCTCGAGGGTCTCGTTCGCGTCGCCCGGCGCCCGGACGGTCGAGGCGGCACCTTGGGGGACGACAACCGGGTCGCGGCTGCGATCGGCGAGCTCGCCACCGACGTCGCCGCCATGCGCTGCCTGGGCTACCGGGGCTTCGCCAAGTCCACGCGGGGCGAGATGTCCCCCGAGCACCTCGTGCTCAAGCTGTTCAGCAGCGAAGCCGAGCAGCGCGCCTGCATCCTGGCCCAGGGGGCGCTCGGGCTCGAAGGCCTCGACCTCGACGGTTCGGGGCCCAACAAATTCACCGAATGGGACCGCGCCCACTTCGAGCGGGACCCGGCGGGACCGGGTGCGACGAGCTCCTTCTACGACGGTCCCTGGGCGGTGCAGTACCTCCGTTCCTTCGCCGGGACCATCGCGGGTGGCACGTCGGAGGTCCAGCGCAACATCGTGGCCGAGCGCGTGCTCGGCCTGCCCCGCGGATGAGGCAGCGGTGACAGCCGCGTCGGTCCGGCGCGACCGGCACGGCCCGCCGCCGGCGTGCCTCGCGGCCGCGCCGGTCGTCGTCGGCCCGTAGGCCGGTCCGCGTGCTGGCCGAGACATCCGCCGAGGCGGCCCGTCGCTTCGGATCGTCACCTGCCTTCGTCACCGACGAAGGGCTGACCCTGAGCTACGCGCAGTTCGACGCCCTGGCCGACGAGGTCGCGGTGGGGTTGGCCGAGCTGGGTGTGGGGGAGGGGGACGTGGTCGGGCTGCTGCTCCCGTCGGTGCCGGAACACTTCATCGCCTACGTCGCCGCAGCCAAGCTCGGAGCGGTGACGGCCGCCGTCAACCCAAAGCTCGTGCCGGCCGAGCGCGACGCCGTCCTGCGCGCCGCCGACCCGCTCGCCGTGGTCACCACAGAGCAGCTGGCCCCGGCCGCACGGGCGGGGAGCTTCACGACGGTCCTCGTCGCTCCCGCCACCGACCCCGGCGCCGTCCTCGAGGGCCTCCGCCACCCGGGGACACAGCCGGCTCCGCTGGCACCGGACCCGGATCGTCCCATCGCCATCGTCTTCACGTCGGGCACCACGGGCACGCCGAAGGGTGCGGTGTTCTGCGGGCGCCAGATCGGCTTCATCACCCAGTGCGACGTCGGCGAGCAGTGGGGTGGCGGGGGCCGTTCCATGGCGGGTTCGGCGCTGGCCCACCTCGGCCCGACGACGAAGCTGGCGGGGAACCTGAAGAAGGGCGGCACCCAGCACCTGTCGCAGAAGCCGTGGAAGGCAGCCGACGCGCTGCGCATGGTGGCCGAGCTCCGGATCACCGCGCTCGGCGGCGTGCCGACGCAGATCGCGCTCATGTTGCGCGACCCGACGTTCGACGGGACCGATCTCTCGTCCGTTCGCGCCGTGGTCATGGGGGGCGGCCCGGCCACCCCGGCGCTCCTGCGCGAGGCGAGGGCCCGCATCGGTGCGCCGCTCGCCGTGCGCTACTCCTGCACGGAGGCCGGCATCGGGTGCGGCACGTCGTTCAGCGACCCCGACGAGGACGCCGAGGTGAGTGTCGGTCGGCCCCAGCCCGGGGTGCGGCTCTCCATCCTCGACGAGCACGGCGGCCCCGTCGAACCCGGTGCGATCGGAGAGGTCTGCCTGGGGTCGCCGGCGGTGATGGAGGGCTACTTCCGCGACAGCGGGGCCAATGCCGACGCCTTCGCCGAGGACGGCAGCGTGCGCACCGGCGACCTCGGCTGGGTGGACGAGCTCGGGAGGCTGCACCTGGCTGGTCGCAGCCGCGAGCGCTACGTGCGCGGCGGGTACAACGTGTACCCGATGGAGGTCGAAGGGGTGCTGGCCGACCACCCGGACGTCGCCGCCGTGGCGGTGGTGAGCCGGAGCGATCCGGTGATGGGCGAGGTCGGCGTGGCCGTCGTCGTGCCCCAGGCGGACGGCCCCACCCCACAGCTGGCGCGCCTCCGGGACTTCGCGGCCGAGCGTCTCGCCCGATACAAGCTTCCCGAGGAGATGATCGTGCTCAGCGAGTTGCCGCTCACCGCCGGCGAGAAGGTGGACCGCCGGGCCCTCGAACGGTTGATCGTCAACGGCTGAAGGGAGGCCGGTGGTGAGTGAGCCCCGCTCCCACCGCACATCATTGCGACAACGTTGCCGCCGGATGGGCGGCGCAGGTTGGGCGCGGCGGGCCGGGGCGTCGATGCCACGCACACCGTTGGGACAACGCGCGCACAACGGAGCGAAACTTCGGTCCTGAAAGACGCGATTTAGTCAAAAGGTCCCATTGGATTCGTCACCCCCGGTCCCGATACTGAATGTCGGAAGGGGAATCCCGAAAGGGAATCTCAGAGGGGGGAAGACCACGTGCATCGCCATGCCCGTCGTCGCGTCGCGACACTGCTCGTGCCAATCGGCGCCATGATCATGAGCTCCATCGCTGCCGGGCTGACGAGTGCACCCGCGGGAGCTGCCGGCATCCTGCCTCCGGGCAATCCCGCCGCCAACATCGCGCCCAACAGCAGCGACTGGCTCTCCGCCATCGACTCGGCCGCCTCGCAAGAGGGTGTTGGCTCCATGAACGTCTCGGAGTCCGCGTTGGCGTCGCTGCCGCTGCCCCAGCAAGTGTTCACGGTGGTGAACGACGAGCGCATCGACCGGGGACTGCCGCCGATCGACTACATGACGGCACAGCTCAACTCGTACGCGCAGAGTGGGGCGGACTCGGGCACCGACCCGAGCTTCCCGAACTCGGTCACCGGCGGTGCGCCGATCACCTTCGGCGGCTCCATCTGGGCGGGCGGCCTCTCGTCGGTCCTCGAGGCCGACTACTACTGGATGTACGACGACGGTTGGGGCGGCTCGTCCACGACCAACATCGCCTGCAGCCTCGTCAACCTGGCGGGTTGCTGGGGCCACCGCGACATCATCCTGCATCAGTTCGCGAACTGCCCGACCGGCCCGCCCGTGCTCTCCATGGGGGCGGCCTACTCGTCTTCGGGCTACGCAGCCGGCTCCATCGCCGCCATCTTCGTGAGCTCCTGCGCACCGCCCACCGATGCGACGATGACCTGGGGCCAGGTTGCGGCCTCGGTCCAGTCGTCGTCGCGCACGGTCGGCATCGCACCGCTCAGTAACGGGACGGGATACTGGGAGGCCGAGGCCAACGGCACCGTCGCCGCCTTCGGCTCCGCCCAGGACCACGGATCGCTCTCCGGTCAGCTCAACTCGCCGATCGTTGGCATCGCGGCCACGCCCGACGGGGGCGGGTACTGGCTGGTGGCCGCCGACGGCGGCATCTTCAGCTTCGGCGACGCCGCCTTCTACGGGTCGACCGGGTCGCTGCGCCTCAACAAGCCCATCGTCGGCATGTCGTCCACGCCCGACGGCAAGGGCTACTGGATGGTGGCCTCCGACGGCGGCATCTTCAGCTTCGGCGACGCGCCCTTCTACGGCTCCATGGGCGGCACGCCGCTCAACCAGCCGATCGTCGGGATCGCGTCGGACACCGCGACCGGCGGGTACTGGGAGGTGGCCTCCGACGGCGGCATCTTCAGCTACAACGCACCGTTCTTCGGGAGCACCGGCAGCATCAGGCTGAACAAGCCCATCGTGGGCATGGAGGGGTCGCCCAACGGCCAGGGCTACCGTTTCGTCGCCAGCGACGGCGGCATCTTCACCTTCGGCCAGGCGCCCTTCGACGGATCGACGGGCGGCATGCCGCTGGTGGCGCCGGTCGTGGGCATGGCGCCGGACAACGTGACGAACGGCTACTGGATGGCAGCCGCGGACGGCGGCATCTTCACCTTCGGCGGGGCCTCCTACCTCGGGCGTCTCGTCAGCTCGGCCGGGTAGGTCCGGCGGCGCCTCAGACGACGCCGCGCTCGGTCAGCTCGGCGAGCTCGGCATCGCTCAGACCCACCAGACCGCACCACACCTCGCGGTTGTGCTCGCCGAGCCGTGGCGCTCCCGTGGGCACGGGCGTGGGGTGCCGGGCCAGCCGGGGGAACGGCGCCTGCTGGCGGACGGGACCGATCACCGGGTCGTCGACGGAGACGAGGTCGCCCCGGGCGGCCATGTGGGGATCGGCGAAGATGTCGGCGGCGCTGTAGGCGGTCCCCACCGGCACGTCGTGCTCGACGCAGCGGGCCGTGATCTCCGCCGCGGTCAGCGCCGCGGTCCACTCGGCGACCAGGCCGTTGATCTCGTCACCCCGAGCGGCGCGTTCGGCCAGCGTGGCGAATCTCGGGTCGGCGGCCAGGTCCGGTCGTTCCATGGCCGCGCACAGGCGACCGAAATTGGCGTCCGAACCGGCGACGATACAGATGAAGAACCCGTCCGCCGTCGGATAGTTGTCGAGCGGGGCCGAGTGCGACAGCCGGTTGCCCTCGCGCTGGCGCACGATCCCGAGCCGGTCGTAGCCGGCCAGGGTCCACTCGAGGATGCGCAGGACCGATCCGTACAGGGGTGCGTCGATGACGTCGCCCTCGGGCCCCCGGCCTTCGCGCCCGCCGTCCCGGCCGTACAGCGCGGCCACTGCGGCGAAGGCGGCGAACACGCCGGTCAGGTAGTCCGACACGGTCACACCTGGACGCACGGGCGGCCGGTCGGGGTCACCGGTGAGGTGCAGGAGGCCGCCGAAGGCGATGCCCAGGCGGTCCAGACCCGGTCGGGGCGCGTAGGGCCCGCTCTGCCCGAACACGCTGATCCGCACGAACACCAGGTCGTCGGACAGCTCCTCCGGTCCGAGGCCCCAGCGCTCCATGGTGCCCGGACGGAAGTTCTCGCACACGACGTCGGCCGTGGCAGCCAGCCGCTTGAACAGCTCACGCCCCTCGGGGCGCCGCAGGTCGCACGTGACACCCCTCCGCCCGCGTCCCTCGACGGCCCAGGACAGCGAGTAGTCGGGCCCGTCGTCCACCGGCACGAACGGTCCCATGGTGCGCATGAAGTCGCCCTCACCTGGCAGCTCGACCTTGATCACGTCGGCCCCGAGCTCGCCGAGCAGCCCGGCGCAGAACGGTGCCGAGATGCGCGTGCCGACGTCGACCACCCGGATGCCGGCGAGCGGCCCCGTTCCCTGGGGGCTCATGCGTCCGGTTCCGGGTGGCCCTTGTCCCGCTCCGCCATGACCTCCCGCATGGAGCCCTTCGCCTTGCGCGCGGCCAGCGCGTCGAGCGCGGTGGCCGAATTGTGGACCCAGTGGTGGGCCATGAAGTGGTACTTGAGGGCGTCGCGCTTGCCCATCAGCGTGGCCGTGTGGTTGATGGTGTCCTTCACCGTCTGGACCGTGACGGGCGGGACCAGGGCGACCCGGTCCGCTAGCTCGCGCGCCGCCGCCTCCAGCTCCGCCCGCGGGACGACGCGGTTGACCAGGCCGAGGCGCCACGCCTCCTGGGCATCGATGGTGTCGCCCGTGAACAGGAACTCCTTCGCCTTGCGGATCCCGATCTCCCAGGGCTCGACCAGGAGCTCCACGCCGGCACCGGTCAGGCGGAGCACGGGATTGGAGAAGACGGCATCGTCGGCGGCGACGATCAGGTCGCACATGGCGGCGAGCATGAGCCCGGCGGCGATGCAGCTGCCCTGCACGGCCGCGATCGTCGGCTTGCGAAAGTCGTGGATGCGCAGGCACCGCTCGAAGTACATCGTCTTCTCGTGCTGGAACTTGCCTTCGGGGGTGTCACGGAGGGCGACCCACGGATCGTCCCCCTGGCCGCTGACCAGTGCCTTCAGGTCGTGGCCCGACGAGAAGTGCTTCCCCGCGCCGGCCAGGATCACGACGCGCACCGCGTCGTCGGCGTCGGCGCGGTCGAAGGCCGCGTCGATCTCGTCGATCAGCCGGGAGTCCTGGGCGTTGGCGACCTCCGGCCGGTTCATCGTGATGGTGGCCACGGCACCGTCGGTCTCGTAGCGGATCGTCTCGAAGTCCTCTGCCATCTCCATCCTCCTGTGCCCCTCATCCTGCCGCGCCGCGCCGGCGGGCTCGGGGACGCTCAACCCCGCGGCAACCCCAGGACGCGCTCACCGACCAGTGTCCGCTGAATCTCGTTGGTCCCGGCGAAGATGGAGGACGCCTGGTAATACAGCCACGAGCGCTGCCACGCGCCGTCGTCCGGGTTCCCCGGGGCGCCCTCCCAGAGCGGCGAGGCGGTGCCCAGCACGTCGAGCGCAGTCTGGTGGAGCCGCTTCGACATCTCGCTCCAGTAGAGCTTCAGCGCGCTGCCCTCGGGCCCGGGCGCCTCACCCTTGGACAGACGCGTGAGCGAGCGCCAGTTGTGGAGCTGGAAGAGGCGGACCTCCGTCGCCGCCTGCGCCAACTGCTGGCGCAGGCGCCAGTCCTCGAAGCTCCCGTTGGCATGGGCCAGGCGGAGGAGCTCTTCGATGAGCTGCGCGTGGATCACGAGCTGGCGCGGGTTGATCCCCCGTTCGTGCGCCAGCGTCGACCCGGCGATGGTCCAGCCCTCGCCCTCGTTGCCCACCCGCTGATCGGCCGGCACGTAGACGTCGTGCAGCTCGACCTCGTTGAACTCCGCCTCCCCGGTGGATTGGACGAGCGGGTGGACCTCGACGCCGTCGGCGTGCATGTCGACGATGAGCGCCGTGATGCCCTGTTGGCGCTTCGGCGCGTCCGGGTCGCTGCGGGTGAGGCAGAGCCCCCAGTCGGCGAACTGCGCGTAGGAGGTCCAGACCTTGCGGCCCGTGACGCGGTACCCGCCGTCGGCGGGCACGGCGCGGGTGGTGAGCGACGCCAGGTCGCTGCCCGCATCGGGCTCACTGAAGAGCTGGCACCACAGCTCCGAGGCCGAGAGGATCCGGGGGAGGAAGCGCTCCTTCTGGCCCGCGGTCCCGTGGGCCAGCAGCGTGGGCCCGACCAGGTTGATGCCGATGCGACCGACGAGCTCGGGCGCCCGCGCCCGGGCCAGCTCCTCGATCACGACGTAATTCTCGAGCGCGCCCAGGCCGCGGCCGCCGTACTCCTCGGGCCACGTGATGCCGACCCAGCCGTCTGCCGCCAGGTCTCCCTGCCAGCGCCGTCCGAACGCGACCGTGTCGGCCAGGTCGTCGAAGCGCGGCGGCAGCCCGACGCCATAGGGCCACGGGAGGTGCTCCACGAGCCAGGCCCGGAACGCGTCGCGCAGCACCTCCTGCTCAGCGGTGGCGCGCAGATCCATCCGCCGCAGCATGGCACAGCGGCCCCGACGGATGACACCCGCGTCAGCGATGACCGTAGACTGCGCCGCCGTGGACTTCGACCTCTCCGCCGATCAGCAGGCCCTGCGCGACGCGGCGGCCGCGCTGCTGAACGGGATGGCGGGGCACGACGCGCTGCGGGCCCGGGTGGGCACCGGCGCGATCGTGGGCACCCTGCCGGGGGCGGGCGAGGTGGCTCCGGCGGGAGGCGACGCCCGCGGACGGAGCCGGGCCGCCCCGCAGGGGTATGACGCGGCGGTGTGGTCGGCCATGGCGGACCAGGGCTGGCTGGCCCTCGAACTGCCCGAGGACGAGGGTGGCCTGGGTCTCGGCCTGGTGGAGGTCGCGGTGCTCTGCGAGGAGATCGGGCGGCGGCTGGTGGCGGCACCCTTCCTGCCCTCGGTCGTAGCGCTCGGGGCCCTGAGCGGTGCGGAGGCGCGGGTCGACGAGGGGACGAAGGAGTGGCGCGACGCCCTCAGTGAGGGCGCGGCGGTCGGTTGCGTGGCCGTCGCGCCCGACGCCATCGCGGTCGCGTCGTCGGCGCCGGGCGGAATGGCGCGTCTGACCGGGGTGTGCGCACCCACCGCCTACGCCCCCTCCGCCGACGTGGCCGTCGTCGTGGCCGCCGACGGTGTCTACGCCGTCGACCTCCGCAGCGGCGGGCGGCCCGACCCCGTCCCCGCCATGGACCGCACGAGGGAGTTGGGCGTCCTCGCCTTCGACGGGACCCCGGCCCGGCCCCTGGGGGGTCACGACGCGGTGGCGCTGCTGCTCGATCGCGCCGCGACGCTCGCCAGCGCCGAGATGCTCGGAGCGGCCGACCGGGTGCTCGCCATGACGGTGGAGTACGCCAAGGACCGCGTCCAGTTCGGCAAGCCCATCGGCTCCTTCCAGGCTGTCAAGCACATGCTGGCCGACGCGCTGGTCGACGTCGAGGGGATGCGCTCGACCGCGTACTACGCGGCGTGGTGCGCCGCAGCCGGTGACCCGGACCGGTCGCTGGCAGCCAGCATGGCGAAGGCGTGGTGCTCGGACGCCTCGCGCCGCGTCATGGCTGCCGGGCTGCAGGTCCACGGCGGCATCGGCTTCACGTGGGAGCACGACATGCACCTCTTCGTGAAGCGCGCCCAGCTCGATCAGGTCAGCTTCGGCGATGCGGCGTTCCATCGCGACCGCATCGCGGCCATGCTGCGTGAACGCTTGGACGAGGGCCGAACGTTCTCCTGAGGTCCGGCGCGGCTACGGGCCGTAGTCCCGTGTGGGCGTGCCGTTGATGCGGAGCAGCACCAGCGCCTCGCTCTCCGCCCCGTGGGCCGCCTCGGTTCCGTTGCTCAGCTTCTGGGGCGGCACGACGACGGTCAGGCGGATGCTGATCAGGTACCCGGAGCGGACGACGGCGATCTCAATGACCCGTCCGCGCACCGCGGTGGGCTGTGGTGAGCACGACGGGCCCGTCGTGCTCGGTACCCGGGCGGAGTAGGCGGCGAGGGTCTCGGTCCGCGTGTAGGTGCTGCCGGCGGCGGTCCACGGCGTCGTCCCGCCCACGATGGACGTGTACGTGCTCAGCGCGCAGGTGACGGCCGACTGATCGAGCACGGCCAGCAGCCTCGTCGACCTGCCCGTGACCTGATAGACGGCCATGTGCTGCGGCGGGACGTACGCGACGAGGCGCGCCTGGGTGATGGTCCCGGTCCCCGTGCCGGCCGACAGGGTGCTGACGACATCCATGGCGAAGGACGTCGACCCGGTGGGGGAGCCGAAGGTCTCCGTCGATGCGTTCTGCACGGTCAGCGTGGCGGCGCCCGGTGCGGACGATGCGCCCAGCACGGCGAAGCCGAGCGTCGCGGCCGCGAGGACGGCCAGGAGCGCGAACGGGATCAGGTTGCGGCGAGGCACGCGTCAGACGCTACTTCGGTGCTCGCGCGGGGGCGGGCCATGCCGGCCGGCAGCGCTCCGTGAAGTCGACGAAACCGAGGTTCACGTGGCGCCCGCACGTCGGCGCAACGCGGCGCGGTCGGCCTTGCCCGAACCGAGCACCGGCAACTGATGGAGCCGTTCGACCTTCTCGGGCGTCTTGAACTTCGCCATGCCACGGCTGGCGAACCAGCGCCGGCACTCCTCGAGGTCGAACGGCGCGCTCGCCTCGACGAAGGCCGCCACGCGTTCACCCATGAGCGGATCGGGATATCCCACCGCCACGGCGTGCCGGACGTCGGGATGGGCTTCGAGCGCCGCCTCGACCTCGGAGGCGGAGATGTTCTCACCGCCGCGGATGATGACGTCCTTCAGACGGCCCACGATGCGGACCCATCCCTCCGCGTCCACGATGGCCAGGTCACCGGTGCGGAACCAGCCTCCGCGGGCGATGACGGCTCGGGTCTGGTCGGGGTCCGCATAGCCGGCGAACATCTCGGGCCCACGGACCCAGAGCTCCCCCGACGTGCCGGTCGCACGCGCCGCGCCCGTCGCCGGGTCGGACACCCGGAGCTCGACCGCGCCGACGGCGCGCCCGTCGGTGTCGCGGGCCTTCTCGAACGGGTCGCCGTCGGTGCTGGTGGTGACGGTCGGCGCCTCCGTGGAGCCGTACGTGCGCTTCACCCGGCAGCCGAACGTGCGCGCCGTGTCCTCGACGAAGGCAGGCGTGACCGAGGCCCCGCCGCTCGAGACCAGGCGCACCGACGAGACGTCGACCCCCGGGCCTTCGGCGAGGGCGCGGGCCATCGCGATGAAGAAGGTCGGCGGTCCGGCCAGGAACGAGATGCGCTCGCTCGCGACCAGGGCGAGCGCCTCCTCGGGATCGAAGCGCCGGACCAGGACGGATCGCAACCCGGCTGCGCCGGGCACGAGCACCCCGTTCAGCAGTCCCGAGATGTGGGCCATCGGGGCCGGCATGAGCACGGCGTCGGCCGGGCCGAGACCGTGCACCTGCGCCATCAGGCTGGCTTTCCAGCTCAAGGCGCGGTGGGTGTGGAGCACGGCCTTCGGCACGCCCGTCGATCCCGAGGTGAACAGGACCAGTGCGACGTCGGAGGGCCGGCCGGCACCTCCGCCTACCGGCACGGGTGCACCTCCGAGCGCGTCGGCCAGGGCCGCAGGGTCGGAGAGGGCATCGGGCGAGAGGTCGAGGACCAGTGCGGGGTCGATCTGGGAGAGAGCCGCCTCGACGTCGCCGGCCCCGAAGGAGTGGAGCACCGGTGCCGCCACGGCACCGAGGCGCCAACAGGCACGGGTCAGGACGGCCGCGGCCAGGCTGTTGGGCACCTGCCACGCCACGGCATCGCCTCGGCGGACGCCGCGCTCGCGCAGCCCACCCGCGACGGCGCCCACCAGCGCATCGGCCCCGGAGGCAGAGAGCCTCGTGTCGCCGTCGACGATCTCTCCGCCGTGGGCCGACAGCAGCGTGTCGAGCGTCGGCACGTCCCAGGGGCCACCCGGTCGCCTGTAGGTGGCGGCGAGACGCGGCACCCAGGTGGGTCGAAGGCGGGCCGTCACGGCAGGGCACCCTACCCGCACCCCACTAACGTGACGCCGATGTCAGGACGGGAGACGGGGCAGCGGTGGACCTCGCACTGAGGCGCGAGGACGAGGAGTTCGCGGCCTCGTTCCGGGACTGGCTCGCCGCGCATCCGCATCGCCCGCCCGCGTTCGTCGACCTGGCCGACGAGGTGGCCTGGGGCCGGGAGTGGCAGGCCACCCTGGCGGCCGACCGCTGGGTGGGCGTGCACTGGCCCAGCGCGTACGGCGGGCGCAGTGCGACGCCGGTGCAGGTCGCGCTGTACCAGAGCGAGTACGCCCGTTCGCAGGCGCCGCAACCGGTGAACCGCGTCGGCATCAACCTGGTCGGACCGACGCTGCTGGCACACGGCACCGAGGACCAGCGCCTGCGTTACCTGCCGCCCATCCTCTCGGCCGAGGAGATCTGGTGCCAGCTCTTCAGCGAACCCGACGCCGGCAGCGACCTCGCATCCCTCTCCACCAGCGCGACGCCCGTCGACGGGGGCTATCTGGTGACGGGCCGCAAGGTCTGGACGTCGTACGCCCAGTTCGCCAGCTGGGGTCTGTGCCTCGCCCGCACCGAACCGGACGCACCACGTCCGCAACAGGGCATCACGGCCCTGATCGTCGACATGTCCGAGCCGGGGGTCGACGTGCGCCCGCTGGTGCAGATGACCGGGGACGCAGAATTCAACGAGGTCTTCCTGACCGACGTCTTCGTCCCGGCCGAGCACGTGGTGGGAACCGAGGGTCAGGGCTGGACCGTGGCCGGCTCGACCCTGGCGCACGAACGGGGGACGAACTTCCCCTTCAAGGAGCAGGTCGTCCACGAGACCTACCTGGCCCGGCTGTACGAGGAGGCCCGGGCCAACGGCGCGCTGGACGACCCCCTCGTCGCCGACGCCCTGGCGCAGGCCTACATCGACCTCGGCGTGCTCCGTCTGCACAACCTGCGCACCCTGACGCGCCTGGGCCGTGGTGAGGAGCCCGGTCCCGAGTCGAGCTGGGTCAAGCTGACCTGGACGGCCATGACGCAGAACCTCTCCGACGCCGCACTCCTCGTCACCGGGCGCGACCCGGCGTCGGCGGAGGCCGGACCCTGGGCGAGGCAGTGGCTGTGGAGCAAGGCCGCGGGCATCGCCGGGGGGACGTCGCAGGTGCAGCGCGACATCATCGCCGGCAGGATCCTCGGCCTACCGCGCTGACGGTCGCGCCGCCGCGGCGAGACGGTGGCGGTGCCGGATGAAGTGCACGGTCACCAGCACCCCGACGACGAGCCCCACGAGCAGGATCGCGATGTCGTGTGGCGAATGGTGGCCGGTGAAGATCCTCCCGAACCCGTACGCGCTGGCCGCGACCGAGACCGAGAAGCCCAGCGACGCGACGAGGTTCCAGAGGACGAACTGTCCGTGCTGCATCTTGGCGGTGCCCGAGACGATGGCCGGTGTGAAGAAGACCGCCAGGCGCCCCCACCGTGCGTAGGCACGCTCGCCGCGCTCGATCATCCGCTGGCGGCCCGCCTGGTGCCTGCCGGGCCGCTCCAGGATCTCGCGTCCCCAGCGGTTGCCGATGGCGTAACCGGTGAGCCCGCCGACCTCTCCGGCCAGCGTCGACACTCCCACCACCAGCGCCAGGTTGAGCCTCCCCTGGCTGGCCGCCACGCCGGCGGCGCCGAGCGCGGTGGCGCCGATGAAGGGCACACCGGCCCACGACGCCGCCACCGCCACGAACAGGGCCACGTACTGCCACCAGCTGCCGGCGATCTCCACCGAGCCGACGATGTGCACGGCCGGAAACTAGGCCTGCGCCGGTCGCCACGCGGGGGTGCCGCTCACGTGGCGGGGGAGGGGTTCGCCGTGCCGGTCTCGGTCTCCTGCGGCGCCTCGGAGCCGGCGAGCAGCGCGATCCCCACGATCGCGACCACGAGGCCGAGGACGGCGGATCCGGCGTGGGAGGACCCGCCCTTGGCCAGCGACTCCCCGTACACGGCGATGCCGAGGATCACGCTCGAGAACAGGGTCACCGAATTGCTCGACGCCATGGCCGGCGCCAGGACGCCGGTCTTCAACGCGGACTGCTGCAGGGCGAACCCGCTCACGGCGCTGATGATCAGCACGTACACCGACCAGGTGCTGAGCAAGGCGAGGACGCCGCCGCCGATCTCGGTCACGAAGGTCTTGGTCACCGCCGCCTGCAGGCCGTAGCCCAGTCCCGCTGCGGCACCGTACGTCAGGGCCTTGGCCGCACCGCTGAAGCGCCTCCCCACGATGAACAGTGCGAGCACGAGCGCTCCCGTCACCAGGCAGGCGGCCCACCAGGCCGCGGCGCCCGGACTCGACGTGCCGCCCTGGGGTTGCCCCGCCGAGATGAAGAAGACGATCCCGAGCAGGGTCAGGGTGGCGCCGGACAGCTCACGCCGGCCGATGTGCTGCGCGGTGAGCACCGCCCCGAGGGGGAGTGCGAGCACCAGGCTGAGCGCCGTGAGGGACTGGACCACGACCAGGGAAGCCCGGTCGAGCGCCATCGCCTGGACGACCCAGCCCGAGGACTGCAGGGCGGCGCCGGCCAACCACACGGGACGGTGCAGGATCTGGAGCAGGAACCGCGGGTCATCTCCCGTCGCCTCGGTGCTGAGGGTCCCCTTCTGCTGGAGAACGGTGCCGAGAGCGAACAACACCGCCGCGAGGATGGCCAGGGCCTCACCCATGCCGGACCAGGTTAGGCAGCGCGATCGCGCCGCGCCGGGAGCGTAACCTTGTGCATGCCCGGAACGGACCCGTTGCTCCGCCGTGCCGCCAACAACCTCATCGCGGTGAAGAGGGACCTCGCCGCTGCAGAGGCCGAAGGCGACACGGACCGGGTGAAGCTCCTCGAGGCACTCCTGGGGTGCGGCGGGGATGTCCTCGTCTACCGCCCGCAGCTGCAGCACTATGCGGTCCGCTTCGGCGATCTGGAAAGCGCCGACCACGTGGCGGTCATGGTGCCGGGCGTCGGCGACGGCACCAACCTGCGCGACGACTGGATCCCCGAGGCCCGCACGGTGTTCGACGCCGCCGAGTCCACCGCGGTGGTGCTGTGGAAGGGCTATGACAACCCCGCCGACGTCGTGGCCGCCGCCGCGGGATCCATCGAGTGCGGGGAGGATCTCCTCGTCGCGGCCGGCGACCTGACGGCCTTCGTGGCCTCCCTGTCGCTGCGCCCGGACCAGTCGCTCACCTTGATCGCGCACAGCTTCGGGTCCATCGTGGCGGGCGCGGCATTGGCCGATTGTGGCCTGCAGGTCACCGACGTCGTCGTGGCGGGAAGTCCGGGCATGACCGTCGACGAACTCCGCGACCTCCATGTCGAGCAGTCGCATTTCTTCTCCGAGCAGGCGCCCGGTGACGCGGTCGCCGAGCTGGGCGTCTTCGGGGTGCCACCGAGCGCACCGACCTTCGGCGGCACCAGGATGAGCACGAACGCGCCGGAGCATCCGCCGGTGGCGGCGCATTCGAGTTACTTCGAGCCGGGGTCCGAAGCGCTCGAGAACATGGTGGACGTCGTGACGGGCGCCTACTCCGAGATCGCCCGGCACCGCTCGGCCTTCCCCGAGATCGCCGGCGGCCTGGTGGCCTGGGTCCTCCGGATGCCCGCCGTGCCCGTACGGATGGCGGGGCGGCACTACCGCGGCCCGGGCTTCCGTCTGCTCACCAACTGGTGCCGGCTGGTGGACCTCAGCGCGAACGAGACCGGCAACTTCGTCGCGGACGTGCTCGACGAGAGCGAGCGCGCCCTGCTCTGGGTTGCCCACCGGGTCGGCGCGCTCCCCGAGGACGGGCCGGCCGCTCCGACCGCGGCGTCGGCGGAGGGCGACACGGATGCCGGGTCCGGAACGGCCTGAGCCCCCACACCACGAACCTGACAGCAGCGTCAGCAACTGGGGCGGTGTCACGCTACGTTTGCCCGGTGCCCGTCTGGCTGAACGAGCAGGAGTTCGGCACCCTCCGGGCTGCCTGCGCGCAGATGATGCCGTCCGACCAGGGCGCTCCGGGAGCCGAGGAGGCGGGAGTGGCCGACTACATCGACGGCTTCCTCGGCGCCTTCTCGTTCGACCCGCCCCGGATTTGGGCGGGGGGGCCGACCTCGGGCCGCAAGGGCGGCGTCGCCGGCTTCGCCTCCTTCCACCGGCTCCCCCGGCTCGACGAACTGGCCTGGCGCACGCGGCTCGAGGGATCGCAGGGGATCCGCGAGCGCGAGTTCAACGGGCCCGTGGTGGGGCTCCAGCAACGCTATCGGGAAGGGCTCGCTGCGCTGGGTGAGGACTTCGCCGCAGTGGACGGGTCGGAGCAGCGGCGCCGCCTGCGCGCCGACGCGGCCTTCTGTGAGCTGCTGTGGGAGCACTGCTGCGAGGGCATGTACGGCGCACCGGAGTACGGCGGGAACCGCGACTGCGTCGGCTGGGACTACATCGGGTACGACGGGGACGTGCAACCGCGCGGGTACAGCGACACCGAGGTGTCCCAGCCATGACGGCCGACGCGGTCATCATCGGATCCGGCCCCGGGGGGGCGACGGCGGCCGAGGTGCTGACGCGCGCCGGCTGGTCGGTGGTCGTCATGGAGAAAGGGCGCAACCACCTGCTGGATCCCGATGATCCCACCCGGCCGTCGGGTGACTACTCGAACGACGAGATCAAGTTCATCTCGCGCTACTTCCTCGGTCCGGACCCGCTCATCGAGCCGAGGGCGTTCCGGCGCTCCGCCGAGGAGGGCGAGCACACGCACGTGGGCGAGGTGAACTCAATCCCCACGACGGTCGGGGGCGGGGGGACCCACGCCGACGGCAAGGTGCCGCGCTTCCGGGAGGAGGACTTCGGCCTCTTCTCCACTTACGGACCGCAGGACGGTGCCGCGGTCGACGACTGGCCGATCGACTACGACGAGCTCGAGCCGTTTTACGCCGAGGTCGAACGCGCCATCGGCGTGGCCGGTCGGGAGGGTGCGAACCCCTTTGCCGCCTGGCGGTCCGGGCCCTACCCGATGCCGCCCGGTGCGCCGATGTACGGTGCAGTGCTGTCGTCCGCCGCGGCCGAGAAGGTCGGGCTCCATCCCTACGAGGCGCCGACCGCCGCCAACAGCATCGCCTACGACGGCCGGCCCGCGTGCAACAACTGCGGGTACTGCGCGTTCTTCGGCTGCCCGATCCATGCCAAGGGTGATCCGGTCGCGCTCCTCACCCGGGCCATGGCGACCGGACGGCTCGAGCTGATGGCCGAGACCTATGTGAGCCGGATCGTGACCCAGGGCCGGACGGCCACCGGCGTGGAGTTCATCGGGCCGGACGGCGTCACCCGCACGATGGACGCCAAGCTCGTCATCGTGGCCGGCGGTGCCATCGAGACGCCGCGCATCCTCCTGCTCTCCGGACTGGAGCACCCGGCACTGGGCCGCCACCTGATGGTGCACTTCCAGACGATCGTCGTCGGCCACTTCCCGCACCTGCGGCTGCACCCGCACAAGGGCCGCGCCGTCACGCACGTGCACGACGACGCGATGGTGCAGGACGAACGCTCGCGCGAGGCGGCTCTCGGTGCGGGGCTGCCGTGGTTCCGCGGTGGACTGGTCGAGCACAGCGGCGGGGGGCTGCCGATCATGGAGGCGCGCCACTCGCCGTGGGGCCGTGGCCATGCGCAGGCCATGCGCGAGTCGAACCTGCGCGAGCGCATGTGGGCCTTCATCATGCAGGGCGAGGACCTGCCGTACCCCACCAACACGGTGGACCTCAGCCCATCGGTGCGTGACGTCAGGGGGTTCCCGGTGGCGCGCGTGACCTACCAGCCCGGCCCGCACGAGCTGGCCGCGTCGAAGTACCACGGGAAGATCCTGCAGTCCGTGCTCGAGGAGATGGGCGCGGCGTGGGTGCTCCACACCTCGTCACCGGGCGTCTCGTACCACGGCGTCGGGGCGACCCCCGTGCCCGAGAGCCGCCACGTCATCGGGACGGCACGCATGGGCGACAACCCCGAGACGTCCGTGGTGGACCGCTGGGGACGGGTGCACACCCTCGACAACGTCGTCGTCGCGGACTCGTCCGTGTTCGTCACGTCGAGCGGCTACGGCCCGACCCTGACCCTGGTCGCGCTGGCGGCGCGCGCCGCGCACCACCTGGCCGGCACGAAACCGGCCTGACGCCGGGCGCGGCTCGCGGGCAGCCCTCTCGGCTCTCGTCATGCAGGACTGCCAGACTGGCCCCGTGCGAAAAGGCCGTCGCGTCGTCGCCGTCGGCACCAGCTTCACGTTCTTGACCGCCGCGATCCTCGGCGGCCTGTGCTCCATCGTCCCGGCGGGGGTGGCCAAAGCGGCGAGCCTCGCCCACCCGGTCGTCGGTGCGGTGGCCACTCCCGACGGGAAGGGCCTCTGGGAGGTGGCGTCCGACGGCGGCGTATTCGCTCTCGGGGACGCCGCCTTCGAGGGGTCGATGGGCGGCCAGCAGCTCGAGGCGCCGGTGGTGGGCCTGGCGGCCACCCCCGACGGCAACGGGTACCGGGAGGTCGCATCCGACGGCGGCATCTTCGCCTTCGGGAACGCCGCCTTCGAGGGGTCGATGGGCGGCCGGCAGCTGGATGCGCCCGTGGTGGGCCTGGCGGCCACCCCCGACGGACGCGGGTACTGGGAGGTGGCGTCCGACGGCGGCATCTTCGCCTTCGGGAACGCCGCCTTCGAGGGGTCGATGGGCGGCCGGCAGCTCGAGGCGCCGGTGGTGGGCCTGGCGGCCACCCCCGACGGCAAGGGGTACTGGGAGGTGGCGTCCGACGGCGGCATCTTCGCCTTCGGCAACGCCGCCTTCGAGGGGTCGATGGGCGGCCTGCACCTCAGTGCGCCGGTGGTGGGCCTGGCGGCCACCCCCGACGGCAAGGGGTACTGGGAGGTGGCGTCCGACGGCGGGATCTTCGCCCTCGGGGACGCCGCGTTCGAGGGCTCCGAGGCTGGCGCGCATCTGAACGCGCCACTGGTGGCCATGGCAATCACCCCCCATGGCAAGGGGTACTGGGAGGTGGCGTCCGACGGCGCCAGCTTCGCCATGGGTGACGCCGCGCCCGTCGGTCCACCACCCTCGGTGCCGCCCAGGGTCGCCTTCTACGGGGACTCGTTGGGCATGGAGGCCGGCCAGGATTTCGACACCCTCGCACAGGCGGCCGGCGGCTCGGCCTTCGTGCGGGCCTTCCCCGGAACCGCCGTCTGCGACTGGTTTCCGAACATGCCTGCGGATGACGCGGCCTTCCATCCGACCGCCGTGGTCATCGAATTCAGCGGTGGCGACTACACGCCGTGCATGGCGGGAGACCCCATCGGATCACCGCAGTACTACGCGAAGTATCAAGCGGACATGCAGGCGGCGATCGACCTATTTCGTGCAGACGGAGCGGAGGTCTTCCTGATCGGCCTCCCCTACGACGAGTCTCCGAGTTTGAACGTCAACGTGGCCACGCTGAATCAGCTCTACGCCTCGCTGGCGGCGGCCAACACGGGCGTCGACTATGTCGATGCCGGCCAGGCCGTCATGGCCTACGGGTCGTTCACATGGACGCTCCCGTGCCTCTCCGGCGAGCCCTGCCCCGGGCCCTCGGGCACGGATGTCGTCCGGGCGCCGGACGGAGTGCACTTCTGCCCGACTGCAACCGTGACCATCGTGAACTACTTCGCAGAGTGCAGCGTCTACTCGTCGGGAGCCTTCCGGTTCGCTGCGGCCATGTTGAGCCCTGTGCTCAAGGGGTGACGCCGGCTGCACCCGGTGGTCTTCCGATCGCCGTGGGTGCGGTGTCGACAGGGATGGCGGGGTGCGAGCCTCGTTAGCCGGCGCCGCGGGTCAGCAGCATGGTGCCCGCGATCGGCCCGCCGCCGTTGGCCACCGCGGCCACCTCGGGACCGCGCCCACCGGGCCGCGCGACCTGGCGTTGGCCGCCCTCGCCGCGCAGCTGCACGCACGCCTCGTGGATGAAGCCGAAACCGTGCAGTCGGCCGCCCGAGAGCTGGCCCCCCGCAGTGTTCAGCGGCAACAGGCCGTCGCGCGCGATGTTGGCTCCGCCCTCAATGAAGGGCCCGCTCTCACCACGGCCGCAGAACCCGAGCGCCTCGAGCCACACCATGGCGAGGATGGAGAAACCGTCGTAGAGCTGCGCCGTGTCGACGTCGGAGGGCGTGAGCTCGGTGCGCTCCCACAGGGAGGCGCCGGCGTCGCGGGCCGCCATGGAGGTCATGTCGTCGAACTGGTCCCAGCTCGGCCTCCCCCGCAGAGCCGTGCCGATGGCGTTGATGTGCACGGCCGGGTGGTCGAGGTCGGCGGCCACGTCACGGTGCGAGACGATGACGGTGGTGGAGCCGTCACAGGGCGCGTCGCAGTCGAAGAGGCAGAGCGGCGTCGTGATCATGCGGGCCGCCAGGTAGTCCTCCATCGACATCGGGTCGCTGTAGATGGCCTTGGGGTTCAGGGCGGCGTTGCGGCGCCCGTTCAGCGCGATCTGGCCCATCTGCTCACGGGTGAGGCCGAACTCGTGCACGCGGCGCTGGGCGACCATGGCGAGCCAATTGGCGGCCGACGCCGCCCCGAAGGGGAGCGACCACTGCATGAAGCTGCCGAAGCGGGGCATGGAGCCCCCGCCGCCTCCGGAAGGCACACCGATGCCCTGCCGGCCGCCCGTGCCCTGGGCGCTGCCCTCGGTGACGGTCCGGTACACCAAGACGTGGCGGGCCAGCCCGGCCGCCACGGCGAGCGCCGCCACCTGTACGGCGCGCATCTGACCCGGCCCCTCGCCGCCCCCGTCGTGCCAGTTGAGCGACAGTCCGAGGGCGTCCTGGACCTCGGGGGTCGTCGGCCCGCCGAAGCCGGCGGTGCCGGCGCCCATGCCGGGGTACGTCGAGATGCCGTCGATGTCGTCACGGGTCAGTCCGGCGTCGGCGATCGCCTCCAACGCCGCCTCGACGGTGAGATCGAGGTCGGAGCGCCCGAGCCGGCGCCCCACGGCGGACTGCCCGATGCCCGAGATGATCGCCCGGCGTTCCAACGGCTCCTCTGCCGGTGGTGGGCTCACGACGCGCCCTCGGGCGTGAACAGCGGCAGCCACACGTCCTCGACGTGCTCGAAGACCACCCGGACCGGCATGCCGACGTGCACGTCGTCGGGCTCGACGCCGACCAGGTTCGTGGTCAGCCGCACGCTGGGCTGCTCATCGATCGACACCCAGGCGATGATGTAGGTGTCGCTCCCCGGGATCCACTGCTGGTAATTGACGGTGAAGGTCTCGACGTGGCCGCGGCCGCTGACCTCCTGGGGCGCCAGGTCGCGCGACAGACAGCGCGGACAGACGGGGCCGGGCGGGTGGATGTAGAAGCCGCAGGCGTTGCAGCGCTGCAGCCGCAGCACGCCGTCGGCGCCGGAGGTCCAGAAGAAGGCGACGTCGTCGCTCAGGCGCGGCAGGAGACGCAGGCTCGGGCCGTCGGCAACCATGGCGGCATGTTGGCACAGGTGGCGCGCCCGGCGCCGGTCCGGCGGCTCGCTGCGCCGGGTCAGGTCTCGAGGACTCCCGCCGCCGCCAGCGCGACGCGAGCTCCGTCGATGCCGCGCACGTGGCGGGCCGTGAACCCGATTGCTTCCGCCCCGGCGACGTTGACTGCGTTGTCGTCGAGGAAGAGCACCTCCGCCGGAGCGACGGGCAGCCTCGCCGCGACCTCCTCGAAGATCTCGTGGTCCGGCTTGACCATCCCGAGCTCGAAGGAGAGGAATCGGAACTCGAAGGCATTGACGATGGGGGCTCCTTCGAAGTGCGTGTCCCACTGGAACGCATTGGTGTTGGAGAGGCAGCCGACGCGGGCCGCGTCGCGAACCGTCGCGACGAGCTCCACCGCGCCCGGATACGGACCGCCGTGCCACCCCCCGAACGCCTCGAGGAAGGCGGTGGGCTCGAGCGCGAGGCCCCAGTCGCCCACCATGCCGGCGGCGAACTCCTCCGACGAGCAGCGACCCGCCTCGAAGGCGCGCACCCAGCGGCAGCTCAGCCAGCGCGACCAGAGCTCCTCGTCGGTCGCGATGCCGGCGAGCGCCCGCATGGGCCCGACGCCACCGGGGTCGACGAGCACCCCGCCGAGGTCGAAGAGCACGAGCTCTATGCGGGTCGCCGCCATGGCCGTGATGCTACGGGCGGGCCGCCGGGGTGAGGTTTAGGATCCTTTTCTCCATGGGGCGGGCACCACGACGCACCCCGCCGAGGTCGAGGAAAGGGAGGACCGCGTGAAGCTGTCCATGACGCTGAGCTACGCCGGGGGATTCGAGGAGTCCGCCCGCCAGGCGGCGGAGCTCGAGAAGGTCGGGCTCGACATCGTGTGGGTGGCCGAGGCCTACAGCTTCGACGCGCCCAGCTTCATGGGGTACCTGGCGGCCAAGACCGAGCGGGTGGACATCGGCTCCGCCATCCTGCCCATCTACAGCCGCACGCCCACGCTCATCGCGATGACGGCGGCGGGGATCGACGCCATCTCGGGCGGCCGCTGCCAGCTCGGGATCGGCGCTTCCGGGCCCCAGGTGATCGAGGGGTTCCACGGCGTCGCGTACGACCGCCCCATCGCCCGCACCCGCGAGATCATCGAGATCTGCCGCGCCGTGTGGGCCCGCGAGGCCCCGCTGGAACACGACGGCGCGGCGTACCACATCCCGCTGCCGGCGGGGGAGGGCACGGGCCTCGGCAAGGCACTGAAGATCATCAACCACCCGGTCCGCTCCCGCATCCCGATCTGGGTTGCCGCCCTCGGTGAGAAGAACGTGGCCATGATGGCCGAGGTGGCCGACGGCTGGCTGCCCATCTTCTTCGTGCCCGACAAGGCCAAGGACGTGTTCGGGCCCGCCCTCGCCGCCGGCACGGCCCGGCGCGACCCCTCGCTCGGCACCTTGCAGATCGCCGCCGGCGGGATCCTGGCCATCGGCGAGGAGTCCGAGGTCGGATCCATCCGCGAGCTGGGACGGGGTATGGCCGCCCTCTACATCGGGGGCATGGGCGCCAAGGGGAAGAACTTCTACAACGCGCTGGCCTGCCGCTACGGCTACGAGAAGGAGGCGGCGGCGATCCAGGAGCTCTACCTGTCCGGCCAGAAGGCCGAGGCGGCGGCGCTCGTGCCCTCCGAGCTGCTCGAGGCCACGTCGCTGTGCGGGCCCGAGTCCTACATCAAGGAGCGGGTCGCCGCGCTGGCCGAGGCCGGCGTGACCCACCTCAACGTGAACCCGGTCGGCGCCGATCCGGTCGGCATGATCGAAAAACTGCGAAGCTGGGTGTAGCGGACAGAGGAGCAGCCATGCACGACCTGATCATCCGGGGCGGCACGATCGCGGACGGATCCGGCCGGCCGACCCGGACCGGTGACGTCGCCATCGACGGCAGCATCATCACGGCGGTCGGTGAGGTCGACGGCGCTGCCCGCCGGGAGGTGGACGCCGAGGGACGCCTGGTCACGCCCGGCTGGGTCGACATCCACACCCACTACGACGGCCAGGTCACCTGGGACCCCGAGGTCTCGCCGTCGGGGTGGCACGGGGTCACCACCGTCGTCATGGGCAATTGCGGTGTGGGCTTCGCGCCGGCGCGGGACTCGGACCGGGAATGGCTGATTCAGCTCATGGAGGGCGTCGAGGACATCCCGGGCACCGCGCTGGCCGAGGGCATGAACTGGAACTGGGAGACCTTCGGGGAGTACCTCGACGAGGTGGAACGGACCGACCGGGTGCTCGACGTGGCCGGCCTCCTCCCGCACGGTGCGCTGCGGGCCTACGTCCTGGGCGAGGGACGGGCCAACGACACCGCCACCGCCGAGGAGATCGCCGAGATGGCGGCCATCGTGCGCGAGGCCGTGCACGCAGGCGCCATCGGCGCGTCGACGACGCGCACCATCCTGCACCGGGCCAAGGACGGCGAGCTGGCGGCCGGCACGACCGCCGCGGCCGACGAGCTCGTCGCGATCGGCGAGGCGCTCGGCAAGGCGGGGCACCGGGTCTTCTCGGTGGCCAGCGACATGCGGGACCTCGACCACGAGTTCGCCTGGATGTCGGAGATCTCGGTGCGGGCCGGCGTGCCCGTCACTTACCAGGTGCTGCAGGCCGACTTCGCCCCCGACCTGTGGCGCGAGTGGATCGACCGCGGCGTGGCCGCCAACCGGCGCGGTGCGTGGCTCGTCCCCCAGGTGGCGGGCAAGCCGACGTCGTTGATGGTGGGGTTCCAGTCCACCACGCACCCCTTCGCGCACCACCGCGCCTACCAGGAGATCGCCGGCCTCCCGCTGCCCGAGCGAGTGGCAAGGCTGCGCCGTCCCGAGGTGCGGGCGGCGATCCTGGGCGAGGTGCCGCAGCCCGGCGGCTTCGTCGAGCTGCTGCGGGCCAACCTGCACAAGCTCTTCCCGCTGGGGGACCCCCCGGACTACGAGCCGCCGCCCGAGCGCAGCGTCAGCGCGCTCGCCGCGGCGCAGGGTCGCAGCACCGACGAGGTCCTCTACGACCTCATGCTCGGGCGCGACGGCGAAGAGCTGTTGTACCTGCCCCTGCTCGACTACGCCGCCTGCAACCTCGACGCCGTGCGCGAGATGCTGCTCCACCCGGCCACGGTGCTCGGGCTCGGTGACGGTGGGGCGCACTGCGGGGTGCTCTGCGACGCCAGCCTCCCGACCTTCATGCTGGCGCACTGGGCCCGCGACCGCCGGCGCGGCGAGCGGCTCCCCGTCGAGACCGTGGTGCACCTGCAGACCCGGCGCACCGCCGAGCTCTACGGGTTCCGTGACCGCGGCCTGCTGGCACCGGGGCACCTGGCCGACGTCAACGTGATCGACCACGAGGCGCTGACCCTCGAGCCGCCGCAGATGGTCTACGACCTCCCGGGCTCGGGCAAGCGGCTCATCCAGCGGGCGCAGGGCTACACCGCCACCGTCAAGTCGGGGGTCGTGGTGCGCGAGCACGACGAGGCCACGGGTGCCCGCCCGGGCCGGCTCCTGCGCGGGCCGCAGCCACAGCCGGTGCCGTCGACCTGAGTCAGGGCGGGCCGGCCGCCCGCAGCACGTCGGCGAAGCCCCGGACGCGCAGCGCAGTGATGCGTGTGCCGTCCGTCTCGAAGACGTCACGGACCGTGCGTTCGGCCCCGCCGAGGTGGACGACGATGTCGACCGTCACCCGGGACCCGTCGACCAGCAACGGGCCGGGTTCGGGCCGGAAGTCCTCGAACACGAAGGTGTGCTCGGTGTAGTAGCGAAGGATGTCGTCGTGCCCGGTGCGGCGGTCCCCGTCCACGTCGAACACGGCGTCCGGCGCGAACAGCCCGCGCAGCAGCCCCGGGTCCTGCGCCGTGACGGCGGCGAAGTAATCACCGACGAGTGCCGCCGGTCCGACGTGGCGCGGGGGGAGGCGGTAGACGCCCCTGGCGTTGAGCCCGAGGATCTTGGCCTGCGTGGCCGTGGAGCACGGGGCGATGGTGGCGCGCAGCGTGTCGACGGCACCGGGGAAGGTGGCGTCATGGTGCGGGTAGTCGCTGCCCCACACGATGCGATCGGGTCCGACCAACGGGGCCAGCACCGGCAGGGTGCGCTCGTCGACCTCGAAGCTGATGGCGCACTGGCGGGCGAAGTACTCGGACGGCCGCAGCGACAGGTCGGGGCAGAAGCCGCCGAAGGACTCGGCCTGCGCATCGAGGCGCTCGAGCCAGAAGGGGGCCCAGCCGCCGCCGGACTCGAGGAAGATGCAGCGCAGGCCCGGATGGCGCTCGAGCACCCCGAAGGCGATCAGCTGGGCACAGGCGAGCATCTCTTCGAAGGGGTGGGACACGGCGTGCAGGACGAGCGGGTTGAACGGGCGGTCCGACCCCAGCGTGGGCACGATGACCGAGCTGCCCTCGTGGATGCCGACGGGCACGTCGAGGTCCTCGGCGGCGTCCCACACCACGTCGTAGGCGCGGTCGCACAGCGAGCGTCCGAGGCAGGGGTTGGGGCGGACGAACCCCGCCACGAACCCCAGCTCGGTCACGGCCCGGCGCAGCTCCCTCGCCGCCGCGTCGGGGTCCTGCAGGGGGAGCAGGGCCGCCCCGAAGAGCCGGCGCGGGTCGGCGGCGCAGTAGCCGGCCAGCCAGTCGTTGTACGCCGCGGCCAGCCGGACCGACGCGGCCGGGTCGTCGACGACGGAGAAGTACAGCCCGATCGTCGGGTACAGGATCGCCTGGTCGATGCCTTCGCCGTCCATGTCGGCCAGACGTGCGCCCGGGTCCGCCCCGCCGGGGTGGGCGTCGGCCAGCGGGCGGAACCGGGAGGGGTCGTCGAAGGTCGAGCCCGGGCGGGCGAGGCTGCCGAGGGGCACGGCGAGGATCTCGGTGGCGCCGACGACGACGTGCTCGTAGCCGGACGCGTCCGCAGCGATGCGTGGCCGCGACCGTTCGGGCAACCCCGCCCACGCCTCGAGGGGCTCGACCACGTGGCCGTCGGCGTCGACGACGGGGCCGGCGCGGGGCGGGAGGGGGTCGTGCGCCACGGCTAGGGCCGCCGGCGCCAGTCGTCGGCGTCCGGCAGCGGGTGACGGAAGAGCCGCGCCGCGTTGCCCCCGGCCACCGCCCGCAGCTCGTCGTCGGGCAGCGAGCCCCAATTCTCCGCCAGCACGAGCTGGGTGTCGGGCCACGACGAGTCGGCGTGCGGGTAGTCGCTCTCGACCATGATGTGATCGACGCCGATGATGTGGCGCTGCACCACGGCGGAGGGGTCGTCGATGGAGCAGTACCAGAAATTCCGGCGCAGCACCTCGCTCGGGAGGAGCTCCGAGGGCCAGGCGTGGCTCTCGGTCCCCGAGGCCGAGTGCGCCAGCACGTAGTCGGCCCGGTCCATCAGCATCGGCACCCAGCCGATGCCGCCCTCGGACATCGCCACGTGCAGCCGGGGGAAGCGCAGCGGCACGCCGGACCACAGCCACTCGCCCGCCGCCAGGAGCGCGTTCACGGGGAACACGGTGGGGAGCAGCTCGAAAGGCGGGTCGGGCGAGGGGAGCGGGGCCCATGACGAGGCACCCGTGTGCAGGCACACGACGGTGTCCGTCTCCTCGCAGGTGGCGAAGAAGGGATCCCACCGCCCGCTGAAGATGGAAGGCAGGCCGAGCTGGGCCGGGAACTCGGGGAAGCTCACGGCCTTGAATCCCCGCTCGGCGTTGGCACGCACCTCGGCCGTCGCCACCTCGACGTCGGCGAGCCAGGGCAGCTGCAGCGGGATGATGCGGTCCGGCGACGGGCCCGCCCATTCCTCGAGGTGCCAGTCGTTGAACGCACGCAAGCAGGCCAGGCCGAGCTCGCGGTCGCGCGCCCGGGAGTAGACGGCGCCGCAGAAGCCCGACACGAGGGACGGGAAGCAGAGCGAGGCCCAGACGCCGGCCCGGTCCATGTCCTGAATGCGGGCGACGATGTCGAAGCAGCCCGGGCGCATCTCGTCGAAGCGGGCCGGCTCCATGCTCCATTCCTCGCGGGGACGCCCGGCCACGGCGTTGAGGCCCACGTTGGGATAGCGGTTCCCCTCGAACACCCACGACTGCGTGCCGCCCTCGTCCTCGACGACGCGCGGCGCCCCGGCCGCCAACGACGAGGGCAGCCGTCCCTCGAAGAGGTCGGGCGGCTCAATGAGGTGGTCGTCGACCGAGATCACGGGGACCCTGATCGGCCGGGCCTCGGGGTCGGGCAGCAGCGTCGCCCGGTGCTGCGCCCGCTCCGTCTCGACGGCTCCCACGAGAAGGTGACACTATCGTCAGCAAAGTCGGCCGGCCCGGGGGGTGCGCATGACCACACACGTCGACGTCACCACGGGTGTCGGCCTCCTCATCGACGGCACCGTGGTGCCCGGCGCCGGCGGGACCTACCCGGTGACGAATCCGGTGCGGCCGGCGGAGGTCGTGCTCGACGCCCCGGCCACCAGTCCGGCACAACTCGACCGGGCCGTGGACGCGGCGCGCCGGTCCCAGCCTGCGTGGGCGGCGCAGACGATGGAGGAGCGGGCGGCAACGGTCATCGCGGCGGCCGAGGCCGGCGTGGCCGCCGTCGAGGCGGGAGAGCTGGCCCGCCTGCTCACACGCGAGCACGGCAAGACCCACCTGGAGGCGGTCTTCGACACGGCCACGATGGCCGGCATGGCCACGGCCTTCGCGCCGCTCGTGGCCGAGGCGCTCGCCGCTCGCGAGGTGAGTGGCGGGGCGACCCGGATCGAGTGGGTGCCGCACGGGGTGGTCGCCGCCATCCTCCCGTTCAACTGGCCCGTCTCGGTCATGGCCAACAAGGTGCTGCCGGCGCTGCTGGCCGGCGACACGGTCGTGGTCAAGGCGCCGCCCACGTGCCCGGGGACGGTCCTGCTGGTCGCCGCCGCCATGGCTGCGGTGCTCCCCCCGGGCGTGCTCAACGTCGTGAACGGGCCCGACGCGGCCCTGGGGGCGGCGCTGGTGGCCCACCCCGGCGTCGACATGGTGTCGTTCACCGGCGGCGTGGGCACCGGGCAGGCAGTCATGGCCGCGGCGGCCGCCACGACCCGCCCGCTCGTGCTCGAGCTGGGCGGCAACGACGCCGCCATCCTCGCCCCCGACGTCGCCGCCGACGGCGCGCTGGCCGACCGCGTCGTCGAGGCGGCCTTCGTGACCAGCGGCCAGGTCTGCATGGCGATCAAGCGGCTGTACGTGCACCGTGACCGGATGGACGAGACCGTGGACGCGCTGGCCGGACGGCTCGCCACCGAGGTGGTGGGGGACGGCCTGGCCGGGGGGGTGACGATGGGACCCGTGCACACGGCAAGCGCGCGCGATCGCGTGGAGGCGTTTCTCGCCGAGGCGGACGGCGCGGGCGCCACGGTGCTCCGGCCGGGCCGGGTCCGGGCCGAGGACGCGGCAGCGGGGGGCTACCTCGTCTCACCGGCGCTCGTGGTGGCGCCGCCGGCGGACTCGGGCATCGTGCGCCAGGAGCAGTTCGCCCCCGCCCTGCCGGTCATCCCCTACGAGGACCTCGACGCGGCGATCGAGGCGGCCAACGACACACCGTTCGGCCTGTGTGCCTCCGTCTGGAGCAACGACGACGCGCTGGCCGCCGATGTGGCGTCCCGCCTCTCGGCGGGCACGGTGTTCGTGAACGCCCACGGCATCTCCACCATCGACATGTACGCCCCCATGGGCGGCTGGAAGCAATCCGGCTTCGGCGTGGAGCTGGGCGCCGAGGGCATGCAGGCCTTCGCCCGCCAGCGGGTCCGGGTACGCCGGCCGGCGCCCGCCGACCCCGGGGGTGCTCCGTGACCCTGGCCATCCGCGGCGGGACCGTTGTCGACGGCACCGGCGCGGCGCCCGTCCGGGCCGACGTCGTGATCGAGGGCGAGCGGGTGTCGGCCATCGGGCCCGACGCCGGCCGTGGGGCGGGCGGCGACGCCACCGTGATCGACGCCGGCGGCATGCTCGTCACCCCCGGCTTCGTGGACCTGCACACCCACTACGACGCCCAGCTGTTCTGGGACCCCACTGCCAGCCCGTCACCGCTGCACGGCGTGACGACCGTGCTCGGCGGCAATTGCGGGTTCTCGCTGGCGCCCCTGGCGCCGGAGCACGCCGACTACATCTCCCGGATGATGGCGCGGGTCGAGGGTATGCCGCTCGCCGCCTTGCGTGCCGGCTTGCCGTGGGACTGGACCTCCTTCGGCGAGTGGCTCGCGCATCTCGACGGCCGCATCGCGGTCAACGCCGGCTTCCTGGTCGGGCACTCGACCCTGCGCCGGCTGGTCATGGGCGAGCGCGCGGTCGGCGGCGCCGCCAACGCGGCGGACCTCGACGCCCTCGAGGGCGCGCTGCACGCCGCCCTGGCGGAAGGCGCGCTCGGGTTCTCGACCTCGCAGGTGCACACCCACAACGACGGCGACGGGCAGCCCGTCCCCTCGCGGGCCGCCAGCCGGGAGGAGATGGAGCGCCTCGCCGCCGCCGTGCGCGACCACGACGGCACCACGGTCGAGCTGATCGTGCCCGGGTGCCTCAACGGCTTCACCGAGGAGGAAGTGGACTTCCTCGCCACGATGTCGCTGCTGGCGGACCGGCCGGTCAACTGGAACGTGCTCGGCGTCTCGGCCATGAACCCCGACAACGGATGGAACCAGCTCGCTGCCGGGACCGCGGCGGCGGCGCGCGGCGCCACCGTGGTCGCGCTGACCCTGCCCCACACCATGCAGCTGCGCCTCAGCTTCGAGCACGGTGCCATCCTGGACGGACTGCCGGGATGGCGCGAGGTGTTCGCGCTGCCGCCCGCCGAGCGCATGGCGGCGTTCTCCGACCCCGAGACGCGGCGGCGGCTCGACGCCGGCGCGCAGTCCGAGGAGGCCGGGATCCTGCGCCACCTGGCGGTGTGGGACCGCCTGGTCTTCGAGGAGACGTTTGCTCCCGAAAACGCCGACGCGGAGGGGCGTACCGTCGGCGAGATCGCCCGGGCGCGGGGGGTGGCTCCCTTCGACGCGCTGCTCGACGTCGTCGTGGCGGACGGCCTGCGCACCGGGTTGCGGCCTCCCATCGGCGAATCGGAGGAGGACTGGGTGCTGCGCGCGCAGACCTGGCAGGACGAGCGCGCCATCGTGGGCGGCTCCGATGCCGGCGCCCACCTCGACACCATGTGCGGCGCCATCTACTCGACCTCCATGCTCGGGGACGGCGTGCGGACCCGCGGCCTGCTCACCTGGGAGCAGGCGGTGCGCCAGCTCACGGACATCCCGGCCCGCCTGTACGGACTGCGCGACCGCGGCCGGCTCGTCCCGGGCGCCTTCGCCGACGTGGTGGTGCTGGACCCCGCCACCATCGGCCACGGCGCCGTGCGCACCCGCGGCGACCTGCCGGGCGGCGCCAGCCGTCTCTACGCCGAGGCGGTGGGCGTCGGCCACGTCGTGGTGAACGGCACCGAGATCGTGCGCGCCGGCGGGTTCACGGGCGCCGTGCCGGGCCGCGTCCTGCGTTCGGGGCGTGACACGGACACTGTGCACGCCGGCTCCGACTGGGCCGGCGCCGCCATCTGACCGACGGGGTCGAACGAAATCAGCCGGCCCGGGAGAAGGCTTCGCGCAGGCGGACCCGCCGGCCGGTGCGCAGGATGGCCCGGCGGTACACCGCGGTGGCCACGCGGGCCACGCCGATGGTGCACACGACACTGATGGCGGCGGAGGCAGCGAACTGCCACCACGTGACGGCGGAGAGGCCGACGAGGACGGGCATGGCGAAGGGCGCCGTCGGGGGCAGGTACCCCAGCACCTTGATGAGCGGCGACGCGTCGCCCGAGGATGCCGCAGTGATGGCGACGACGTAGCCGAAGAGGATCGGGAGGGTGAGGGGGAGGGCCAGGCTCTGGACCTGGTCCTGGCGCTCGGCCATGGAGCCGGCGGCCGCGTAGACCCAGCAATAGAAGGCATAGCCGAGCACGAGCCACACCAGGGTGCTCACCAGGACCAGGGGCGCCGAGCCGCGGAGCAGGTCGGAGCCGACGGCCGCGCCGAGCACGAGTGCGACGGCGACGACGAGGGTGGCCTGGCCGAAGGCCACCAGCCCGATGCCGAGCACCTTGCCGCTCAGGAGCTGGATGGGCTTGATGGCGGCCAGGAGCACCTCGATGACCCGGCTGGACTTCTCCTCCATGACGCCCATCAGAATCCAGGTGTTGTACTGGGTGAGCATGAGGAAGGTGAGGATCAGCCCGACCACCGCCGTCGCGTTGACCTTCGACCCCGTGCTCCCCGGTTGCAGGCTGTGCACGGGAAGCGGCTTCGCCCGGGCCAGTGCCGATGATTGAGCCGGGGTGAGGTCGGCGTCGGCGAGCGCCTTGGCCACCCCGAGCGTGCGCGCGGTGGCGGCGACGAACTGCGCGCCGGTGGAGGAGTCGGTCGAGCTGATGGGCTGGTTCACCACCAACCCCTGGCCGTCGAGGATCACCAGGGCCAGGCTGCCTTCGTGGAGTTGGGCGCGGGCCGTGGCGGCATCGGGCTCGTCGACGAAGCGCACGGTGGTGCCCACGCTCTTGGCCGCGGTGGCGACGGTGGAACGCAACGCGGCCGGGAAGGGACCGACCAGGCCGACCCGTTCTGGCTGCGGCGTGCTGTGGATCAGCGTGGGGATGACGATGGCGCCCGCCACGACGGCCAGGATCAGCAGCGTCCCCACCCGGAAGATCCGGCCCCGCACCCGCTCCCGGACTTCGCGGGCCGCGACGAGACCGGCGTCGCCCAGCCATGAGACGCTGGGCAAGTGCGCCGGCCGGCGCGGGGCGGCGTCGCGCTGACGGCGGTTGCGCAGCACGAGCCGTAGGACGCCGATCACGCCGAGGGCGACGAGGACCACGACGAGGGTCACGCCAGTGCCTCCCGGAACACCTCGGAGAGACGGCGGCGGGCGAACACGAACTCGGTGACCGTGCCCGCAGCCATGGCTGCCCGCAAGACGGCATCGCTGTCGACGGCTTCCTCGAGCACGAGCCGCACTTCGCCGCCGGCGACCTCGGAGATCGTGACGCCGGCGAGGGCGCGGGCCCACATGGCGTCTCGGTCGCCCTCGACGCGCACCACGAGGCGCCGCGGGCCGCTGCTGGCGAGGTCGTCGACCCGGCCGGCCACCACGAGGCGGCCGTGGTCGATGATGGCCACCGACTCGCAGAGGTCCTCGACCTGGTCGAGCTGGTGGCTCGAGAAGAGGACACAGCACCCGGACCCGGCCTGCTCCACCAGGACGCGGCCGATGGTGTCGATCCCGCTCGGGTCGAGGCCGGCCAAAGGCTCGTCGAGGACCAGCAACTGGGGTCCGTGCAGGAGGGCGGCGGCGAGCTGCACCCTCTGCTGATTGCCGTGGGACAGCTCCTCCACCTTGTCCAGGACGCGGTCGGCGATGCCCAGGCGCTCGAGCCACCCCTCGCCGGCGCGTCGGGCGTCGGCCGGTGCCATGCCGTGCAACCGTCCCAGGTATTCGAGTTGCTCGCCCACCTGCATGGCGGGGTAGAGGCCGCGCTCCTCGGGCATGTACCCGAAACGCCGCCGCTCCGCCTGTCCGACCGGTTGTCCGTTCCAGCGCACCGTGCCGGCGTCGAGGTCGGTGAGACCGAACACGGCCCGCATGGTGGTCGTCTTGCCGGCGCCGTTCGGACCGAGGAATCCCACCACCTGCCCGCCGGGCACGGAGAAGGTCAGGTCGTCGAGTGCGGTCAGCGAGCCGAAGCTGCGGCGTAGCCCTTCGAGCTCGAGGAGGCCAGCCACCGAAGGACCCTATCCCTCGTTGAAGCGATTCAGAGGAGCCTGGTGTCGAGCGCGACCTCGCGGGTCTCGTTGCCCACCTTCGTCAACGAGTACGCCACCCGGCCCGGCTCCTCGCTGAACGCGTCCTGCAGCTCGGTGCCGAAGAAGACGAGTCCGGTCCCGTTTTCGGTGGCGTAGCCGTCGGGCAGGGTGCCCTCCGCGATGAGGCGGTGGATGAGGGGCCGGCGCTGCTCCTCGGCGTCGTGGTGCGGGCTGTTGGAGTAGGGCAGGAAGCCCAGTCCGTCGGTCACCGGCCGCAGCGTCGGCCCGAACGAGTCGGTCGTCCCGCCCACGTGCCAGCACAGCGACCCGGCGGAGACACCCTTCAGGACGACGCCGGCGTCCCAGCATTCGCGCAGGATCACGTCGAGCCCGTGCAGGCGCCAGAGGGTGAGCAGGTTGGCGGTGCTCCCGCCGCCGACCCAGATCACGTCCTGGGCGAGCAGGTGGGCGCGCACGTCGGGCACGTTCGGCATCGGGAACAGCGTGAGGTGCGAACTGACGAAGCCGAGCTTGGAGAACGCATTGTGCTGGGCCGCCAACCGGTTGGCGTCATCGCCCACCGCGGTGGCGATGATGCACAGGCGTGGGTGGTCGCCCGCGCCCGCCAGGTCGGCGGCGAGCCGGTACGACGGCCCCGGGCGCAGGTTCATGGGGTCGGGGCCGTCGGGCTGGAACCCGATGGAGGTGGCGATGATGGTCGGTTGGCGCGCCGCCACGTCAGTCCGTCAGGACCTCGGGGTTGACGATGTGCAGCGGACGGGCACCGGCCATGAGGCGGCACAGGTCCTCGGCGATCGTACGGGTGTGGTTGGACTCGGTGTCGTAGGTGGCCCCGCCGATGTGCGGGGTGAGCACCACTTGGGGGAACGTCGTCAGCGGGTGGTCCGTCGCCAGGTGCTCGCCTTCGAAGTGGTCCAGGCCGGCGGCGGCGACCTTGCCGGACGCCAGCGCGGCGACGAGCGCGTCGGTGTCGTGGATCTTCGCCCGAGCTGTGTTCAGGTAGACGACGCCGTCACGCATCTTGGAGAAGGCGTCGGCGCCGATCATGCCCGTCGTCTCCTCCGTGACCGGCGCGTGGACGGAGACGACGTCCGCACAGGCCAGCAGGTCGTCGAGCGAGCTCGTCGCGTCCGGCGCGTAGGGGTCGTAGGCCAGCACCTCCATCCCCAAGCCGCGCAGGCGCCACCGCAGGGCGCGCCCGACGGCACCGAGACCGACCAGGCCGACCGTCTTCCCCGCCAGCTCCCAGGCCCGGTAGCGCTGGTAGGGGATCTTCCCGTCCCGGTAGATCTCGCCCTCCCGCACGTCGCGGTCGGCCGGGATCACGCCGCGGGTGGAGGCGAAGAGCAGGGCGACGGCCAGCTCGGCCACCGCGTCGGCGTTTCGGCCCGGGGCCCGCAGGACGGGCACACCCGCGGCCGTGGCTGCAGGGACGTCGACATTGGTGGGGTCGCCCCGGCAGCTGCACACCGCGAGGATGGGCTGCTCGTAGAGCTCGGCGCCGCAGACGTCGCTCTCGACGATCACGATGGAGGCGCCTTCGGAGACCACCCGCTCGGCCAGCTGGGCGGCGTTGTAGATGCGCAGCGTGGGCTGGTCCAGCCAGGAGTCGAGCACCAGATCCGCCAGCTGGTGCAGCAGGTCGAGGCCGGGGCCGCTCACGGCTGCGGTCACCAGGGCCTTGGGCCGGGAGCGTGTCATGCGTGCGATCCTCTCCATGCGCGGCGGGCGTCGTCCATAATGACGTGATCATGACACGTGTGTCAGATTCGTGAGGGCGCCGGCGCAGGCCGTCACCGTCGGGGTCGACGTCGGGACGACCTCGGTCAAAGCGCTCGCGGTGAACGAGGACGGGAAGGTCATCGCCCGCAGCCGGGTGCCCCACAGCGTGATGGCGCCCGAGCCCGACATCCTGCGCCACGACGCCAAGCGGGCGTGGCGCGCCGGGCCGCGCAAGGCCTTCGGGCAGGTGACCGAGCGGCTGAGTGCCGAGGGCTACCGGCTGGCGGGCGTGGCCGTCGCCTCCATGGTCCCCTCGCTGACCGCGGTCAACAGCCGAGGCGTGCCCGTGCTCCCGGGCCTCCTCTACGGCGACCGCGAGGGTCGCCCGGCCGCCCGACCGGGTGACGACACCGTCCTCCCCCCGGGCACCATGGCCGACGCCGAGGGCTTCTTGCGCTGGGCCGCGGCCGCCGCCCCGGGCGCCCGCGGCTACTGGCCCTGCCAGGCAGTGGCGACCCACGCGCTGTCCGGGTTGCCCGCCATCGACAGCGGGGTGACCGCCGCGCTGGGCTCGCTCCACGGTCGGGGGCACTGGAACGCAGAGCTCCTGTCCTCCCTCGGCGTCTCGGAATCGAAGATGCCGCTCGTCGTGCCGATGGGCCAGGCCGCGGGCGAGCTGCCCGGCAGCGACGCCGTGATCACCGGCGGCACCATCGACGCGCTGTGCGACCAGATCGTCGCCGGCGCGACCGAGCCCGGGGACGTTCTGGTGATCTTCGGCGCGACGCTCATCGTGTGGGCGGTGTGCGAGGAGTGGGTGGTCGCGCCCGGTCTGATCAGCTACCCGCACACGACGCCGGACCGCTTCCTCATCGGCGGGCCGAGCAATGCCGGCGCGTTGTTCGTGGACTGGGCGCGGGGCCTTCTGCGCGGCACACCCCGGCCCGGGCCCGGGCGTGAGCACCTCGAGCCGCGACTCGGCGAACCGGGCCGGGTCCCCGTCTGGCTGCCGTATGTCCGGGGTGAGCGCACGCCCTTCGAGGACCACACCCTGCGCTCGAACCTCTACGGCCTCGACATCGGGTCGGGAGCGGAGGCGCTCGAGCGTGCCGCGTACGAGGCCAGCGGCTTCGTCGTCCGGCGCATGCTCGACCGCTCGGGTGTGAAGGCCACGCGCATCGTCGCCAGCGGTGGCGGCTCCCGCGTCACCGCCTGGATGGCCGCGGTGGCGGACGCCACCAACCTTCCCGTCGACGCCGTCGCCGTGCCCGAGGGAGCCGCCCTCGGCGCCGCCTACTTCGGCCGCCTGGCCGCCGGGCTCGAGACGTCACTCGACGATTCGGCCCGCTGGGCGGGTGTCGGTCGCAGGATCGAGCCCGACCCGGTCTGGGTGCGCGCCGCCGAGGCGCGCTACGCCCGGTTCAGCGAGTTGGGCACCGGGGCGTAGGGCCCGTCGCTACCCGTTCGGGGTGAAGGCCACTTTCAGCGCGCCGCTCTGGTCCTGGCGCGCCAGCGCCTTCAGCGCCGGCCACCACTCCTCGAGCCCGAAGCGGTGGGTCAGCATCGGGGTGATGTCGAGCCGGCCCTCGTCGACGAACTGGAGGTAGTGCGCGATGGCGTGCTGCCGCCGTCCCTCGAAATCCTCCAGACCGAAGGCGTTCGAGCCCGCGACGGTGATCTCCTTGAAGTAGATGGGGGTGGACTCCCATCGTTCGGGGGTGGCGACACCGGTGTAGACGAGCCTGCCGCGCTCGGCCAGCACGCGCACGCCCACCTCGAGTGTCTCCGCCTTGGCGATGGAGTCGTAGACGACGTCGATGTGGCCGGGATGCGTGACGGGGAGCCCGTCGAGTGGAAGGTGCAGGACTCCGCCCGACCACTCGGCGAGCGCCTCGACGAGGGCCAGGCGGGGTTCGTGGGCGAAGACGGCGGAGGCGCCGAAGCGCAGCGCCATCTCGCGCTGGGCCTCGAAGCGGGCCACGACGCCGACCTCCACGCCCGGGTAGAGGGACCTGAGGATGGCGACGCTGGTCAGGCCGAGCGCACCGGCCCCGTAGACGAGCACGCGTCCGGAGGGCGGCGGCGGGTGCCGGACGATGGCGTGGAAGGACACCGAGAACGGATCGGCGAGCACGGCGGCCTCGTCGGAGATCCCGTCGGGGACCGGGATGAGCATGGAGTCGTGCGCCGCCAACTGCTCGGCCCAGGCCCCGGGGGCCGCCGTGATGACGCCCACATGGACGCCCGGACCGAGGTCGCCCTTGGTGAAGCTCCAGCACAGGCTGAGGTCGCCGGCCCGACACGGGGGGCAGAGCGGGGTGATGCCGCGCGGGCCGCACGTCAGCCAGGGGTTCAGCACGACGCGCTGGCCGACGTCGAGGCCCCTGGCCTCGGGACCGAGCGCGACGACCTCGGCGACGACCTCGTGGCCGGGCACATGGGGGAGCGAGGAGAAGGCAGCCATCGGGTTGTCGATGTCGCCGGTGTTGAAGTCACCCAGCACGAGCTTGGCGTCGGATCCGCAGATGCCCGAGAGGATGGGACGGGTGAGCACCCAGTCCGGCCGCGCCATCCGGGCGTCGTCGACCTCGTGCAGGCCGAAGGGGATGCCGGCCAGCATCGCCTCGAGCTCGTCGTGAGGAGTCGGCCGGACCTCGTCCTCGGCGGGCGGCGCTCCGAACAACAGTGCTTTCACGAGCCGGCCCCCTCTCCGAGGCCGCGCATGCCGACCATGAAGGCGTCGATGTCCGCCGTCTTGAATTCGATCACGGCCTTCATGTCGGGTAGGTAGTGCTCGAAGCGCTCGCTGTCGATGGCGTCGACGATGCCGCCCGCGATCTCTTCCGGCGGCACCTTGGGCCCGTCGTAGAGGGGAGCGTCGTTGCCGGGCTGGTCCCAGATCTCGGTGTCGATGGCGCCCGGAAGAATCAGTTTCACCGTGACGCCGGACCCGTCGAGGTCGATCGCCATCGACTCGCTCCACCCCGCCAGCGCGAACTTGGAGCCGGAGTACGCCGCCTCGGTCGTGATGCCCAAGCGGCCGCCGAGGCTGGACACGTTGACGATTGTCCCCGATCCCCGAGCCAGCATGCGGGGCAGGACGGCCAGCGAGACGGCGACGGGGGAGAGGTAGTTGATGCGCATGGTCCGCTCGACCTCGGCCATGGTCAGCCGCGTGACGTGGCGCCGCATGGGGACCGCCGCGTTGTTGATGACGACGTCGAGCCCGCCGTAGTGGTCCCAGATCTCGAGCGCCAGGTCGGCTGCTGCCGCGGGGTCCGACAGGTCCGCCACCCAGCGCTCCGAGGCGGGCGCACCGGCTCGGCAGTCGGCCAGCACCTCGTCGAGCCGCTCGGCGCGCCGGGCGACGAGCGCGACGGTGTCGCCCCGGCCGGCCAGCTCCCGGGCGACGGCGGCGCCGATGCCCGAGGACGCACCGGTCACCAGGACTTTTCGGCCGTTCCGTGGACTCACGATCGAACCTCCCCCGACCGAGTGCTACGACCTGTGCCGGGCCCCAGGGTCGGGAGACCGGCCTGTCTTTGGGTGAGCGAGGGGTCTCGAACCCCCGACCTCCAGGACCACAACCTGGCGCTCTAACCAACTGAGCTACGCCCACCGAGGGGCACAAGTGTGGCACACCGGCCCGCGGTCGACGAGACGGCGGCGTGCACCCGACGCGACACCGTTGTGATTGTGCACGTCCGAGAAGCGGGCTATGTCAGGCTGTGCTGCGCCGGCTGCGCCGGCACGCCCCGGTGGCCGAGCGGACTTAGGCAACGGACTTCTAATCCGTGTTACGCAGGTTCGAATCCTGCCCGGGGCGCCGATCGGGGCGCTCGACCCGGGCAGCGTCCCGAGGCCGAGCGGAGGGCGGACGCGGGTCGAGTCGGGGTCGAGGTGACACGCCTGAGCGAGCTTCCCGGGCGCCGCCCGACAACCGACGGCACCACCGCGCGATCCGATAGTCGCCATCGTTCCCCTGCTCGGGGTCGGCCACGCAACCGGCGTCACACTCGCCGAGGGTGGATTCTGGTTGGTCGAGTTCGCCGTTGTCTGGCTCGTCGCTGTTCAGATCCCGGCCTTCAACATGCCCGCTGCAAGAACGGTGGTCGCGGGCAGTGCGCTCGCCGTTGCCGGCGTGCCGAATGGACAAATGATCCTTGCGGTCACGCTACTCGGATCGACCCCTGTTGCGGTGAGCGACCCGGTCGCCACGCTTCACGCAGAGGACTCTCTCTTCGTCTGCGCCACGTTCGAATTGTGATGGCGTTGGACCTCCGCCTTCCGAAGTCACAGATACAGGCTTCATCGGAGGAGAGACAGGGCGATGGACGCAGGCGGATCCAATGACTCGGAGGGGACCGGAAACCGCAGTTGGAGCAGGCGCCTGACGGAGCCGCCCGATCATCCGCCGATTTCGCTGCCCCCACGTGCGGCAGTGGCCCCCGACAAGAGCAGTCATAGCGATTACAGCGCGTCACCCCGTCCCCGGCGGAAGAGTGGCTTCGTGCTCTCGTCGATCGCCCTCGTCATCATTGCAGTGGCCACGGCCATCGGGTTCGCCACCACCGGGCGACCTCAGGGTGCCCCGACCGCCCAGGGCGGCCCGTCCCAACCGTCGGGCGGAGCGAGCCAGGTCCCCGGCGCCGGAGTCGCGCCCGCTGTCTTCGTGGTCTCCTCAGCCACCACCACGTTGCACCAGCATTCCGCCGACATCACCATCAGCGGCAGTGTCTCGGCGAACGGGCAGACGGTGCCCATCGACGGGACAGGCTTTGCCGATTTCGACCAGGACGCCTTCTCCGCCAATCTGACGATGAACAGCCCGGCGGGGGCGCTCGGCGAGGACGAGATCGCGGTCGGCGGGCACATCTACCTCTCGGTGGGCGCAGACGGTGTCAGTGTCTCGCAGATCACCGGCGGCCCGCACTGGGTCGATGTCCCTGTGTCCGAACAGGACTCCAGTCAACTCGGTACCGGCAATGTCGACCCCCTGGTCCAGCTCGGAGTGCTCGCGCACCAGGGCGCCACCGTGACCCCACTTGGCACGTCGACACTGGAGGGGGTGACCGTCTCGGGGTACTCGGTGACGACGAGCCAAGCCGAGGAGCAGCAGGCACTCCAGCAAGGAGTGCAGACCGGACAGATCCCCCAGTCGGCGGTACCGATGATGGAGCAGGAAATGCAGGCGATCGGGACGCCAACCATGGATGTCTACTTCGATTCGTCGAGGTTGTTGCGCAAGTTGAGCGTGACTTTCGGCGGCGGTTCGAGCCCGGTGTCTGCATCCGTCCAGATGACCTTCGCCGACTACGGGACCACCGTCAGCATCGGGCCTCCCGCGAGTACGGACGTGATCAGCTACGACCAGTTCCTCCAGGATCTGCAGGCGTCCCAGCCATCGTCCACCTAGACCCCGTTCGCCGGACGCGACCGCGGCAGCGTAAACGGGGATTCGATGTTGCGCGCCATCGGCGACTCGTGTCGCCGTCCCGGCGTTCGAGGGTACCCGCTACGGTCGGTCTGCGCCGCCATTTGGGGACTCGACAGCTCGAAGACGAAGAGAGGACCACCGACAAGATGACCGTGGCACTCATCACCGGGGCGAACAAGGGACTCGGCTACGAGACAGCCCGACAATTGATCGAGCGGGGGCATACCGTCTACCTCGGAGCGCGCAACGTCGAGCGTGGAGAGACGGCGGCCGCCGAACTCGGTGGCCTGTTCGTGCAGCTCGACGTCACCGATGACTCGTCGGTCGAGACCGCCCTGGGAGTCATCGCCACGAACGAAGGGCATCTGGACGTCCTGGTCAACAACGCCGGTATCAGCACGACCGCCGACGTCAGCGGCCCGGTGGCTGTCGCGGTATTCGATACCAACGCCATCGGTCTCATCCGCGTGACCCAAGCCGCACTTCCGCTGCTGCAGCAGTCCGAGAATCCGGTGGTGGTCAATGTGTCGAGCGCCCTCGGCTCGTTCTGGGCCGTGACGAATCCAGAACGGCGACAATTTCACTTCCCGAGCATCGTCTATGGCTCGAGCAAGGCCGCCGTCTCGATGCTCACCGTGCAGTACGCGAAGTCGTTTCCCGGGATCAAATTCAATGCTGTCGAGCCCGGCTTCACCGCCACCGATCTCACTCCGTTCAGTGGGGCCGGGAAACCGGTGGAGAAGGGGGCAGAGGTCATCGTGCGCATGGCCACGATCGGCAGGGACGGCCCTACCGGCACCTTCCAGGAGGGCGAGGGCACACTCGCCTGGTGATGCTGACGAGTTGGACCATTTCGGGACTCCGCGGCCGCCCACCGTCCCGGCGTCGCGGGCACCCGCGAACCATTGCGTCGCACACCGGGCGGACCGCTTGAGCTGGACCGCACACTCGAGGCCGTCGATGAGCGGTGGCTCAGCAGGTGGCCAGAGGTGGCGCGACACCACACCCGTCTCTCCGTCCGACACAGCCTTCCACCCGGGGGAGGTTCCGCACCCCAAGGGCATCACGACCGCGTCGGCTAAGGAGAATGGGCCGTTCCGTCAGTCCGCCTCGGTGGCGACGAAGAGCGACTTGAACATCTCACTCATCTCTGGCAGCTGATAATGGGCTTGCAGGCCGCTCGGGTTCGGTAGGAGCCAAAGTAAGGCATCGGCGAGGAGTTCAGGCTGGGGACCGATCACGGCCTGCGGCCGAAGAAAAGCCGTCCGGTACGCCTGCAGCCCGAGCACCGCGACGCAGCGGGGCCGCAGCATCCCCACCCTGGCCTCGAGCTGTGTGGCGCCTTCACGCAATTCCGCGACGCTGAGTTCGCTTGCGGCGGCCGTCACCCGACCCACCAGGTTCGTGATGCCTAGGCCCAGCCCCGGAAGAGTGTGCTGCTCGGAGGGCAAGAGAACGGACTCGGTGAATCCCCCGGCACAGAGCAACCTCCAGAACCGATTCCCCGGCCGGGCGAAATGCAGGCCGAGGTCACCCGACAGCGTCCCAGGATTGATCCCGCAGAAAAGCACGCGCAGATCCGGACCGACCAGATCGGCGAGAGCCTGAGCCATGGTGCGCGAACATACGCCCGGGAGGTCCTACCGGGTCACAGCGCCATCCTCGTCGGCGGCGAACCTCGGGCAGAGCTTCCGCATGGCCGAGCAGACGGGAAACGTGAAACTCAGCGCTGTGGGGGTCCTGAAGTCGACCGCCCGGTGGGCAATCCGTCTACGCGATCTGGGATTGCTCAGACGCACCAGATCGCCCCATTGTCGGTGTGATAGCCAATAGGGGCTGCACTCCGCAGCGGTCACTCCGATGAACGGACGGTAAAGCCATGTTCGTCACATTCATCCACCGAATTCACGACCCCGAAGGCTTTCAGGCCGCCGAGGCCAAGGCACTCGAAGCTGGTCTTCCCTCCCACGTTGCATTGCCAATCCATGCGGCTACCAACGATCACGGGCTCGGCATCTGCATCTGGGAAGGCGAATCGGTCGACGCCGTGCGTGAGGTCGTCGAAGGCGCGGTCGGACCGTGGGCGAACAACGAGTACTACGAGATGCACGTGGACGGACTGACGCCGCAACTCGTGCAGTAACCGGCTGATTGCGGCGACCACGATCTGCCCTCCGGCATGGATCGCCCGGCTGAGGGCCCGGGTTCCGGAATTGTGGCCGAGAGGCTCCCCACTGTGCCGCACCGCCACACCGTCCCGGTGCAACACGATCATCCGCATCGCCGAAGGCGGAGAGCCGTCCGAAGCCGCTCACTCACCGGCCTCACACGGAACCGTGCCAGTCGAGCACCGCACCGCCCACACCCGTGTCCGCCTCCGGCCGGGTCTCGGTTTCTTCAATCTCGGGTGCCGATCGGGGTGCTCCCCTGCCGGGCCGGCGGCACGATCGCGGGTACCGTTGACCCGCCATGGACCACCAGGACGACGGCTGGCGGCGAAAGGTCAAGGATTCGCTGAGGCCGCTGCGCAACCGCCTCGTGCACGGCCTCGGCGGCACGCTGCCCGAGCGTGGCCTCACCTATGACCAGCTCGTCGAGCTGCTCTACCCGACCCTGCCCGACTCGCTGCGCGGCGAGGTCGACCAGGCCGCGGTGGGGGACCTGGCCCAGGTGTCGACCATCCGCCGGATGCTCGGGAGGATCGAGCACCAGGTCGCACCGACGGCGTTCTCCGTGCAGCTCAGCCAGGAGGACGCCGTGCGCGCCCGGGTCGGCGACGTCGAGCTCCTCTGCGACGCCGCCGACGCCGCAGTGACCCCGGGTCTGCGCTCAGGCGAGTACGAGTCGCACCTCACCGCCGTCTTCGAGCGCTACTGCAAGCCCGGTATGACCGTCGTCGACGTGGGCGCCAACCTCGGTTACTACTCTCTCCTCGCCTCGAAGTTGGTCGGGGAGTCGGGGCGGGTCGTCGCCCTCGAGCCCAACTCGGAGAACTGCCGCCTCCTGCTGTCGTCGCTGCGCCTCCACGGCACCGGGAACGTCCAGCTGGTGCCCGTCGCGGCGGACACGGCGACGGGATGGGCGTACTACTCGACGCATGTCGGCTCCAACGGAGGACTGATCGACGACCGTGACCTGCTGGCTCATCCCGGCGTCGTGGTCCCGACGTTCCGGCTGGACGACATCGTCGAGGGTCCCGTGGGCTTCTTGAAGATGGACGTGGAAGGCGCCGAGGGACGCGTCGTCAAAGGCGCCACACGACTCATCGAGCGCGACCGGCCGATCATCACTACCGAATTGAAGGACGAGATGCTCCAGCGGGTCTCGGGCACGTCCGTGAGCGAGTATCTCGGCTACTTCGAGGGACTCGGCTACGCACCATCCGTCCTGGAACGGGGCAGCTGGGCCGAGAAGCCCTACCCGTCGGTGGCGGCGTTGCTGTCCGAGTGGGGTGACACGGACGAACTGCACGACATCCTGCTCATCCCCACCAGGGCCTGAGTCGTCGCTCCGGGGCGCCGGTGGTCGGTCACCGGGTCGCTGTCTCGCCCGGCGCCGATCCGCTGATGGCATCGAGCAGCACGTCGGCGTCGTCGGCGATGACGAGCCCCTCGACCTGGCGGGCGCGGATGAATCCCTGCTCCACCGCGTGCCCGAGAAAGGCCAGCAGCGAGTCGAAGAAGCCGTCCACGTTCAGAATCCCGCAGCGCTTGTCGTGGATGCCGAGCTGGGTCCAGGTCACCGACTCCATGAACTCCTCACAGGTGCCGAACCCGCCGGGCAGCATCACGAAGGCGTCCGAGAGCCCCGACATCAGCGCCTTGCGCTCGTGCATGGTGTTGACGACGTGGAGATCGTCGAGCGCCGAGTGCGCAATCTCGTGGCCGGCGAGGGCCTCGGTGATGACGCCCGTCGCACGGCCACCGGCCGACAGCGCGGCGTCGGCCACCTCGCCCATCAGGCCCACCGAGGCGCCGCCGTAGACGAGGCCGATGCCGCGTGCGGCCAAGCTCCCGCCCAGCTGCCGAGCGGCCGCCGCGAAGGCCGGGTTCGCACCGGGACTCGATCCGCAGAAGACGCACACGCGTACCGGAGCGCTCATGCCTCAATTCCCTGGGGGACCGGGAGCCTTGTATCGCGCGGCGGTGCCGGAGCCACCGCCCGACGCCGGGGGCGGCGTACGATCGTCTCGGCCGCGTCACTGTCGTGGATCGTGAGGGAAAAGGCCACCGCGGCGAGGGCGAACAACGCGGCCGTGAAGAAGGCGAGGTGATAGGCGGTCATGTCGGGCGCCGTCGTGCCGCCGCTGGCCTGGGTCGAACCCACGCCGATCAAGACGGTGGAGAGGATGGCGACCCCGGTCGCGCTGCCGACCTGGCGCATGGTGTTGAAGAAGGTCGATGCTCTCCCCATCGACGCCGGTGTGATCATGGCGAAGGACGCCGCCTGGTTCGGGACCATGATCTGCGCCATCATCCACCCGAGTGCGAACATGAGGGCTCGGATGTACCACAGGTTGGTGCTCACGCTGATCTGCGTGAGCGCGAGCAGGCACAGCACGAGACCGATGAGGCCACCGGTGACATGACGCCGGGGGCCGATGCGTGGGTAGATCAAGCGGCTGGCGAATTGCGCCCCGATCATGACTCCGAAGGCCTCTGGGAACGTGGAGAGCCCTGATTGCAGGGGCGACAAGCCCCGGGCGTCCTGGAAGTAGAGAGGGATCAGGTAGAGCATCCCGAGGAACGCAGCCGCGGCGAGGAACATGACGATGTTGGTCGAGCGGAACAAGCGGCCCGAGAGCAGGCGCAGGTCCACCATGGGCCGGGCGGTCCGGAGCTCCACGAACACGAAGATGCAGAGGAGAATGCTGCCGGTGATGCAGGTGGCGATGACGGCAGGGGAGGACCACGATTGGAGTGGGCCCTCCGACACCCCGTACATCAGCAGTCCGAGGCCGGCCCCGCCCAGCAGGAACCCCGGCAGGTCGAGACGTCCGGCGTCGATGGGGGCGGTGCGCTCCAGGAAGAGCGCACCGAAGATCACGGCTGCAATGCCCAGCGGCAGGTTGACGAAGAAGACCCACCGCCACGACAAGTAGGTCACGAGGAAGCCTCCGAGCACCGGTCCGATCGCCGGGGCCAAGGTGGTGCCGACGGTGAGGATGCTCGCCGCCCGCACCCGCTCTGCCGGCGGGAAGACCCGGAAAAGCATGGCCATCCCGACCGGCGCCATCATGCCACCGCCCGCACCCTGCACGACCCGGAACACCACGAGCTCGGTCATGTTCTGTGCCAGGCCGCAGAGCACGGATCCCAACGTGAAGACCGCGATGGCGACCAGGAGTACCTGTTTGCCGCCGAAGCGATCGCCCAGCCATCCCGAGGCCGGGATGAACACGGCGAGGCTGACGAGGTAGGCGATGACCACCCCGTCGACGGCTGTCGGGGGGATGTGGAATTCACGCCCGATCGTCGGTAGCGCGACGTTGACGATCGTGATGTCCATGATCTGCATGAACATGGCGGAGACGAACACCGCGCCGACGGCGATCTTCTGGTTCATGCGGCGTACGGCCACGCTTCTCTTTCTGTCCGGGTGCCTCCGGCGCCGCCTCGGTGCAGTGGCTCGGTCAGCCGGCATCGTGGGTCGGCCCGGGCCCCGACCCTATGCGCTCGGTCGTACGTCCCCGACCAGGCGGCGGGAAATCCGGCGTGCCGCGCCGAGCCAGCCGACGCACGCACCTAGCCTGACGGGGTCGTCGCGAGTGCCCGGGAGCCGGGAGGAGGTTGGTGATGGTCACGGGACATGGCACCCGGCGCCGGCGCAGCAACCGGCACCTCGCCACGGCTGCCCTCGCGGCGGGCATCCTCTCGGCCTTCGGGGCTGCGGATGTGGGCATTGCCGGGGCGGGCGCTGCGACGGGATCGCTGGGCGCCACCGCCAGCACCGAGTGGCTCTGTAGGCCTGGCCAGGCCAGCGATCCCTGCGCCCTGAGCCCGGCTGTCACGACCGTGACGGCCCAGGGCAGGACGAGCGTGTCGGCTCCCTCCCCGGCGCCGCCGTCACAGGCCTTCGACTGCTTCTACGTCTACCCGACCGTGTCGAACGAGCAAGGCAACAACGCCAACCTCGCGATTCAACCGGCCGAGATCGCCGCCGCGGCGGCGCAGGCGTCGCAGTTCTCCCGCGTGTGCGACGTGTGGGCACCGATGTACCGGCAAGTGACCAAGGTGGGGCTTCTGAGCGGCGACGGACTCCTCCCCAGCGTCCGGACCGCCTACGCCAGCCTGCTCGCTGCCTGGAAGGACTACCTGGCCCACGACAACCATGGCCGCCCGATCGTCTTCATCGGTCACTCACAGGGTGCCTCCCTGCTGATCAAGCTGTTGCGCGCGCAGGTCGACCCCTCGGCGACCCTGCGCAAGCAGATGGTCTCCGCCATCCTCCTCGGGGGCAACGTACAGGTGCCCGTACACAGAGACGTCGGCGGGAGCTTTCGGCACATCCCGACGTGCCAGTCCGCCTCGCAGACGGGGTGTGTCATCGCGTATTCGAGTTTCGGCGCAACGCCACCGGCAGACTCGCTGTTCGGGCGCCCCGGCCAGGGTGTCAGCCTGCTGTCGCGGCAGACGTCCAAAGACGGCCAGCGTGTGGCCTGCGTCAATCCGGTGACGTTCTCCGCTCGGCCGGGCCGCTTGCAGCCCCTCTTCCTGCGAGGCACCTCCCCGGTGCGGGGCCACGATGTGACCACGCCCTGGGTCGCGTTTCCGGGGCTGTACAGGGCGCAGTGCAAGCAGGCGGGCGGCGCATCGTGGTTGCAGGTGACCGCCAGGCCGGCGCCGGGTGACCCGCGCCCCACCGTCTCGGCCACCGGGGGGCCCGTCTGGGGCTACCACCTGGCCGACGTCAACCTCGCACTGGGGAACCTGGTGGCGGATGTGGGCTCCGAGGAGGCCGCCTACCACTGACCGGGGGAGAACGGCACGACGCAACCTTGGTGCCCAGGCGAAGCGTGCCCGGTACGGTCCTAGACTCGGGCGATGGTCAAGGTCATCGCCGTCGCCAACCAGAAGGGCGGCGTGGCCAAGACGACCACGGTGCAGTCGCTCGGGGTGGGGATGGCCGAGCAGGGCCATCGCGTGCTGGTGGTGGACCTCGACCCGCAGGCGTGCCTCACCTACTCGCTCGGCTTCGATCCGGACGAGCTCGACTCGTCGCTGCACGACGTGCTGGTGCGGCGTTCCCGGCTGGCCGACGTCGTGCGCCCGGTACCGGGCGTCGGGGGCCTCTACGTCGTCCCGGCGACGATCGACCTGGCGGGGGCCGAGGTGCACCTGTTGAGCCGCACCGGGCGGGAGCACGTGCTGGCCCGCGCTCTGGACCCGGTGCTGGACGGCTACGACGCGGTGTTGATCGACTGCCCGCCGTCCCTCGGCGTGCTCACCATCAACGGCCTCACCGCGGCGGAGGCCGTCCTGGTCCCGCTGCAGTGCGAGGCGCTGAGCCACCGCGGGGTGGGCCAGCTGCTCGAGACGATCGAGGACGTGCGTCAGTTCGCCAACGAGAAGCTGCGCGTGCTGGGCGTGATCCCCACAATGTTCGACAGCCGTACGACGCACGCCCGACAGGTGCTGGCCGAGGTCGAGGAGCGGTACGGCCTCCCGCTCTTCGAGCCGCCAGTGCCGAAGTCCGTGCGGTTCGCGGAGGCCCCGGGACTCGGGCGGTCCGTGCTGCAGCATGCGCCGAGCTCCGCCGGCGCCGTGGCGTACCGGGCGCTGTCGATCTGCGTCTACGACGCCATGCAGACGGCCTGACATGGCGACGTCGCGCAGCGACAAGGCACCCGATCCCCTGGGCAAGCGCGCCCTGTTCTGGGTGCCCGCCGCCGAACCGGGCCGGGCGGCGGGAGGAGGATCCCCGACGACGGTGGCGCTGCCGGTGGGCAAGCGCGCCCTCTACTCGGGGGCGCGGCCGGAGCCCGATAGCCTGGCCGCCACCTCGGGCAATCCGCTCGACGAGCGGGGCGCCTTCACCGTGGAGTGCCAGCGGTGCCGCCAGACCTCGCATGTGGGCGCCCTGGACCTGCTGATCTTCCAGTTCCCGCTGGGCTATTGGCTGCCACGGGGGCAGTTCGACCGCCGCATGACCTGCCCCTCGTGCCGTAAGCGCGCCTGGTGCAGCGTCACCCTGCGGCGGGCCTGAGACCGGCGTCCGCTCCCTCACCGACGTCGTCTCCCTCGGCGGGGTCTGGTCCAGCGCCGCCGTCCCGGTCGCCGTCCCCCCCGACGGGGACCGTCGGGAGACGGCGGGTCAGGGCCAGGGCCGCCAGCGCAAAGAGCGCCAGCACCGCCAGCGCGGCCCGCAGTCCGTTGATGCGGCTCGACGCGTTGGCCTCGACGATGGCCTGTGAGGTCGCGGGTGGGACGCCGGCCTTCTCGAGGGTGGCGTTGAGGTCGGCGTCGCTCACGAAGGGGACGCCCGCCGACAGCTCCACCTGAGCCTGGGAGGACATCTCCTTGGGGATGGCCGGGTTGGCGGAGACCGACCCGAGGAAGGTGGTGGTGAGCACCGAGATGAGGATGGCCCCGGCCAGGGCAGTGCCGACGGACGCGCCGAGGTTGGTCAGCGTGTTCTGTACGCCGCCCACCTCGCCGCTCTGCTCGTCGGGGACCGCCGACACGGTGACGGCGCCGAGCTGGGAGGCCAGGCTCCCGATGCCGAGCCCGATGAGGAGCAGCGGCACGGTGACCACCTCGGGCCCCGCACCGGCGTCGAGCGCCATCAGCAGCACCACGATGCCGAGCAGGAGCATGCCGAAGCCGATGCGCACGATGCGCCGCGGCGACGCGCGGGGGAAGAGCCTGGGCACCCCCACGGCGGCGGCGAGCAGCGTGACCGACAACGGGAGCAGGCGCACGCCCGTCGCCACCGCCGAGAGGCCGAGGGCGACGGAGAGGAAGAGCGGGATCACGAAGAAGATGCCGGCCTGCAGGAGGAACTGGAAGAAGAAGGACGTCAACCCGGCCTGCAGCTTGGGGATGCGGAGCATGCGCGGGTCCACCAGGATGGGTCCACCCCGCCGGAGCTGGCGGCTCTCCCACAGCACGAACAGCGCGAGGATGCCCGCGCCGCCGAGGATGAGCCAGACCACGGGGGAGAGGCCGAGCCACTGGGGTGCGTCGGGTTTCGGCTGCACGAGCCCCCATGTCCCGGAGCGCACGATGCCGAAGACGATCGCGCCGAGGCCCGCGGCCGAGAGAAGCGTGCCTATGGGGTCGAGCCGGGTCCCTGGAATGGGCGGAGAGTCGGCCATGCGCCTGCTGAGGACGAGGATGCCGAGCACGATCACGACCTCGCCCGCGAAGACCCACCGCCAGCTCGCGTACGTCGTGAGGAGTCCACCGATGAGCGGCCCGACGGCGACGGCGATCGCTCCGGCAGACGCCACCAGGCCGTAGGCGCGTGGCCGCCCGGAGGCCTCGAAGTTGGTCGCCACCAGCGCGACGACCGACGGCATGATGAGGCATGCCCCGAGGCCCTCGAGGAGGGACCAGCCGACGAGGAGGACGGGCAGCGATCCGGCCAGTGACGTGATCAGCGAACCAGTTCCGTAAATGAGGCACCCGATCATGAAGGCGCGCTTGCGACCCAGGATCTGCCCGACCTTGCCACCGGTGATCATGAATGCCGCCATGACGAGCGTGTAGAAGGTGATAGCCAGTTGGATGCCGGTCACCGTCGTCCCCACGTCCTTGGCGACGGTCGCGATGGAAACGTTCATGACGGAGCTGTCCAGCGTCATGAGGAACTGGGCCGACGCCAACGTCAACAGGACGATGCCGCCGGCACGCTGTTCCACGGCCGTGTCGGTCATGGGGCATTCTTGCCCACACCGATACGGCGCGCGCACGATGCTCGGGGTTCTGAGGACCGGGAGCTGCACGAGACGGCTGGTCAGCGAGCAGGCGCGGTCCGCACGAATGCCCCCCGAACTCACGCGTTCGGTGGCGCCCCACTCGGTGAGGTGCACACGACGCACGGGGTCGCTTGATCTCGCCCCGCCGCGATGAGAACATGAATTGCAGCGAAGGCGGGGGAGGCGTTGTGCCGGAGGATCCTGACGGGAGGAACCTCATGGAGCAAAGCGTGTCGCGGCGAGCGAGACGGCGCGCCGGACGCATTGGTGCACGTCTCGGGATTACTGCTGCACTCATCCCGGTCGCAGCGGGCGCGCTGTCAGGGCCCGCTGCAGCAGCGAGCCTTGGAGGCAGCACGATCAGCGTTCAGCAGATTGTCGGGGACGTCGAATGCGACGCCGGTTGGCTGGTGTGGGACGTCAACAGCAGCTTCGGACCACCATCCGGACAACCGCCATTCTGTGTGCCAGTGCCGGCCGGGCTCGCCGGATTCACTCTTTGACACACCGAGCGACGCAGTCCCGGCGTTGGGAATGTGTCACGGTCGCGGAGTGGACGCCTCCGTGACCTTTCGAAATTCCATCGTGCGAGCGTGCGCTCCGGGTGCAGGCCCATTTTCGGTGCACTGCCGTCGTGGTCGGGATGCGGGGATTTGAACCCCGGACCTCCTGCTCCCAAAGCAGGCGCGCTGCCAAGCTGCGCTACATCCCGTGGAAAGGCTGGTTGAAATTCTACGCTGCTGACCAGGTCCTTTGCCCGTCATCGGCGAGATGCGTCCGCCCCCTCCTCAACCCGTCCCCGAGCTGCCCCACGCTTCGCGGAGTTCGGGAAACCGCACGAGCTTAGTTGTCGCCCGTCCGGTCAATGGGCACGCTCCCCGCTCGACACGACGGACCCGGACGGGGCACCACTGAAGGTAGGTTCTTCGCGTGACCATCGGACTGGGTCCGGCATGATCAGCCGGGAGCGGATGTGGAAGTTGGTCTCCACCGCCATCGGCTTGCTGGGCGGGCTGCTCGCGGTGGAAGCTCATGAGGGCCGGCTACCAGGCCGTCCGCAGGGACGCAGGCGCCCCTTCTCCGTTCGACCCGACCGACGCCCGGTTTTCTTGGCCCGACGCCGTGCTGTGGGCGGCCGCCGCCGGTATCGGCCTCGGAATCGCCAAGGTGGTGAGCGCCCGCATCGCCGCCATCGGTTGGGAGACCGCCACCGGCACCCTCCCCCCAGGGATCGTGGAGGAGCCTGCGGCCTCCTGAGCACGGGAGTCCGGACCCAGGTCTTCAGGAAGCCATTGTTGCGAGCTCGTGCCGCTCGTGCATCCGACCCAACCTCGGGACTGCCCTTGCACCGTGACCCGATCCGTCGTCGAGCGCTCACGTGACGAGCAACGAAGCGAACCCCGGCCGCTCGGCGGCTCGCGACGGCCTCTGCACGCGGGGGAGGTCAGGGCTTACAATCACCCCGAAGGTCAAGGCGGCCTTGGGGAGGTTGCCCATGAAAGGGACTGATTCGGGTAGCCGACATCGAGCGTGTCTCGTCGACGGAGGCAGCCTGAACACCGCGTGATGGGAGAGACCGGAGCAGAGTTCGCCGAAAAGATGCGACGCAAGGACTACGAGAAGGAGCTCCGGCGCCTGCACGTTGAGCTCGTGCAACTGCAGCGCTGGATCGTGCAGGAGCGCGCCAAGGTGTGCATCGTGTTCGAGGGTCGCGACACGGCGGGAAAGGGCGGCGTCATAAAGCGGCTCACCGAGCGGGTGAGCCCCCGGGTCTTCCGGGTCGTCGCACTGTCCGCTCCCAACGATCGTGAGCGCTCCCAGATGTACATGCAACGCTACGTCCCTCACCTTCCCGCGGGGGGTGAGGTCGTGATCTTCGACCGAAGCTGGTACAACCGGGCCGGGGTCGAGCCCGTCATGGGCTTTTGCACCCAAGAGGAGACCGCCCGGTTCCTGAAGCTCGTTCCCTTCGTCGAGCAGGCAATCGTGGATTCCGGTGTGATCCTGCTCAAGTACTGGCTCGAAGTCAGCCAGCAGGAGCAGACGCGTCGCCTGACTGCCCGGGTCGACGACGGCCGCAAGACCTGGAAGCTCTCGGAAATGGACCTCGAATCCTATGGCCGCTGGTACGACTACTCCAGGGCCCGCGACGCCATGTTCGACGCCACGGACACCGAATTCGCGCCGTGGTACGTGGCGGACTCCAACGACAAGCGGCGAGCGCGGCTCAACATCATCAGCCACGTCCTCGACATGGTGCCGTACCAGCGCGAGGATCAGACCCACGTCGTCCTGCCGCCTCGCCAGAAGAAAGGCGACTACAGAGAGCCGGGCGCGCACCGGCACCGGGTGCCGATGCGGTTCTGAGATCATTCGGGCTGCATTCCCCTCGCCAGGAGGACGAGATCGCCGAGGTGCACGCTGCGGGACTGACGACGCAGGGCGATCTCGGCGTTGCCCTCCGGGACGAGCATGCGCAGGCCCTGTGGGTGTGCGCGGAAGGTCATGGGCGTTTCCAGTTCGAGGGCCTCGCCGTCGACGCCGGCGTACGCCGAGCCCGATCGGGACCTGATCTCGAAGCTCTCGCAGCTGAACTCGAAGGCATGACCGCTATGCGACCCCTGGCCGGCCAAGGCCAGGGTGACCACCTCCGCCGCTTGTGCGCCGGTCGTCGCCGTGACGGCAAACACCCCGAGGCGGCCCGTGTCGAGTCGTAGGCGCTGGGACGTGCTGGGCGACGCCGCCAGGACATAGGGATTGTTCGACACCATGGCGAGAAAGGACCCGTCGATTTCGGTGCCGTCGGGCGTCACGAACTGCAGATCGAAGGGTTGTCGGGTCTCGCCCAGCAGTTCGGGGAGCAACTGTTTCGTCGTGGCAACCTTGGCCTCCCGGTAGCCCTCCTGCTGGACGATGGTGGCATAAACACCCAGCGAGACGTTGTTGACGAAGAACCGGTCGTTGACCGTCGCATAGTCGACGCGGCGTTCGAGGGCGTCGCGGAAGGCGTACACGCTCTTGCGCGGGTCTCGCCGATCGAGCCCGAGGTCGAGAGCGAAGTGGTTCCTGGTGCCCGCGGCCACGCACACGAAAGGAAGATCGTGCTCCACCGCGATGGAGGCCACCAGCGCCTGAGACCCGTCTCCACCCGCCATCCCCAGGCAATCGGCACCCCGGGAGATCGCGTCGTGGGCCAGGTCCGCGAGGTCGAGCCCGTGGTCCAGCATCACCGTCTCGACCCCGAGTGAGGAAGCCAACTCCACCAACCCGAACTTCTGGACCTTCCCGCCGCCCGACCACGGGTTGCACAGGAGGACCGGGTGCGAGGGCCGGGTCACATGGTGCAGCCGGCCTGCGGCGGTGGTCCGGAGACTCGTGGCGAACGCGGCCCGCGCGGCCAGAACGGCGATCGCGAGCAGCCCAAGAGAGATGAGCGCTCGGACGAAGGATTCCCAGTCCTCGTTCCCGGCCAGAAGGAACGCAGTGACGAGGACGGCCGCGCCCACGACCATCCCGATGATTCCGTACCCCCGGCGCGGAGCCCGTTTCGCGATCGCCCACCACCCACCGGCGACGGCGAGTGCGAAGCCGGCCGCACCGACAACGACGTACACGCCGTTGCGGAAGAGAAAGCCGAGCAGCGCGGCAGCGAGGAGCACGACCGCGGCGAGCGAGAAGATGGCGAGAGCTCGCTGTCGAGCCGTCGAGGTGCGATCCGAGTCACGCACGGGGTGTCGCCGCCTCTCCGCCCCGGTGCACGTCACGAGGCCCATTCGTGCTCACGTCACTGGGACGAACGAGCATCCGATGTCGCTGCGGTGTGGTCATGACCAGCCACCATTCCCTCGTCTTCTCGCTGGCGGCATTGTAGGTTCGGCGACGAACGGGCTGACACGGCCGCAGGTCACAAAGGGATTCGGGAGCACGGGGTGAGCGAAGGCGCTTCGGGGATAGCCAGGTGGATACCGGGGCTCAGGGCCGCTCGGACCTACGATCGGCGATGGCTGCGCTCCGACGTCGTCGCAGGCGTGGTGCTCGCCGCGATCCTCGTGCCTCAGGGGTTGGCGTACGCCGAGTTGGCCGGGCTTCCCCCGGTGACCGGCCTGTACACGTCCATCGGATGCCTCGTCGGCTATGCGGTCTTCGGACCGTCCCGGATCCTCGTCCTGGGCCCCGATTCGTCGATTTCACCCATGATCTTCGCCGCCCTCATGCCCCTCCTGGCCGGGGGAGACATACACCGGGCAATAGCGCTCGCCGGCATGCTCGCGGTCATCGTCGCCGTCATCGAGATCGGGTTGGGTATCGGGCGGCTTGGCTTCGTCGCCGACCTCCTCTCGAGCGAGGTGCAAGTCGGATACATGAACGGCCTCGCCCTCATCATCATCGTCGGCCAGCTGCCCAAGCTCTTCGGGTTCTCGACGGACGCGGACGGCTTCGGTCCCGAACTCAAGGCCTTCGTTCTCGGGCTCGACGGCACCGTCGGGGCGGCACTCGTGATCGGCCTGGGGGTGTTGGCCATCCTGCTGGTGCTGCCCCGATTCACCAGGGTCGTCCCCGCGGTCCTCGTGGGCATCGTGGCGGCCACCGTCGTCTCCGCCATCCTCGACCTGCACGCGCACGGGGTCGCGACCGTGGGGACGCTCCCCAAGGGCGTCCCCAGACCATCCGTTCCCTGGACGAAGTTTGCCGACGTCGGACCCTTGATGGTCGCGGCCATGGGCATCACGCTGGTATCCCTGGCTGACACGATCGCCACGTCCTCGAGCTTCGGGGCCCGCCGCGGCGAGGAGGTGGATCCCAACCAGGAGATGATCGGCATCGGCGCAGCCAACCTCGCCGCGGGCTTCCTCCAAGGGTTCGCGGTGTCGACCAGCGGGTCCCGCACGGCGGTCGTCGAGCAGGCAGGAGCGAAATCACAACTCGCGTCGTTGGTCGGTGCCGGCCTCGTGGTGTCACTGCTGCTGTTCTTCAACTCCCTGCTGGCCGACCTCCCCCAGTCCGCCCTCGCCGCCGTGCTGATCGCCGCCGCGCTCTCCCTGCTCGACCTGGGAGCCCTGGTGCGTTACTACCGGGTCCGGAAGAGCGCCCTGGCCCTGTCGGTGGTCGCCAGCCTGGGCGTGATCGTGCTCGGCGTGCTCCAGGGGATCGTCATCGCCGTCGTGCTCGCCGTGCTGCTGTTCTTCCGCCGCAGCTGGCAACCCCATGGCGCCGTCCTGGGCCAGGTGGAAGGCCTCGAGGGATGGCACAGCGTCAGGCGGTACCCGGACGCGCGTGAAATATCGGGGATCGCGGTCTATCGCTGGGAGGCTCCGCTGTTCTTCGCCAACTGCTCAGCCTTCCGGACGCAGATCCGTCGCGTCGTCCGGGACCGCCACCCGTCATGGGTCGTGGTCCAGTGTGAGGCGATGACCGACATCGACGTCTCGGCCGCCCGGATGCTCGAACAACTCGATCGGGAGCTGAACGCCTCGGGCATTCACATGGCATTCGTGGAGATGCGCACGCGGCTGCAGGATCTCGTGTTTCGCTACGGTCTCTTCGAGACACTCGATCGTGACCGCTTCTACTCCACGCTGGAGGCCGCGCTGGCAGCCATCGAACGGGGCGGAGTGTGACGCCCCGGTGACCGATGGAGGGGAAGGCGGGTGCAGGCGTCGCAGCCGTGTCGTGAGGGCCCTTGTGCTCATCCTGGCCTGGGCCGGCTTGACCGCGATCCTGATCGCCGTCGGAGTGGGCGTCACGCACTCCTCCCCGGTCAACGCATTCGACCGCCACGTGACCTCCGTTGTCGTCGCTCACCGGACACCCGCGCTCGACGGGGTCATGAAAGCAGTGACCTGGCTCGGTTCGTGGGTCGCGCTCGTGGCCACCGGGATCCTCTTGGTCGTCCTCGTCGTTCGCCGGCGCCTCCCGGTGGCCGCGGTCATTCTCGGGGTCGTCGCCTGGGCGGGGGAGTCCAGCGGCGTGACGCTGGCCAAGAACCTCGTACAACGCTCGCGTCCACCGCAGGATGTCCGGCTCGTCTCGGCACACGGCTGGTCGTGGCCGTCGGGTCACACCGCCGTCGCCGTCGTGGTCTTCACGACCGTAGCCCTCGTTGTGGCGGCCATCGCCCAAGGTTCGGCCTACCGAGTGCTGGCGTGGGTGTTGGCGGTGACGGCGGTGGCGGCGGTGGCCTTCTCACGAGTCGAGTTGGGGGTGCACTGGACCACTGACGTCGTGGCGAGCATGGTCTTCGTCGGCGCGTGGCTACTGATCCTCTTCGCCTTGTTCGGGTCCGAGGTACGTTCGGATCACCCGACGCCCGATCTCGTCGACGCGGCATAGCGCGAGGCTGGCTGCGCCCACCGCCTGGGCCGGGCGATCACAGGCGAGCGGTCGTGTGTCCAGTCCCTGGGGCCTCACCCGTCGGCCAGGAGCTCCCCGTTCGCGTTGACCGTGAGATGGATCTGCGTGAGTCCCCGCGGAGCCGGTGGGGTGATGACCGCGCCCGTCGTGGGGTCGAACTCCGAGCCGTGGCACGGGCATACGATGAGCTTGGCGCCCTGCGAGTAGCCGACCGTGCAGCCTGCGTGCGGGCAGACGGCGTCGAAGGCGACGAATTGGCCCTGGGTGAGTTGGAGCACGAGCCCGGGGTCACCGCTGGCCGGGTCCCTGAACGTCGCCGACCCTCCGACCGGCACCTGGCTGGCCAGGCCGATCTGCGTGCCGCCCGACCCTGCGCCCGTCGTCGTGGTCGCCCCGGCCGGTGCCGTGGTCGTGGTGGCGCCGCCCGGCGCCGTGGGCGAGAGGGCGGAGGTCCCACCGCCCCCCGGGGTCTTGGCCCCCCCGACGGCCCGACCCAGCCCGGCCGCCGCGCCCGCGGCGACGGCGCCCGCCACCGCCGACGCGGCCACCGCGGTGCCGCCCAGGACGAGTGTGCGGCGGTCGACGGCATCGGGCCCGCGCTGCACGATGCTGCCCCGCTCATCACCGAGGAACGGGCAGCGGTACACGTCGCACGGCTGTCCCCCTCGTGCCGTGCAGATGTCCTTGTCGTAATGGCCGCACACTTGCTGGACCAGTTCGAAACGGATCGGGACCATGGTGGGCGGCCCGTCCTTGTTCTCTGCGGCCACCCGGCTCGCGATCACTGCATCGAGGGACAGGACGCCGCCCGATCCCGCCAGCAGCAGCGGGACCCAGGCGAACAGGAAGACGATGTCGGCACCGGTGTAGTACGGAGAGGAGTGGAAGCTCACGGTCAGGAACAGCGTGAGCGACAGCACGATGCCGCCGGCCGCCGCGACACGGGTCCACAGCCCGAGCAGGGCGCCCAGTCCGACCGCCAGCTCCGCCAACGCGATCACGATGCCGATCGGCACCGCGAATTGAATCAGGTGCCCGAGGAGGAGATGGAGGGGGCTGACCCGGTTGGCCGCGATGAGCTGGGCCTGAATGCTCGACGGGCTGTTGGCGTCGAAGAAGTTCGGGTTGGCCAGCTTCTGCAGGCCGGCGAACGTGAAGGTGAAGCCGAGGAACGCCCGCAGCGGGAGGAGGGCCCACCCGGAGAGGGCGAACGGCCGCGGCGGTGGCCGGTCGAACCGGGTGCGGCGCCGGCGCCGGCGCTCCGGCGAGTGCCGCGGCTTGCCGGCAGCTGCCACGGGGCGCGTCCGCTGTGCCATCCAACCTCATTTCGCATCGAACGAGCCCCGAACCCGCGATCATAGGGATACCACGAACCGGGCCGCGTTTCGGGTCGGCCCACGGGTCTACGGGGTCACCCCGTCTGGGGATGGGTGGGGGTCGAGCCGTCGGCGGTCAGGAGGTCGAACCCGTCGGGGATGCTCAGCAGGCCCGGACCGGTGCCCGCAACGTCGGTGATCCCGTACTGCCACACGATCGTGTCGTAGCGCGGGTCGATGGCGACGACGCGGTTGCGGTAGTCGTCGTTGACCATGATCAACCCGTTGGGGAGCTGTTCGGCCAGCGACGGCTTCTTCAACGCGGCGTCCCCGGACAACGCGTCGTACGTCCAGACAATGGCGCCCGAACGCTGGATCTTGAGGATCCGTCCTTCCGCGGGTGGGTCGTAGTCGGCCAGCAGGTAGAGGTTCGGGCCGAGCTGTTGGGGGTCGGAGGGGTAGTTCACCGTCGGCAGGTGCTGCGTCCAGACCAGCTTGCCCGCCGGCGTGTACTCGGAGATCCATGAGCCGTTGATCTCCGACACCAGGACGTCCCCGTTGGCCAGCGGTGTGTCCCCGTTGGGATAGCCCACGCTCGACGGCGGGTTGTGCACCGCGACGCCGTTCGTGCCGATCTGGCCCAGCACCGCCCCGGCGGGGGAGAGGAACAGGATGCGGTCGTTCATCGCGTCGGCGACGGTGACGTCGCCGTTCTTCAACAGATAGGCGTCGTCGGGCTGGTTGAGGTAGCCGGGGCTGCTGCCGGGCTGCATCGGGTGGCCGTACTGCCACAGGATCTTCCCCGACGGGTACGCGATCTCGACGATGGTGTGGTTGTCCTCCTGGTTGGAGATGATCCCGGTCCCCTTGTGGAAGAAGAAGGCGTCGTCAGGGAAGTAGAAGCCTCCCGCCGGGGGCGGCATGGTGGGAGACGGGTACTGCCACTTGAGGGTGCGGGCCGGGTCGATCACCAGCAGTCGGTTGTTGCCGCGGTCGGCGATGAGCAGATGGCCCTGGAACGGCGCGCCGGCGCCGGCACCCCCGACCGGCCCGCCGTACCAGCTCGGGCGCAGGGAGATGACGCTGGCCAGTGTCCCGGAGGCCACACCGGCTTGGTCCGTGCCCGACTGCTGGGCGACCTCGCCCCCCACGAGATAGCCGACGGCGGACGTGCCGGACCCGACGGTGGCCGAGCCCGCGAAGGCGACGGCCTGGGGGAGCAGGCCGGCGTCGGCCACCCGGTGCGTCGTCGGGTCGAATTCGTACATCTGCGTCAGGGTCTGCCCGTCACCGGTCTGGCCGCCGGCCAGGTAGATGTGGCCGTCGAGCACGAAGGCGGCGGCGCCGTAGAGCGCCTGCGGCAGGGAGCCGACGACGTTGACCGCATGCGTGAACGGGTCGATCTGCTGGATCGCCGCCGTGGCCGTCACGGCCGTGCCGGCACCGCTCCCGGTCTGACCCCCGAAGGAGAAGAGATCGGGGCCGAGGGCCACGACGGCCGGGTAGCGCACGGCGACCTTCAAGGTGGCGGCCGTCGTGAAATGGGTGCCGTCCACGGTGGCCAGCACCGAGGGCTGGTAGGTCGTGCCGTCGTAGCCGCCGACGAGGTAGACGGTCCGCCCGACGGTCACGGCGGTGAGGTCGGAGCGCGGCTGCGGCAGCCGGCCGGTGACGTTGCCGCTGGCCGCGGTCGGGCCCAGGGACTGCACACTGGCGAAGGTGGTGGGCGAGCCCCCGCCGAACACGAACGACGTGGCGCCTATCTGCGCCCCGGCGGCGTCGTGGACGATGGCGGGCAGCGACCCGCCGGCCGTGACCGCGCCATTCGTGGTGTCGAGCCACGACGTGGTGCTGAGCGACGCGCCGGCGGGGGAGAGGCCCCCGAGGATCCGCAGGCGCCCACCGGCCGCCACGACCGCCTCGCGCGACACCGGGGCGGCCAGCGTCCACGGCTCGATCCCGGCCTCGAGCGACGGCGTGCCGGCCACGGTCGTGCCGGCGTGGCCGGCCCCGGTCCCGCCGGCCGCGCCGGCCGTCGTGCGCGTCGAGGCGGATGTCGCGGACGCGGACGCGGTCGTGGTCGTCCCGTGCCCGGCCGGCGGCGGGGAACCCCCCGAGGACAGGACGACCACGACCGCGGCCACCAGCAGGAGGAGGAAGCCCAGCACGATGGCACGCCGCTGGCGGAACTGCGCCTGCCGCCGCCGTTGCTGGCTGCGCCCGGCGCGGGGTGGGGGGCTGCTCACGGCACCGAGACCATAACGTCGATCCGGCCCAAAAAAGGGTCATTCCGCCGGCCCCACGGGTCGCCCCGGTGTCGCCCTAGGCCCGCTCCACCGCCAGCACCTGCCACTCGTCGGGCACGCCCTTCAGGTTGTGGCGCCCCCGGTCGTCGAACACGATGCCCGATCCGACGACCAGGTCGCGCACCGTGCCCGTCACGAGGACCTCATCGGGGCCGGCCATGGCGCTCACCCTCGACGCGATATGCACGGCCAGGCCGCCGATGTCCTCCCCGCGCAGCTCCACCTCGCCAGCGTGCAGCCCGGCCCGCAGTTCGAGCCCCCCGTTGCGGGCGGCGTCCACCATGGCCGACGCACAGCGCACCGCCTGCGCCGGTGCGACGAACCGGGCGAGGATCCCGTCGCCGGTCGACTTGACCAGCTCGCCGTCGTGGCGCGCCAGCAGCCGGTTGACGTTGACGTCGAACTCGTCGAGCACGGCGCGCCACCGACGGTCGCCGGCGGCGGCGGCACGCACGGTGGAGTCGACGATGTCGGTGAACAGGACGGTGGCCAGCAGGCGCGTCGGCGCGTGCGCGCTGCGACCACCGGTGACGAACTCCTCCACCTCGTCGAGGATGGAGTCGAATTCGCCGGCCCAGGGCAGCAGGTCGGTGCCGGGGACCGTCACGTAGCGGGCGCCGGCGATGTGCTCCGCCAGATAGCGACCGTGCTCGGCGAGGTTGGCATAGCTGTCGGTCCGGGCGATCACGAGCGTCGGGCACGCCACGTCCGGGAGGCACCAGCGCACGTCCGCGGAGAACGTCACGAGGTTGAATGCGGCGGCCGTGCCCGGACTCGCGCCGCGCCGCGCCGCCCGCCCCCACCACTCCTGGAACCCCACCCGGTGGGCCAGGCTGGGGGCGAAGATCGCGACGTCCCGGGGGACGCCCTCGTCGGTGAGCGGCACCTCGATGTTGGCCGCATCGCCCGCCACGTCGTCGGGCACGCCGACGTCGTAGTCCTCGGCCGCGCCGACACGTGCCGTCCCGTTGACGATGACGAGCGACGTCACCCGCTCGGGGTGCGTGGCGGCGAGCCACAGGGCGGCCATGGCGCCGCCGCCCGATGCGAGGAGGACCGCCTCGTCCACGCCGGCGGCGTCCATCACGGCGAGGGCGTCGCGTCCCCAGCCCTCGATCGACGGGTCGGTCCCGGCCGGCAGAGGATCGGACAGGCCGAGTCCGCCGCAGTCGAAACGGATCAGCCGGGAGAACTCGGCCACCCGCTCGGTGCATCGGAGCCAGTTCGGCTCGTCGGCCGTCTCGTCGATGGAGATCATGAGGCCGCTGCTGAACTCCAGCACGGCGGGTGCGTCGTCGGGCCCCGAGGCCCAGACCTGGTACCCCACGTGGATGCCGTCGTTGAGCGCGTACTCGGTCAGGGGCGACGCCATGCGGATTGCAGTCTGCCGTGCCGGGACGCGTGTCGGCGCGCCGCGCTCAGCGCGCGCCGCGCACCAGGCGTCCGGGCAGCTCGCCGGTCGCCGTGCCGTGCTCGAAGGTCACGGTCCCGGCCTTGATGGTGGCCACGTAGCCAGCGGCCTTCTGGAGCAGCCGGCGGCCGCCCGCGGGCAGGTCGGCCGCCACGTAGGGGGCGCCGAGCGTCAGGCCCTCGTAGTCGATCAGGTTGAAGTCGGCCAGCGCGCCCGGCTCGACCGTGCCCCGGTCCGACATGCCGTAGAGGCGGGCGGTGTCGTGGGTCTGCTTCTTCACCACGTACTCGAGCGGCAGCGTCTCGCCGCGGCTGCGGTCCCGTGTCCAGTGCGTGAGCATGAAGGTGGGCATGGAGGCGTCGCAGATCGTCCCCGTGTGGGCGCCGCCGTCGGCGAGCCCCACCAGGCCCTGGGGGTGCAGCATCATCGTGCGCACGTGGTCGAGATCACCCGTGGCGTAGTTGAGGATGGGGAGGTAGAGCAGCCCCTGGCCCCCGTCACGGGCCATCTCGTCGTAGGCCACCTCCAGCGGGGACACGCCGCGGGCGGCGGCGATGCCCGCCAGGGATCGCTCCGGGCCCGGCTCGTAGTCGGGCGGGTCGCCCAGCACGAACGTGCGCCGGTACGCCTTCTCCATGGCCGCGGCCTCGCCGGGCGACGACGGCGTCCACGTCACGATGGCGTGCCGCAGTTCGGGGTCGGCCAGCGCCGCCCCCAGCTCCTCGGCCGAGAGCCCACGGCTGCGCAGCTCCCGGTAGGGCGGGAAGTCGGCGAAGAGGCACAGGGTCGTGTGGTGCCCCGAGAGGATGCCCGTCGGTCGCCCGGCGATCTGGGGGAACAGCTGCGCCCCCTCGGCGCAGGCGTCGAGCGACGCCGCCAGCTCCCGCCGCCACAGCTCGGGATCGTCGTCCTGTTGCAGCAGCACGTAGCTGACCGGCCGCCCGGTGGCGACCGAGAGCCGGCGCATCCAGTCGACCTCCTTGGCCGCGTCGTCGAGCATCTCGCCCGCCGAGCCCAATGGGGCCAGCTCGAAGACGCCGGTGCCCGCCTCGCCCAGGGCAGAGCCGATGCCGAGCAGCTCGTCCTCGGTGGCATGGGTGCCGGGCACGAGCTCGCCGTCGACGGCCCGGTGCCCCAGCGTGCGTGAGGTGGAGAACCCCAACGCTCCGGCCCGCAACGCGTCGAGCACGATGTGCCGCATGGCGTCGATGTCCTGCGCGTCCGCCGGCTCGTTGCGCGCACCGCGCTCGCCCATCACGTAGGCCCGCACGGCACCGTGGGGGACCTGGGTGCCGACGTCGACGGTCCAGCGTCGCCGCTCGAGCGCATCGAGATATTCGGGGAACGTCTCCCATTCCCACTCGATCCCCTCGGCGAGCGCCGTGCCGGGGATGTCCTCCACGCCCTCCATGAGCCCGATGAGCCAGTCGTGGCGGTCCGGCTGCGCCGGCGCGAACCCCACGCCGCAATTGCCCATCACGAGCGTGGTGACGCCGTGCCAGGACGACGGGGCCAACTCGGAGTCCCACGTGACCTGCCCGTCGTAGTGCGTGTGCACGTCGACCCAGCCGGGGGTGACCAGCAGGCCGTCGGCGTCGAGTGTCCGGGTGGCGCCGCCCGCCACCTGCCCGACGTCGGTGATGCGGCCGGCGTCCACCGCGACATCGGCCGTGCGTGCCGCCGCGCCGGTCCCGTCGACGAGGGTCCCGCCTTTGATGATCAGGTCGTGCACGCCGGGAATCGTCTCACGCCGGCCGGCCGCGTGCCCGCCGGGCCGGCCCTGGGGTCAGACCTTGGCCTTGCCCAGAATGCGGTTCATCTTGGTGCCGCAGACGGGGCAGGTGCCCTGGGCGGCCCGGCGCCCGTTGGCGAGCTCGACCTCGTGGCCGTCGAACTCCCGCTTCTCGCGGCACTTCACGCAGTACCCCTCGTAGTTAGCCATGGCAACTCCTCTGGTCGGTGATGGCCCTGGACGGCTGACGAACGTAGCGGGAGGGTCAGACGGAATGGGGGATGGTCACGCGACGGGCGGGCCGGCGCGGGGGTACTGTCGCCTCGATGAGTGACAACGATGCAGGTCAGGACGGACGTTGGCAACAACGGGGGCTGGAGGCGACGGACGCGCTGGCCGAGACCTGGGGGGCGCTGGCCGAGGCGTGCCGTGAACTGTCGACGACCGAGTGGGGCCTGCCGACCGAGTGCCCAGGATGGGACGTCAAGGACCAGCTCTCCCATCTGATCGGCATCGAGCGCTCGCTGCTCGGCGAGCCTGCGCCCGAGTGGGACGGCCCGCTGGGGCCGCACGTGAAGAACGACGTCGGCGCCGTGAACGAGCGCTGGATCGCCGTGCGGCGGCCCCGGGCGGGCGCCGACGTCCGGGCCGAGTTCGTCGAGGTCACCGGCGCCCGGCTGACCCAGCTGGGGGAGCGCACCGGGGAGGAGTGGGCCGCCGTGGGGTGGAGCCCCGTCGGCGACGTGCCCTACGCGGTCTTCATGGAGGTGCGGGTCTTCGACAGTTGGGTGCACGAGCAGGACGCCCGGCGAGCGCTGGACCGCCCGGGTGGGAGCGGGAACCGCGCCTCGGCGCTCTCGCTCGGCCGTGTGCAGGGCGCCCTGCCTTTCGTCGTCGGCAAGCAGGCGGCGTGCGCCGACGGCACCGTCGTGCGCTTCGACGTGTCGGGACCGGGGGATGACGCACGCGCCGTCACCATCGCCGTCGAGGGCGGCCGGGCGCGGGAAGTGGGTGACGACGTCGCGCCCACGGTGACGCTCGCCCTGGCGAGTCTCGACCTCGTCCGTCTCGGCTGCGGGCGGACGACGGCGGCGGGGGTGGAGGCGGCCGGCGGGGTCGCGCTGTCCGGGGACACCGCGCTGGGACGCCGGGTCCTGGGCGCGATGAACTTCATGGTCTAGGTGTGGTCGGTCACCGTGTGGACGTTCGTCGGGTCCGGCCGGTGACACTGCCGGTGGCCGGTAGAGTGGTCGGTTCGTGATGCGTGCGACTGCCGAGCCAATGGAGGGGAACCTCGTCCGCCTGAGCGTGGAGATCGACGAGCCCGAGTTCGACCGGGCCCTCGGCGACGTCGTCCGCTCGCTGGCCACGCAGGTGCGGGTGCCGGGCTTCCGCCCTGGCAAGGTGCCGCGCAAGGTGCTCGAAGCCCGCATGGGTGGTGCCGGCGCGCTCCGCGCCGAAGCGCTGCGCGAGTCGCTGCCGGACTTCTACGCCCGCGCCGTCGTCGACACCGAGCTCGACCCGATTGCACAGCCCGAGATCGACATCACCGGGGGCGAGGACGGAGGGGCCGTCTCGTTCGACGCCGTCGTACAGGTGCGGCCCGTCGTCGCCATCCCAGGCTACGACGGCCTGCAGGTCACGCTGCCGGGCCTGGGTGTCACCGAGGAGGAGGTCCAGCAACAGCTCGACCGGCTGCGCGAGAACGACGCCGAGCTCGACGTCGTGGACCGTCCGGCCATCGACGGCGACCTGGTGACGATCGACCTGCACGGCAACGATGCGTCGGGGGCCGAGGTGGTGGGCGTCGACGACTACCTCTACGAGGTCGGCAGCGGGACCGTCGTGCCCGAGCTCGACGCCGAGCTGCACGGCGCCAAGGCCGGGGCGATCGTGGCCTTCGACGCGCCGAACCCGAACACCCCCGAGGAGAACGTCGCCTTTCGGGTGCTCGTCAAGGAGGTCAAGGTCAAGAAGCTGCCCGAGCCGACCGACGAGTGGGCGGCCGAGAGCTCCGAGTTCGAGACGGTCGCCGAGTTGCGGGCGGACATCGAGACGAGGATCGGGCGGGTCAAGCTGATGCAGAGCCAGATGGCCCTCCGCCAGAAGACGATCGAGGCGGTGGCCGGGCTCGTGTCCGAGTCGGAGGTGCCCGAGGTCCTGGTGGACGCCGAGGTCAACGAGCGCCTCCACGACCTCCAGCACCGCTTGGAAGCGCAGAAGCTGGGCCTGGCCGAGTACTTCCAGGCCACGGGCTCGTCCCCCGACGAGTTGCTGGCGGCCGTCCGGGTGGATGCGCAGGCGGCCGTCCGGGCGGACCTGGCCCTTCGCTCCCTGGTGGAGGCCGAGGAGTTGACGCTCAGTGAAGACGAGCTCGATGCCGAGGTAGTCATGATGGCGGATCGCATGGGCACGACCCCCGTCGAGCTGCGCCGGCAGCTCGACACGGCCGGCCGGACCGGCGCGGTACGCTCGGAGCTGCGCAAGGGCAAAGCATTGGAGTGGCTGCTCGACCACGTGGAGCTCTTCGACGAGGAGGGCAACCCGATGTCACGCGATGACCTCAGGGTTGATGCCTCGAAGGACGAGGTCGAGCAGAGCGAGGAGAGCGAGTGACGATGCAGAATCCGGGGGACCGAATGAAGACCTACAACTACCTGGTCCCCACCGTGATCGAATCGTCCAATCGCGGCGAGCGCGCCTACGACCTCTACTCGCGCCTGTTGCGTGAGCGCATCATCTTCCTGGGCACACCCGTCGACGATGCCGTGGCCAACCTGATCTGCGCCCAGATGCTGTTCCTCGAGTCCGAGGAGCCCGACAAGGACATCCACCTCTACATCAATTCGCCCGGCGGTGAGATCACGGCTCTCTTCGCTATCTACGACACGCTCAAGTTCATCAAGGCGGACGTGTCCACCTTCTGCTTCGGCCAGGCCGCCTCGGCCGCGGCCGTGCTGCTGGCCGCCGGGGCCAAGGGAAAGCGCTTCGCCCTCCCTCATGCCCGCATCCTGCTGCACCAACCCTGGGGCGGCGTCGAGGGCCAGGCGAGCGACATCGAGCTGCAGGCCAAGGAGATCCTCCGCATGCGCGACCTGCTGTCGGGCATGCTCGCCGAGGACACCGGGCAGACCCAGGAGAAGGTCGCCCAGGACACGGATCGCGACTTCATCATGACGGCCGAGGAGGCGGTGACGTACGGCGTGATCGACGAGGTGATCACGGCCCGGAACATCGCCTCCCTCGAGGCCATCGGCGCCGCGTAGGACCATCGAGCACGAGACGGGAGAAGCGATCGGGTGGCGAAGTTCGGTGAGGGTGGGGATCTCGTCAAGTGCAGCTTCTGCGGCAAGACGCAGAAGCAGGTCAAGAAGCTGATCGCCGGTCCCGGCGTCTACATCTGCGACGAGTGCATCGATCTGTGCAACGACATCATCGCCGAAGAGCGTGACGAGTCCACCGAGCTGAGCTTCGAGGACCTTCCCAAGCCGCGCGAGATCTTCGACTTCCTCAACGACTACGTGGTCGGCCAGGAGTACGCCAAGAAGATCCTCTCCGTCGCCGTCTACAACCACTACAAGCGCGTGCAGGCGGGCCCCCCGACCCAGGACGACGGAGTGGAGCTGGCCAAGTCGAACATCCTGCTGCTGGGCCCCACCGGGTGCGGCAAGACGTTGCTGGCCCAGACCCTGGCCCGCATGCTCAACGTGCCGTTCGCCATTGCGGACGCCACGGCGCTCACTGAGGCGGGATACGTCGGCGAGGATGTCGAGAACATCCTGTTGAAGCTGATCCAGGCGGCCGACTACGACGTCAAGCGGGCCGAGACCGGCATCATCTACATCGACGAGATCGACAAGATCGCCCGCAAGAGCGAGAACCCGTCCATCACCCGTGACGTGTCGGGCGAGGGCGTCCAGCAGGCGCTGCTGAAGATCCTCGAGGGCACCACCGCCTCGGTGCCGCCCCAGGGCGGCCGCAAGCACCCGCATCAGGAGTTCATCCAGATCGACACCACGAACATCCTGTTCATCTGCGGCGGTGCGTTCGCCGGTCTCGACAAGCTGATCGAGGGACGCATCGGCAAGCGCGGCATCGGCTTCCGCGCCGAGGTGCACCGCAAGGACCGCGACGACGGCGAGATCCTGCGCCACGTTCTGCCCGAGGACCTCATCAAGTTCGGCCTCATCCCCGAATTCATCGGGCGCCTGCCGGTCGTCAGTGCGGTCTCACCGCTGTTCAAGGACGCGCTGGTGCAGATCCTCATTGAGCCGAAGAACGCCCTCACGCGGCAGTATGAGCGGGTGTTCGCGCTCGACAACGTCGAGCTCGAGTTCACGCCTGACGCGCTCGAGGCCGTGGCGGAGCAGGCGCTCTTGCGAGGCACGGGCGCCCGCGGCTTGCGCGCCATTCTCGAAGAGGTGCTGCTCGACGTGATGTACGACCTTCCCAGCCGCACCGACGTGGGCAAGTGCGTGGTGGACCGCTCGGTTGTGCTGGACCGGGTGGCTCCGACGCTGGTGCCCCTCGGGGGTGCGCCGGTCAAGGCGACTCGCTCCCGCCGCGCCGCGTCCTGACCGAACCGGACCCGGGGGTGCCTCCGCCCTTCGACGGGCTCGACGACGCGTTGGCGTGGCTCGACACGCACATCGACTTCGAGTCGACGATGCCCCGGCGGCGCGCGTTGCCGACGCTCGATCGCATGCGCGCGTTGACGGTGTTGCTCGGCGAACCCCAGGCATCCATCCCCTCCATCCACATCACGGGCACCAACGGCAAGGGATCCACGTCGGCCATGGCAACGACGCTGCTCCTGGCGAACGGCCTGAGCGTCGGGACCTACACCAGCCCCAACCTGCACGCGGTGGCGGAGCGACTGGCTCGCAACGGCGAGGCGATCGACGACGGAGCCCTGACGGCGGTCCTCAGCGAACTGGCGCTGCTCGAGACGCTGATGGACGACCGCCCCACCCGCTTCGAGCTCCTCACGGCGGCCGCCCTGTCGTGGTTCGCCACCGAGGCGGTCGACAGCATGGTGGTCGAAGTGGGGCTCGGCGGCACCTGGGACTGCACCAACGTCGTCCGCGGCGACGTCGCGGTGCTGACCAACGTCAGCTTCGACCACACCGACGTCCTCGGCCCGACGCTGGAGGGGATCGCCGCCGACAAGGCCGGGATCATCGAGCCGGGCAGCCGGGTCGTGGTAGGGGAGATGGCCCCCGACCTGGTTGACATCGTCGAGGCCCGGGCCGGGGCGGTCGGGGCCGTTTCGGTGTGGGTGGCGGGACGGGACTTCGGCTGCGAGTCGAACCGGGTCGCGGTGGGGGGGCGGCTCGTCACGCTGTGGACTCCGGCCGGCCGCTACGAGGACGTCCTCGTCCCGCTGCACGGCGCCCACCAGGGTGCCAACGCCGCCGTGGCGCTGGCCGCGGTGGAGGCGTTCTTCGGCGCCGCCCTGGCGCCCGAGGTCGTGGAGGAGGGATTGGCCGCCGTGCGCGTGCCGGGGCGCCTGGAGGTGCTCGGCCGTCGGCCGCTGCTGCTGGTCGACGGTGCCCACAACGCGGCAGGCATGGCCGCCTTGGCCGACGCCTTGACGGAGGAGTTCGCGGTCGATGGCGTGTCCGTCGCCGTCGTGGGAATGCTCTCGGGGCGCGATCCGTCGGCCATGCTGGCACCGTTGGCGTCGGCCGGCGTGACGGCGATCGTCGCCTGTGAGCCCGACTCCCCGCGCGCCATGCCCGCTGCCGCGGTGGCTGAAGCCGGTCGTGCCCTGGGGCTCGCGGTCTTCGAGGAGCCGGACGTCCGCAACGCGCTGCGCGTCGCCCGCGGGATGGTGGACGCCGACGGGCTCGTGCTGGTGGCGGGCTCCCTCTATGTCGTCGGCGCCGCACGCGCCGACGCGCTCGCCTCGGCCGTCCCTTGGGAGGATGCCGGCCGCTGACGGGCTGGGCCGATCACGTGCCGGTTGTGTAGTCTCGACCCCTCGTGGACCGGACCCTTGTCATCGTGAAGCCCGACGGCGTCGAACGCGGACTGGCCGGAGAGATCGTCAGCCGCCTGGAGCGCAAGAAGCTCCGCCTCGCCGCGGCCGAACTCCGGACCATCACGAAGGAAGTGGCCGAGGCCCACTACGCCGAGCACCGCCAGCGTCCCTTCTTCAGCGATGTGGTGTCGTTCATCACGCGGTCGCCCTCTCTGATCATGGTGGTCGAGGGACCTCAGGACACCTACGCGGTGGTGCGGCTGATGATGGGTAGCACGAACCCGGCCGAGGCGGCGCCGGGCACGATCCGCGGCGATCTCGGGATCGAGACCACCGAGAACCTCGTGCACGGGTCCGACTCCCACGAGTCGGCGGCGCGCGAGATCGCCCTCTTCTTTCCCGGGCTGGGCGCGCCGTAAGGGCGTCTGGCGCGCCGCTCCGCGCGCACCGTCGAAATCCCAGGTCAGATAGCCGTGGCGGGCCGTCCGCCTTGTGAACACCTCGCCAGTCCCGTAGCCTGTGGTCGCACCGCCAGCGGCGCCGGGCCCCCCGGCACCCATCCGAAGTACCTCGGGAGAGTTCCAGCTATGGCCGAAAACCGCCTTTCCTTGCTTGGCCGTGACATGGCCGTCGACCTCGGCACCGCCAACACGCTGGTGTATGTCCGCGGCCGTGGCATCGTCTTGAACGAGCCCTCGGTCGTCGCGGTGGACATCAAGGACGGTCGGCCGCTCGCCGTCGGCGCCGAGGCCAAGCGGATGATCGGCCGGACGCCGTCGAACATCCAGGCCATCCGCCCCCTGAAGGACGGGGTCATCGCCGACTTCGAGATCTGCGAGAAGATGCTGCGCTACTTCATCCACCGGGTGCACCAACGTCGCTTCGCCAAGCCGCGCATGGTCATCTGCGTGCCTTCGGGCATCACAGGCGTGGAGCGCCGGGCCGTCATGGAGGCGGCGGAATACGCGGGTGCACGGCGCGCCTACATCATCGAGGAGCCCATGGCCGCCGCCATCGGCGCCGGTCTCCCGGTGCACGAGCCGACGGGCAACATGGTGGTCGACATCGGCGGCGGGACGACCGAGGTCGCGGTGATCTCGCTCGGTGGCATCGTCACCAGTCAGTCGGTGCGCATCGGTGGCGACGAGTTGGACGAGGCGATCGTCTCGTTCGTCAAGAAGGAGTTCAGTCTCGCGCTCGGTGAGCGCACCGCAGAGGAGATCAAGATCACCCTCGGCTCGGCCTATCCCCTCGAGCAGGAGCTGCACGCGGAGATCCGCGGCCGCGACCTCGTCAGCGGGCTGCCCAAGACGATCGTCGTCTCCACCGAGGAGATACGGCGGGCCATCGAGGAGCCCGTGTCCGCCATCATCGACGCCGTCAAGGTGACGCTGGACCGGACCCCGCCCGAGCTGGCGGCCGACATCATGGAGCAGGGCATCGTGCTCACCGGTGGTGGGGCGCTCCTGCACGGGCTCGAGTCCCGTCTGCAGCACGAGACCGGCATGCCCATCGTGGTGGCCCGGGACCCGCTCAATTGCGTCGCCATCGGCAGCGGCCAGTGCCTGGAAGAGTTCGAAGCGCTGAAGCGGGTGCTGATCACCACCTCGACGCGCTGACGTATCGACCGGTTCTCTCTGGGTGGCCCGGTCCCGGCGGTCGCGCCGCACGCTCACGGTCATCGTCCTCGTCGTCCTGTCGCTGTCCCTCATCTCACTCGACCTGAACGGGCGGACCCACAGCCTGACCTCGGGCGTGAAGTCGGTGGCCAACGACGTCTACTCGCCGTTGCGCCAGGGCGTCGTCGACATCATCAGCCCCATCGGCAGCTTCTTCGCCGGCGCGTTCAACTACGGGTCGCTGCAGTCGGAGAACGAGAAGTTGCAGCGCACGATCGGACAGCTGCGGGCCGCGCAGGCGGAACGCCCCTTCGAGGAGAACCAGCTGAAGCAACTGCTCGCGCTCCAGAACCTCCCGTTCCTCCAGTCGCTGCCCACTGTCACCGCGCAGACCCAGGACCAGTACTCGTCGAACTTCACCGCCACCATCACGCTCGATAAGGGCCGCGCCGACGGAGTGGACGTCGGCTTCCCCGTCGTCGGGTCGGGCGGCCTGGTGGGGCAGGTGATCCAGTCCTTCCACCACACGTCGGTCGTGCGTCTTGTCACCGACGGTCAGTCCAAGGTCGGCGTGACGTTCGGCAACCAGCTCACCGGGATCGTGGACGGACAGGGCCCTTCGAACTCCATGACGGCCGACCTGGTGGCGCCGCACACACCGCTGCACAAGGGCGAGAGGATGTACACCAGCAGCCTCGACGCGGCGTCGTTCCCCTCGGGCATCCCCGTGGCGACCGTGCGGTCGTTCCACACCGCCGCGGGCGCGAGCCAGGAGAGCATTCTGGTCGACCCCGCCGCCGACCTGAGCCACCTGGCCTATGTCGACGTCGTGCAGTGGGTGCCCCCGACATGACCGGCCGCTCCATGGTGCGAGTGGCGTTGGTCATCTTCATCGTGTTGATGGTGCAGCAGACGATCATGGTGGCGCTGCGCGTCGGGGGCACCCACCCCGACCTTTTGTGGCTGCTCCCGATCACCGCGGCGCTGCTCGACGGTCCCGAGACCGGGGCCATCGTGGGGTTCTGGTCGGGGCTGGCCTTCGACCTCGTGCTCCCCACGCCGTTCGGGCTGTCCGCCCTGGTGGGATGCCTGCTGGGCTACGTCACCGGGTCGCTGACGGCGGCGATGGACACCCGTGCCACCTGGCTCAAACCCGTGGCCGCGCTCGCGGGGAGCGTCGCAGCGGACATGCTGTTCGCCGTGCTCGGCGCAATCCTCGGACAACAGCAGATGGTGCAGGTCGACTTCCTGGCCCTGTTCCTGGTGGTGGGCGTCTCCAGTCTGGTGCTCGTGCTCCCGGTGAACCGCTTGATGCGCTGGGCCCTCGCCGGGGAGAGCAACCGCCGCTCCCTCGTCCCGGCCCATACGGGCAGCAGGGCCTGGTGAAGCGGACACTCCGCCACCCGATCCGCGGCGACCGGCTCCACCCCAGGCCCTCCACGCGCCCGGCGCGCCGGAGCTCCTGGCGCACCGACGCCCGCCAGCCGCGCATGCGGCCGCGCAAGAGCGTCAACGTGGCCTCCATCGTGGGCAACCCCGAGGAGGAGGAGTCGCGCCCGAACCTGCGCCTGCGCATCGTCGGGATCGCGGTGCTCCTGCTCTTCGCGGTCCTCGTGCTGCGCCTGTGGACGCTCCAGGTGGTCGAGGGCAAGACCTACGCCGCCGCCGTGACGCGCAACCAGGTGCGCGTGGTCAGCGTGCCCGCCCCCCGCGGTGAGATCGTGGACCGCAACGGCACCGTCCTGGTGACGAACATCCCGCAGGAGGAGATCCTGCTCTCGCGGGCAGAGGCGGCGCAGAACCCGGGCATCGTCGGCATGGTCGCCGCGCTGGTGGGCCAGACGCCGGCCCAGGTCACCGCGTCCATCAACAACAACCAGTACAGCCCCTACGAGCCCGTGCCGGTCGCGATCGGTGTCTCCACCGCCACCGTGCAATTCCTGCAGACGCACCAGTCCGAGTACCCGGGCGTGAGCGTCGAGACGGTGGCCCAGCGCACCTACCCGCAGAGCGGCACCACCGCCACCCATGTCATCGGCTACGTCGGGGACATCACCTCGAGCTACCTGGCCGCCCACCCGACAGCCGGCTACACGCAGGGCAGCCAGATCGGCGTGTCGGGGATCGAGGCGCAGTACGAGCCGTACCTGCGCGGGGTAGACGGGCGCCAGGCCCTCTCGGTGGACTCGAAGGGAGCGGTGGTCGGCACCCTGAGCACGACCGCCCCCCAGATCGGCGACACGGTCGTGCTGAACATCGACACCGGGCTGCAGCAGGCGGTCCAGAACGACCTCCAACAGCAGATCCTGGCGGACCGGCAGACCCTGGACACGATCGACCAGCGCTATCCGCCGGCGAAAGACGGCGCCGTGGTCGTGCTGAACCCCCAGAACGGCCAGATCCTCGCCATGGCCTCCTACCCGTCCTACGACCTCAACCAGTGGGTCGGGGGCATCTCGTCGGCCAACTTCACCGCGCTGCAGTCGTCGGGTGCCGAGAACAACTACGCCATCGAGGGCCAGTACACCCCGGGGTCGACCTTCAAGCTCGTCACGGCCACCGCGGCGCTCCAGGCCGGGCTGATCCAACCGGGCACGCCGTACTACGACTCGGGCCACTACAAGATCACGGGCTGCCCTGCGCCCGGGGTCAACAACGACACGGGGTGCACCCTCAGCGACAACCCGGGCGACGGCACCGGCACGTACAACGTCACGGGCGCGTTGACCGTGTCGAGCGACGCCTTCTTCTACCACCTGGGCGACCAGTTCTGGCAGGAGCGCGGCACCTTCGGGGACACGCCGATCCAGAACCAGGCCACCGCCTACGGCGAGGGGACGATCACCGGCGTCGACCTCCCCGGCGAGGCGCAAGGGCGTGTCGACGGCTACCTGCTCCGGGCCAAGCTGCACGCCGAGGCGCCCAAGGCGTTCCCCTATGCCGCCTCATGGTTCACCGGCGACAACGTCGAGATGGCCTTCGGGCAGGGCGAGACGGTCCTGACGCCGATCGAACAGGCGGTGGCCTACGCCACCTTCGCCAACGGCGGCACGCGCTACGCCCCCCAGGTCGCCTCCGCGATCGTCGACCCCCTGACGGGCAAGGTGATGAAGAAGATCACCCCACAGGTGACCGGCCACGTGGCCATCTCCCCGGCCAACTACTCGGCCATCCTCCAGGGGCTCGAAGGGGTGATCTCGAATCCCAACGGCACCGCCTACGGGGACTTCCAGGGCTTCCCCTCCTCGTGGAACCTCGCCGGCAAGACGGGTACGGCCTCGAACCAGGCGGGCCTCTCCCCCAACTCCTGGTTCGTCGCGTTCGGCCCCAACCCGAACCCGACCTATCTCGTGCTCGCGGTGATCGACCAGGGTGGCTACGGGGCCCAGGCCGCGGCGCCGCTGGTACGCAACATCTTCGACTACATCGCCGCCAACCCCATCGGCGCGCAGGCGCGGACACCGACACCGGCCAACCCGCCGAGCCAGACCGCGCCCACCCCCAACCCGCCCCTCGGGACACCGACCACGACGACCACCACCACGCCACCGGCAGGCGGGACGACGACCACGACCAAGCCTGGCGGCTGAGCGTCCCGGAGGAGCCCGGCACGTCCCGTAGGGTGGAAGGGCGATGGAGACCCTCTGGCCCCGGATCGAGCGCCTCCTGCCGACGGTGTCCAAACCGGCCCGTTACATCGGAGGCGAGCAGGGGTCGGTGTACCCCGAGCACGGCCCGGGGAAGGTGGCCTGGCTGCTCATCTACCCGGACACCTACGAGATCGGGCTGCCGAATCAGGGGCTGCAGATCCTCTACGAGATCCTGAACGGGCGACCCGACGCGCTGGCCGAGCGCTCCTACGCACCGTGGGTCGACATGGAGGCCGCCATGCGAGCCGCCGGGGTCCCGCTCTTCAGCGTGGAGCAGCACCTGCCGGCCGCCGCCTTCGACGTCCTGGCCTTCAACCTGTCGGCCGAGCTCGTCTACACCAACGTCGTCAACCTCGTGGACCTGAGCGGCCTCCCCTTGCACGCCGCGGACCGTGGTGGTCACGACGCCCTCGTGATCGCCGGCGGGCACTGCGCCTTCAACCCCGAGCCGCTGTCCGACTTCGTCGATGCCTTCGTCCTCGGTGACGGGGAGGAGGCGGTGGGAGAGGTCAACGAGGTGGTGGCGGCCTGGTTGGCGGGCGCACCTCCCGGCGGGCGGGACCGAGCCGTCCTGCTGCGGTCGCTGGCCCAGCTCGAGGGCGTGTACGTGCCTGCGCTGTACGCGCCGGCCTACGAGGGCGGCCGCCTGGCGACCACACTGCCGACGGAGCCAGGCGTGCCGGCCACGGTCGGCAAGCGGACCGTCAGCGACCTGGCCGACTGGCCCTACCCGTCGCGGCCGCTCGTCCCGCTCACCGAGGTCGTCCACGACCGGCTGAACGTGGAGGTGTTCCGCGGCTGCACGCGGGGTTGCCGCTTCTGCCAGGCCGGCATGATCACGCGGCCCGTGCGCGAGCGCCCGGCGGCCCAGGTGCGTGAGCTGGTGCGCGAGGGGCTGGAGTGGAGCGGGTACGAGGAGGTCACCCTCACCTCCCTCTCGACGGCGGACTTCTCCGACATCGAGGGCACCGTGCGCGACATCGTCGACGACCCCGAGCACGGCGGGCGGGTCTCGGTCAGCCTCCCGTCGCTGCGGGTCGATGCGTTCACCGTCGGCACCGCCGCAGAAATTCAGAAGGTGCGCCGCACCGGCCTCACCTTCGCACCCGAGGGCGGCACGTGGCGGATGCGCACGGTGATCAACAAGCTGATCACCGAGGAGGACCTCTACGGCGCGGTCGACGCCGCCTTCAGCCAGGGCTGGCGCCGGGTGAAGCTGTACTTCCTCATCGGCCTCCCCACGGAGCGCGACGAAGACGTGCTCGGCATCGCGGAGTTGGGCGCGCGCTGCGTAGAGATCGGCAAGCGCCACCAGAAGTCGGTCAACGTCGTGGCGTCCGTGGGTGGCTTCGTACCCAAGCCCCACACGCCCTTCCAGTGGTTCGGGCAGGACACGGTGGCTGAGCTGGAACGCAAGGTCGTGTTGCTCCGAGAGGCGGCCAGGCGCGCCCGGGGGTTGACCATTCGCTGGCACGATCCCGCCGCCTCGGTCGCGGAGGGCCTGGCCAGCCGGGGCGACCGGCGCATGGGCGCGGTGATCGAGCGGGTGTGGCGGGCCGGCGGGACCTTCCAGGAGTGGTCGGAGCGCTTCGATCTGTCGCTGTGGGAGTCGGCCCTCGCCGCCGAGGGTCTGAGCGTCGCCGAGGTGTGTCACCGCGAGCGGGCCCCCGACGAGGGGCTGCCGTGGGACCACATCTCGGCGGGCCTGCACCGGGACTTCCTCTGGGGCGACTGGCAGGACGCGCTGGCCCGGGTGGCGGTCGAGGACTGCCGCTGGACCCCGTGTTACGACTGCGGCGCCTGCACCGGGGTCGGGCTCGAGCACATCGTGGCCTCCCCGGTGCCGCCGGCCGGGGGCAGCCAGGGAACCGGGCAGGACCTGCAGGCGGGGGACCGCATCCCGGTCCGCCTGGTCAGCCGTGCCTCCTGAAGGGCCGCGGCGCCTGCGTGTGCGCTTCACCAAGTTCGGCAAGGTCCGTTTCACGAGCCACCGGGACGTGGCCCGGATGTGGGAGCGGGCGCTGCGGCGGAGCCGGCTGCCCGTCGCCTACTCGCAGGGTTTCGTTCCCCACCCCCTGGTGAGCTTCGGGCTTGCCCTGCCCACGGGTTGCGAGTCGCTCGGTGAGTACCTCGACGTGCGACTGGGGCCGGCCCAAGCGGGGGAGACCCCGGTTGCCGCCCTGCCCGCGGCCTTGAGCATCCTCCTGCCCGAGGGGATCGACGTCACGGCGGCGGCGCTCGTCGAGGAGGCGGAGGGGTCGCTGCAGCAGGAGGTAGCATCGTGCGATTGGGAGCTGGAGGTGCTCGGAGTGCCAGGTGAGGAGTTGCGGGAGCAGGTGGAAAAGCTGCTCGCTGCCCCCATCCTCACGGTCCGGCGGGAGCGGAAGGGTCGTCAAGCCGAGGACGACATCCGCCCGGCCATCCTGGCTCTTTCCGTGACCAGCCCCAACGGCCACCTCGAGGCGGAATTGGCGACGCACCCGCGGGGCGTCCGTCCGGGGGACCTTGTAGCGGCCCTGGGTACCCACGTGGTGCTCGGACGGGCCTGTCGAACGCATCAATGGATCGAACGCGATGACGCACGGTTCGAGCCGCTCCCCTTGAGCGGCCCCGGAACCGGCGTGGGCGCGACACAGCACGCGAGGAGGGCTTTCCCTCATGTCCGAAACGGAAATCAGCCAGACCCCGGAGGGTCCCCCCCCGGAGGCAGCGGGCGGCACTAGTCCGCCGGAGGCGGCGCGCCCCGCTCCGCGCCCCAAGCCGAAGATCGGTGACACCCGACCCGCGCCCGCCGCGCCACCGGCGCCCAAGGAGGCGGCGCCCGTCGTGCCACTGGCGCGGCCGGGGGCCGCGGCGCCCCGGGAGGCCCCGACGGGTGATGCGGGGGCGCCCGCCGAAGACCCGGAAGCGGAGGCAGGGGCCAAGCGGGCCCGGAGCCGGCGTCGGTCCGGCCGGGACCGGCGCTCCAAGCAGGTGGGGCGCTACCTGGTCTGCGTGCACGTGCAGCCCGACATGACCCAGATCGCCATGCTCGAGGGCCGGTCCCTCGTGGAGCACTACGTGTCCCGGGCGGCCGACGACACGAACCAGATCGACGGCAACGTCTACCGGGGACGGGTCCAGAACGTGTTGCCCGGCATGGAGGCGGCCTTCGTCGACATCGGCATCCCGAAGAACGCCGTGCTGTACCGAGGCGACGTGCGCTACGACCGTGACGACATCGAGGGGGGGGCGTCGTCCCAGCAACCCCGGATCGAAGACGTGCTCAAGGCGGGACAGACGATCCTGTGCCAGGTGACCAAGAACCCGATCGGCGCCAAGGGCGCCCGCCTGACCCAGGAGGTCTCGCTTCCCGGCCGCTTCGCCGTGCTGGTGCCCAACTCGAGCGCGTTCGGCATCTCCAAGCGCCTCGGGGACACGGAGCGACGGCGGCTGCGGCGCATCATCGACGAGGTGAAGCCGGCGGGCCACGGCATGATCGTGCGCACCGCCGCCGAGGGCGTCTCCGCCGACGAACTGCAGCGGGACGTGACCACGCTGCTCGAGCAGTGGAACACCATTGAGGCCGAGGCCAAGAAGTCCGAGGCCCCGGGCCTGCTGTACCGGGAGCCGGAACTGTCGGTGCGGATTCTGCGCGAAGAGCTCAACGCCGAGTACCGCGGCGTGGTGATCGACGACCTGGCGCTCTTCGAGCAGGTCCGCGACTACGTCCGGGCGGTGAGCCCGGAGCTCTCCGACAGGGTCGAGTACTACGACCCCGAGGAGGAGGGCCTGCCGATCTTCGAGCGCTACCACGTGCACGAACAGCTGCACAAGGCTCTGGACCGAAAGGTCTGGCTCCCCTCGGGGGGATCGCTCATCATCGAGCGGACCGAGGCGCTGACGGTCATCGACGTGAACACTGGCAAGAACGTCGGCAAGACCAACCTGGAGGAGACCGTCTTCCGCAACAACCTCGAGGCGGCCGAGGAGGTGGCCCGCCAGCTGAGGCTGCGGGACATCGGGGGCATCATCGTCATCGACTTCATCGACATGGAGGTCCGGGAGAACCGGGACAAGGTGGCGGCGGCATTGCGCAACGCCCTCGCCCGGGACAAGACCAGGACCCAGGTCTTCGACATCTCCGAGCTGGGGCTGGTCGAGATGACCCGCAAACGCGTCTCGGAGGGCCTGCTCGAGACCCTTTCGACCGAGTGCGCCGTCTGCGGGGGCCGGGGCGTGACCCTGGACGATTCCGTCCTGCGCTAGGATCTCCCCCTTATGTATGCCGTCATCAGGTCCGGAGGAAAGCAGGAGCGGGTGGCCGAGGGCCAGCGTGTCCGGGTCGAGCTCCTGGGCGAGCCGGTCGGGGCCGAGGTGTCCCTCGAGCCCGTCCTGGTGGTCGACGGCGAGACCGTGCTGGCCACGCCCGAGCAGCTGGCGGGCGCCTCCGTCACGGCGAAGGTCGTGGGCTCGGAGATGGGCCCGAAAATCAACGCCATGACCTATAAGTCCAAGTCGAACCAGCGTCGCCGGTGGGGCCACCGCCAGCACTACGCCACGCTGGAGATCACCGCCATCACAGCGGCCGGCTGAGCCCGGGAGCAGAGGAGTCCGACATGTCGAAGACCAAGGGTGGCGGGTCGACCCGCAACGGCCGCGACTCGGCGGCCCAGCGCCTCGGGGTGAAGGAGTTCGACGGCACCGCGGTGACCGCCGGCTCCATCTTGGTGCGCCAGCGGGGCACGAAGTTCTATCCGGGTGCCAACGTGGGCCGGGGCGGCGACGACACGCTCTTCGCCAAGGCTGACGGCACCGTCAAATTCGGCCAGCGCCGCGGGCGCAAGCACATCAGCATCCTCACCGACTGAGGCAGCGCTACCCCTTTGACCCCCTCGTCGGTCCCGGTGCGGTCCGGAAGCCCGACAGCATCTCGGCGATGAGCAGCGTGACCTCGGAGCGGGCCGCCCCGGGATCGTCCGCCTCCGCGATGTAGAGACACCCCTCGCTGAGGGCGCCGAGGACGAGCAGCGCCATCGGACGCAGCGGCCGGCGCTCTATGTCGCCGGCGTGCATCGCCTTGCGCAGCGCCCCCCGCAGAGCGACCGCGCCGTAACGGTTCTCTATGGCGCGCACGTCCTCCCACGGCAGCACCGCCCGGGCGTCCTGGAGCACGATGCGCCGCACGGACGGGTCGAGGTGGGCATCGACCCACAGTGAGCAGCCGTTCAGCAGCGCCTCCCAGGAATCGGAGCCGAGGAACTCGGCGACCGCCTGGTCGGAGACCTCGAGCTGGACCTGCTCGAAGACGGCCCGGAAGAGATCCTCCTTGCCGCTGAAGTGGTGGTAGAGCGCGCCCTTGGTGACGCCAGCCCGAGCCACGATCTCGTCGGCCGACGTCTCAGCGAAGCCGTGCTCGCCGAAGAGCTCACGGGCCGCGGCCAGGAGGGCGGCGCGGGTGGCGTCACCCTGGGCGACCCTCTTGTCCTTGACATCCGTACTAGTGGTATGCATAATACCCTACCAGTGGTATGTAAGAGAGATACTCTTGGTATGGTACCACGTGGGAGGGTTGTCATGCCGAAGTACGTCATCGAGCGCGAACTGCCGGGGGCCGGGGAGCTCTCGCCCGAGGAGCTGCGCGAGATCAGCCAGAAGTCGAACAAGGTCCTCAGCAGCCTCGGTCCCGAGATCCAGTGGCAGCAGAGCTACGTGACGGGCGACAAGATCTACTGCGTCTACATCGCCCCCGACGAGGACATCATCTTCGAACACGCCCGCTGTGGTGGGTTCCCCGCCAACAAGGTCTCGCTCGTCGCCTCGGTCATCGACCCCACGACGGGGGACTGAGGACGCTGCCGGTCCCGTCCCGTCGCCGCGTCAGGCTGCGGCGGGACGCTGGTGCAGCTCGATCCCGTTGCCCCAGGGGTCCGAGGTGAAGGCCTGGTGGCGCCCCGTCTCACCGACGGGGACCGGGTCCGACACCTCGAGCCCGCGGCGGCGCAGCTCGCCCACCACCGCGTCGAGATCGTCATAGACCAGGGCGAAGTGCTGGCCCACGTTGGGCGGTGCCGGCAGTTCGATCAGGTGGACCTGTTGCCCGCTGGCCGTGTCGAGCCAGGCGCCGGCGAACCCGAAGTCGGGCCGGGTGAAGTTCTGCCTGAGGCCGAGCTTCTCGGTGTAGAACGCGATGGCACCGGGTACGTCGGGGACGTTCAGGGCCACGTGGTCCACGCCCGTCGGGGTCACGGTGTCGGTCACGGGAGCGAGCCTACGACGTGGCGCACGATGTCGGCCACGGACGGTGCCGCCGCGTTGCCGACCTCGGCGATGCCCGTCAGGTCGCCGGTCCCGCCGGCGACGGTCCCCGCGGCAGCGTTCGTGACGAGGGCGAGCCCGAGCACCCCGGCGCCGGCGTGCCGGGCGGCGATGGTCTCGAGTGCCATGGACATGCCCACGACGTCCGCGCCCGAGGTGCGCAACATGCGGATCTCCGCCGGCGTCTCGAATTGCGGGCCGGACACCTGCGCGTAGACGCCGGGCCGCGGTGACACCACGGCACCTCCCGGGCCCGGCGTGGCAAGGGCGAGCTTGAGCAGTTCGGGCGAGTAGGCGTCGACCATGTCGACGAAGGTGGCGCCGCCCAGCGGGCTGCGCCCGGTCAGGTTGAGATGGTCCTCGACCACCATGACGGCTCCGGTCGTGAGATCTTCCCGGATGCCGCCGACGGCAGCCGTCAGGATGACCGTGGTGCAGCCGGCGGCGACGCCGGTCCGCAGGGGGTGCACGACCTCGTCGGGCTCGATTCCCTCGTAGAGGTGGCACCGGCCGCCGAACACCAGGACCCGCTTTCCGGCGACGTCGACGGACCAGCCCTGGGCGCGGTGGCCGGCCGCCGTGTAGCGGGGGAAGAAAGGGAGCGTGTCGAGCGGAAGCGAGTCCCCGCCTGCGCCCAGGATCTCGGCTGCGCCGGTGAGTCCGCTGCCGAGCACGAGCAGGACGTCGTGGCGGTCGCTGCCGGTGCGACGGGCCAGCTCACGGGCGCTACGGGCGGCACGCTCGGCCGCATCGTCCATGGTGGGCATCGTAGGCGGCTCCCGGCCCCCCGCCACGTACCATGGCCCCAATGTCGACCAGCGCCGTTCCCGCCCCGGTCTCGCTGCACCCGCTGTCGCCCCTCACGGGGGAGGAGATGAAGGAGGCGCGCCGCGTCATCTTCGACAGCGGCCGGGCCGTCGTGGCGAAGGAGGACCTGCGCTTCGCCTATGTGACCCTGTGCGATCCTCCCAAGGAGACGGTGCGGGCCGTCGACCGCGGCGAACCGGGAGCGGCCGCGCTCGTCGACCGTCAGGTGCGCCTCGTGCTGCTGCAGGGTCCGGTGGCCGATGTGGTCGAGGTGGTCGTCTCCGTCACCCGGGGTGAGATCGTGCGCTGGGAAACGGTGCCGGACGTCCGGCCGCCGCTGCAGATGGAGGAGGCCTACGCGGCGCAGCTCGCGCTGGCCGACTGCGCGGAATGGAAGGCCGCGCTCGAACGCCGCGGCATCGTTGACCACTCCTTGGTCCAGGTCGACCCGTGGCCCGCCGGTTCCTTCGGTCTCGAGCACGAGAAGGGTCGTCGCATCACCAAGTGCATCGCCTATGTGCGTGCGTCGCCGGACGACAACGGGTACGCCCGTCCCCTCGAGGGTCTGCTTGCCATCGTCGACATGGCGCGGGGCGAGGTCCTCGAGGTGCTCGACTACGGCATCGTGCCCGTCCCGCCCACCTCGGGGAGCTACTACCCCGAGCACAACGGGCCGTTGCGGACGGACCTCAAGCCCATTTCCATCACGCAACCGGAGGGCCCGAGCTTCGTGGTGGAGGGCAATCTCGTGAAATGGCAGAAGTGGTCACTGCGGGTGGGCATGGACCCGCTGGAGGGCCTGGTCCTCTCGACCATCGGCTACGAGGACGGCGGGCGGGTGCGGCCGCTGGTCTACCGCGCCTCGGTCAGCGAGATGGTGGTGCCCTACGGGCACCCCAGCCCGATGCACTCGTGGAAGAGCGCATTCGACGCCGGTGAGTGGGGCCTCGGGCGCATGGCGAACTCGCTCACATTGGGGTGCGACTGCCTGGGCGAGATCCATTACCTCGACTACGTGTTCGCCGACGAGCGGTGCAAGCCGCACACCAAGGCCAATGCCATCTGCATGCACGAGGAGGACTACTCCATCCTCTGGAAGCACGTCGACATGGTCTCGGGGCGCACGGAGGTCCGTCGGTCGCGTCGCCTGGTCATCAGCTCCATCGCCACGGTGGGCAACTACGAGTACGGCTTCTACTGGTACTTCTACCTCGACGGCATGATGCAACTCGAGGTCAAGCTCACGGGGATCATGTCGACCATGGCGGTGGCGGGAGAGGATGCGGGCGAGCACGCACGCATGGTTGCGCCGGGGCTCGCCGCCCCCCTGCACCAGCACATCTTCAACGTCCGACTCGACCTCGAGATCGACGGACCCGACAACGCGGTGTTCGAGGTCGACGCGGTCCCCTCGCCCCCCGGAGAGGGAAACCCCGTCGGCAGCGCCTTCACCACCACGACGACCTTGCTCGAGACGGAGCTCTCGGCCCGGCGCGACATCGACCCGTCGCGCTCGCGGACGTGGCGCATCGCCAATCGCGGCCGGCGCAACGCCTTGGGACAGCCCACGGCGTACAAGCTCTTGCCCGTGGCAACACCGACGTTGCTGGCCGGTCCCGACTCGAGCATCGGGCGGCGCGCCGCCTTCGCGGCACACAACGTGTGGGTCACGCCGTTCTCACCCGACGAGCGGCGAGCGGCGGGTGACTACCCCAACCAGCACACCGGCGGGGCGGGGCTCCCTGCGTGGACGGCGCAGGACCGCGCCATCGTCGACACCGACGTCGTCCTCTGGCACTCCTTCGGTGTCACGCACATACCCAGGCCCGAGGACTGGCCGGTCATGCCGGTCGAGAGCACGGGGTTCTCGCTCGTCCCGGTCGGGTTCTTCGACCGCAACCCCGCCCTCGACGTGCCCCCGTCCACGGACGGGGACCACTGCCATGGCTGAGCACGGCGCCCACACGCCGCAGGAGTACCACCCCCCGGTCGAGGAATACCTCGAGACCATGCTCGCGCTCGGCGAGGAGGGCGTGCCGGTGATCCAGGCCCGTATCGCAGAACGACTGGGCCGCTCCGCCCCGTCCGTCTCCGAGATGCTGGACCGGCTCACCGAGGACGGGTACGTGACCCGCGAGGGAAGGCGACTGCTCCTCACCGACAGCGGGCGCTCCCTGGCCGAGAAGGTCGTGCGCAAGCACCGCCTGGCCGAGCGGCTGCTCGTCGACGTCATCGGGCTCGAGTGGTCCAAGGTCCACCGGGAGGCAGGTCGCTGGGAGCACGTGATCTCCGACGATGTCGAGGCCCGGCTGGTCGAGCTGCTCGGCGACCCGGCGACCTGCCCGCACGGCAATCCGATCCCCGGGTCGGGAACACCGCTCCCCGGTGTCCCCACCAAGCCCCTCGCGGAGGCCGGCGAGGGAGAGCGGGTACGCCTGTTCCGGATCAGCGAGGAGGTCGAGCTCAATCTGGGCTCGCTGACCCTGCTCGACGAGGGGGGTTTCATCCCCGGCGCCGTGGCCACGGTCGGCGGACGGGATTCCGACGGCACCGTCGAAGTGTCGGTGGAGGGCGCCCCCGAAGCGATCCGGGTCTCGCGCGACCTGTCGGGACGTCTGTTCGTCGGCGCGCCGTGACGCTGCGCCTGGTGGCCGACGCCGTCTTCACCGTCGACCCCGGGGACTCCATGCTCCTACCGGGTGCGGTCGAGATCGAGGACGGGCTCATCTCGTGGATCGGCGACCCGTGGCAGGTCCCGGCCGCGGCGGGGACCGAGGTGCGCCAGCTCGGTGGCCTGCTGATGCCGGGACTCGTCAATTGCCACGGCCACTCGCCGATGACGCTCGTGCGCAGTGCGGGGGACGGCCTGCCGCTCGAACGGTGGCTGAGCGAGAGCGTCTGGCCACGCGAGGCGTTGCTGCGTGACGAGGACGTGTACTGGGGCATGGTGCTGGGCGCTGACGAACTGCTCTGCAACGGGATCACCACCACCTGCGAGCAGTATCGGCATCCCGACCCGGTCATCGAGGCGGTGATCGACGCAGGCATCCGCGCCGTGTACACGCCCGGGATCTTCGAGGTGCCGGGGGCGGGGTCCCAGAACACGTGGGAGCGCCTGCTCGACGAGGCCTGCCGCCTGTTCGATGCCATGGACGGCAGGGACGGTCGCCTCCACCTCGGGTTTGGGCCCCACGCCGCCTACACGGTTCCGCGCCAGGGCCTGCGCACCATCGCCGCGGAGGCGCAGCGGCGTGACGCCCTGCTCCAGATCCACCTCGCCGAGACCGAGGCCGAGTGCGCGCAGGTCCTCACGAGCTACGGCATGAGCGCGCCCGCGCTCCTGGAGTCCGAGGGCGTCCTCGAAGGCCGCGTGTTGGCGGCGCACTCGGTCTGGCTCGACGAGGCCGACCTCGCGATCGTCGCCTCGAACGACGTCGCCGTGGCGCACTGCCCGGGCTCCAACGGGAAGCTGGGGGCTGGGGTCGCCCCGCTGCAGGACCTCCTGGCGCGCGGCGTGCGGGTCGGCCTCGGGACCGACGGTCCCGCGTCGAACGACGACCTCCACCTGTGGGACGAGATGCGCCTGGCCGCCCTGTTCGCTCGGGCCACGGCGGCCGACCCGGGCGCCGTGACCTCCGCGGCGGCGCTGCGGTTGGCCACCCGTGGCGGCGGGGAGGCACTCGGGCTGCCCGTGGGCGCGCTCGAGGTGGGGCGTCCCGCGGACCTCATCCGCCTGCGCACGGACGACGCACGGTTCACCCCCTCCGTCACCGATGCCGAGCTCCTCGGCCACCTCGTGTGGGCCGGGGCCGGCTACCTGGTGACCGACGTGTGGGTCGGGGGAGCATGCGTCGTCGAGGCCGGCCGGTGCACGAGGATCGACGGTGATCGGGCCCGTGCCGAAGTGGGGCAGCGCGCCCGCCGACTCGTCGGCTCTTAGGCTTCCCGCCATGTCCGGTTTCGTCGATCAGGCCCAGCTCCACGCGCGCGGGCGACGGGGGAGCCGGGGCGGTGTCGTGGCGCCGCGAGGCGCACGTCGACCGGGGCGGTCCTGACGGCGGCGACGGAGGGCACGGCGGGGACGTGTGGCTGGTCGCGTCGGTGAACGAGTCATCGCTGCTCGGCTTCCGCGACCACCCGTTCCGGCGTGCCACCGACGGCGTCCACGGATCGGGGTCGAAACGCCACGGAGCGCGCGGGAAGGATCTCGTGGTGCCGGTGCCCGTGGGCACCGTGGTGCGCGGGCGGGACGGGAGCGTGGTCTGCGACCTCGCCGCCGACGGCGCCCGCTCCCTCGTGGCCGAGGGCGGGCAGGGGGGGCGGGGCAACGCGCGATTCCTCTCCAATCGGCGCCGGGCGCCCGCCTTCGCCGAGCAGGGCGAGAAGGGTCAGGAGTTCTGGCTGGACATGGAGCTCAAGCTGATGGCGGACGTGGCCCTGGTGGGCTTCCCCAACGCGGGAAAGTCGACACTGATCTCGACCGTGTCCGCGGCAAAGCCCAAGGTCGCCGACTACCCCTTCACCACGCTCGAGCCGCACCTCGGCGTGGTTCGCGTGGGCGGCGTGCGCGACGGCACCGAGTTCGTGATGGCCGACATCCCCGGCCTGGTCGAGGGCGCCGCCGCCGGCAAGGGCCTGGGCCACCAGTTCCTGCGTCACATCGAGCGGGCGCGGGTGCTCGTGGTTCTGCTCGACCTTGCCGCGCCCGAAGCGGGGGGCGACGAACCCTCGACGCAGTTGCGCATCCTGCTGGCCGAGCTCGGCTCCTACCGACCCGAGCTGCTCGATCGTCCCCGGCTCGTCGTGGGCAGCAAGGCCGACGTTGCGTCCGACGCCCAACGCGTGTGCGACACGGTGATCTCGGCCGCGACGGGCGAGGGCCTGCCCGCGCTGGTGGCGCGGCTGGCGGCGGTGGTGGACGAGGGGCGCCGCGAGGCGGTCGCGGTGGCCTCGAGCGAGGTGATCGTGCATCGGCCCGCCCCCGAAGGCGTCGACGTGCGGCGCGCCGGCGACGGCTCGTGGGTGGTGGTGGGCCGCGCCGCCGAGCGGGCCGTGGCGTTCTCGGACCTCAACGACGACGGCGCGCAGGCCGAGGCGGTGCGGCGGCTGCGTCGTCTCGGGGTCGATCGCGCCCTGGCGCGGGCCGGCGCCCGCGACGGGGACGAGGTGACCGTGGGCACGATGACCTTCACCTGGGGAGAGGACTCGTGATCGCCGTCGTCAAGGTGGGGTCGTCATCGGTCACGCCCGACACGGTGGCCCGGTTGTGCGCCGAGCTGGCCGCGGTGCGCGGGGAGGGCCACACGGTGGTGGTGGTCACCTCCGGCGCCATCGCGGCGGGCTGGGGGGCGCTCGGCCGCGGGGAGCAACGGCCCTCGGACCCCGCGGTGCTGCAGGCGGTGTCGGCCGTCGGCCAGCACCGACTCATGCGGGTCTGGCAGGACGGCCTCGATCCCTACGGCTTGCTGGCGGGCCAGGTTCTGCTGGCACCGCTCGACTTCGTGCACCGCACGCAGTACCTCCACGCCCGGGGGACGCTGCGCCACCTGGTGGACCTCGGTGTCGTCCCGATCGTCAACGAGAACGACGCCGTCGCCGACGAGGAGATCCGCTTCGGCGACAACGACCGTCTGGCCGCGCTGGTCGCGCACCTGGTCGGCGCTCAGTTGCTCGTGCTGCTCACCGACGCACCCGGCCTGTTGACGGCCGACCCCCGCCGCGACACGGAGGCATCGCTCATTGAGGAGGTGGTCGAGATCGACCACCAGCTCGAGCAACTGGCCGGCGGACCGGGCAGTGCGCTGGGCAGCGGCGGCATGGCCTCCAAGCTGGCCGCGGCCAAGATCGCGACCTGGTCGGGCGTGCCCACCCTGATTGCGGACGCCGGGCGGCCCGGCGTGCTGGTGGCGGCGCTGGCCGGGGAGGCCGGTGTGGGGACGATGTTCCGGGCCCGGGAGGGGCGCCTCTCGGCCCGCAAGCTGTGGATCGCCTTCGCGCTGGGCTCCTCGGGCCGGCTCACCGTCGACGACGGGGCCCGAGCGGCGCTGACGGAGCGGGGACGCTCGCTCCTGGCCGCGGGCGTGGTCGGGGTGAGCGGGACCTTCCGGCCCGAGGACGCGGTCGAGATCGCCGGCCCGGACGGGACGGTCTTCGCCAAGGGCCTGGTCCGCCTCCACGCCGAGAGGTCGGGGGAGTGGATGGGCAAGCGCAGCCAGGTCGTCGTCCACCGGGACGACCTGGTCCTTGTAACCTGACCCGGTGACCTCGCCGGCATTGGAGCAGCTCGCGGGCCGCGTCCAGGCAGCGGCGCGGCGGGTGGCGAGGGCGCCGAGCTCGGTGCGCGACGACGCGCTCCGGCTGGCGGCGGACCTGCTCGAGGAGGAGTGGGGGGCGTTGGTCGAGGCCAACGGGGCCGACCTGGAGCGTGCCGGGTCGGCGGGGATGACCGAGGCGGCCCGGGACCGTCTCCGCCTGACCGAGGACCGGGTGCGTGCCATGGCGGGCGGCCTGCGCAAGGTGGCGGGACTACCGGACCCGGTGGGTGAGGTCACCGAGGGCTGGGTCCGACCCAACGGGTTGCGGGTGACGAGGGTGCGGGTCCCGCTCGGCGTGGTCGGGGTCATCTACGAGAACCGCCCCAACGTGACGAGTGACGCCGCCGGTCTGTGCCTGAAGGCCGGGAACGCCGCTTTCCTGCGCGGCTCCTCCTCCGCCATCGAGTCGAACCGGGCCGTCGTCGCGCTCTTGCGCCGGGCGGTGGTGAAGGCGGGGCTCCCGGAGGACGCGGTCGCGCTGGTGGAGGACACGTCGCACGAGACGGCGATTGCGTTCATGCAGCTGCGTGGACAGATCGACTGCCTGGTCCCACGCGGTGGGAAGGCGCTCATCGAATCGCTGATCGAGCATGCCACCGTGCCCTACGTGCTCGACGGCGACGGCAACTGCCACATCTACATCGACGGCGCGGCGGACCTGGGCATGGCGCACGAGCTGGCGGTCAACGCCAAGACGCACCGCTTCGGGGTGTGCAATGCGGTCGAGACGATCCTGGTGCACACCGGCGTGGCGGCCGAGTTCCTGCCCCGCCTGGCCGCGTCGCTCACCACGGCGGGAGTGGAGATCCGGGCCGACGAGCGGGTGCGGGCCATCGTGCCCGACGCCGTGCCCGCCATGGAGAGCGATTTCGCCTCGGAGTTCCTGGGGCCGGTGGTGGCGATCGGAATGGTGGACGACGTGGGAGACGCCATCGAGCACATCGCCCGTTACAGCTCGGGTCACTCCGAGGCGATCGTGACCTCCGACCTGGCGGTCGCCGACCGCTTCGTGGCCGAGGTCGACGGTGCGGCAGTGCTGGTCAACGCGTCGACGAGGTTCGTCGACGGCGAGGAGCTCGGGCTGGGCGCCGAGGTGGGCATCTCCACCCAGAAGCTGCACGCGCGCGGGCCGATGGGAGTGAAGGAGTTGACGACGTTGAAGTGGGTCGTGCGTGGTGACGGGCAGGTGCGCCGGTGAGCGAGGTGAACGCAGCGCTGGGGCTGCCCGATGCGGGACCGCCCCGGTTCGAATCCCTCGACGCGGTCAGGGGTGGCCTGGCCCGGGTGGGTTACCTGGCCGACGACTCCATCAGCGGTGTCGTGTACCTGGCCGACCGCCTGTCCAAGCCCGTCCTCGTCGAGGGCCCGGCGGGCACGGGCAAGACGCAGCTGGCCAAGTCGGTGGCCGAGCTGACGGGCGCCCGGTTGATCCGGCTGCAGTGCTACGAGGGGCTCGACGAGTCCAAGGCGCTCTACGAGTGGAACTACCGCAAGCAACTGTTGCGGATCCAGGCGGGAGAGCACGGCAAGGCCGAGGAGGAGGGCCCGAGCTGGGCGGAGCTCGAGGAGGACATCTTCTCCGAGGACTTCCTCTTGACCCGGCCACTGCTCGAGGCGATCCGGGCCACCGAGCCGGTGGTGCTGCTCGTCGACGAGGTGGACCGCGTCGAGCTCGAGACCGAGGCGCTGCTGCTCGAGATCCTCTCCGAGTACCAGGTGTCGATCCCCGAGCTCGGCACCGTGCGGGCCTCCCAGTTGCCCATGGTGTTCCTCACCTCCAACAACACGCGCGAGCTCTCCGAAGCCCTCAAGCGGCGCTGTCTCTACCTGCACATCGACTACCCCGACCTCGACCGCGAGCGCGAGATCGTGCGCACCAAGGTGCCCGGAATCAGTGAGGAGCTGGCCGACCAGGTGGCCCGCATCGTGCGCTCGCTGCGCACCCTCGAGCTGCGCAAGGCGCCGTCCGTCTCCGAGACGCTGGACTGGGCGCGCACGCTGGTGCTGCTCGGTGTGCAGACGATCGACGCCGCCGGGGCGAAGGACACCCTCAACATCCTGCTGAAGTACCAGGCCGACATCGAGCGGGCGACCAAGGAGTTGCTGTCGGCCTCCTCAGGCTGAGGGCCGCGTGCTCGATCTCCTCTCCGGGTTCGTCACCGAGCTGCGCCGTTCCGGGCTGCCGGTCTCGCTCACCGAGCACCTTGACGCCGCCGAGGCAGTCAAGCACATCCCGCTCGAGGATCGCGAGGCGCTGAAGTACGCGCTGGCCGCGACTCTCGTGAAGTCGTCTGCACACTGGCGCGCCTTCGAGACGGCGTTCGAGGTCTTCTTCGCCGTGCGGACCGGCCGCGCCGACACCGGCACCGCGGGCGACGAGGGCGACCAGGAGGGCGGCGAGTCCGAGGGCGAGCAGGCGGGGCAGAGTGGCATGCAGGGCCAGGGACGCTCCTGGAAGGGAGGCGGGTCGGGTGAGGGGATGACGCCCGAGGAGCTGGCCGAGCTCCTCTTCAAGTCGCTGATCTCGGCCGACGCCGGGCTGATGAACGTGGTAGCCCGCAATGCGGTCGACCGTTACGCAGGCATGGAACCCGGGCGACCCGTCGGGGGGACCTACTACCTGTACCGAACACTGCGGAACCTCGACCTCGACGCCGTGCTGGAGCGGCTCATGGGTCAGGCCCAGGCGGGCGCTGCCGGCGGGTCGCTGACCGAGCTGGAGGAGCGCCTCGCAGCGGACGAGTTCAAGGCACGCATCGAGAAGTTCCGCCGTGCCGTGGAGACCGAGATCCGCCGCCGCCTGGTGGAGGATCGCGGTGCCGAGGCGCTGGCCCGTTCGGTGCGCAAACCCCTGCCCGAGGACATCGACGTCATGCACGCGACCCGCGAGGAATTGGCCATGTTGCACCGTGTCCTCCAGCCGTTGTCCCGCAAGCTGGCGGTGCGCCTGGCCCGCAAGCGCCGGCACGGCCGGAAGGGCCCGCTCGACTTCCGCGCCACCATGCGGCGGTCCCTGTCGACCGGCGGCGTGCCCATTGAGCCGCGGTTCCGGCACCCGCGCCCGTCCAAACCCGAGATCTTCGTGGTGGCGGACATCTCGGGGTCGGTGGCCAGTTTCGCCCGCTTTACCCTGCACCTGGTGTACGCCATCTCGTCGCAGTTCTCCAAGGTGCGCAGCTTCGTCTTCGTGGACGGGATCGACGAGGTGACACGATTTTTCGAGGGTGTCGTCGATCCCGCCGAGGCGGTGGCCCGCATCAACACCGAGGCCGACGTCATCTGGGTGGACGGCCATTCGGACTACGGCCACGCGCTGAGTGAGTTCCACCGGCGTTGGGGCGACCAGGTCACGTCGCGCTCGAGCATCATGGTGCTCGGGGACGCCCGCAACAATTACCACGCCTCGGGTTCGTGGGTCCTCGAGGACCTCCAGGCCAAGGCGCGCCACGTCTACTGGCTCAACCCCGAGCCGCGCGACTACTGGGGGTCGGGCGACTCGATCGTGGGGGAGTATGCCGCCCATTGCGACGACGTGGTGGAGTGCCGGACACTCCGGCAACTCGAGCATTTCGTCGGGAACCTGGCGTGAGCGGAGTCGAGCCGGACGGTGACGCCCGGGTCCCGGATGGTGTGCTGCGGATCTTCCCGCCCACCGAGGGTGCGTCGCGCATCGTGCTCGTTCGCCACGGAGAGGCGCAGTGCAACCTCAATCACGTGGTTGGAGGCCTGAAGGGCTGTACGGGCCTGACGGATCTGGGACGTCGGCAGGTGGCGGTCCTGGCCGACCGGCTCTACGAGAGTGGCGAGCTGCGCGATGCCACGGCCCTGTACTCCTCGGTGCTGCCGCGCGCGGTGGAGACAGCGGAGCGGCTGCGGCCGGTGGTCGGGCCCGGACCCACGGCGCTCGGGCCGATCATCGAGCGCTGCGACCTGTGCGAGCTGCACCCGGGACAGTGTGACGGCCTGCCCTGGGAGGAGGTGGTCGAGACCTTCGGGGTGCCCGACTGGGACCGCGACCCCGGTCTCCCCATCGCCCCGGGGGGCGAGAGCTGGTCCGAGTTCATCGTGCGAGCCTCGGACGCGGTGCGTGAGGTCGTGGGCCGGCATCCGGGGGAGCTGGTGGTCGCCGCCGTCCACGCGGGTGTCATCGAGGCCTGCATGATCACGTTCTTGGGCGTGCCGCCCGAGATCTACCGGCGCGGCTGGGTGCGTATCGTGCACGCCTCCATGACGGAATGGGAATGGATACCGGCGGAGGACCGCTGGGTCTTGCTGCGCTTCAACGACTCCTGCGGGGTGCCGCGGGCCTGAGGGGCGAAGAGCCGTCGAGGAACGGGCGGGAGAGCTTCTCGGGCGCACCGGCGAGCCAGGCATCCTCTATCGCCTCGCGCAGTTGTTTCTTGGCGACGTCCCGGAGCGCGACGAGGACGGCCGGGTAGCCGTCGAAATGGGGGATCGTGAAGAAGCCCTTGGCGGCGGTGGCGAGGACGGCTTCCTTGTCGGACAGATCGGCGGTGCGCAGGGCGAGGATTGGGCCCGCGGGAGGCTCGACGTCGCCGAAGCGCTTGAGGTCGGCCTTGGAGAACGGGCGTTCCCAGGCGAACGCCTTGCCGTCGACGAACCAGGTTCTGTTGCGGAAGCGGGTCCCCTCTGTCACCTCGGGGAGTGCCGAGACGATCCGCTCGACGTCGCTGAACGCCGCCATGCCCGCACCCTACCGGTAGCGTCGGAGCCCATGGCATTCCGGCCGCGTGGCGACCTGCCATGACCGGCGCGCCGCACTCGATCGCGCCGGATTCTGATGGAACGGGGGAGTGGGCACGGCGTGGTCGAGCGACCCGGTGCGTGGCCTCACCGGCATCCCGCTCACGACACGGATGACCTCGCCCGAGCCACGGCCCAATTTCGTGGAGTTCAAGGAAGCCGCGTACGGCGCCCTGGGGGACCGAGCCGGACGCGTCGGTCCTCTGCCAGCTACGCTGAGCGCTCTGGCGAAAAGGGGACGAACCCATGTACAAGATCGTTGTAGTAGGAACCGATGGCTCTCCCACCGCCGACAAGGCCGTGCAGGCCGCCGCCGACATCGCACGCTCGTGGGGCTCCGAGCTGCACATCGTCACGGCTGTCCGCGCGCCCAGGCCGGGCATGGCCTCGGCGACAGGCGCGCCCCTGGTCGACACGGGTGTGGGCCAGGCCTTGGCCGACGAGGCTGCCAAGAGCGTGGGCGAGGAGGCCGTCAAGACACACGGGGAAGGCCTCAAGGCCGTGGCCCACGCGTCGCAGGGCAACCCGGACGACGTGATCCTGGGTGCAGCGGTCGACGTCGGGGCTGACCTCATCGTCGTCGGCAGCAAGGGGATGCGGGGCGCCCGCCGGTACCTCGGCAGCGTGCCGAACTCGGTGGCCCACGCCGCCCACTGCGCCGTGCTGGTCGTCAAGACGGACTGAAAGGAGCCCGGCGCCCGGTCGAACCGTATGGCGGGCCCGCTCTACGTCGTGGTGTCGGGGCCGCCGGGAAGCGGCAAATCGACGCTGGCGCCCGCACTGGCCGACGGGTTGGGTCTCCCGCTCCTGTCGAAGGACATCATCAAGGAGGCCATCTTGGGATCATTTCCCGCGACCGACGTCATGGGCTCGCGCCGCGCGGGGCGGGCGGCCATGGAGGTGCTGTTCGCCGTGGCCGCTGCGTCGCCGGCGGGAGGGGTGCTGGAGGCCAACTTCCATCGCATTCCGGCGCGGTCGTCCATCAGTGACCTGCCGGGCCGGGCCGTTGAGGTCTTCTGCCGCTGTCCCCGGGAGGTGGCCCGTGCCCGCTACCGGGCCCGGGCGGACGGTCGCGCCGCGGGCCACTTCGACGCCGACCGCACCGACGACGACCTGTGGCACTCCGAGGTGAACGAGCCGGTGGCGGGTGGGTGGCCGGTCGTCGAGGTCGCCACGGATCGCCCGGTGGACCTGGCCGTGCTGCAGGACCGGCTCGCCATGTTGGCGGCCCGGTGAAGGTCGACTACTTCGGCGGGGGGATCGCCGAGAACTACGACGCGGACACGGTGATGTCCGACCCCGCGTTCGTCGGTCCGGCGGTCGACTTCCTGGCCCCGTTGGCGGCGGGCGGGTCCGCACTCGAGCTGGGTATCGGCACGGGCCGCATCGCGTTGCCGCTCACCGGGCGGGGCGTGGCGGTGCACGGGATCGACCTGTCTCCCGACATGGTGGCGCAGCTGCAGGCGAAGCCGGGGTCCGAGGCGATCGGCGTGACGCTGGGCGACTTCTCGACGACGCGGGTGGACGGGTCGTTCCGGTTGGCCTACCTGGTCTACAACACCATCACGAACCTGACGACTCAGGAGGAGCAGGTGGCGTGCTTCTGCAATGTGGCGGAACACCTGGAACCGGGCGGCTGCTTCGTGATCGAGCTGGAGGTGCCCCAGATCCGGCGGCTCCCGCCCGGCGACACGGTGCGCGCCTTCGACGTCAGCCCGAACCACCTGGGTTTCGACGAGCTCGACGTGGCCCAGCAGCTCGGCGTCTCGCACCATTACTGGTTCGCGGGCGACCGCTCGGGCACGTTCTCCATGCCGTTCCGCTATGTCTGGCCGGCCGAGCTCGACCTGATGGCGCGCATCGCCGGGCTCCGCCTGCGCGAGCGCTGGGGCGGCTGGAAACGCGAGCCGTTCACGAGCGACAGCATCTTCCACGTGTCGGTGTGGGAGAAGCCGGCTTCGTAGGTGTCGGACCGCCGAGGCGGTCGCCAGGTGAAACCGTCCAAAGGCGCGGGAGGGCTGCCCCCGGCGAGAGGCCCGATCAGGTCACGGTGACGGCAGGTGATCCCGACGCTGCGGACCGGCGGTTCCGCAGCATCATTGCGCTCATGACCAGCATGACAACGAGGAAGCCGACATAGGCGCCCCACCCGATCACGAGCCATGCCTTGCCGTGGTAGCTGCTGAAGGTGACACCGATCCAGACCGCGACGCCGTTGAAGACCGCCACGATCAGGCCGACCCAGCCGAGCCACGGGGCCGCGAGCTCGCCGCGCACCATGGCCCACCCGAGTGAGCCGAGGAACACCATCGTCATCACCGAGGTCACGGAGAAGAAGATGGTGTTCAAGTCGCCGAGCATCCGCACCAGCGACGCATCACCGATGCCCCCGGGTTGGGCATCCATGAAGGCGAGCACGACCGTGGGCAATGCCGCCATGGCGGTCGTGATCGCGACCCCGACGCCCGATCCGAACACCATGGGCGCCAGGGTCTCCTGGTCCCCTTCGGCCCGCACGAGGACGCGGTACAGGTAGCCGACGAACCACAGGAGGGCCGCCGCGGCGAACAAGTCGAAGATCATGCCGGCCTGCAGCGCCGCGTGGTGGTCGCGGACCCAGGCCAGCGTCGCCGCCGGTGTGGCGTCGACGCGCGGCTGCTGGGGATAGATGAAGCCGGAGAGCACGGCGAGGAGCACGAATGCCAGGCCACTTGCCGCGCCGATACCCTCGAAGGTGCGGTCATGCATTGGGTTCCCCCCTTCCGTCGGGAAAGTCGCCGTCAATATACGACGGAGGGTTCCGGCGGGCGCGGACGCCGGACCGCACGCAGGGTCGGGCTCACCATGATGCCGACCGCGCTCCATGTGCCGGGCACGGCGGGGGCCACACGGGTCCTAGCAGGCGTAGTCCATGTCGTACTGCTGGCTGTCGTACTGCACGATCGCAGGCGGCCCGGGCAACTGGGCGCCGTGGTTGGTCACCCAGTTCTGGTAGTCGGCGCACGAACCCGGGCCGCTGGGCGACGGGAGGTAGTCGGCCATCCAGTAGGGGACCGAGGGCGTGTAGTTACCCACGATGTTGTTCCACACGCCCGGGCTGGCGTAGATGCCGACGTCCGGGATGCCCTCGGACTCGTGGAGCGCGTTGAGGGCGCCCTGGACGAATTGAGCATTCTCGGACGAGTTGCCCGACCAGTTGGCGCCGGCCGTCTCGACGTCGAGCCACCAGGGTATGGAGGTCGAACCGGCGCCGGCGTTCTGCGCATCGGTGTAAGCCGAGATACCCGCCTGGTAGCCGGCATTGCACGAGGTGTCGCCGTTGCACCCCGGCTCGCCGGTGGACGAGGTCCCATAGGTCAGATAGGTGTAGAGGTTGAGCCCGCCGCCGGCCCACGACGCCTCTTGGGCCAGGCACGGGTTCGTGTTGCCCGACGAGCTCCCGTCCACCTGGACGATTCCGATCGCATGGGCGCCGGTGGGGAAGCTCGAGCACTGGTAGATGCTGATGTCGTAGCCGTACGCGCCCGAGGGGTAGGTCCCGCCCACGAAGGAGCCGTTGCCCGGCGCCGGCGACATCCCCACGATCGGTTTGTTGAGCGGCGAAGGTGCCGAGCCGTAGTACTTCGCCGCGCCGAAGTTCGAGACGAGGCCGGCGGTGTCGGAGAACCAGTAGCCGCTCCCGTCGGGCATGGTGGCCGCTGCCGCAATTGGGTGCTTGATGGGCAGGCCGCCCAGCGAGCCGAAGAAGGGTGCCGTGCCGAAGCTGAAGATGCCCCCGTCCGAGGCGACGAGGAAGTACCCGGCCCCGTTGGGCCCCGTGATCATGCCGATGACCGGCTTGTTCAGCACGAGGCTGCCGGTGCTGCCGTGGAACTGCGCGTCGCCGTAGCTGAAGATGCCGCCGTCGGAGGCCACCAGCCAGTACCCGTTGCCACTGGGCGTGGCCGCCATCCCCACGACCGGCTTGTTCAACGTGATGCTGCCGGTGCTCCCGTAGAAGTTGGCGTCGCCGTAGCTGAAGATGCCGCCGTCGGAGGCCACCAGCCAGTAGCCCTTGCCGTCCGGCGTCGGCGCCATACCGACCACCGGCTTGTTCAGCACCATGCTCCCGGTGCTCCCGTAGAACCCCGCGTCGCCGTAGTCGAAGATGCCGCCGTCGGAGGCGACCAGCCAGTACCCTCCGCCGTCCGCCGTCGCCGCCATGCCCACGATCGGCTTGTTGAGGGCGATGCTCCCCGTCGACCCGTAGAACGGCGCACCGCCGAAGCTGAAGATCCCGCCGTCGGTGGCGACCAGCCAGTACGCCTGCGTCGTGGTTGCCGCCGCGGCCGCCGCGGGCGGGGCGCCCGTGGTGAGGGCGGCGCCCATGACGGTGAGGAGCGGCAGTGCCGTCACCAGCACTGCGAGAGCGAGGCGGCGGATCAACTTCTGAGGAATTCCGCCACGCGGAATGCGAGGTCGAGCGACTGGCGAGCGTTCAGCCGGGGGTCGCAGGTCGTCGTGTAACGGGCCCCGAGGTCACCCTCGAGGATCTCCTCGGCACCACCGAGGCACTCGGTGACGTCGTCGCCGGTCAGCTCCACGTGCACGCCGCCCGGCCACGTTCCCTCGTCGCGGTGCACGTCGAAGAAGGAGCGTAGCTCCGAGAGGATCACGTCGAAGCGTCTGGTCTTGCGGCCGCCCTCGCTGGTGAACGTGTTCCCGTGCATGGGGTCGCAGACCCACACCACGGGATGGCCCTCCGCCTCCACGGCCCGCAGGATCGGGGGTAGCAGCTCGCCGATCCGGTCTGCGCCGAACCGGGTGATGAGCGTCAGGCGGCCCGGCAGGCGGTCCGGGTTGAGGCGCCCGCACAGGGCGACGACCTCGGCGGGCGTGCAGCTCGGTCCGACCTTGCAGCCGACCGGGTTGTTGATGCCCGACACGAACTCCACGTGGGCGCCGTCGAGCTGGCGGGTCCGGTCACCGACCCAGACCATGTGAGCCGAGCAGTCGTACCAGTCGCCGGTGAGGGAGTCCACCCGGGTCAGGCATTCCTCGTAGGGCAGGATCAGAGCCTCGTGGCATGTCCAGAAGTCGACCTCGTGCAGACCCTCCTCGGCGCCGAGGTCGATGCCGCAGGCCGCCATGAAGCGCAGCGCGCGATCGATCTCCGAGGCGATGCGCTCGTAGCGCTGCCCCTCCGTCGACGAGGCGACGAACTGTTGGTTCCACAGATGCACCTGCGACAGGTCGGCAAAACCTCCCTTGGTGAACGCGCGCAGCAGGTTGAGCGTCGACGCCGATTGCTGGTACGAGGCCACCAGGCGTTCGGGATCGGGGGTACGGGCCTCGGCGTCGAACGCCTCGTCGTTGACCATGTGCCCGCGGAAGGACGGCAGCTCCACGTTCCCGGCCCGTTCGGTCTCCGCCGAGCGCGGCTTTGCGAACTGGCCCGCGATGCGGCCGACCTTCACGACCGGCACGCCCGCGGCGTAGGTGAGCATCACCGCCATCTGCAGGATGATCTTGAGCTTGTCCCGGATGGAGTCGGCCGAGAAGTCCGCGAAGGATTCTGCGCAGTCGCCCGCCTGGAGCAGGAAGGCCTCGCCGTTGGCCACTGCGGCCAGTTGCGTGGTGAGGTGACGCGACTCCCCGGCGAAGACGAGCGGCGGCAGGGCGGCCAGCCGCGCCTCGGCCTTCTTCAGCGCGTCCGCATCGGGCCAGTCCGGCTGCTGCGCGGCCGGGAACTTCCGCCAGGACGCGGCACTCCAGGAGGAGGACTCGGGTTGGCTCGTCACCGCACCAGGTTAACGCCGTAGGATCGCTCCTTATGGCCGCCTTCCGATTCACCCTGCAGGCGTCGCAGGCGGCATCCCCGGCTGCGTGGCGCGAACTGGCGCGCAAGGCAGAGGACCTGGGCTACTCGACGCTCTACGTGCCCGACCATCTCGACGATCAGTGGGCCCCCATGGTGGCGTTGACCGTCGCGGCGGAGGCCACCACCACGTTGCGCGTCGGAACGCTGGTTCTCGACAACGACTTTCGGCATCCGGTCGTCCTGGCCAAGGAGGCGGCCACCCTCGATGTGGTGTCCGGTGGCCGTTTCGAGCTGGGGATGGGCGCGGGATGGCTCACCACCGACTACCAGCAGTCCGGGATCCCCATGGAGGCCCCGTCGGTGCGCGTGGCCCGCCTCACCGAGAGCCTCGAGATCATGCGCGCCATGTGGCGGGGGAGCGCCACCTTCAGTGGCGAGCACTACCGGGTGACCGAGGCGGTCGGCACCCCGGCGCCGGTCACGCCCGGCGGTCCACCGCTCGTGATCGGCGGAGGCAGCAAGCGCATCTTGACAGTGGCCGGGCAGTGCGCCGACACCGTCAGCATCGTGCCCAACCTGGCCGCCGGCCACATCGGCCGCGAAGTCGCGGCCGAGTCCGTGGTGGAGAAGTACACCGACCGCGTGCGCTGGGCCAAGGACGCCGCCGGGGAGCGGGCGGGCGAGCTGGAGTTCCAGTGCTGGACGGCGACGGTGCAGGTCGTTCCCAATGCGACCGAGGTCGTCGAGTCGATGGCGCCGCTGTTCGATCTCACCCCCGACCAAATGCGCGCGGCACCGGTCGCTCTGATCGGGACCACGGGGGAGATCGTCGAGACGCTGTGCGCGCGGCGAGAGCAGCTCGGATTCAGCAACATCGTGGTGCACGAGCCGGAGATGGACGCGCTGGCGCCGGTGATCGCCGAACTTGCCGGCACCTGAACCCCCAGCCCGCATCGGGATCCTCGGCGGGACGTTCGATCCCCCCCATGTCGGCCACGTGGCGGCGGCCCGTGCCGCCATCGACAAGCTCAGTCTCCAGCGCCTCCTCCTCGTCGTGGCGAACGACCCGTGGCAGAAGTCCGGTCAGCGCGAGATCTCGCCGGTCGAGGACCGGTACGTCCTGACGGAGGCGTTGGCCCGGGAGATCCCGGGAGCCGAGGCCAGCCGGCTCGAGATCGACCGGGGTGGCCCCAGCTACTCGGTGGACACGGCCGAGGAGCTACTCGCCGCCGCGGGCCGGCCCGTCGAGCTCTTCCTGGTCGTGGGCGCCGATCTGGTCCCCGAGCTGAGATCCTGGCACCGGTCCGCCGATCTGCAACGCGCGGTGACGCTGGCCATCGTCTCCCGGCCCGGTGACGGCGTCCCTGCCGTGGCACCGGGCTGGAGGGTCGAACGCGTCGACGGTCCCCAGGTCGCCATCTCGAGCTCGGAGGTCCGGGACCTGCTGGCTTCCGGCGCCCCCGTCGAAGGGCTGGTGCCCCAGGAAGTCATCCGTTGCATTCGCCGCCGCGGTATGTACGCTGTCCGGTAGATGAGTGCCATGCCGGCCGGGTGGACGGAGCTGTCGGACGGTCCTGTCGTGGGTACGTCCCCCGCACGAGCCCAGCGGCGAGCCGACCGCCGGGCAGAGCTGAAGTTGGCGCGACGCTCTCGTCAACGCTGGGCGACCGCCGCCTGCGCCATCCTCGTGGCCGCCTTCGGACTCACCGTAGGGATCCTGGACGTGCTCCATTGAGCCCAGGGTTGGACGTGCACGTCCAGCTCCCGCCGGCCGTGGCCACGGCCGCCGAGTCGGCTGACGCCAAGCTCGGACACGACACCGTCGTGCTCGCCATGGGCGAGCTGTTCGGCGTGGTCGATGCCTTCGTGATCTCCAGCGCGCCGAACACCCGCCACGTCCGCACGCTGGTCGAGGAGGTCGAGCGCGGCGTCAAAGAAGCGCACGGCGTCGCGCCCGTGCGCATCGAGGGCCTACCGGACGCCACCTGGGTGCTCATGGACTACGGCGACTTCATCGTCCACGTCTTCTTGCAGGAGACGCGGGACTACTACGACCTCGAACACCTCTGGTCCGGCGCGCCGCGGGTGCCCTGGCGGCGCGACGTCGAGAACGCCGGCTGAGCGCGGGCGTCGCTAGGGCGCGACGCTGAGGAACTCGATCAGGTAGACGGGGCCGGCCACCTGCGAGCCGTTGGCGATCGGGACGCTCGTGCGCTGCCCCTCGATCTCGAAGATCACTCCGGTCCCGAGGCCGTTCTCGGCGGCCACGGTGGCCACGATCTGCGCCACGGCGAGCTCGGTGGACGTCCCGGTGATCTGCCCGAAGTCGGTGTTCATGTTGACGGTGACGACGCCGCCCTGTGACGTGGTGGACAGCACCGCCACGTCGCTCGGGATGGCCGTGAAGACCCCGCTGGCCGTCTCCGCGGTCGTAGGTCCCGCCAGCATCGACGAGATGATGGCGGTGAGGGGGGCGGGGGAGGCGACCACCCGTGGTTCGGATTGCAGCTGACTGTTCGAGTCGAGGAAGAAGACCTTGACCGGGACCAGCGACGAGGGCTTGGGCTGTGTCGTCGTGGTGGTGGGCAGGTGCGGGTTCAACAGGTTGAACGGCACTCGCGAGGGTGGGATGGAGCTCGGCGCCCCCTGGGTCGGGATGGCGCAGCCCGCCGCGAGGAACGCCAGCGCCACCACGCCGCACGCGGCCCGCCGGCGCCTCACGCCTCGCCTCCCGGCTCGTCGCCGTTGGCCAACACCGGCAGCGAGAGGACGAAGCGGGCGCCGCCGGAGGGCGACGACTCGACGCGGACGGCTCCGTCCATGACGCGCATGTGCTCGGCCACGAGCGCCAGCCCCAGACCGGTGCCGGTGCCGGTGCCGCGCCGGCCCGACGCCGAGCCGCGATAGAAGCGTGCGAACACCTTGCCCCGCTCCTGGGGCTCGATGCCCGGTCCCGCGTCGTCGACCGTCACCTCGACCTGGTCGCCGTCGCCGGGCCCGACCGCTATCTCGGTGACGCCGCCCCCGTAGTGGGAGGCGTTCTCCATGAGATTGACCATCACGCGCTCGAAGCGCCGCTTGTCGACGCCGACCCGCCATTCCTGCACGCCGGGGTCCACCCGTACCGCCGGGGGCGCCCCGCCGCGCCGGCCGTCCATGTGCCCGAACCCCGCCACGACGGAGCGCTGCACCAGCTCGGAGACGTTGACCTCCTCGAGGAAGACGTCGACCGACCCGGCGTCGGCCCGCGACATCTCGAGCAGGTCGCCGACCATTCGCTGGAACCGCCGCAGGTCGTCGCTCAGCAGCTGCAGCGCCCGCTGGGAGCGCGGCGGGAGCTTGTCGCGGTCTGCCTCGAGCACCTCGAGGGCGGCCGCCAGGGTCGTGAGCGGCGACCGCAGCTCGTGGCTCACGTCGGAGTTGAACCGCGCCTCGCGCTCGATGCGCTCCTGGAGCTGGTCGACCATGGCGTTGAACGAATTGGTCAACCCCTCGAGGTCGGGGTCGGCCGCCGCGGGGTCGAGCCGGGTGTCGAGCTCGCCGCCGGCGATCGAACCGGCCGCCCGCGACACCGCCGCCAACGGCCGCAACGACCGCTCGCTGGCGAAGCGGCCCAACGCCACGCCCAAGAGCGTGGTCACCACGCCGGCGCCGAAGAGGGTGAGCCCGAGGACGCGCAGCGTGTGGTCGAGGTCGGACAGGTCGAAGACCTCGAAGTAGAACGCGTGCACGGAGCGGACCGGCACACCCACCACGATCTCGGCCTTGCCCTCGGTGGTGCGGTACGTCTGGGTCGCGGCCGTCCCGGCCAGCACGGCCTGGCGCAGCTTGGTCGGAATGGACGCCGAGTTCACCGACAGCGAGGAGACATACGCCTTGGACTGGTGGAAGAGGATGGAGTGGGCGCCCGTGCCGGCGTCGATGGACGCCAGGAGCGTGACGTACTGGGTGTCACCGGACAGGAGGGAGCTGCGCACGACGAGCGCGTTGCCGAAGGCCTGTTGCTGCGCCGCCGTCTCCCGTCCGGCCAACAAGAAGTGGCGGGTCGTGAAGTAGGAGAGGCCGCCCATCAAGATGGAGAGGAGCAGCGCGCCGAGTCCGAACAGGGCCGTGATGCGGGCACCGATGCCCAGCTTCACGTCAGGGCACCAGCTTGTAGCCCATGCCCCTGACGGTGAGTATGTGCTGGGGCACCGCGGGGTCTGCCTCGACCTTGGTGCGCAAGCGCCGGATGTGGACGTCGACCAGGCGACCGTCGCCGAAGTAGTCGTAGCCCCAGACGCGGTCGAGCAGCTGCTCGCGGCTGAGCACCTTGTTGGGGCTTGCCGCCAGCTCGCACAGGAGGCGGAACTCGGTACGGGTGCAGTGGACCTCGTCGCCGTTCAGGCGCCGCAGCACGCCCTGCTCGGGCAGCAGCTGGAGGTCGCCGAAGGTGAGGGCGCCCGGCTCCTCCTCGGCCGGGCGGGCGCGGCGCAGGAGGGCGCGGATGCGGGCCGCCAGCTCCTTGGCCACGAACGGCTTGGTCACGTAGTCGTCGGCGCCGGCCTCCAGCCCGGCGACCACGTCGTGGGTGTCGGCCCGGGCCGTGACGATGATGATCGGCACGGCGCTGCTGCGCCGCAGGGCCCGGCAGCACTCGAACCCGTCCATGCCGGGCAGCATCAGATCGATCAGCGCGACGTCGGTCGGCGCCTCGGCGAAGAGGTCGAGGCCCTCCTCGCCGCTGGCGGCGTCCCTTACCTCGTAGCCCTCGCCCTCGAGGGCGAGCCGCATGGAGGACCTGATCCGCTCATCGTCCTCGACGACCAGAATGCGCCCGCTCATCCGCCCCCAGCTCAACCGATCCAGATCTGCGTGGGCCAGATGGCCCCGCCGATCATGCCGAACGCGGGCTGGCCCGCCGGCGTGATCGGGTTGTTGAAGTTCTGCACCTTCGAGTTGCCGACGACGGCCCACACCGCCCGGTCGGTCCACAGGTACGGGATGTCGAGCGCCAGCCGCTTGTTGACCGTCCGGTAGGCGGCGGTCCGGACCCCCGTCGACGTGCCGGCGCGCCCGGCCAGGAGCGCGGTCTCGATGGTCGGGTCGGCGTTCCGGGCCATGTTGATGGACAGCGCGCCGGAGCTGACGGTCGTCGTGCTCCAGAAGATGTAGTTGAGGTCGGGGTCGACCGCCCCGAACTGGCGCCAGGCCACCGCCTGGTACTTCCCGGCCAGCGCGTTGTTGATGATCTCGTTCTGCTGGACGATGCCGGTGCTCACCTTGAAGCCCACCGCCTGCCAGGCCTGCTGGATGTACTCCTGGGCCCGGATGGCCGCCGGCCCGTTCGTCGTCGTGTAGGTGAACGAGATCGGGCCGCCGTTGGTCTTCGCAGCCTGCTGGACGAGCTTGGCCGCCTGGGACGGGTTGTAGGACGGGTACTTCGTCGAGGAGTAGTACGGCGACCCCGGCACGAAGAGGCCGTTGCTCACCGGGAGGACGCCCGCGTCGATGACCCTGGCGTACTGCTGGCGGTTGATGGCCATGGCGGCGGCCCGGCGCACGTTGGGGTCGTTGAACGGCTTGGCCAGGCAGTTGAGCTGCACGCAGAACATGTCGGGCTCGCCGGCGACCTTGGTGCTGTCGTCGATGTAGGAGTAACTCTTGTTGCCCCGGTACTGGGTGATGATCTGGGGGGTGTCGGTCACCATCAGGTCGATCGTGCCCGTCTTGAGCGCCTCGGAACGCGCCGACTCGTCGGGGATGGGCTTGAAGGTGATCTGTGACAGGTAGGGGAGCCCGGGCCGCCAGTAGTGCGGGTTGGCGGTGGCGGTGAAGTGGTCGTTGGGGATCCACTCCTTGAACACGAAGGGCCCGGTGCCGACCGGGTGCGACGTCCCGTTGGGGTTGGCCAGCATGGACGGGGCCACCACGTAGGCGATCTGCCCACCGATGCCGCCGGCCAGGTAGTAGGGGAAGGGGACCCAGGGCGACTTGAACGTGATGGTCACCGCCAGGGGCCCGGTCTGGGTGATCGACTGCAGCGTCGGGTTGATCACGATGCCGGTCAGGACCGACTTCGAGTGCGCCTGGAAGTTCGTCAGGAGCGCCGCCCCGTTGCAGGGCGTGCCGTCGTGGAAGACCACGTTGGGGCGCAGCGTCACGGTCCAGCTGGTGTACGAGGAGTTCGGCACGACCGACTCGGCCAGGTACGGCGCCCAGCCGCCGCTGGCGGTCACGATCGTGAGCGGGTCGAACACGGTGCGGGCGTACATGACCCCGACCTCGTCGAAGCGGGCCTGGGTCGGGTCGAAGCCCTGCTCCTCGGCGTCGACCCCGAAGACCAGGGAGCCGCCCTTCTTGGGTGTCCGCTTCGTGACGCCGTTGCGTCCCGGACCGTTGGTCGCGGCGCCCGCGATCCCGTCCCATCCCAGGGCCGACGCCCCCGCAAAGCCCGCTGCCGCAGCGGCCCCACCGGCCAACAGTGTGCGGCGATCGAATTTCGAGGCCATCGGCCCTCCCTTTCCAGAACCCACCGGACCCCCCGAAGGTTCGCGGGCGACGTTAGTGCCCAGGACCCGCGGCGTGGGGGCGGTACCGTTGATTGGCGTGCCTCCGGACTGGGACATTCCCGGCTTCGCCGCCTGGCTCGGCGGGCGCTCGGCTGCGACCCGCAAGGCCTACGTGAGCGACGTCGGCGCCTTTGCCGAGTGGATGTCCCGCAGCGGGGTGGAGACGCCCGGCGCCGTCGACCGCCTCCACCTGCGCCGCTACCTCGCCTCGCTGGGGACCAGGAGGCTGGCCCGCGCCACGATCGCCCGCAAGGCGGCGGCGCTGCGCTGCTACTTCTCCTGGCAGGTGCGGCAGGGTCGCATCGACTCCGACCCGGCACGGTCCCTGCGCGCCCCCTCGGGCGGCGGCCGCCTCCCCCGCGTGCTGTCGGGAGGTGAGATGACCTCTCTCCTCGACGTGCCGGCGCAGACGGCTGTGGACCGCCGCGACCTCGCGGTCCTCGAGCTCCTCTACGCGGCCGGGCTGCGCGTCTCGGAGCTCTGCGGACTCGACCGGGGCGACATCGACCTGCGCCAGCGAACGGTGACGGTGCTGGGCAAGGGCGGCAAGCAGCGGCGCGTGCCGGTGCACGACGCCGCCGTGGCCGCCCTGCGGGCGTGGTTCGACGACGGCCGGGAGCACATGGAAGGGCCGCCCGAGGCTGCCTTCGTGAACCGGAGAGGAGCCCGCCTCGGGCCTCGTGACGTGCGGCGCATCCTGGACCGCCGCGCCGCCTCGCCCACGCACCCGCACGCCCTCCGGCACACCTATGCCACCCATCTCCTCGATGGCGGCGCCGACCTGCGGGTCGTCCAGGAGCTGCTGGGTCACTCCAGCCTGGCCACCACCCAGGTGTACACGCACGTGAGCAAGGAGCGCCTCCGCTCCGTCTACGGAGGGACGCACCCCCGGGCCTGAAGCACCGCCTGAGCGGCTAACATGGCCCGGCCCACCAACCGGGTGGGTGGCAACACCGACCAACATCACCTGCACGCGATTTCCACGGTCGCCGCCTCGTGCGGCGCTGCGGCAGGGGAGCAACCGACTGGAGGAACATCTCTATGGCCGTCGTCACCATGCGACAGCTGCTGGAGGCCGGAGTTCATTTCGGCCACCAGACGCGTCGATGGAACCCGAAGATGAAGCGCTTCATCCTTGGTGAGCGCAACGGGATCTATCTCATCGACCTCCGCAAGACACTGGGCGGCATCGAGTCGTCCTACTCCTACGTCCGGGACCTGGTGGCCGACGGCGGCACCATCCTCTTCGTGGGGACGAAGAAGCAGACGCAGGGCCCCGTGGCGGATTTTGCGCAGGCGTGCGGCATGCCCTACGTCAACCAGCGCTGGCTCGGCGGCATGCTGACGAACTTCGCCACCGTGTCGGGCCGGGTGAAGCGCATGCAGGAACTGCGGGCCATGCAGGCGGCCGGCGACTTCGACGGGATGCCCAAGCGTGAGGCGCTGCAGCACACCCGCGAGCTCGAGAAACTGACGCGCAACCTCGGCGGTATCGCCGACCTCGACCGGCTCCCCAACGCCGTCTTCGTGATCGACACCAAGAAGGAGCACATCGCGGTGACCGAGGCGCGCAAGCTCGGGCTGCCGGTGGTCGCGGTCGTCGACACCAACTGCGACCCCGACGTGATCGACTACGTGATCCCGGGCAACGACGACGCCATCCGCTCGGGCTCGCTCATGTGCCGCGTGATCGCCGACGCCGTGGCCGAGGGCCGGTTCATCGCCGAGCACAGGCGCCAGATGGCGCCCCAGCCGGCCGCCGAGGAGGGCGCCCCATCGCCCTCGCCGCGCCGCCGCCCGGTCCACACGCCCGCCGAGCCGGTCGAGGTCGCCTGACCGTGGCCGCCTACACCGCCAAGGACGTGTCCGCCCTGCGCCAGATGACCGGGGCCGGCATGCTCGACTGCAAGAACGCGCTGGAGGAGACCGGGGGCGACATGGAGGAGGCGGCCAAGCTCCTCCGCATGAAGGGCCTGGCCGGTGCAGCCAAACGCTCGGACCGCGAGGCGTCCGAGGGCGCCGTCGCGGCCGTGCGCTCCGGGGACGCCGCCGCGGTCGTCGAGCTGCGCTGCGAGACCGACTTCGTCGCCAAGGCAGACGAGTTCGTCGCCCTGGCCGACGAGCTGGCCGCACTGGTGGCCTCGAAGGGTGAGGACGCAGTCGCCGAGCTCGACGACGAGCTCGACCGGCTTCGCACGACGCTCAAGGAGAACATCTCGGTCGGCCGGGTGCGCCGGCTCGTGGCTGCTCCCGGCCAGGTCGTCGACACCTACCTGCACCAGCAGGCCGGCCGGGGTGTCAATGCGGTGGCGGTGGTGCTCGAGGGCGGCTCCGACGAGCTGGCGCACGAGATCGCCGTGCACATCGCGTTCACCAAACCGGCCTACCTCAGTCGCGACGAGGTGCCCGAAGCCGACATCGCCGCCGAACGGGCGACGGTCGAGGAGATCTCGCGCAACGAGGGCAAGCCCGAGGCGGCTCTGCCCAAGGTCGTGGAGGGACGGATGACGGGCTGGTTCAAGGAGCGCGTGCTGCTGGACCAGTCGTACGTGAGGGACGAGAAGCAGACGATCGCCGGCATGCTCGGCACAGCTCGCATCGTGTCGTTCGCGCAGGTCGTCATCGGCGCCTGACGCGCTCGAGATCGTGGGAGAACCGCGCCGTATCGTCCTCAAGATGTCGGGGGAGGCCCTTGCCTCGGCCGCCTCTGACGAGACCATCGACGCCGCCACGGTCGAGCGCATGGCCAAGGAGATGGGGCGGGCCATGGACGGCGGCGGGCTCGAGCTGGCCGTCGTCGTCGGCGGCGGCAACATCTGGCGGGGCACGACCGGCGAGAGCGGGGGCATGGACCGGGCCACCTCGGACACGATGGGCATGCTGGGCACCGTGATCAACGCCCTTGCGCTGCAGGACGCGCTCGAGCAGCAGGGCCAGCCCACCCGGGTTTTGAGCGCGCTCAACATGGCCGAGGTCGCCGAGCCGTACATCCGGCGCCGGGCCATCCGGCACCTCGAGAAGGGCCGGATCGTCATCTTCGCCGCCGGTATGGGGAACCCCTTCTTCACCACCGACACCCCGGCGGCACTCCGGGCGGCCGAGATCGGCGCTGAGCTGCTCTGCAAGGGGACGCACTCCGGCGTGGACGGCGTCTACAGCGCCGACCCCAAGCTCGATCCGACGGCCACCCGCTACGACGAGATCTCCTTCATGGAGGTCATCAGCCGGGACCTCCGCGTCATGGATCTCACCGCGATCACCTTCTGCAAGGACAACGACCTGCCCGTGCGGGTCTTCGACCTCATGCCCCCGGGAAACATCCCTCGTGCGCTCAGCGGCGAGCGGATCGGTACGCTGGTCCGTTGATGGATGACGACCTCGCCACCCTGGTCAAGGAGGACACCAGGGAGAAGATGGGCAAGGCCATCGATCACGTCCGCCACGAGATGGGAAACGTGCGCACCGGCCGCGCCTCTTCCGCGCTGCTCGAGCCGCTGCTCGTCGACTACTACGGCACTCCGACGCCGCTGCGCCAGCTGGCCGGGTTCAGTGTGCCCGACGCCATGCTGCTCGTGATCTCGCCGTACGACAAGGGGTCACTCGGGGGGATCGAGAAGGCGATCATGGCGTCGGACCTCGGCATCAACCCGACCAATGACGGCACCGTGATCCGGCTGGCCTTCCCGCCGCTGACCGAGGAGCGCCGCAAGGAGCTGGTCAAGGTCGTTCGTCACAAGGCCGAGGAGGGGAGGGTCGCCGTGCGCAACCTGCGCCGAGCGGGGCGCCACGAGCTCGAAGCGCTCCAGAAGGACGGCGAGCTCTCCGACGACGAGCTCGAGCGCGTCGAGAAGGAGCTCGAGAAGATCACGCACGAGCAGGTCGCGTTGATCGATCAGCTGCTCGCGCACAAAGAGCAAGAGTTGCTGCAGGTCTGAGGGGCAGACGCGGGATGGCAGACGGCACCGACGAGCACGACGAGTTCGACAGTGGGCTTGACGGCGTCACCGATCCCGACAGCGAAGAGATCCACGAGGACCCGCCCAGCTACCACTCCGGAAGGGTTCGGATCATCGGGGCCGAGCCGGCCGGCGACGCAATGCGTGAGGTGACGGGCCCCGTCGTCGAGGAGCACCCGGAGCTGCCGCACTGGAACGACGCGCCGACGGGTCAGGTTCCCGCGGTGCTCGACACCAGCACCGGAGATGAGCTCGTCGCCCCGCCCACCTGGCGCGAGGAGGACACCGATTGGGAGGCCCAGGAAGAGGTCTTCGAGCCGTCCATGCTCTCCGAGGACCTGCCCGCCGTCGGCGCGCTCCTGGGTGAGCCGGAGCACGATGCCGACCGCCAGCCCTGGCACTTCGAGTCCGACGACACGCTGGTGATCCCGCCCGAGCCGGGCTTCGAGTCGGAGCCGGTGCGCCAGCCCGAGCCGGCGCTGCCGGCCGAGCGCATGTACCCGCCCGAGCCCGATCCCCTCGTGGGGCCACCGGACGAGCCCGCGTCCGAGCCGGACGGGGTCGCACCGCGGGTGGCGTCCCCGGTCACCGCAGCAGCGTCGGCCGTGGCCGCCTCGCGGCTGAGCCCGCCCCAGCCGCCCGAGCCCAAGGCCCGCGCCCCCCGCACCTCGCGGCGGCAGAGGCCCGGCGCGCACGGGAAACGTCACCACGGCGGGCACCGGCGGGCGCGACATGCGAGTGGCCATCGGTGTCGGCGTGCTGTTCGGCATCGTGGGTCTGGCCTGCTTCGCGGCCGGGACGGTGGCCACCATGGTCCTCGTCACCGTGATCGTGCTGCTCGCCACCGCCGAGGCCTACGCCGCCTTCCGGCGGGCCCACTACCACCCGGCGACACTGCTGGGCCTCGTCGCCGTGCTGTCGCTGATGGTCGAGACGTACAACAAGGGCGTGGCGGCGCTGCCGCTCGTGCTCGTCCTGCTGGTCGGCGGCTCCTTCATCTGGTACCTGGCCCGGGTGGAGCCGGCGGCCGACCCGGTGTCCGGGCTCGTCTCGACCGTGTTCGTGTTCGCCTGGGTGGGCGCCTTCGGCTCCTTCGCCGCCCTCCTGTTGAACCCCAACCTGTTCCCGGACCGCCACGGCATCGCCTTCGTCCTCGCCGCGGTCATCGTCACGGTGACCGACGACGTCGCGTCGCTCCTGGTGGGCTCCGCCATGGGGCGACACCAGCTGGCGCCTTCCATCAGTCCGAACAAGAGCTGGGAGGGTCTGATCGGCGGCGCCGTCGCGGCAGTCCTCGTCTCGGTCATCGTGGTGCACTTCATCCACCCCTGGACCATCGGCAAGGCCGCGATCTACGGCCTCGTCGTCGCGGTCGTGGCGCCACTGGGCGACCTCAGCCAGTCGATGATCAAGCGGCACCTCGGCATCAAGGACATGGGCCGCTTGCTGCCCGGGCACGGCGGCATCCTGGACCGCTTCGACGGCCTGCTCTTCGTCCTTCCGGCCACGTACTTCGTGGTCAAGGCGCTCCACCTCGGTTGACCTGATGCGCACGGTCAGCCTGCTGGGTTCCACGGGCTCCATCGGCACCCAGGCGCTCGACGTCATGCGCGGCGAGCCGGAGCGGTTCCGAGTGCACGCCCTGGCCGCCCACCGCTCGGCGGCGCAGCTCGTGGCCCAGGCCGCCGAATTCCGGCCCACCGTCGTCGTCATCGGCGAACCGGATCTCTACGCCGAGGTGTGCGCCGGCGTGCCGGCCGGCACCGAGGTCCTCGTCGGCACCGACGGCATGGTCGAGGCCGCGTGCGGCGCGAACGTCGCGCTCAATGCGGTGGTGGGCTTCGCCGGGCTCCCCGTGACGATGGCCGCGCTCGAATCGGGCAAGCTCCTGGCACTGGCCAACAAGGAATCACTGATCGCCGGCGCGCCGGTCGTGCAGAAGGCCCGCCGCACGCCCGGCGCGGAGATCGTCCCCGTCGACTCGGAGCACTGCGCGCTGCACCAGTGCCTGGCGTCGCTCCGGGGGACGACTGACGTGGCCCGGCTCCTCCTGACCGCCTCGGGCGGCCCGTTCCGGGACTGGCCGGCCGAGCGCCTCGGCACGGTCACGGTGGCCGATGCGCTGGCGCACCCCACGTGGTCGATGGGGCCGAAGATCACGATCGACTCGTCGACGCTGATGAACAAGGGCCTCGAGGTGATCGAGGCGCACGAGCTCTTCGGTGTCGACTACGACCGGATCGGGATCGTGGTGCACCCGCAGTCGGTCGTCCACTCCATGGTGGAGCTGCGCGACGGGTCGACGCTGGCCCAGCTGTCCGAACCCGACATGCGGCTCCCCATCGGGTACGCCATCGGATGGCCCGACCGCGCCGCTGCGCCGTTCGGTGCGCTGGACTGGTCCAGGGCGCAGACCCTGACCTTCGAGCCACCCGATCGTTCCGTGTTCCGCTGCATCGACCTGGCCTACGCCGCCGGCCGGCTCGGCGGCTCGGCGCCCGCCTGGCTCAGCGCGGCCAACGAGGTCGCGGTCGACGCCTTCCTCGAGCGGGGGCTGGCGTGGTCCGGCATTGCCGACGTGGTCGAAGAGACCCTCGACGGCTGGGTCGACGACCACGCCGACGACGTCGAGGCCGTGCTCGCCGCCGACGCCGAGGCCAGGACCAGGGCCGGAGAGATCCTGGCCCGGCGCCTCGCGGCGGATGGCGGCCGGTAGCGTTGGAGCTGCCATGACGCTCACCGAGAAGCAGGCCACGGCCGCGGAACCACCCCTCGGGGCCGACCCGGCGCCGGGCGGCAGCCCGACCCGGGTCGTCCAGCTCCTCGTCGCCGTGGCCGTGATCACGGCCGTCTTCATCGCCCTCGGCTGGGGCGACCTGCTCCTCTTCATCGCCATCCTGGTGGCCATCGTCATGCTGCACGAGCTGGGCCACTTCGTGACGGCCAAGCGGGCGGGCATGAAGGTGACCGAATACTTCGTCGGGTTCGGGCCCCGCCTCTGGTCGGTCCGCCGCGGCGAGACCGAGTACGGGGTCAAGGCGATCCCGGCCGGTGGTTACGTGCGCATCACCGGCTTCACCTCGAGCGAAGACGTGGCGCCCGACGACGAGCCCCGGGCCTACCGCCAGCAACCCTTCCACCAACGGATCATCGTCGCGTCGGCGGGGTCCGCCATGCACTTCATCATCGCCTTCGTCCTGGCCGTGATCCTGGTCCTCAGCTTCGGCGCGGTGACCAACAACTACACCGTCGGATCCGTGGAGCACTGGTCCGGCGTGCAGACGCCGGCCGCACTGGCGGGACTCAAGGCGGGGGACACCATCGTCTCCATCGACGGGAAGTCGTTCGCCAACCCGCACACCCTGACCGACATCGTCAAGCGCTCCGTCGGCACGCCGCTGCACCTCGGGGTCGAGCGCGACGGCAAGCTGATCCACCTCACGGCCACGCCGGTCAACGGGAAGGGCGTCACCGTCAACGGGCAGACGCTTGGCAACCGCGGCTACCTCGGCGTCGAGATCCGTCAGGCCACGGCCTCGGTCGCGCCGCTGGCCGCCGTCGGCCACTCCTTCAGCACCATGTGGCAGGTGACCGACCAGGAGGTGACGGGCATTGCGCAGACCTTCTCGCCGAGCGGCCTGTCGTCCGTGTTCCACCAGGTCACCAACTCCAAGGCGGCTCAGTCGGCGGTGAACAACCCCGGCTCGGCACCGCGGCCGGTGTCGATCGTCGGCATCACCAACCTCGGCGCCCAGTCCGAGCAGGCGGGCCTGGCGTCGGTCCTAATGCTGCTCATCGCCATCAACATCGTGTTCGGGATCCTGAACATGTTGCCGATGATCCCGCTCGACGGCGGGCACGTCGCCATCGCGACGTACGAGTGGATCCGCACGAAGAAGGGGCAGCCGTACTACCGGGCCGACATCACCAAGCTGTTCCCCGTGGCCGCCCTCTTCATCGCGTTCCTCGCCGTGTTCGTCTTCGCGGGCATCTACCTCGACATCACCCACCCGCTCCAGATCCCGCACTGATCCCGTGGAGCTCTCCTCCTCCCTCCTGTCGCCGCGACGAGCGACCCGGCGCATCACGCTCGGCGGCGTGCCGATCGGCGACGGTGCCCCCGTGACCGTGCAGTCGATGACGACCACGAAGACAGCGGACGTCGACGGCACGCTGGCGCAGATCTACGCGTTGGCTGCAGCCGGTGCGGACATCGTGCGCTGCACCTGCAACGAGGAGGCCGCGGCCGAGGGCCTGGCGCACATCGTCCCACGCTCGCCGGTGCCGATCGTGGCCGACATCCACTTCCATCACGAGATGGCGCTGGCGGCGCTGGAGGCGGGCGTGCAGGGGCTGCGCCTGAACCCGGGCAACCTGCGCAAGGAGGCCGAGATCAAGCAGGTGGCCGCCGAGGCGCGCGACCGCGGCGTGCCAATCCGCATCGGGGTCAATGCCGGCTCGTTGCACCCCGACCTCTACAAGAAGCACGGCGGAGCCACGCCCGAGGCGCTGGTGGAGTCTGCCCGCAACGAGCTGGCGTTCTTCGAGGAGGTCGGCTTCAGCGACGTCAAGATCTCCGTGAAGGCGTCGTCGGTGGCCCTGATGATCGCGGCGTACCGCCTGGCCTCGGAGACCTTCGACCACCCGCTGCATCTCGGCGTCACCGAGGCCGGGCCACCGCCGGGCGGACTGGTGAAGGGCACGGCCGGCATCGGGACCCTGCTGGCCGAGGGTATCGGCGACACCATCCGCTACTCGCTCACCGCCGACCCGGTGGAGGAGGCTCGTGCCGGCCGCCAGCTGCTCGAGTCGCTCGGCCTGCGGGAGCGCAAGGGTCTCGACCTCATCGCGTGCCCCTCGTGCGGCCGGGCCCAGGTCGACGTGATCGCCGTGGCCAAGGAAGCCCAGGAGGCGCTCGAGAAACTGCAGCTGCCGATTCAGGTCGCGGTCATGGGCTGCGTCGTCAACGGTCCCGGCGAGGCCCGCGAGGCCGACATCGGCATCGCGGCGGGCAAGAAGAAGGGCCACCTGTTCATCCGGGGCAAGATCATCCGCGTCGTCCCCGAGGAGGACATGGTCCGTGCGCTGGTCGACGAGGCCGAGCGCCTCGTGGCCGAGGGCGTCGAGGCGCGGATGGCCGCGGCGGATGCGAACGCGGAGGCCGAGGCGGAGGAGGACCGGCGCTCGCTCCTCGAGTCGACCGGCGCGGATCCCAACCACACCTCGGAGAAGATCGAGATCATCCGTCGGCACGGCGACAACGAGGTCCCGCACTAGCCTGCCCAGCCATGACCAAGGGCGCCATCGTGTCGCGGGCGGAGGACTTCCCGCGCTGGTACCAGGAAGTGATCGCGGGCGCCGAGATGGCGGAGAACGGCCCGGCCCGCGGCACCATGGTCATCCGTCCGTGGGGTTACGGGATCTGGGAGCTCATGCAGGCCGAGCTCGACCGGCGCATCAAGGAGGCGGGGGCCGAGAATGCCTACTTCCCGCTGTTCATCCCCGAGTCCTTCCTCAAGCTCGAGGCGGAGCACGTGGAGGGCTTCGCGCCCGAGCTGGCCGTGGTCACCCACGGCGGAGGCAAGGAGCTCGACGAGCCGCTCGTCGTGCGACCGACCAGTGAGACCGTGATCAACCACTTCTTCTCCAAGTGGGTGCAGAGCCACCGTGACCTGCCATTGCTCCTCAACCAGTGGGCCAACGTGGTGCGCTGGGAGCTGCGGCCACGGCTCTTCCTGCGGACGAGCGAATTCCTCTGGCAGGAGGGCCATACCGCCCATGCCACCAAGGAGGATGCCCGCGACTACGCACTGCGGATCCTGACTGACGTCTACCGCTCGACGATGGTCGACGTGCTCTCAATGCCGGTACTCATCGGGCACAAGACGGCGCGCGAGCGCTTCGCCGGCGCGAACCGCACCTGGACCTGCGAGGGGATGATGGGCGACGGCAAGGCGCTGCAGATGGGGACCAGCCACGAGCTCGGACAGAATTTCTCGCGCCCGTTCGACATCACCTACTCGAACGCGTCAGGCAGCCTCGAACACGTATGGCAGACCTCGTGGGGCGTCTCCACCCGCCTCGTCGGCGCCCTCGTCATGGGCCACGGCGACGACTTCGGGCTGCGGCTCCCTCCCGACCTGGCCCCGGTGCAGGCCGTGGTCCTCGTCGTCAAGGACGCGCCCGAGGTGCGCGCCGCCGCCGAATCCCTCGTCGCCGAACTGCGGGCGGGCGGCCACCGGGTCCGCCTCGACGACCGCACCGACACCAGCTTCGGCCGTCGCAGCGTGGACTGGGAGCTGAAGGGCGTACCCGTGCGGGTCGAGGTGGGGCCGCGCGACCTGGCCGAGGGCAAGGTGACCGTGGTCACACGGCACCGCCGGGAGAAGGCCGACGTCACGCTGGCCGCGGTGGCCGGCACGGTCGCCTCCGTCCTCGCCGCGGCGGGGCCCGAGCTCCTGGCCGAGGCGACGGCGGCCCGCGACGCCCGGACGGTCGACGCCTCCTCGCTGGCCGAGGCCGTGGAGGCCGGGTCGGCCGGCTTCGCCCGGGTGCGGCTGGGCGCCCTCGGGCCCGACGGCGAGGACCGCCTCGCCGAGCACGCCCTCAGCGTGCGTTGCCTGCAGCGCCCGGACGGGTCGCTGGCCGGCGAGGCCGACGCCGAGGAGGATCTCGTGGCCGTCGTGGGCCGGTCGTACTAGTTCCGGGATTGCTATAATCACCGGGCTGTCCATTTTTAGATCAGTACCTCGTTGAAGCGTGGGCTGCGGCCCACGCTTTCGCTTTGCGGGGGCAGGAACGACGACCGGAGGAGGTGACGGCGATGAGCACGGAGACGAAGAACCTGGTGGACGCGCTGTCGCCCATCCTCGAGGCGCGGGGCCTGGACCTGGTGGACGTGGAGCTGCACGGTGCCCAGCTCACGGTCTTCGTGGACCGCGAGGGCGGCGTCGGCCTCGACGAGCTCGGGGAGGCCACCCGGGAGGTCTCTTCGGCCCTCGACGTCATCGACCCGCTGCCGGGCCGCTACACGCTGTCGGTCTCGAGCCCCGGTCTCGAGCGCCGGCTGCGCACGCCGGCCCATTTCGCGCGGGCGGTGGGGGAGAAGGTCACGGTGCGGGTCGACGCCGGCACGGCTGACGTCCGGCGCCTCACGGGCACGCTCGAGGCGGCTGACGGGACGGGGTGCACCCTGGTCGGCCCCGACGTGCCCGGCGGTGAGGCCCGGATCGGCTACGACCAAATCGAGCGAGCGCGCACGGTGTTCGAGTGGGGGCCCGAGCCCCACGCCCCGAAGCGCCAGAAGAGTGAGAAGGTGACGCGGCCATGAGCAAGACCAATTTCGAGTTCCTCGACGCGCTGGGCCAGATCGCCCGCGACAAGGGGATCTCGGTCGAGACTCTGCTCGACGCCCTGGCCAACGCCCTGGTGGCGGCGTACAAGCGCCGCCCCGACGCGGCCGAGGAGGCCGTGGTCACGATCGACCCCGACTCGGGGGAGATCCGCGTCTACGGACAGGAGCTCAACGAGGAGGGCGAGGTCATCCGGGAGTGGGACGACACCCCCGACGACTTCGGCCGCATCGCGGCGCAGACGGCCAAGCAGGTCATCCTCCAGCGGATCCGCGAGGTCGAGCGGGACATGAAGTACGAGGAGTACGCCGGGCGCGAGGGCGACATCGTGACTGGCATCGTCCAGCAGACCGACAACCGCTACACGTTGCTCGACCTCGGCAAGGTCGAGGCACTGCTGCCGCAGGCCGAGCAGGTCTCCTACGAGCGCTACGAGCACGGGGCGCGTCTCAAGGCCTACATCGTCGAGGTCCGCAAGACGACCAAGGGCCCCCAGATCGTGGTCAGCCGCACCCACCCCGGCCTCATCAAGCGGCTCTTCGAGCTCGAGGTGCCCGAGATCGGCTCGGGCGTGGTCGAGATCAAGGCGGCCGCCCGCGAGCCGGGCCACCGCACCAAGATCGCCGTGTGGTCGAACGACCCCAACGTCGACCCGGTCGGCGCCTGCGTCGGCGCCCGGGGCTCGCGGGTGCGGATGGTGACGAACGAGCTGCGCGGCGAGCGGGTCGACGTGGTGCCGTTCTCGGACGACCCGGTCGAGCTCATTCAGAACGCGCTGGCCCCCGCCCGGGTCCGCGAGGTGCGCCTCGACGAGGAGACGGGCACGGCAACGGTCATCGTGAGCGACTTCCAGCTCTCGCTCGCCATCGGCAAGGAGGGGCAGAACGCCCGCCTGGCCGCTCGCCTCACGGGGTGGCGCATCGACATCAAGAGCGAGACGCAGCTCGCCGAGGAGGAGGCCGGGTACGGCGACCAGGAGTGGGCCGAGGGCGAGTGGGTGGAGGACGAGAGCGGCGAGCTGGTGTGGAAGCCGGCCGAGGGCGGCGAGGCCATGTCGGCCGAGGAGTGGTCGCACCAGGCAGAGGACCAGGGTGAGGCTCCCGCCGCCGAGTCGGTGCAATCCGACGGGGCCGCCGAGGCGTCAGCCGAGGCGGTGCCAGCGCCGGCCGGTGAGCCCACGGCGGAGGCCGAGGTGACGGCGGAGGCCGGGGAACCGTCGGCGACGGCCGAGGTGACGGAGGAGGCCGAGGCATAACGCCGACCCGGACGTGCGTCGGCTGCCGGCGGGCCCTGCCGGCCGAGCAGCTGATCCGCATCGTCCGGGGCCCGGGCGGGGCCTTGTCGGTGGACCGGCAGGGTCCCGGGCGCGGCGCCTGGCTCTGTCGGGGGTCGCTCCGCTGCCTCGACGACGCGGTGCGCCGGCACGGCTTCGAGCGGGCCTTTCGGGCGTCGGTCCAGGCCGGCGACGTGCAGCAGTTGCGTGTGCAGCTGGGTGTGGCGGCGGGGGGCCCCACACCCGATGTGCGAGGATAGGGGGCTGGGTTGACGCCGGGCCCCGAGACGAACCAAGGACAAAGAGAACCACTTGCCGAAGAAGATTCGCGTCTATGAACTGGCCAAAGAGCTAGGTCTCACCAACAAGGAAGGGCTCGAACTGGCCCTTTCCCTGGGGATCGGGGTCAAGAGCCACTCGTCCTCCATCGAGGACGCGCAGGCCGACCGCGTCCGCCGCAAGGCCGACGCCGAGGGCCTGCGCCGCCCCGTCCAGCCCGAAGAGCCCGCACCGGCCAAGAAGGCCACCAAGGCCACCAAGGCCACCAAGGCGGCCGCACCGACCGCCGAGCCGAGCCCTGCGCCCGCTGCGGCCGCCTCGAGTCCGACCGCCGCGCCCGCTCCCGCCCGCAAGGCCGTCGCCTCCTCATCGAGCTCCGCGGCGCCGAGCACGGCTCCGGCGAAGAAGGCCCCGGCGCGCAAGGTCGCCGCGCCGGCCGCGGCCGCCCCGCCGGCCGGCGCCCCCGAGTCCGATGCGCCGCCCCGCTCGCCCCGCCTGGTCAGCAGCAGCCGCCCGGCGCCCGCCCCGGCTCCGCCCGCCGCACCGGCGCAGGCCCCGGCTGCGGCTGCGGCAGCGCAGGCGCCGGCCGCGTCGGCCCCGCCCGCCTCGGCTCCGGCCGCCCAGGCCCCCGACACCGCGGCCCCGCCCGCCCAGGATCGCCAGCGCACCTCCCGCCCGCCGCTCTCCCCCTCGGGCCGGCCGGTGCCGCCCCCGCCGGGGCCGCGGCCGCCCATCGGACCGAGCGGACGGCCCATCCCGCCCCCGCCGGGCATGGGGGGGCGCAGGCCCAGTGCCGCCCCGTCCTCGGCCCGACCCGGCGGCGCCTACCCGCCCCGGACCGGCGGCCGCCCCTCCGGGGCCGGGCGCCCCAGCGGCGGTCCCGGTGGACCTTCCGGCGGCGGCTTCGGTGGAAGGCCCGCGGGCGGCGGCTTCGGCGGCCGTTCCGGGGCCGGTGCGCCCACGGGTGCCCCGCCCCAGGGTGGACGCGGTGGCATGCCGGGCCGGCGCCCGCCGCAACGCAGGGCACGACGGCGTCGGCGCAACCTCGAGGAGCTCGAGCCGACCCAGCTGACCACCTACCAGCCCTCGACGGCGCCCGTGCCCGAGGGCGAGGTCATCGTCGAGCGTGGCTCGACCGCGCGCGACCTCGGGCCCAAGCTCAACCGCAGCGCAGGCGACATCGTGCGCTTCCTGCTGCTGCAGGGCGAGATGGTCATGGCGACCCAGTCGCTGACCGACGACATGATCGAGCTCTTCGCCGCCGAGATCGGCGCCGACGTGCGCCTGGTGGACCCCGGCGAGGAGCAGGAGGCCGAGCTGCTCGCGCGCTACTTCGAGGACGAGGACGAGGAGGACGAGGCCGACCAGCGGCCGCGGCCGCCCGTCGTCACCGTCATGGGCCATGTCGACCACGGCAAGACGCTCCTGCTCGACCGCATCCGCTCGACCGACGTGGTGGCCGGGGAGGCGGGCGGCATCACCCAGCACATCGGCGCCTACCAGGTGGAGTGGCAGGGCCACCCCATCACATTCATCGACACGCCCGGTCACGCCGCCTTCACGGCCATGCGGGCGCGCGGGGCGCAGGCCACCGACATCGTGATCCTGGTCGTGGCGGCCGACGACGGTGTCATGCCCCAGACGATCGAGGCCATCGACCACGCGAGGGCGGCCGAGGTGCCGATCATCGTGGCGGTCAACAAGATGGACCGCCCCGACGCCGACTCGGCCCGGGTGCTCCAGCAGCTCTCCGAACGGGAGCTGGTGCCCGAGGCGTGGGGCGGCGACACGATCGTCGTGGAGGTCTCGGCGCTGCAGGGCACCGGGATCGAGAGCCTGCTCGAGCAGATCGTGCTGGTGGCCGAGGTCGAGGAGCTGACGGCGCGGGTCGAGGGCGAGGCGCGCGGCGTCGTGCTCGAGGCCAATCTCGAGGCGGGCCGGGGACCGGTGGCGACCGTCATCGTGGAGCAGGGGACGCTGCGCGTCGGCGACCCCGTGGTGGCCGGCGCCGCCTGGGGCAAGGTGAAGGCGCTGGTGGACGACCGCGGCGACCACATCAAAGAGGCGCTGCCGTCGACGCCGGTGCAGGTGCTGGGCTTTTCGGAGCCCCCTCACGCCGGCGACGAGATGCGGGGGGCCAAGGACCTGGCCCGGGCCCGCACGCTCGGCGAGGCCCGGGCCCAGCGCTTCCGCCTCTCGGGTCACAAGCCGGTGGCGGCCGCGGCGGGAGCGAAGCTCGAAGACCTCTTCGAGCAGATCTCCCGGGGCGAGACGGCGACCTTGAACATCGTCTTGAAGGCGGACATGCAGGGCTCGCTCGAAGCGGTGACCGAGTCGCTCAAGCGGCTCGAGCGCGACGACGTGAAGCTGAGCTTCGTGCTGCGCGGCATCGGCGGGATCACGGAGAACGACGTCCAGCTGGCGGCGGCCTCGAACGCGACGATCATCGGGTTCAACGTCCGTCCCGACAAGCGCTCGCGTGAGCTGGCCGAGTCGTCCGACGTCGAGATCCGGACCTACGAAATCATCTACAAGCTGCTCGAGGACCTCGAAGCCGCCATGCTCGGCCTGCTCTCCCCGCTCTACGAGGAGATCGTCACCGGCGAGGCCGAGGTGCGCGAGGTGTTCCGCGTGCCCCGGATCGGCGCCATCGCCGGCTGCTACGTGCGCGACGGCAAGATCACCCGCGGCTCCAAGGTGCGCTTCCTCCGGGAGGGCACCGTCATCTGGAAGGGAGCCATCAACTCGCTCCGCCGCTTCAAGGACGACGTCCGTGAGGTCGCATCCGGCTTCGAGTGCGGCATCGGCCTGACGGACTTCCAGGACCTCAAGGACGGCGACGTGATCGAGACCTACGAGGAGCGCGAGATCGCCAGGAGCTGAGAGGCTCAGGGACTGCACGAGCTGAGGAGCTGATGCGGTGAAACGGCGCACGGCGACATACCCGCGGGCCCTGCGGGTGAACCAGGTGTTGCGGCAGGTGGTGGCCGAGGAGCTCGAGCGCCTGGCCGACGCCGACGAGCTCACGATGCTCACCGTCACCGCCGTCGACACGGCGGCCGACATGCGGACGGCCGTCGTCTACCTGGCCTCGCTCGACGAGGCGGCCGCGGTCGTGCTCGAGGAGCGCCGGGGCCACCTGCAGCGCATCGTGGGGGCGCAGCTGACGATGAAGCGCACGCCGCGGCTGACGTTCCGCGCCGACCCGGCCATCGCGGCGGGCTCCCGTGTGGAGGAGCTGCTCCGCGGGCTGCACGGGGGGGAGCCCGCGGCCGACGAGCCGTGAGGCACGGACCGCTCGGTGGGCCAGAGGGCGGGCGCCGGTGAGCGTCAGCGGCCTGGTCGTCGTCGACAAGGAGGCGGGCTGGACGTCGCACGACGCCGTGGCCCGCTGCCGCCGCATCTTCGGGCAACGCCGGGTCGGGCATGCCGGGACCCTCGACCCCGACGCCACCGGCGTGCTGCTGGTCGGGCTGGGCCGCGCTACCCGACTCCTGCGCTTCCTCACCGCGCTGCCGAAGACGTACACGGCGGACATCGTGCTCGGCACCACCACCACCACGCTCGACGCCTCGGGCGAGGTCACCGGCACCTCTGACATGTCGCAGGTGACCCCGGCGGCGGTCCGCACCGCCGCCGAGACGCTCACGGGCGAGATCGAGCAGGTGCCGCCGATGGTGTCGGCCGTCAAGGTCGGTGGCCAGCGCCTCCACGACCTGGCGCGCCAGGGCGTCGAAGTCGAGCGCGCGCCGCGACCGGTGACGGTGTACCGCTTCGACGTCGAGCCGGACCCCGGCCGACCCGGCGTCTACCGCGCGGAAGTGGAATGCTCGTCGGGGACGTACGTCCGGGTCCTGGCCCAGGACCTCGGGGTGGCACTCGGCGGCGGGGCGCATCTGGCCGACCTGCGCCGCACCCGCATCGGGTCGTTCGGCGAGGCCGAGGCCCGCACGCTCGACCACATCGACCTCGACGCCGTGCTCACCCCCGCCCAGGCCATGCGCGACCTCGACCACGTCACCGTCGATGCGGCCGTCGCCGCCTCCATCGGCACCGGCCTACCGTTGGACAAGGTGCCGCTGGGGGCCGCCGGCGAAGGGCCCTGGGCGATGGTCGACCAGCGGGGGAACCTGCTCGCCGTCTACGAGGCGACGGACACGGACCGCATCCGGCCCGCCGTCGTGCTGACCGGGGCGTGACGGCCGCCCGACTACCCTCGGTCGCGATGCCCGGACCAGGTACAGCCGTCACCATCGGGGCCTACGACGGGGTCCACGTAGGGCACCGCGCCCTGCTGCGCGACCTGTCCGTCCGGGCCGACGCGGCGGGACTCACCACGGTGGTGGTCACGTTCGACCGGCATCCGGCGTACGTCGTGCGCCCGGCCTCGGCGCCCAAGCAGCTGACGAGCCTGGAGCAGAAGCTCGAGCTGTTGGGCGACTGCGTCGACCGCACCCTCGTCGTGCCCTTCGACGCGACCCGCGCCGAGGAGTCGGCCGAGGAGTTCGTCAAGGAGGTCCTCGTCGCCACCCTGTCGGCGCGACTGGTCGTGGTGGGGGAGGACTTCCACTTCGGGCACGGCCGCCGGGGCAACGTGGAGCTGTTGCGCCGCCTCGGTGCCGAGTACGGGTTCGAGGTGGTCGGTGTCGGCCTGACCGGCGACGGGACCGAGGCGGTCTCGTCGACCCGGATCCGGTCGCTCATCGCGGCGGGCGACGTCGAGGGGGCGACCCGCCTGCTGGGCCGCCCGCACGAGGTGCGCGGGCCGGTGGTGCGCGGCGACGGGAGGGGAGGCCCCGAACTGGGGTTCCCGACGGCGAACCTGGCGGTGGCCGACGACATCGCGCTGCCCGCCGACGCGGTCTACGCCGGCCATTACCGGCGACCCGACGGCTCGGTGCACCAGGCGGCGATCTCGGTCGGCCGCCGCCCCACCTTCTACGAGCCGGGGACGGCTCCGGTGCTGGTGGAGGCGTACCTCCTGCACTTCGAGGGCGATCTCTACGGGGAGGAGGCCCGGGTGTCCTTCGCCCACCGGCTGCGGGCCGAGCAGCGCTTCGAGTCGATCGAGGAGCTCGTGGCCCAGATGCGGGCCGACGTGGAGGCCACCGAACGGGTGCTCGCCTCGGCCGATCTTCCCTGATCAGCGGCCAGGTGCTACCATGTTCGCGGCCGGGGAGGGTTCCCGGCGCACTCCGACGAGCTCTTCCGAGGTTCTTCCTTCATGCCCGACACGCAGACCACCATCGCCGAGTACCGGTTGCACGAAAGTGACACCGGTTCTCCCGAGGTGCAGATCGCGCTCTTGTCGGGTCGGATCAACCACCTCACGGAGCACCTGAAGGAGCACAAAGGGGACCACCACACCAGGCGCGGCCTGATGAAGCTCATCGGCCAGCGCCGCCGGCTGCTCGACTACGTCCGCAAGAACGACGTCGAGCGCTACCGCACCATCATCAGCCGTCTCGGCATTCGACGGTAGCGGGGCACCACACATACGGGCGTCTCGAGCCCCTGGCTGCCAGTGGCCGTTCACTTCGACAGCGAGGTGGTCGACCACTGGGAACCAGACGAGGAGATGCCCCCGACAAACGAGGAGCATCATGTCTGATGCAATTTCCGTATCGGTCCCGATCAGCGGGACCGATCGCACCATGTCCTTCGAGGCCGGGAAACTGGCCCAACTCGCGGACGGCGCCGTGCTGGCCCGCATCGGCGACACCGTCCTGCTGGCCACCGCCACGGCGGCCCGCTCGGTACGGGAGGGGACCGATTTCTTCCCCCTGACCGTCGACATAGAGGAGCGGACCTACGCCGCGGGCAAGATCCCCGGCTCGTTCTTCCGGCGGGAGGGCAAGAGCTCGGACCAGGCCATCCTGACCTGCCGGCTCATCGACCGGCCGCTGCGGCCCTCGTTCCCCGAGGGCTTCCGCAACGAGGTGCACGTCGTCGGCACCATCGTCGGCGCCGACCAGGTCAACCCGCACGACGTGCTGGCCATCAACGCGGCCTCGGCGGCGCTGACGATCTCGGGCATCCCCTTCGACGGACCCATCGGGGCGGTGCGGATCGCCTTCACGACCGAGGGCACGTGGATCCCGCACCCGACGTTCCAGGAGGGCGAGGAGTCCGTCTTCGAGCTCGTCGTGGCGGGTCGCGCGCTCACCGGCGAGGCCGACAGCGAGGTCGCCATCATGATGGTGGAGGCGGGCGGGACCGAGAAGTCGTGGTCCTACTACGAGTCCGGCGCGCCCAAGGTCACCGAGGAGGTGCTGGCGGAGGGCCTCGAGGCGTCCAAGCAGTGGATCCGTGAGTCCATCAACCTGCAGCGCCAGCTCGTCGAGGCCTTCACCGCCGCCCGTGGGCCGATCGAGACCATCCCCTTCACCACCTTCAACGACTACCAGGACGACGTGTGGGCCCGGGTGGAGGCCGTCGGCACGGAGCCGATCGCCAAGGCCAACCTCGTCACGAGCAAGGCCGAGCGCAACGCCGCGCTGGACCAGGCCGGTGAGGAGATCCGGGCGGCGTTGGGCGACGAGTTCGCCGACCGCGCCGGCGAGGTCAAGGCGGCCATTCGCTCGCTCACCAAGAAGCTGGTGCGCAAGCGCATCGTCGAGGACGGCGTCCGCGTCGACGGCCGGGGAACGGCCGACATCCGGCCGCTGTCCGCCGAGATCGACCTGTTCCCGACCGCGCACGGCTCGGCGCTCTTCCAGCGCGGCGAGACCCAGGTGCTCAACGTGACGACGCTCGGCATGCCCCGCATGAACCAGCTGCTCGACACGATCACGCCCGTCGAGACCAAGCGCTACATGCACCACTACAACTTCCCGCCCTTCTCGACGGGTGAGACCGGCTTCATGCGCGGGCCCAAGCGGCGCGAGATCGGGCACGGGCTCCTCGCCGAGCGCGCGCTGCTGCCAGTCGTCCCCTCGTCCGAGGAGTTCCCCTACACACTGCGGGTGGTCTCCGACGTCCTGGCCTCGAACGGGTCGACCTCCATGGCTTCGGTGTGCGGGTCGACGCTCTCGCTGATGGCGGCCGGCGTCCCGCTGAAGGCCCCCGTGGCCGGCATCGCCATGGGCCTCGTCTACGACGGCGGCACCTACGTCACCCTGACCGACATCCTCGGCTCCGAGGACGCGTTCGGGGACATGGACTTCAAGGTGGCCGGCACCGCGGACGCCGTGACCGCACTGCAGCTCGACACCAAGATCGACGGCCTGCCGGCCGACGTGCTGGCCAAGGCGCTGCTCCAGGCCAAGGAGGCCCGCCTCACCATCCTGGGCGTCATGACCGCCACCATCGCCGAGCCCCGCTCCCAGGTGGCCTCGAGTGCCCCGAAGATCGTCTCCATGGAGATCCCGATCGACAAGATCGGCGAGGTCATCGGGCCCAAGGGCAAGGTCATCAACACGCTGCAGCAGGAGACGGGCGCCGACATCGCGGTCGACGACGACGGCGTCGTCGGCACGGTGACCATCGGCGCCAAGGACGGCAATGCGGTCGAGGAGGCGCGCCGGCGCATCTCGCTCATCCTCGACCCGCCGACCGCCGATGTCGGCGTCGTCTACCCGGGCAAGGTGGTCAACATCACCAAGTTCGGCGCCTTCGTGAACGTGCTGCCGGGCCGCGACGGCCTGCTCCACATCTCCAAGCTGTCCTCGCTCGCCGGGGGCAAGCGCATCAACAACGTCGAGGACGTCCTGGTCCTCGGGCAGTCGGTGGAGGTGCGGGTGGACGACATCGACCCGCAGGGCAAGGTGTCACTGTCGCTGGCCTCCGCGCCCGAGGGCGCACCGGAGCCTTCGGGCCGCCGCGGTGCGGGCAACGGCGATTCGGCGCCGGCCGCTTCCTCGGCGCCCTCGACGTCGTCGTCCGCGCCTTCCTTCGAGGACACCTTCGAGGCGGAGCTGGTGGCGGACCTGGGCGACCTGGGTCCCGGCGCCGCGGAGGGCGACAGTGGCCGCAGCGACCGGGGCGACCGGGGTGACCGGGGCAACGACCGCCGCCCCTCGCGCGGTCGCTCCCGTCGTCGTTGATCGAGACGTCCGTTCTGCCGTGCGGCATCCGCCTGGTCACCGAGACCATGGCGGACGTCCGCTCGGTGGCGGTGGCCTACTGGGTCGGCACCGGATCCCGTGACGAGCCCGGCGAGCTCGCCGGGGCGTCGCACTTCCTGGAGCACCTGTTGTTCAAGGGCACCGAGGGTCGCTCGGCGGCGGACATCGCCGAGGCGCTGGACGAGGTGGGAGGCGACTGCAACGCCTTCACCACCAAGGAGTACACGACGTTCTACGTCCGGCTCCTCTCCGCTGACCTGGCGCTCGGGCTCGACATCCTGAGCGACATCATGTGGGAGCCGGCCCTGCGCCCCGACGACGTCGAGGCCGAGCGCACCGTCATCCTCGACGAGATCCTGATGCATGCCGACGAGCCGGCCGACCTGGCCGGCGAGCGCTGGCAGTCGGCGATGTTCCCCGACCACCCCCTGGGGCGCGACACGCTGGGGACGGCGTCGTCGGTGCGGCGCATCACCCGCGAGGACATCCGCACCTTCTTCGAGCGGCACTACCGCCCCGCCAACATGGTCGTCTCCGTGGCCGGGGACTGCCGGCATGAAGCGGTGGCGGCCGACCTCGAGCGCCGCTTCGCGGGGACGCCGGGCGGCACCGGTCCCGCCCGCGCTGCGCCCGGGCCCGCGGTGACCCCACTCGACGTCGCCCGCCGGCCGACCGAACAGGCCCACATCGTGTACGGGATGCGCTCCGTCTCCCGCTTCGACGAGGGGCGGTGGGCCCTGGCCGTGCTCAACCACGTGCTCGGTGGCGGGCTGTCGAGCCGCCTGTTCCAGAAGGTGCGCGAACAGCGTGGGCTCGCCTACTCGGTGTGGTCGGAGCGGGCGGCCTACGAGGACACTGGCACCCTGGCGGTCGTGGTCGGGACGGCGCCCGAACACGTCGACGAGGTGTTGCACATCGTCAACGGCGAACTCGACCTCTTGGCCACCGACGGCGTGACCGAGCGCGAACTGGCCGTCGCCAAGGGCTACCTGCGCGCCGAGCTGCTCCTGTCGGGGGAGGACTCGGGCGCCCGGATGAGCCGCGTCGGGTCGTCGCTCCTGCTCCACGGTGAGGTGCTGTCCGTCGACGAGATCCTGGGCCGGATCGACGGCGTCGACCTCACGCAGGTGCGTGCGGCGGCGGCGCAGCTGACCGGGGCGCCGCGGACGCTCAGCGCGGTGGGCCCCTTCGGCGAGGAGGACTTCGAGTCCCACCTGCCCGCCATGGCCGCCCGGTAGCCTGCTGGCCATGCTCAAGGTCGGTGTGGTCGGCGCCGGCGGGCGCATGGGCCAAGAGGTTTGCCGGGCCGTCACCGAGGCGCCGGACACGGAGCTCGTCGCCGCCGTCGACCCTGCGCACGTGGGCGAGGACGCGTGCGGGAGGGTGATTGTGGGCGAGGTGCTGGCCCTGGCGGACCTCGGCGCCGAGGTGGTGGTCGACTTCACGATCGCGGCGGCGGTGCGCCACAACGTGCCGCACTACGCACAGCTGGGCCTGCACGCCGTGATCGGGACGAGCGGGCTGTCCGAGGCCGATCTCAGCGACGTGCGGGCACGCTTCGAGCGCAGCGGGACCAACGTGATCGTCGTGGCGAACTTCGCCATCGGGGCCGTGCTGCTGATGCACTTCTGCCGCATCGCGGCGCCCCACATGGAAGGCGTGGAGGTGATCGAGCTGCATCACGACGCCAAGCGCGACGCACCCTCCGGGACCGCCATCCACACCGCGGCCGTGATCGCCGACGCCCGCCGGGCGGCCGGCGCCGGCCCGCTCCCGCCCGATCCGACCACTGACTTCGTCCTGGCGGGGCGCGCGGGCGGAGGGCCCGGGCGGCGTGCGGGTCCACTCGGTGCGGCTGCCCGGCCTCGTGGCGCACGAAGAAGTGATCTTCGGCGCGCCGGGCCAGAGCCTGAGCCTGCGCCACGACTCCTACGACCGGCGCTCTTTCATGCCGGGCGTCCTGCTGGCCGTGCGCTCGGTGGCGGACCGACCGGGACTCACGGTGGGCCTCGAGGCGTTGCTGGGTCTGTGAACCCCGAGGTCCGGGAGCGCCTGCTGCAGGCCACCTACGACTGCGTGGCGCGCTGGGGGTTGGCCAAGACGACGGTCGAGGATGCGGCGCGCGAAGCGGGCGTGTCACGAGCGACGGTGTACCGCTACTTCCCGGGGGGACGTGACGAGCTGATTTCCGCCGTCGTCGGCTGGGAGTTCGCCCACTTCTTCCTCCGGCTCTACGAGGAGGTCTCGGACGCGGACACGCTGGAGGAGGTCATGGAACGCGGCCTCATGTTCGCCCACCGTGCCCTGGTCGAGCACGAAGTGCTGCAGCGCATCCTCGAAACCGAGCCCGAGATCCTGCTGCCCCGGCTCACCACCGAGGCCGACCAGACCCACACCCTCGTGGCCGCCTTCCTCGCGCCCTATCTGGCGCGCCACGGGATGGCGGAGGGCGCCGAGCTCGACGCGACCGCCGACTTCCTGGCCCGCATGGTGCTCTCCTACATCGCCTCGCCGGGGCGCTGGGACCTCAACGACCCCGAACAGGTGGCGCTCCTCGTCCGGTCCGAGCTGCTGGCCGGCATCCGGTGAACAACTCGGCCCCCGAACCCGCACCGCCACCGCCGTGCTACCGCCATCCCGACCGGGCGGCGTCGGTCCTCTGTGCGCACTGCGACCGACCGATCTGCACCGACTGCATGGTGCAGGCACCGGTCGGGTGGCAGTGCCCGCCCTGCACGTCGGAGGGGGCGAAGCGTTCGCGCCAGGTGCCGGCGTTCACCCACACGAGCCCCGGCCGCAGCGGCGTGGTGGGCTCCACCAACCCGACGCCCGTCGTCCTGGCCATCATCGCGGTCAACGTGGTGGTGTTCGTGCTCGAGCGCTTCGGCACCGACATGAGCGTCGTCGACCGCTACGCCGACCAGCCTGACCTCGTCCACTTCCAGCACCAGTACTACCGGGCCTTCACCGCCATGTGGCTGCACGCCAACTTCCTGCACATCTTGTTGAACGTGTTCACGCTCCTCATCGTCGGTCCCGCGGTGGAGGTGTTGCTGGGCAAGCTCCGCTTCCTCACCTTGTACCTGCTGGCCGGGCTCGGCGGCAGTGTCGGCTCGTACCTCCTCGGCCCACACAACCAGCCGGGCGTGGGAGCGTCGGGAGCCATCATGGGCGTCCTGGGCGCCTACGTGGTGGTGGGCGCTCGCCGTCACCTGCCCATCGCGCCGGTGGTCGGGCTGCTGGTGCTGAATTTCCTCTTCGGGTTCACCGGGAACATCGACTGGAGGGCCCACCTCGGGGGAGTCGTCACGGGAGCGGTCCTGGGCTTCCTCTACGACTACGCCGGCAATCTGCGCGACCGGACGACCGCACTGGCGGTCACCATCGGCGGCAGCGTGGCGGTCCTCGGCCTGCTGGCCCTGCTGCTCACGGGTATTGCTCCGGGCCACGTGAACCTCAGTTGAGGGGCAATTGATTGACAGTGAGACAAAAATCGCCATACTGTTTCATCGGTGGGCGCGGCATCGGCACGACCTGAACCCGGGGCGACGGGTGTCCCGAGGGGAGGACGCGACGGCGTCGTGTACCACCTCGGGGCCGACGACCGCTCCTCGACCCGCGTCCGCATCGTCGACGGCGCCCTGCGCTGCCTGGCCCGTCAGGGGATCGCCAAGACCACGGTGGACGACATCGCCCGCTCGTCGGGCCTGTCCCGGGCCACGGTGTACCGGACGTTCCCGGGCGGCAAGGAGGGCATCCTGGCCGCCGTCGTCGAGACCGAGGTCGCCCGGCTGTTCTCGTCGCTGGCCGTCGTCATGGGCGAGGCGACCGACCTCGAGGACGTGCTCGTCGCGGGCATGGTCGAGTCGGCCCGTTGGCTCCGCTCCCACGGCGCGCTGGGCTACCTCCTCGAGCACGAGCCCGGCGCCGTGCTGCCCCACCTCACCTTCGGCGAGCTCGACCGGGTGCTGCTGGTGGCGGGCGACCTGGCCGCACCGTTCTTCGCCCGCTGGCTCGAGCCCGAGCAGGCGTCCCGGGCGGCCGAATGGGCCGTGCGCATCGTCCTCGCCTACTGCTCGGGCCCCCCGGCGGGGACCGACCTCACCGATGCCGTCGACGCCAGGGCCCTCGTCCGCACGTTCGTGTTGCCCGGCATCCTGGCGTTGCGCCTCGACGCCGCCGGCACTTCGTCGCATCCCCGTCCCGACGTCGCACCCAGTTCTCACGCACCACCCACCCGACCACTCACCAAGGGGGCAGCACAATGACCACGCTCGACGACGACCGGGACCAGTTGCGGTCCAATCTCGAACTGATCGGTCGGGACAACATCGACGATCTCGAGGCGGTGCTGAGCCTCGTCGGGCAGTACGACGTCGAAGGCTTCCACCGCGTCGCCGACAACTGCCCGGCCGAGTTCACCTGGGACTACGAGAAGGGCGCCAAGCCGCAGCTCGACAAGCTCTACGAGAAGGCCAAGAAGGCGCAGTGGAACGCCCAGACCGACCTGGACTGGTCGATCGAGGTGGACCAGGAGCAGGTCGTCATCGCCAACGCCGAGGCCAACCCGGCCCAGATGCAGTGGGACCCCGCGGCGCTGGTCGGCACGGCGCTGGAGAAGTGGGACGACAAGCGCTTCATGCAGTTCGGGATCGAGAACCAGAACTGGCTGCTCTCACAGTTCATGCACGGCGAGCAGGGGGCGCTGCTCTGCACGGCCAAGATCGTCGAGACCGTGCCCTGGATCGACGCCAAGTACTACGCCGCCACCCAGGTGATGGACGAGGCCCGCCACGTCGAGGTCTTCTCGAAGTACCTCGACGAAAAGCTCTCGGGCCACTACCCGATGAATGCGCACCTGGGTCTGCTGCTCGACGACATCGTGTCCGACTCGCGCTGGGACATGACCTACCTCGGCATGCAGATCATGGTGGAGGGCCTCGCGCTGGCCGCTTTCGGGTTCATCCACATGATGACGACCGAGCCCCTCCTGAAGAGGCTGCTCCGCTACGTGATGGCCGACGAGGCCCGCCACGTCGCCTTCGGGGTGCTCAGCCTGCAGGAGTACTACAAGGAGCTCAGTGCGGCCGAGCTGCGGGAGCGCCAGGAGTTCGCGTTCGAGGCGGCCATCCGTATGAAGGACCGCATGGCCATGCAGGAGGTGTGGGAGCGCATGGAGGTCCCGACCTCCGACGTGATCAAGATCATGGAGCTGGCGCCCGAGCGCGACGACTTCCAGATCCTCCTGTTCTCCAAGATCGTCCCCAACCTCAAGAAGCTCGGCCTGCTCGACGCCGCCGATGGCTGGCTGCGCACCAAATTCACCGAGATGGGCGCGATCGCCTTCGAGCACCTGACCGACTCCACCGAGGACGAGGACGCGTTCGCGGACGGGTCGCCCGCCGAACGGCAGGTCGTCTGAGCACGATGCATCGCTGGTAGCGTGAGGGGTGATGAGCCCCGCACAGGACGCGCCCCGGTTCGGGCGCGTGATCACCGCCATGGTGACCCCCTTCGACGCCGCCGGCGCCCTCGACCTGGCCGCGGCGGTGGAGCTGGCCCGCTGGCTGGCCTCCCACGGCAGCGATGGGCTCGTCCTGAGCGGCTCCACGGGCGAGAGCTCGGTGTTGACCGACGACGAGAAGGCGGCACTGTGGCGGGCGGTGGCCGAGGCGGTGACGATCCCGGTCGTCGCCGGCACGGGCTCCAACGACACCGACCACTCCGTCAAGATGACCGCGCTGGCCGCACGGTGCGGGGTCGACGGCGTGCTCGTGGTCACCCCCTATTACAACCGGCCCTCGCAGGCGGGGATCTTCGAGCACTTCCGGGCGGTGGCCGAGGCGGCGGGCGACCTGCCCGTGATGCTCTACGACATCCCGATCCGCTCGGGGCGGCGCATCGAGACCGCCACCATGCTGCGCCTCGCCCGCGAGGTGCCGGCGATCGTGGCGCTGAAGGACGCAGCGGGGGACGCGCCGAAGACGGCGCACCTGGCCGCCCAGGCGCCGCTCGGCTTCGAGATCTACAGCGGCGACGACGTCATGACCCTGCCGCTCCTGGCGGTCGGCGCGGTCGGGGTCGTCAGCGTGGCGGCGCACTGGGTCGGTCCGCAGCTGCGTCGGGTCGTCGACGCCTTCGTGGCGGGCGACCTCGCCACCGCGATCGCCGGCAACGCCGAGCTGCTCGACTCCTTCGACTTCGAATCCTCCGCCGAGTTCCCCAACCCGCTGCCGACCAAGGCGATCCTGCGCGCCCTGGGGCTGCGGGTCGGCCAGTGCCGCCTCCCCATGGGGGCGTCCACTCCAGAGCTCGACGCCCAGGCGGCCAAGATCCTGGCCGCAGTCGGCCCACCCGCGGTCACGGTCGCCCCGCTTGGCTGAGCGCCGCAAACCCAAGCCCGTCCGGATCGTCTTCTTGGGCGGACTCGGCGAGATCGGCCGCAACTGCGCATGCATCGAGGTCGAGGGACGCATCGTCATCCTCGACTGCGGGATCATGTTCCCCGAGCCCGACATGCCGGGCATCGATCTCGTCCTGCCCGAGTTCACCTACCTGCACGACCGCAGGGACCGGGTCGACGGGATCGTCCTCACGCACGGCCACGAAGACCACACGGGTGGGCTGGCCTTCCTGCTCCGCGACCTGCACGCGCCGATCTACGGTTCCGAGCTGACCGTCGGCCTGGCGCGCCACCGCATCGAGGAGGCGGGCGTGGGCGACAACACCCGCTTCGTGTCGGTGGCCGACGGGGAGCGGGTGCGGATCGGCAGCTGCGACGTCGAGTTCATCCCGGTGACGCACTCGGTGCCCGAGGCGATGGCCATCGCGTTCCACACCCCGCAGGGTGTGATCCTGCACTCGGGCGACTTCAAGCTCGACCTGCAGCCGGTCGACGGCCGGCGCACCGACATGCCCCGCTTCGGCGAGCTGGCCCGGACCGAGGGGATCCGGCTGCTGCTGTCGGACTCCACCAACGCGGAAGAGCCGGGCTTTACCGAGTCCGAGTCCACGGTGGGCGTGACGCTGCGGCGGGTCTTCGCCGCCCAGTCCGGCAAGCGCATCGTCGTGGCGTGCTTCGCCAGCCACATGCACCGGGTGCAGCAGATCATCGACGCCGCCGTGTCCAACGGCCGCAAGGTGGCCACACTGGGGCGCTCCATGGGCAAGAACGTCGAGCTGGGCACGCGGCTCGGCATCATCAGCATTCCCGACGGGGCGCAGGTCGACATCGAGCACGTGGACGACGTGCCTCCCGGTGAGATGTGCGTGATCTCGACCGGCTCGCAGGGCGAGCCGATGTCGGCGCTGTCCTTGATGGCGGCCGGGGAGAACAAGTGGCTCCGCATCGGCGAGGACGACGTGGTGGTGATCAGCGCCCACCCGATCCCGGGGAACGAATGGTCGGTGGGCCGGGTCATCGACGACCTGCACCGCCGCGGTGCCGAAGTGGTGCACTCGGGTGCCGAGGCGGTCCACGTGAGCGGCCACGCCCGCCAGGGGGAGCTGCGCACCCTGATCGACGTCACCCGACCGGAGTGCTTCGTGCCGGTTCACGGGGAGTTCCGCCACATGGTGCATCACGCCCGGCTGGCGCTGTCCATGGGCCTCGACCCGGCGAAGGTGCTCCTGTGCGAGGACGGTGACGTGATTCAGCTCGACGCCAAGGGGATCTCCCGCGACGGCCGGGTTCCTGCCGGCTATGTCTACGTGGACGGAACGGTGGGGGACATAGAGCACGGCGTGCTGCGCGACCGCCAGAAGCTGGCCGAGGAGGGCGTGGTCATGGTGGTGGTCACGGTCGACCGCCAGCAGGGCACGCTGAGCTGCCCGCCGGTGATCGAAACGCGGGGCTGGGTGCACGCCCCCGAGGCGGAGGAGCTCCTGGGCGAGGCGAGCGAGGTGGTCGGTGCCGCCGTCACCAAGGCGCTGCGCGACGGGGCGCACGACATTGAGGTGCTCAGTCGCCACACGCGCAAGGCCCTGGGCAAATTCGTCGGCGACCGCACGAAGCGCCGTCCCATGATCGTGCCGGTCGTGCTGATGGTCTGACGGGCCGGGCGTGACGCGTGCCTCGGCCCGTGCGAGCGGGCCGGCAGGCCCGCCCCGTGCGATGGCGTCGACGTGAGCGACGCCGGGATCGTCGTCGTTCTCAACGGGGCGCCCCGGTCGGGCAAGTCGACCATCGTCCGGGCCGTGCAGGAGTCGTTCTCGGGGACATGGATGAACCTCGGTGTGGACGCCTTCGCCGAGTACGTCGTCCCCGGTCGGCTCCGGCCGGGGATCGGCCTGCGTCCGGGCGCCGGGCGGCCCGACCTCGAGGTGCACGTCGCCGTCCTCTTCGACGCCCTCTACGGTGCGGTCGTCGCGCTCAGTCGCCGCGGGCTCGGGGTGGTCGTCGACGTCGGGCACCACGACGACTACTCGCAGCCCATGGGGATCCTCGGCCGCGTGGCGCGGCAGCTGGAAGATCTCCCGGCCTACCTGGTCGGGGTGCGATGCCCCGTGGATGTCGTCATGGCGCGCCGAGACGCAGGCGAGCGGGGTCGCGAGGGCCGCTACGTCGGGAGCGACGCCGGGGGTGCCGTCCCCGAGCCGGTGTTGCGCTGGGAACGGGCGGTGCACGATCCGGGGATCTACGACCTCGAGGTGGACACGTCCGTCCTCTCGGCGGGGGAGTGCGCGCGGGCAATCCGGGCCCGCCTCGACGACGGACCCCCGACGGCGTTCCCCGAGCTCGCCCGCCGCTCCGGACCGTGGTGAGTGCGGCCGGATCACTCCCGTTCGAGCAGACTGCGGAGGTGCTGCTCGTCGACGCGGCAAACGTGATCGGGTCCCGTCCCGACGGCTGGTGGCGGGATCGTGCCGGCGCAGCCCGCTCCTTTCTCGAGCGGATCCGTGGCGCGGTGGGGTCGGGGCGACTCGCCGGACCCGTGGTCGTGGTGCTCGAGGGAAGGGCGCGCCCGGGCGCCGATCCGGGTGAAGAGGGCCGGGTCACGGTCCTGCACGCGCCCGGCAGCGGGGACGACATGCTCGTCGCCGCGATCGCCGAATCCAACGACCAGGTGACGCTGGTCACCGCCGATCGCGAGTTGCGCCAACGTGCGGTGGCGCTCGGGGCCGCGGTGGCGAGCCCCCGATGGCTGCTCGGGCTGCTCGACGGGGACGGCGCCGAGCCATCGCGTCACGGGTGAGCGGGCCGGCGGCGGGGCTACGTCCCGACGGCCGGCGAGAAGGTCTTGCGATACCAGGTCGCCCCGGCGTCGTAGCCGGGCGCCTCGTAGAAGGGGCCGGCGCGCCGGCTCGCCAGCGCCAGGTAGGAGCACCGGACCGAGTGCGCCCAGTGCTCAGCCGAAGCCATGAGGGCGCGGCCGACCCCCGATCCCCGGACGGACGAGGCGACCATCAGCTCCCCGACCCACGCACGGGCCCGTTGGCGAACAGCGTCCCTGCCAGCCGGCCAGCAGGTACCCGAGGATCACCTCGCCCTCGTCCGCCACCAGCACGAGTGTGTCGGGACGGGCCAGGAGGCCAGCAAAGGAGCGCTCGAAGATCTCCTGTTCGGGCACGGTGGAGACGGCGAAGTCGCGCACGAGTGGCCAGACCTGCGGTCCGTCACCGGGCCGGGCGCGGCGCACGGTCCGCTCCGGTCCGCTCACATCGTGACGCGGCTGCGCACGAAGTCGGACCAGGTCCGGACCCACTGCTCCCACACCGCCGGCGGGTAGTCGTGCCCCATGCCGTCGATCTCGACGTAGCGGGCGCCGGGGACGAGCTCGGCGGTGCGTCGCCCCCCGCTCGGGTCGATCAGCGTGTCCCGGCTCCCGTGGATCACGAGCACCGGCAGGTCGACGGCGCGCAGCTGTTCGGCCCGGGATCCGTCCGCCCCGACGGCCCGCATCTGCCGGGCGATCCCCGCCGGGCAGAAGCAGCGGTCGAAGGCGGCGCCGGCGCGGGCGCGGATGGCGGCCTCGTCGAGCCATTCCGGTTTCGACCCGTACACCCGCAAGGCCGCCAGCTGGTGCTCCACGTACGCCGAGCGTGAGGAGGGTGGCGGCGCCATCAGGAAGGCCAGGGCGTCGGCGGAACTGTCGCCCGAACCGGGCTCACCCGTTCGGGACATGACCGAGGTGACCGAGAGCAGGCGATCGGGATGATCGATCGCGAGCCGCTGCACGATCATGCCGCCCATGGAGCACCCCATGACGTGCGCCCGGTCGACGCCGAGCGTGTCGAGCACGGCGACGGCGTCGTCGGCCATGTCGGCCAGGACGTACCCGGTGTCGTCGAGCTTGGTCGACAGCCCGACATCACGGTTGTCGAAGCGGACCACCCGGAACCCCTCGTCGCAGAACATCTGGCACCACTCGGCCGCGTAGTTGATGCACTGCGATCCGAGGCCGTTGACCAGGAGGAGCGTCGGCTGCCCGGGGTCACCGAAGGGCTCGAAGTGGATCTCGACCTTCCCGTTGGTTGCGGTGCCCATAGGGCGTGGATCGTAACGGAGGATCCTCGCCGGGGGCCTCACGACCGCACGAACGCCACCAGCTCCTTCACCCGGTTGCTCACGAGGGCGTCGACCCCGGCCTCGACCATTCGCGACATGTCCCGGGGGTCGTCGACGGTCCACGTGGACACCAGCCGCCCGGCCGCGTGCACGGCGGCCACGCCTCCCGGGGTCACGAGACCGAACATCGGGTTCCAGTATTCGGCGCGGAGCTCTTCGAGCAGCGGCAGCGGGGGTGCCGCGCCCTCCACCCAGGTGAGCCCGATCCGCGCCTCGGCGGAGAGCCCACGGAGGAGTCGCAGCGCCTCGACGTTCCCGGTGACGAAGAGGGAGCGCTCGAGGGCCCCCGCCGCCCGGACCGCCGCCAGCCCGCCGGGCACCACCTCCCGACGGGTGAAGTCGACCATCAGCGGCAGCCGCACTGCATCGAGGACTTCGCGCAGCGTCGGGATCCGCAGGTCGCCGTGCCCGATGCCCTGCACCTGGGCCAGGTCGAGGTCGCCGACCGACGCCTCGACGCCCCACAGCCGCTGCAGGGTCTGGTCGTGGAGCACCACGATCTCGTCGTCCCGGGTACGGCGCAGGTCGAGCTCGACCATGTCGGCCCCCAACGCGACCGCCGCGGTGAAGGCCTGCAGGGTGTTCTCGCGCTGTCGCACCGGATCACCCCGGTGCGCGATGGCGGTGACGCTCACAGCGGGTCGATGTGGTACTGCGCCGGGCCCTCCGCCGTCGCGGCAACGCGGGCGGCGTCAGCCCCGCCTTCCCCGCCGTCCGGCTTCTCGTTGCCGTCCCGGGTGCTGCGCAGGAGGGGGCGGGCGAACACGAGCGCCACGGCGCACTGCAGCACGCCGGCCAGGATCAAGGGCAACCGGAGTCCCCCGAGCGTGGCCACGCTCCCGGCGACGAGTGCGCCCACCGGCGCCGCGCCCCACACCAGGCCGCGCCAGGCGCTGCCCACGCGGCCCATGAGGTGGTTGGGGGTCAGCCGCTGGCGGAGCGAGATGGCGACGACGGTGATGACGGAGACGGCGACGCCCACCAGCGCGAAGGCCGGAGCGGCCAGGACCCAGCTGTGCGCCGACGCCATGAGGAGGTAGCCGGCGCCCGAGACGACCGCGGCACCGATGAGGGCGCGGGCGCTGCCGAAGCGCCGCACCTGGCCGTCCGCCAGGGCGCTCCCCACGAGGTTCCCGACCGCCGTGGCGGCGAGGAAGAGGCCGTAGAGACCTTGGCGCACCCCCCACTCGGTGGTGGCCAGGAGCACGAGGACGCCACCCTCCATGCCCTGGAAGAGCGAGAGGGAGGCGACCATCAGAACGAGGACCCGCAGCCGGCGGTCGGCGAAGAGGAGCCGGGCGCCCTCCCAGATCGAATTCGAGGTCTCCGCCGGCGCCGGCGTCCTGGAAGGCAGCCCGACGAAGGGGATGCACGATGCGATGAGGGCGACGGCGTCAGCGAGGAACGGCAGCGACTTGCCCACGGCGAACAGGGACGTGCCCACCACGGGACCCGCCAGGTACTCGGTTCCGGCTTCGGTGCCCGTCAGGACGCCGTTGGCCCGCTCGAGCGCGTCGCTCCGGACGAGCTCGGGGACCATCGCCTGCAGCGACGAGTAGTAGGTGGCCCGGCCCCCGGCGTTGATCAGCACGACGATGATCAGCAGTGGCAGGTTGATCCGGTCGGTCGCCACCAGCGCCGCCGCCGCCAGGATCGCGGCGGCGCGCACGATGTTCGCGAAGGCCATGACCGGGCCCCGCTCGAAGCGGTCGGCGAACGCGCCGGCCGGCAGGGCCAACAACAACCAGGGGAGGCTGTCCGCCGCGATGACGGCGGAGACGGCCAGCGGGTGCGGGTCGACGACGACCGCCAGAAGAGGTACTGCTCCGTAGGCGAAGCCGTCACCGGAACTCGCCAGGGTGAAACCCACCCACAGTCGAGCGAAAGGGCGTCCAAACCTCCGCCGGTGTTGCCCCCCACTACGAATTCTCATTCGACCTCTCGCCCTGCCGCCTCACACCAAGATCGTCGCGCCGGACGGGATCCCGATCATTGCGTTCTTGATCCCTGGCGCGACAGACGACGGGCGCCGCCTCTGCGAGTGACAAAAAACGCTCAAGGCGGCGACCCGCCGTGTCGATACTCACATCGCAACACCCCGTATCAATCCGAAATGGTGCGATGAAGGCTTTTCCAAGCGGCTAGTGGCCGCTGGCTTGGTTCATCCAACGCGAGCCATGTTCTCCCACCTCCTTCGCCTTTGGTACCGGTGGGGGAATGTGAGGCTGTAACACCGTGCAACCGGCGCCTTTCATTCCCCGCGCCCACTAGTCTCGCCGATGTTGCAACCTCATTGCAACCAATATTTGCGAGTGTGTTGTCGGGGCTTCTCGAGATCGTCCCAGCTGAGGGCCATGGATGCCCGTCTCAGGAACGAATTTCGGCCTCCGGGGCCCGGACGGGCCCCCTCATCGAGGCGGCAAGATGCCGGCGGATTCCTGCGTGTCAAAGGCCCTTGCGCCCGGCTTCGCCTGTGGGCGCAGCGGGGGCGAAGTTACACGGATGTCATTTTGCGGGGGACCAGCACGGGCCGGAGCGGCGTCAGAGCCGTCGGGCGATCCGGGTCGCCAGGGGTGCGCCGCTACGAGTTCAGCGGATGCCGAGCCCCCGCGAGAGCACGAGATCGTCAGCGTCGGACGACCCCAGCACCGGACGCAGGGGCGCAAAGTCGAGGGATGCCCCCTGCAAGAGCCATTCTTGGAACTCCGCCGGGCCCTTGGGCCTGGACAGGTAGTAGCCCTGAATCTGGTCACATCCGGCGTCGGCCAGCATTGCGCACGTGACCTCGTCCTCGGCACCCTCGGCCACCACGCTGAGGCCGAGGGAATGTGCCATCGCGATGGAAGAGCGAACGATGATGCGGTTGCTCATCTCGTTGGGGAGGTTGGTCACGAAAGAGCGGTCGATCTTCAGTTCCTGAACGGGAAGCCGATGGAGATAGGCCAGTGACGAGTAGCCGGTCCCGTAGTCGTCGATACCGATCCGGATGCCCAAGCCAGCCAGCTGGTCGAGGACCAGGGTTGCCTGTGTGAGATCGGCCATGATCTCCGTTTCGGTCACCTCGAGCGTCAGGACTCCCGGCGGAATGTCGTGCGCCCGAAGATGCCTGGCCACCCGGTCGACGAGGCTGCCGTCGGAGAATTCCCGGCCGGAGACGTTGATCGCGAGCCCGACGTCGATTCCTGCGTTGCGCCACATCGCCAGTTGGGCACAGGCCTCGGAGAGCACGAAGTCGCTGATCTGGCTGATCAACCCCATCTGCTCGGCGATCCCGATGAACTCTTCCGGGGGAATCGCTCCGTGAACCGGGTGGGTCCAACGGGCCAGCGCCTCCACCTGGACAATGGCGCGAGATTGGACATCCGCGATCGGCTGGTACATCACGCTGAGCTCGGTGCCCGTCTGGAGGGCGTGTGTCAGCAGGCCGCCCAGCATGAGCCAGCGGCGCATGCTCTGGTCGTGTTCCACGGAGTACACCTCGACCGTGCCCCGCCGCTCCTTGGCCAGGTACATGGCGATGTCCGCCCTCTGGAGCAGAAGCGACACGTCATCGCCGTGCTCGGGAGCAAGCGCGATGCCGGCGCTGGCGGTCACCGCCAGCGTGAGCCCGTCCATCTCGATGGGGCGTGACAGCACGGCATTGAGCTCGTTGACGATCGCAATGGCCCTGTCGGCCCCGGTGACGTCCGCGATCACGAGGGCGAACTCGTCGCCTCCCAGACGCGCCACGGTGGCCTGCTCCCCTACGGCGCGCAAGAGCCGCTCGGACACCTCGCAGAGGAGACGGTCTCCGATGGCATGGCCCAGGGTGTCGTTGACGTCCTTGAATCGGTCCAGGTCGAGCAGGACGATGGCGACGCCCCCGCTACTGTTCAGTGCGCTCGTTGCTCGGCTGAGGAACAGCATGCGGTTCGGGAGCCCGGTGAGCATGTCGTGCGTCGCCTGGTGGGACTTGCTGTCGACCTCGAAGCGCAGTTCCTCGACCAATCGGGCACGTTCGAGGTTGGCACTGGCGTGAGCCACGAGAGCCTCAAAGAGGCGAAGATCATCGTCGTCGAAGCCGTCGAGCTCCTCGTCGCGGTCCAGTGCGACGATGGCGCCGATGGCCGTATTCTCGTTGATGATCGGGGCCACGATGGCGTGGACGAATCGCCCGGCGATCGGGTCGTAGGTGCTCCGGCGCTGCGCGGTCGTCGTCGTGTGCAGCGACGCTCGCCCGCTTTCGATGGCTTGGGTGACGATGGACGACGCGTCGAGGCTGATCGGCTCGATCTCTGAGGGCCCATGGTCATCCAACGAGATCCGGCGCGGGATGCCCGCGGGCTCCGCGAGTACCAGTTGGGCCCGACGGGCGCGCATCACGGTGCACACCTGACCCAGCACCTCGAGGCTCATCGATGTGGGCTCCAGATTGGCTGTTCCCAGCGCGCGGCTGAAGTCGTACAGACGCTGGAGCGAGCCGAATCGGAGGATCAGGCGGGTGTAGCCCCTGTACGCGGCGATGAGCAGAGCAGCGACCAGGAGGACCGGCACCGTGGCCCACAGGTTCATCCAGGCGGCGTCGAACACCACGACAGCCAGGCAGACGCTGGCCGCCGTGAGCATCGCGTAGAGCAAGAGTTCGGGTCGGGTGCGCCGCTCGGTGGTCTGGCCGAGCAGCCGCATCATGATCAGGACCAGAACGTAGGTGGTGACGGCGTTGACGAGCAGGGCCGCGACGGCCGCCGCCCATCCCCAGGGGCTGACGCCGCTGTGTGCTCCGAGAATCTGGCGGAAGACGACTTCTGACACGGCCACGCCCAGCGCACCTGCGGCCATGTTGAAGAAGACCTTGTGCAGGGCCTGCTTGCGCAGGACCAAGAAGACGAAGGCGCCAGCGACGAGAGAGGCCAACACGAGGAGCGGTGGCGAAAGGAACACGAGCCCGAGGAGCAACGGGACGTCCTCCAGGGCGAGAAGAACCGTCTGCCCGCGGTGGTGGACCGACACCGGGGCCCAGAGCACGGCCGCCCACACCACGCAGAGCACCGCGAACATTGCGGATTCGGGGATCAAGACCCGAACGGGCCCGAGGCCGTGGAGCTGGGGACTCAACAGGAGCCCCACCGTCGCCAGTGCGAGCGCCGCCGCGTAGGCGTACATCGCGGCGAGATTCAGCCGGCTCAGCCTGTTGGCCGGGGCCGCGGCAGACTCCGGGCCGGCCTCGAGGGCCGCATCGGGCCGCTCGGCGGACCCGTCCTCAGCTTCCTTGGTTGCGCTCGCCATGGGCCCCACCCGATTCGCGCCAACGGGAGGCCTCGACGCCGACCGTTCGCACCATTCCGGTATCGGCAGAACCGGAGGGTCCCTTGAGATCAGGGCTCCAACGGTCGTTGACCCGCCCTGCCACCTGGGCTTTCGCATGCAGCCGGCCCGTGCCGCGACTGACCCTCGCTAGGCCTTTCGACTCATGGTCGCGTGGGCCTTCGCACCGGCGAACAGCGGCCCCGCCGTGCCCCGGGGAAGGGACTGGCCGGCTCCCCTACGAGCTCGAGGCGTAGACCGCCCCGGCCACGTTGGCGATGACCTGGTTCAGGGCGGGCTCAATGAGGTTGTCCACGGCGGCCTCGGTGATGTGCACGCCGTCCGATCCCCGGGCCACGATCCCGTCCACCACCGTGGCATAGGCCCGGCCGGGGTCGAGCACCGAATAGAGGTCGTCGATGGAGACATAGGGGTATTGGGCCGCCACCGACTCGACGATCTGGTTGTACGCGTCCACCAGGTTGTGGGGCGTGCCGTCGTTGAAGTACGGCGAGGTGGAGAGGATCACGGCCCCACCGTCGGAATGGGCGATCTGCACGGCCTGTGCCAGGTTGGCCGCGATGGACGCCGAGTAGGCGGGGTCGGCCAGCGTGGCGTACCCGCTCCCGAATTGGCGGTTCTGCGTTTCCCAATACCCCGTCTGCACGACGGTGACGTCGGGGTGGAAACGCGAGACCACCCACTGCAGCTGCGACGCCCACAGCGCGCACGCCCCGGGGCTCACGTAGGGCGTCCTCGGGTTGTCCCAGGGGACCGTGGGCGCGCCGTTGGTGTAGCCGCAGCCTGCCGCCGCCCCGTCGGCGATGCCATAGGGGGGGGACGTCCCCTCGATGTAGTGGCCCTCGTAGAGGGACAGCGAGTCGCCCGAGAACGCCACCCGCAGCCCGCCCTGGTGCGCCGCCTGGGGCCCCGGGGCCTCGTTCATGATCGTCACGACCGGCGGGATCGGGGTCGACAGGGGCTGGGGGAACAGGGGCGGGTGGAGCGGCGACTGGGCGCTGCCCGAGAAGCCGGCGGCGCCGAAGTCGAAGACGCCGGCGTCCTGGCCGACGAGCCAGTATCCGTTCCCCCCGGGTGTGGGCGCCATGGCGACAATGGGCTCGCTCAGCGCGATGGCCCCGGTCGAACCCCAGAAGGCTGCGTCGCCGTAAGTGAAGATGCCCCCGTCAGAGGCCACGAGCCAGTACCCGTTCCCGTCGGCGGTGGCGGCCATGCCGACCACCGGCTTGTTCAGGGTGATCGCGCCGGTGGAGCCCATGAAGCGCGCGTCGCCGAACGAGAAGATGCCCCCGTCGGAGGCGACGAGCCAGTACCCGTTCCCGTCCGCGGTGGCGGCCATGCCCACGATCGGCTTGTTCAGCACCATGCCGCCCGTCGAACCCTGGAACGCCGCGTCCCCGTAGGTGAAGACCCCGCCGTCGGAGGCGACCAGCCAGTAGCCGCCCCCGTCGGGGGTCGGCGCCATCCCGACGACCGGCTTGTTGAGCGCCATGCCGCCCGTCGAGCCCCAGAACGGGGCGTTGCCGTAGGTGAAGATCCCGCCGTCGGAGGCGACCAGCCAGTAGCCGCCCGCTGCGTCGGCTGCGCCGCCCACGATGGGCTTCTGCAGCGGCACCCCGATGGTGTCGCCGTAGTAGCCGGCGCCGCCGAAGGTCATGACCCCGCCCGCTGCGTCCACGATGGCGTAGGCGGAGTTGGTCGCGCCGCGTGCCGTCGCCGCGCCGGCGGGACGTGGCCCGGGGCCGGGAGCTGCGGGCACCACGGCGACGAGCATCGAGGCGGTGACGAGCACCGCCAGGCCCAGAGCGGCACGGCGGCCTCTCCGCCACGTCCACCTCTCCGTGCCCGGCATGAGGCCACGATCATAGGGAGCATCCGGTGCTGCGCCGGCGCGCCCGGCTCAGAGCAGTCGGAGCTGCTCGGGGTCCCCGGCGGGCTCTCCGGGCGCCGCTCCCCGTGGTGCCGCGCCGTAGCGGTCCCGTCCGTTCACGCCGCAGCGCCGGGCCGCCGCGCGCACGATCTCCTGGACCCGCTCCCGCTCCGGCTCGTCCTGGTAGGCGCCGCGCCGGAAGCGTCGGCGATGCAGGCGGACCAGGTCGGGCCGGGCCCCCTCGAGCCAGTCGAAGTAGTGGGTGCGCAGCGCGCCCCGGAGGTGCAGCGCCACCCCGCTGATCGACACCGCACCGGCGGCGGCGCACGCTTCGACGACTTCGTGGAGCTGGGCCTCCGAGTCCGACAGCCCCGGCAGCACCGGCGCGACCAGGACGCCGCATTGAATGCCCAGGGCGGCCAGGCGACGCAACGCCTCGACCCGGCGATCGGGCGGGGGTGTGCCCGGTTCGGTCAGCGACCACACGGAGCGGTCGAGCGTGCCGATGGAGAAGCTCACCGAGACGTCGGTGCGTTGCGCCGCCGCCGCCAGCAACGCCGCGTCGCGCAGGACGAGCGTCGACTTGGTCAGGATGCTGAACGGGTTCCGGGCCCCCGACAGCGTCTCGACGATGCCGCGCGTCAGGTGGTACTTGCCCTCGGCGTGCTGGTAGGGGTCCGTGTTGGTGCCCATGGCGATGGAGTCGCCGCCCCAGCGGGGAGCCCGCAGCTCGGCCCGCAGCCGTTCGACCGCGTTGACCTTGACCACGATCTTGCGCTCGAAGTCCGTGCCGATCCCGAGCCCGAGATAGTCGTGTGTCGGCCGGGCGAAGCAGTACACGCAGGCGTGGCTGCACCCTCGATACGGATTGATCGTGTGCCGGAAGGGGACCAGGCTCTCGGGCGGCACCGTGTTGATGATGGTCCTGGCGTTGACGTGGAGGAACTCCATCCCCGCGTACGCCCCCTTCCCGACGTGACGCTCCGCCACCCGCTCGTCGGGGAAGAGCGTGCCGCGCTCCTCGCTCTCCGCCAGTGCCCACCGGAGTGCCATCCGCGTTACGATAGCGAACATATGTTCGTATTTCAACGGGTGGGGTGTCCACAAAAACGACCAGGTCAGGCACTAATCTCAGCCTCACTGTGGTGACCAAGACCCGCGGCGGCCCCCCGACGCGTGCGCCGGCGCGCGCCGCCGCCAAGAAGACGAACTCCCGCTCCAGGCAGGTCACGCCGTCGCGGACCCCGTTCTGGCGTGTCCAGGCCCGGGACCTGTGGGCCGTCGGGCTCATCACGCTCGGTGTGCTGCTGGCGCTGGCGCTGTGGGGGCAGCAGCTCGGGCCGGTCGGTCACGGCACCGACACCGGGCTGGCCCTGTTCGCGGGCTGGACCCGCGTGCTGCTCCCGCTCGTGGCCGCCGCCGCCGGCCTGGCGCTCCTGCTCGACCGCAGCGGTCGGAACGACGACGAGGAGGGGGCCGAGGGTGCCGATCCGTGGCGGCTGGCGGTCGGCACGGCGCTCGGCCTGCTGGGCGTCTGTGGCCTGGCCGAGGTGGCCAAGGGCGCGCCGCGGCTCTCGGCCACCCACTCCCTCCAGGACGCCGGGGGCTACCTCGGGGCCGTCGTCGGCCGGCCCCTGCACGCCGGGCTGGGGCCGGCCGGCGCCTCCGTCCTGCTGGTCGCCGTCGTCGTGGTGGCCATCCTGGTGGCGACGGGCGCTTCCCTGGCGTCGGTGGGTCGTGCCGTGCACGTCGGCGCCACGGCCGCCGGGCGCACCGCGAGGTCGCTGTGGCACGGCAAGCCGTTCGTCGTCGTCCCCGAGGACATGGCGGTCGACGACATGGCGCCCCGGCCGCCCGCGCCGGACGTGGCGGAGGACCTCGCTCCCCCCGACGAGCCGGCCGCCGACGACGACGACTTCCATGACGACATCGACATCCCGCTCGACCCCGAGCCCGAGCCGGTGCACGTCGTCCCGGCGCCGCCGGCGACCCACTCACCGCGCGCGCCCGGCGAGTGGGTCCTGCCCGCCATGTCGCTCCTCGAGGAGTCGCCGAAGGTGCGTCAGAACCAGCGCCAGATCGACGCGGCCGGCGAGGAGCTCGTGCGGGCGCTCGCGGCGCACGGGGTCGAGACCCGGCTCGTCGGCAGCCGCGTCGGGCCGACCGTGACCCGCTACGAGATCGAGCTCGGGCCCGGGGTGAAGGTGGCCCGGGTCACCACCCTGTCCAAGGACATCGCCTACGCCATGGCCTCGCCCGACGTGCGCATCCTCGCGCCCATCCCGGGCAAGTCGGCGATCGGGGTCGAGGTGCCGAACCGGACACGCCAGCTCGTCTCCCTGCGTGACATCCTCGATTCCAAGGAGGCGAGGCCGTCGTCCTCGACCCACCCGCTCGAAGTGGCCATGGGCCGCGACATCGCCGGGCGCGCCGTCACGGCGAACCTGGCCGAGATGCCGCACATCCTGATCTCGGGCGCCACGGGATCGGGGAAGTCCTCGTGCATGAACTCCATCATCACGTCCATCCTCATGCGGGACACGCCCGATCAGGTGAAGATGATCCTGGTCGACCCCAAGCGCGTCGAGCTGGGTCAGTACGACGGGCTGCCCCACCTCCTCAACCCCGTGGTCGTCGACCCCAAGAAGGCCGCCAACGCCCTCGCCTGGGCGGTCAAGGAGATGGAGCGCCGCTACGACCTCCTGGCCGAGAACGGCGTGCGCGACATCACGGGGTACAACCAGCTGGTGGAGGAGGGCCTCATCGCACCGCCCCCACCCTCGGACCGCCGGGCGGTGCGGGACGCGGCCGCCCGGGCCCTCGGTGAGGATCACCCCGCGGTCGAGGACGTGGCCGAAGCAGGCGAGGACCCCGAGCCGCCGCAGACCCTGCCCTTCATTCTTGTCATCGTGGACGAGCTCAACGACCTGATGATGGTGGCGGCGCGAGACGTCGAGGACTCCATCGTCCGCATCGCCCAGATGGCGCGTGCGGTCGGCATCCACCTCGTCATCGCCACTCAGCGTCCCTCGGTCGACGTCATCACCGGCGTGATCAAGGCGAACATACCCAGCCGCATGGCGTTCTCCGTGTCGTCGCTGGCGGACAGCCGCGTGATCCTCGACCAGCCCGGCGCCGAGCGCCTCATCGGCAAGGGGGACATGCTGCTGCTGACGGCCTCTTCGAACATCCCGCGCCGGCTGCAGGCGCCCTGGGTCTCCGAGGAGGAGGTGCGCGAGGTCGTCCGCCACTGGCGCGCCCAGGGGGGGCAGGCAGAGGCCATCGTCGGGATCGACGGGATCGACGACGCGCCGTCGGGCGGTGGCGGCATGGACGACGACGACGACGAGCTGCTGACCCAGGCGCGCGACCTCGTCGTGCGCTCCCAGCTCGGGTCCACCTCCATGCTGCAACGGAAGCTGCGGGTCGGTTTTGCCCGCGCCGGCCGGCTCATGGACCTGCTGGAACGGGCCGGCGTCGTGGGACCGAGCGAGGGCTCCAAGGCGCGGGCCGTCCTCATGACCCCCGAAGAGCTCGACGCACTGAGCAGGAGGTGAGCGCAGAGGACACGGCGCCCCTCATGGTGGCGCCGTTCCGGCTCGACTCGCTGCGCGAGCCGGGGGCCCCATCGTCCCCGCTCCCTGAGCACGGGCGCCATGCGGTGCACTCACACCGCAAGCGCCGCTCGAAACGCCGCATCGCGCTCCTCGTCGTCGTGCTCCTGCTGATCGCCGCGGCGGGGGGAATGGCCGGCCTCCGGCTCAGCGCGGCGGACCCGGCCCCCGTGATCACCTCGGTCGCGCCCGTCACGGTCTCGGTCCCGGCACACCCGGTGACGCTGCCCTGGCCGGCCACCGGTCAGGCCGCGGTGGCGATCCCGTCCATCGGCGTCATCGTGCCGTCGGGTGCCGAGCAGCCGGTGCCGGTGGCCAGCCTGACCAAGCTGATGACCGCCTTCGTGATCCTGCGCGACCACCCCGTCGCCCCGCACCAGACGGGACCATCCATCACCGTGACCCAGGCCGACGTCGACGACTACGACCACGACACCGTCAACGACGACTCCAACGCGCAGGTGGCGGTCGGGGAGCAGCTGACCGAGCAGCAACTGCTCGGCGGGCTGCTCGTGCATTCGGCGGACAACTACGCCGACCTGCTGGCCCGCTGGGACGCGGGGAGCACCACGGCGTTCGTGGCCAAGATGAACGCGACCGCCACCCAGCTGGGCATGCGACATTCCCACTTCGACGATGCCAGCGGCATCAGCGCGGCGTCGGTGTCGACTGCGGCCGACCTGCTCAAGGTCGCCGGGCTCGACATGGCCAACCCCACCGTCACCGCCATCGTGCGGAACACGTCCGTCACGCTCCCGCTGGCGGGAACGCTCTCCACCTATACGCCGTTGATCGGCCTCCAGGGCATCATCGGGGTCAAGTCCGGCTACACCGTCGCGGCCGGCGGCTGTGACGTCCTCGCGGCGGTCCGGACCGTGCACGGTCGGCCGGTGCTCCTGCTGGCCGCCGTGACCGGGCAGACGGGGGTCGCCGTGCTGGCCCAGGCAGGGCTGCACGGGTTGGCGCTGGTCGACGCGATGGCGCCCCTGATCGGCACGACGCCCGTCGTGCACGAGGGGCAACTCGCAGCGACCGTGCGCTCGGCGGGGCGCGCCGTCGACGCCCGGACCGCAGCGTCGGCCTCGGTCCTGACATGGCCGGGCGTCAAGGCGACCCCCGTGTTCCGCCCCGTGCACCGCCTGACGGACCAGGCGCGGCGGGGCGCCCGTGTCGGCACCGTCGACGTGACGCTCGGGCTCCAGCACGTCGCCGTGCCGGTGCGGCTGCAGCAGGACGTGCCCCGTGAGTCGCTGTTCCAGCGCCTCTTCTGACGGCCGGTAGCCTGACCGCGTGCGTGCCCGGGCCCCAGCCTCCTCGGCAAATCTGGGCCCGGGTTTCGACACCCTGGCTGTCGCGGTCAACCGCTACGTGAGCGTCGAGATCGAGCCGGCGCCGTCCCTGCACGTGCACAGCGAGGGTGAGGGGAGCGGGCTCTTCGACGACGCTTCCCACCTCGCCGCCCGGGTCGCGGCGGAGGTGCTCGGCCACGACCGCTTCGCCGTCACCGTGCGATCACAGATCCCGGTGGCTCGGGGGCTGGGTTCTTCGGCCGCCCTCGCCGCCGCGGCGGCGGCCGCGGCCGGTGCCGCCGACCCGTTCTCCGTTGCCGCCGCCTACGACGGGCATCCCGAGAATGCGGCGGCCAGTGTCTTCGGTGGGCTCGTCGCCGCCACCATGGTGGAGGGCCGGCCGGTGCAGGCGCCGCTTCCGCTGCACGACGAGCTGGCGTTCGTCGCCATCGTCCCGGATCGCAACCTCGCCACCCCGGAGGCACGCCACGTCCTGCCCGAGACGCTGACCCGCGCCGACGCCGTCTTCAACCTCGGCCGCATGGGCCTCCTGCTCGCCGGGCTGGCCGACCCGGAGCACCTCATCCCCGAGGCCGCCGCCGATCGCATCCACCAGCCGGCCCGCACGAGCTTGTTCCCCGAGGCGCCGCGCCTCCTGCAGAGCCTCGTGGACGCCGGCGCGCTCGCCGCCAGCTGGTCCGGTGCCGGCCCCACGTTGATCGGCGTCGTGCGTGCCGGCGACGCCGCCACTGTTCGTGCCGCCGCCGAGGCCGCCCTTGCCGCGTCGGGGGTCCCCGGCCGGGTCCTGGCGCTCGTCGTGGACCGGCGCGGCCTCGTCTACGGCGACGACGCCGAGGTGACGCTGTAGCGGTCCCGCGCTCAGCTGCCGAGCGAGTGCTGCACCGCGGAGACGGCGCGCTGCAGCCCGGTGATGGCGGCGTCGAGGTCGAAGGTGTTGCGCACCTGGTCGTAGTTGGCCCGGGTCGGCTGCGCGTCGCCCAGGATCTCCAGGCTGTTGGCGAGCGTCTGGGCGGTGTTGCGGGCAACCGTCAGCTCACCGCGCGGCGCCGAGAAGCCGTGCCCGACGGCGAGCAGGTTGGCATAGGTATGGATCCGGTTTCCCAGCGCACGGTCGGCCGTCTCGAGGCAGACCACGGGACTGGGCGCGGCCTCACACCGGTTGACCCCGGCCCCATAGGCGGTCATGGCCTTCTGGACCGTCGTGTCCGCGGCCTTGAGCGACGCGTCGGCCGAGCGGGGTGCCCCGCCCGGTCCCGAGCCGCACGAGGCCAGCACCAGGGGCACCAGCACCCAGCACGAGCGCCTGATCGTGCGTAGGGCCGGACGGTTCACGGTCAAAATCTAGGCGCCGACCTCCCTAGACTTCGCCCCGTGCCCCGGACCTACTTCATCCGCACCTTCGGGTGCCAGATGAACGAGCACGACTCCGAGCGGCTCGCAGGTTTGCTGGTGGCCGACGGGCTCGAGCCGGCCGCCGCCATGGAGGACGCCGACGTGGTGGTGCTGAACACCTGCTGCATCAGGGAGAACGCCGACCAGCGGCTCTACGGGACGCTCGGGCGGCTCAAGGAGTTGGTCGACGCCAAGCCGGGGCTGCAGATCGCGGTGGGCGGGTGTCTCGCCCAGAAGGACCGCGAACGGATCCAGGAGAAGGTGGGGTGGGTCGACGTCGTCTTCGGCACCCACAACCTGACGAGCGCGCCGGGTCTGCTGCGACGGTCGCAGGCCGAGGGCCCGCTCATGGAGATCCTCGACGGGCCGGCCCCCGACGCCGGTCCTGACGCGCTGCTCGGCCCCGGCGCGGTGCGGGAGCTGCCCTATGCCGCCTGGGTCAACATCCAGACGGGCTGCGACAACTCGTGTGCCTTCTGCATCGTGCCCTCGGTCCGCGGCCCGGAGGTGAGCCGCCCGGTGGACGACATCGTGGCCGAGGTGGAGCTGCTGGCGCGGCGCGGCGTGACCGAGGTCACGCTGCTGGGCCAGAACGTCAATTCCTATGGCCGTGACATCACGCGCCGCCGCCCCCTCTTCGCCGCGTTGCTGCGCGCCGTCGGCGCCGTCGAGGGGATCGGGCGCATCCGCTTCACCAGCCCGCACCCCAAGGACCTGCGACCCGAGACGATCGAGGCGATGGCCGAGACGCCCGAGGTGTGCGAGCAGTTGCACCTGCCCCTGCAGTCGGGGAGCGACCGTGTGCTGCGCGCCATGCGGCGGGGCTACACCGCCCGGCGCTACCTGGAGCGGCTCGCGGCCGCCCGGGCCGCCGTCGACGACCTCGCCGTCACCACCGACGTGATCGTCGGGTTCCCGGGCGAGTCTGAGGAGGACTTCGAGGACACGCTGGCCGTGTGCGCCGAGGCCGGCTACGACTCGGCGTTCACGTTCATCTTCTCGCCGCGTCCCGGCACGAGGGCCGCCGCCATGGAGCCCGACTTCGTGCCGCCCGAGGTCATCGCCGAGCGCTTCGAGCGTCTCAAGACCGTGGTGGACCGCTCCGCCCTGGCCCGGCACCAGGCGCGGGTAGGCCGCGCCGAGGAGGTCCTGGTCGAGGGCGTGAGCCGCCGCGACGAGGCGATGCTGACCGGCCGCACCCGCCAGGGGAAGCTGGTCCACTTTCCCGCCTCGGGTCCGGCGGCCGCCCCGGGACCGGGGGCGCTGGCCCGTGTGCAGGTGACGGCGGGTCATCCCCACCACCTCTCCGGCCTGCTCGAGGAGGTGACGGCGCGGCCCCGGCATCGCGTGCGCATTCCGGTGGCGGGCGCTTGAGCACAGTCGCCCTCGTCGGTGTGACCGCCTCGGGCAAGTCCGCCCTGGCGCTCGACCTGGCCCGGCGACGCGGCGACTGCGAAATCGTGTCGGTCGACTCCATGTGCGTCTACCGGGGTATGGACATCGGCACCTCCAAGCCGGGGCCGGAGGCCCGGGCGGCGGTGCGCCACCATCTGCTCGACCTGGTCGATCCCGAAGAGGAGTTCACCGTCACCCGGTTCCAGGCGGCCGCACGGGAGGCGTTGGCGGCCATCGCCGGACGCGGGCACCATGCGCTGCTGGTGGGCGGGACGGGGTTGTACCTGCGGGCCGTGGTCGACGGATTCTCCGTTCCCGGCCGCTATCCGGAGGTGGCGGCGCAACTGGAGGCCGAACTGGCCGAGGGGCGGGCGGACACGGCGGACCTGCACACCCGCCTGGCGGCGCTGGACCCGGTGGGGGCGGGGCGGATGGAGCCGACCAACCGCCGCCGGGTGGTCCGGGCGCTCGAGGTCACGGTTGGTTCCGGCCGTCCGTTCTCGGACTTCGGCCCCGGTCTCGGGGCCTATCCCGACACCGGGGTCCCCCAGGTGGGCCTCGATCTCCCCTCCGGGGAGATCGACCGGCGCATCGAAGAGCGCTTCGTCGCGATGGTCGCGGCCGGCCTGGTGGACGAGGTGCGGGCGTTGGCGGCCCGCCCGCAGGGGATCTCGCGCACGGCGCGCCAGGCCCTCGGCTATCGCGAGGTCCTGGCCCACGTCGAGGAGGGCGCCCCGCTGGCGGACTGCCTCGACGAGGCGGTCCGTCGGACCCGCCACTTCGCCCGTCGGCAGGCGTCCTGGTTCCGCCGTGACCCGCGCATCACCTGGGTGACGGGCCCCGCCGGGGCCCGGGATGCGCTCGAGCAGGCGTTGGCGGTGCATCGCTGAACCGCGCCACCTGCGAGAATGGTGTGGTGCACGCCACCAAGCATGAGGGGGCCGGGAACGATTTCCTGGTCGTCCTCGATCCCGACGACGAGATCCGCCTCTCGGTGGCCCAGGTGCGCCTCCTGGCCGATCGGCGCCGCGGCGTCGGGGCCGACGGCATCATCCGTGTGGGCCCGGGCCGCGACGGCTGTGATCTCTCCATGCAGCTGCACAACGCGGACGGCAGCGAGGCCGAGATGAGCGGCAACGGGATGCGCTGCCTCGCCCAGGCGGCGGTGGATGCCGGCCTCGTCGTCCCGCCCCGTTTCTCCGTGGCGACGCCGGGAGGCGCCCGCACGGTCGAGTACTCGCCGGGGGAGAAGCCCGGTTGGGCCCGCGCCAGCGTCGACATGGGTCCGGCCCGGCTCGGGCCCGACCAACCCCAGGAATTCGACGACCGCCGGGTCCGCACGGTCGACGTGGGCAACCCGCACCTGGTGCTCCTCGGTCCGGACACCGCCGCCGTCGACATCGCCGAGCTGGGACCCAAGCTGCAGGCCGCCTTCAGCGGCGGGATCAACGTGGAGTGGATCACCGTGCTGCACGACGGCGAGGGGGAGCTCCTCGACTTCCGGGTGTGGGAACGGGGTGCGGGCGAGACCCTCGCCTGCGGCACCGGCAGCGTCGCGGCGGCGGCCGCGGCGCGGAGCTGGGGCGCCGTGCGCAGCGGGGGAGCCGTGCGCGTGCGCAATCCCGGCGGGATGCTCGAGGTGACGCTGGGGGACGACGAGGGGGCGACGACGCACTTGGCGGGCCCGGTCCGAAAGGTGGCCGACGTCGACATCCACCCGGGGATGCTCTCTTGAGCAACCTGCTCCCCGGGACGCTCATCGAGCGGACCTTCCGGGAGCGCATCATCCTGGTGGGGGTCGTGTTCCCCGGCTTGACCACCGAGCTCGTCGACGAGGAGCTCGACGAGCTGGCACGCCTGGTCGACAGTGCGGGTGCCGACGTCGTCGGCCGCGTCGTGCAGCGCCGTGACGCGCCCGATCCGGCCACGTTCGTCGGGCGGGGCAAGGCGCAGGAGATCGCCGAGCTCAGCCGCAGCCTCGACGCGGACACGGTCGTCTTCGACGACGAACTGTCCCCGGCGCAGCACCGCAACCTCGAGAAGCTCTTCGGGCGGACCGCCATCGACCGGACGGCGGTGATCCTCGACATCTTCGCCCAGAACGCCCGCAGTCCCGAGGGCAAGGCGCAGGTCGAGCTGGCCCTGCTGCGCTACCGGCTGCCTCGCTTGCGGGGGCGGGGCACGTCGCTCAGCCAGCAGGCGGGCGGCATCGGGACCCGGGGGCCGGGCGAGACGCAGCTCGAGGTGGACCGCCGCCGCCTCGTCCGTCGCATGCACCGCCTCGAGGCGGACCTGCGCGACGTCGAGCGCACGCGGTCGTTGCAGCGGCGCAGCCGCGCCCGTGGTCGCCAGCGGGAGCTCGCGCTCGTGGGCTACACCAACGCGGGGAAGTCGACCCTGTTGAACCGGCTCACCGATGCGGACGTCCCCGCGGAGAACCGCCTCTTCGTCACGCTCGATCCGCGTACCCGGCAGCTGTCGCTGCCCGGCGGGGAAACGGTGCTGGTGACCGACACCGTCGGCTTCGTGCGCAAGCTGCCGCACGAGCTGGTCGAGGCGTTCCGCTCCACGCTCGATTCGGTGCGCCTGGCCGACCTCGTCGTGCACGTCGTCGACGCCACCGCGGTCGATCCGGAGGGCCAGATGGCCGCGGTGCGAGAGGTGCTGGCCGAGATCGGTGCCGCCGACGTGCCCGAGTTGGTGGTCGTGAACAAGGCGGACCGCGCTCCCGAGTCGGCCAAGGCGCTCACGCACGCCAGGGAGGGTTCGGTCCTCATCTCGGCCCGCACCGGCGAGGGGGTCGACGAGCTCCTGCGCGTCGTCGGCGACCGGCTCCGGGGCTCCGACCGGGTCGTCGAGCTCGTCGTGCCGTGGTCCCGGGGCGACGTCCTGGCCGCCATCCATCGCGAGGGCGAGGTCGTGGGCCAGCGCGACGGCGAGCAGTCGGCCACCCTGCAGGTCGTGCTGGACGACGTGGGACGGGCCCGTTTCGCCGAGTTCGTGGCGGCTCCGTGACGTTCCGCCTGCCGCCCTACCCCTATGACCGTCTGACCGGGCTGGCCAAGTTGGCCGAGGCGCACGAGGGCGGCATGGTCGACTGCTCCGTCGGGACGCCGTGCGACCCGCCCTCGCGCGCCGTCGTCGACGCGCTCGCGTCGTCGGGCACCGAGCGTGGCTACCCCCCCTCCGCCGGCAGCCCGCAGCTGCGCGAGGCGGCTGCCGCGTGGCTCGCCCGCCGCTTCGACCTGGCGGACGTCCCGGTGTCCTCGGTGGCGGCCTGCGTCGGGACCAAGGAGCTCGTGGCCTCGGTGCCGCACGTGCTGCGGCTGCGCGAGGCGGAGAAAGACACCGTGCTCTACCCGGCGGTGTCCTATCCGACGTACGCCATGGGTGCGGAGCTGGCGGGGTGCCGGGCCGTCCCCGTCCCGCCCGCGCCGGGACGACCTGGTGGTCTCCATCTCGACGCCATCGACCCGGCCGACGCCGGGCGCGCCCTGGTGCTGTGGTCGAACTCACCGTCGAACCCGACGGGAGGGCTCGGCGACCTCGGCGCGGAGGCGACCTGGGGGCGGGCGAACGGCGTGCCGGTCTTCTCCGACGAGTGCTACGCCGAATTCACCTGGGACGGCCCGCCGCGCTCCATCCTCCAGCACGGGCCCGACGGCGTCGTCGCCGTGCACTCGCTCTCGAAGCGCTCCAACCTCGCCGGCCTCCGCGTCGGCTTCTACGCCGGGGACGCCGAGCTGGTGGAGTTCCTGCGGGCCGTGCGCCAGCACGCCGGCCTCATGGTGCCGGGACCGGCGCAGGCCGCCGGGGCCGCCGCCCTCGGCGACGACGATCACGTCGAGGCCCAGCGGGCGCGCTACCGCGAGCGCCTGACCTATCTGGGCCGGGTCCTGGGCGCCTACGGCTGCCCGGTCCTGCCCCCGCAGGGGGGCTTCTACCTCTGGGTCCCGGTGCCGGCCGGCCGTTGGCCCGACGCCTGGGCCATGGCCGAGGCGTTGGCCGCCGACGGCGGTCTGCTGGTCAGTCCCGGTGACCTCTACGGGGACGGCGGCGCCGGGCACGTCCGGGTGGCACTGGTGCAGCCCATGGAGCGGCTGGCGCTGGTGGGTGAGCGCCTCGGTAGGGTGAGCCATGGCTGATCTCCAGGCGGGCATCGAGGAATTGTGGGAGCGCCGGGACGCGCTCTCCCCGGCCGACACCGAGGCGGCGAAGCTGGTCGAGGAGGCCATCGACCTGCTCGACACCGGCCAGGCCCGGGTGGCCGAGGTGGATCCCGCGACCGACGAGGTCGTCGTCCACGAATGGCTCAAGAAGTCGATCCTCATGCTGTTCTCCCTGCGCGGCATGGAGACGATCGAGCTCGGTCCCTTTGAGTACGCGGACAAGCTGCCGCTCAAGCACGGGTTCGCCGAGGCCGGCGTGCGCGCGCTGCCGGGCGCGTCAGCTCGTTGGGGCTCCTTCCTCGGGCGCGGCGTGGTCCTCATGCCCTCGTACGTGAACATCGGGGCCTGGGTGGGTGCGGGCTCCATGGTCGACACGTGGGCCACGGTCGCCTCCTGCGCGCAGATCGGCGAGCGGGTGCACCTGGCGGGTGGCGTGGGCATCGGCGGTGTCCTCGAGCCCCCCAATGCGGTGCCCGTCGTCGTCGAGGACGATGCCTTCGTCGGCAGCCGGTGCATGGTCACGGGAGGGGCGCGCATCGGCAGGGGCTCCGTGCTCGGGGCCGGGAGCTTCCTCGACCCTTCCATCCCGGTCATCGACGCGGAGACGGGCGAGGAGATCTCCCGCGGCGTGGTGCCGCCGTGGTGCGTCGCCATCCGGGCCAGCCGGCGGCGCGAGTACCCGGGCGGGGAGTTCTTCGTGCCGTGCGTCCTGGTCATCAAGCGCCTCGGTGAGGGGGAGCGCCACGACAAGGCGCAGCTCAACCAGGTCCTCCGGGACCACGGCGCCAGCACCTGATCCGGTGGGCGATCTGCTCACGGCAACGAGGGACCTGATGGCCGTGCCGTCGTTGAGCGGCCGGGAAGGCCCCATCGCCGACATCGTGGAGAAGACGCTGGGTGCCTGCCCGTGGCTCGAGGTCGAGCGTGTCGGCGACAACGTGGTGGCGCGCACCGCGCTCGGGCGCAGCCAGCGCCTCGTGCTGGCGGGCCACCTCGACACCGTGGCGCCGGGAGGGAACGACGCACCGAGGCTCGACGGTGACACCGTGTGGGGAGTGGGCGCGTCCGACATGAAGGGCGGCCTGGCCGTCATGCTCGATCTGGCCACGACGGTGCGCGAGCCGTCGGTCGACGTCACGTGGTGCTTCTATGCCCGCGAGGAGATCGGGCGGGACGAGAGCGGCCTGCTCGAGCTGTGGCAGCAGCGGCCCGAGCTGCTGGCGGGGGACGCGGCGGTCCTGGGGGAGCCGACGAGCGCACTCGTCGAGGCCGGCTGCCAGGGGACGATGCGGGTGCGCATCACGCTGCGCGGGGTGCGGGCCCACACCGCCCGCCCGTTCGCCGGTCGCAATGCGATCCACCGCCTGGCGCCGCTGCTCGAGCGCGTGGCCGGGTGGGGAGGGCGCGAGGTCGTCCTCGACGGCTGCGCCTACGTGGAGCAGCTCCAGGTCGTGGCGATCGAGGGTGGGGTCGCCGGCAACGTGGTGCCCGACGAGGCGCGCATCGCGCTCAACCACCGCTACGCGCCCGATCGAGGGCACACCGAGGCCGAGGCGTTCCTCCACGAGTTCCTCGACCCGAGCCTCGAGCTCGGGGCGGGCGACACCTGGGAGGTGCTCGACGCCGGCGACGGCGCGCCGCCGTCCCTCGGGCACCCGCTCCTCAGGGCATTGGTGGAGAAGAGCGGGGCGGCGCCCCGGGCCAAGGTGGGATGGACGGATGTCGCCTCCTTCTGGGAGCACGGGGTCCCGGCGGCGAACTTCGGCCCCGGCGACCCCTTGCTGGCCCACCACCCCGACGAGTGCGTCACCCGGGATCAGCTGGAGCGGGCGCGCGCGGTGCTGACGGCGCTCATCACCTGATCGCCCGGGCGGGCGGCCTCTCCTCGGCTACGCCGAGAGGTGCGCGCAGGCGCGTGTCAACAGATGAAGGTCGCCCTGACCCGGCAAGCGGTCGATCCGGCGGTCGATCCGCTCGAGAACGTCCCTGCCCCTGTCGCCGGCGAAGAGGTACCGGACGAGGAAGCCGACCTCCGGCTTCGGCATGACCCCCGAGCCGACCGGTCGCCACCAGTGCGCGAGCGCGAAGCGCGTCATCCTCTGGACCCGAACGCTGTCGCGCAGCCGGCGGGTCGCCTCCGAGGCGTAGAAGTCGATGTGCCCGCCCTCCTGCTTCATGATGCGGCGCAGGAGGTCGCGCAAGGTGGGGTGGCCCGCCGACTCCGACAGCCGGGCGTATCCCGCCTGGGTGGTCCATTCATTGATGGCGCCCCAGGTCATGTGGAGGGCGATGAAGGCACGGCCGGCGAAGGCGGCCGACCCGATCGTGCTGGCGGTCGAGAGCGCCTGGCGGCGCCGGCGCCCGTGGCGCAGCGCGGCGATGCGCGGCGCGCCCGCCTGCTCGCCGTGTGCCTCCAGGACCCGTCCGATGGCCTCGCCGTGCCACATCTCCTCGAAGACCCAGCACGAGAGGAAGGAGGTGATCTCCGGGTCCTGGTGGGCGGGGGTGAGCAGCAGGTCGCGCAGGTAGCAGACGGTGTGGTGCTCGACGTCGTGCATGTAGCGCAGCGAGCGCAGGGCGTCGGGTGGGAGCGGCTGGTCCCGGAAGTCGTCGAAGTCGATGCCTCCGAGGTCCAACCGACCAGCCCGGGACTTGTAGGAGTCGATGGTGGTTCGCATAGCACCTACTATTCGGAGCGAAGGGTGCGTCCGGATGGGCGAAATTTCAGACATCCACCTAGGGGAGCGGGCCCGAACAGGTCGTAGATGCCGCACATCGACGAACTCAGCGATGCCCAGCTCGTCACCTCCGTGGCCCGGTACAGCGAGGTGGCCCTGGCGGAGGCCTACCGGCGTCACGGCGGGGCCGTGTTCGGTCTGGCCAAGCGAGTCCTGCAGAACGCGGCCGAAGCCGAGGACGTCACCCAGGAGGTCTTCGTGCGGCTGTGGAACCAACCCGACCGCTTCGATCCCGCCCGCGGCTCGCTGCGCTCCTTCCTCCTGGCCCAGGCCCACGGCCGGGCCGTCGACGCCGTCCGCTCCTCGAGCTCGCGACGCGCCCGCGAGGCCCGCGACGCCCTGCGCACCGCGGGGGCGACCTACGACATGCAGCACGAGGTCTGGGACCTGGCGGTGGCCGACCAGGTCGCCCGTGCCATGGGGGAGCTGCCCGACGAGGAGCGGCGGCCGATCGAGATGGCCTACTTCGACGGCCGGACCTACCGCGAGGTGGCCGAACTGCTCGACCAGCCCGAGGGCACGGTGAAGAGCCGGATCCGCAACGGCATGCGACGGATGCGTGCCGTCCTCGCCGATGCCGGCATCCGCGGGGCCGACGCATGATGTCGCACGACGAGGCCAGCGAGCTCTTGGGGGCCTACGCGCTCGACGCCGTCGACGGCGAGGAGCTCACCGCGCTCGAGGCCCATCTCGAGGCGTGCCCGCGCTGCCGGGCCGAGCTCGACAGCCTGCACGAGGTGGCGGCCGCCCTCGGCACGTCGGTCGAGCCCCTGCCCAACGGTCTGTGGTCGAACATCGCCAGCCGGCTTCCCGAGCGGCCCGGCGACGAGGAGCCGCCACCCATGCCGCGGCTGACCCCCGAGGGCCGCTCCCCGTTCCGGCCGCCGCCCGACCGGCGGCCGCGGCGCCGGCGCACTGCGGTGGCCACCGTCGGTGCACTGGCGATCGCCGCCGCCGCCGTCGCCGTGGTGCTGGGCATCGGCTTGGTGCGCGCCGACAACAGGGTCTCGGGCCTGCAGGCCGCAGCGGCGCACCGGGGGTCACCCGTCGCTGCCGCCTTGCAGACCCCGGGGCACCGGCTCGTCGCGCTGGACACGCCGTCGCACGGGCAGCTGGCGCAGTTCGTCGTGGTGCCCGACGGGCGCGGCTACCTGGTGTCGTCGAAGCTGCCCCGGCTGCGGGCCGACCAGACCTACCAGCTGTGGGGGATCGTGGGCAGCCGGCCGGTCTCCCTCGGCCTTCTCGGCGGCGCGCCGAGCCAGGCCGTGTTCACCATGGCGGGTGCGATCCGGCCGTCGCGCCTCAGCATCACGGTCGAGCCGTCCGGCGGTTCGGTGACCCCCACGGCCCCGATCGTCGCCACGGGAGCTGTCTGACGCCTGCGGGCAGCTGTTAGGTTCGCACCTCATGTCAGAGGAAGACGCACCCAGGACGCGCCGCCCGATTGAGGTGGGTGCCGAGGCCGAGCCGGTCAAGCTGGGCTCCATGCTGCTGACGCTCGTGGAGCCGCACCGGGGGCACGAGGTCGCCTACAACCGCTGGTACGAGCGGGACCACTTCTATTCGGGGTGCATGGTGGGCCCCTACAACTTCGCCGGCCGGCGCTTCGTCGCCACGGCGGACCTCAAGGCCCTGCGCGACCCCGACCCGTCGGTGATCACGGGTGAGCCCGGCCGGGGGTCGTACGTGGCCGTCTACTGGGTGCTCGACGGCTACTTCGACGTGTGGAACAAGTGGGCGCTGCGCCAGGTGAACGCGCTGCACGCGGCGGGCCGCATGTTCGCCGAGCGCGACCACGTGCACACGCTCCTCTACCACTACCAGTGGGAGCACCGTCGCGACACCGACGGGGTCCCGGTGGAGGTCGCCCTCGACCACCCCTACCGCGGCTTCGTCGCCGTCTTCATCGACCGTGACGCGTCGGTGTCCAACGAGGAGCTCTGGTCGTGGCTGCGCACCGAGCACCTGCCCGCCTTGCTGCCCGGGACCGACGCCGACCTCGTGGCGGCCTTCACGCCGGTCGCCCTCGAGGTCGATGCCCCCGGGGACGTGCCCCGCGAGGCGGCCAACGACAGCCGGACCGTCCTGCTCTGGTTCTTGAACACGCCGCCGGAGGTCGCCTGGGAGCCCGTCATCGTGGAGCACCGGCGCCGCCTCGAGGAGGCGGGCAAGGGCACGGTGGTGGCGGCGCTCCCGTTCATCCCGACCATCCCGGGCACCGACACCTACACCGACAAGCTCTGGGCCGACTAGGCGCGGGGAGCGCCCGGACCCGTGACGGTCAGTCCCGGGCCAGGATCTCCACGTGGGTGACGACGAACACCGCATCGGGAGACTCCGCCCAGCGGCCGAACGCGGCGGCCATCGCCTCGAGCTCCTCGGCGCCGCTCAGCCCGTACGCGACGGCCTGCTCGGCGAAGCGTGAGTACCGCACGCGGTCGGCCCACAGCCCGCCCCACCAGGCCCGCGACTCGGGCTCGGCGTAGGTCCACGTCGAGCTCGAGACGGTGACCGCGCCGAACCCGGCCTCGTGGGCCAGCCCCAGCAGGCGCGGGCCGATGCGGGCGTCGTGGCCGTTGCGCGCGGTCACCGCGAGATACAGCTCGAGCCAGCGGTCCAGCATCCGGTCGTCGGGGGACCAGGCGAAGGCCCCGTAGTCCGAGTCGCGGGCGGCCAGGACGCCATCGGGACGCAGCACGCGGCGCAGCTCGATAAGCGCGTCGACCGGGTCGGCGACGTGCTGGAGAACCTGGTGCAGATGGATCACGTCGAAGGAGGCGTCGGGATAGCCCAGCGCGAACAGGTCGCCGACCTCGAAACGCAGGTTTTCGAGGCCCAGCCCGGCGGCGTGCTCCCGGGCCCGGGCCACGACGTCGGCGGCCGCGTCGAGCCCGACGGTCTCGCCCGGGGCCACGAGCAGGGCCAGGTCCGACGTGATGGTTCCCGGACCGCAGCCGACATCGAGCAGCGACTGGCCGGCGCGGAGGTGGGGGAGCAGGTAGGCGGAGGAATTCTCGGCCGTGCGCCAGGTGTGGCTGCGCAGCACCGACTCGTGGTGCCCGTGCGTGTAGGTCATGCGTACATTGTGGCGTGCCCGAATTGCCCGAGATGCAGGCGCTGTCGGAGCGCCTCCAGGCGCTGCTGGCCGGCGCCACCCTGGAGCGGGCCGACCTGCTCGGGTTCTCCTCGCTCAAGACCTACGCGCCGACCCCCGACTCGCTGCAGGGTCGGAGGCTCGTCTCGATCGGGCGCCGGGCCAAATACCTCGTCTGGACCTTCGACGACGGCAACCGGATCGTGCTGCACCTCTCCCAGGCGGGGCGCCTCGACATCGAGGAACCGCCGAAGAAGACGAAGCCCCGGGGCTCGGTGGCCCGGTTCACCTTTTCCACGGCCGGTGACGACCCGGCGACGGTCGCCGTGCTCGTCCGCGAGCACGGCACGCAGCGCAAGGCGTCGTGGTGGGTCCTCCCGCCCGGCGACGACGGCCCGCTGGCCGGGCTCGGGCCCGAGCCGGGGAGCGACGAGTTCGCGGCGTTCATCCGCACGAGCGAGTCCAACCGGCACCTCACCACGGACCTGCGCGACCAGCACGTCGTCTCGGGGATCGGCCGGGGCTGGGGCGACGACATCCTGCACCGCGCCCGGCTGTCGCCGTTCGCGTCGCTGCGCTCGCTCAGCCCGGCCCAGCGCGAGGACCTGCTCGCCGCGGCGACCGAGGTCCTCGCCGACGCCCTCGAGCTCGAGCGCACGCGGCCGGGCGGGCTCTCGGAGGCCAAGCTCGGTGGCCGCTTCCGCGTGCACAACCGCTTCGGCCAGCCCTGCCCCACGACCGGGTGCACCGCCACCCTGGCCCGCGTGTCGTTCGAGTCCTACGAGATGGCGTACTGCCCGACCTGTCAGACGGGGGGCAAGGTGCTCGCCGACCGCCGCCTGTCACGCCTCTTGAAGTAGCCCCGGGCCGCGACCGGGGCTACGGATGATCAGTTGAGCTGGCGCACGACCGTGACCACCTTGCCGAAGATGGTCACCTCGTCGGGCCCGTCGAAGACCATGGGCTCGTAGGCGGCGTTAGCCGGCGTGAGCACAACGCGCCCGTTCTTGCGGCTGAACGTCTTGACGGTCGCCTCCCCGTCGGGGATGCCGGCCACCACGACGTCGCCGTTGTCCGCCTCGGGCTGCTGGCGCACCACCACGTAGTCGCCGTCGTAGATCCCGGCCTCGATCATGGAGTCCCCGCGCACGCGCAGCATGAACGAGGGCCCGTTGCCGGTGAACTGGGCGGGCATGGGGAGCAGCTCCTCCACGTTCTCCTCGGCCATGACGCCCGTGCCGGCGGCGACGTCGCCGACGAGGGGGACGTTGTGCACGGCCGACACGCTGAGCCGCGAGGTCGTGTCGGGGTCGAAGTGGACCTGAATGGCGCGGGGCTTGCTGGGGTCCCGCGACAGGTAGCCCTCGCGCTGGAGCACGGCGAGGTGGTTGTGGACCGTCGCCGACGAGGCCAGCCCGACCGCCTCGCCGATCTCGCGCACCGAGGGCGGGTAGCCCCGCTCGCGCTGGCAGTCGGCGATGAAATTCAGGATCTGCAGCCGCTTCCCGCTCAGGACCTCGGCCATCGGCGTCTCCTTCTCGTCATGTCGGGTTCGTCATCTGCGTGGTGCCCGTGGTGCTCACCCGGCCGTTCCGCCGGGCCCCTCGCCGGGGGCGAACATCCGTTCGTGAATGACCAAGATAGCCAAGTCGCCGGGCCAAGGCAAACATCTGTTCGTCGCCGGCCCGGCGCCGGGGCTGTCACACCCCCTTCGTAGGGTGGGCCCGAGCGTACGAACAGCTGTTCGCGCCGGGAGCTTGACAGCGAACAGGTGTTCGTGTTCCAATGAGCAGGAAGCGAACAGGTGTTCGGACAGGGAGACGCCATGACGGTCGCATTTGAGCTCGAATTCGAGGCGTACCGCCCCCGGCTGTACGCCTTGCCGGACCAGCCGGCGCGGACCGCACCTTCCCCCCGGGTGCGCCGCCGCCGGGTGGTCCTGGCCACCGTCGTCGTCGGCCTGCTCGTCCTGTTGGCGCTGCCCGTCCGGACCCTGGGCGGGAGCACCCTGGCCCAGGCCGCGCCCGCGCCCGGACAGCAGTACATCGTCGAGCCGGGCGACACCCTGGCGTCCATCGCCACCCGGGCGGACCCCGCGCGTGCCGTCTCGCTGACCGAGCAGTTGACCCGCGAGGTCGGCTCGACGGTCGTCGTGCCAGGGGAGCACGTCTTCATTCCCTGACTATCGTCGGCGGTGTGCGTTGTCCATGGTGCGGTGTCGATGACGACCGCGTCGTGGACTCGCGGCAGGCCGAGGACGGGGGTGCCATCCGACGCCGCCGCGAGTGCCTGGGCTGCAGCCGCCGGTTCACCACCTTCGAGCGGGTCGAAGACGTCCCGCTGTGGGTCGTCAAGCGCAGCGGCCTGCGGGAGCCCTTCGACCGGGCCAAGGTGGTCGAAGGCGTCCGGGCGGCCTGCAAGAACCGGCCGGTGACCGACGCCCAGATGGAAGAGTTGGCGCAGGGCGTGGAGGACGCCCTGCGGGCGGAGACGAGCGAGCCGACGAGCCAGCAGGTGGGCGTGGCCGTGCTCGAGCGCCTGCAGGGCCTCGACGACGTGGCGTACCTCCGCTTCGCCAGCGTCTACAAGGGTTTCGAGGAGGCCGGTGACTTCCAACGTGAGGCCGGCCTGCTGACCAAGACGACGGAGCCGAAGCGCAAGTGATGGACGAGACGCCCGGCGTCGTCCTGGCCGTCTACGCCCATCCCGACGACGCCGACGTGGGTTGTGGCGGGTCCCTGGCCCGGTGGTCCAAGGCGGGCAGTGCGGTCCACCTCGTCGTGTGCACCGACGGCGGGAAGGGGACGACCGACCCCGACGTGGTGCCCGCCCAGCTGGCGGCCGAGCGCGCCGCCGAGCTCGAGGCCTCCTCCGCGCTGATCGGGCTCTCGAGCGTCGACAATCTCGGCTTCCCCGACGGCGAGCTCGCCGACTCCGCGGAGTTCCGCCGGACTCTCGTGGCCCGCGTGCGGGCGCTGCGTCCCGACGTGGTGTGCGGGCACGACCCCACGGCGGTGTTCTTCGGCCAGGACTACTTCAACCATCGCGACCATCGCATCGCCGGCGCCGCACTGCTCGACGCCGTTGCCCCCGCCTCGGCCCTCCCGCACTACTTCCCCGACGCCGGGCCGGCTCACCAGGTGTCGACCGTGCTGCTCTCGGGCACGCTCGAGCCGGACGTGTGGGTCGACGTCACCGACACGATGGAGGCCAAGGCGGCAGCCGTCGAGTGCCACCGGACCCAGTTCGCCGGCCAGAGCGGTTGGGCCGGAGAGGCGGTCCGGCGGCGTGCGGCCGAGGAGGGCCGGAGGGCCGGCGTCGCCTACGCCGAGGGTTTCCGCCGGTTGACCCTCGGTGCCTGAGCGGCCACCCCTCCCCACCATCCTCCACGTCGACATGGACGCGTTCTTCGCGTCGGTCGAGGTGCTCGACGATCCCTCCCTCGCCGGGAAGCCCGTCATCGTGGGCGGGGCGGGCGCGCGCGGGGTCGTCGCGTCGTGCACGTACGAGGCCCGTGCCTACGGCGTGCATTCGGCCATGCCGTCCGTGCGGGCCCGCCAGCTGTGTCCCGAGGCCGTCTTCTTGTCGGGGCGCCACGGTCGCTACGCAGAGGTGAGCGGTCAACTGCACAAGATCCTGCACGACATCACGCCGATGGTGGAGCCGATCGGCCTCGACGAGGCCTTCATGGACGTGGCGGGAGCGCTGCGGCTCCTCGGCCCACCAGACCGGATCGCCCACGATCTGCGCCGCCGGGTGGGCGACGAGCTCGGACTCGGCTGCGCGGTCGGCATCGGTCGATCCAAGATGATCGCCAAGCTCGCCTCCCGTGCGGCCAAGCCGCGGGCCAGCCGGACCGGGCTCTCGCCCGGCCCCGGCGTGTACCTCGTCGAGGCCGACGTCGAGCTCGACTTCTTGCACGACCACGACGTCGAGGCGCTGTGGGGCGTCGGCCCGGCGACGGCGAAGCGCCTCCACGACCTCGGCGTGCGCACCGTCGGCGACCTGGCCGCCCTCCCGGTCGACACCGTGGTGCGCCGGCTCGGGAAGGCCAGTGGGGCCCATCTCGCGGCGCTCGCCCGCGGCGTCGATCCGGACCCCGTCAACCCGAACCGGCCCAGCAAGTCGATCGGCCACGAGGAGACGTTCAGTCAGGACCTGGTCGACCCGCACGAACTGGAGCGCCACGTGCTGCGGATGGCCGAGTCCGTGGCCACCATGCTGCGGGGTGCCTCGACCGCCGCCCGCACCGTGACGGTGAAGGTCAAGTTCAAGGACCTCTCGCTCGTGACCCGCTCGCACACGCTCGGGCGCCCCATTGCGACCGGCGGGGCCATCGGGCAGGTGGCCGCCGCGCTGCTGGCCGGGGTCGACCCGGGCGAGGGGATCCGCCTGCTCGGCGTCAGTGCCTCGGGGCTGGGCGCCGGTGGGGCGGACCAGTTGTCCTTCGAGCTCGGGGACGGCCTCACGGCCGAGAATCAGAGCGCGACGGCGCACGAGCAGTCCTGGCACGACGTGACCGCGGCGGTCGATGCGATCCGGACCCGCTTCGGCCGGGCCGCCGTGGGCTCGGTCGGCATGGTCACCGAGGACGGCGTGCAGGTGCCGGCCCGGCGCGACGCGCCGTGGGGGCCGGACGAGTAGCGGGCCACCAGCGGATCCAGTACCCGTGGGGATGGGTGTCCGCCAGGCGGAGCGGCGGGGCGCCGTCGGGGCCGATGTGGACCAGTGCCGTGGCGAGGTCGGGACCTTCGCGGGGGACGGGGGGCGGCGGCGTGGGCAGGCCGGGCGTCTCGAAGGGTGACTCGCAGTAGAGGTGGTGCACCGGCCGCGACCCGCCGAGCGCGCGCACCTCGTCGGCCAGCGTGCGCTGCTGCATCTCGTCGAGATAGGCGGCCACCCAGGAGTGGAACACGACCAGGGGGCCGTCACCGGGGATGGTGGCCGCGATCCGCGGCAGGTCGGTCACCATGTCGCCGCGCTCCAAGCGTGGGGGCGCCGCGGCCGTGCGCACGTTGGCCAGTGCGGCGCGCAGTCGCCCGAAGCGCGCCGGGTTGTCGGGCCACTGGCAGGCCAGCAGCCACAGGCAGGCGTCGTCGGTGCGCGGGTCGAGCGGGGAGAGGTCGAGGCCGACGCGCGCCGCCATGTCGGGCAGGCGGAGCTCGGGCAGCTGCTCGAGGTCGTCGCGGGCGATGCACTCGAGGGCGACCGGCGAACCCGCGACCCCCGCCGTGCGCGTGGCGTCGCCCTCGGCGGCCCGGTAGGCGTAGGCGTAGTCGTCGAAGAGCAGGTTGAGACCGGCCGAGGTTCCCAGGTCGAGCAGGGACAGGGGCTCCCGCCAGCCGTACTGCGCGGCGACGTGGCAGAGCCCGGGCAGGAGGGCCGTGCAGCGACCGACCTCGTTGGTCTGTGTCGCCCGCGTGGCGATCAGGCCCTCCAGCGCGCCGCGGTACTCGTGGCAGAAGTCGGCGAAGGCGGTCGCGGGATCACCCGACGGGTGGTAGGGGGTGCCGCGCACGGCGGCCACGGTGTCGTAGTGGGTGGCCAGCGGGTGCTCGGCGCCGGAGAGCAGCAAGAAGTGCACCGCTGCCAGCAGGAGGAGGGGCCGGCGCTGGGGCAGTGGGGCGCCGTCGAGGAGTGAGAGCAGTTCGTCGTTGTCGGCCACGGCCCGGCTGATGGCGGGGTACGTCGTGCCGCCGTCGCGCTCGACCACCGTGGCGAAGGCCCGGAAATGGTCGGCCAGCGGTTGCTCGACGAGCACGGGGTCAGAAGCTGGCTGGGAGAAGCGGGCTGATGGCGCCGAAGAAGAACCAGAGCAGGATCAGCATCCCGACCACCCCGACCCCGTAAATGACCCAGCGCCGTCCGCGGTAGCGGTGGGCGAGGTAGAGGATAGCCCCGCCGACCACCACGGCGACGAAGCCCCAGAACAGGGTGTCGGTCAACTGGACGTCGGAGTTCCCGGCCAGGTCCCCGCTCTGCGGATCCGCGTGCAAGCTCGCCGTGCGCAGGCCCGAGTTGGGGAAGAGCTGGGAATGGACCAGCTTGCCCTGGACGATGAGGCGCGTCGAGGCACTGAAGCGCGGGTTGCACGTGGTGAGGGTCAGGATGTTGGCGAAGACGTTCTGGATCACATTGGTGTTGCTGGGCGACACCACGAATGACTTCGTCGCGTCGTAGACGAAGATGCCCTGCAGCGTGGTGAGCACGATCGGATCACCGATCTTCACGGAGTCGAGGTTGTAGAAGGGGTGACCGTAGGTGGTGCGGTGCCCGGCGACGGCAACGTTGCCCCCCTGTCCGGGCAGCGGCGTCCCGGTGTAGTGGCCGGGGCCCTTGCGCAGGTCGGGGGTGTCCGTGCCCTCGACGACGACCTGGTTGATGCCGATCCTGGGGATCCGGATGTAGCCGACGGGGTCGCCCTCGGGCGGGGCCTTCGTGCGGGGCGCGTTCTCCGGTGGCCCGGTCGGCAACCGGTTCAGTGCCGCCTCCTCCGCGAGGGCGTGGCGGATGAGCTGGCTGTTCGATTCCTGTTGGAGCTGCGTGCGCAGCCCGGCCTGGGTCCGCGACTCCTGAATGGAGGTGCCCCAGATCTGGTACGCCGTGAACAGGAGCAGCACGACGCCGGCCCCGATGAGGACCCGCCCGAGGATGTCGACGACCCTGCGCAGAGGTGACATTCGGGGGAGAGATTAGAGCGGCGGGGCACCCCGCCCCGTTCGCCCGGGCTAGGCCGTGACGGTGACCAGGGTTCCGAGCGGAGTGAGGGGGAAGACCACCTGAGCGTTCGAGATCGGCATCTCGACGCAGCCGTCGCTCTGGGGGGTGCCGTAGGAGCCCCGCACGAAGCCATGGAGGGCATCGCCGCCGTGGAAGTAGCTGACCCACGGGATCCCGGGGTCGACGTAGTGGGAGCCGTCGGGGTTGGTGCCGCTCATGGTGGTCACGGTGTAGCGCGCGAAGACAGGCCAGGTGCCGTTCTCGGTCGGCGCTCCTGCAACTCCAGTGTTCACCGGGGTGCTGTAGGCGGCGGCGCCGTCCTTGTAGACGGTGGCCGACTCGGGAACCGACTGGTTCACCAGCACGTAGTCCCACGGGAGCGCGTTCCCGTGGCCGCTCTGCACGTCAGCGAGGAGGTCCGTCCACACCTGCGGTCCGGCGAGCCCGTCCGTCTTCAGGCCGTTCTGGGACTCGAAGTTCATCACGGCTCCCTGTGTGACGACGTTGTTCGTCCCCGGCGTCCAGAGCGTGAGCAACGCCAGCGGTTGGTCGGGCCAGCGCCAGGAGAACGACCCCACCTGGTCGTTGCCCTCCTGCGTCGGGGACGTCAGAGGCGTCGCCGGCGTGAAGGTGAGGGGCAGGTAGCCCAACTCGGCCAGCAACTGCTGGAGGCGCAGCGTCGATCCCGGCGCAACGGTGAACTGGGACGTGAACGTCTGTGCGAGGTGCCGGCCCTCGGAGCTGACCGCGCCGGCGGGTCCACCCGGGACGGTGATGGTCTCGGTGGCACCGGGCACGAGCGGCCCGGTCGCCTGGAACTGCAGCAGCGACGGGGAGAGCACGGCCCAGGAACCCGGGACGGCCGGGCTCAGGGTCGGCATCGGGCTGCCGGGAGCGAGGTCGGTCGAGAACTGCACCGAGATGGTCGATCCGGCCGCCACGTTCGTCCCCGTCGGGGTGGCGGCGGTCACGGTGAGGGCGACCGGTGGCGCGGTCGGGGTGGCCGCGGCCTGGTTGGCGCGCCCGTTCTCGACGACGAGGAAGCCGCCGCCGGCGATGACGAGCACCGCCAGGCACACGGTGAGGATCACCCACAGGCGCGGGCCCCTCCGACTCCTGACGTGGTCTCCGGACATTGCAGCAGGGATTCTACCGGGACCGGGCAGCGGTCTAGAGACGGATCTCGGACCCGATTGCTTCAACGATGCCTGAAATCCGGCTCTCGTCGGTGACCTTGGACCCGTCGGGCTCGCGGACGTAGAAGGCGTCGACCACCATTTCGCCCAAAGTCGACACCCGGGCCGACACCACGTCGAGGTCCGATTCGAAGAGGGCCCGGGTGATCCGGTGCAGCAGCCCGATCTGGTCGGGGGCCCGCACCTCCAGGACGGTGGCGGTCTCGGAGGCCTCGTTGTCGACGCTCACGTCGCTGCCGGTGAGATGGGCGGCGGAGCCCCGGCGCCGGGGGTACACCCGCTCGCGTTCGGACAGGAGCTCGCCGATCGACAGACGGTCGGAGAGCACGGCGGCCAGGTCTTCACGCAGCTTGGCCGTGTCGGGCCAAGTCCCCCGGGCTACTTCGACCGTGAACACCTCGACCGCGACGCCGTCCTCCCCGCTGACGTTGGCGGCGCGGACGTCCATGCCGTTGAGGGCGAGCGCCCCCGCCACCGAGGAGAAGAGGCCACGGCGGTCCGGTGCCGCCACGATGACCTGTGGGGGCTGCAGCGAGACCGACGGCAGCCCGGCCTGGCGCACTTCTCGGATCAAGTCCCGGTGGGCCGCCAGGATCGGGTCCGGTCCCGCCGGCGCGGTCTCGCCCTGCAGCACGCGGTCGGTCCGCGCGACGAGGTCGGCGACCAGCCCCGCCTTCCAGGGCCCCCACGCCGAGGGACCCGTGGCCCGGCTGTCCGCCTCAGTCAGGGCCGCCAGGAGGTGCAGGGTGACCCGATTGCCGGCGGCACCGGCCACACGGGCGATGGTGGTGGGGTCGTCGAGGTCGCGCCGGGTCGCCGCGTCGGGGAGGAGGAGATGGTGGCGCACCATGTCCACCAGCACCTCGACGTCGGCGGGCGCGTATCCCATGCGCGTCGTGATACGCCGGACGACCTCAATGCCGACGGCGGTGTGGTCGCCCGGGAACCCCTTGCCGATGTCGTGCAGGAGCGTGCCCACGAGGAGCAGGTCCGGTCGCTCGACCGTGCCGGTGAGTTCGGCCGCCAGCGCCGCGGCCTCCAGCAGATGCCGGTCGACGGTGTAGGTGTGGTACGCGTTGCGCTGGGGCTTGTTGCGCACGGCGGACCACTCCGGGATGAGCCGCACCAGGAGGCCGTGCTGGTCGAGAGACTCGATCTTGTCGATGGCGGGCCGTCCGAGCCCGAGCAGCGCGACGAGCGCCTCCCGGGTCTTGCCCGTCCACGGGTCACCGGGAGGGGGCATGCGATCGGCCAGCCGGTGCAACGAGCCCTTGGCGATGGGCCGGTCGTGGGCGGCGGCAGTGGCGGCCAGGCGCAGCGGCAGCGAGGCATCGTCGGACACGGGCGCGGGCGGCGTGAGTGCGATCTCGCCGTCGATCTCCACCATGTCGGGGCCGAGATCGGGCGCCGGGACGGGGCGCGTGTCGGGCGTACCGCGGCGGAAGCGGCGCTTCGGTGGCGGCGTGGGATCCCACAGCCGGCGCCGGCGCCAGACGTCGTCGCTCACCCAGGCGATCTGGCGGCCGGCCGTCGAGACGGCGAGCATGAGCTCGTCGGCGTCGGGGAAACCGAGCGCCGACGCCACGTGGTCCTGGTCCTGCAGGAGGAGCTTGTCGTGCTCGCGTTGGGCCATGCGGTGCAGCTCGACCCGAATGGTGGTGAGGAGCGACGCCGACTCGTCGATCGACACCAGGTCGGCGTACTCGGCCAACAGCGGCGCGTAGGCCGAGATGGCGCGCAACACGCTGACGTCGCGCAGGCCGCCATGGCTCTCCTTCAGGTCGGGCTCGAGGAGGAAGGCGACGTCACCCGCAGTGGTACGGCGCTCGGCCATCTGCACCTCGAGCACCGGCAGGTACCTGGTGCCGAGCTTCTCCCTCCAGGCGGTGCGCGCCTTCTCCAGGACCGCCTCGGCCACCTTGGGCTCGCCCCAGACCCGTCGCCCGTCGAGAAGCCCGAGCGCGACGCGCACGTCCTCGGCGGCCGCACTCAGCACCTCGGCGGGCCGGCGCACCGAGTGGTCGAGGTGCACGCCCTCGTCCCACACGGGGTACCAGATGCCGTCGGCCACGGAGCCGATGTCGCGTCGCCCGTCGTGGACCAGCACCACATCGAGGTCGCTGTAGGGGCACAAGGACCGCCGCCCGTACCCGCCGACGGCCACGAGGGCCAGGTGGCGTCCGTTGTCGCCGCCCGCCCGATCGGCCAGCTCGGAGAGCCAGGCGTCGGCCTCGTCGGCGTAGCGCCGGCAGAACTCCTCGCCCATGAGGCCGGGCTCGGCCAGCAGCCTGCTGCGTCGTTCCCGCAGTGACGCTTCAGGCGGCATGGCCGGAACGTAGCATTGGGTCTGTGAGCAAAGACGTGACCAGTAGGGAAGGCAAGAAGCCCATGACCTTCTCGCACGCCGTCGCCATGACGGCGGTCGGGGTGGTCGGGGTGATCGTCGCTTTTTGGATCCTGAGCAGCCTGCTTGGCATCATCTGGTTCTTCGTGAAGATCGGGGTCATCATCGCCCTGATCGCCGGGGTGTTCTGGCTGGTGTCCCGCCTCAGGCGCTAGGCGTCGGGGGGAGGCAGTTCCGGGGCGAGGTGACGCCGGCCGTTAGGCTGGCCGCCCGTTCGTGTTCGTACGCGGCGGCGTGGCCGAGTGGTTTAGGCAGGGGCCTGCAAAGCCCCGTACGGCGGTTCGATTCCGCCCGCCGCCT
>CAWELJ010000010.1:0-259524 GCA_963809825.1 uncultured Acidimicrobiaceae bacterium | reverse complement strand
ATGAACGGCGAGTGGTTCCCGGGACGACACGAGGCGATCATCACCCCTGAGCAGTTCGCCGCCACCCACCGGGGCCGGGTCAAGGGGAGGGCCCGTGGTACCGATCTGTTGTCGGGCCGGGTCCGCTGCGGACTCTGTCAGCGCCTGATGGCCCTCGACCAGAACGGCAAGGGCCAAAGGCTCTACCGCTGCCACCACCGGGGCCAAGGCTGCGCCCAGCCCCGCCGGACCAACGTCGGGCTGCTGCGGGCCGCCGTGTTGGGACTGCGGCTCATCGGCGACGACACCGAACTGCAGGCCGCCATCCGGAAGGAACTCGAGAGGGCCCGAACGCCGGCCCCCAAGGCCGGCGGAGGGCCCCGCACTCGGCGTTCCCGTCACGGTGTCGAGGAGCTGGTGTCCCAACGCCGCAAGCTGCTGCGCCTGTACTACGCCGACAACATCGGAGCCGACCTGTTCGCCGAGGAGGAGGCACGCCTGTCCGTAGCTCTCCGTGAGGCACAGCGTGAGGTTGACGATGCACGCGTCGAGGTGGTGCGTTCGGACGACGTCGCACAGCACTTTGACGCGGTCGCACGCATCCTCGCCACCCTCGATGTCGACAAGACGTGGAACGCCGCGACGGAGGTCGAGCGACGCGTCCTGATCGACGAGTTCATCGAGGAGATTTCGGTGTTACCGGATTACCTCGACGTGAAAGTGCACGGAGCGCCTCCGCTGCACATCCGCTACCAGGAGGTCGGCATGAAGGAGTCGGGTTTTGATCGTGTCGGAGGGGGGACTTGAACCCCCACGCCCTTGCGGGCACCAGCCCCTCAAGCTGGCGCGTCTGCCTATTCCGCCACTCCGACGGGCTGACAACTGGAAAGCAGCGTCCGGAGATCGTAGCGCGTGAGGACGGCCCCACCGCCGGCGCCGCGGCGGACCTGGAGCGGCGCCGGGTCCGGCTATTGCCCCGGCAGCGAGGGCGTCGTGTTGCTGGTCGATTGAGGCACCCGGACGGCCCACAACTGGGCGAACCAGAGCAGCGCGTCGCTGCGGGGTGTGGCGGTGACCCCACCGATCGTGCGGCTCCACGCAAGGACCGTCGGCTCGGCGAAGAGCGGCAGCGAGACCATCTCGTCCCAAAGGTTCGTGTCCGCCTGCGAGTAGTAGCCGGCCGCCGTATTCGGGTTGAGCTGCTGGGACGCCGTCTGGACCAGCTGGTCGAACTGGCTGTTCGAATAATTGGTCCAGTCCTCCGATCCGTTCTTACCCGGCGGACCGAGCAACGTCGTGTACCAGGACAGCGTCTGACTCAGGTAAGGAGTGAACGTCACCGGCAGGAGCGACAGGTCGGCAAAGCCGACGGCGAGGACCTGACCGGCCTCCCGCGCGCTCGTGACCGGGTACAGCGTGTTGTCCAGACCCGCGGCCAGCAGCTCCGCGTGGATCACCGGTGCCGCCGCCGCCGCCCACGGATCGCTCTGGTCGTACACCATGTGCAGGCTGAACGGCACCCCGAACGCCGAGTGGTAGTACGGGTCGGCCGGCGTGCGGACCAACCCCGACGCCTGAATCAGCGCGGCCGCCTGGTCGGGCACCGGAGTCACCGGGAAGTTCACGCTGCCGCCCGCACCGATGACCGTCGACGAGGTCGACGACGTCGGGGCCGGGATCGACGTCGTCGGCGAGGACGGTGTGGAAGGCTTGTAGTTCGGTTGGCCCTGCACGTAGACGTGGCTGTTCGCCACCTGCAACCCCGGCACCGCCCAACTCGCCTGCTGGTTCACCAGGTCCTGGCGATTGATCAGGAGGCCGATGGCCACCCGGAGGTCGGGCGACAGCCGGGACTCGAGTGAGCTCGCCATGTCGAGCTGCAGCAGCGTCGCCGAGGTGTCGACCTCGCTCTGTGCGCCGGGCAACCCCGTCATCTGGGTGAGGAACGCGCTGTCTGCGGTCGTGGGCTGGGCCACCTGGACGTAGCCCGAGGACATCCACTGGCCGAGCTGAGCGGTGGATGACGCGATGTGCACCGTGATGGAGCGCGCGTTGGCCGGGGTGCCCCACCATCTCGGGTTCTGGACCAGCTCGACCGTCTGTGCCGACACCGAGGCGATCTTGAACGGACCGCCCGACAGGTCGATGGCCGGGTCCACGGTGCTGCAGCTCGGACTCCACCCCACCTTCTCCATCACATGCGCCGGGACGAGGTTGGCGAAGAGCATCTGCCAGTCGGCGAAGGTGGTCTTGAATTTCACCGTGACCGTGTGGCCCCCGTTGGAACCGACGACCGACGCAATGTCGCGGTAGCCCGCAATGCTCGCCGCGTCGGGCGACGACACGACCGGGTCGCCCCGCTGCTCCTCCCAGGCGTACTTGAAGTCCGCCGCCGTGATCGGGACGCCGTCGGACCAGACCGCCTTGGGATTCAAGGTGTAGACGATCGTCTGGGGATTGATGCTGAGCGGCTCGGCGGACTCGATCAGCTCCGAGTTGGCCGTGGGTTGTCCGGCCGCATTCACCGCGTTCGGGACGAAGGGGCTGGGTAGCACCCCGGCCAGGACCGTCTGCGTGCCCGGCGTGTCACCCGCCAGCGTGTTGGGGTTGCAACCGGTCGGGCTCTCGGTCATCCCGAACGAGATGGCCCCGCCCGCCACGCCGATGTAGGTGACCGTGGTCCCCCCGCCGCCGTTGCCGCCACACGCCGTGGCGAGCACGGCGAGTGCTCCGAGCATCCCGACCAGCCGACCACCACGCCGGGGGCGTCGGCCCCGGCCCGTCACTGCAGCCGGAGATCCAGCGTGACCGTCGTGAAGGCGAAGATGATGGCGACCGTCACGGTGATCCGGTCGAGGTTCCGCTCCACCACCGTCGAGCCTTGTGCCGCTGCTCCCACGCTGCCGCCGAACATGTCGGACAGGCCGCCGCCCTTCCCGCTGTGCATCAGGATCAGGAAGATCAGCCCGAGTGCTGAGAGCACCTCAATGACGATGTACACCCAGGTGACTGCGGACAAGGTTGCCAGCACGGAGGAGCCTCCAACTCGAACTCGTGGCCGAAATTTCGCCCTGATCGGCCTAGGAACGGTAGCAGGCGGCGGTGGCCCGGATGACGTCGGTAAAGCTGGCGGCCTCCAGGCTGGCCCCGCCCACCAGGAGGCCGTCCACGTCCGGTTCGGCCATGAAGTCACCGGCGTTCTCGGCGTTGACCGACCCCCCGTACTGGATCCGCACCCCGGCCGCCGCCTCCTCACCGCCCAGCTTGGCCACCAGGGAGCGTATGAAGACGCAGGCGTCCTCGGCATCGACCGCGGTGGCCGCCTGGCCCGTCCCGATCGCCCAGATCGGCTCGTAGGCGATCACCAGGGCCCCCACCACGTCGGCGGCGAGGCCCGACAGTGCGGCCAGCACCTGCTCCTCGAGGACGCTCTCGGTCTGCCCCCGCTCGCGTTGCTCCTCACTCTCCCCCACGCAGACCAGCGGCGTCATGCCGTTGCGCAGGACGGCGCGGAGCGTCGCCGCCACCGTGGCGTCGTCCATGCCGAAGAGCTGCCGGCGTTCCGAGTGCCCCACGATCACGTAGGCCGTCGCCAGGCGGGCCAGCATGCGCGGGCTGACTTCACCGGTGCGTGCGCCGGCGTCCTCGTCGGAACAGTGCTGCGCCCCGAGAGCGAGCGGGATGTGCTCCTTCTCCACCAGTGTCTGCACGGTGCGCAAGTCGGTGAAGGGAGGATGGACGGACACGTCGACGCGGGCGACGTCCTCGGGCTTGAGCCGGAGGCCGAGATCACGCACGGTGTGCAGCGCCTCGATGTGATCGTGGTGCATCTTCCAGTTCCCGCTGACCAGCGGGCGGCGCGGGGTCACTCCCGGGGTGCGTTGGGCGCCCCGCGCAGGGCGTCGATGCCCGGCAGGTGCCCTTCCAACTCAATGAAGGACAGCGATGCTCCCCCGCCTGTCGAGAGGTAGCCGATCTTGTCCGACAGCCCCAATTCGTCGAGCGCGCTGGCGCTGTCGCCGCCGCCCACCACCGAGAAACCGGGGCAGTGAGCGACGGCCTCGGCCACGATGCGGGTGCCCTCGGCGAAACGGTGGTCCTCGAAGGCGCCCAGCGGGCCGTTCCACAACACCGTCCCCGCAGTCGCCACCTCCTGGGCGAAGGCGGCCGCCGTGTCGGGTCCGATGTCCAACCCCGTCCAGCCGTCAGGCAGGTCACCCTCAATCACTTTGACGCTTCCCCGCGGGCCGTGGCCCCCCGAGGGCGGCCCGAACGTCCCGCCGGGCTCCAGCGCCCGGGTGTCCGTCGGCAGCACGATGCGCACACCCGACTCCAGCAGGTCCCGGCAGTCGGCCAGGTGATCCGCGTCGAACAGCGAGGAGCCCACCTGGTGCCCCTGGGCGGCCAGGAACGTGAACGCCATGCCGCCGCCGACCACCAGGGTGTCCACCTTGGTGGCGAGGACCTTGAGGACCTCGAGCTTGTCCGCCAGCTTGGCGCCCCCCACGATGGCCACGAACGGGCGCGCCGGGTGCTCCAAGATCCCCCCGAGCACCTCCACCTCCTTGGCGAAACGCAGTCCCGCCGCACTGGGCAGGAACTGCGGCGGCCCCACGATGGAGGCGTGCGCGCGGTGCGCGGCGCCGAAGGCCTCGTCGACGTAGGCGTCGAAGCCCTGAATGAGCCGCTGGACGAAGGCAGGGTCGTTGGCCTTCTCGCCCGGGTCGAAACGCAGGTTGTCGGTCAGCCCGACCCCTGGGCACAGCACCTCCAGCCGCTCGCGCACGGGGTCCATCTGCCAACGCGGGTCGGGTGCGCCCGCCGGCCGGCCGAGATGCGAGCACGCCACCACGTCGGCGCCCTCCTCGAGCAGCCGGTGCAGCGTCGGCAGCGCGGCGGTGATCCGGAAGTCGTCGGCCACCGTGGCCCCGCCGCGCACGCCGATGTGCAGGGGAACGTTGAAGTCGACCCGGACCAGCACGCGCTTCCCGTCGAGGTCGGGGAGGTCCTCGAGGAGCGGGATGCCGCGCAGGGGGTCCATCGGGTCAGCCGCCGACCAGGACGGCGAGGTCGACGAGGCGGTTGGAGTAGCCCCACTCGTTGTCGTACCAGCCGTTCACCTTGACCAGCGACAGCGCGTCGCTGATCGGCATGGTCATGGTCAGCCCGGCGTCGAACGTGCACGACACGGGCGAACCCACGATGTCGCTCGAGACGATCGGGTCCTCCGTGTAGTCCAGCACGCGGTCGAGCGGGGGCTTGGCCGCCGCCTCGGCGAATGCGCCGTTGACCTCGGCCACGGACGGGTTGCCCTTGACGACGGCCGTGAAGTCGGTGATGGAGCCGACGGGCAGGGGTACCCGGAGCGAGATCCCGTCCAGGCGGCCCTTCATCGACTCGAGCACCAGGCTGGTGGCCTTGGCCGCACCGGTCGTGGTCGGCACGATGTTCACGGCGGCCCCACGGGCTCGCCGCGGATCCTTGTGCGTCAGGTCCAGCAGGTTCTGGTCGTTCGTGTAGGCGTGCACGGTCGTCATCAGCCCGCTCACGATGTCGAAGGTGTCGTCGATCACCTTGACCATCGGCACGAAGCAGTTCGTCGTGCACGAGGCGTTGGACACCACGACGTGAGTGGCCGGGTCGAACTCGTCGTCGTTCACGCCGATCACGAACGTGGCGTCGGCATCTGCGGACGGCCCCGAGATGATGACGCGCTTGACCGATCCGCCCACGTGCCCCGCGGCGTCGGCCCGGCTCGTGAAGCGTCCGGTGGACTCGATCACGACGTCGGCGCCGAGCTTGTCCCACGGCAGTTGCTCGGGCTCGCGCTCGGTCAGCACCCGGATGCGCTGCTCCCCGACCACGAGGTCGCTGCCCTCCACGTCCACCGGCACGGGCAGGCGGCCCTGGGTGGAGTCGTAGCGGAGGAGATGCGCGAGCGTCTCTGCGGACGTCAGGTCGTTCACGCCGACCACCTCGACGTCGGCGCCGCTGGCCAGGATCGCCCGCAGGAAATTGCGGCCGATGCGACCGAAGCCATTGATACCGACCCGCACCGTCATCTCGTCCCTTCCTCTTGGTTACCGGGCGACCTATGCCAGCAGACCCGACAGTGCCTGCGCCAGTTTGGCCGGGCTGTGGACCAGCGTGTTCTCGCCCGTCAGGGGAACGTCGCGTACCGGCACATCCGTCGCGCCGATGCTCATGCCCTGGATGCTGTCACATAGCACCAGGTCGACCGAGACATCGTGCCTGGCCAGGGCCGCCACATGGGCCGCCACGTCGTAGCCCCGGGTCTCGGGCACCTGGGGTCGCAGGTTGCAGACGTAGACGACCTGGGCCGCCGACGCGGCCACCGCCTCGGCGATGCCTCTCACCGCCACGGCGGCCAGCACGCTGGTGAACAACGACCCGGGGCCGATCACGATCTGATCCGCCTGCGCGATCCGCTCCACGGCCAGGGGTGGCGGCTGCGCGTCCCCCGGGACGAGTGAGACCGTCCGGATGTCGTTCGTCCCCATGACCGCCACCTGCCCGGCGACGGTGCCCTGGGCGGACTCGGCCTTGAGGACGACGCGCTCGGACGTGGCCGGCAGGACGTCGCCGTGCGCGCCCAGCAGCTGGGCCGCCTCGCGCACGCCGAGGACGAGATCCCCGGTGACGTCGATCAGGCCCGTCAGGATCAGGTTCCCGAGGGCGTGGCCGGCCAGCTCCCCCTCGTCGAAACGTCGTTCGAAGGCACCGGCCAGCGCGGAGTCCTCGTCCGCCAGCGCCACCAGGCACTTGCGGATGTCGCCCAGCGCCACCACGTTCAGCAGCTCGCGCAACCTCCCGCTGCTGCCGCCGTCGTCGGCCACCGAGACGATGCCCGTCACGGAGCCGGCATAGCGCCGCACCGCCCGCAGTGTCACGGCAGTGCCGTGCCCGCCGCCGATCGCCACGACCGCTGGCCTGGGGGTGCTCACCGGTCGATGTCCCGGTGGAAGACCGATACGGGTTGGCCGTGCGCCCGCAGCCGTTCCGCCAGTGCGTGGGCCAGCACCACGGAGCGGTGCCGCCCGCCCGTGCAGCCCATCGCGATGGTGAGGTAGGACTTCCCCTCCCGCACGAAGGCGGGCAGGATGCTCTCGAGCAGGGCGTCCACCTTCTCGAGGAAGCCGACCGACTCGGGCTGATGCATCACGTAGTCCCGCACCGGGTCGTCGAGACCGCTGTAGGGACGCAGCTCCTCCACCCAGAACGGGTTGGGCAGGAAGCGGCAGTCGAAGACCAGGTCGACGTCGAGGGGGATGCCGTGCTTGTAGCCGAACGAGATCACCGACGTCTGCATGTGCGGCGCCTCGTCGTCGCCGAAGGCCTCGAGGATGCGCGTCCGCAGCTGGTTCGAGTTGAGGTCGCCGGTGTCGAGCAGGAGGTCGGCGCGCTCGCGCACCGGCTCGAGCAACTTGCGCTCGTCGGCGATCGACTCCTCGACACCCCGGGCCGCCAAGGGGTGTCGCCGCCGGGTGCCTTCGTAGCGCCGGACCAGGACGTCGTCGGGCGCATCGAGGAAGACGACGCGCACGCGCCGGCGAGTAGAGCGCAGCTCGTCGAGCACGTGGGGCAGGTCGTCGAAGTACTCCGAGCCGGTGTTGCTGCCACCCCTGCCGATCACGAGTGCCACCCGCTCGATACCCGACCCGGGGCGGTCCACCATCTCGACCATCTTCATGATCAACCCCGCCGGCAGGTTGTCGATGACGAACCAGCCCACGTCCTCGAGCGCCGCCGCGGCCGTCGACCGACCGGCCCCGGACATGCCGGTCACCACCACGAATTCGCTCATCGCCCCCCAGCCTTGCGTACTCCGTCGTAGACGGCGAGGGCGACGCTGTCGGGCAGCCACGAGAGGGCCCGGAGCTGTTCGAGGGTGGCTCCCCGTACCGCATTCACACCACCCAGTTCCTTGACCAGGCGCGCCTTGCGCACCGGTCCCAGACCCGGGATCTCGTCGAGGATGCTGCGCGTCATCCGTTTGGCCCGGCGCTCCCGGTGGAACGTGATGGCGAAGCGGTGTGCTTCGTCGCGCAGTCGCTGCAGCAGGTACAGGGCGTCGGATCCCCGGCGCAGGCGCACCGGATCCGGGGATCCCGGCCGGTACACCTCTTCGAACTGCTTGGCGAGCGCCGCCAACTCGATCTCACCCTCGAGGCCCAGCGCACGCACCACGCGCTCGGCCACGCCGAGCTGGCCCTTGCCGCCGTCGACCAGCAGTAGGTTGGGCCTGTAGGCGAAGCGACGGGGCCGCCCGTCCGCCGGCGCGTCCGGTGCCTCCTTCAGCGCGGTGAGACGGCGCATCAGCACCTCCTCCATGGCGGCGTAGTCGTCGTTGCCCGGCACCGACTTGACCTTGAAGCGCCGGTAGTCCGACCGCTTGGCCAGGCCGTCCTCGAACACCACCATGGAGCCGACGTAGTCGGTCCCCTGCAGATGGCTCATGTCGTAGCACTCGATCCGCAACGGCGCTTCGCGCAGTCCGAGCGCACCCTGCAGCTCGGTCAGCGCCTTGGAGCGCGCGTTGTGGTCGGCCGCCCGCCGCAGCCGGTGCCGGGCCAGGTCCTCGCCCGCCGACCGGGTCACCGTCTCCTGCAGCGCCCGCTTGGCCCCGCGGAGCGGCACGGCGATGTCGACCGGGCCACCACGGACGACGCGCAGCCAGCTCTCCAGGAGCGCGTGGTCAGCCGGCTCCTCGGGCAGGAGCACCCGGCGGGGCACCTCGGCCCCGTCCGCGCCGTAGACCTGTGCGACGACGAGCGCCATGAAGTCGGGCCCGGACAGGTCCTCGACCTTCTCGGCCACGAAGCCGCGGTGCCCGACCACGCGGCCACGGCGGACGCGGAAGATCTGCACGGACGCTTCGAGGGGGTCCTCGGCCAGGCCGACCACGTCGAAGTCCTCCGCCCGGTCGGAGACCATCTGCTGGGTCTCGGCCGCCTTGTGCACCGACGCGATCCGGTCACGCAGGCGCGCCGCTCGCTCGAACTGCAGCTCTTCGGATGCGGCCAGCATCGCCTCTTCCAGGCTGGCCAGCACGGGCTCCGTGTCGCCCGAGAGGAACCGCATGAGGTCGGTGACGTAGCCGTCGTAGGCCTCATGGTCGACCGCGCCCACGCAGGGCCCGGAACAGCGATCGATGTCGTAGAGCAGGCAGGGGCGACCGAGCCGCTGGTGCCGGGCGAACTTCGTGTCCGAGCAGGTGCGCACCGGGAAGCTCCGCACCAGGAGGTCGAGCGTCGCCCGGATGGCCCCGGCATTGCCGTAGGGGCCGAAATAGCGGACGCCCTTGCGCTTGCGCCCCCGCACCACCGCCGGGCGGGGCCATTCCTCGTTGAGCGTGACGGCCAGCCAGGGGTAGCTCTTGTCGTCCTTGAGCCGCACGTTGTATCGGGGCAGGTGCGCCTGAATGAGCGAGTGCTCCAGTATCAGGGCGTCGACCTCGCTGTCGACCACCACCCACTCGACATGGTCGGCCTGGGCCACCATCTGGGCCGTGCGGGGCGGGAGCTTGGCGGAGTCCTGCCAGTAATTGGGCAGGCGGTGACGGAGTGACTTGGCCTTGCCGACGTAGAGGACCCGCCCCTCGGCGTCGTAGAACTGGTACGAGCCCGGGGCGTCCGGTATGGAGCCGGTCGGGGGCCGATACTGCATCACACCCACTCTCGCGCAGCCGGTGACGGCCGGCGGTACACTGGACGTGCCGGCCTGGTATCCGGCGTACAACCTCGCATCGAGGCCGACATACCCGCGGATGGGCGACCAGGCTGTCCCCGCCGGCCAGATCGATGCTCTCCCTCAAAGGGGGCAGACAACATGCTCAGGCTCCAGGCGCCGCTCCCAGAGCGGTATACGGCCGCGAGCGGTGACGAGCTCGACGCCATGATCGGTGCCGCCAAGGCGGCCCTCGGCTCGGGACTCTTCATCCTCGGTCACCACTACCAGCGCGACGAGGTCATGCGCTGGGCCGACGCCAGAGGCGACTCGTTCGGGCTCTCCCGTCAGGCGGCCGACCAGTCCGAGGCCGAGTTCATCGTTTTCTGCGGCGTCCACTTCATGGCCGAGTCGGCCGACGTGCTGACGGGTGACCACCAGCGGGTGCTGCTCCCTGACCTCAATGCCGGCTGCTCCATGGCCGACATGGCCGACATCGACCAGGTCGAGGAGGCCTGGGACGAGCTGGCCCAGGTCGTCGACGTCAACGCCTTGATCCCGGTGACCTACATGAACTCCGCTGCTGCACTGAAGGCCTTCGTGGGCCGCCACGACGGGGCCGTCTGCACCTCGTCCAACGCGCGGGCCGTCCTCACCTGGGCGCTCGAGCGGGGCGAGCGCGTCCTGTTCTTCCCCGACCAGCACCTCGGCCGCAACACCGGCTTCGAGCTCGGCTACGGCGCCGACGACATGCGGGTCTGGAACCCGCGCCAGGAGCTCGGCGGCCTGTCCGACCGCGAGGTGAAGGAGTCCACCCTGCTGCTGTGGAAGGGGCACTGCTCGGTCCACCAGCGCTTCCGGCCCGAGCACGTCGATGCGTTCCGTGCCGAGCACCCCGGCGGTATCGTGATGGTGCACCCGGAGTGCGCGCACGAGGTCGTCGAGATGGGCGACGTCACGGGCTCGACGGACGCCATCATCCGCGCCGTGGCGGCCGCGCCGGCCGGCTCGGTGATCGGGGTCGCCACCGAGATCCATCTGGTCAAGCGGCTCGACGAGGAGACCCCGGACAAGACGGTCGTCTGCCTCGATCCACTCGTCTGCCCCTGTTCGACCATGTCGCGCATCGACCCGGAGCACCTGGCCTGGGTGCTCGAGGGCCTCGTCCAGGGCGAGGTGCGCAATCAGATCGTCGTCGGTGCCGAGACGGCCCGGTGGGCCCGCGTCGCGCTCGAGCGGATGCTCGCCATCACTTGAGCGCCAAGAACCGCCTCCGCCGCGGCGCAGGCGTCCCGGAGGCGCACCGGTAGGGTCCGACCCAACGGTTCTCGATCTGCCGGAGGCATCGCCGTGAACGACTACCCCGCCCCGCCCGTCCCCGCCAACCACACCGAGCCGGTCCCCCGCCGGATTCGAGCCGTGCTCGCCGGCCAGACGGTGCTCGATACGACGGGTGCCCGCTACGTGTGGGAGCGGCCGGGCTTCCCCCAGTACTACGTCCCCCTGGCCGACGTCGACGCGAGCGCGCTGCAGGACGAGGGCACCACCGAGGAGACGGCGCTCGGCGACGCCCGGCACTTCGGCCTCAGGGTCGAGGGTGCCACCCGGCCCCACGCCGCCCGTGTCCTCGGCGCAGCCAAGGTGGAGGGCCTCGACGACACGGTCCGCTTCGAGTGGTCCGCGCTCGACGCCTGGTTCGAGGAGGACGAGCAGGTCTTCGTCCACCCACGCAGTCCCTACACGCGGGTCGACGCGGTGCGCTCGACCCGCCTCCTCCGCGTGGAGTCCAAGGGGATCGTCCTGGCCGAGTCCTCCTCACCCGTGATGGTGTTCGAGACGGGCCTCCCGACCCGCTACTACCTGAACCGGACCGACGTCGACTTCACCCACCTGGAGCCGTCGGACACGGTCACGTCGTGCCCCTACAAGGGCACCACGACCGGCTACTGGTCGGCGCGGCGTCGGGGACCGCGTCCATCCCGACGTCGCCTGGTCCTACGCGTTCCCCACCCGTGAGGTGCTGCCCATCGCAGGGCTGATCGCCTTCTACAACGAGAAGGTCGACCTGTTCCTCGACGGCGTCGCGCTCGAGCGACCCCGGACGCACGTCTCTCCGGCGCGGTAGGCGCTCCGGGCCGGCCTACGCCTTCGCCGGACCCAGCACGCGCTTGAGCACCTCACCGGTGTAGCTGCCTGCCGTCTTGGCGACGTGCTCGGGGGTGCCCTCGGCGATCACCGTGCCGCCCTTGTTGCCGCCCTCGGGGCCGAGGTCGATGACCCAGTCCGCCGTCTTGACCACGTCGAGGTTGTGCTCGATGACGACCACGGTGTTCCCCTGGTCCACCAGCCGGCCCAGGACCTCGAGCAGCCGCCGCGTGTCGTCGAAGTGCAGCCCGGTCGTGGGTTCGTCGAGGATGTAGAACGTGTGCCCGGTCGGGCGCCGGCTCAGCTCGCTGGCCAGCTTCACCCGCTGGGCCTCACCGCCCGAGAGTGTGGGCGCCGGCTGCCCGAGGCGGACGTAGCCGAGGCCGACGTCGACCAGGGTCTGCATGTGCCGGGCGATCGACGGCTGGCGCTCGAAGAAGCTCAGCGCCTCCTCGCACGACATGTCCAGCACGTCGGCGACGGTCTTGCCGCGGAAGGTGATCTCGAGCGTGTCGCGGTTGTAGCGGGCGCCGTGGCAGATCTCGCACGGCACGTAGACGTCCGGGAGGAAGTGCATCTCGATCTTGATCGTCCCGTCGCCCGCGCAGGCCTCACAGCGGCCGCCGCGCACGTTGAACGAGAAGCGCCCGGGCTGGTAGCCGCGCACCTTGGCCTCCGCCGTCTGGGCGAACAGCTTGCGGATGTGGTCGAAGACGCCGGTATAGGTGGCCGGGTTCGACCGCGGCGTCCGGCCGATCGGCGCCTGGTCGACGTCGACCACCTTGTCGAGATGGGCGATGCCCTCGACCTTGCGGTGGCGACCGGGCAGGGCCTTGGCCCGGTGCAGGTGCTGGGCCAGCGAGCGCAGCAGGATGTCGTTGACCAGGGTCGACTTGCCCGAGCCCGACACGCCGGTCACGGCGATCAGGCAGCCCAGCGGGAACGAGACGTCGATGTCGCGCAGGTTGTGCTCGCGGGCGCCCCGTACCGTGACGACGTCACCCGTGCCCGGACGCCGTCGCGCCGGCACCGGGATGGACTTCTTGCCCGAGAGGTACTGGCCCGTGATGGACGCCTTGTTGGTGAGCAACCCCCCGCGGCCGGCGACCGGGCCCGCGTGCACCACGTTGCCCCCGTGCTCCCCGGCTCCGGGTCCGATGTCGACGACGTAGTCGGCCGTGCGGATGGTCTCCTCGTCGTGCTCGACCACGATCACCGTATTGCCCAGGTTCCGGAGCCGCTCCAGGGTCCCGATGAGGCGCTGATTGTCGCGTTGGTGCAGGCCGATGGAGGGCTCGTCGAGGACGTAGAGCACGCCCACGAGGCCGCTACCGATCTGGCTGGCCAAGCGGATCCGCTGCGCCTCGCCGCCCGAGAGCGTGCCCGCCGAGCGGGCCAACGACAGGTAGTCCAGCCCGACGTCGAGCAGGAACTGCATGCGCTCGCGTACTTCCTTGAAGACCCGGTCCGCGATCATGTGCTCGCGGTCGGAGAGCTCGAGCCCCGCCATGGCCTCGACCGCAGCCTCGATCGACAGGCCGCACAGCTCGTAGATGTTGCGGCCGCCGACCGTCACCGCCAGGGACTCGGGCTTCAGGCGCGCCCCGTTGCACGCGGGGCAGTCGACCTCCCGCATGTACTGCTCGATCTGCTCGCGCGACCAGTCGGACTCGGACTCGCCGTGGCGTCGCTGCAGCCACGGGATGATCCCCTCGTAGTGGGCCTCGTAGGAGCGGGTGCGGTTGAACCGGTTCTTGTAGGTGACGTGCACCGCCCTGGTGCCCGTCCCGTAGAGGACGAGCTTCTTGTCCTTCGCCTTGAGCGACTTCCAGGGGGCCTCGAAGGAGAAGCCGCCGAACTCGGCCACGCCCTGCTGCAGCCCCGTGAAGTACTCGCTCCTGGCCCCGGCCCAGGGCGCCAGCGCGCCCTCGCCGAGCGACAGCGAGTCGTCGGGCACGACCAGCTCGGGGTCGACCTCGAACCTGGTGCCGAGGCCGAGGCAGGACGGGCACGCGCCGTAGGGCGAGTTGAAGGAGAAGCTGCGCGGGGCCGGCTCCTCGAAGCTGATGCCGCAGTGGGTACAGGCCAGGTGCTGGGAGAACGTGATGGCCTCCTCGTTCTCGCCGTCTGCGCCCCCGTTCATGACCAGCACCTCGGCCGTGCCGCCGGTCAGCTCCAGGGCGGTCTCGATCGATTCGGTCAGCCGCTGGCGCACGGTGGCCCGGCTGATGAGCCGGTCCACGACGACCTCGATGGTGTGCATCTCGTAGCGGGCCAGGCTGACCTCGGACCGCTCGGCCAGCTCGAGCGGCACCCCGTCGACGCGGACCCGGGCGAAGCCCTGCTTGGCCAGGTCGTCGAGGAGCGAGCTGTACTCCCCCTTGCGGCCGCGGACGACAGGGGCCAGGACCTGGAACTTGGTGCCCTCGGGGAGCTCGAGCACGCGGTCGACGATCTGCTGGGGCGTCTGGCGCGCCACGGGCCGGCCGCAGGTCGGGCAGTGGGGGTGCCCGATGCGGGCGTAGAGCAGCCGCAGGTAGTCGTAGACCTCGGTGATCGTCCCGACGGTCGAGCGCGGGTTGCGCGAGGCCGACTTCTGGTCGATGGAGATGGCCGGCGACAGGCCCTCGATGAAGTCCACGTCCGGCTTGTCCATCTGGCCCAGGAACTGGCGGGCGTAGGCCGAGAGGGACTCGACGTAGCGCCGCTGGCCCTCGGCGTAGATGGTGTCGAAGGCCAGGGAGGACTTCCCGGACCCGGAGAGGCCGGTGAAGACGATCAGCTTGTCCCGGGGCAGGTCAAGGGACACATCGCGCAGATTGTGTTCGCGAGCCCCGCGAACGACCAGACGGTCGGCCATCCGGTGAGGATACCGGTGCGCTGTATCACCTCCGGCGGGCCCTGGTCAGGCCGCCGCGCCGGTCCCGCCCGAACCGGTGCGGCGGCCTCTCGGGTCAGCCGGCGGCCATCCCCACCACCGGCGCGTTGAGGTGCAGGGAGCCCGCCGAGCCCTGGAAGGGGGCGTCGCCGTAGTTGAAGATGCCCCCGTCGGAGGCCACGAACCAGTAGCCCTTGCCGCTCGGGCTGGCCGCCATGCCGACGACCGGCTTGTTCAGGACGATGCTCCCGGTCGAGCCGTAGAAGCTGGTGTCGCCGTAGCTGAAGATCCCGCCGTCGGAGGCGACCAGCCAATAGCCGAGACCCGTTGCTGACGACGCCATGCCCACGACCGGCTTGTTGAGGACCATGCCCCCGGTCGAGCCGTAGAAGGCGGCGTCGCCGTAGCTGAAGATCCCGCCGTCGGACGCCACCAGCCAGTAGCCCTTGCCGTCGGGGGTGGCCGCCATGCCGACGATCGGCTTGTTGAGCGGCTGGCCGCCCCGCGAGCCGAAGAACCCGGCGTCGCCGTAGCTGAACATGCCCCCGTCGGAGGCCACCAGCCAGTAGCCCTTGCCGTCGGGCGTCGACGCCATGCCGACGATGGGCGCGTTGAGCGGCTGGCCGCCGCGTGAGCCCTGGAAGGCGGCGTCGCCGTAGGAGAAGATCCCGCCGTCGGAGGCCACCAGCCAGTAGCCCTGGCCGTCGGTGGTGGCCGCCATTCCCACCATCGGCTTGTTGAGCCGGAGCGCGCCCGTCGAGCCGTAGAAGGCGTTGTTGGGGTAGGTGAAGATCCCGCCATCGGTGGCATCGAGCCAGTAGCCCTGAGCACCGGTCCAGGTGTCGAGGTAGCCCTGGAAGTGGCCGGCCGTGTCCGCGTACATGCCGCCCACGGTGCAGGCCACCGGGGAGGCACAGGCGGCAGTGCGGGCTTGCCAGGCGGTGGTTGCGGTCGCCGTCGTCACGTTGCCGGGGACCGGAGCCGCCAGCGCAGACCAGGAAGCACCGGACAACTTCTCGACCACCCCGTGCTGCGTGTTGCCGGTGGCGGTGTAATTGCCGACGGCGAGGCAGGACGTCGGGGTTGCACATGCGATCTCGAAAATTTGGCTGGACTGGTGCGCCGGGTCGCTGTCAGAGGGCAGCGGAGCCCGAATGGGCGTCCACTGGCCGTTGCTCAAGGTGTCGACGAGCCCGGCCTGCACCGACGCCGAGCCGCCTTGGTAGAAGCCCACCGCCACGCATGAGATCGGCGATCCGCACGAGACCGTCGTCAGCTGCTGGAACGTCGGTGCGGGGATGACGTCCGAGGGCACCGGCCCTCGCTGGGAGGTCCACGCACTGCCGTTCCACGTGTCGAGGAGCGGCCAGACCGATCCGTTCGAGTCTTCGTATCCACCGACGGCGACGCAATTCGAGGAGGAGGGGCACGCCACACCGGACACAAGTCCGGTCTGGTGCGAATCAGTGTCGTCCCCGGCGCCCGCCGGCTCCGGAGCCCGAATGCCCGTCAGGGTCCCGTTGGCGTCCGTCACCAACCATCCGTTGAACGGGTGCGTGGACGTGTTGTCGCGATAGGCCCCGGCCGCGACACAGAAGGTTCCCGACGAACACGAGACGGTGGTCAGGAAGTGGCCGCCGGTGGCCTCTGCGTTCGACGGGAGCGGCGCCGCCTGGGCGGTCCAGGCCGACCCGGACAAGGTGGCGACGAACCCGCTGTCGACCCCGCTCGTATTCCGGTACGAGCCGACCGCGACGCACGATGACGTCGACGCGCAGGCGACCGAGTACAGGTAGGCATCGGGAAAGTTGGTGGGGCCGGCGTCGGTGGCCGCGTCCGACGGGAGCGGTCCCTCGGCCGAAGACCAGGTGCCGCCGGAGAGCGTGTCGATCACGGGTTCGCTGTAACCCTGGGTGTCCAGGTACCCCCCCACCGCGACGCAGGAGGCCGCGCTCGGACACGACACGGCACGGCACGGAGTAGTGAAGCCGCACTGGCGCGACCCGAACCAGAACCCTTGATTGGTCCCGGACCCCGCGTTGGACGGCTGCGGAGCCTCGGTGTCGCTCCACGCGGTGCCGTTCTGCTGCTCGATCAGTCCCCACGCCTTGCCGGCGGTGTCGGAGTACCACCCGACGGTCACGCACCCGTTGGCTGCGGGGCACACCGACGACGCGGTGTACACGTCCGGGTTGGTGCTGCCGTTGCCGGAGTCACTCGGGAGCGGCGCCTCCTGCGTCGTCCACCCTTGGGCCGGCGGCGACGCAACGGCGGCTGCGGGCGTCAAGAGCGCCCCGAGTCCGGAGAGCAGGAGCGCCACGCAGGCCAGCGCGCTGACCTTCGCTCTCACAGGGGATGCACTGCGACGTCCGGCTGCGCTGACACGGTTGATGCTCATGAGTTCACTCTCCGACGGTACTCCAGGGGCCACCGGCTCGCCCACGCTCACGAAACCGGCTTTCGGCAGCTGACGATCGGGACGCCGTTCGGTTACACCGGGCTCGCCGGCGCGCCAGCCCTGTTCGACCGCCACCCTCGAGCGTCAGTCGAAGGTGACGTCCTCTTCGCCCCAGAAGGCGTCCACGGCGGAGACGAGTCCGTCGTCGGTGACCGTGAACACCTCGACCCCGCGGATGTGCATCGTCGAACCGCCCTCGAGCGTCACGGTGATGTGGAAGGTGATGGCCGCCTTGTCCGCCACCGGGTGGACCTCGAGGGCCTCGAAGGTCATGGCCTCGCAGGCGTCGAAGGACTGCGTGATGAAGGCTCGGATCTCCTCCCGGCCCTTGTGCACGCCGTTCGGGTACGGGTCCACCTGCACGGCGTCCTCGGTGAAGAGCGAGGCGTAGGCGTCCGGGTCGTGGGAGCTGGCGACGGCGGCGTAGCGGGCGACGGTCTCGCGGAGCTGCGCGATGGTGGGCATCGCCGCACGATATCGCCGGCGGCGTCCGTCGGCACCCGACACGGGGCGCAGCGGGCCGCTTCCGGGCCGTGGGCCGTCAGCCGGGGATCGAGGCGCGCAGCTCGGCGATCTCGTCGCGGAGGAGCGCGGCCTCCTCGTAGCGCAGGTCGGCCGCCGCCGCCTTCATCTCGGCCTCGAGTTGGCCCATGAGCTCCATGGCAGCCGCCGGGGTCGAGGCATCCCCCTCGGCGAGCAGCGCGGGGCGCCGGTTGCCGCGCACGGCGGCGTTCTTGCGCACCTCGGCCCGGCTGCGCCCCGCCCGGGTGGCGCGCCCGTCCCCGCTCCCCCGCAGGCGCTCGAGGATGTCGGTGACCGACTTGCGGATGGTCTGGGGATCGATCCCGTGCTCCCGGTTGTAGGCGATCTGGACCTCGCGCCGGCGCTGGGTCACGGACACGGCCTCTCGCATGGAGTCGGTCACCGTGTCGGCGTACAGCACGACCATGCCGTCGACGTTGCGGGCGGCCCGCCCCATGGTCTGGATCAGCGACGACGCCGAGCGCAAGAACCCCTCCTTGTCGGCATCGAGGATGGCGACGAGGGCGACCTCGGGCAGGTCCAGGCCCTCGCGCAGCAGGTTGATCCCGACCAGCACGTCGATGGTGCCGAGACGCAGCTCGCGCAGGATCTCGATGCGGGTGATCGTGTCGATGTCGGAGTGCAGATACTGCACCCGCACCCCGGCATCCGCCAGATAGTCCGTCAGGTCCTCCGCCATCTTCTTGGTCAGCGTGGTCACCAGCACCCGGCCGCCCGCGCCGACCGTCTTCTGGATGCGGGCGATCAGATCGTCGACCTGCCCCTTGGTCGGCATGACCGTGACCTCCGGATCGACCAGGCCGGTCGGGCGTATCACCTGCTCGACCACCTGCGCCGAATGCTCGAGCTCGAAGGAGCCCGGTGTCGCCGACACGAACACGCACTGGGGCACCCGCTGCACGAACTCGTCGAAACGCAACGGCCGGTTGTCCTTTGCCGACGGCAGCCGGAAGCCGTGTTCGACGAGCACGTCCTTACGGGAGCGGTCGCCGGCGTACTGCCCGTGCAACTGCGGGACGGCCACGTGGCTCTCGTCGATCACGCACAGGTAGTCCTTGGGGAAGAAGTCCAGCAGCGTGTACGGCGTCTCGCCCGGCGCCCGGCCGTCGAGGTGGCGGCTGTAGTTCTCCACGCCGGAGCAGACGCCCGTCTCGGCCAGCATCTCGAGATCGTGCTCGGTGCGGACCCGCAGCCGCTGTGCCTCGAGCAGCTTCCCCTCTTTCTCGAACTCCTGGAGCCGCTCCCGCAGCTCCACCTCGATCGTCCCCACCGCGCGCTGGATGATGTCCTCGCCCGTCACGTAGTGCGTGGCCGCGTAGACGGCCACGTCGTCCATCTCCTCGCCCATCTCGCCGGTCAGGACGTCGAAGGGCACGATGCGCTCGACCGTGTCCCCGAACATCTCGACCCGGAGCGCCTGTTCCTCGTAGGCCGGATGGATCTCCACCGTGTCGCCACGGGCCCGGAAGGTGCCGCGCACGAGGTTGACGTCGTTGCGGGCGTACTGGAGGTCGACCAGGCGCCGCAGGATCTCACGCTGGTCGAGCTGGACGCCCACCGCCAACCCGAGGATGCGGTCCCGGTACTCCTCGGGCGAGCCCAACCCGTAGATGCACGACACCGACGCCACGACGATCACGTCGCGGCGCATCAACAGCGAGGAGGTGGTGGCGTGGCGGAGGCGGTCGATCTCGTCGTTGATGGACGAGTCCTTCTCGATGTAGGTGTCGGTCGTCGGGAGGTACGCCTCGGGCTGGTAGTAGTCGTAGTAGGAGACGAAAAATTCGACCCTGTTCTTCGGGAAGAGCTCCCGCAGCTCCGACGAGAGCTGGGCCGCCAGCGACTTGTTGGGCTCGATGATGAGCGTCGGCCGCTGGACCTGCTCGACCATCCAGGCGATCGTCGCCGTCTTCCCCGACCCGGTGATCCCCTGCAGGGTCTGGTAGGGGTCGCCCCGCCGGACCCCCTGGGCCAGCGCCGTGATCGCCGCCGGCTGATCACCCGAAGGCTTGAACGGGGAGACGACCTCGAACTCGGGCATGGCCCTCCGAGGCTACCCGGGGGGTGTGACCGCTCAGGCGTGGGCGCGCCGCTCCGCCGCCGCGCCGAGCAGCCAGTCCCACAGCTTGGCGACCTCACGCGCCAGAGCGTCGCGGTCACCCGAGTTGTCGAGGACGTAGTCGGCCTCCTCGACCCGCTCCTCTCGTGAGATCTGCGACCGGATCCGCGCCTCGGCGTCGGCGCGGTCGAAGCCGCGCTGGGCCAGCAACCGCTCGAGCGCCACGTCGGTGGGGCAGTCGACCACCACGACCTTGTGCAGCCGGACGGTCTCCCGATGGGCGGCCGTGAGCAACGGGATGGCCAGGATCACGATGGCGTCGGTGTCGGCGAGGGCGTCCCGGGCCTCGATCATGGCGATGCCGATGGCCGGGTGGGTGATCGCGTTGAGCGCCAGCCGGGACTCCTCGTCGGCGAAGGCAACGCCGGCCAGCGCCTGGCGGTCGATCGTGCCGTCGGCCGCCACGATGCCGGGGCCGAAACGGTCGATCAGCGGCTGGTACGCCGGTCCCCCGGGCTCCACCACCTGACGGGCCACCCGGTCGGCGTCGATGAGCACGGCACCGCGCTCCACCAGGAGGTCGGCCACCGCCGACTTGCCCGAGCCGATGCCACCGGTGAGCCCGACGGCCAGCATCAACCGGCACCCTCCGGGCGCGGCGCTCGGGCGACGGCGAACAGGACGAGCGTGGTGTCGTCCGGCTCGTCGGTGACGAACCAGTCGTCGGCGGTGATGCCGGTGGCTCCCCCGGTGTCGTCCCGGGCCACCAGCTTGTAGGCCAGGGGCAGCAGCCGCGTGTAGGCCCACACGTACCACTCGTGCGGCATGCGGTGCCGGAGGTCGAAGGCATCGAGCTTGAGCAGCTTGGCCGCCTTGACCCGGCGCGCCTCGAAGTCCGCCTTCACGTGGGGAGCGGCATCGACCCCTCCGAGCCACACGTCGCCGAAGTGGCGCTCGAGCATGCTGCGGAGCTCGTCGCGGTCGAACAGGTGCAGGTGGAAGGGGTTCTCGAAGTCCGCCGGCCGGTTCGGGGTCAGCACGCACGCGACGCCGCCGTCCTTGAGCACGCGGGCCAGCTCGGAGACGTGCGGCTCGGGGTCGGTGAAGTGCTCGATGAGGTGTGAGGAGCACGCGCCGTCGAAGGTTCCGGGCCCGAAACCCAGGTCGAGCGCGTCCATCTGGGCCACGCGGAGGCCACCGGGCCCGTAGCGGGACGCCGCGGTCGCCACGGCGTCGGCCGAGTAGTCGACCCCGACGACCTCCCGTCCGGGGTCCAGGAACCTGGCGGACTCGAATCCCTGTCCGCACCCCACGTCGAGAATGCGCCCGTCTCCGATCCGGTCGAGCACGGCGCGGTACCCCGCCTCGTGCAGCGCCAGCAGGGAGTCCGGGGTCACCCCCTGTTGGGGCCGCTCGCCCGTCAGGCGGCTCTTCGTGCTGGTGGCCACGGGCGCTCCAATCGCGGTGACACGCCGGGGCGGCGCTGCCTGCTTACACTACCCGGCGACCTTCGCGGCCCTTCTTCATGACCACGTCCCCCACCGTCACCGCCCCTCGGGGGCGGCACGCCGTCGCCAGGACACCTGCGGGCGGGAAGGGCAGCCGGTACTGGTGGATCGGGGGGGCCGCGGTGCTGGCCGCCCTGGCCTACGCCCCCCTCCTGGCGGTGCGGCCGGGCGTCGTCACCCCCGACACCAAGACCTACCTCTACCTCGACCCGACCAAGTTCCTCGGCCAGGCGGCGTTCATGTGGAACCCGACGGTGGGACTGGGCGGGGTCAACCATCAGTACATCGGCTACCTCTTCCCGATGGGCCCGTTCTTCGCCGTCTTCCACCTCCTCGGCGTGCAGGTCTGGGTGGCCCAGCGACTCTGGCTCGGCTCCATCCTCTTCGCGGCGGGGCTGGGTGTGCTGTACCTCTCGCGCATCCTCGGGCTGCGCGGCCCCGGGCCGACTGCGGCCGCGCTCGCCTACATGCTGTCGCCCTACTTCCTCCAGTACGCCGGGCGCATCTCGGTGATCCTGTTGCCCTGGGCAGGGCTGCCGTTCATGCTGGGCCTGACCATCGTGGCCCTGCGGCGCGGCGGCTGGCGGGAGCCCGCCCTGTTCGCCGCGGTCGTGGCAACGGTGAGCGGCATCAACGCCAGCTCCATCATCTACGTCGGCGTCGCGCCGGTGCTGTGGCTGTTCTACGCCGTGGTCGTGCTGCGCGAGTCGACCTGGCGCCACGCGCTGGCCACCGGCCTGCGCATCACGATCCTCACACTCGGCGCCAGCCTCTGGTGGATCGCGGGGCTGCAAGTGGAGGCTGCCTACGGGGTCAACGTCCTCAAGTTCACCGAGACCGTTCCCTCGACGTCGGCCACCTCCAACCCGGCCGACATCATCCGCGGCCTGGGCTACTGGTACTTCTACGGCGCCGACCACACCGGGCCCTGGACGAACGCCGCCATTCGTCTCACCCAGGACATCTCCCAATTGGCCACCTCGTACGCGGTGCCGGTGGTCGCGCTCGTGGCGGCGGCGTTCGTGCGCTGGCGTGAGCGCGCGTACTTCCTGATCCTCCTGTTCGTGGGCCTGGTGCTCTCGGTCGGTCCGTTCCCCTTCTCCAACCCCACCGTCATCGGAGGCGAGCTCAAGACGTTCATGACCAACACGACCGCGGGTCTGGCGCTGCGCTCGACCGACCGCGCCACGCCCCTCGTGCTGCTGGCGCTCTTCATGCTCCTCGGCAGCGGGCTGACGGCCCTGTGGTCCCGTCTCTCCGTCGTCGGCATCACGACATCCGTCCTGGTGGCGGGCCTCGTCGTCGTCAACATCCCCTCGCTCTTCCTGGGCGACACCATCGCCAACTACTTCACCCAACCGGCCGCCCTGCCGGCGTACCAGGTGGCCGCCATCGACCACCTCAACGCGACCCATCCCGGCACGAGGGTCTTCGCCATCCCGGGCAACAATTTCTCCGTCTACCGCTGGGGTGACACCGTCGACACGCCCCAGCCCGCCCTGCTCACGCGCGACTTCGTGACCCGCGAGCAACAGATCATGGGATCCATCGCCACGGCCGACACCCTCTATGCGACGGACGGGCCGGTGCAGGACAGCATCGCGGACACGAACGCATTGGCACCCATGGCCCGGCTGATGGGCGCCGGGGATCTCATGGTCGAGTACGACCAGCAGTACGAGCGCTACGGGATCCCGCAGCCGCAGCTCCTCGCCCTGCAGCTCCTGCAGGAACCGCTCGGGCTGACCGACCCCGTCGCCTTCGGCACACCCAGGCCGAACGTCTCCGTCAACTCGACGCTGAACGAGCAGGACCTCTCGGTGCCGGGCAACCCGGGCTGGCCGTCTCCCATCGTCACCTACACGGTCGCCAATCCGCGCCCGATGCTGCGCGGCGAGTCCGATGCCGGAGCGGTCGTCATGGAGGGCGACGCGACCGGGCTCGACAACCTCGCCGGCCTCGGCCTCCTGAACACGAGCAGCGCGATCTACTACGCGGGCACCCTGGCCGACTCGCCCCTGCGCCTGCGCGACCTCTCGTCCCAGGGCGCCCAATTGGTGCTGACCGACACCAACCGCAAGCAGGCGTTCCGCTGGGACACGCTGACGGCGAACGCGGGCGCGACCGAGACTCCGGGCGACAACCCGGCCAAGAGCGACCTGAGCGACAGCCCGGTCGAGCTGTTCCCGGGAACCGGGTTGAGCAGCAGGTCGTACGCGTCGTACGTGGGCGCGGTCAACGTCACCGCCAGCAGTTACGGGAACGCCGTGTCCTACACGCCCGAGGACGAGGCCTACAGCGCCATCGACGGCAACTTCGACACGGCCTGGATCACCGGGACCTTCGTGCCCAACCCCGCCGGCCAGTGGTGGCAGGCGCACTTCGCCAACCCGGTCACCACCGACCACGTCACGTTGGTCCAACCACAGCGGGGCGACCGCTCGCGCTGGGTGTCCGCCGTCACCCTCACCTTCGACGGCAAGAGCCCGGTCCGCTACGACCTCACCAGCGCCTCCCACGTCACCACGGGCCAGACCCTCACCTTCCCCTCCCGGACGTTCCACACGCTGCGCGTGACCCTCGACGGCACCACGAACAACTCGGCCCCGCCGCTGTCGGCCTCCGCGGTGGGCTTCGCCGAGGTCGAGATCCCGGGGCAGGTGGTGCACCAGGTCATCACCATGCCGAGTCAGATGCTCTCGACGCTCGGCGCGTCCTCGGCCGCCAACCGCCTGACGGTCGTGATGACCCGGCAGCGCACCTCGCAGTTCCCGCCCCGCAGCGACCCCGAGACCACCATCACGCGCCAGTTCACGCTCCCGACCGCCCGCACCTTCGCGTTGTCGGGCTCCGCGAGCCTCTCGGCGCTGATCCCCGACGACGAGATCGACCGCCTGGTGGGCCGCACTCCATCCGCCGCGACCGGCGTCAGCGACGCCTACTCCTCGGGCCGGCTGCCCGGGTCCCTGAGCGCCACCGCCTCGGCCGCGGCGGACGGGGATCCTACGACCTCGTGGCAGCCCGGCCTCGGGTCGAAGGCACAGGTGGGCTCGACCCTCACCTACGACCTGGCCAAGCCCCAGGCGCTGAGCGGGTTGGCCATGCAGGTCATCGCCGACGGCCGGCACTCCGTGCCGACGGCGATGACGATCACCTCGGGCAGCCAGGTGCGCCAGGTCGCGGTCCCGGCCATCGCGGACGGCACCGTGCCCGGGGCCGTCACCACCGTGCCCGTCTCGTTCCCCCCGTTGACGGGCTCGCACTTCATCATCACGTTCACCGCCGTGCGGCCCGAGTACGCGGCCAACTACTACTCCGCCGGGCCGCTCGCACTGCCGCTCGGCATCGCCGAGATCGGGTTCCCCGGGGCGCACACGGCCACGACCCCGGCCGACCTGCCCGGGAACTGCGTCCCGAATCTCCTCACCGTCGACGGCCGGCCGGTCGACGTCGCCGTCGTGGGGTCGGCACAACACGCCCTCCAGAACGGCGAGGCGCAGCTCGTGCCCTGCGGGCCCGATGCGAAGGGGATCACGCTCGGCGCCGGACCGCACATCGTGCAGACCACGGCCGGGCACAACCCGCCCTGCGCCAGCACCCCGGCCACGTGCACGGGCTGGAACATCGACCAGCTGGCCCTCGATTCGGCCGCCGGCGGCGGTGCGGGGCCCGCCGTCTTCCCCACCTCGGCGGGGACGCCGCAGCTGGCCGCGACCCAGCCCGGCCCCTCAGCCTCGGTCAACGCGACCTCGTCGCACGTCGACACGCACGCCGGTTCGGTGGCGGGTGCCACGCAGTCGTTCGAGCTCGTCCTCGGTCAGAGCCTCAACAAGGGCTGGCAGGCGGTGGCGCAGCCCGGGCCCGGCGCCGCCCCGGGATCGCATTCCGTCGACCTCGGGCCGCCGCATCTCGTCGACGGCTTCGCCAACGGATGGCACGTCAGCGAGGCCGACCTGCACCGCCTGGGCGGCCCCGACTTCACGGTCGAGGTGTCGTGGACCCCGCAACAAGAGGTGTGGGCTGCCCTGGGGCTGTCCGCCGCCACCCTGGCGTTGTGCCTCGTGCTCGGGTTCCTCCCCCTGCCGCGCCCGGCGCCGGGTGCGGGCGCTGCTCCCGCGGCGGCTGCGCGGGCCGGCCGGGCCCGACGCGCCCGAACGACCGGCCGTGCCCTTCGACGCCCCGGTCCTGGCGCTGCCCTCCACGCCGCCACCCAAGGACGAGCGGCCCCGCGGCTGGCTCCGCTTCCCTCGGGCGCTGCTCATCGGCGCCGCCACGGGCGGCATGGCCGCGCTGGTCACGCCGCCGCGGGCCGGTCTCGTCGTGGGCGCCGTCGTGACTCTCGGCCTCCTAGTTCCGTGGGCCCGCGCCATCGCCACCGTCGGTGCGGTGGCGCTCGTCGTGGCCGGCTGCATCAACGTCGTCCAGGGGCAGCACGTGCACCACTATTTGCCGGGCGCCAACTGGGCCGGCACGTTCGTCAACGCGGGCAACCTGATCTGGCTCGGCGTGGTCCTGCTGCTGGCCGACGGCGTCATCTCCGGCCTCGGGTTGCGCGTCCGCAAGCCGCTCGGTCCGCGCTCACTGCGGGCCGGCCCCGTGCCGGAGCGCTCGACGCACGACCTCACGCTCGTCCCGCCGATCGTGGGCATCGACGGCTGACCTCTAGGAGCGCCCCGCCTCTTCGGCCAGCGCCTCGAGGGCGCGGCGGGCGGTGGCGTCCCACGTGAACCAGCGGGCCCTGGTCACCGCGCCCTTGGAGAGGCGGCTGCGCAGGACGTCGTCACCCAGGACGCGCCCGATCGCCCCCCCGAGCCCGCGCACGTCGTCGACCAGGATCCCCGACTCTCCATTGAGCACCGCGTCGGCGTGGCCGGCGATCGCGGTGGCCACGGCCGGGGTCCCGCACGCCGCAGCCTCGGTGAGCGTCATGCCCCATCCCTCGCGCTGCGAGCTGCTGGCCACCAGCCAGGCCTGGCGGTACCACGACACGAGCTCCGCGTCGTCCACCCGCCCCGGCATGCTGACCCAGTCTGCGGCACCCAGCTCGGCCCGCAGTGCCTCGAGGGCGGGTCGCTCGTACCCCTCGCCGATCACGACCGCGCGCAGCGCGGGGTGGTCCTTCTTGACCTCGGCGAGCGCCCGCAACAGCGCGTCGAAGCGCTTCACCGGCACCAACCGACCCACCGCGACCACGAGGGGTACGGCCGACCGCTGCCCGCCGGGCGTGTAGCGGGCGTCCACGCCCGGCGGCGCCACGGTGACGCGGCCGGCGTCGAGCCCGAGCATGTCGACGATCTCGGTGCGCGACGACTCCGACAGGGTCACGATGCGGCTCGAGCGGTAGAAGCGCGGGGCGATCCGTCGCTCGACGGTGTCGCCCAGGCGGGCCAGCGCGGGCGGCAGGACCATGCCCCACATTTCGGCGTGGACGTGGTGCAGGAAGACCAACCGCGGCCCCCGGTACCACAGCGGCGACAGGAACGGCATGCCGTTCCAGATCTCGACCAGTGCGTCGCCCGGACGATGCCCCATCCGGATCCCCTCCCAGGCCGCCCCGGGGAAGACGGCGTAGCGCCCCGCGCGGCGTAACACGCGATACCCGTCACGGGTCAGGTCCTCCGGCGCGCCGGGGACCGCCGACGTGCGGAACGTGACGTCCAGTCCGGCGGCGGCCCACAGCGACGCGACGCGGTGGGCGTGCAGTTCCGACCCCCCTGCTTCGGGGTCATCGAGATCCCGCCAGGCCACGAAGTGGATGCGGCGGATGCCCGCGTCGGCTGCGATGGCGGCGAGCACGTCGCGCTCCGGGCGCACGTCCTCGCCGGGCCGACCCGGGGGCGCGGCGGATGCCGGCCCCGAGTCGTCACCCATCCGGTCAGGATAGCTCTGCGGGCTGCTTCTTGAGCCGGACCCTGTGCACCGCCGCGAACCCGGTGACGATCACGATCAGCACCACCGCCTGGGTGGCGAGATCGACGAGCGCCGTCGCCCGCGGCGCCCCGTGCACCTCGTTCACCGCCATGGTCAGCGCGGCCGCCCCGCCCACCAGCACCAGGACCACCCAGCGCCGGCCCACGGCGAGCAGGTACATGGTGAGGACCACCGTGACGCTCAGCATGATCATGGCCAGCACGAGTGGTGCCAGCGCATCGGCGGCGGCCGTGTAGGAATGGTGGAACACCACGTCGAGCAGCACCTGGGGCGCCACGACCGCGACGGCCAGGAGCAGGAACGAAGGGACCGCCAGCAGCACGAGCACGACCGCCAGCTGGCGCAGGGCGTGGCCACCCTGGCGCCATCGGATGGCCGCCTCGGGGAGCAGGTACCCACCGAGGACGACGGCGCCGAAGACGATCGCCTTGCTGGTGACCGAGACGGCGGCGTACGCGCCGCTCTGCGCGGGGTTGTCGCGGCCGACCACGAGGACGTCGACGTTCTGCAGCACGGCCACCATGGAGAGGGAGATCGACGCCACGGCGAGGTCCAGGGCGACCGTGCGGCGCACGGAAGCCTTCGCACCCAGCACCGGATCGGGTCGCACGGCCGCCATCCACCCGGCGGCGGTCCACAGGTGGGGCGCCTGGCCTCCCGACCAGGCGCGCACGGCCGCATAGCGTGCGTGTCCCGCTGCGACGACCTCGCCGATCAGCACCCCCACGGCCGCGCCGGATGGCCCGAACCCGGCGAGGACCAGTACGAGCACCGCGGCCAGTCGGACGCCGATCTCGACGACGAGGTTGGCCGCCAGGGGCCGGTAGGCACGGTTGGCCTGGAGCAGGCCGCGGTCGAGCGAGAGCAGCACGAAGAAGGCGGCCGCAGTGAGGATGGCGGCGATGCCGATGCCGCTCTGCTGGTTCAGGAGCACGGCGACGCCGTGCCGGCTGACGAACACAAGGACCGCCCAGGCGAGGACGAGCATCGTGCCCTGCCGGTGCACCCGCCCGGCCCAACGGCGCACCAGGTGGCCGGTCCCGTCCTCGTGCCACATGGTGACCCGCCGCACGACGGCGACCACCACGGCCGAACCCGGCATGGAAAGGATCAGGTAGAGGCCCGTCAGCTGGTTGAGGACTCCGTAGCTGTGGGGGGTGAGGAGGCGCGCCAGCGCGATGGTGAGGACGACGCTGGCCCCGTTGGCGATGACACCGGCCGCCGCCAAGGGCCCGGCCTGGAGCAGCCCCGCCCGCATCGACTCGACCCCGGGGCGCGCCTCGGCGTCGAGGAGGAGCTCGCCTCCCAGTGTCGGGCCGACCGCATTCGGAGCCAGCGACATCGCGGCAGGGACCGACTCGACGACGACTTCGGCCGGCGGCGACTCCGCGGCCTCGGGGTCGGTCACGCGTGGGCCTTCGCCGCCGTCTCGCTCTCCATGCCGATGTGGTCGATCACGGGCAGTATCTCGCGCTGCAGCAGCTGACCGCCCGCTGCGCTGACGTGGACGCCGTCGGGCCAGCGCACGTGGACGCCGTCGAGGGAAGCGGTGTAGTCACCGTTCCGGCTGAGCATCCGGTTGAGGTCGATCACGCTGACCTCGCGTGGGTCGGCACGCGCGACCTGCCGCACGAGCGCGTTGTAGGCCTGCGTGCGCGTCCGGGTGTTCTCCGACCAGGGCATGCCGCCGGGCTGCCGGTCACTCGGGTCGACGTAGGGCATGGTGAGCAGCACCACTCTGGCACCAATCGAGTGGAAGATGGCAACCGCCGATTGCAGGTCCGCAGTGAGGTGCTGGTCCCAGGCGGGCTCGCCGATGTGGACCCACTGGCCGTTGAGCAGGTGGTCCGCCACCTCCCACCGCCCCAGACCGAGGGCGACCACCTGGGGCTGCTCCTTGGCCGCCATGAAAGGCCAGAGTCCCCGCCACAGGGCGCAGCCCTGCGTGGCCGGTCCCGCGCTCCCCGCGATGAAGACCTGCAGTCGCGGGTCGAGGTCACAACCCAGCGATCCGTAGTCGGAGATGGCGACGCCGTATTGGGACTGGGATCGCACCGACAAGCCCATGCCCAGGGTGAGGGCGATGGAGTCGCCGACGATGAGGAGCCGCACGGGCCGCCCGCTGTAGGCCCCCGAGCGCTGCAACGCGGCGCGCTCCGACGTGCTCAGTCCGGGCGCCAGCGGGATCGCCACCCGGGCCGCCCCCGAGGCGTCGGCCCGTGCCGCCGGTGCCGCCCCGGCCACCACCGGAGGCAGTGCGAGCAGGGCCAGGGCCACCGCCACCAGGCCGGCCCCGCCCCACCTCCCCCGCACACCCGATCGCGTCACGTCCCCTACGCCCTCCTCGACGCCCCACGCCCGGCGGGGCCACCGGGGCGGTCCGCGCACGGCCGTTCGCCGCACGGTCCGACTCTTCCGAGTCGGCCTGTCCCGGCCGCCCCTTGAGTATCCCATGCATCATCCGTGGCTCAAGGCCCTCAAGGCGACGCAATTCGGCGCCCGCATGCTGGCCACCGCCACCTGCGACCGTCCCTCGGCGGTCTGGACGCATGTGGCGATCGTGCCCGGCGCAAGGTGGAGCGGCGCCCGAAGCCCGGCCCGCACGTTGTCCCACACCCAGGCCCCCGCCTGCAGGCGCGGTAGTCGCCCCAGCGTGGCCGTCATGAAGGCCGCCGCGTACGTCGGGTCGTGGCCCTGCTGAATCGCGGGCGCGGCCGGATTGGTGGCGATCACCACCGTGGTGACCTGCCACACGGCCAGCGCGTGGCGCACCGCGGCGATCTCGGCACGGGTCCCGGCCGGTACCGGCACGCCGACCGCGAACCCCAGCCGGCCGAGAACCTTGAACCCGGGTGCCGCCGATCCCGCGCGCTTTCGCACTCCCTGCGGCCCTCCCCCACCGGCCTGGCTGTAGTGCATGCGGTTGACCGCCTGCCACGCCATCGCCGACTGGATCCCCGAGAACGGCGCCGGATACGAGAGCAGGACGCGCCCCGGGGGCAGCGTCGGCGCCACCTCCGTGTACCAGCGGGGCAGGATCACCGGCCGCATCGTGAAGGGGAGGCGGTCGCCGAACGTCACCGTCATGGGCACCAGGGCGACACCGGCCGCGGCGGCGGCGGCCACGACGCCTCGCCAGTCCGGAAGCACGCGGTGGATGCGTTCGAGGACGATCGCCAGCATGACGGCCGCGGCCAGGAACCCGATGGCCATGAAACGTTGCTCGATCACGTTCTCAATGATGGGGAGTTTGGTGAAGATCCAGGCCGGCTCCCACTGGCCATGTCGCTCCCCCAACGAGCACACGACACAGAGGAAGAGCAAGAAGCCGAAGAACCACAGGCGCCGGTCGCGCCGGAAGGCCACGACGCCTGCCAGGAGGACGGCGACGAAACCCCAGCCCAGATACCCCGCCGACGCCAGCGGCGCACCCTCGTACCCGCCCAGCGTCATGAACACGTTGTGGGGATCGGGGTAGCCGGCGGACACGTAGCTCGAGGGGATGAAGCCTCCGATCACTCCGACGTTGGGCCACACCAGGCCGGACAGGTGCGCGGGACCCTCGAGCGCGAACCACACCGGCCAGGCGAGGAGCACGCCCCCCACGACCACCCCCACGGCAAGTCCCGTGGCGGCGTGGGGCGCCAGCCGCCGCAGCGTGTCGCGGTCGGATGCCAATGCGGCGATCACGAGGGCCACCAGGCAGACCGCGGCGACCAGGGCGGTGATGGCGAGGAGCTCCGAGGAGAGGAAGAACTGCGCGAAGACGAGCACCCCGAGCAGGCCCCCGGCCCAGACCGGGCTGTGACGCTGGCGGACGATGATCTCGTCGAGGACGATCAGGATCAGGGGGAGCAGCATCAGCGCCGCGGTCATCAGGTGGGCGAACTCGAGGCTGGTCAGCACGAAGGGCGAGAAGCCGTAGAGCAACCCGCCCACGAAGGCGGCCGGCGTCCAGGAGACCCAGCGCCGAATCGCCACGAAGGCGGTGAAGGCACCGATGGCCGGGGTGAGGGTCGAGGCGACGTTGAGCGAGGCCACGGGCCCCCAGATCCAGGTCACGGGCACGAGCGGCAGGCTCAGCCCGGTGACCGACGTCTGGGCCAGCAAGTTGATGCCCCCGGGGTGGAAGAGCGCGGTCGAGTAGAAGGGGTTCTCCCCGTGGGCCAATGCGGTCGCGGGCCACTGGAAGAACCACAGGAACAGGGCGGGATCCCCGCACCCGCACAGTGTGTGGGTCGTCGCGCCGTCGACCCAGGCGTGCACCCACAGCGCGAAGCCCACGACGAGGTAGACCACCCCCGCCGCGACCAGCGTCATCCACGGCCGCCAGCGCATGGCGCCCGCCGGCGCGTGTTCAGCCAGGGTCGCGGGTGCCCGCCGTGGCCGCCGTGCGCCGCGGCAGCACCGGGGCGTCTCGTCCGGTCGAGCCCGCTTCGTGGTACTCCTCTTCGACGTTGACGGCCCAGATGTCGTGGTCGGCGCCGTACATGTTCTCGACCGTGAGCATGGCGGTGTACATGGAGTGGTCCTGGTTGTTGTACTTGTGCATGCCGTTGCGCCCGACGGGGTGGACGTTGGGGGCGTTGGCGTCGAGCCAGGTGCGGATCGTGGCGACGTTGGCCTTGTAGGAGAAGTCGTAATAGGGGTAGGCCTTGGGGACGCGGACCACGTAGCCGTGCTCGACGTCGCCGGCGCGCGGCGAGGCCGAGCGAGATCAGCTCTGTGGTCCCGAGCGCGATCAGCTCGTCGTCGGGCCTGTTCCACATGTCGTCGCCCTCGAAGACGAAGTACTCGAGGCCGAGGCAGGTGCGCCCGTCCTTGACCAGGTAGGGGGACCACGAGCCGTAGTTCTGGATGCGCCCCACCTCGACGTCGGTGGCGTGGATGTAGATCCAGTTGTCGGGGAAGCTGCGTGACTCGGGCACGATGAGGGCGACGGTCAGGTAGTCGCGGTAGTGCAGGTCGTCGCCGGCGGCCACCACCTCGGGGGGCGGGGCGGGGGTGAGGGTGTTGACGAGCTCGCGCATGGGCATGGTCGAGATGACGTGGGAGGCGGCCCGGGTGTGCTCGGCGCCGCCCTGGGTGTAGGTCACCGCGGCGGCCCGGCCGCCCTCGAGGTGGATGGAGGTGAGGCGGGCCCCCATCTCGATGCTCCCCCCGGCGTGCTGCACCTTGTCGGCGCAGACCTCCCACATCATCCCGGGCCCGTACTTGGGGTACTGGAACTCCTCGATGAGGGTGGTGATCTCGGTCTGGCCCCGTTTGGGCAAGATGGCGTTGAGGACCGCCTTGCGCAGGTCGAGGTTCTTGACCCGCTGGGCGGCCCAGTCGGCGGGCATGTCGGCGACGGGCACCCCCCAGACCTTCTCGGTGTAGGTCTTGAAGAAGGTGCGATAGAGCCGCCAGCCAAAGCGCGCCACCAGCCAGTTCTCGTAGTTCGACTCGTCTTTGGGGGGCCGGATGCGGGCCCACAGGTAGGAGAACCCGCACAGGACCGCCTCGAGCAGCCCCAGGTTGCGCAGGGCGTTGAGGGCCTTGAGGGGGTAGTCGTAGAACTTGCCCCGGTAGTAGATGCGGCTCATGCGCGGGCGCAGCATGAAGTCGCCCTGGGGGAGGATCTCGTGCCAGAGGGCCTCGACCTCTGGCACCTTGGTGAAGAAGCGGTGACCGCCCAGGTCGAAGCGCCAGCCGTCGCGCACGACGGTGCGACTGATGCCCCCCACCACGTCGTCGGCCTCGAGGACGACGGGGTGCTCCCCCCGTTTGCTCAGCAGGTAGGCCGCCGTCAGTCCCCCCGGACCCGCGCCGGCGATGACGACGGGGGCATCGGCGGGGGTCACCACGAGCAAGGCAGGTTAGTGGACCCCCCGTGGGCGCCCGGGGAGGCCCCGGGCCCTGAGACCGGGGCCGGGGAGGGTGCGGACGGTCAGGGGACCGAGACGTTGAGGAAGGCCAAGAGTGCGTACCCGGCCAGCCCCGCGGCCAACAGGGCGAGGACCGCCCGCTCGAGCTGGGACACCGTCAGGACGACGGCGGCGGCGATCGTCAGGGGGAAGGCGCTCAGCGCGTAGCGCTCGAAGGAGTCGAGGTTGGCGCCCGCGACGGCGGTGGCGAGGACGGCGCCGGCGAAGAGCGTGTAGGGCGCCGGAAGCCGGCGCCAGCAGACGGCGAGCAGGGCCAGAGCGAGCAGCACCCAGGGCACGTGGAGGGCCGTGCCGACGTGATGGTGCAGCACGCCGCTGGCGTCGTGGTACAGCGTCACGAAGGGATCCGAGAGCCCGCCGTGATGCGAGCTCTGGAGCTGGACCCGCAACGGCGCCCACCAGTCACCCACCACGTGGGACGACCAGGCCAGGAAGCAGAGGAGGCCGAGGAACGGCGCGGCGACGGCGCCGAGGCCGGCCACACGCTCTCCCCGGCCGAGCCGGGGCCACCAGCGGACGAGCTCTGCCCCCACCGCCAGGACGAGGAGGACACCGATAGGACGCGTCGAGCGCAGCCGCGAAGGCGAGCAGGGCAGCCACCGCGAAGTGCGGGCGCGCCGTGGGCGGGGGCCGCAGGGCCAGGAAGCAGCCCACGGCGAGCACCAACAGGACCGACTCTGCATAGCCCATCACCAGCACGAAGGACGCCGGGAGGAGGCTCAGGATCCAGACCGCCCGGCGGGCGGGTGCACCCGAGCCGGTCTCGCGCCGCGCCAGGACGTAGAGCATCGCCGTTGCCGCCAGCGCCGCCGCGTTGGCGAGGAGCACGAGGGCGGGACCGTCACCCAGCCCGGGCACCCAGGCCAGCACGTGGGTCAGCAGCGGCACGGTGGGGAAGAACCGCAGTGACTCGTGCCCCAGGGGCCCGTAGCCCTGACGGGCGATGGTCTCGTACCAGCCGGCGTCCCAGCCCAGCAGTCCCTGGTGCACCCGGGCCGCGACTCCGGGGGCGGACGGGTGGGTGCGGTCGACGACGAAGTGGGCCAGCCCCAGTGTCCCCGCGACCACCACCCGCGCCACGGCGAACGGGAGCAGTGCCTCGCGCAGCGATTCGGGAAGCCGCTCCCACACGGCACGGGTGCCCCCCGTCCGGCCGGTCGGCGCGCTCCCGGCGACACTGGTGGTGCCCGTGCCCGTCTGCACCGCCGGCTCGGTCACCCTCGCCACCCTCAGGGGCCCGAAGTGGAGAACTGGGTCAGGGTCATCGGCTCGTAGAAGAGCGTCTCATGGCCGGTGACGACGTTGCGGCCGCCACCGCCCGCCTTGGTCGCCGCCGCCAGGAGGTCCGTCGCGATCGTCTCGCACTTGGTCTCGTAGGTCTCGTACATGGGATACCAGACGAGCCAGAGGTGATGATCCGTCCCGGCCTTCTGGAAGACGGCGCCGGCGAACGCATTGGGGTCGGCCGCCCCGACGGTGTCGGCGTAGTTGACCCAGTCGACGATCTGGGGCCCGGTGCGACGGGGAAACGTGATCATGCGGTACTGCGAGGGGTCCCGGAGCTGGCGGTACACCGCCGGACCCAGCTGGTCGGGACAGAACGCGATGACGTCCCCCGGCTTGGCCTCCGCGTTGAGTGCCGCCGCCACCGCATTCGCCTGGGTGCGCTGTGTCGTCACGTTCTGCGCCGACGAGACGAGCCCGGCGGCGACAGCCAGCGCCACGACCACAACCCGCGCCTTCGGGTTGAGCAACGTCGTCGTTCCGAGGGCCACCAACAGCAAGAACGGTAGGAAGACCACGGCGGCATAGCGGGAGGAGAATGCGCTGGCGGTGAGGATTCCGCCGGCGATGGCCGCGAACAGCGTTCCGAGGACGACGAAGCCGATGCCACGGGCGCGGGGACGGGTGCGCAGATCGAGCTCGATGATGCGGCCGCTGCGGCCCACGCCGAACACGGCGAGCGCCAGCATGCAGAAGTAGATGACCGCCAGCAGCCGGCCCTGATTGGTCGCCGTCTTCAGCGTCGAGCCCTGATTGTCGGTGAAGCCGGTCAGCGCATTGATCACAGCCGAGAAGTTGGGTGGTTGCGCCCACGGGGTGCCCGTGTGCTGCGTCTGGAAGAAGAAGGTCGGCAGCCACGGTACGAAGAGCAGGCAGCCCGCGGCCACCCCGATCAGTGCGGCCCAGGGTGCCTCCTCGGGGTGCCCGCGGCGCCGGGTGCGCACGATGGAGGCGATGAGCCAGATGGCGACCATGCCGACGAGATAGACGGACCAGTACTGGGCGTAGAGCAGCGCGGCGGTGACGATCGCGACCGCGATCAGGTTGCCCGGGCGCGGCGACGCAACCGCCCGCCGCAGAGCCAGGAAGCCACAGCCGGACAGCAGGATCACGAGCGCGTACATCCGGGACTCGGTGGCGTAGTACACGGCGAAGGGGGCGCTGGCCAGGAGCACGACCATCGTCCACGCGACGGCCCGGCCACCCAGGCGATTCCCGCAGAGCCAGGCGACCGGGAGCGTCAGCACGGCGATCACGCCGGAGAGGGAGCGCACCGCCACGTTGGACTGCCCGAACAGGACGATCCAGAAGTGGAGGAGGTAGTAGTAGAGCGGCGGGGCGCCGTCGTGTTTGAGTGCGTTCGGGATCTCGTGCAACGGCAGGCGGGCGATGTCGACCGTCAGCGCTTCGTCGAGCCACAGTCCCGAGCGGGTCCAGAAGCGCAGGAGCAGCCCGGCGGCGACCACCAGCCCCACCCCCACGGCGACAACCGTGCGCGTGCGACCGCTCAGAGCGGGAACCTCCTCGGGCATGGGGCGCATGGTAGGACAATGGGGTCGCGGTCTAGGATCATTCGCCGCCGGTGGGGGTCGGCGTGGATACCTGGGGACCGAGTCAGATGGAAGGGGGAAAGAGGCGCCGTGGTCCGTTACATCGCCAAGAGGGTGATCCTTCTCATCATCATCATCCTCTTCGTGTCCGTGGCGGTGTTCTTCCTGGTCCACCTGCTTCCGGGCAACCCCACCGACACCATCCTGGGCCCCAACGCGACACCCCAGAACGTCGCCACGGTCGACCGCCAACTGGGCCTCAACAAGCCGCTGTGGCAGCAGTACTTCATCTGGATGGGCCACGTCTTCCAGGGGAACCTGGGACAGTCCTACACGACACACCAGTCGACGACGACCATCATCTCCCAGTCGTTCCCCATCGACCTCGAACTCATCATTTTGTCCCAGGTCATCGCGTTCGTCATCGCCCTCCCGATGGCGATGCATTCGGCGCGTCGCCCCAACAGGCTGTTCGACCGGGCGTCGAACAGCGGGACGTTCGCCATGCTCGCCCTGCCGCCGTTCGTGATCGCACCCGTCCTCGTGCTCATCTTCGCGGTGCACTGGCACGTCTTCCCGGGCCCCGCGTCGTACGTGCCCCTGACGCAGAATTTCTGGTCGAACGTCCACACGATGTTGCTACCTTCCATCGTCCTCGCCCTGGGCGGCATCGTCGTGTACTTCCGGCTGCTCCGGAACGACCTCATCTCGACGCTGCAGGAGGATTTCATCACGATGGCCCGCTCCAAGGGCCTCTCGGACCGGCGCATCATGTGGCGTCATGCGCTGCGCCCGTCGTCCATCTCGTTGCTGGCTTCGGCGGGCGTCACGATCGGCAGCCTCATCGCCGGGACGTTCATCGTCGAACTGCTGTTGCAGATGCCGGGACTCGGGTACCAGCTGATCTCGAGCGTCAACCAGGACGACTATACGGTCGTGCAGGGCATCACCCTGTTCGTCGCCATCGCCATCGTACTGATCAACTTCATCTTCGACTTCCTGTTCACCATTGTCGATCCGAGGATTGCCCGTGAGTAGCGTCAGCCTGACCCACCCCACCAACGAGGCGTTCGCCGACATCAAGGAGGAGATCGCCGCCGAGGAGGCGGCCGACCCGACCAAGAAGCGGCTCGGTCTGCTCTTCTGGATCTGCGCGGGCTGGATCGTCCTGGTCGCGGTCATGGCCACCATCGCGAACCTGTTGCCGCTGCCCGACCCCAACCTCGGGAACTACAACAGCGTGCAGAACGGTGGTCCGGGGTGGGGCCACATACTCGGCACCGACGACCTCTACCGTGACATCTTCAGCCGCCTGGTCTACGGGGCACGGGTCTCGCTCGTCGTCGGGTTCGGTGGCGCCATCATCGGGCTGGTCCTGGGCGGCATCCCGGCCATGATCTCGGCCTACCGGCGTGGGCGTATCGACACCGCGTTGAACACGGGGTCCTACGTGGTGCTCGCCTTCCCCGCCATCGTCGCCGTCATCGCCATCGTGTCGTTCTGGGGCAAGTCCATGTTCAAGATCACCCTGATCATCGGCCTGTTCGCGGCGCCCCTGATCTTCCGCGTGGTGCGCGCCTCCACGCTGTCGTACGCCACCCGCGATTTCGTGCTGGCGGCCAAGGCGCTCGGTGCCAGCGACACGCGCATCCTGACCCGCGAGATCCTGCCCAACATCATGCCCACCATCGTGTCGTTCGGCCTGATCGCCGTGGCGACCATCATCGTTCTCGAGGGATCGCTGGCCTTCCTGGGCCTGTCGGTGCCGCCGCCGACGCCGAGCTGGGGAAACATGCTCAACGAGGGGTCGACCCTGCTGACCGGCGCCAAGGGACAGACGAACCCATGGCTCGTCATCTTCCCGGCCGGTGCCATGTTCCTGCTGCTGATCAGCCTCAACGTGGTGGCGGACCAGCTGCGGGCCTACTTCGACGTCACCGAGATCAAACTGTGAGCCCCGGCTCCCTGCTGGAGGTCGAGGACCTGTACGTGTCCTTCGCGACGAGCCGCGGCTCGGTGCGTGCCGTCCAGGGGGTGTCGCTCTCGCTCGACCAGGGCAAGACGCTCGGCATCGTGGGCGAGTCGGGCTCGGGCAAGACGGTCCTGTCGCGGGCCATCATGGGCCTCCTGCCGCGGGCATCGACGATGCAGAGCGGATCGGTCCGCTACAACGGCACCGAGATCCTGAACGCGCCCAACGACGACCTGCGCCAGCTCTGGAGCACGCACATCGCCATGGTCTTCCAGGACCCGATGACCTCGCTCAACCCGGTGCAGCGCATTGGCAACCAGATCACCGAGCCGCTGAAGATCCATCTCAAGCTCTCGAAGGGCGAGGCCAAGGAGACGGCGCTCTCCCTCCTGATGCAGGTGGGAATCCCCTCGCCCGTCGAGCGCTACGAGGCGTACCCGGCCCAGCTCTCGGGCGGGATGCGCCAACGCGTCATGATCGCCATCGCCCTCGCCTGCGCCCCGCGGCTCCTCATGGCAGACGAACCGACGACCGGGCTCGACGTGACGGTCCAGGCGCAGATCCTCGACCTCCTCGGCCAACTCCAGCGCGACCGCGACATGGCGATGGTCCTGGTGACGCACGACCTGGGGGTCGTCGCCACCCGCACGGACGAGATCATCGTGATGTACGCCGGCAACGTCGTGGAGCGCGCGCCGACCAACGTCCTCTTCAAGAGCATGGCTATGCCGTACACCGAGGCGCTGCTCAATTCGACGCCCCGGATCGCGAACCCGAGCCACACGCGGCTGAGTGCGATCGAGGGCAGGCCGCCGGACCTTCTGCACCCTCCTGCCGGCTGCCCGTTCTCGCCCCGCTGCCCCTACGCCCAGGACAAGTGCCACCGGGAGAAGCCGCCCCTCGTCGAGGCGGCGCCGGGCCACAGCTATGCGTGCTGGTTCCCGCTCACCTCGCCGGCGACCGCGGCGGTGACCGCATGACGGACACGGCCACCGAGACCGAGGTCGGGACCGACCCGCTCCTCTCCGTCGAGGACCTCCACGTGTCGTTCCAGAAGGGCAGCACGACGGTGCAGGCGGTGGCCGGGATCACGTTCACCATGCGCCAGGGCGAGACGCTCGGCCTCGTCGGTGAGTCGGGGTGCGGCAAGTCGACGACCGGCCGGGCCATCGTGCAGGTGGAGCGCGCCACGTCCGGCAAGATCCGCTTCGGCGACACCGAGTTGACCGCGCTCAACCGCGGCGACCTGCGGACGCTGCGGACCCAGGTCCAGATGATCTTCCAGGACCCCATTTCGTCCCTGAACCCGCGCCGGCGTGTCTGCGACATCGTGGCGGAGCCGCTGACCATCTGGAAGATCGGGACCAAGGAGGAGCGCCGGCAGGCCGCCAACGCGATGCTCGAGACGGTCGGGATCGATCCCTACCTCCACGGCGGCCGGCGACCCCGCGAGTTCTCGGGCGGGCAGTGCCAGCGCATAAGCATCGCCCGGGCGCTGGTGCTCAAGCCCAAGCTGCTCGTCTGCGACGAGATCGTCTCCGCCCTCGACGTGTCGGTGCAGGCCCAGATCCTCAACCTCCTCGAGGACCTGAAGCAGGAGTACCACCTGACGGTCCTCTTCATCGCCCACGACCTGGCGGTGGTCAAGAACGTGAGTGACCGGGTCGCCGTCATGTACCTGGGCCGTCTGTGCGAGATCGCACCGGCCGACATCCTCTACGAGGCGCCCGCCCACCACTACACGGCGGCGCTGCTCGCCTCGGCGGTGGAACCCGACCCCGAGGCGCCCCGGACCTCCGTGCCACTGGTCGGCGAGCCCCCGAGCCCGATCAACCCGCCGTCGGGCTGCCGCTTCCGGACACGCTGCCCGCGGGCCGAGGCCCGCTGCGCGGAGGAGGTCCCCGAGATGCGGGAGATCGCGGTCGGCCACCAGGTGGCCTGCCACTTCCCGATCGGGAGTTGACCATCCACCCGGAACGGATCGCCGCCCGCGCCAGACTCCGGCTGGCCGGGGCGCTTGTCGCCCTCGTCGGCGCGCCCGGCGCCCTCGTCCTGGCGCTACCGGCGGCGCCGAGCGGCGCCGACACCCCCGTCCTCCCCGCCTCGGTCCGGGCCTTCGGCGCACCCGCGCTCGGGGATCTCTCGGCGGCGTCGCCGAACCTCCCGGTCGTCGCCATGGCCTCCACCGCCGACGGCGCCGGCTACTGGCTGGTGGCCTCCGACGGCGGTGTCTTCTCCTACGGGGATGCCGCCTTCCACGGCTCGACCGGTGGCCTGACCCTGGTCCAGCCCATCGTCGGGATGGCGGGGGACGCTGCTTCGGGCGGCTACTGGCTCGTGGCGTCCGACGGCGGCGTCTTCGCGTTCGGCGCACCGTTCGACGGGTCACAGGGCGGCCAGCCCCTCAACCAGCCGATCGTCGGCATGGCCGCCACCCCGGACGGCGGCGGCTACTGGCTCGTGGCGTCCGACGGTGGCATCTTCAGCTTCGGCGACGCCGCCTTCCACGGCTCGACCGGCAGCCTGGCGCTCAACGCGCCGGTGGTAGGGATGGCCGCCACCCCGGACGGCGGCGGCTACTGGCTCGTGGCGTCCGACGGCGGCATCTTCAGCTTCGGCGACGCCGCCTTCCATGGCTCGACCGGCGGTCTGGCGCTCAACGCGCCGGTGGTCGGCCTGGCGGCGACCGGGGACGGCGGGGGGTACTGGCTCGTGGCGGTCGACGGCGGGGTCTTCAACTTCGGTGATGCGCCCTTCGACGGCTCGGCGCTGAGCGCGGCCGACGCCCCCGCCGTCGGCATCGCCGCCGCGGGGAGCGCACCGGGGTCGGGCTACCGGGTTGCCTACGGGGGCCTGCCGGCGCCCTTCGGTCCCGCCGTGGCCGGATACCTCGCCCAGCGGGCCGACAACGTCTCCATGACCATTTACGACGTGGCCAACGGCGCCACCTGGGAGGTCAACCCGGGCCAAGCCCAGGTCACGGCCAGCATCGTGAAGGTCGACGTCATGGCGGACGCGCTGGCGGCCGACCAGCGATCGGGCGGCATCCCGCCCCAGCAGGCCGCGCTGATGCCGCCCATGATCGAGGTGAGTGACAACAACGCCGCCACGTCCATGTGGGGGATCATTGGCGGCGCCGCCGGGCTCACGGCCTTCGACGGCGTCCTCGGGCTGCAGTCGACGGCGCCGTGGGCGGGCCCGATCACGGACACCAACCTCGGCTGGGCGTACACCACGACGAGCGCCGACGACATGGTGAAGGTGGTCCGCACCTTCGCCTTGGCGAACCCGATCCTCTCCGACCCCTACCGGGCCTATGGCCTCTCCCTCATGCACAACGTCAGGGCGGACCAGGTCTGGGGCGTGCCCGCCGGCGCGCCGGCGGGCAGCGTCGCCGTCAAGACCGGCTTCATCACGCCGGGCCCCGGGGACGCACAGGTCAACAGCATCGGGTACGTCGCCGGTGCCGGCCGCAACTACGTGTTCGCGATCTTGACGGACGACAACCCGTCGGAGTCGTACGGCGTGGAGACGATCAACGCGGTGGCGAATCTCGTCTTCGACTCGCTCGGCCCGCGCTGAATGAGCCCGCCCCCGGCGCCGGGAGCCCGGCCCCGGGTTGCTCTCGCCGCCTCGCCCCGGTTCCCCGACCTGTTCGAGGAGGGACCGCTCGTCCTCCACGCGCTCGACGACGTCGGCCTCGACGCCCGGACCGCGGTCTGGAGCGACCCGGCGGTGGACTGGTCCGCCTTCGATCTCGTCGTGGCCAACGGGGCCTGGGACAACATCCATCACCCCGTGGCGTTCCTCGAGTGGGCGGACCGGGTGGCCGCCGCCGGTGTGCCCGTGGTCAACCCTCCCGCGACGTTGCGCTGGAACCTCGACAAGCGCTACCTCCGCGACCTCGAGGCGGCTGGTGTCCCGACGGTGCCGACACGGTGGGTGGAGGCAGCCCAGCCGTTCGATCCGTCGGCCCTGGACTTCCCGCCCGGTGAGATCGTCGTCAAGCCGTCGCTGTCGGGCGGCGGCTACCGCACGGCGCGCTACGAGCCCCAGGAGCACACGGCGGCGCGGGCGCACGTGGCCGAGCTCGTCGGATCGGGCCGAACGGTGATGATCCAGCCCTACCAGCCCGCCGTCGACGACACCGGGGAGGTGGGCCTCATCTTCCTCGGTGGCGCCTTCGGCCATGCGATCCACAAGGACCCGATGATCCGCCGGGGGGTCGGCGCCGTCGACAGCCTGATCGCCAACCAGGTGGTCACCGGCACGACGGCCACGCCGCCGCAGCTCGCGGTCGGACGCCGGGCCGTGGCGGCCGCGGAGCGGCTGCTGGGCCCGACCACGTACGCCCGGGTCGACATCGTGGAGCGCTCCGACGGGGCGCCCGCGGTGCTCGAGCTCGAGCTGCTCGACCCCGTCCTCTTCTTCGTCGAGGCTCCCGAGTCGGCCACCGCGTTCGCCCGTGTCCTGCGGGAGCTGATCACCCGACCGGCGTGATGCCCGCCGCGTTGATCGTGAAGCCCTTCCCGCTCGTCACGGTGCAGGTGACGCCGGTCGTCGCCGAGACGCACCGGAAGGGACCGACGCCGGTCTGCGTCCCGTAGGCCAGGGTCGGGGTGTTCAGGCCCGCATTGCTCAGGCACTGCTGTCCCATGCACTGGGTCAAGGTCCCGTCCACGGTCATGTGCACCGAACGCGGCGGCGAGATCGTCAGGCAGAGGGCCCCCTGGGAGGACGGGCTGAAATCGACCTCACAGCCGATGTTCCCCGACGGCGACACGAACTCGCCGCCCGTCGCCGTCTGCATCGGGACGAAGGGGGTCGGGACCCCGGGGATCGTCGTCGTGGTCGGTGAGCTCGTCGTGGTCGACGCCGGGGCGGTGGACGACGTCGTGGACGCCGCGCTGGTGCTCGTTGTCGTCGTGGCCGTGTCCGGGCCCGAAGCGCACGCCGCCAGCAGCAGGCCGACGCCCACGACCACGGTGCCGCAGGCGATGCGCGCCAGCCTCCGCGAGCGCACGGTGGCGCCCCCGGGGCCCCGGCCCTGGCCCGTCAGCCCTCCGGCGCCGTCTCGGCGACGGGCTCCGCGACGGGCTCCGGCACCGGCTCGGTCGCCGGCTCGGCGGTGGCCACCGCAGCCTCGGCGGCCGGGCTCTCGCCCGTCTCGGGGGCCGGGGCGGCGGCCGGGGCATCGGCCCCGGCTTCGGCCTCGGGATGGTGCACCGGCGTCCCGATCTCCTCGGCGAAGTCGGCCCAGGCCGCCTGCGCCTCCGTCTCGGGGGTGAACTCCCCCTCCGCGTAGTCGAAGCCGATGTAGTTGCCCTCTTCGTCGTAGGCGTGCTCACCGAAGGCCTCGCGGTACTCCTCGGAGACCTCGCCACCCTCGGCGGCCTGCTTGATCGACAGCGAGATGCGGCGCCGCTGCAGGTCGATGTCGATGATCTTGACCCAGAGCTCCTCACCCGGGGTGACGACCTGCTCGGGCAGGTCGACGTGGTGCACCGCCATCTCGGAGATGTGCACCAGGCCCTCGATTCCGTCGCCCACCTGCACGAAGGCGCCGAAGGGGACGAGCTTGGTGATGCGGCCGTAGACGAGCTGACCGACGGCGTGGCTGTCGGCGAACTCCTGCCAGGGATCGGACTGCGTGGCCTTCAAGGAGAGGCTGATGCGCTCCTTGTCGAGGTCCACGTCGAGCACCTCGACCTCGATCTCGTCACCCACGGACACGACGGACGACGGATGGTCGACGTGCTTCCAGCTGAGCTCGGACACGTGGACGAGGCCGTCCATGCCGCCGAGGTCGACGAAGGCGCCGAAGTTGACCACCGAGGAGACCACGCCCTTGCGGCGCTCCCCCGGCTTGAGATTCTGCAGGAAGTCGCCCCGCTGCTCCTTCTGGGCCTCTTCGAGCCAGGCCCGCCGCGAGAGGACGACGTTGTTGCGGTTGCGGTCCAGCTCGATGATCTTGGCCTCGATCACCTTGCCCACGTAGGGCTGCAGCTCGCGCACTCGGCGCAGTTCCACCAGCGAGGCGGGCAGGAAGCCGCGCAGGCCGATGTCGACGATCAGGCCACCCTTGACCACCTCGATGACGGGGCCAGAGACCATCTCGCCGTTGTTCTTCTTCTCCTCGATCGTGGTCCAGGCCCGCTCGTACTGGGCCCGCTTCTTGGAGAGGACCAGCCGCCCCTCCTTGTCCTCCTTCTGGAGGACGAGGGCCTCGACGTGGTCGCCGAGCGAGACGATCTCGGTCGGATCCACGTCGTTGCGGATGGACAGCTCACGGGCGGGGATGACGCCCTCGGACTTGAAGCCGATGTCGAGCAGGACCTCGTCCCGGTCGATCTTGACGACCGTCCCCTCGATCACGTCGCCATCATCGAACTCGATGATGGAGTCGCCCATCGCCTGTTCGAGATCCGAGTCCGCCAGGTCGTCGTCGACGATGGTGCGGGGGGTGTAGTTGCCCTCGGCGTCGAAGCTGCCCATCGCTTCGGGGGAGAGGAGGGAGGTGCGTGCTGCCTCAGACATTGCGAAGCTCCTTGCGGCGGGTGCGACTTGCACCCGCAGGACCGCGCCGGGGTCGGGACTCGTCGGATACGGGTTGCGCCGCCGCCGGTGCCGGCGGGCAAGGAGGTAGAGGCTACCAGCTGCTCAGCAGGGTTCTCTCCCGCCCTGGCTCGTCCGAGGGGTCAGCCTTTCGCCGTCACCCTTTCGCCGCCGCCCAGCTCGGACCGGCCGCCATGGAGATGGTGAGGGGCACCTTCAGGTCGGCCGCCCCGGTGAGAGCGGACCGGGTGAGGCGGCCCACGTCCTCCTCCTCTCCCGGCGACACCTCGACGATCACCTCGTCGTGTACCTGCAGCACGAGGCGACTCGACAGCCCCGCCGCCTCGAGGTCACGGTCGAGGCGGACCAGGGCCAGCTTGAAGATGTCGGCCGCCAGCCCCTGGATACCGGCGTTCATCGCTTGGCGCTCGGCCGCCTGGCGCAGCCGGTAGTTCGCCGCGTGCAGGTCGGGCAACGGCCGGATGCGGCCGAACATGGTCCGGGTGGCGCCCCGGATCTTGGCATCGGCCACCGTCTGGTCCATGTACTGCTTCACAAAGGGGAACGCGCCGAAGTAGCTGTCCATGATGGCGGCCGCCTCCTCCACGGGGATCCCCAGGCGCTGGCTCAGGCCGTAGGCCTCCATGCCGTAAGCGAGGCCGTAGGAGACCATTTTGGAGAACTCGCGCTGGGTGTGCGTGACCTCGTCGGGGCTGATGCCGTAGACGGCGGCGGCCACGGTCCGGTGCACGTCCGAACCGCTCGTCAACGCGTCGATGAGACCGGGGTCCTCGGAGAGGTGCGCGATGCAGCGCAGCTCCACCTGGTCGTAGTCGGCCACCAGAAAGGAGCTGCCCTCGGCCGGCACGAAGGCGCGCCGGAACTGCTTGCCCTGTTCGGTGCGCACGGGGATGTTGTGCAGGTTGGGGCGGTCCGACGAGATGCGCCCGGTGCGGGCCACGGTCTGGCCGAAGGACGCGTGGATGCGCCCGTCCGCCTGCACCTCGGCCAGCAGGCTCTCCCCGTAGGTCGAGCGCAGCTTTTCGACCTCGCGGTACTCGAGCAGCGCCTCGATGACGGGGTGGGCCCCGCGCAGGCTCTCGAGCGTCTGGGCGTCGGTGGAGAAGCCGGTCTTCGTCTTCTTGCCCGGGGTGAGCCCCAGCTCCTCGTAGAGCACCGTGCGCAGCTGCGGCGTCGAGTTCACGTTGAACTCGTGGCCGGCGCACTCCTGCACGGCCGCCTGGAGCGTCGCCGCCGATGCCTTGAGGGAGTCGGCGATCGCCTGTAGCTCGGCCCGGTCGATGCCGATGCCGGCCACCTCCATCTTGGCCAGGACCCGCACCAGCGGCGTCTCGATGTCGTCGTGCAGCATGACCATGTCCTCGGACTGGAGGCGCCGGCGGAACCCGGCGGCCATACCGGCGACGTCGCACGCTTCGCCGGCCGCCTCCCGGGCCACGTCGAGGGCCTCGGTCCCGGGCTCGGCGATGTCGAGGGTGAGCTGGCCGGTCTGCTCGCGCAGCTGTTGCAGGCCGTACTCCCCCGTCGAGGCGTCGAGCAGGTACGCCGCCACCGCCGTGTCCATCTCGAGCCCCGTCACGTCGATGCCGAGCGGCAGCAGCGACCGCATGGCCTCCTTGACGTGGTGACCGAGGACGGCCCGGGCGAGCACCGCGTTCAGCTTCTTGACCACCGAGGTGGCGCCCAGCAGGTCGCCCGGCACCATGACCCCGAGGCCGGCCTCCTCGCCCTCGGTCGCTACCAGCACCAGTCCAACCAGATCGCTGCGCCCGGGCATGCCGTTCCAGCGGGCGGCCAGGGCCAGCCGGCCCTGCCCCAGCTCGTCGATCGACTTCGTGGCTTCGGCCGCCGTCGTGGCCAGCACCACGTCGCGGAGCTCGAGCGCGGGTCCGGCAGGCTCGTCGCTTCCCGCCGCGACGGCCGGGGCCACTCCCAGCTTCGGCGCGGGACCCGCACTGCCTGGCGCAGGCTCGCCCAGCGCGCCCGCGTCGAGGAGCTCCTCCAGGCGCTGCCAGACGGTTTTCATCTCGTAGCGCTCGAAGGTCGCCTCGGCCGTGGCGCGGTCCCAGCCACCGAGCTCGATGTGCGCCACGTCGAGCTCGAGGGGCACGTCGCACACCAGCGGGATGATGCGGGCGTTCGAGCGGGCCAGCTCCTCGCTCGCCGCCAGGTTCTCCCGCAGCTTGGGCGTCAGCTCGCTCAGGTGCGAGAAGATGCCGTCGAGGTCGCAGTAGGACGTGAGGAGCTTGGCGGCGGTCTTCTCACCCACGCCCGGCACGCCGGGAAGATTGTCCGAAGGGTCGCCGCGCAACGAGGCCAGGAGCACGTATTGCGAGGGGGGCACGCCGGTGCGCTCGACGATACCTGCCTCGTCGTAGAGCGCGTAGTCGCTCACGCCGCGCTTGTTGTAGAGCACCCGGATGTAGGGATCGCGGACGAGCTGGAAGCTGTCGCGGTCGCCCGTCACGATGACCACCTCTGAGTGGCGCTCGGCCGCCTCGGTGGCCAGCGTGGCGATGACGTCGTCCGCCTCGAAGCCCGGGGCCTCGACGACCGGTACCGCCAGCGCGGCCATGACCTCGCGGATCATGTCGAACTGGGGCGGCAGCAGCCACGGGGTCTCGGCCCGACCGGCCTTGTAGTCCTCGAGGATCTCGTCGCGGAAGGTGGCCCCGGGGGCGTCGAAGGCCACGACGAGCGCCGAGGGACGCTGCTCGCGGATGAGGTACACCAGCATGGACGTGAACCCGTGCACCGCGTTGGTGACGACGCCGGTCGAGGTGGCCAGGGTGTCGGGCAGCGCGAAGTAGGCGCGGAAGGCCAGCGACATCCCGTCGAGCAGCAGCAGCGGGCCCGGTCGCTCCTGGCGTGTCGCCATGCGGCCGACTCTACGGGGTAAGTGTGCCGTCGACGACCTGTTGGGCCACGTCGCGCATGCGCGCCCGCGTCTGCATGGCCGTGCGCTGGATGAAGCCGAACGCCTCCGTCTCGGGGAGGTCGTCCCGGTCCATCAGGATCTGCTTCGCCTCGTCGACGATCCGGCGGGTCGCGATCTTGTCCTCGGCCCCGTCGGCGGAGTGCTCCGCCTCGATGGCCCGGTCCTGGCGGGCCTTGGCCAGCACGTCGGCAATGGCTGGGAGCAGCTCCCTGGGCTGGAAGGGCTTGACGAGGTAGGCCGACACCCCCGAGTCCCTGGCCTCCTCGATCAGGTCGCGTTGGCTGAACGCCGTGAGTAGCAGGACGACCGCCTGATGGCGTGAGGTGATCTCACGGGCGGCACGGAGTCCGTCCATCCCCGGCATCTTCACGTCGAGGATGGCCAGGTCGGGCTGGTGCTCCTCGACCAGCTGCACTGCCTCGTCCCCGCGGCCCGTCTCCCCGACGACGTCGTAGCCGGCGGACAGGAGGATCTCCTTGAGGTCGAGCCGCACGATCGCCTCGTCCTCGGCGATCACAACCCGGGCCGGAGTGGTGGCGCTGTCGTTGGCGGCGGTCACCGACCGTTCCTCTCCGTCATGGTCACTGCAGGCCCGAGGCCACATGGCCCAGGAGCTCGTCCTGCCGGCGTTCCAGGTCGACGACCGTCTTCACCAGCGCCTCGCGGGCCCGTCCCATGGCGTCGGCATGACGTACCGCCTCGTTGTGCTCGTGGGTCGCCAGCGGCGTCTCCGAGACCAGGGCGCGCACGCGGGCCTCGTCGGCCTCCTCCTGGACGACCGCCAGCTGCTCATCGAGCACGGCCAACTCCTCCCGCGCCCGTACCAGACGGGCGTGGACGTCCCTGATCCGCCGTTCCAGCAGGACTCGATGCATGGAGCGTCAAGTGTACGTGGCGGGGAACCAGCGACGCCGCGCATCGAGCTCCCCCAGGGCCGCCTCTTCGGGCCAGTTCCCCACGCCCGGCCCCGTGGGGACCCGGACCCACCCGCTGACGACCGGCGGGTAGCCACATGGGTCCACGGCGAGGTAGTCGCCCGGGTCGCCGACGTCGCTGACCAGGCCCGTCGCGTCTTCGCTCAGCCGAGCGGCCAGGGCCAGGTTGGCGGCCCGTCCGAGGCCCGCCTCGAAGAAGCCGCCGATGAAGACCGGGACGCCGGCATCGGCGCACGCCGCATGCGCCGCCCATGTGGCTCGGACACCCCCGAGGCGGGCGGGCTTCAGGCAGGCCATGGCGCAAGATCCGTTGCGCAGCGCGTCCCTGACACGTCGCGGCGTGGAGAGCGACTCGTCCAGGCAGATCGGTACGGGCAGCACGGACGCCAGCTGGGCGTGCGCCACGAGGTCGGCCGGTGGCAGGGGCTGCTCGATACACAGCACGTCGTAGTCGGCCAGCCGGCTCAACACGGCGATGTCCTCGTCGCTGCCCCGGTAGGAGCCGTTGGCATCGACCTGCAGGACGAGGGCGGGATGCTCGGCCCGCGCCGCGCGCACCGGCGTGATCTCCCATCCCGGCTCGATCTTCAGGCGGACACGGGCCGCGCCCGCGGTCACGCAGGCCGCCAGCTCGGCCTGCAGCGTGTCGAGGTCACGGTCGGCGGGGATGCCGACGACGCCGCCGACCGGCATGACGTCGAAGCCCGGACCGGTCCCGAGCGACTCCGCCATCGAACGGCCCCCGGCGCGCAGCTCGGCGTCCCATACCGCCATCTCGAAGGCGGCGGCGAGCATCCGGTCCACTGGGGTGGCGGCGAAGAGCTGGGGTACCTCAGCGCCCGCGGGCAGGTGCCCTCCCCGGGCCGACGAGGCTTGGCACAGGCGGGCCACGCCTCGCGTCGCGGCGGCCTCCTCGACCTCGCCGAGCGCGGGATCGACGGCGGTGGCCTGGGCCAGCGCGGCACACTCGCCCCATCCCTCGCCCTCTTCGGTCACGACGTGCACGAAGAGCAAAGGACGGAGCCGGTGCACCCCGGCGGCGGTGCCGATCTCGCTCCGGAACGGGATGTCGACCCGCACCAGCTCCACACCGGCGAGCTTCACGGTGCCGGGGCTCCCACCCCCTTCACCGTAGATCGCAGCTTGTACGATCGAGCGTTCCCGCCCGGATGGCGGAATGGCAGACGCGGCGGCCTCAAAAGCCGCTGTCCGAAAGGGCGTGCGGGTTCGAGTCCCGCTCCGGGCACCGCTGCATCCAGGGACTTCGCGGCTGGTGGGCGCCCTTCTGGGCGTGCGTCCACCCCCGTTGACCCGTCACCGGACGTTCACAATTTTCACAACGGGCTCACCCGGGCGGGCCCACCTGCCGATACGTCCGTTAGAACGAGTCTTCCGAACGTGCCAGTCTTGGGAGTGGCCTTGGCGGGGCCGCTTCCGACAATCCCGAACTCAACGACTGCTGGTTGCCGGAGGCACCCACCTCACGAACTCTTATGATCCGCCTCTTTCGAATCGCCGGACTCGTTCTGGCCCTCGCCACGGCCGGCTTGTCCGGATGTGTGTCCCTGGGGGCCGACAGCTGGTCCGGCGCGGCCCTGCGCAGCAGCGACACTCCCCTGCCGCCCGGTTGGGAGCTCTGCGTGCTCCAGGGTCTCAGCGCGCCGGTCACCGCGGCGAACGTGGTCGACCTCGACCAGTGGCAGGCCGCCGAGGGCGGGTCGACCAACAACACTGCGGCCTACAACCCCTTCAACACACGGCGGATGACCGACCCCAGCGGGGCGCCCATTCCCGGGGTGGTCTCGTCGAACGGGTTCCCCGCTTTCGCCTCCTGGGCCGCGGGATGTGCGGCGACGGTGGCCACGTTGTTCCAGCCGAACATGTGGGCCATCACCTCCGCACTCCGCGCCGGGACCATCGCGCCCGCGGGAGCATTCCTCGCGGTCGTCGACCAGAGCGCCTGGTGCGCGCCCTCGGCGGACGGCGTGCCCTGCTATGCGAATGCCGTCCTTGGCGTCGCTGGCAACCTCCCCGACCTGGTGGCCCATTCCTCGGCGCTCGACGTCTACGGGAACGTGAAATCCGACCTGCTGGCCTACCAACTGTCCGTCGCCGCCGTCATCGCGGACCAAGGCGTCGTGGCAGCTCGGAGCGAGCAGCTTGCGGGAGAGCAGTCCCAGGTGTCGGCGGCACGGACGCAGGCCAATAGCGCGGTGCGCGCTCTCCGGCGGTTCGCCATCGACGAATACGTGAGCAGTGGGCTGTATTCGAGCGCCTCGCTGGCCAATCTCGGCGTGGGCGTCAACCCCCACAGTCCGCAGGATCCGGACGGCGTGATCGCGCAGCAATACCTGGGCATCACGGCGAACGACCTGATGGCCCGCGAGAAGGCTTCGCTGGCTGCCGTCCACGCGTCGCTGTCGCGGCGTGACGACGCCACCAGGGCGGTGGCGCAGGCGAATTTCAGACTGGCCTCGGACAACGCAGCCGTGCACCGCTCCCTCACCCGCATGGTGGCCGACGTGGCGACCATGCAGGTCGCCGGCGCCTGCACGACGGTGGCGATCGCGACCCCTGCACCCACCGGGGCGCCACCGAACGCCGCGGGGTCCACGGGGACGACGACAACGACCGTGCCCCCGACGACGACCACCACGGTCGGGAGCGCGCCGTCGCCCACCACCACCACCACGACGACGACGACCGTGCCCCCGACCACCACCACCACGATCCTCGGAACGACGGGGACGACCATCCCACTGATCGTGGTCCCGACCACCACCACCACGACCACCACGACCACGCTGCCCCCGACCACGACGTCGACGACGACTCCCGCGACCACCACCACGACCACGGTGCCCGGACCTCAATCGACGGCGAGCCCCCAGAACGCCAACCCCGCCGGGGTGGCGGCACTGCAGGGCTGCGTGGCCTCGCTCGCACCGCCCGGCAGCCTCTAAGACCGCATTGCGCCGATCGCGCGGGCCGGCGGTGACTCAGAAGCCGGTGGCGGCGATGATGGCGCCGTTGAGCCGTGTGCCGGCCATGTCTCCGTCATTGGGGGCGTCCCCGTAGGGGTCGACCGCCCCCACGGCGCTCGCGACCCAGTAACCCCCTCCGTCCGATGTGGCGAAGACCGCCGTGGCCGGGTTCAAACCGCCGAGCTGCCCGCCGGGACTGCCGAAGTTGGCGGCGTCGCCGTAGCCGTACACGGTGCCATTGGCGATGAGCACCCAGTAGCCCCGCCCGTCGGGTGTGCGCACGGCCGACGTAACGGGAGACCCCGTGGCGCCGGGGGCGCCCACGAACGGGGCGTCGCCGAACGTGTAGACGTTGCCGGTGGCGGTGAAGAGCCAGTAGCCGTTCCCGGTCGAGTCGGGGATGACGGACACGGCGGGACCCGAGCAGCCGCCGATCCCCGGGCACGAGCCGGCGAAGCTCGCCCCAGGCCCGAAGGCGAAGACCCCCCCGTCCGACGCCACGACGAAGTACCCCTGTCCGTTGGCGGCGGGCACCATGCCGACGATCGGCGCGTTGAGGCTGTTCGGCAAACCCGATCCGGCCGGGTGCAGACCCAGCCCGGGGATGGAGCCGAAGAAGCCGGCGTCGCCGAAGGCGAAGGTGCCGCCGTCGGATGCCACGAGCCAGTAGCCGCCACGGTCCTGCGTGGGAGTGATGCCGACCACCGGGCGCTGGAGTATGAGACTCCCCGTCGACCCGTGGAAGGCGGCTGAGCCGAAGGTGAAGATGCCACCGTCCGAACCGACCAGCCAGTAGCCGTGCTGAGCCGGTGGCGGCGGGGGCGGTGGTGGCGGGGGCGGCGTGGGCCCACCCGTTACAGTGAAGTCCCCCGGCGGCGCTTGACGTAGGACACGCTGTAGTCGCCAGCGTTGGCGCCACTCGAGGTTGACTCCGTGACACGACGAGGTGGCAAGTGTGTAGCTGCCGGTCGCCAGGCTGCCGTTGATGGGCGTCGATGGGATGACCACACCACAGGCCAGTCCGCTTGTGTCGACGGTCACTGCAGGGGGCGTGCTGACAGAGCCATTGAAAGCTCGGCGAACCGCCGTTCGACTGGCTGCCGCTGACGGTGACGGTGAGCGGCGCCGGGGTGACCGTGATGTGCCCACTGACAGTAACTGATGATGTAGTTGGTGTCGGCCGCGCCGGCAGCACGACGTAGGCGTAGCTCCCGACAGGGCTCGAGCTCGTGGCCGTCGGCGAGCAGGTGGGCTGGGGGGTCAGCGACGAGGCGCTGTCACCGTTCTTGAAGCCCGAGATACGTCGGCGTGACATCTGGCACGGACGCCTCCGTAAGCTCATCGCAGAGCTCGAAGCCGTGATCGTCAGTGGCGCCGGGTTGACCGTCATCGAGCCAGCGACATAGCTCATCGTGTAGTTGGGGTCCACCGCACTGCCGCACGTGGCCGGATACGGCGACACCGAAGCAGGGCTCGAGCTGGTCGCCGTCGTCGAGCACGATCGGCTTCACAGTGAGGGCCGATGAGGTGTCGCCGTTGACGAAGCCCGAGTACCCCGCCCCGATGCTCGGCACCGCTCCGCCGTAGGTCATGGAGCCCGTCGACGCCGTGATCGTCAGACGGGGCCGGGGTGACCGTGAAGTCCCCCGCCGCGCTGCTGTACGCGAGCGCGTAGTTGCGGGCACTTGGGCCCGACAGGATGGCTCCGCTGCACGATAGGGGCACCAAGGCGTGGGAGCCGGCGGGCAGGCCGGGGGCGATCGATGTGGAGGAGTCGACATCGCCGCAGCTCAGACCGGAGGTGTCGACGGTCACGCCCGAGGGTGGGCTGTCAGTGCCACTGAAACTCGGTACGCCGCCATAAGTCTGGGTCCCCGACGCCGCGACAAAGATCTGGGCGGGAGCGATCGTGACGGTGCCCGGCAAATAGCTGATTGCGTAGTTCGGGTCCGATGCACCTGTACACGTCGAGGGGTACGGCGAGCCCGATACCGGGCTCGAACTGGTGGCAGTGGTGCTGCAGGTGGGTGGAGTGGAGGTCGCGGACTGGCTGTTTTGGAGACCCGTGTAGAGGGGCGTGATGGTCGGGACCGAACTCGCGTACGTCATGGTTGGGCTCGAAGCCGTGATCACGAGGGGCGCTGGGTTGACGGTGACCAAACCCGGGACATATGTGATGGTGTAGTTGGGGTCGACCGCGCCACTACACGTTGACGGATAGGGAGAACCTGCGACTGGGCTCGAACTCGTGGCGGTAGTACTGCACGTAGGCGGCGTGGTGGTCCCTGTTTCGTGGTTCCTCAGGCCGGAGTACCCGGCAACGACGCTGGGGACCGAGGCGCCGTAGGTCGCGATCACGTTCGACGCCGTGATCGTCAGACGGGGCCGGTGTGACCGTGAAGTCTCCCGGCGCGCTGCTGTACGCGACCGCATAGTTGGGAGCACTGGGGCCCGACAGGATGGCTCCGCTGCACGATAGGGGCACCAAGGCGTGGGAGCCGGCGGGCAGGCCGGGGGCGATCGATATGGAGGAGTCGACATCGCCGCAGCTCAGACCGGAGGTGTCGACGGTCACGCCCGAGGGCGGGCTGTCAGTGCCACTGAAACTCGGTACGCCCCCATAAGTCTGGGTTCCCGACACCGCGACAAAGATCTGGGCGGTAGCGATCGTGACGGTGCCCGGCAAATAGCTGATTGCGTAATTCGGGTCCGATGCACCTGTACACGTCGAGGGGTACGGCGAGCCCGATACCGGGCTCGAACTGGTGGCAGTGGTGCTGCAGGTGGGTGGAGTGGAGGTCGCGGACTGGCCGTTTTGGAGACCCGTGTAGAGGGGCGTGATGGTCGGGACCGAACTCGCGTACGTCATGGTTGGGCTCGAAGCCGTGATCACGAGGGGCGCTGGGTTGACGGTGAAGTCATTGGCAGCGCTGGTGTAGACGATGGTGTAGTCCCCCTTGTTGGGGCCCGAGAGGGTCGCCCCGCTGCATGAGGTGGCCGCCATCAGGGTGTAGGCCCCTGCTGTCAGTGTCGGGCTTATGGGCGTCGAAGCGCCCACCGTGGTGCAGGAGAGGCCACTCGTGTTCAGGCCGGTGACGCCGAATGGCAAGGTGCCCGTGCCGGCGTAGTTGGCTGACGCGGTGAAGGTGGGGGTCCCGCCGTACGGCTGCGAGCCGGACACTGCCACGGCGAGCGGAATGCCCATCAGCCCGTTCGCGAGCTGAGAGGCGACCGGCGTCCCGAGCCCGCTGGCCATGTCGTATCCGCTCATGGCGGGGAACTGGCCGCCATTGGTGCTGTTGTAGTCGTTGTTGCCCGATGTGATGTCGTTCAGATAGGTGCTGGGGGACTTCTGCGCCAGCAGGTACAGCGCCGGATTCAGCGCTCCGTACCCGACCGTGTTGCCGTTGGCCGAGGCGACGACGGCGAGCACGGCGGCCCACAGAGGCGTAGCTCCGCTCGTCCCGCCCAGTGCAACCCAGCCGCCAGGAAATACTTGTAATCGTCGTAGACGATGTAGCCGGTGCTCGGGTCGGCATCGGCCGACACGTCCGGGACTTCGCGGCAGTTGCCGCTCGAGTTCGCGCACGGCGTGCCCGAACTGCCGCTCACCGTGCCGAGCGGCTGCTGGTACGCCGGCATGGGGAACGACTGCGAGATGCCGCCCCCGGCAGCCCCCTCCGAGTAGTTCAGCGCGTCGTTCCACACCTTCTCGCTCTGCGTCGGCGTCACGCTCAGAGAGGTGCCCCCGACTGCCGTGACGTAGGGCTGACCAGCTGGGTCCGAGACGGCGAGATTCAGGTTCTGCACGATGTCCCCGGTAGTGGGACTGGTCTCGTCGGTGACCCAGGCATACCCCAGCGTGCCATCGCTCACCAGCTGCCCCGTGTTGTCCGACCCGTTCTCGAGACTGACCGTCGAGGAGATTGCTTGCGAAGACGTGTCGATCGTCGCCATGACGTCCCCGGGGAAAACCAGGCCCACGAGCACAGCGAGCACTTCTTGGTTGTCCGGGGACATGCCGATCGACTGGACCTTGCCGATCCCGTTCAGGCCTTCGTTGGTCGAAATCGTCTTGACCACCGCATGGGTGCTCAGGCTCACCACCGAGATTCCGCCACTGCTCCCAGCATTGGCCACATAGAGGTCGCCCGCGCTGCTGGCGACGGTGAGGGCGACCGGAGTGTTGCCGACGGAGACTGTCGTCGGCGTTGCGCCACAACCCGTTTGCGTCGTCGCGTTGCAGATCGATGCGTCGAAGTACTCGATCCGGCTGTTGCTGCCGTCGGCGACGTACACGAAGCCGTTCGTGGCATCGATAGCGAGGGCGGTCGGGTGGGACAACGACGGAAGTGTCACCGTTGTCACGTAGCCGTTGTTGGTCGCGTTGTATATTGCGACGGTGTTGTTGGTGTTCCCCACATAGAGGGTGGACCCATAGACGGCCAGCGCGTCCGGCGCGCTGAGGCGGCCATTCGAGGGGATCTGCGTCGGCGAACCGCAACCGCTGGTTATCGTCTGATTACAGGCAGTGGACGAAAACACGGTGAGCGTGCTGTTCGCATTCGCGACGAACACCTTGTGGTCCGACGAATCGAGTGCCACCGCGTCGGGTCCAGATCCGCTCCCGGTCGACACCGAATAGGCCGTGCCGGCGTTCGACGCGTTGGTGCCGCCCTCGCCGACGACACTGACCGAGTTGCTGGTCTTGTTGGTGATGTAGAGCGTGCCCGTCGAGGGGTCAACGGCCTGGGCCACCGGATCGCCACCCGTCGTGGCGCCGGTGACACCGTTGACGTTGCAGCCCTGCGAGCCCTGATCCCCCGATGCGACGAAGATGGACTGCCCTTCGGTGGCAGCTGCCTGGAATACTGAGTTTTCCGAGGTCTGGACCGACTGTGGAACGTAGGCCTCACAGCCGTTCGTCCAGCTGACGCTCACGATCTTCGCCGTGTCGTCGCTGACGATCCGACTGAAGACGTCGTACATGCTGCCTGCGCCTTCGTAGACATCGATGTTCGCTTTCGGCGCCAGTGAGAGCGCCGTCTCGATATCGAGCTCGGTTTCAACTGTGTTTGGGCCCGGGTTGTTGGTACCACCGTCGACTGACGTATTTGTGAGCTGTCCCCCCCCGAGTGTGATTCCGTAGCAGTTGGCGAAATTGGTGATGTCACTCCCGACGTAGCCGGCTGGATCGTTGGGGAGTTGCTCCAACTCGACTAGCGCCACGGTGGTGCCCTCGCCGAAATGGTTCGCGGAGTAGAGCGAACCGAACGAGTACGCCTGTGCCAATTGGGGGGCATCGAGGGCGCCACCAGTCTGGACATTCCCGATGTTTGTCGTACACGCACCTGGCTTTGGCGAGGGTTGGCCCAGGGACGCCGCTGGCGCAGCAGTGAACGAACCGCCATGCGGACCCGCCGGGCTTGCCTGGGGGAGGACCGTCGACGGCTTGGGCGGGCTGAGCGTGTTCAGCCCGAGGATCCCCTGGATCTGCGGCGCCACCGTGACCGGTACCTGCGGGGCCGATCTGTTGTCGTACCCGGTCTTCCCCGAAGCCAGGTGGTAGCGGTAGATCGGCGTCGAGAACGCGGACTGTATCTGCGCCACCGTGCCCGAGACGGGCAGGGACAAGCCGATCGACGACGGCGTCCCCACCGTCAAGCCTTCGTGACGGAGCACAGCGGTGACGCGTGCGATGGTGCCAGGGGTCGCTCCGAAGCGCTGCGCGAACTGTGCCGGCGACAGGAAATGGCGGTACTCGGGTGAGTGCGGGTCGGAGACCGCGCCCACTTCTGCCACCAGTGCGGCGGCGTCGCGCGGTCGGAGCGTGACCACCAGCGGCAGCGTGGTCTGCGCAGGAGCAGGGCCGATCAGCGTCGCGCCGGGGGGAACTTGGCTCTGATGCCCGGGCAACGGCTCCTTGCCGGGTTGGGCAGCGAGCGCCTTCGATGGTGCGGCAGCGCCGAAAGCCACGACGGAGGCCATGGCCAGGGCCGCGCCGAGGAGCCCGTACGCCACGCGGTTCGCCCAGCGGCCGCCTTGTCGTTGGACCCTTGTCTGCACGTCGCCCACAGATCCCCCCCGAGGGGACAGGCTAATGCCCCCAAAGAGGGCCCCTGACTGCACCTCTACCAGACGCCACTCGCCTGGAGGGGTTGCAGCACGACCGGGTGAACTCGGACAATGAGGCGACAATCGCCGAACCCCGCCGGGCCCCGGACGGCGGGGTTCCCGAGATGCGCCGCCCGGGACCGGTTGCTCGTCGTTGTCGCTGGCGGCGGGCCACGGCGCGTCGCGTTGGCCCGGCCAGGTGTTCGTACGACCGCGGCTCCCGGCCGGCGGTCGTACCAACCGTCGTACCCGGTTTCCGCCCGGTAACCAGGACGGGCTTCCCGCACCACCCTTCCGTCGCACCGGTGGTGCGATTCTGCGACCATGCCGGCCCGGACTTGAGCCGGGGCCATGCCGGCATGCAACACTGTGAGTTCCCCCACCCGCCGTCGATGGGAGCCGTCGGACACGTGTTGGTTTTCACCTTCCCCGGACAGGGATCACAGCGTGCCGGTATGGGTGAGCCATGGGTCGACCACCCGTCGTGGGAGGTGGTCGAGGAGGCATCGGCCGCCGCCGAGCGCGACCTGTCGCACCTCCTACTCCACGCGCCGATCGAAGAACTGACGCAGACGGAGAACGCGCAGCTCGCGACGACCGTGCTCAGCCTGGTCGTGCTCGACGCGGTGGAGCGGATCGGACTCACCCCGGCCGCCTGTGCCGGCCACAGCCTCGGTGAGTACACGGCACTGGTCGCCAGCGGTGCCCTCGGTTTCGAGGACGGGATCCGCCTGGTCGTCGCCCGCGGCGAGGCCATGGCGCGGGCAGGCGAAGAGGCCCCCGGCACCATGGCCGCGCTGCTCGGGATCGCAGACGACGATGCCGAGGCGGCCTGCATGCGCGCCGAGGGGGACGTCTGGGTGGCCAACTACAACGCTCCCGGACAGGTCGTGATCGCCGGAACGCCCGACGCGGTCGCCCTGGCCGGCGAATTGGCGAAGAGCCTCGGGGCCAAGCGCGTCATGCCGATCCAGGTCTCGGGCGCATTCCACACGCCGCTCATGCAAGGCGCCCGCGCCGACCTGCGCAAGGCACTGGCCGAGGTGGTCTTCATGGCGCCGGAGGTCCGCGTGGTCGCCAACGTCGACGCGCACGTCCACGACGACCCTGCCGATTGGCCCGGCCTGCTCTCCGCTCAGCTCTGCAGCCCCGTCCGCTGGCGCCAGACGCTCGAGACCTTCGCCGGCCTCGGTCTGACCTCGCTCGTCGAGCTCGGTCCGGGCGGCGTCCTGAGCGGGCTGGCCAAGCGCAGCCTGCCCGAGATCCAGTCGCTGGCCGTCTCCAAGCCGGAGGACCTCGACACCCTGATGGACCAGATCGGCGCAGCCGGCACCTGGCGGGCCGAGCCTGCGCTGCACCAGGGCGAGCACCTCTACATGTCCGAGCGGGTCGTGGTCAGCCCCTCCAGCGGGATCTTCAGCCCGGAGTCATCGCTGCAGGCGCCGGGGACGGGCCTCCTCCCCGGGACCGGCGGCGACCCCGGGACGGGAGAGGGGGCGTCCGCCGTCGCCGTCGGGGACCTCGTGGGACGGATCGGGGTCTCGGAGGTGCGCACGCCGTTCGCCGGTCAGGTCATCCGCTGGCTGGCGGCCGACGGCGAGCGGGTCCAGGAGGGACAGCCCCTCGTCTGGCTCCGGGTACCCGACGCCCGCTGATGGCCATCGTTCTCGTCACGGGGGGCACCCGCGGCATCGGCGCGGCGTGCGTGGCGTGGTTCTCCGCCAACGGCGACCGGGTCGCTACGACGTACCGTTCGGACGACCCACCCCCCGCGCCCGAGGGCTCGGACCCGGACCGCTACATGGCCGTGCGTTGCGACGTGCGGAGCACTGAGGAGGTCGGGGCGGCCTTCTCGGCCATCGAGGATCGGTGGGGGCCGGTCGAGGTGCTCGTAGCCAACGCCGGCATCACGATGGACTCCCTGATGCTGCGCATGAGCGACCAGGCCTTCCTCGACGTGATCGACGCCAACCTCACCGGGTCGTTCCGGGTCGCCAAGCGGGCCGTGGCCAAGATGTTGCGGCAGCACGCCGGCCGCATCATCTTCGTCTCGTCGGTGGGCGCCTTCGTCGGGCTCCCGGGACAAGCCAACTACGCGGCCTCGAAGGCGGGGCTGGTGGGCATGGCCCGGGCCATCGCCCGGGAGGTGGGCAGCCGGCAGATCACGGTGAACGTGGTGGCCCCGGGCCTCATCGACACCGACATGACGGCAGCCCTGGGTGCCGACCGGGTGGCCATGATGACCGGGCAAGTGCCACTGGGGCGAGCAGGCACCGCCGGCGACGTCGCCGCCGTGGTGGGCTTCCTGGCCTCGGATTCCGCCGCCTACGTGACGGGGGCAGTGGTGCCCGTCGACGGCGGTCTCGGCATGGGCCTGTAGCGTGCTGGGGAACCGACAGACAAGGAGCTGATAGTGGACAGCGACGCAGCGTTCGAGAAGTTTCGCGAGTGCGCCGTGGAGGTATTGCAGGTGCCGGCGGAGAAGATCACGAAGGAAGCCAAGTTCGCCGATGACCTCGACGCCGACAGCTTGGACCTCGTGGAGCTCGTCATGGCCCTCGAGGAGGCCTTCGACATCACGGTGGAGGAGACCGAGCTCGAGGACATCACCACGATCGGCCAGGCCTTCGACCTGATCTCGTCCAAGCTCTGATGCAGATCGGGATCGGCGCCCAGGGCCCGGTCCGGGGGCGGCGGGTGGCCGTCACCGGCCTCGGGGCGATCACTTGCTGCGGGGTCGGCGTCCATGCCCTCTGGGAGGGCCTGCTGCACCCCTCGGTGATCGGCGGTGCCGTGCGGGGCTACCAACCACAGGACTTCTTCGGACCGAAGGAGGTGCGCCAGCTCGACCGCTTCGCGCAGCTGTCCATGGTCTCGGCCGACATGGCGGTCGGGTCGGCCGGGGAGCTCGCCGTCGACCCCGCCAAGGCGGGTGTCGTGTTCGCCACCGGCGTCGGTGGCCTCGAGACGTTGGCCGACCAGGTCGGCGTCTTCGACGCCAAGGGGGCCGATCGGGTCTCACCGCGGCTGGTGCCCATGATGATGGCCAACGCCGGCGCGGCCGGGATCTCCATGCGGCTCGGCTGGCGCGGCCCGTCCGAGGTGATCTGCACTGCCTGCGCCGCCGGCACGCACGCCATCGCCGCAGCCGCCCGCCTCGTCGCGACCGGTCGCTGCGACGTGGCCATCGGTGGCGGATCCGAGGCCAGCATGGTCCCTGTCGCGCTCGCGGCGTTCGCCAACATGACGGCGCTCTCGACGTCGGGCCATTCGCGCCCCTTCGACGCCCGACGGGACGGGTTCGTCATGACCGAGGGCGCAGCCGCGCTGGTCCTCGAGGACTGGGATCGCGCCGTGGCGAGAGGCGCCACCATTTACGCGGAGCTCGCCGGGGCGGCGAGCACGGCCGACGCGCACCACATCACCGCCCCCTCCCCCGACGGGTCGGGTGCGGTCGCCTGCATGGAGCTGGCGCTGGCCGACGCCGACATCGCGCCCTCCGACGTCGGGCACATCAACGCCCACGGGACCTCGACGCCCCTGAACGACCTGGCCGAAGCGCGGGCCATCACGAAGGTGTTCGGCGAGCCCGGGCCGCTCGTGACGTCGACGAAGGGGGTGACGGGCCACGGGCTGGCCGCGGCCGGCGCGATCGAAGCGGTGGCCGCCGTGTTGACGATCCATCACGCCACCATTCCGCCGACCGCCGGGTACGAGGAGCCCGACCCCGAGATCTCGATCCGGGTCGTGCACGGGGAGCCCACGACCTGGGAACCCGCCGCCGTGCTGTCCAACTCCTTCGGGTTCGGCGGGCACAACGGCTGCCTCGTCCTGCTGCCACCTGGCTGAGCGCAACCGGTAAGGTCGCACTTCCGCTGCCGCCCGGCAGCGCTGGTGAGGATCGTCCATGGGAAGACTGCAGACTTGGGGCGCCTCCGCGCGCCGTTCGCCCGTCTTCTGGGCCGTATCCACGCTCGTGGTCCTGGCCCTGGTCAGCGGAAGTGTCGTGCTGGCCACCCGCAGCTCCCGGTCACCTGGTCCGCAGACCCAGGTCTCGACGCGCGCCGTCGCCCTGGGCGACTCCGTGCCCTACGGCCACGGCCTGCACAACCCCTACCTGACGCCCCAGGTGGGGCTTCCGTCCGCCGCCGTGTCGCAGGGCCCCTCACCGTCGGCCTACCCGAGTCTGCTCGCCGGGGACCTCGGACTCACCATGGCCGTGCGGCCCACGAATTGCCGTCTCACGGGTGACCAGCTCTCCATCAGCGGGGCGGTCGCCGACGGGGCGGACAACACCGCTCGCGACGGGCAGTGCCCGGTGCCGCCGCAGCAGGCGCGCAACCTGAGCGACGAGGTCGCAGCCGCGGACCTGGCCCAGCACCCGGCGCGTCTGGTGCTGCTGCAGGACGGGGCCGACGACATCGACTTCGCCCGCTGCCTGGAGTACCAGTTGGGCCAAGCCTTCGGAGCGAACCTCGGCCTCGGGACGCGTTGCGTGGCCAACGGCGCCGTCACGCCGAATCTGGCCGCCGTTCTCTCCAACGTCCGCACCAGCCTGGCGGAAGCCATCGAGGCGATGGCCCCGCACGCCGGCACCATCGCCGTTCTCGACTACTACCAACCCATTCCTCGACCGTCGCAGATCGCCGACGACACCTTTGCGTCCCACCTGCACACCAACCTCGTGTGCAGCGGCCTCAAGGCCAATGCAGCCACCACGTACGCATCGGCACAGGTGGTCCTCGGAGCGCTGAACCGCTCGATCGCCGGCGCCGTGGCCGATGCGCGCACGCACCACGTCACGAACGTGACCCTGGTCGACATCTCGACCGCCGTAGACGGGCACGGGGTCTGCACGGCCGACCCGTGGATCTTCTCGGGGGAGCCGGTGCCCGACGCGACCCTGGCCGCGGATGCCGCCGACATCCTCGCCGCCAAGGCGTGCACCGGCACCGATGCGATCCATGCGGCCTCGGACTGCACTTCCCTGGTCACGCGGGCCGACGGGGCGGAGAAGAACCTGCAGGGGTACGTCTGGCGCGCCGCCCACCCGACCGCGGCAGGACAGCGCGCCATCGCCGCCGTCTCTGACCGGGTGCTGCGCGCCCGGGATTAGTCGATCGCTTCCCGCAGCGATCCGACGAACGCGGCAGCGCCGTCGGGACCCTCGCCCTCGAGGAGGCGCCGCACCAGCGCCGAGCCCACGACCACGCCGTCGGCCACCTGGCACACCTCGGCGGCCTGGGCCGGTGTCGACACGCCGACCCCGACGCAGATGGGCATGTCGGTGCAACTCCGGATCCGTTCCACCACCTTCGTCACATCGCTCCCGATGTCGCTCCGCTCCCCCGTCACCCCCATACGCGCCACCGCGTAGACGAAACCGCGTGCTCGTGCACAGATGCGTTCGACCCGGTCCGGTGGGCTCGACGGCGCCACCAGCAGGACCGTGTCGATGCCGGCCGCATCCGCTTCGATGGCCCACGGGCCGATCTCCTCAATGGGAAGGTCGGGGATGATGGCTCCACTCACGCCGGCAGCCGCCAGGGAGCGGGCCATGCGCTTGTGCCCGGCCCGGAACACGATGTTGTAGTACGTCATGACCGCCACGGGCGCCGGCGCCTCGGCGCCAGCGATCCCGTCGAGCACCTCCTGGGGGACCGTGCCACGCCTGAGTGCGCGCAGAGCCGCCTCTTGAATCACCGGCCCGTCCATCATCGGGTCCGAGAAGGGGATCCCCACCTCGACTGCGTCGGCCCCGGCGGCCACGATCGCGGCGAGGGAGTGCGCCCAGTCCTCGGTCATCCCCCCCATGAGATACGGGATCAGCAGCTTGCGGCCACGGTCGCGCTGCGCCCGGAGCCCTTTCTCCAGGTCAGGCATGGTTCTCTTGAGAGAAGATCTGGCGCACCTGCGCCACGTCCTTGTCGCCCCGGCCCGACAGGGTGATCAGGACGGTCGAACCTGCGGGCAACGAGTCGGTGCCCGCGCTGCGCGCCACCCAGGCCACGGCGTGCGCCGACTCGAGCGCGGGGATGATGCCCTCGGTGTGGCTGAGCAACCGGAAGGCCTCGAGCACCTCGTCGTCGCCTGCCGTCGAGTACTCCGCCCGCCCGGTCGCCGCGAGGTGCGCGTGCTCGGGACCCAGGCCGGGATAGTCGAGTCCGGCTGAGATCGACTCTGCCTCCTGGATCTGCCCCACCTCGTCCTGCAGCAGGCGCGAGTGCATGCCGTGGAGGACGCCCGGGATGCCGTTGGTGATGGCGGCCCCGCCGGCGGCCTCCACGCCGACCAGCCGGGCCCGCGTGTCCACGAATCCGGCAAAGGTCCCGGCCGCATTCGATCCGCCCCCGATGCAGGCCACCACCACGTCCGGATCGGCTCCTTCGAGCAGGAGGCGGCACTGTTCCCGAGCCTCCTCCCCGACGACGCTCTGGAGCTGGCGCACCATGTAGGGGAACGGATGCGGCCCCATCACAGAACCGAGGCAGTAGTGCGTGGTCTCGACGGTGGCCACCCATTCGCGCATGGCCTCGTTGACGGCGTCCTTCAACGTGCGGCTGCCCGAGGTCACGGAACGAACCTCAGCACCCAGCAGCTCCATCCGGAAGACGTTGAGCTCCTGGCGTTTCGTGTCGACCTCGCCCATGAACACCGTGCACTCGAGACCGAAGAGGGCGGCCGCCGTGGCCGAGGCCACCCCATGCTGCCCGGCTCCCGTCTCGGCGATCATGCGAGACTTGCCCATCCGCTTGGTGAGGAGCGCTTGGCCCACGACGTTGTTCAACTTGTGAGAGCCGGTATGGGCCAGGTCCTCGCGCTTGAGCATCACCCGTACCCCCAACCGCTCCGACAAGCGCGCGCACTCGGTGACCGGCGTGGGTCGGCCGCCGTAGTGGCGCAGCAAACCGTCGAGCTGCCCGCGGAACGCCTGGTCCGACCAGGCGTCGTCGAACCACTTCTCCAGCTCGAGGCAGGCCGGCATGAGGGACTCGGGGACGAAGCGGCCGCCGAACTCGCCGAACCGGCCGTCGGGACCCGGGCGACCCATCAGACTTCCCCCGCTCACCCGTCCCTCCAGTCGTAGGGCTCCTCGGCCGCCGCGTCGACCACCGCGTCTCGGGAGATCGTCTGGCTCCTGGCGCGCCGCGCGTTGACGATGAAGTCCCGCATCAGCAGCGGGTCCTTGCGCCCCGGCGCGGACTCGACGCCCGTCGACACGTCGACCCCGTGGGGACGCAAATGCGCCACCGCCTGGGCGACGTTCTCCGGCCGCAGGCCGCCCGAGACGATGAGGCGATCGGGGTCGGCCACGCCCTCGGCCAGCCGCCAGTCGAAGACCTCGCCGGACCCGGGGTTGTCCCCGTCGACCAGGAGGTAGTCCGCGCCGAACTCGTCGAAGCGGCCGATGGCACGCTCGCCGGCACGGAAAGCCTTGATCACCGTGTGGACCCTTGCTCGCACCCACTGCGTCTCCTCCGCGGTCTCGTGCCCGTGGAGCTGCGCTGCGCCGAGCCCCGCCAGCCGCACCGCCTCCACGACGCGCTGAGGTGCTTCGTCCCGAAAGACACCCACCGTGAGCACGTGCTCGGGCAGACGCTTCGCGATGTCCGCCGCAAGCTGTACCGGGACCTGCCGCGGGGATGGAGCGAACATGAAGCCCACGGCGGAGGCACCGAGGCTCACGGCGAGGAGCGCGTCGGCTTCCGACGTGATGCCGCAGATCTTGACGAACAGGTCCTCCGTCATCGCATCCTGACCGGATGCCCGACCAGCTCCCGCAACTGCGCCGGCCGGTCCCCGGCCCGGACCAGCGTCTCACCGACCAGAATGCCGTCGTAGCCGGCGTCAGCCAGGCGACGCGCGTCGCCGGCGTCGCGAATGCCGGACTCCGCGACCGCCGTCACTCCGGCCGGGATGCGGGCCGCCAGTGCGCAGGCGCGCCCGTGGTCGACGTCGAAGGTCCGCAGGTCCCTCTGGTTGACCCCGACCAACCGTGCTCCCGCCGCCAGGGCCCGGTCGAGCTCATCCTCGTCGTGCACCTCGACCAGCGCCGCCAGACCGAACGCCGCGGCGCGGGCAGCGCAGCGGCGCAGTTCGTCATCGTCGAGGGCGGCGACGATCAGGAGCACGGCGTCGGCGCCCATGAGCCGGGCGTCGGCGACGTCGGCCTCTTGCACCGTGAAGTCCTTGCGCAGCACCGGAAGGCCTGACGCCTGGCGGGCCAGCGCCAGGTCAGCGGGCGATCCGCCGAAGAAGTCCGCGTCGGTCAGCACCGACAGGCACGCGGCGCCGCCGGCGACGTATTCCTTGGCCACCAGATCCGGCTGCAGCTCGGGGTCGAGGTCGCCCTTGGAGGGAGAGCGACGCTTGATCTCGGCGATGCAGGTGAGCCCGTCCCCCTTCAGGGCGCCCGTGAAGTCACGGGTCGGGGGCAGGGTCGCCGCCCGTTCGACCAGATCCCCCAGTGGGCGCCGGTCTGCTGCGGCGCGTGCCCGGTGGGAGGCGAGGATCTCCGCCAGGTAGGAGGTCATGACGCTTCAGCGTAGTGGCGGCATCTTTCGGTATTCGCCGATGCGCAGCTCAGGGGCACTGTCCGTACGGATCGATCGGCACGTCCGACGCGCCCAGGAGCACCCACGAGTTGGAGGCCTCGTTCATGTAGGCCGCCGGGCACGGATCGGCGATCTCGATGAGCCGTTCGGAATCACACGGCGCCGAGGTGCTCGCGCACATCGTGGCGGCCTGGTGCCCCTCGGCAGCTGCGGGGCACTGGAAGACGAATCCCGGGGCCGCATAGGTGTACAGGTAGGTCAGGGCGGCCGCGCACCCCGAGCGGGTGGCCTCGCCCGCCGGGGGCAGTCCCGTGGGCTGGACGATGAAGCTCTGGGCGGGGGGCTCGACCCGGCGGGCACTGAGCTCGCCGGCGCCGCCGCGGGCGGCCGCGTGATGGTGCCTCCTGCTGCGCCCGGCATGGTCAACCGCCCGAGCTTCGCCGCGGGCGTCGGTGGAATGCCCACCCGGCGGTGAACCCCCGGCCGGCGTGACGAGCACGCTGCTCCAGAGCGAGCAGGCCACCACGACGCCCGCCGTCACCAGCACCTGCCCGACCCGGCTCCGCCGCACGTCCTTGCCACCTCTCCACTCCCGGAGCGCCCTGGCCGGGGCATCCGTCGGCCGTCGCGCCCGGCCCGGCGGCGAGGGTAGCAAAGGGCAGCCCGGGTCGGTCCGGGAGCGGATTCCGTCCTGCTCCCGCCTCCGCGGGCAGTTCAGTCGCGAATCCGGCTCAGGATCTTCTCGCGGCGCTGGCGCGCCGCACGGGGGAGGTCGCCCCTGGCGGCGGGCTCTGCCTCGTTCGACGCCGCCCGGCGCAACATCTCGGCGATCCCCGAGTAGATGACCTCGATCGTGAAGTCGTCGACCTCGATGGCGGCCATCTCGGTGCCATCGTCCGCCACTTGTATGACCTTGACCATCGGTCAGTCCACCAAGACCCGTGACCGGATCTCGTCGCCATGGCGTTCGATGGCAATGCATCCACCGTCTCGGAAGATCCAGCCCACCTCGCGCCAGGGGTTGAGGTCGCGCAGCGCGTCAACCGACGCCTCGCCCTCCATCTGCTTCGTACCCACAATGCGCTTCATGAGGAGAATTTGCGCTTCCGTTGTCTCATGTTCGGTGACGTCCGGTTGCAGTTGCGGTGCGTATCCCGTCCGCCAATGCACCAGGCGGAGCCCCTGGTCAGGCCCGTTCCCATCGTCCCGGCGGGAGAATCCCCTGGCCGGAACGGACGCAACGGGGTGCCCTCAGCGGCGCCCGGCCAACGGCAACAGCTCGGCCCGCGCCGGCCACGACCCGCCCAGTCCGTCGCCCGAGCGCACCCGGATCGGGCCGGGGGCATCGGCGCTGCGGTGCAGGTACCCGAGCGCAACCCAGGCGCCGAGTTCGGAACTCCAGGCCGCCGACGTGATCGTGCCGACCACCTTGTCGTCGGCGGCGCCGTCGCCCACCGGCGCAGGACCTCCGTGCAGCGTCATGCCGCGGGCCAGGGCCGCCCCGCTGCCCGGGCCACCCGTGACCGGCGGGTCTCCGGGCGCCACGATCCCCACCAGGCGCCGGGCCACGTTGGAGCCCCGGGCGTCGATCCGGGCCACCAGTTCCTGTCCCGTGTAGCAACCCTTGGTGAAGCTCACGGTCCGCTCGACGAGCCCGGCTTCGGCCGCAATCGTCTTGCCCGTCAGCTCGGTACCCATGGCGGGCATCCCCACGACGATGCGGCAGGCCTCGACCGCCGCGGGCCCACAGGCGACGACGCCGGCCGGCAGGAGCGCTTCGTCCGGTCCGAGCACGACGTCCTCGGGGCCGAGGAGATCCGTCCCCTCCCAGCCGTTCCATTCGAACGGAATGGCCAGGACCCCCCGTTCGGCCAGCACGGCAAGCAGGCCGGCCGCTGCCTCACCCACCGCGGGTCCGCGCAGGGACAGGCAGCGCCAGGCCAACGGCTTCATCTCCACCTTGGAACGCAGCACGAACCGGCGCAGCCGGGCCATGACCGCGTCGCCGTAACCCCCTTCGACGTCGAGCACGAAGCCGTGCCCGTCGGTCCGCGTGACCCGCAGCAGTGCAGACAGCTTCCCGTCCGGCTCGAGCAAGAGCGAGTCCGCGGACGCGCCGACCGCCAGTGCGCTCAGGTCCTGGCTCAGTTGCCCCTGCAGATAGGTCTCCGCTTCCGGCCCCTGCACGCCCACTACATCGCGGGCCGGGCGGAAGACGCCCGCTCCCGATCGCAGGGCGGCCGTCTCGGCCTCGAGGTCCTTCACGGTCCCGCCGGCTCGCGCCGCGCCCGGCTCATCCGGCGGGCCGCCGTGACCGCGACGAGCAGCGCACCGGCCTTGTGCGCGCACTCCTCGTCCTCGCTCTGCGGGTCGCTGTCGGCGACGATGCCCGCCCCGGCCTGCACACTCGCCCTGCCGTCGGGCGTCACCACCATGGTCCGGATGGCGATCGCGGTGTCGACGTTGCCCGAGAAGTCGATGTAACCCACCACACCCCCGTACACGCCGCGCTTGGTGGGCTCGAGCTCGTCGATGATCTCCATCGCCCGCACCTTGGGAGCGCCCGACAGCGTCCCCGCCGGCAGGGTCGCCCGCAGCACGTCGATCGGACCCTTGCCCTCCGCCAGCTCCCCCGACACCTGCGAGGTGATGTGCATGATGTGGCTGTAGCGCTCGATCGTCATGAGCTCGTCGACCTTCTCGGTGCCGAACCGCACGACCCGGCCCACGTCGTTACGGGCCAGGTCCACGAGCATGATGTGCTCGGCCAGCTCCTTCGGATCCTCCGCCAGCTCACCCTCGAGCAGCCGATCGTGCTGCTCGTTCTCCCCTCGGGGCCGCGAGCCGGCGATGGGTCGTGACGTCACGACGCCGTCGCGTAGGCGCACCATCGGCTCCGGCGACGCGCCCACGACCGTCACCTCGGGGAAGCGCAGGAAGTAGAGATAGGGGCTCGGATTGAGCAGCCTGAGCGCACGATAGACGTCGAACGCGTCGGCCTCGAGCGCCAGGTCGTAGCGCTGGGCCAGGACGACCTGGAAGATGTCGCCGGCCCGGATGTACTCCTTCGCCGCCTCGATGGCGGCCATGTACTCCTCCGACGTCATCGTCCTTTCCGCCTCGGCCCGTCCGAGCCCGGGCGGGGGGGCCGCCACCAGCTCGCCGGACACCGGGCCGGGCCGGCCGCAGTCGGCCGCCAGGTCCCGTAGGCGGGCGCACGCGGCCTCGTACGCCTGCGCGACCGCCTCGGTGTCGACCACGCCGTCGGGGGCGTCGGGCACCACGACGTTGTCGACGAGCACAATTCGCTGGCGCCAGTGGTCGAAGGCGCAGAACTGCCCGATGACCACCAACGCCGCGTCGGGATGGCCGAGGTCGTCATGCGGCGGGTCCGGGAGCCGTTCCACCTCGCGGACGACGTCGTAGCCGAGATACCCGACCAGGCCACCGTGCAGGGCGGGAGGCCCGCCAGCACCGGCGACTGGAAGCGAGCCACCAGGCCCTCCACGGCGTCCAGGATCCCGCGGTCGGAACGCTCGAGCTCCAACTTCCCGGTCACCTCGACCGTCCGGCCCCGCGCCGTCAAGGTTGCGAGCGGCCGCCGCCCCACGAACGAGTAGCGACCCCAGCGCTCGCCGCCCTCGACGGACTCGAAGAGGAAGCCGTCGCCGTCCCCGACCACGTTGGCGAAGCAGGCGACGGGGGTGAGGGTGTCGGCCACCACCTCGCACCACACGGGCACGATCGCGTGCTCCTTCGCCAGTGCGGCGAACTCGGCCGCATCGGGCCGGAAGACGAGCGCGCCCGGACCCGACCCCGGGTTCGGGACGCTCCCGGGCGTCACGGCGCGGGCACCCCCGGGCCCGTCCCGATAGTGCGGTAGAAGCAGGTCCGCTCGCCCGTGTGGCAGGCCCCTCGGCCGTGCTGGTCCACCACTACGACGAGCGCGTCGCCGTCGCAGTCCACGCGCACCTCGCGCACGTACTGGCGGTCTCCGGACGTCTCGCCCTTCTGCCAGTACTCCTTGCGGCTGCGGCTGTAGAACCACGAGCGTCCCGACGCCAGCGTCCGCCGCAGCGCTTCGGAATCCATGTAGGCCACCGTGAGCACGGTGCCGTCGGTGGCGTCCTGCACGATGGCGGGCACCAGCCCGTCGGCGTCCTTGGCGAAGTCCACCATCCGGAGCAGATCCTCGTCGACGGCCAGCGCCACACCTTCGGGGACGGCGGAGGCCTCGGTGGCCCCGGCTCCGGCGTCAGTCAAAGGTAGAGCCCCGTCCCGCCGTCGTTGCGGGGAGAGGCGATCGCGTGGATGTCGCGCTCGCGCAGGATCACGTACTCCTCACCGTGCACCTCGACCTCGAAGCGGTCCTCGGGGTTGAACAGGACGGTGTCGCCGACCTTGACCGACCGCACGTGCGGCCCGACCGCGACGGTCTCGGCCCAGGTCAGCCGCCGCGTGATCTGGGCTGTGGCCGGGATCAGGATGCCGGCGCGGGAGCGCCGCTCGCCGTCGGACGGCGAGATCTGGACCATGACGCGGTCGAAGAGCACCGAGATCGGCTGCTTGTCCTCGGACGCGCCGGCTTTGGCCTTCCCCGTCCCGTTCTTCGTCGTCGGCGTGGCCACCCTCGCACGGTACCGCACGACGGCGCCCGTCCAGGTCAGCGGCCTCAGACGGGGCGGACCACGACCCCCTGTGCCGCCATGTAGGCCTTCGCCTCGCCGATCGTGAACTCGCGCCGGTGGAAGATCGACGCGGCCAGCACCGCATCGGCGCCGCCGTCGAGTGCACCGTCCACCAGGTCCTGCAGCCGGCCGACGCCGCCCGACGCCACCACCGGGATCTCCACGGCCTCGACCACGGCCCGGGTCAGCGCCAGATCGAATCCGTCCCTCGTCCCGTCGCGGTCCATGGAGGTGAGCAGGATCTCGCCCGCTCCGTTGTCGGCGCACTGCGCCGCCCAGGCGACGGCGTCGTGTCCCGTGGGCGTGCGACCACCGTGGGTGTACACCTCCCAGCCGTCACCGTCGGTCCGGGCACGCGCGTCGATGGCCACCACCGCACACTGGCCTCCGAACTCGTCCGCGATGTCCCGCACCAGCTCCGGGCGCTCGACGGCCGCCGTGTTCACCGCGACCTTGTCCGCCCCGGCCCGGAGGAGGCGGCGTGCGTCCTCCGCCACCCGGACCCCGCCCCCGACGGTCAACGGGATGAACACCTGCTCGGCGGTGCGCGCCACCACCGAGACCATCGTGTCGCGGCCGTCGGAGGAGGCCGTGATGTCGAGGAACGTCACCTCGTCGGCCCCCTCGGCGTCATAGCGCGCCGCCAGCTCGACGGGGTCCCCCTCGTCAGTCAGGTCGACGAAGCGCACACCCTTGACGACGCGGCCCTCGGTCACGTCGAGGCACGGGATCAGCCGGACGCTGCGCACGCGGCCAAGGCCTCCTTCACGCTGAAGCGGCGCTCCACCAGCGCCTTCCCGACGATGGCGCCGGCCAGCCGGCGCCCGCCCGCCTGCAGGCGAGCCAAGCCGGTACAGGTCCTGGGTCGACCCGACCCCTCCCGACGCCACGAGCGGCAGCTCGGTGCGCACGAGCAGCTGGGCCAGGCTCTCGACGGCGGGACCCTCCAGGGTGCCGTCACGGACCACCTCGGTGACCACGACGGCCCCGAGCGGCTCCCCGGACCAGACGTCGAGGAGGTCCGTCACCGAGCGGCCCGATGCGGCCAGCCACCCTCGGGCCTGCGCCTCGGCCACGCCGTCGGGACCCATCCGGTAGTCGAGCCCGACGGCTACCCGGCCCGGCCACCGCCGCGCGCAGCGGCCGGCCAGCGCGGGATCCTCCAGGGCGGCGGTGCCCAGCACGATCCGGGAGACCCCGGTCGCCTCGAGCAGCTCCTCCGCCGCGTCCTCGGTGCGGATGCCCCCGCCTGCCTGCACGGCCACCCCGGAGGCCTTGGCCAGGCGCACGATCTCGCCGAGCGCCGCCCGCTCGTGCGCCACGCCCGTGCGGGCGGCGTCCAGATCGACCACGTGGATCCAGCGGGCGCCGCCGTCGATGTAGTCGATCGCCAACGCAGCCGGGTCGCCGTAGCCCTGCTGACGGTCGAAGTCGCCCTGGGTCAGCCGGACGGCCTCACCCTGGCGCAGGTCGATGGCGGGCAGCAGGTCCATCAGGCCCCTGCTGCCGCGCGCACGAAATTGGCGAGGAGCGCCAGGCCGGCTGCACCGGACTTCTCGGGGTGGAACTGCGCGCCCCACAGGGTGCCGCGGGTGACCAGCGCTGCGACGGGCCCGCCGTAGTCGCACACCGCCACCGTCTCGTCGCCGACCGGTGGGGCGAAGGAGTGCACGAAGTACACCCAGGGGTGGGGACCCAGCCCGCGCAGGGGCGCCGGCTCGTGCTCGCCGCGCACGTCGAGGGTGTTCCACTGCATCTGCGGGTGCTTCACCCCCGAAGGCAGGGGTCCCACCGCGCCGGGGAAGACGCCGAGCCCGGGCGCGCCAGGACTCTCCACCGAACTCTCGTAGAGCAGCTGGAAGCCGACGCACACCCCGAAGAAGGGCACGCCCGCGGCGAGCGCCGCCCGCGCCGGCTCCTCGAGGCCGCTGTCCCGCAGTGCTCGCGCGCACGCGCCGAACGCGCCGACGCCGGGGAGTACGACGGCATCGGCGGCCTCCACGGACGCCGCGTCGCTCACCAGGCGCGCCGCCGCTCCCACGTGCTGCAGCGCCTTCTCGGCCGAGCGGAGGTTTCCGATCCCGTAGTCGAGGACGGCGATACGGGGCTCTGCCGTCACAGGCTGCCCTTGGTCGAGGGCACGCCACCCCCCTCGATGCGCACGGCGTCACGCAGGCAACGGGCCACGCCCTTGAAGCTCGCCTCCAGCATATGGTGCGTGTTCTTCCCCTCCAGCCGCCTGATGTGCAGGGTCAGGTTGGCCGCCGTGGCGAAGGCGCGCCAGAACTCCTCGGCCAGCTGCGGGTCGAAGGGCGGGGTACCGAGACCCGGTGTGTCCGGCGCGAAGTCGAGCCCGTAGGCCAGGTACGGCCTCCCGGACAGGTCCAGTGCCACCTCAATCAGGGCCTCGTCGAGCGGCAGCAGCATGGACGCAAAGCGACGGATGCCGGCCTTGTCACCCAGCGCCTCGGCCAGGCAGGCACCCAGCACGATGCCGACGTCCTCCACCGTGTGGTGAGCGTCGACGTGGAGGTCACCCGTTGCGTGGACCTCGAGATCGAAGGATGCGTGCCGCCCCAGCTGCTCGATCATGTGATCGAAGAACGGAAGGCCCGTGGTGACGCCCGTGCGGCCCGACCCGTCGATCACGAGCGTCGCGTCGATGCTGGTCTCCTTCGTTGCACGCTCCTTGCTGGCGTGGCGGGCAGTTGTCGTCACAAGCTCTCCTTCAGTGCGTGGAGGAAGCGGTCGTTCTCCTCGGCTGTCCCGACCGTCACCCGCAGGCAGCCCCGCAGGCCGTCCCAGCTCGCGCAGTTGCGGATCAGGATGGACCGGGCGAGGAGCGAGCGCCAGACCTCGTCGGCGTCGCGGTCACGGGGGCGGAACAGGATGAAGTTGGCCTCGGAGGGCCAGCTGTCCACGGGGAGGTCGTGCAGGGCGGCGGCCACCCGTCCCCGCTCTTCCGCGATCCGGGCCACGCGCCATTCCATCTCGGGCACGTGGCGCAGGGCGAGGAGGCCGGCCAGCTGGGTCTGCGCCGACAGGTGGTACGGCAGGACCACGGCCTCGCACGCCGTGACGACGGCAGGGTCGGCCACCAGGTAGCCGAGGCGGGCGCCGGCCATCGCCCAGGTCTTGGAGAACGTACGCGTCACCACCAACCCGGGATACGCCGGCCCGCGCAACTCGAGCGCCGACCAGGGGGAGAACTGCCCGTACGCCTCGTCGACGATGACCAGGCCGGGCGCCGCCGCGCACACGGCCGAGACGGTCTCGGGGGGCTCGGCGCGCCCGGTCGGGTTGTTGGGCGAGCACAGGAACGTGATGTCGGGGCGCTCGGCCCCGAGCACGGCTTCGGCGTGGCGGGGATCGATCTGGAAGTCGTCGTCGCGCGACGCCTCGACCACCTCCGTGCCGGTGAGACGCGAGATGTGCGAGTGCAGGGCGTAGGTCGGTTCGAACACCAGGGCACGCCGGCTCGGCCCGCCGAAGGCGAGCAGGAGGCACTGCAGGACCTCGTTGGACCCGTTGGCGCAGAAGACCTCGTCGGGCGACACCCCGTGCAGGTCGGCCACCGCCTGGCGCAGCTCGGTGGCGGGGCGGTCGGGGTAGCGGTTGAAGGACACCTCCTCCAGCGCGGCCAGCAGCTCCTCTCGCCACGCGTCGGGGGGCGCGAAGGGAGATTCGTTGGTGTTGAGGCGCACCTCCGCCTCCACCTGGGGCGAGTGGTACCCCTCGGCCAGGTCCAGGTCCGGGCGCACCGGCGGCACCGCGCTCACTGCGCCGCCCGCTCTTCCAGGACGGCCAGCCGGCGGCGCACCGAGTCGGCGTGGGCGGGCAGCCCTTCGGTCTCGGCCAGCGTCACCACGTGCGGACCCAGGGTGCGCAACGCCTCGGGGGTGACACGGACGGTGTGGAGGTGCTTGCGGAAGTCGTCGGCCCGCAGCGCCGACGCGAAACGCGCCGTCCGGTTGGTCGGCAGCACGTGGTTGGGCCCGGCGATGTAGTCCCCCATGCTGGCCGGCGACCAGTCGCCGATGAACACCGCACCGGCGTTCTGCACGCGTGCCACCAGGGCGACCCCCTCGACCTCGGGAACCATGAGCTGCAGGTGCTCGGGGGCGATCGTGTTGGCCACGGCCAACGCGTGCTCCGGCCCGTCGACCAGGCAGGCGATCCCCGACGCGGCCAGCGTCGCCTCGAGGTCGGCGCGCCGGCTCGAGGCGGCGACGATGCGGTCCACCTCGGCGGAAACCGCCTCCGCGAGGGTGGCGTCCCAACAGACCAGCCAGGCGAGACCGTCGGGCCCGTGCTCGGCCTGGACGACCAGGTCCACGGCGACGAACTCGGGCGGCGCATCGGGACCGGCGACCACGACGATCTCCGACGGCCCGGCGAAGGCCGAGGCCACGCCCACGACGCCGGAGACCTGGCGCTTGGCCTCGGCGACGTACGCGTTGCCCGGCCCGGCGATGACGTCGACGGCGGGCACGGTCTCGGTGCCGTACGCCATGGCGGCGATGGCCTGCGCCCCGCCGATCCGGTAGACCTCGTCGACGCCCGCCACGACGGCGGCACACAGCGTGGCGGCGTCGATCCGGCCGTCGGACGCCGGTGGCACGCACAGGGCGATGCTCCCCACACCGGCCACGCGGGCCGGCGCGGCACACATCAGCACGGTCGAGGGGTAACGCGCCCGGCCTCCCGGGGCGTAGATGCCGGCCCGTTCGACGGCCCGCGTGACGTGCCCCACCGCGATGCCCCCGTCGACCAGGTCACCGGGTGGTGTGCCCTCGTGGGCGTGGTAGGCGAGGATGCGTCCGAAGGCCACGTCGAGGGCCGTGACCAGGTCCGGGTCGGCGGTGGCCCGTGCGTGCTCGAGCTCGCTCCGGGGCACCCGGAGGCCGGCGGACACGTCGACCTGGTCCAGGTCCGCCGTGCAGCGGACCACGGCGGGGTCGCCCTCGGCCCGCACCTGCCCGAGGATCCCTGCCACCACGTCGTGGACGTCGGCACCCGGCGCCGACGGGCGCGGCAGGGCAGCGTCGAACGGCGGCTGCGTGCCGCGCAGGTCCAGGATGCGGAGGGGCATGAGGACCCAAGGCTACCGGCGGGCCCCGTGTGGACCTTTCCACCGCATACGCCGCCGGAGCCACAACCGGGCCCCACCTCACCGCCGGCGCGACGGATGTCCCGCATCGGCCATCATCACGGGATGACCTCAGCCGCCGAGATCTCCTCCCTCTCCTCCACCCTGGCCGAATTGCACGAGCGCGTCACGGCGCTGGCGGAGGGCGCCTTGGCGAACGGGGACGAGGACATGGCCCACGAGCTCATCGCGGTCGAGCGCTCCCTCGGGGGCGCGCTGCGGCGCCTGCGGCGCTTCGGGCAGAGCAAGGGGCCCGCGTCGGGTGCGCGCCCCTGACCGCCGCGACGGCGCCTCCGGGCGCGCCCGGTGTCAGCCCGTCGGCGCCGCTCCCACGAACGTCAGGCCCATGCCCGGCAGCGAGCCGGAGTAGACCTCGTTGGGGAAGGCGAAGGTGCCGCCGCCGCCGCCGACGACCAGGTACCCCCCTCCGTTGGGGCTCGGGACCAGGGTCACGATGTTGTTCACGGTGAGGCCGAGGCCCGGGATCGACGCCTGGTAGGGGGCGTCGCCGTAGGTGAAGACGCCGCCGGTCGCCGACGTCAGCAGTACGGGCTGCGGCCCTGAGGGCGCCGCCGCGTCTCCACCGCCGCTCACACGGCGTAGAGCACGAGCTCGTGACCCAGGAGAGCCGCCGCCGTCCGCAGCACGGGCTGGCGCTGGGTGACGACCGCGCAGTTGCGCCGCTCGGCCAGCTCGACCACCGCGACGACACTGAGGTCCGACGTGTCGCAGCGCGCCGCGATCTCACCCGAGCGCCGCGCCGCGTCACCGCCGAAGGGTTCGACCTCCGTGCCGGCCAACAGCTCGCCGATCCGATCGCTGCGCGCCTCGGTCCGATACCCCTCGGCGACGGCGACGGCCGGGATCACGGGCACGATGCCGTTGGACAACGCGGCGCGGTGCAGCGCCCACATCATGCGGTCTCCCCGCGCCGCCGCATGCAGTGCTCCCAGTCCGTAGACGAGACCCTCGCGGCGGTTGGCGCTCACCGTCGACGGACGCGCGACGCCACGCCGGACACACCCGAGCGCAAGCGCGCCAGAAGGGCCTCACCGGCCGCCAGTTCCTCCGCGCTCAAGGAGGTCGTCTCGCCCTCCCAGGCGGCCACGCCCCGGAGGCCCTGGCGTACCTGCAACTGCTTCTCCGCTGCCGACGACAACCAGGCACTGAAGGAGACGCCATCCTGCTTCGCCGCCTCCTCGACCGCCGTCGCCACCTCGTCGTCGAGTGAGACCGAGCGCTTGGTCACCATCGGCCCGATGGTAGCACCTGAAGTACTACCACCAGCATCAACGGGCGCTGACCTGGGCCGCAAACACCAATGCCGGCCCGAAGGCCGGCATTGGGCGAGTCGGCCAGGAGGCGGATCCCAGTCACGACTCTTTTGGAACCAGGTGGCGGGAACCGGTTCCGGGGCCAATGGTAGCGCCTGGGTTTTCGGATTTCACCGGGGGAAACCCGAATTGCCTAAAAAGGGGCCGAAAGGCCCATCGCGCGCCGATTACCGTACCGAGGGGCAGAAATCAGCCAAAGGACATGCGGCACATCGAGGTTTTCGGGCAATACACGTGTTGCGCCCGTGCAGGATCACCCGCAGGCTGAAGGCTCCGCGCTCGGCGGCCGGGATGAAGGCGTTCAACTGGTGTTCGACCTTCACCGCGTCGCGCTGCTCGGTCGGGGCCAGGCCCTCGAGCAGCCCGAGCCGTTGGGTCACGCGCAGGACATGGGTGTCGACGGGGAGGCCGGGCAGACCGAACGCCACGCTGCGCACGACGTTGCCGGTCTTGCGCCCGACCCCCGGCAGCGTCACCAGATCCTCGAGCGCGGACGGCACCGCGCCGCCAAATCGCTCGACCACCGCGGCCGCCATGCCGATGAGGCTCTTCGTCTTGGAGCGGAAGAACCCGGTGGACCGGATGATCTCCTCGACCACCTCGGGGTTCGCCGCCGCCAGCGCCGCCGGGTCACCGAAGCGCGCGAAGAGCACGGGAGTCACCATGTTGACCCGCGCGTCCGTGCACTGCGCCGACAAGATGGTGGCTGCCAGCAGCTGGAACGCGTCCTCGTGATCCAGCGCGCACAGCTCGGAGGCCGTGCCGGGGTAGCACTCGGTGAGGCGCTCCACGGTGAGGCGCGCCCGGCTCCTGGGTGTCCTGGGCTTCGCCACCGGTTCACGGTATCGGGTTACGTTGGCCCACGTGCGCGTGCAGATGGGCGTCGTCGACCTCGGCGAACTGAGCGATCCGGACCGGACTGCCCTCGCGTCGTTGCTCGCACGGGCGGACGAGGCCGACGGGCATCCCGCGCTCCCCGAGCCGCAACTCCGCCAACTGATCCGGCCCGATGCCGGTGGCGCGGCGGGGCGCACGGTTGTGGCGCACGACGAGCGCGGGATCGTCGGGTGTGCGTTGCTCTCGCCCGCCAAGGACGGCTCCACCGTGCTCCACGTCGTCGTCGATCCCCGCGCCCGCTCCCGGACAGGCGGGGTCGACGTGGCGTCCGACCTCATCGGTCGCGCCGTGGCCGAGGGGCCGCCCGAGTTGCCCATCCACCTGTGGGCCATGCACGCCGGACCGGAGGACGACGACCGCGCCCGGCTGCACGACTTCGTCCCCGAGCGCGACCTCCTCCAGATGCGGGTCCCGCTGCCCCTCGCTGCGGATGTCGAGCGTACGACCCGGCCCCTGGTCACGCGGCCCTTCGCCCCCGGCCGAGACGAGGAGGCGTGGGTCGACACCAACAACCGCGCCTTCGAGGGCCACCCCGAACAGGGTGGGTGGACCGTCGAGCAGCTACGGGAGCGCATGGCGGCGGATTGGGTCGAGATCGACGGGTTCCTGGTCGCCGACGATCCCGACGGGCCGGGCCTGATCGGGTCGTGCTGGACCAAGATCCACCGTGACCGCTCCCCGGCGCTCGGCGAGATCTACGTGATCGCCGTCGACCCGCGCCACCACGGTCAGGGCTGGGGGCGGTCCCTCACCGTGGCCGGTCTGGAGTCGCTGTGGCGGCGTGGCATCGCCGTGGGAATGCTCTACACCGACAGCACCAACGCGGCGGCAGTCGCGCTGTACGGCTCGCTCGGCTTCGGCGTCGACCACGTCGACCGGTCCTACCGGCGCGACCCCTCCCGCACGGCCTGACCCTCGTCAGCTCACGCCGGTGCCGATGGCACGGCCGACCCCGAAGGTGACCCCGGCCGCGACGACGGTCACCGCGAGCTGACGTAGCGCGGACGGAACCACCGGCCGCTCGGTGAACTTCGCCAGCACGACCCCGATGACGAGGGAGGCCACCGCACCCAGCACCAGCGACAACACGATCGCCAGAGTCCCGGAGGTGAACAGCCAGGGCGCCAGCGGGATGAAGGCGCCGATGGCGAACATGACGAAGGAGGCGGCCGCGGCCTGCCAGGGGTTGCCGAGGTTCTGCGTCGTGATCCCGAGCTCCTCGCGAGCGTGGGTCTCGAGGGCGAGCTCGGGGTCCTGCATGACCTCGTTGACCATGTCGGTGGCAACAGCGGGATCGATACCCCGCCGCACGTACATGCTCCGCAGTTCGGCCGCCTCACCCTCCGGGCTGTGGCTCAGCGCCCGGCGCTCCACCTCGAGCTCCCGCTCGTACAGTTCCCGCTGGGCCGACATGGAGACGTACTCCCCCGCCGCCATGGAGAACGAGCCCGCGATCAGCCCGGCGACCCCCGCCAGGCGCACGAACGACCCCCCGGGGCTCGCCCCGGCCACGCCAAGCACCAGGGAGACATTGGTCACCAGCCCGTCGCTGATGCCGAAGACGGCCGCTCGCGCCCCGCCACCTCGGAGGTCCCGGTGCTCGTGCGGGTCCGCCGCGTCGTGCTCGTGCGTGTGGCTCACCGGCGCCAGCGTAGTGAGGTGCCTCCACGCGGGTAGCGTCCCTCTGCGGAATGAACCCTGACCAGCGAGGAGCGCAAGCATGACCACCACCGTCGACGGCGTCGACGCCTTCCACGAGCTCGTCGGCAAGGACCTCGGCCACTCCGAGTGGCAGACGATCACCCAGGAACGGGTGAACCTCTTCGCCGATGCGACCGATGACCACCAGTGGATCCACGTCGATCCCGAGCGGGCCAAGGACGGTCCGTTCGGCGTCGCCATTGCCCACGGGTACCTCACGCTCTCACTCGCCCCGGTCTTGTTGAACAAGGTCATACGGGTCGACAACACGAAGTTCGGCGTGAACTACGGCTGCAACAAGGTCCGCTTCCCCTCGCCGGTGCCCGTCGGTGCCGATCTGCGCATGGGGGTCACCATCGCTGCCGTGGAGGACGTCGAGGGCGGCGTGCAGGTCACCTATGACCTCGTCATGGAGGTCAAGGACGCGCCCAAGCCGGCCTGCGTCGCCCAAGTGGTCTACCGCTACTACCGCTGACGCCCGGCCGCACCATGGCGCCACGCCGGTACGCAGGACCCGATCCGGCGTCGGCGCCGCTCCCCACCGGCGACGAGAAGACGGCACGCGTGCGCGCGATGTTCGACACCATCGCCCCGCGCTACGACCTGATGAACCGCCTGATGACCTTCGGGCTCGACCAGGCATGGCGGCGCGGCGCCGTCGCCGCGCTCGCGCTCCCGGCGGGCTCCATCGTCCTCGATCTGGCCTGCGGGACAGGGGACCTCTCCCGCCTCGCGCTCCGACGGGGCTACCGCGTGGTCGGCGCCGACCTCAGCGCGGGCATGCTGTCCGCCAATGGGGCGTCGACCCCACTGGTCGAAGCCGACGGCAGCCGCCTCCCCTTCGCCGACGGCACCTTCGACGGAGTTGTCTGCGGCTATGCACTGCGCAACTTCACCGATCTGGGCGCCACGTTGGCCGAGTGCTCCCGGGTGCTCCGCTTCGGCGGGCGGCTGGCGGTGCTCGAGGTCGACGCTCCGACATCGCGCCTGTGGCGCGCCGGCTACGACGTGTGGTTCAACCAGGTGGTGCCCGTGCTGGGCGGTGCCCTGTCGGACCGGGACGCCTACCGCTACCTGCCCCGGTCCGTCGCCTACCTCCCGCCCGCAGCCGAGCTGCGGCGGATGCTGTCCGCGGCCGGGTTCTCCGCCGTCGGCATCCGACCCCTCGCCGGCGGCCTGAGCCAGCAGATCGTGGCGACGCGCGCCGGTGCACCGTGACCGCCGGGCTCCACGCGCGGACGGTGCCCCTCGAGTACGGACCGGACGCGCTGCAGTTCGACGGCAGCCCGACCGTGCTCTTCGACCGCCCCGGCCTCACGTTGGTCGGCTGGGGCACCGCTCTGCTGGTCGAGGCGTCCGGGGCCGCCGCGGCCCTGGCAGGCATTCCCTGCGACGACCCGGTCCGGCGCCCCGGCTCCGGGGTCGTCGCTCTGGGTGCGCTCCCTTTCGACGACGCCATGGACGGGCTGCTCGTCATCCCGCGCTTCTCCATGGGGATCGAGCGCGACGCCGACGGCGTCACCCGGCGCTGGGCCACCGCGGTCGGGCCCGAAGAAGACGCTCTCCCCGGGACCCACGAGCTCTTCGATGCCGTGATCTGGCAGTACGGCACCACGCCCGAGGTGGTCCCGGCCGACGCACGTGTCGCCGGTCTCTCGACCCCGATGACCTCGAAGGCCTATGGCGACCTCGTGGCCGGGGCGGTGGCGGCCTTGCGGGCGCCCGGTGCGACGCTGCGCAAGGTCGTCCTGTCCCGCCCGGTCACGGTCGAATTGGACGGGGCCTTGCCCCTCTCGGTGGTGTTGCGCCGGCTCCGAGCCGGCGAGCCCAACTGCACCATCTTCTCCATGCCGGTGCCCGACGGCACCTTCTTCGGCGCCAGCCCCGAATTGCTCGTTGCCGTGAACGGCGACCGTGTCTCGTGCCACCCCCTCGCCGGCACGGTGCGCCGGGGCGAGACGGCCCGGGCCGACGCCGATGCCCAGCGCGACCTGGCCCGGTCCGACAAGAGCCGTGAGGAGCACCGCTACGTCGTCGAGGACATCGCGGCCACGCTCGCTCCCCTGTGCGCGGACCTGTCGGTGCCCGACGAGCCCTCCATGGTCGCGTTCCGGTCCGTGGCGCACCTCGGATCGAGGATCGAGGGTCGCCTGGCCCGCCCGTTCGGCGTGCTCGAGCTCCTCGAGCTCCTCCATCCCACGCCGGCCGTGGGTGGCACGCCCCGGGCCGAGGCACTCGCGTTCATCGCACGTGGCGAGGCCGGTGGGCGCGGCTACTGGGCCGGGCCGGTGGGCTGGGTCGATGCCGGCGGCGGCGGTGAGTGGATGATCGGCATCCGCAGCGCACGCCTGCACGGCGAGGGCACGGTGGTCACGCTGCGCGCCGGATCAGGCATCGTCGCCGCCTCGGACCCCGGCGCCGAGGCGGCCGAGACCGACGTCAAGCTGGCGACGGTCCTCGAGGCGGTCGTCCCCGGTGCCTCAGTGCAGCTGCGGTGACGGTGCGGGCCGTGGCTCGGCCGCGGCCGCCGCGACGTGAATGGCGGCGAGCGGGATCTTGACCACCAGGGTCGCCCCCCTGCCCGGGGTGGGGAGCACCTCGGCCGTCCCGTGCAGCGCCTCGGCGATGGCCCGGACGATGGGCAGGCCCAGACCGGTGCCCGAGGCGGACCGCGACGGGCCACCCTGGTAGAAGCGGTCGAAGACGCGTTCGGCCTCGCCGCTCGGGATGCCGGGCCCGTTGTCGGAGACCTGGATGTACCCCATGGTGTGGTCCACGCCGGTCGACACGCTCACCTCGGTGCCCCGCGGCGTATGGGCCAGTGCATTGCGGACCAGGTTGTGGGCCACCTGGGCCAGGCGCTCACCGTCGCCGGTGACGACCACCGGCGGCCCCGCCTCGAGGGTCAGGTGGTGGCCGTGCGCCACCGCGTTCGAGTCCCCGACGGCGTCGACGCAGATGCGCTGCAGGTCGACGGGCTCCGCCCGCAGCGGCCGTCCCCGGTCCAGCTCGGCGAGCAACAAGAGGTCCTCGACCAGGCCGCCCATCCGGGTTGCCTCCTCCTCGATCCGCTTGAGGGCCTTGCGCCGCCCGGCTTCGTCGGAGAAACCGCCCCGCCCCAGCAGCTCGGCGTAGCCCCGGATGGAGGTGAGCGGCGTGCGCAGCTCGTGCGACGCATCGGCGACGAACTGACGCAGACGCTCCTCGGTGGCCGACTTCTCGGCGAAGGCGCCCTCGATCTGGGCCAGCATCTCGTTGAGGGCCACGCCGAGCCGTCCCACCTCGGTCTCGGGGCCCTGCTCGGGCACGCGGCGGGCCAGGTCGCCCGAGGCGATGGCGTCGGCCGTCGTCGCCATCTCACGCAGCGGCCGCAGGCCTCGGCGCACGACCACCATGACCAGCACGCCCATGGCCAGCAGCACGGCGAGACTGGCGAACAGCTCCACCTTGCGCAGCGAGTTCAGCGTGTCTTTGGTCGGGTTGAGCGAGATCGCGGTCACGAGCGTCCCCTGGGGAACCGTTACGGCGACGGCGCGGTACTGGCCGTCCGGGTCGCGCGCGCTCTTGAGGACCACCGCATCGGCGTCGGGTCTGAGGGTGCCGGCGAAGCGCCCGACACGGACCCGCTTGTAGATGTCGGGCACCTGTTGCACCGGGATGCTCCCGGTCAAGATCGGTGCGGGGTCGGGATGTGCGGTCGATCCCGACGGTCGGCGCAGGATCACCTGGTCGTTGCGATCGAGCAGGGTGAGGTACACGTCGGACGAGACCCGGCGTGAGAGCTCGGACTCGGTGACCGGCACGTTGCGGGAGGCCGCGAAGGTCAGGAAGTCGAACCCCAGTGCCTCGTTCTGGGCCAGCGTGTTGTCCGCCTGGCCGTAGAGGAAGGAGCGCACCGAGGCGTAGGTCACGACGTCGGCCACCACCAGGCCGACCACCAGCAGCAGGGCCACAACCGCGACCAGCCGCTTCTGGAGGCTCATCCTTCTCGGGGGAGGCGGAGCGTGTAGCCGACGCGCCGGATGGTGTGGATGAGCGCCGGTTCGTTGACGTCGATCTTCTTGCGCAGATAGCTGATGTAGGTCTCGACGATGTTCGGGTCGCCCCGGAAGTCGAATCCCCAGACGTTGTCCAGCAGCTCCGACTTGGAGATCACGCGTCGGGCGTTCTCCAACAGGTAGCGGAGGAGATTGAACTCGGTGGCCGTCAGGTCGATCGCCTGCTCCTCGCGCCACACCTCGTGTGTGTCCACGTTCATCTTGAGGTCGGCGAACTGCATGACCGAGACGTCGCCCGCCGCGACCTCGCCGGCGCGGCGCAGGATGGCACCGACCCGGGCCATGAGCTCCTCGATGCTGAAGGGCTTCGTCACGTAGTCGTCGCCCATGCTGAGGCCCTCGACCTTGTCCTGGGTCGTGTCCCGCGCCGTCAGGAACATGACCGGCATCTGCTCACCCTGGTTGCGCATGCGCCGACACACCTCGTTGCCGTCGAAGTCGGGCAGCATCACGTCGAGCATGACCAGGTGGGGCCGGAAGGTGCGCACCTGTTCGAGCGCCTCCGCCCCCGACGAGGCCACCCCGACCAGATAGCCCTCGAAGGACAGCGCGGCCGACAGCAGTTCGGCGATGTTCGGCTCGTCGTCGACGACGAGGATGCGAGCTGCCGGTGCCTCCATCGTTGCCTCAGCGCACCGTCCGCGTCGAGGTCATGGCGAGCGGACAGGATCCTCGGCGGCGCCGTTGAGGATGCGCGGCTCGGCTCCGCCGTCGCCGTTCGCGCCGCCCCCACGGATCCCGGTCCCGTCCTCCGTCGCGGGCACTGTGACGCCGACCTTCGGCGTGCGCCCGAAACGGCGCACCCCGCGGACCAGCCGGCCCAGGGCCCACCAGGTGACCAGCGCCAGCGCCTCGACCACGATGAACGAGGACATCTTGGACTCGCCGGCCTCCCGGTCGACGAAGCTGATCGGCACCTCGGTGATGGCGGCGCCGTGCTGCTTGGCCCGGTACGTCATCTCGATCTGGAAGCCGTAGCCCTCGGCCCGGATCCGGTCCAGGTCGAGGCGGCGCAGGATGGAGGCCGAGTAGACCCGGTAGCCCGCCGTCGCGTCGGCCACCCCGAGCCCGAGCACGACCGACGCATAGAGGTTGCCGCCTCGCGACAGGAGGTGGCGGTGCCAGGCCCAGTTGGGGATGGATCCGCCCTCGATGTAGCGCGAGCCGATGGAGACGTCGAAGCCCTCCTCGAGCGGCGCCACGAGCGACGGCAGTGCCGCCGGGTCGTGCGAGAAGTCGGCGTCGATCTCGACGAAGGCGTCGTAGCCCCGCTCGAGACCCCACGCGAAGCCGGCCCGGTACGCGCTCCCCAGCCCGGACTTGGCGCTGCGGGCCAGCAGGTGCACGTCCGGCAGGTCGGTGGCCACCGTGCGCACCAGGTCGGCCGTCCCGTCGGGGCTGCCGTCGTCGACGACCAGGACGCCGGCCTCCGGGAGGCACTCGCGGATCCGACGCAACATCCGCTCGATGTTCTCCGACTCGTTGTAGGTCGGGATGACAACCAGCGGTCGCATGCGGGCATTCTAGGGGGTCGTGCCGCCCTGGCTCCGGCGCCGGTCGGTGCGGCGGCCGGACGCGCTCCCGCCTGTGACCAGGTACTTCGCTCCGTCGGTGCGGCGACGACCGCTGCGCGAGGCTCGTGGCGGCGACGAACACCTCCCGTTTCCGCGGGAACGCGCCCGGTCAGATGTCGGGCGGCTCCGCCGCGGTGAGGGGCCCGTGCAGCTCGGCCTCGTCCACGACCGCGTCAGGACCCTTGCGCAGCTCCCGCACGATCACCTGCACGGCGCCGCCGAAGGGGATCCCCACCAGCGCCCCCACGAAGGTCCCGAGCCCGCCGGCGATCCGGCCCCCGAGGGTGGCGCCGACGAGCACCGCCACCAGCACCCAGAACGGATTCAGCTGGACCGTCTTGCTCATGATGATCGGGTTGAGCACGTGGTTCTCGACCTGCTGGTAGACGAGGAAGACGATCAGCATGATGATCCCCGCCGGGACGGAGTGGATCGCCGCGATCACGACGACGGGCACGCCGGCCAGCAGGCCCCCCACCAGCGGCAGCAGATCGACCAGGGCGACGAAGACCCCCAGCAGCAGCGCAAAGGGCACGCCGAGGATGGTCAGCGTGATCGCGACGATCACGCCGGCGATCACCGAGGTGAGGAAGTTCCCCAGCATGTAGCCGGTGACGGAGCGGATCGACTGATCGACCACCCGGCGCAGGCGGTCGGCGGTCGTCGGACGGAAGAGTCCGAGGAAGCCGGACCACATGCGCGGGGCCTCGAGCATCGTGAAGAAGGTGAGGATGGCGATGGTGACGATGGAGACGAGCGTCGACACCGCGGCGGCGCCGACGGAGAATGCGGTGGCCGGCTTGAGCACCTTGGTGATCTGCGACGTGAGCTTCGTGGAGCCCTCGGAGAGGTACTTCTGCAGGTGCAACCGGAAGACGAGCCGGCCCAATGGCCCGTGGCCCTTCTTGGCCTCGCGGACCAGCGTGGGCACCTGTTGGCCGAAGTGCACGGCGGCGGTCACGAGCGGCTCCGTGAACAGGTAGACCAGGCCGATGAGCGCGATCACGCCGACGAGGAACACGACGAGCGTCGCCCCGCCGTTGGTCATCCCCCGCTGGCGGAGAAAGCGCGTTGCCGGGGTCAACAAGAGCGTGATGAAGAACGCGATCACCGCATAGACGACGATGGTGCGCAGCGTCCAGAGGCCCAGGATGAGGGCGACGTTGAGGTCGAGCAGCCCGATCGCGACCGCGACCGTGACGACGATTGTCCCGAGCGGGATCCCGCGACGGTCGGCGCTGCCCGTGAGCTTGGACCGCCACGTGTCGGACGGCTCTGCGGCCATGGAACCAGCTTGGCAGCTTTGACCTCCCAAGAGGCGGTTCCTCGGGCTGCGGACGTGCAAGCATGAGTGCGATGGACCAGGTTGAGCAGGGGGAGCCCGAGCCGGAACCCCCCGCGTTCACGAGGCCCCGACGGCGCTGGCTGCCGCGCAACGTGAAGATCACGCTGATGGTCCTGTTCCTGTTCTTCGTGGGCGAGTACATCCTGCTGCCCGAACTGGCCTCCGCCCGACGCGAGTTCCACCAGCTGACCCATCTCAACTTCCTCTGGCTGATCCTGGGCGCCCTGCTCGAGGTCGGCGCGCTGGTGGCCTACGCCGAGCTCACGCACACGGTGCTCTCGCCTGGTGCACCCGACCGCTTCCGCATCTTCCGCATCAACATGTGGGCGCTGGCGGTCAGCCACGTCCTGCCCGGCGGGACCGTGCCTGGGACGGCCGCCAGCTACCGCCTCCTGACCGACTCCGGCGTGTCGGGCAGCACCGCCGCCTTCGGGCTCGCCACCCAGGGCATCGGCTCGGCCGTCGTGCTGAACCTGATCTTCTGGCTGTCCCTGCTGATCTCCATCCCGCTGCAGGGCTATAACCCGCTCTACGGCTTCGCCGCCATCCTCGGTGTCCTCCTGCTGGCCATCTTCGCGGCCCTCGTCTTCTTCTTGACCCGGGGTGAGAAGCAGGCCGGCGTCTTCCTGCGCCGGGTGGCCAACCGGCTCCCCTTCGTGAAGGCGGAGACCGTGACGTCGCTGGTCCAGAAGGTGGCGGACCGCATGAAGATCCTGTTCTCGAGTTCCGAGCTGCTCACGAGGGCGGGCATCTGGGCGGCGGCGAACTGGTTGCTCGACGCCGCCTCGCTCTGGGTCTTCCTCCTCGCCTTCGGGGCGCACATCTCCCCCATCGACGTGCTCGTGGCCTACGGGCTCGCCAACATCCTCGCCGTCATCCCGCTCACCCCCAGTGGGCTCGGCGTCATCGAACTGACGATCGTCGCGGTGCTGAAGACCTTCGGCGTCCCCGCGGGCGTGGCGGCGGCGGGCGTCCTGAGCTGGCGCCTGGTGAACTTCTGGCTGCCGATCCCCTTCGGGGGCGCCGCCTACCTGTCACTGCGCCTCGGACGGCCGGGAGCAGCCGCCGCGGCCAAGGCGATCCCCTCCTGACCGGGTCCGACTGATGCCGGCGGCGCGGCCCTCGGTCACCGCGCGTTGGGTCGCGGCGCATCGGGTCCGGATCGAGCGCACGCGGCCCTCGACGCCCGGGGCCGACCTGGCGGCGGAGCGCCGCCTCTATCGCGACGTCAGCGGGATCTTCGTCGTTCCCGTCGGGCGCCCCTCCGGGATGGCGGAGCGGACCAGGGTCGTCGACGCCGAGGTGGCGCGGGCGATCGGCCGGGGCACCACGCAGGTGGTCCTGCTCGGTGCCGGCTACGACGGTCGGGCGTTGCGGTTCGGGGGCGGGGCGGTGCGCTGGGTCGAGGTGGATCTCCCGGCGACGCAGGCCGACAAGCGGCGTCGGCTCGACGCGCTCGGCATCCGGCCCTCCGGCGTCTCCTACGTGGGCGTCGACCTCATGACGGAGGACTTGGATGCTGCGCTCAATGCCGCCGGGCACGATCGGGGCACGCCGTCGCTGTTCGTCTGCGAGGGGTTGCTGGCCTACCTGACGCTCGAGGCGGCGGCGTCCCTCTGCCAGACCCTGCGGGACCGGGCACCGCACGGGAGCACGCTGGTCGCCAACTTCCTGGTGTCCCCCGAGCCCGGCTCGGCCGCACGGGCCCTACGGGCTGCGACCGACGCGCTCCTGCGCATGGTCGGCGAACCCCGGCGCACCGAGTTCCGCCCGGGGGACCCCGAGAAGCTCATGGTCGTCACCGGCTGGCGGGTGACGCATGCGGAGTCGTCGGCGGTGAGCAGGATCGACCGGGGCTCGCACACGCGCCTCCTTGTGTGCGAGCCGGGCGAGGAGCGCTGACCGGTCAGCTGCCGGCGCCCGTCGGCGCCATCGTCCGCCGCCGGATGAACGGCCGCGCGATCGGTGCGCGCCACACCCGGATGCCCGCTCCGACCACCAGCGCGATGAAGAGCAGCCCGTAGGCGTCCGAGAGGGGGATGAACCAGCCCCGGCCGGCGAACGCCACAGCCGGCCCGTGCGGCACCCACCAGGTCGGGGCGGCCCAGAACAACACGGCGACGGCCAGCGCATACCACTCGCCATAGCGGGGGCGATCCTGTGCCAGCGCGAGCCAGGCCACGAGCAGGATGACCCAGATGAAGTGGTGGGACCACGACACGGGGCTGGCCAGGGACTCGGTTGCTCCCACGACGAGCAGCCCCAGCACCGGCGAGGAGCGTCGGTAGGCCAACGCGGCGACGGCCAGTCCCAGGCAGGCCACAGTCACCACGATCACGAAGGTGGTCGGCGTGGTGAACGTGCGCCCCAACATGCGTTCCAGCGCGCCGAGCACGCCCTGGTTCCCGATCCACGAGAGCATGCCGGCCCGCTGGGGGTCCCGGATGTAGTGCGTCCAGTACGACCACGAGGTCGAGGCGTTGACCGCGGTCGCCAGGATGGCGGCGGCGCAGAAGGAGGCGACGGCCCGCGTGCCGGCTCGCCCCTGCTTCGTCAGGAAGAGGTAGGGGATGAGGATGGCCGGCGTCACCTTGATGGCCGCCGCCAAGCCGACCAGGATGCCCCGCGGCAGCGGCAGGTCGAGGGTCATGTCCGCCACCACCATGAGGGCGAGGATGATGTTCACCTGGCCGAGCAGGAGGGTCTGGCGCACGGGGTCGAACAGCACGACCGGCAGCACGAGGGCCAGGGACCACCACAGGATCGTCCGCCGATCGAGAGCTGCGCACACGGCGCGCAGGCTCACGACGATCAGAGCGAAGACGGCGGCGAGGTTGAGCAGTGAGAACGCCACCTCGCAGACCCGGAGCGGAAAGTGCGCGAACGGCGCGAAGAGGAGCGCCGAGAACGGCGGATAGGTGAACCCCAGACCGTCCTTCGGCAACGTCACCGTGAACAGATCGTTCGTCGGTGCGTGCGCGCCCCCGAGCAGGTAGGTGCTCAGGTCGATCTGCTGGTGGACGACGGCGAGGATGGTCGCCCCCACCACGGCCACCGCGCCCGAAAGGGCCGGCCAGCCCCACCCCCGGCCTGACGCGATGGCGCGCATGCGTAGCGCCAATGCATCACTCGCCATAGGGCTGGATGGTACCGGCGGCCGGCGACGATGGCGCGGTTCTTGCGCCCGGACCGCACCAGGGTTTGGCGCCGGTGTGCCTACGCAGGAGGCTTGGCCTCGTCACCCTCACCGAGGCGGAGGTCCGAGTCGAGCCGGCGGCGGGCCCGCTCCCGCGCCAGTTCCTTGAGCCGCTCCTGGGAGCTGACCCCGTGACGGTTGGGCACCCGGCGCCAGCGCCGGTCCGGTCCCAGTTCCCATGCGTTGGTCTCGTCGGCGAACACGAGGTCGAGCACCTCGAACAGGCGGGACTGGAGCTCGGGGTCGTGGACGGGGACGACCACCTCAATGCGACGGTCGAGGTTGCGCCCCATGAGGTCGGCGGAGCCGATGTAGAGCTTCAAGGGCAGGCCGGGTCCGGCCGCCGGGTCGGCGGGCAGGCCACCGAAGCGGTAGATCCTCGAATGCTCGAGAAAGCTGCCGACGATGGATCGCACCCGGATGCGCTCCGACAGCTCCGGGATGCCGGGGCGCAACCGGCACAGGCCGCGCACGGCGAGATCGATCTCCACGCCGGCGCCCGAAGCGCGGTAGAGCGCGTCGATCATGGTGGCGTCCGTGAGCCCGTTGAGCTTCATGACGATGCGGCCCGCCGGACCCGCCTCCGCCTGCTCCTCGATCATGGCCATGATTCGCTTACGCACGGTGACCGGCGACACCAGGATCTGGCGGTAGTCGGCATGGCGCGAGAAGCCGGTCAGGTAGTTGAAGAGCTCGCCCACGTCAGCACCGATATCGGGATCGGAGGTGAGCAATCCGATGTCCTCGTAGATGCGGGCCGTCTTCGAGTTGTAGTTGCCGGTGCCCACGTGGCAGTAGGGGCGCACGCCGTCATCCTCACGGCGCAGCACGAGCGCGGTCTTCGAGTGCGTCTTCAGGCCGACGATCCCGTAGACCACGTGGACCCCCGCCTCTTCGAGCGCGCGAGCCCACCCGATGTTCGCCTCCTCGTCGAAGCGCGCCTTGAGCTCGACGATGGCCGCGACCTGTTTGCCGTTCTCCGCCGCCTGAATGAGCGAGTTGACGATGGGGCTGTCGCCGCCGGTGCGGTACAGGGTCTGCTTGATCCCGAGCACGGCCGGGTCCTCCGCCGCCTGCGCCACGAAGGCTTCGACCGACGTGGCGAAGGAGTCGTAGGGGTGATGCACCAGCACGTCGCGCTCGCGCAGCAAGGAGAAGAACTCCGACGGATCGTGCGCCACGGTCGCGAGCCGCGGCGGCGTCATCGGCGTCCACATCTCGCCGTGCAGGTCCGGGCGGTCGAGCGCGTAGACCCCCCAGAGGCCGCTCAGGTCGAGGGGAGCGCTGACCCGGAAGACGCCGTCGGGACCCACCTCGAGCTCCTGGGCGAGGAGGTCGGCCATGTCCTGGTGCATGTCGGCCTCTATCTCGAGGCGGAGCGCCTTGCCGAACCGGCGCCGGCGCAGCTCCATCTCGATGGCGACGAGCAGATCGTCCGCCTCGTCCTCCTCGAGGGCGAGGTCGGCATTGCGCGTGACGCGGAACGCGTGATGGTGCCCGATGGTCATGCCCGGGAACAGCGCCCCGAGGTGGGCAGCGATCACCTGCTCGAGCGGCACGAAGCGCTCGCCGTCGGGCATGACCACGAACCGCGGCAGCGTCGGCGGGACCTTGACCCGTGCGATGCGTCGTTCGCCTGAGGCCGGGTCCTGCACCTCGAGCACCAGGTTGAGCGACAGGTTCGAGATGTAGGGGAAGGGGTGGCCGGGGTCCACGGCGAGCGGTGTGAGGACCGGGTAGATCTCGCGCTGGAAAACCTCGACGAGGTGGGCGCGGTCGTCGTCGTCAAGGGAGGACCAGTCCGAGAGGCGGATGCCCGCCTGGGCCAGGGCCGGGACGATGAGGTCCAAGAAGATGTGATCCTGGCGGCGCACCAGCTCCTCGACCCGGCCGCGGATCATCGTCAGCTGCTCCCCGGGTCGCAGCCCGTCGACCGAGCGGGTGCGGACCCCGGCGGCGACCTGGTCCTCCAGCGCGGCGACACGTATTTGGTAGAACTCGTCGAGCAGTTCCGAGAAGATGGCCAGGAACTTCGCCCGCTCGAGCAGCGGCACGCCGTCGTCCTCGGCCAGGTCCAGGAGCCGTGCCCCGAAGTCGAGCCGCGACTGCTCCCGATTGGTGAAGCGCTGGTACCCGAACGCTTCGATCTGCTGGTAGGTGGGCGGCGTGGGGTGCTCGCGCTCCCCCGTCGCCTCCGCGTCACCGGGATCCGCCCGGGTGGGCGGCGGTGCCCGGTGTGCCTGGGCCTCCGCTGACGGTTCGGGCTGCGCCGGGGGTTGGTGCTGAGGCTGGGTCTGGGTCATGTGGGGCGGGTGACACCGAGCGCGGGACCTCGGGCTGTCACCCTCGATCCTACCCCCCACCACTACGATTCGCCCGTGCCGTCACGGACCAGTCGCACGTCGTTCCCGCGCTACGTCTGGGGTCCGAAACCGAAGCGACGCACCGAATTGGGGCTCCTGTTGTACGGCTCCGGCCTGGTGGTCGCGTTGTACGTCATCGCCGAACTCGGGGCCAAGTCGAAGATCCCGGCCAACATCGGGCCCTTCCTGGGTGTGGTCCTCGGGCTGGCGCTGCTGGCCCACATGACCAACCGCTGGCTGGTCCCCGACGCCAACGCGGTCATTCTGCCCCTGGCCGTCCTCCTCAACGGCATCGGTTACGTCGTGATCGCGCGGTGGAACCCGCCGCACGCCCGCGAGCAGGCCGCGTGGGCCACCATGGGTGTCGTCCTGTACGTCGTGACGCTGCTGGTCGTCCGTTACACACGGGACCTGGAGCGTTACCGCTATCTGCTGCTGCTGCTGGCCGGCATCCTGTTGGTGGCGCCCCTGTTCTTCAGCCCGATCAACGGCGCCCGTCTCTGGGTCCACTTCGGCGGCCTCGAGTTCCAGCCCATTGAGTTCTCGAAGCTGCTCCTGTGCATCTTCTTCGCCTCGTACTTCGCCGAGAACAAGGAGATGCTGTCCATCCCCACGGCGCGTGTGGGGAACCGGCTCATTCTCGACCCCCGCCCGCTCGTCCCCCTGCTCGTGGCCTGGGGCGCCGCCATGGCGGTGATCGGCCTCGAGGGTGACATCGGTTTCGCGGCCCTGCTGTTCACGCTCTTCATTGCCATGCTGTGGATCACCACGGGCCGTTTCGGCTATCTGGTCCTCGGCGCCGTGCTCTTCGCCGCGGGGGCGTACATCTCGGCCCGCTACTTCGGGCAGGTGCACACCCGGGTCTCCGAGTGGCTCGATCCGTGGGCGACCTCGACCAACGTGAACGCCGGCGGGGCCCAATTACGCCTGGGGTGGTACGGGTTCGGCACCGGGGGGGTCGGCGGCACCGGGCTCGGGTACGACCTCCAAGCCGGCAACATCCCCTATCTCACCACCGACATGATCTTCGCCGCCATCGGGACCGAGATGGGCCTCGTCGGATCGGTGGCGATCGTGGTCGCCTTCATCCTGCTCATCGGAGCGGGCTTCCGCATCGCCCAGGCGGCCCGTACGGACTTCTCGCGGCTCCTGGCGACCGGCCTCACCCTGATCATCGGGTTCCAGGCGTTCTTCATCATGGCCGGCGTGGTCCGCCTGCTTCCCTTCACGGGGATCACGCTCCCCTTCGTCGCCTACGGCGGGTCGTCGTTGCTGTCGAACTTCGTGCTCATCGCGCTGTTGCTGCGCATCTCCGACGAGGGCGCCAAGACCCAGTCGCAGATGCTCGCCGCCGGCTCGGCCGGAACGCCGGGTGAGCGCCCGATGGTCCCGGCGGGCTGAGTTCCGGGTTCCACGTCATGGTCCGCGGAGAACCGGCGGGGCGGGACGGGCAGCTGCGATCTACGCCTTCCGCTCGGCGACGTTCTCCACCTCCGTGAAGAGCGCCCCTTGGGCCGCGCCCGATCCTGACATGCCACCCCCGGAGCCTCGCAGGACGAAGGCGATGCCCACCGCCAGGATCGCACCGGCGATGGGACCGGCGACGTACACCCAGTAGTCCGTGAACGTCGTGGAGACCAGGTCGGGCCCGAAGGTGCGCGCCGGGTTCATGGAAGCACCCGAGATGGGGCTGCCCCAGAGGCCCGCCAGGGCGATGTACCCCCCGACGCCGAAGGCCCCGATGATGCCGACGTTCTGCGCCCCCGACGCAGTGCCCAGGATCACGCTGACGAGCCCCATGGTCAGGATGAGCTCCATCCAGAAGCCCGCCATGTTCGAGTACCCGTGCGCCACGTAGTTGGAGCCGTAGGACGACGAGACGTTGATGACCGCACGCAGGAACAGTGCCGCCAGGGTGGCGCCGGCGAGCTGGGCCACGATGTAGCCCGGCACCCGCCGCCATTGGAAGTCGCGGCGCAAGGCGAAGGCGATCGACACGGCCGGGTTGAGGTGCGCCCCCGAGATCTTGCCCATGAAGAGGATGATCGCCATGACCATCAGCGCCGGCGCGACCACCGCCGCCGTGCGACTGATCACGCCCGGGAACGCGTGGCCCATCATGCCGCCGCCCGCGGCCACCAGCACCAGGAAGAAGGTTCCGAGGACCTCGGAGAAGATGCGGCGCCACTCCTGCCGGGGATCCTTGAAGTCCGAGATGCGGTCGAGGATGCCCTGCTCGTAGTGCGCCAGGGGTCCGAGCGCGCTCTCGGCGATGCCGTCTGGAGCGGCAGGTGCGGCGGCGGGACCGGTCATCGCAATCGTTCCTTTCCGTTCCGCCCTGACCTCGGTGTCGCCTCGAGGCCGGGTGCGGACGTTTCCCACGAGTCTCCGACAAGCGTCGTCGCCGGTCCTAGGGCCGAAAGTCACTCAAACGCGCGCAGGGTCACACTTCACCAGGGGCGAAGGCCTCTTGTGCGGCCTCCCCGGCTCGCGGACCATTGAGAGGCGGGACAGCCCGACCAGAGGAGCGCGCCACCATGCCAGCCGACTTCAACGACCGGACCGACTTCGAGAACGCCGACCGGGGGTTCGTCGCCAGCATCGAGCCCATGACGGTCAGGGACGCCGGCGGCCGCCAGGTCTGGGACATGGACGGCTGGGCCTTCCTCGAGGGCCCGTGCCCGGACACGGCGAACCCGAGCCTCTGGCGCCAGGGCCAGCTCAATTGTCGCCATGGCCTCTACGAGGTGACCGACGGCATCTATCAGGTGCGCGGGTTCGACCTGTCGAACATGACCCTCGTGGAGAGCGACCACGGCGTCATCGTCATCGACCCGCTCGTCTCCCAGGAGACGGCGGCGGCCGCGCTGGCCCTCTACCGGGCCCACCGGGGGGACCGTGCCGTGACGGCGGTCATCTACACGCACGCCCACATCGACCACTTCGGGGGCGTGCTCGGCGTGGTCGACGCCGACACCGGGGTGCCGATCGTGGCACCCGAGCACTTCTTGGAGCACGCCGTGTCCGAGAACGTGTACGCCGGGACCGCGATGCTGCGCCGGGGCTACTACTACGGCGGGGTGGCGCTCGCCAAGGGCGCCAAGGGAACGTTGGGCATGGGGCTCGGCCCGGCGCCCTCGACGGGCGCGGTGGGCCTGATCGCCCCCACGCTCGACATCACCCATACCGGTCAGGAGGAGATCCTCGACGGCGTTCGCATCGTGTTCCAGAACACTCCGGGGACCGAGTGTCCCGCGGAGATGAACTTCTCCTTCCCCGACCACCGCGCGCTCTGCCTGGCCGAGAACGCCACCCACAACCTGCACAACCTCCTGACCCTGCGGGGCGCGCAGGTTCGTGACCCGCGCATCTGGTCGCGGTACCTCTCGGAGGCGATCGAGCTCTTCGCCCGCGACTCCGACGTCGCCTTCGCGTCACATCACTGGCCGACCTGGGGTTCCGCCGACATCGTCACGTACCTCAGGGAGCAGCGGGACCTCTATGCCTACCTGCACGACCAGACCCTGCGCCTGATGAACCAGGGGTACATCGGCACCGAGATCGCCGAGATGGTCGAGACCCCGCCGGGTCTCGACGAGGCCTGGCACACCCACGGGTACTACGGGTCCGCCAGCCACAACATCAAGGCGATCTACCAGCGCTATCTGGGTTGGTACGACGGCAACCCGGCGCACCTGTGGCAGCACCCGCCCGTGGCCGCGGCCGAGCGCTACGTGAAGGTCATCGGCGGGGTGGACGCCACGGTGGCCAAGGCCATCACCTTCTTGGAGAAGGGCGACCTGCGCTTCGCCGCCGAGCTGGCCAGCCACGCCGTCTTCGCCGCACCCGACAGCGAGACGGCGCGCCAGGTGCTGGCCACGGCGCTGACCGAGCTGGGGTACGGCGCAGAGTGCGCCACCTGGCGCAACTGCTTCCTGGTGGGCGCCAACGAGCTGTTCCACGAGATCGAGCACACTGAGGTGAGCGCCGCCGGCATGGCGCCGGCGCTCACGGTGACCCAGCTCTTCGACTCCGTCGCCATCCGCATCGACGGCCCCAAGGCGTGGAACGAGCACCTGACCATCGACTGGACCGTGACGGAGGACGGTGAGGGGACGGGAACGACGGGCTCGGGCCGCTACCGGATGGAGCTCAGCAACGGCGCCCTGATCCACTTCCCCGTCACCGCGTCCGAGGAGGCCGACCTGACGGTCACGCTCACCAAGCCCCAGCTGATCCGGCTGCTCCTCGCCGGCCGGACCGAGGGCGTCGAGATGTCGGGCGATCCCGGCGCCCTGACGACGCTGATCGGCCTCATCGACGCCCCCGACCCCGACTTCGCCGTGGTCACCCCCTGACGAGGACCCGGGGTCAGGACCCGCCCGGGTCCGAGCCGCCCGCGACCTCGTAGGACCACAGTTCCGACGCCACCGACACGGGCCCACCGTGGGGCGAGGGCCGGTCGGCACCGGCGTGCCCGTGGGCGAAGGCCGGCGAGGAGACCCAGCGCTGGAACGACTCCTCGTCTCGCCACCGGGTGACGACGAGCCACTGCCGGCGGTCGTCGGTCGGGCGCAACAGCTCGAAGCCCTCGAAGCCCTCCTGGTCGTCCACGGCGCCGGCACGGGCGGCAAACCGTCGTGCCAGTTCGTCGCCGGCGTCCTCGGGCACGGTGATGGCGTTGATCTTGATCAGGGTCATGGCTCGATCTGATCAGATCCGCGGACCCGATGCCCCACCGGACCGGTCACGGGTTCTGCACGGGGGCGACGTCGCCGAGGTCCTCGAGCAGACGCTCGTCGACCAGGATCGGCGCCGGCACCGGCATGCGAAGGGCCAGCACGATCCCGTCCGAGGGGCGGCAGTCGACGCGCTCTCGGCCGCCGGGCGTCATCAGGTCGAGCTCGGCCAGGAGGGTTCCCTCCTCGCGGCCCACCACCCGCAGGGCGATGACGTCGATCCGGGCCCGCTTGATCACCTGCACGAAGAGCTCGTGCGTCATGGGCCGCCGGCCCTCCATCCGCCGCAGCGCCTGGGCGATCGCCGTCCCCTCGGACAGGCCGACGGGGAAGACGAGCGTGCGCAGCGGGGGCTCCGACTCCACGAGCGTCACGGCGGGGAACTGGGAGGGCAGATCGAGCGACACGTCCTCGACGTCCATGACCCGGAAGGTGGCGTACTGCGGCGCCCCGCCCGCGGGCGCCCCGGCCGCGGCGGCGCCGGCCGGTGGCGCCGCCGCATCCGCCTCCGTCTGCGGTTCCACGTCTGTCACCTGAATTTCCGGCGGGCGCCCACGCTGAGGGCGAGGCCCACGGCACCGAAGAACACGAGCACGGCCGTCCCGCCGTAGCTCACGAACGGCAGCGGGATCCCGGTGATCGGCATGATGCCCATCGTCATCCCCGCGTTCTGGAAGACGCTGAAGGCGATGAAGGCGAACAGCCCGGCGCAGATCAGGCGGCCGAACGTGTCCCGGGAGACCACGGCGGCATGGAGCACCCGCCAGGCGATCACGCCGAGCAGGGCGAGCACCCCCACCGACCCGACGAATCCGAGCTGCTCGGCCACCGCCGTGAAGATGAAGTCGGTCTGCTGCTCGGGTACGTAGCCGAGGTTCGTCTGCGCCCCGTGGCCGATGCCCGAACCGAACAGCCCCCCCGAGCCGATGGCGATCTTCGCCTGCTGCGTGTTGTAGATCGTCGATTGCACGTAGGGGTTCGAGCTGTGCGCGCTCGGGTTCAAGAAGGTGGTCAGGCGCGCGATCTGGTAGTGGTGCAAGAAGCCGCCCTCAATCGCCACCAGCGCCACCAGGGCGGTCGTGACGAGCAGCATCACGAGGATCCGGATCGGCAGGCCCGCCACGGCCAGCATGACCAGCAGGACGATCACCATGATGATGGCGGTCCCGAGGTCGGGCTGGAGGAGCACCAGCACGATGGGGATCCCCGCCATGATCAGGAGACGGAAGACGTCGCGCCAGGCCAGGCCGTCCGCGTCACGCCGCGCGCAGTACGCCGCCACCGCCAGAATCAGTGCGAGGACGGCGAACTCCGAAGGCTGCAGCTGCAACGGCCCGATGCTGAACCAGCGTGCCGCACCCTGGGCGCTGCTGCCCACCACGAAGACACCCAGGAGGGCGAGGACGATCAACCAGTAGGCGAGCGTGGCCAGTTGCTCGAGGCGCCGGTAGTCGACGACGGCCACGACCACCATCGTGACGAAACCGAGGACGACGAAGAGCCCCTGCTTCTTCAGGAAGGTCCTCGGGTCCTCACCCTGGGCCAGGAGCGAGCCACGGGTGGCGGTGTAGACCATCACCACACCGATGGTGGCCACGGTGATCGTGGCCAGGACCAGGATCCAATCGAACGGGGGCACGTTGCGCCGGGCGTCAACGTGTGTTCGGGCGAGTGTGGTCATAACGCGGATTCGGGGACAGAATACCGGCCGTGACCACAGCCCCCCTGGCGGCACCCCACGCCCTGGTGGGCACGGTGCACACCGTCGGCATCCTCGGCAGCGCCAATCAGGTCGACCAGGGCGGCGGCTGGCTCTACCACCTTCTGACGAAGGCCGGTGTGAGCCCGGACACCGCCTCGACGGTCACCGACCTCGTGATACGTCCTCTCAGCATCCTCTTCGTCGTCATCGTGGCGCTCATCGCGGCCCGCTACGGCGCCAAGGCGATCCGCCGCCTCTTCGAGCGCATCGCCAACCAGGCGGCGACCCGGTCGGGCTCACCGAGAGCGGGCGCACGCGTGACCACCATGTCGGGCGTCCTGGCCAACGTCTGGCGCTTCTTCGTCTTCGTCGTGGCGGGCGCCATCATCCTCGGCATGCTCGGCATCAACCTGACCCCGCTCCTCGCCAGCGCCACGATCATCGGCGCCACGCTCGGTTTCGGGGCGCAGCAGATCGTGCGCGACTACTTCTCGGGCATCCTCATGACCATGGAGGACCAGTACAACGTCGGCGACTCGGTGACCGTGGGCGGGGTCACGGGCGTCATTGAGGATGTCACGATGCGCCTCACCCGCTTCCGCGGCGTCGACGGCACCATGTACGTCATTCCCAACGGCGACATACGACTCGTCGGCAACCTCTCGCGCGGGTGGGCGCGCGCCGTGGTCGACCTCACGCTCCCCGGCGCCAGCGCCACCGACCTCGATTCGGTCCGGCGTGTCATCGGCGACGCGGCGCACCGTGTCGCCCAACGACCCGAGTTCGCCGCGCACTGCACCGAACCGCCTAACCTCGTTGGGCTCCTCGCCGCCGACTCGTCGACCATCACAATGCGCGTCATGCTCCTCACCGTGCCGTCGCTGCGCGACCCGCTCACCCGCGCTCTGCGCGAGGAGGCCATCGCGGCGCTGGCGCAGGCGCACCTGTGGCCCGCCGACGTCGCACCGCCCGCCGCACCGGCGGCACCCCTGCGCTGACCGATCGGCCCGGGGCCGGCGGCGCTCAGGCGCCGCTCGGGCTGGCGGCCACGGCGGCGTCCCACATGGCCTCCACCGGAGGTTCCCGCCCCGTCCACAGCACGATCTGCGCCGCCGCCTGGTGCACGAGCATGCCGAGCCCGTCCAGCACGGTGGCGCCCCCCTCGGCCGCCACTGCCAGCCAGCGCGTCGGCCGGGGTGCGTAGACCAGGTCCGCCGCCACCTGCCCGGACTCGAGCAGCTCCGGCGTGACGAGCCACTGCCCGGGACCCCCGCCGGCGTCCCGACCCACCCCGGCCATCCCCACCGGGGTCGCGTTGACCACCAGGTCCGCGCCGACCACGGCCTCGGCCACGGACCGGTCCGTGAGGGGCACGACGGCCCCCACCGGGTCCGCCAGGGCGGCCGCCTCGTAGGCCCGCTCGGGCGTCCGGTTCACGATGGCCACCTCGGCCGCCCCGGCCCGGGCCAGGGACAGCACCACCGCCCGGGCCGCCCCGCCGGCGCCGATGACGACGCAACGCCGGCCCGAGGGATCGAAACCGGCGCCACGGCGCAGGGAGGACACGAAGCCCTCGCCGTCGGTGTTGGTCCCCCACAGCGAGCCGTCGCGGTTCACGATGCAATTGACCGCTCCGAGCCGCCGCGCCACTTCGCTGCACCCGTCGACGCCGGCCACGACGTCGGCCTTGTGCGGCATGGTGACCGACACCCCGCGGATGCCGGCCCGGCGCATCGCCTCGAGCGCGCCGGGCGCGCCGCCCGGGAGCACCTCGAAGGCGAAGGAACGCCACTCGTCCCCGAGTCCGAGTGCGGAGAACGCGCTGGCGTGCAGGAGCGGCGACAGGGAATGCGCCACGGGGCTCCCGATGACGCCGACGACCGTGACGGCGGGACCGAGCTCCCGGCGCACGCTGTCCATCGTCACCGGCACCGCCCCCTCACGGGAGCCCGCGGGATTGCGCCAGCTTCTCGTTGGCCAGCTGCTCGGCGTAGGTGTCGGAGAACGCCATCGTCCCGTCCTTCTGGACCAGCGTGAAATAGAGCCACGCGCCCGGCGGGGGGTGCAGCGCTGCGTCCAGCGCTGCCGTCGACGGCATGCAGATGGGTGTGGGAGGGAGGCCCTTGTTGAGGTAGGTGTTGTAGGGCGACTGGATCTTGAGGTCAGCCGAGGTCACGGTACCGCCGTCCTGCCCGAGGGCGTACAGGACGGTCGAGTCCATCTGCAGAGGCTGGCTCTGCGCCAGGCGGTTGTAGATGACACGGGCCACCTTGGGCATGTTGAACGTGTAGTAGCCCTCCTTCTCGACGACCGAGGCCGTCGTGATCACCTGGTAGGGGGTGAAGCCGAGCGCCGCGGCCGACGCCGTGCTCAGCCCCGTCGCCTGGGCGTCGCGGTCGAACCGCTGCACCATGCCCCGCAGGATCGTCGTGTCGCTCTCCCCCGGGAGGATCAGGTACGAACCGGTCCCGAGCATCCCCTCGAGGTTGTTCGAACCCGGCGGCGAGAAGGTCGAGTGCACCACGCCGCTCCGGGCCGCCGCCGCGAACGCCCCTTGAGCATGGCCCGGGATGCTGTCGACCCGCGCGGCGACCTCGGAGAGCGTGAACCCGGGATGAACGTCGACCGGATAGATGTTGGGCCCGGCGGCGAGAATGGCCCGCACCTCGGCGAAGGTCTGATTCTGGTGCAGGGCATAGCTCCCCGGCAGGACGGTGGGCGTGCCGTGGAAGGCGTCCGATATCCGGAAGGCCAGGGAGCTGCCGATCACGCCCTTCTCGCTCAGCGCGTTGATGACCGAGTCGGCCGCCTCGCCCTGCCCGACGGTGACGACGACCTGCTTGCCCTCCGGGCCGAGGGCGTGGGACTCGAGCTCGTACCAGAGGGTGATGCCGAGGACGATGACGAGCAGCACGCCGCCGACGGCGGCGGCGATCCGCCGGGTGCGCCGGGCGCGGGCCGCTCGTTCCGCCCGCCGCGACGTCCGGCTCGTCGTCTCGCCGTCCTCGGCCGCCTCGGCCGCCTCGGGCTCGTCACCGTCGGCCGTGGCGGCCGGCCGCTCGGGCGACGGCCAGGGCAGCTCCTCCTCGTCGTCGGGTCCGCTCACGCCCGGTCCAACCACGCCTGCAGCAGCACCATCGCCGCCGCGCTGTCGACCACCCGGCGCGCCGCCTTGCCCCGCCGGCCGGCGGCGGCCAGGGAGCGCTCGGCCTCCACTGTCGTGAACCGCTCGTCAGCCGTCTCCACCCCCACGCCCAGCGGCTCGAGCAGGGCGCGCAGCGCCGTGGCCTCGTCCAGCGCCGCCCGGGCCGCCGGGCCGGCCTCTCCCGAGAGGCTCAGAGGGAGGCCGACGACGACGGTGGACGCCTCGACCTCCCGGACGGCCTCGACCACCGCCCGGCGGTCCCGGTCGGCGTCGCCACTGCGTTGGATCGTGCCCCACGGGCTCGCCAGCGTGCGCGCGCTGTCGCTGTACGCCACCCCGATGCGCTTCGCCCCGAGGTCGAGGGCGGCCACGCGGCCCGCTCCCCCGGCGCTCACGCGGACAGGAGTCGTTGCGCCTCGGCCAGTGCGGCGTCGATCTGCCCGGGATCCTTCCCGCCCGCCAGCGCCACCTCGGGACGGCCTCCGCCACCACCGCCCACGATGGCGCCCAGCGCCTTGACCAGCTGCACCGCATCGGGCGACCCACCGGTCGCCGCCGCGATGGCCACCTTGGTGCCGTCGGGCGAGCCGCCGAGCACCACCGCCCGCACCCCGTCGTGGCGGAGCACGGCCTCGGCCAGGGACTGCAGGTCCTTGCCCTCGACGTTGTCGCGCCGCGCCACCACGACGCCGCTGTCGGCCGCGGCCCGCTCGGCCAAGGTCTTGGCCTCGGCCTCGCTCGACTGCTGGCGCAGCCGCCCCAGCTCCTTCTCGGCCTCGCGCGAGCGCTCCATCACCCGGCCGATGGCGGCCAGCAGCTCGTCGGGCTCCGTGCGCAGCAGTTCGGCCGCCGACTGCACCAACCGCTCGCGCTCGAGGGCACGGTCGATGGACGCGTGTCCCGACAGCGCGAAGATCCGCCGGGTGTTGGCGCCGATCGAGCCCTCCGACAAGAGCGTGATCGGGCCGATCTGGCCCAGCGAGTCGACATGGGTCCCACCGCAGAATTCGAGCGAGGAGGGCCCCGCCTGGACCACCCGCACGGACTCGCCGTACTTGTCGCCGAAGAAGGCGATGGCGCCCATGTGCTCGGCCTCCTGGCGCGAGGTCTCCGTCGTCTCCACGTCGACGTCCGCCAGCACGGCGTCGTTGGCCAGCGCGAACACCTCGTCGAGCTCCTGGCGCGTGGGCTGGGCGTGATGCGAGAAGTCGAACCGCAGGTACTCGGGCCCCACGAGCGACCCTTGCTGGCGCACGTGCTCACCGAGCACCGACCGCAGTGCCGAGTGCAACAGGTGCGTCGCGGTGTGGTTGCGCCGAATGGCCTCGCGGCGATCGCCGTCGATCGTGGCCAACGCATCCTGCCCGGCCACCATGTCGCCGGTCAGGCGCGCCTTGTGCGCCACGAGCCCGGGCACGGCGTACTGGGTGTCGTAGACATCGGCGATGCCCGACTCGGTCACGATCGTCCCGGTGTCGCCGATCTGTCCACCGGCCTCGGCGTAGAAAGGCGTCCGGTCCACGAAGACCTCGACCGTGCGGCCGGCAACGCTCGTCTCGGAGTCAGACCCGTCCCGGTGGTCGCCCGTGCCCTCGAGCACCGCCACCACCCGGGCCGGCACCTCGTAATTCTGGAGGCCCCGACCGACGAAGGTGGTCTGTCCCTCCGCGTCCAGCAGCGCCCGGTAGGCGGCCTCGTCCCCCGCCCGCGAGCTCTTGGCCGCGGCCCGGGCGCGCTCGCGCTGCTCGGCCATGGCGGCATCGAAACCGGCGCGGTCGACCTCGACCCCCGCATCGCGGGCCAGCTCCTCGGTGAGCTCGACCGGGAAGCCGTGCGTGTCGTGCAGGGTGAAGGCCACGTCCCCTCCGAGCACCTTCGTCCCCGTGGCCAACGCGTCTTCCAACCGGCTCAACCCGGCGCGCAGCGTGCGGTCGAACCCGGCCTCTTCGCGCGCCACGACGTTGACGATGAGGTCGTGCTGCTCTCGCAGCGACGGGTGGGCCTCCCCCAGCACGTCGGTCGTCGCCTGGACGAGCGTCGGGCCGATCGGCTTCTCCACCCCCAGACGCCGGGCCGCCATGACGAGCGCGGCGGACGACCCGGCGCAGGACGTAGCCGCGGCCCTCGTTGGCCGGCTGCACGCCGTCGGCCACCAGCATGGACATGGCCCGCCCGTGGTCGGCCAGCACCCGCAGCGAGACGTCGGTCCGCTCGTCGGTCCCGTAGGCGGTGCCCAGGACCGAGGCCGCCGCGTCGATGATCGGCAGGAACAGGTCGGTGTCGAAGACGGAGTCGTGACCCTGGAGGACGGGCAGGATCCGCTCGAAGCCCGCCCCCGTGTCGATGTTCTTGCGCGGCAGCTCGCTCAGCACCCCTTCGGCGTCGCGGTTGAACTGCATGAAGACGAGGTTCCAGATCTCGACGAAGCGCTCGCTGCCACCGTGCTTGGGGCCCCCGTCGTGGCCGTAGGACTCGCCCTTGTCGACGAAGATCTCCGAGTCGGGGCCGCAGGGCCCGGTGTCGCCCATGGCCCAGAAGTTGTCCTCGTCGCCCATGCGCTGGACCCGCTCCGGCCGCACGCCGACGCTGTCGATCCAGATCTGCTCGGCCTCGTCGTCGCTGTCGTGCACGGTCACCCAGAGACGGTCGCCGTCGAGCCCGAAGACGCCCGTGAGGAGCTCCCAGGCCATCGGGATGGCCTCCTCCTTGAAGTAGTCCCCGAAGCTGAAGTTGCCGAGCATCTCGAAGAAGGTGCAGTGGTACGTGTCGGTGCCGATGATCTCGATGTCGGGGGTGCGGAAGCACTTCTGAATGGAGGTGGCCCGGGGCCATGGTGCCGGCTCGTCGCCCACGAAGTAGGGCTTGAAGGGCACCATCCCCGCGATGGTGAAGAGCACCGTGGGGTCGTGCGGGATCAGGCTGGCCGACGGGACGACCGCGTGGCCCCGGTCGGCGAAGAAGCGCGTGAAGGCCGCCCTCAGTTCGTTGGCGTCCATCGCTCCAGCTTACCGGGGGCAAAAACGGCGTCGGGGCCCACCCCCGGGACCGGAAACGCCCCGATGGAGTCTGGCTCAGGCCGACGACATCCCCACGATGGGCTTGTTCAGCCGGATGCTGCCGGTCGAGCCGAAGAAGGGTGCATCGCCGTAGGTGAAGATGCCGCCGTCGGCCGCCACCAGCCAGTAGCCGTTGCCGTCGGAAGTGGCAGCCATGCCGACGACCGGCTGGTTCAGGCGGATGGAGCCAGCCGAGCCGAAGAAGCCGGCGCTGCCGTAGTCGAAGATCCCGCCGTCGGCGGCCACCAGCCAGTAGCCGTTGCCGCCCGGTCCGGCCGCCATGCCGACGACCGGTGAGTTCAGGACCAGCGAGCCGGCCGAGCCCCAGAACTTCGCGTCGCCGTAGCTGAAGATCCCGCCGTCGGAGGCCACCAGCCAGTAGCCGCCGCCGTCGGGGGTGGCCGCCATGCCCACGATCGGCTTGTTGAGCCGCATGCTGCCGGTGGAGCCGAAGAACGGTGCGTTGCCGAAGTTGAAGATGCCGCCGTCGGCAGCCACCATCCAGTAGCCCTTCCCGTTGGCGGTCGACGCCATACCCACGATGGGCCGGTTCAGGTGCTGCCCGCCCATGGAGCCGAAGAACGGCGCGTCGCCGTAGTCGAAGATGCCGCCATCGGCGGCGACCATCCAGTAGCCGTTGGTGCTGGGTGTGTCGGCCATGCCCACGACTGGTGCGTTGAGGTGGAGGCTGCCCGTGCTGCCCCAGAAGGTGGCGTCGCCGTAGTCGAAGATGCCGCCGTCGGAAGCAACGAAGCGGTAGCCCTGGCCGCAGTTGAGGTCGCCGTCGAAGCCGTAGTGGTCGGCCGCCGAGGTGGCCGAGATCCCTTGCGAGTTCTGCACGGTGACGTCGACGCACAGGGGGCCCGGGGCGTTGGGGGGGATGACGGTGATGGAGTTCTCGGACTGGTTGACGATCTGGCCCGTGCCGGCGGAGCCGAAGGTCACCGCGGTCGCGTTGAGGAAGCCGCCGCCCGAGATCGTGACGGCGCCGCCCCCTGCGTGCGGGCCCGTGTTGGGGCTCACCGACGCCACCGAGGGGCACCCGCTGGCGCCCTGCAGCGCGATGGCGAGGTTCTGGTCGACGGGGGTGCCCAGCCCGCTGGCGGCGTCGTAGCCGGAAACGGCGGGGAACTGACCGCTGTTGGTGCCGGTGAGGTCATTGTTGCCGATGGTGATGTCGTTGAAGCTCGGGCTGTTACCGGCACCGTAGAGCGCCGACCCGGCCTGGCCGAGGGTGGTGAAGCAGCCCTGGTTGGTGTCCGCGAAGAGCCCGGCGTTGGTCGGCGCAGCCACGCTCGTACCTCCGAACCCGCCCCATAATCCATCGAAAAATGCGGCGACCGACCCATTCGCCGGGTCGGCCGGGTAGGAAATATCAGGAACGGCCCGCTGAGAACTCGCGTTGAACCCATTCTGATAGACGGGCCTCTGCCACTGGGCGGAGATACCGCCGCCGCCGGCGCCCTTCCGCGGATCGAGTTCCACGCATGTGAACAGCTGACCCTGGCAGTCGTTCCACACCACCTGGGGGTGGCCCGGCGCGCCGCTCATTGTCGTGCCGCCGGCGCTCACGACATTCGGCTGGGAGCCGGGGTCGTCGACGGCGAGTGCGGTGGAAGCTCCAGGATCGGGATAGCAGTCCTCCGAGCCTGAGTCGCCCGACGCCGCGATCACCGTCTGCCCCTGTAGGGCCATCCGGGAAAAGATCGTGTTCTCCGCCTGGAGCGTCGCGCCGACGGTTTGGGCTTCGCAATTGCCCCAGCTCGTCGTCACCACGCGAGAGCTGTCGTCGCTGGCGATCCGGTCGTACATGTCGAGGGCCTGGGCGTCGTTGTCGTTCGGGGTCTCGTAGACGACGAGTGAGGCGGCCGGCGCATTGAAGGAAGCGAGCTCCGTGTCGAGTGCGGCCTCGCCGCCGCCTCCCGGCGACCCTCCCGGCCCGCCGTCGACCACCACGTTGCGAATGGGGCTGGACAGCCCGTAACAGGATTCGAATGCGTTGAAGTCGTTCTGTGAGTACTGCTCGAACTCCACGATGGCGATCGACTGGCCCAGCCCGATGCGGCCTTGGGCGAACAGCTGGTCCAGCCCGAAGATCGAGGACATCTGCGTGGAGGTGTAGGTCCCCCCGATGGCCTTCGCCTGTGCAGCCGCGCAGGCCTGCGGTGTGGAGGCGCGGGCGTCCACGGCGTGGCTCGACGGACCGCTCGCGGGGCCCGGGCTCCCTGCCCCGGGGACACCGGCAGCGTTGGGGGTGGTGGCGCCCGGGCTCGGCGTCGCCGGCAGCCCCGACTTGGGCCGCACCATGGCGTGTTCGTGGAACAGGCCGTCGAGGCCGACCACCGCCGTCACGGAGCCGGCGAGGGAGGCCGGGACCTGCGGGGACGCCGTGTTCACGATCGCCGGGGCCTGGTGTGGGGACTGGACCGTTTCCAGCGGTGTGCCGAACGCAGCCGACACTGCGGCGGCCGTCCCGTGCACCGGCAGCAGGTTGCTCCCCTGGTCGGGCGTGCCGACGGTCAGCCCTTCCGCGCGCAATGCCGCGGACACCTGTGCGACCTCGGTCGCCGTCGGTCCGAACCGCGCCGCGTACTGGGCCGGGGTCAGGTAGTGCCGGTAGTCGGGCGATCCGGGCGTCGAGACCGCGGCGACCGCCTGCGCCAGCCCGGTGGGGTCCTGACCCGCGAGCGCGACGTCGAGGTCGAGGACCTGATCGGGCGGCGCCGACCCCAGCCGTGCCGCGTCCGTGGGGACGTGCGGCGCGCCTTGGGGCAGCGCGACCTTCCCCGGCAGGGCCGACGGCGACGCGTCGGCACCCGCGACCGCCGCGGGGGCGAGGGCCCCGGCCCCGAGCGTGACGGCGCCCACGGCCGCTGCCAGCAGCAGGCCTCTGCGATGTCCCGGCTTCACGTATCGCCCTCCATGTCCACGGCCGGACCTGACCCGCCACGGGAGCCTCCGCCTTCCGCACCGTGGGGCGACGGCTCGTAGTACACCCGACCCTCGAGCGCGTCAGGACGATACTGCTGGGGAACCGCCCCCGAGGGGTCGTCATGGGGGTACACGTAGCCCGCCCCGTGCCCGAGCGCGGCGGCGCCCTTGTAGTGGGCGTCCCGCAGGTGCGCGGGGACCTCCTGGCTGACGCTCGAGCGCACGTCGGCCTGGGCCCGGCCGAGGGCCACCACCACGGCGTTCGACTTGGGCGCCCGGGCCAGGTAGATGACGGCCTCGGCCAGGTTGAGCGCCGCCTCGGGGAGGCCCACGTACTCGACCGCCCGGGCGGCCGCCTCGGCCACGAGGAGCGCCTGGGGGTCGGCCAGACCGATGTCCTCGCTGGCCAGGATCACCATGCGGCGGGCCAGGAACCGGGGGTCCTCTCCGGCCTCGATCATGCGGGCCATCCAGTACAGGCCGGCGTCGGGGTCCGAGCCGCGCACGCTCTTGATCAGTGCGCTGACCTGGTCGTAGTGCTCGTCGGCGCCCTGGTGGAACAGCCGGCCGTCCCGCGCCCGGGACATGTCGTCCATGGTCAGCACCACGCGGGCGTCGGGGTCGCCGGCGGCGGCCCGGGCCAGCGCGACCGCGACCTCCACCGTCGTCAGCGCCGCGCGCGCATCACCCTCGCATGCCGCGACGACGGCGTCGACGGCGTCGTCCTCCGCGTCCGCCCCCTCCGTGTCGAGCCCGCGCCGCACGAGCGCGCGCAGATTCTCGGGGCTGAGGGGGTGCAGCCGCCACAGGGAGGCCCGGCTCAAGAGGGGCGGGTTCACCTCGAAGAAGGGGTTCTCGGTGGTCGCCCCGATGAGCACCACCAGCCCGTCTTCGACGGCGGGCAGCAGCACGTCCTGCTGGGACTTGGAGAACCGGTGCACCTCGTCGATGAAGAGCATGGTGCCCTGTCCCTGCTCGCCCAGGCGGCGCCCGGCCTCCGCCAGCGCCTCCCGCACGTCCTTCACGCCGGCGGCCGTGGCCGACAGGGTGACGAGGTGCTTCGCCGTGGTGTCGGCCAGCAGATGCGCCAGCGTCGTCTTCCCCGTCCCGGCCGGGCCCCACAGGATCGCCGAGCCCACCCGGTCGGACTCGGCCAGCACCCGTAGCGGGGCGCCGGGGGCGACGAGGTGCTCCTGGCCCACGACCTCGTCGAGGGTACGGGGCCGGAGACGGGCGGCGAGAGGGGCCCGGCGCTTCAGCTGGCGGTCGGCCGCGTCGGCGAAGAGGCTCACGGGCCGGCCGCTCCTCGCACTAGCTCGGGGACGGGTTGGCGGCCTCGCCGGGCTGGCTGCCCGCGCCCGCGCCCGGCGTGGGCGGCGGCACGACGACGCGGATCCCGAGCTCGGCCAGGGCGGCGGGCGGCAGCGGCGTCGGGGCACCGGTGAGGAGGTCGGTGCCCGACTGGGTCTTGGGGTACGCGATGACCTCGCGGATGTTCTCCTCGCCCGCCAGGATCGCCGCCAGACGGTCCACGCCGAAGGCGAAGCCGGCGTGCGGCGGCGCCCCGTAGCGGAAGGCGCCCAGCAGGAACCCGAAGCGGGCCTCGGCCTCGGCGGGCGCGATGCCGAGCGCGGCGAACACCCGCTCCTGGGTCTCCCGGCGGTGGATACGCACGCTCCCCGACCCCAGCTCCCACCCGTTGAGCACCAGGTCGTAGGCCTGGGAGCGCACGGCGAGCGGGTCGGACTCCAGTAGCGGCAGGTCCTCGGCATACGGCATGGTGAACGGGTGGTGGGCGGCCTGCGGATTGCCGTCGGCGCCGATGCCCTCGAACATCGGGAAGTCGACGACCCAGACGTAGCGGTGCGGGCCCTGGCCCACCGGAGGCGCCCCGATGGCCGTGCGCAGCGTGCCCAGCACCGCGCAGGCGGTGGCGTACTCGTCCGAGACGGCGAGGATGAGGTCACCGGGCACCGCCTTCGTCTCCTGCAGGACGCGCACCCCTTCCTGCTCGGACAGGTGGCGCGCCAGGGGTCCGTCGAGCGACGGGCCGTTCTCGACCACCCGGAACCACGCCAGGCCGGCTGCACCCGCCGCCTTGGCCTGTTCGGTGAGCTCGTCGAGGCGGGAGCGTGGGTAGGTCGCGCCGTCGCGGACGACGAGGGCCTTGACGGACGGCGACGAGAAGGCCTTGACGCCGGTGTGCTCGAACACCGGCGTCAGGTCGACCAGCTCCATGCCGAAGCGCAGGTCCGGCTTGTCGGTGCCGTAGCGATCGCGGGCGTCGGCCCACGTCATGCGCTCGATCGGTGGGGGGCGCTCGCCGGTGGCAGCCTCGGCGGCACGGAGCACGGCCTCGGACACGTAGCCCATGACGTCGTCCTGGCTGGCGAACGAGCATTCCATGTCGAGCTGCATGAACTCGAACTGTCGGTCGGCGCGCAGGTCCTCGTCGCGCAGGCAGCGGGCGATCTGGAAGTAACGGTCGAACCCACCCACCATCAGCAGCTGCTTGGCGAGCTGCGGGCTCTGGGGCAGCGCGTAGAACGAGCCGTGATGCAGGCGCGACGGCACGGAGAATTCCCTCGATCCCTCGGGGGTGGGCGCCCACAGCAGCGGCGTCTCGATCTCGACGAAGCCCTGCGTGTCCATGGCGGCGCGGATGGCGGCGTTCACCCGGGCGCGCAGCCGGAGGTTGCGCTGCAGGCGCGGCCGGCGCAGGTCGACGTAGCGGTAGCGCAGGCGCACCGGCTCGTCGGACTCCATCCGGTCGTCGACGGAGAACGGCGGCGGCTCGGCCTCGTTCAGGACCTCGACCGTGCAGTCGCCCAGCTCGATCTCCCCGGTTCCGATGCCGGGGTTGACCGTGCCCTCCGGTCGCTCGCGCACGGTGCCCGTGATCGAGACGACCCACTCGTGACGCACGTCGGTGGCGTGGTCGATCACGCACTGCACGATGCCCGTGTGGTCGCGCAGGTCCACGAAGGCCAGGTGCTCCCCGTGCTCGCGGCGCCGGGCGACCCAGCCACAGAGCCGCACCTTCGTGCCCACGTCGGCCTTGCGCAGCACCCCGCACAGGTGCGTCCGCATGGCCGTCGGACGGTTGGCGCCGCTCTCGTCCCCGGCGTGGTCCTCGTCGCTGGTCGTCATGGCGTGTCGGTCCCTGACTCGTTCTCGTCGGTCTGGCGCAGGTGGGGATGCAGGTGCCGGTCGACATCGGCGACCGAACCCGTCTCGGAGTCCTCGGCGAACGCCGCGTTGGCGACGAAGCTCTTGAGCTCGTCCACAATGGCAGCCCGGGGCACGGTGCGCTGCTCGTCGTCGCTGCGCAGCGGCCGCAGCCCGACGGTCCCCTCCGCCACCTCCTGCGGGCCGACCACGAGCGCCACCAGCGCACCCGAGCGGTCGGCCGACTTGATCTGTGACTTCATGGACCGGCCGTCGAAGGCCCGGTCAGCCCGCAGGCCGGCCCGGCGCAGCTCGGCCGTGAGGGTCGTCGCCGTCCCCCCACCCGCAGTGTCGATGACGTAGGCGTGCAGCGGCCGGGCCGCGACCACGGCGCTGGTGGAGAACACTTCTTCCGCGTCGCAGGCCAGGAGGACGCGTTCGACACCGATGCCGAACCCGATGCCCGGTGTCGGCTCACCGCCGAGCAGCTCCACCAGGCCGTCATAGCGGCCGCCGCCGCCGACGCCGTTCTGTGCCGCATCGAGGGCGTCGGCGGCGAACTCGAACGTCGTGCGCGTGTAGTAGTCGAAGCCGCGCACCAGGCGGTGGTCGATCGTGTACTCGATGCCCAACGCCTCGAGGCCCGAGCGGACCCGGGCGAAGTGCTCGGCACAGGGGTCGCAGAGGTGGTCGAGGAAGTGGGGGGCGCCGGCCGTGGCCGCCCGGCACTCGGCTGTCTTGCAGTCGAGCACCCGCAGCGGGTTCTCGAGGTGGCGGACCCGGTGCGGCGCGCACAGCTGCTCGACCCGCTCCGCCAGGAAGGCGCCGAGCAGTGCCACGTAGCCGGGCTTGCAGACGCCGTCGCCCATGGAGTGCAGCTTGAGGGTGACCTCCCGCAGCCCGAGTCCGGCGAAGAAGCCGTGGGCCAGGGCGACGACCTCGACGTCGAGGTCGGCGTCGGAGGGACCGAGCGCCTCGACACCGAGCTGGTAGTGCTGCCGGTACCGGCCCTGCTGGGGGTTCTCGTGGCGGAACGACGGCGCCACGTACCAGGCCTTCCAGGGCGGGACGGGGTGGTGCTGCACGAAGGCGCGCGCAATGGGCGCCGTCCCCTCGGGCCGCAACGCCATCATCTGGCCGTCGCGATCCTCGAAGATGTACATCTCCTTGCCGACGACCTCGCTCGCCTCGCCGATGCCGCGCAGGAAGACACCCGCGTGCTCGATGATCGGCGTGAGGGTCAGGCCGTAGCCGGCCCGCCCGACCAGTGTGGAGAACCGGGACACGGTCTCCTCCCAGCGGGCGGACTCCGGCCACACCACGTCGTGCATGCCCTTGGGCGTGCGCGCGGCCGTGTCGGGGCGCGCGGCCACCTCTTCGGTCACTCCGTGCTCCCCATGATCAGGCTTTCTTGCCAGGAAGCTGACGATAGGCGTCGAAGACCCCGTCGAGGTGCTTCAGCGCGTTGATCAGTGAGTGCAGGTGGGTGGGATCGGCGAGCTCGACGTCGAACGCCATCCGGCTCACCCGGTCCGGCGTGGTGGCCGTCCGGGCGGCGACGATGTTGAGGTGGTGTTCGGAGACGACCCGCGACACGTCGGCCAGCAGGCGCGACCGGTCGAAGGCCTGGACCTCGATCGTGGCCACGAACACCCCGTCGTTGCCCCGGTCCCACTCGACCTCCATGAGGCGCTCCCGGGAGCGGTCGGCCAGCGCGGCGGCGTTGGCGCAGTCGGCCCGGTGCACCGAGACGCCACGGCCCTGGGTCACGAAGCCCACGATCTGGTCGCCCGGCACCGGCGTGCAGCAACGGGCGAGGTGGATCATGACGTCGTCGAGCCCCTCGACGTAGACACCGGTGCCGGTGCGGCGGCCCTGCCGGGGCCGGCCGGTCCCCGGCAGCGCGATCGTCGGCAGTTGCTCGTCGGCGCCGCCGCCGCCCCGCAGCACCTTGGTGAGTCGCTGGACGATGGACTGCGCCGAGACCTGGCCCTCGCCGATGGACACGTACAAGGCGTCCATGTCGGCCAGGTTCATCTGGTCGGCCACCTCACCGAGCGCGCTCGAGCCGAGGATCTTGTGCAGGGGCAGGCCCTCGCGCCGCAGGGCACGCGCCAGCTCCTCCCGCCCGTTCTCAATGGCGTCCTCCCGGCGCTCCCGCGAGAACCACTGCCGGATCTTGTTGCGTGCCCGGGTCGAGGCGACGATCTGGAGCCAGTCGCGTGACGGCGCCGGCGTGGCGGACTTGGACGTGATGATCTCCACGGTGTCGGCGCTCGAGAGCTGCGTCTCGAGCGGCACGAGTCGGCCGTTGACCCGGGCGCCGATGCAGCGGTGCCCGACCTCGGTGTGGATGGCGTAGGCGAAGTCGACGGGGGTGGAGCGGGCCGGGAGCGCGATGACCTTGCCCTTGGGCGTGAAGACGTAGACCTCGTCCTGCTCGAGGTCGAGCTTGAGGGCCTCGAGGAACTCGATGGGGTCGTCCGTCTGGCGGTCCACGTCGGCGATGCGCTGCAGCCACGCCATCTCGGAGGAGTGGTCCTCCTTGGACTTGTACCCCCAGTGCGCCGCGATGCCGTACTCGGCCCGGTGGTGCATCTCGAACGTGCGGATCTGCACCTCCACCGGCTTGCCGTCGAGCCCGATCACCGTCGTGTGCAGCGACTGGTACATGTTGAACTTGGGCGTGTTGATGTAGTCCTTGAAGCGCCCGTGCACGGGGGCCCAGATGGCGTGGATGGCGCCCAGCGCCGCCCAGCAGTCCTTCTCCGAGTCCACGACGACCCGGATGGCGACCAGGTCGTTGATGTCGTCGAACTCCTTGCCCCGCACCACCATTTTCTCGTAGATCGACCACAGATGCTTGGGCCGGCCGGTCACGTCGGCGGCGACGCCCATGTCGTCGAGCCGCTGGCGCACGTGGACGAGGACGCGCTCGAGGTACTCCTCGCGTTGGGGCGCCCGGGCCGCCACCATCTGCTCTATCTCTGCGTAGCGCTTCGGGTGCAGCGTCGCGAAGGCGAGGTCCTCGAGCTGCCAGCGCACCTGTTGGACGCCGAGGCGGTGCGCCAGGGGCGCGTAGACGTCGAAGGTCTCCTGGGCCGTGCGGCGCTGCTTCCACTCGGGCATGACCGCGAGCGTGCGCATGTTGTGCAGCCGGTCGGCCAGCTTGATCAGCAGGACGCGCCAGTCGTCGGCCATGGCGACGAGCATCTTGCGGATCGTCGCCGCCTGTTGGGCCTCCTTGGAGTCGAACTGGAGGCGGTCGAGCTTGGTCACCCCGTCGACCACCTTGGCCACGCCGGCGCCGAAGCGGTCCCGAATCGCGTCGAGCGTCAGCCCGGTGTCCTCCACGGCGTCGTGCAGGAGCGCCGCCGCCACGGTCTGCTCGTCGAGGCCGAGCTCGGCCACGATGGTCGCCACCGCCACCGGGTGCGTGATGTAGGGCTCGCCCGAGCGCCGGAATTGGCCCTCGTGGGCCCTCAGGGCGGTCCTGCCCGCCTCGACGATGAGCGCCGTGTCGTCCTCGGGGCGGTGGTTGGCGAACTCGGCCAGCAGCGGCGCCAACAGGTCGCGGAGCACCTGCTCCTGGGCCTGCTCGACCTCGAGCGCCGCAGCTTCCGTGGGAGTCACCCGAGTCAGGGCCACCATCCACTCAGGCTACCCGCCTGGGGAAACACCGGGAACGTCACACAACCGTCACCCGGCGCCCCGCTGCGCTCAGCGGCGTCGCTTCTTGCGCCTGGTCTGGCGCGGCCGCGGCGCCGCCTGGCCCTGACTCGTCCCGCCCGACGACGCGCCGGCCGGCCGGTCCATCACCGCCGTCCCCGTGCCGCTCCCGCTAGACCCGCTGCCGGCGCCCGTGCCGCTGCCCGAGCCCGGCCGGATCGGCCCGCTGCGCTTGGTGCTGCCGGACTTCTGCGCGGCAGCGCTCCGGCTCACCTGGCCGGACGCGGCCATGCTCATCTGGGTGCTCATGGTGGCGGCGTCGAGGGCCGAGTACGACCCCTCGGACTCGCCCCGTTGCGCCAGGCGCTTGGCGATGGCGACCCAGCGCTCCTCGCGCTCCTTCAACAGGGACAGCACGGGGGCGGCGATGAAGATGGACGAGTACGCGCCCGAGAGCAGGCCGACGAAGAGGGCCAGGCCGTAGGACTGCAGCGTGGTCGCCCCCAGGAACTGGGCGCCGATCAGCAGGATCGCCAGCACCGGGATGATGGCGACCATCGACGTGTTGATCGACCGGGCCAGCGTCTGGTTCATGGACAGGTTGATGAGCTGCGGGTAGGTCAGGCGCCCGCTGCTGCCGATGCCCTTGGTGTTGTCGCGCACCCGGTCGAACACCACCACCGTGTCGTAGAGCGAGTACCCCAGGATCGTCAGGATGGCGACGACCGTGTCGGGCGTGACCTGGAAATTGAAGATCGAGTAGATGCCGACGGTCACGAGGACGTCGTGGACCATGGCGATGAAGGCGGCGAGGGCCATCTTCGGCTCGAAGCGGATGCTGATGTAGATGCCCACCACGATGAAGAAGATGATCAGGGCCTCGATCGCCTTGTTGGTGATGGAGGAACCCCAGGTGGGTCCGACGGTGGTGATGCTGATCTTGTCGGTGACCGTCCTGGGGACGGCGCCGGCGAGCGTCGTCGTGGTGGTGGGCGCCGACGTCGTGGTGGACCCGGCTGCCGCGCCCGCCTTGGCCGTCGTGGTGGTCGTGGGCGCCGCCGTCGTCGTCGTCGTGGGCGGCGTCGCCGGGGCTGCGGAATGGGTCAGCGTCAGCAGCGCCTTCTGCACGTCCTTGCTCACCGCCTGCTGCTGGGCCTGCGTGAGCCTGTTGATGTCCGACTGCACGTTCAGCGTCTGCTTGCTGCCCGACCCCAGCAGCTGCACCGTCGGGTTGATCAGCCCCGTGCCCTTGAGCGCATCGACGGCCTGGGTCTGGGTCACGCCGGGTGCGGCGATGGTCCACTCCGTCCCGCCCTTGAACTCGATGCCCAGGTTCAGCCCGCCCCGCAGGACGATCGAGACGATTCCCAAGACGATGATGGCGGTCGAGAGGCTGAACCAGATCTTCCGCTTGCCGACGAAGTCGAAGCGGGTCTCGCCGCGGTAGAGGCGTGCGATGGGTCCGTGGCCGCGCCGGGGCTTGGCCAGCAGGGCGCGGGCGGCATCGTCGAGGCTGACGAGCTCCTCCTCGTCGAGGTCCTCGGTGTCGACGCTCTCCTCGAGGCGCTCGACGTCCTCTTCGCTGACGTCGTCGAGGGAGCTGCCGTCCCGGTCGTCGCGGCGTCCGTCGTCGCTCACGAGCCACCTCCCCCGGCGCCGACCGGCAGGCTCTGGGTCTGCGGTCCCGCCCCCAGCCCGGTGGCGATGCTGAACGCCCCCTCACCCTGCAGGCGGGGGCTCTGGCCGAGGAGGATGACGAGCGGCCTGGTGTAGAACCACGTCACCGCCATGTCCATGATGGTCGAGAGGCCGAGGAAGAAGGCGAAGCCCTTCACGTTCCCGACGGCGACGAGGTACAGGACGATGGCCGCCAGCAGCGACACGAAGTCGGCCGCCCACACCGTCCGCCACGCGCTCTTGAAGCCGCGGTCGACCGATGTCCGGATGGATCGACCCGATCTGGCCTCGTCCTTGAGCCGCTCGAAGTAGACGATGTACGAGTCCACGGTGATGCCGATTGAGACGATGAGCCCGGTGATGCCGGCCAGGTCGAAGCTCGGCGCCACCGAGGTGTGTCCGAGGCCCGAGATGATCGCCCACAGCAACATGGCCGTGAGCACGAGCCCGGAGATCACCACGAGGCCCAGGGCCCGGTAGTACAGCAGCACGTAGAGCAGCACGAGGATGAGCCCGGCGATGCCCGCACCGAGCCCGGCCACGAGCGCCGAGTGGCCGAGGGTGGCCGAGACCGTCTCGGAGGTGGCGGCCTTCAGGGTGACGGGCAGCGCACCGAAGTTCATGGCCTGGGCCAGGTTCTGGGCGTCCGCCTGCGTCAGGCTTCCCGAGATCTCGCCCTGGCCGTTGAAGGAACTGAAGCTGGCCTGGGTGGGCTGGATGATCGGCGCCGAGTACACCTGGCCGTCGAGCTCGATGCCGAGCAGCTGGTGGAAGTTCGCTTGGGCCACCCTGTCCCAGAGCGCGGACCCGGCGGCACCGGCGAGCGTGTAGTTGACGACCCAGGCGCCGGTCTGGTTCTGGGTCGCTTGGGCGCTGGCGATGGAGTGCCCGGTCATCTGGGACGGACCGAGCACGCAGCGGATGGCGGACGAGCCGTCGCAGGCGCCGGCGAGCCCGGGCAGCAGGACCGTGCTCTTGGCATAGTCGGGCTTCAGGACACTGGTGGACGGGTAGACGGCGTACTGGGTGTCGGGCGGCACGTTGTTCGACGAGTAGCCCTGGGGGGAATTGTTCGGCGTGACGTTCAGGTTGGCCGCCGTCAGGGCGGACGACGCGGTGCACGTCGGCAGGGTCTCGATCCCCCTCGGCTGGACCTTGTTCTTCTGCGACTTCGGGACCGCTTGCGGATAGGCGAAGCACAGGACGGGACGGAAGTACATGCGTGCCGTCTGCCCGATCTGGTCGAGGACCTGCTGGGCGTTGGTGACGCCGGGAATGGAGACCGAGATCTGGTTCTTCCCCGTGGCTTGCACCTGCGCGCCCGAGACGCCGAGCCCGTCGACCCGGAGGTTCAAGATGTTGACCGTCTCGTTGAGGTCGGCCTGGCTGATGTGCTGGCCCTCGGCCGTGTAGACGACCGCGACGCCGCCGGCGAGGTCGAGCCCCAGGCGCGGGGACCACTTCGCCGCGAACACGGCGGCGAAGGACCCCACCGCGATGGCAACGACAACCAGGACGCTGATCAGGAGGTTGCGTCGCTGGCGTCGTTGGGCCCGGCCCCCCGACTTGGGGCTCACGCCTCCTCAGCCTCCTCGCCGTGATCACCCTTGCGGGGAACACCGTCACCCTTGCCGGTGGCTCCGTCGCCACCGACGTCGTCGATGTCGGTGGAGCGCTGCACGTCGTGCACGTCGTCGTCGACCGGCTCGTCGTCGACCCGCACATCCTCGATCGGGTCGATCTTCCGGGCGATGGCCTGGCGGACGAAGACGATTCTCGTCGGCTGCGGGCCGTCCAGGTTGCCGTCGTCCCCCAGGGCCCCGGTCAGGAGCGTGTAGCGGTCCCCGTGGATCTCGAGGACCGTGCCGACGACGCCCCCGACGGTCTGCACCTCGTCCCCGACCTCGTAGCCCGAACCCTGGGCCTGTCTCGCCGCCTGGGCCTTCCGCTGCTGGGGCCGGATGAAGAAGAAGTAGCCGAGGACCCCGATCGCCACGAGGGGCAGGAGCGTGATCAGCGGATTCGATTTCGAGGAGGTGGCGGCGACCACGAGGTGGAGCAGCGCCGGGGTTGGTGTCATGGGGATCCCTTGGACCTGAAACGATTGCGAAGCGCCACCCTAGTGCCTGCGTTCTCGCTCTCCCGGGCACACCGGGGCCCGTACCACCGGCGCCGGCAGCCGGGCATTCCGCACCGCAGGGCTCCCGGCGGGCGGGCCCGGAGGGGGTCGCCGGCGGGCGGGGTCCGGCAGCGGGTGCCGGGGCTCGTTGCGACGGCAGGGGGCACGGGCGGCACTCGCCTCCCGGCGGGAATAACGACCTGTGTCCCCCCGTATGGCGGATCGAGGCACGACGCAACCGAATTGCAACCCAAAACGGCCCGCGTTGCGACAGGTGTTGTGCAAAGTACCCGCATCAGTACAGCAACCTCACGGTGTGGTCGTTCGGAGGGGGGCGACCACGTGAGAGTCCGATGAAGGGGAACGGATTCTCACAAGGGGGAACACCGGGGGGGAAAGAGAAGCGAAGAGGTGCGCCGGCCTTGCGCCGCTGTCGGTCGGAGAGATCCGGGGGGAGCCGACGGCCCGGGCCGGCGCACCTTTCGCTCCCTGTGCGTCTCGCTCCGACCCGGTGACAGCGTCCCGCGTCCGTGCCGCCGCGGCGCCCCTGGTCAGAACCGGGAGGGCCGCCCTGCCGGTACCCGAGGGCCTGTCCGACCGGGGCGTCGGCCCGCCGGAGGCCGCCCTTCTGTCGATCTGAGGGACAATTCGGCCGTTGATCAGGTCGTTCGCAAATCGACCCGGGTGTCCCTCATTCCAGTAGATTGGCCGTTTCCCCAGTACAGTTGCACCCTGATGCGAGATGGTCATATCTCCGTGTTGGTCATCGAGGACGAGGCGGACATCCGTCAGCTCCTGAGGACCATGCTCGAGCGGGACGGCTTCGCGGTCTCGGAGGCGAACGAGGGCCGCGACGGGGTGCGCCAGTTCCACCAGAGCCATCCCGACATCGTCATCCTCGACGTCGGCCTTCCGGACCTGGACGGTTGGCAGGTCCTGGAGCGAATTCGGGACATGAGCGACGTGCCGGTCCTGATGCTCACCGCGCTCGGTACCGAGCGGGACAAGGTGAGGGGGCTCAATGCCGGCGCCGACGACTACCTGACCAAGCCCTTCAGCCGGGTCGAGCTGATGGCCCGGCTCCAGGCCATCAGCCGGCGCCAGCGGTCCACGAGCGAGCCGGTCACCGCCTTCGACGACGGGACCCTTCATATCGACTTCGCCCACCAGGAGGTGACGATCGACGGCGGCCCCGTGGTCCTCACCCCGACCGAGTACCGCCTCTTGGCCACCCTGGCCCGCCACCAGGGTCAGGTCCTCTCGTCGGACCAGCTCATCGAGCTGGCCTGGGACGACCCGAGCGGGTTGGCCCCCTCACGCGTCAAGTACGCCGTGCTGCGGCTCCGGCGCAAACTGGGTTGGGACGACGGGGACGACACGCCGATTGAGACGGTGCGGGGCTTCGGCTACCGCTACCGGTCTCGAACCCGGTGACCGAGTCGCTCCAGACCCGAACCGACCCCCAGGGGCGTCGCGTGCAGCAGATGCCCGGAAATGCGCTACCCATCGGCTTCTCCGGCTCCATGCGGGTCCGCCTGCCCGTCTTCGCGCTGGTCGCCATCGGCACGGTGTTGATCGCCGTCATCCCCTTCCCCCACGACGCCCGCCGCGAGATCTCGATCGCCGGCGTCCTGTTCTTCGCTCTCGTCGCCGCCGCATTCCTGCTGCCCTGGGAGCGCCTGCCCGACTGGGCCTGGCTGATCATCCCGATCGGCTACATCGCCGTCATCGCCATCATCCGTGACGCCCAGGGCGGCACGCATTCGGGGCTGGTGGTCGTGTACCTCCTGCCCATCGTGTGGCTGTCGCTCTACGGCCGGCGGCTCCACCTGCTGGTCGGACTCTTCTGTCTCGATCTGGCCCTGCTGGTCCCGGTCCTGATCCTCGGCGCACCCAAGTACCCGACGATCGAATGGCGCCAGGTGGCCGTGATGGCAACCGTCACCACCCTGGTGGCCTCGACCGTCTACACCATGGTCTCGCGGGACCGGGCCTTCCTGGGCGACCTGGCCCAGCAATCGAGGATCGCCCGCCGGAACGCCCGCGAGGCCGACTACGCCCGCGACCGCCTCGAGACCCTGCTCCGGGCCGCCACCGGGAGCGCCATCATGGGTGTCGACCCCGCCGGGACCGTCACGTTCTTCTCGGCCGGGGCGGAGCAGATGCTCGGCTACCGGGCGGCAGAGGTCGTCGGCATCCGCTCCATCGCCGACTTCATCGACCCGGCCCAGATCGACGAGCGGCGCCAGACCATCGACTCCATGCGGACGGCGCTGGAACCGGTCGACGCCGAGACCGCAGCCGAAGTGCCCTGGACGGCCACACGCAAGGACGGCGAGCAGCGACGCTGCGTCGTGCGGGTGCGGGCGCTCCCGCTGCCGTCGCCCGACACGGGGCTCGACGAGGAATGGGCCGAGGACGGCGAGTCGCCGCCGGATCACCCGGCGGCGACAGGCGAGGCGGAGGGCGACTTCGAGGATGCGCTGGCCCCGCCCACCGGGGGCTACGTCGTGGTCGCCATCGACGTGACCGAGCGCGAGGAACTGGCGGCGGACCGCGAGCGGCTCTTCGCAATTCAGAAGGAGGTGACGCAGTCGCTCATTGAGCAGAACAACCGCCTGCGTGAGCTGACCCAGATGAAGGACGACGTCGTGGCGACGGTGTCGCACGAGCTGCGCACACCGATCACGTCCATCCGGGGCTTCATCGAGCTGCTCCTCGATGCCTCGACGGACCTCACCGAGAGCCAGATGCGCATGCTCCAGACGATCGAGCGCAACGCGGAACAGCTCCAGCGGGTGGCCGAGGACCTCCTGGCCGACCCCGGCGCCGGTCGCGGGCTCCGGGTGGCCTTCACCGAGCTCGACCTCTACCGCCTCGCCGAGGAGGCGGTCCATGCGATCCAGACCTCGGCCACCGTGGCCGGCATCAAGCTCACGATCGAGGCCGGAACCGACGTGCCGGTCTTCGGTGACCCCACCCGCCTCCACCAGCTCCTCGGGAACCTCTTGTCCAACGCGATCAAGTTCTCGCCGCGCGGGGGCCGGGTGCACGTCATCGTGGACAACGTCGATTCCTACGCCCGGGTCCAGGTGCTCGACGAGGGCCCGGGCATCCCCGAGGGCGAGCGCGACCAGCTTTTCGAGCGCTTCTACCGCCTCGCCTCCTCGACCGAGATGGGCGTGCCCGGCACGGGGCTGGGACTGGCCATCGCCAAGTCGGTCGCCGAGGCCCACGAGGGCTTCGTCGACATCGTCGACACCCCGGGCTGGTCGACCACCTTCCGGGTCTTCCTGCCGTTGCGCACCTCGGTCGCCGCCTCCAGCCGGTCGGCCTGAGAGGGCGGGCGGCGGACCCCGCCGGCCCACCACCCGTCCCAACTACGCGGCCAGGAATCCTCCCGACTGGTGCGCCCAGAGGCGCCCGTAGACACCCGCCCGGCCCTTCGAGAGCAGCTCGCCGTGCGTGCCCTGCTCGGCGACCCGGCCCTGGTCGAGGACCACGATCCGGTCCAACCGGGCGATGGTCGCCAGGCGGTGCGCCACCACCAGCGCGGTGGTGCCCTCCATGAGATGCCAGAGGGCCTCCTGCACCAGTGACTCCGACTCCGAGTCGAGCGCCGACGTCGCCTCGTCGAGCACGAGGACGCGGGCGCCCTTCGCCATCGCCTGGGCGATGGCGACCCGCTGGCGCTGGCCGCCGGAGAGCTTGAGGCCCCGCTCACCGACCACGGTGTCGTAGCCGTCGGGCAGGCGCGCCACGAACTCGTCGACGTAGGCGGCGCGCCCGACCGTGCGCACCAGCTCCATGTCGACCCCGTGCGGGGACTCCAGCCCGTAGCAGATGTTCTCGGCGATGGTCCGGTGCAGCATCTGCGGATCCTGGGGGACATAGGCGATGTGACGCCGCAGCGACTGCTGCGTCACCCGCGCGATGTCCTGCCCGTCGATGGCGATGACACCGCCGTCGCGGTCGGCAAAGCGGAGCAGCAGCTTCGTCAGCGTGGTCTTGCCCGAACCCGAGGGTCCGACGAGCCCGACGTGCTCGCCCGCCTCGATGCGCAGGTCCAGCCCCTCGAACAGGGGCGCACCGGAACGGTACGAGAACCACAGACCCCGGAACTCGACGAGGCCCCGGGGCACCAGGAGCTCCGGCGCACCGGGCGCGTCGACGATCTCGGGCTCGGTGGCGGCGATGCCGGCGAACTTGGCGCACCGGCCGATGGCGCGGGACATCAGGCGGATGAACTCGAAGGACTCCTCCAAGCTCGTCCCGACGAAGGTGGCGTAGAACAGGATGAGGTAGACCACGCCGGCGGCGGCAACGTGGTGCAGCGCCAGCACGACGCCGACCGCGACCGCCGCCCAGTTGAAGAAGGCCATGGCGGACTCCATCTGCAGCCGCGTCGCCGTGAACACCCGCCTGGCCCGCAAGTCGGCGCTCAGCGAGTCGCCGACGAGCATCCCGACGTTGTCCTTCTCGCGCCCCTCGGCGGCCTGCGACCGCACCGTCGTCAGGTTGGCGATGGTGTCGGCGATGACGCCGGTGGCCCGCGAGTGCGCGTCGGAGAATTCCTTCTCCGCGGCCACGACCCGGCCCATGCGGTGATGCAGCACGGCCGCGAAGACCGCGACCAGGCCGGCCATGACGACGGCAACCGGCCAGGCGACGATGCCGAGGACGACGATGGCGCCGAGCGTGGTGACGCTGATGCGCAGGATGCCCCACACCATGGCGTCGATCAGCTCGACGAAGGCCCACGTCGACGTCTCGAGCGTGGCGATGACTTCGCCCGACGGGCGATCGGTGTGCCAACCGTGGCTGAGCCCGATCAGATGGTCGTAGCCGTTGGTGATGGCGCGCCCGAAGGAACGCAGCGTGGCGCCCCAGTTGAGCCAGCCACCGATCCGGCCGAAAGCCGTGGCGGCGACCAACACGACGGCGTAGGCCACGATGAGCGGCCCGAACGAGCTCCACAGGTCCTGGTGGTGTCCCCCGCCGGCCGCGAGCCGCGCCAGCAAGGCCGCGAAGATCAACGGGGCCGCGACGGCATTGGCCATCGTGCCGAGCACGATCGCCACGCAGCTGCCGGCGAAAGCGGCGCGGTCTGGCTGCATCTGGCGCCAGCAGTACGCCAAGGTCGCCTTGTTCGATGCATTCGGGAAGAGGGTGCGTTCACCCATGTGGATCTCCAAGTGGGAGTGGTCGAATCGATCGGAAAAGGGGCGCACCGGTGGTGCGCTGCGAGCAGGGTCCGGCGAGGCCGTCAGGCGCTCAGGCCGGGGCGGGTCGCGAGGCCGGCGTCAGTGGCCGGCGAACGCCGAGACGTACCCGGCCATGCGGGACCTCCCGGCAATCGCAGCAAAGACAGGCGGCAGGACCACGGTGGCGCGCGCGATCGGCTGCGGACGCGTCGTCAAGCCTGCCATCGGGTCACCTCGCTTCTGTCTCGTCGTGCGATCCTTCAACGGTAGCAAACCGTAAACCCCGCGGCGAGCACACGGGCTCCGCCGGTTCAGAACAGCGGCGGTGTGTCGGGTCCGCTCCCCGGCGGGCCTTCCTGGCCGAGGTGCGCCCAGGCGCGCGCGGTCGCCACCCGTCCCCGTGCCGTGCGCTGGATCAGGCCGGTCTGCACCAGGTACGGCTCGTAGGCGTCCTCGATCGTGTCCGTCTCCTCGCCGACGCACTGCGACAGCGTCGTCAGCCCGACCGGTTGCCCGCCGAAACGGGTGCACAACGTGGTCAGGATCGCCCGGTCGACCTTGTCGAGACCCAGCTCGTCGACCCCGAAGAGCTCGAGCCCTTCGCTGGCGGTCGCACCGTCGATGAAACCCTCGCCCCGCACCTCCGCGAAGTCCCGCACGCGGCGCAGGAGCCGGTTGGCCACGCGCGGCGTGCCGCGCGAGCGCTCCGCGATCCGGATCGCACCCTCCGTGTCGATGCGCACCTTGAGGATCCGGGCCGAGCGCTCGACGATCGACCGGAGGTCGGCGGGGTCGTAGAGATCGAGCCGGCCCACGAACCCGAAACGGTCGCGCAGCGGCCCCGAGACGAGACCCGTGCGGGTCGTCGCCCCGACGAGCGTGAACTTCGGCAGCTCCAGCCGGATGGAGCGGGCGGTGGGCCCCTTGCCGATGAGGATGTCCAGCCGCCCGTCCTCCATCGCGGAGTAGAGCATCTCCTCGACCGAGCGGTGCAGTCGGTGGATCTCGTCGATGAAGAGCACGTCGCCGTCCTGGAGATCGGTGAGGAGCGCGGCCAGATCGCCGGCCCGGGTGAGGACGGGGCCGGCGGTGATGCGCAGGCTGGCACCCATTTCGGCGGCCACGATCCCGGCCAGCGAGGTCTTGCCCAGGCCCGGCGGTCCGGCGAAGAGGATGTGGTCCACCGCCTGGCGGCGCTGCCGGGCCGCCTGCAGCACGATGCTCAGGTGCTCGACCAGCTGGGACTGGCCGACGAACTCGTCGAGGGACCGGGGCCGCAACCCCACCTCCTCGAGCTCCTCGACGCGATCGGACGTGACGGGGTCCACCACCCGGGGGCCGCCGAGGGCGTCGGCGCTCACGAGAGCGTCGCCCTCTTCACCGTCCTCGGCGGCCACGGCCAGCACCTCGCGGCGTGCCCGTGGGCTCACCGGCTGGCCAGCTCGCGCAGCGCCAGGCGGAGCATCTCTTCCACACCGACATCGTCGCGTAGGCCGTCGAGCGCGCCGCGGATCTCGTCGGGCGCGTACCCGAGCTCGCTGAGCGCGGCCCGCGCCTCGGCCCGCGAGGTGCGGCTCCCCACCAGCGCCCCGTCGCCGCCGTGCAGGGCCGCACCGGAGTGGTCCAGCGAGAGGTCGGGCAGGTCGAGCCGGCTCTTCAGCTCGATCAGCAGGCGGGCCGCCGTCTTGCGACCCACGCCGGGGACCGTGCACAGCGTGTCGAGATCGTCCTCGAGGACGGCCGTCGACAGCGCGGCCGGCGAGAGGATGGCCAGGATGGCCAGGGCCAGGGCGGGGCCGACCCCGTGCGATCCGAGCAGCACCTCGAAGCACCGGCGCTCGTCGTCGTGGACGAAGCCGTAGAGGACGATGGCGTCCTCGCGGACGTGGGTGTGCACGAACAGGTTCGCCTCGGTGCCCGCGCCCGCTGCGACCAACGTGGCCGCCGCCGCCGGCGTCACGGTCACCCGGTAGCCGACGCCGGCCACGTCGACGATCACCTCACACTCGCCCGTCCGCAGCACGACGGGCCCTCGCAACAGTCCGATCATCTCTCGCTTCCTTTCCGTACGAGCGGGTCGGGTGACCCCGTGGCGGCGGCGACGGCGCGGCGCAGGGGGACCGTGGTCAGGTGGCAGATGGCCAGCGCCAGCGCGTCGGCGACGTCGGGTGGGCCGTCGACGGCCCCCAGCCCGAGCACCCGGGCGACCATGCGCTGCACCTGTTGCTTGGAGGCGGCCCCGTAGCCGACCAGCCCGAGCTTGACCTCGTTCGAGGTGTACTGCGCCACCTCGCAGCCGGCGCCGGCCGCCGCCAGGAGGGCCAGGCCGCTCGCCTGGCCGACCGACATGGCGGTCTTGGCGTTGACCTGGAAGAAGACCCGCTCGACGACGACCACGTCGGGCTGCAGCTCGGCCAGGAGGGCCTGCAGCTCGGTGTGCAGGATGAGCAGGCGCTCGGCCAGCGCGAGCGCCGGGTCGGTCTCGACCACGCCGGCCGCCCGCGCCACCAGCGCACTCTCGCCCTCGCTGCGGCCCACCATGCCGTACCCGCAGCGGGACAGCCCGGGGTCGATCCCCAATGCGAACATGCGTTCGTAGGATAGTCGGGCCCGCGGGTCGGGGGGCGGACCGGGGCGGCGGGCGGCTCAGCCCTCGAAGGTGGCGAGCACCTCGTCCGCGATGTCCGCGTTGGAGTGGACGGCCTGGACGTCGTCGTGGTCGTCGATCGCTTCGAGCAGGCGCAGGACCTTCTTGGCCTCGGACTCGTCGGGGACCGGGACGAGCGTGGTCGGCTCGAGCGAGAGGTCCACCGACTCGGGCGTGATGCCGGCGTCGTCGAGGGCCCGGCGCACGGACTCGAGATCGGCCGGCGCGCAGGTCACGACCCAGGCGACCCCGTTGCTCGACATGTCCTCGGCGCCGCCCTCCATGGCGATCTCCATGACCTTGTCCTCGTCGTTGTCGAGGCCCACGGTCACGATGCCCTTGCGTTCGAACTGCCAGCCCACGGCGCCCGGCTCGGCCATGTTGCCGCCGTTGCGGCTGAAGAGGTTGCGCATCTCGGAGCCGGTCCGGTTGCGGTTGTCCGACAGCGTCTCGACCATGATGGCGACGCCGCCCGGGCCGTAGCCCTCGTAGTTGATCGCCTCGTAGCGGACACCCTCGAGGTCGCCGGTCCCCCGCTTGATGGCCTTCTCGATCGTGTCCAGCGGCACGCTGGCCGCGCGGGCCTTCTGGTAGGCGGTCCGCAGGGTGGCGTTGGCGTCGAGGTCACCTCCCCCGTCGCGCGCCGCGACCTCCACGAGGCGGATGCACTTGGCGAAGATCTTGGCCCGGGCCTTGTCCTGGGCACCCTTGCGGTATTTGGTGGTCGCCCACTTGGAATGACCCGACATTGTGGGCCCGATTGTATCGGCGCGGGGCGGCGCGAGGTCAGGGCCGGCGGGAGCACCGGGACGGGGCGACGGGCCCGGTCGCCCTCAGCGGGGCGGCCGGGTCGCCGCCTGCAGGACGGATTCCACGTCGCCCGCCACCTGCTCGAAGCCCGCGGCGTCAGCCCCGGTCTGCGTGGTCGCCATGAGCAGCGAGATGACGATCACGACCATGCCGCCGGCGGTCTCGGCGGGATCGATGTCCCGGCGCACGTCGCCGCGCACCTGCTGGTCCCGGATGAGCTCCGTCACGGTCTTGCGCAGCTCCTGGAGGGCCGGAATCTGCAGGAGCCGCATGGTGAACTCCGGCTCGAGGCCGCGCACGATGCGGCCGGCGAGCGGGTGCCCGGCGAGGTGGGCGATCAGCGCCCGCATCATGAGGCGTCCCCACTCCGGCTCCTCGTCGAGCATGACGAGCGAGACCGCGTCGTCGATCAGGCCCGCGACGTCCTCGTCGACCGCGGCGACGAAGAGCGCCTCCTTGTTGGCGAAGTAGGGGTACGCGGCGGTGGTGGACAACCCGGCGTCGCGGCACACGTCGGCGACCGAGGTGCCCCGGTAGCCCTCGCGGGCGAAACGGACCACGGCCGCCGCCAGCAGAGCCTGGCGGGTGCGGTCACCCTTGGTCTGTGTCGGCTCCGGCGGCACCGGGTCAGGCCGCCGCGACCGGGGCGACGGCGCGACCGTGGCGGTCGACGCCGCAGGCGCGCCGCCAACCCTTGGGGATCAGGCCGCCCCTGAAGACACCGGCCTCGATCAGCGGGGTGAGCAGCGGGCGCAGCGCCCGGTGGCGCAGGGCCGTGCGGCCGGCCGAGCGGTTGACGGCGCGCCACGTCGACCAGGTGGGCAGTCCGACGGCGCCGTAGACGCCGGGGTGCACGATCGTGTCGAACATGGCGCTGGCGATGCGGGACCCGAGGTGGCGCACGAGGAAGCGCTCGACGGGCCCGGCGGCGGCCCACTGCTCCGGGAAGATCATGCGGCCGAAGGCGAGGTGGCGGGCCTCCTCCTGGCGGTGGTACTTCGACACCGCCTTGATCATCGGATCGGTGTCGGGGTGCTCGCTGGCCAGCTTCTGCAACAGGTCCGGGACCTCCTCGCCGCTGAGCACGAGGAGGCAGAAGAGCGACGGCATGGCCGTGAGGAAGGGCATCAGGACGTGCTGTGCCACGCGGGCGATCGGCCCGTCGATTGGGTTCCTCGCCTGGGGCTTGACCTGGGTGAGCAGACGGACGAAGAGGCGGGAGTGGCGCGTCTCCTCCCCCATCTCGTGCAGCAGGTACGTGACCCGGGGGTCGGTGAGGTCGCGACGGGCGATGATCTCGAAGCTGAATCCGGCCATCAGCACCGACTCGAAGCGGACGCCGGTGTCGACGATGGAGGCGAACTCTTCCCTCGCCAGGGTGCGCTTCTGCTCCGCGGTCAGCCGGTCGAACAGCTCGGGCACGTCGGCCAGCGAGAGGAGCTCGTCGGGGAGCACCTGGCCGGGGCCGATCTCGCCGGGGACGTCGAGGTCGGGCTCCACGATGCGCTTCAACGATGCGGTCGACAGGCGCTCGATGCGCTGCTCGACGGTCCGGGCGGTCTCGGGGCGGGTCGGTGACGTCGTCTGTGTGTCCATGGTGGAGGCCATACCCGTATTCTTTGTTTCTTAAGCATTTTCGTCAACTCCTGATTTCCTGGGGCTCCGGGACCGGTCTCCCCCGCCATGGCCCTCGGGCCCCGGAGGCACGTACGCTCCGGGACCATGACGCCTCGTTCCCGACGACTGCTGGTGCTGGGCGGGGCCCTGGCCGCCGGCGCTGCGGCCGGTGCCGCCTACCGGCGCCGGTCCGGCGGACCCGCCGCGGCGGGCCCGCTCGGGCCCGAAGACGAGCGGCGCTCCCTCGGGTGGGGTCCCGACGTCAGCCGGCCGGACCATCGGGTCGTCCGGACGCCAGACGGGGCCCAGCTCGCGGTCTGGGACCTCGACGGCCACGGTCCCGAGGCCGCGGTCGTCGTGCTACCCCACTGCTGGGGCTGCAGTCACGAGATCTGGCTCCCCGTCACCCGCCGCCTGCGCGACCGCGGGCACAGGGTCGTGCTGTACGACCAGCGGGGCCACGGCGCCAGCACGCGGGGAACGGCGCCCCTGGCGATCGAGACCCTGGCGCACGACCTGGCGCTCGTCCTCGAGAACCAGGGCGTGAGCGATGCCGTCCTCGCCGGACACTCCATGGGCGGCATGACGATCATGTCCCTGGCGACGCACCGGCCCGAGGTCATGAAGGAACGGGCCCGCGCCGCGGTGCTGGTGGCCACCTCGGCACACGACCCCCGTGGTCGGTCCTTCCCGCAGGCGGCGCGCCTGGCGTCGGCCTTCATCGCCTCCCCCGTCGTGACGAGGAGCATGCGCTCGGCCAACGGCCACCGGTTCGTCCGGGGCGCCTTCGGGGTCGATCCGCTCCACTCGCATCTCGTGCTGACCCGGGATCTCTTCGCCGGCTGCGACCCCTCCGTGCGCGGCGGATGGCTTGCCGCCATGACCGAGATGAACCTGCTGGAGGGCATCGCAGGCATGGAGGTGCCGACCACCGTGATGGTCGGGAGCCGCGACACGCTGACCGTCCCCGCCCGCGCCGACGCCATCGCGTCGACGATCCGGGGGGCGCGTCTGGTCACACTGCCCGACCGGGGGCACATGCTGCCGCTCGAGGACCCCGACGCCGTGGCCGACGAGATCGTGCGAGCCGCCGAGAGCGCCGACATCGGGGAGCGCTGAGCGCCCGGGACTCGGGCTACGGGAAGACCACCGTCGTGCTGCCGTTGAGCAGCACGCGGTCCTGGAGGTGCCAGCGCAGGCCGCGGGCCAGCACCGTGCGCTCGACGTCGCGACCCACGCGCTGGAGCTCCTCGACGGAGTCGGCATGGTCGATGCGCCGGGTGTCCTGCTCGATGATCGGTCCCTCGTCGAGCTCCGCCGTCACGTAGTGGCAGGTGGCGCCGATCAGCTTCACGCCCCGTTCGAACGCCTGGTGGTACGGCTTGGCACCGGCGAACGACGGCAGGAACGAGTGGTGGATGTTGATGATGCGGCCGGGACGAGCGGCGCAGAAGGCGGGCGGGAGGATCTGCATGTAGCGCGCGAGGACGATGACGTCGGCGCGCTCGTGCTCCACGATGCCGTCGATCTCGTCGAAGGCGGCCTGTTTGGCGGCGGGCTCGGGCCCGACTGGCACGCACCGGAAATGGACGCCGTGCCACTCGACCATGCCGCGGAGGTCCTCGTGGTTCGAGATCACGCAGGGGATGTCGCACTCGAGCTCGTCGGCCCGCCAGCGGTAAAGGAGGTCGGCGACGCAGTGGTCCTCCCGGCTGGCGAGCAGCACGACCCGCTTGCGCTCGTCCGTGTCGCTCAGGTGCCACTCCATGGCGAACTCCTCCGCCACCGGCTCGAACGCCCTCGCCAGCTCCTCGGGGCCGAAGCCGGGCGGGAGGCTGTCGGCGACGATCTCGATGCGCAGGAAGAACCGGCCGGTCTGCAGGTCGCCGTGCTGGGCGGCCTCGAGGACCGACCCGCCATGGCCGGCGATCAGGCCCGTGACGGCGGCGACGATGCCGACGCGGTCGGGGCAGGTGATGGTGAGGACGTAGCGGCGCACGGTCGAGCGACCAGCATACGGAACGACTCAGCCGAAGGCGATGGACCGCCGGCGAGAAGGCCCGCACATCCACCAGGCGGACGCGCGTGGCGGAGGGCGGAGGACACCCCCGCCGCGGTTGAAGATCCCGTAGCCGTCAGCCGGATTGCTCGCCCTGCTCGAGAGAGCGCGGCTCATCCCATCGACCGGTCACCATCGTCGCAGAGCCCGTAACCCTCGTGATCGGGTGAACCGGCCGTCGCCGCGAGTGGGGCGTTCAGCCATGCAGCCGGGTTGAGTGCGCCGGGAGGCCATCCGAAGGACAGCGCACCGCCGAACGGGAAGATTTTGTCGTCGCACTCCGTCTCAGGGTGCTTGGGCTCGAGGTAGGTGAACGACACGGGCGATGCCGCGCTGCCACCCGGCGTGGTGACGACCACGCGCGCGATGCCGCGCCCCGGCGGCTCGGTGACCACGATCGTCGAACAGTCACGGTTGATGCTCCGTATACCGGCGGATACCGCCCCGAAGGTCACGGTGGTGGCACCACAGAGGTTCCGCCCATAGATGAGAACGAACTCCCCGCCGGCGGGTGGACCGACGGCTGGAAATATGCCGAGCACGACGGGCGTGGGCGCCGGCGGCGCCGGCGGCGAGACGGTCAGGTGCACGGTCGCCGTCGCGGTCTGGGCCGCGGCGTCGGTCACCGTGTAGGTGAACGAGTCGGCGCCGCTGTAGCCCGCCGCCGGGGTGTAGGTGTAGCTCCCGTCGGGATTGATGGCGACCGCGCCGTGCGTCGGCGAGGTGTGGCCCGTCACCGAGAGGCCCGTGCCCGTGTCGTTGGCCAGCACGCCCGGTGCGGCCACGACGAGCGGGGTCTCGAACGCCGTCGTCCCGTTGTCGTCGGTCGCCACGGGGGCAGCCGGCGGCGAGACGGTCAGGTGCACGGTCGCCGTCGCGGTCTGGGCCGCGGCGTCGGTCACCGTGTAGGTGAACGAGTCGGCGCCGCTGTAGCCCGCCGCCGGGGTGTAGGTGTAGCTCCCGTCGGGATTGATGGCGACCGCGCCGTGCGTCGGCGAGGTGTGGCCCGTCACCGAGAGGCCCGTGCCCGTGTCGTTGGCCAGCACGCCCGGTGCGGCCACGACGAGCGGGGTCTCGAACGCCGTCGTCCCGTTGTCGTCGGTCGCCACGGGGGCAGCCGGCGGCGAGACGGTCAGGTGCACGGTCGCCGTCGCGGTCTGGGCCGCGGCGTCGGTCACCGTGTAGGTGAACGAGTCGGCGCCGCTGTAGCCCGCCGCCGGGGTGTAGGTGTAGCTCCCGTCGGGATTGATGGCGACCGCGCCGTGCGTCGGCGAGGTGTGGCCCGTCACCGAGAGGCCCGTGCCCGTGTCGTTGGCCAGCACGCCCGGTGCGGCCACGACGAGCGGGGTCTCGAACGCCGTCGTCCCGTTGTCGTCGGTCGCCACGGGGGCAGCCGGCGGCGAGACGGTCAGGTGCACGGTCGCCGTCGCGGTCTGGGCCGCGGCGTCGGTCACCGTGTAGGTGAACGAGTCGGCGCCGCTGTAGCCCGCCGCCGGGGTGTAGGTGTAGCTCCCGTCGGGATTGATGGCGACCGCGCCGTGCGTCGGCGAGGTGTGGCCCGTCACCGAGAGGCCCGTGCCCGTGTCGTTGGCCAGCACGCCCGGTGCGGCCACGACGAGCGGGGTCTCGAACGCCGTCGTCCCGTTGTCGTCGGTCGCCACGGGGGCAGCCGGCGGCGAGACGGTCAGGTGCACGGTCGCCGTCGCGGTCTGGGCCGCGGCGTCGGTCACCGTGTAGGTGAACGAGTCGGCGCCGCTGTAGCCCGCCGCCGGGGTGTAGGTGTAGCTCCCGTCGGGATTGATGGCGACCGCGCCGTGCGTCGGCGAGGTGTGGCCCGTCACCGAGAGGCCCGTGCCCGTGTCGTTGGCCAGCACGCCGGGTGCGGCCACGACGAGCGGGGTCTCGAACGCCGTCGTCCCGTTGTCGTCGGTCGCCACGGGGGCAGCCGGGTTCGTGCCTCCCTGGGTGATCGTGACCGTCGCGGTCGACGTCACCCCGAACTCGTCGGTGATGGTGTACGTGAACGTCTGCGGTGATGTGATGCCCGGCGTCGGGGTGTAGGTGAAGCTTCCGTCGAGGTTGAGGGTCAGGCTCCCGTGGGCGGGGAAGGTGTTCCCCGTGATCTCGATATTCGCGCCCGTGTCGTTGGCCAGCACGCCGGGCGCGGCCAACGTGACGGCCTGGCCCGTCGGGGTCGACACGGCGTCGTCGACGGCATGTGGCCTGGGGGGTGGGGTGGTCCCGAGCTGGAAGTCCAGGGATGTCGTCGGCGGGCTGGCCGGCACCGCCACCGGCAGGACCGCGGGCTGCAGCGGCGAACCGGTCGGAGGATCGACCGAGACCGTCCAGGTCTCAGTGGTGTTGCCGTTTCCAAGGGGTACGTTGCTGAAGCTGTAGAAGCCGGACGCATCAGTGGTGGTCGTCGCTCCGAAGCTCGTACCCACGAACGCGCCGCTGACGGGCAGTCCCGTGCCGGCGGCCGTGACCGTGCCGGACAAGGCACCCGTCTCGCTGTTGTTGGAACCGAAGTCGGCCACGACCCGGGCGCCACAGAAGAGGTGGACGAACTCCGTTGCGCTGTTGAAGCCGGCGGCCGACGCGAACAGCTCGTCCACGAAGGCGGCGTTGTTGTAGACGGGCGCGGTCAGGCGGAAGTGCCCACTGGCGTCCGTCAGCGTCGTGTTGTTGCCCTGGAATTCCTCGACCGTCGCTCCGGGGATCGGCTGCTGATCGACCGCGTTGTAGACGGTTCCGGTCACGACGGCGGATCCGCATTGGGGGGTCAGCGCGAAATTCAGAGTCGATGTCTGGCCCGCGGTCACGGTCACCGTGTCCTGGCCCTGGAGGTAGCCCGCCTTTGTAGCGGCGAGAGAGTCGAGTTGGGGGGTGTTCAGGTCACCGAGGAGCTGGTTGGACGTGAACGAGTAGTGGCCTGACGCGTCGGTGGTGAAGTCCCCCGCCACCGAGTGGACGTCCACCCCGGCCAGCGGCTGACCCGTGATTGCGTCCGTCACCGTTCCCGTCACGGTGCCGGTGAGCATGGGCTGCAGGGGGATGGTCACGTCGGTGACCTGGCCGGCATTCACCTGTACGAAGAATCCGAGCGGCAGCGAGTAGTAGCCCGCAGCCGACATGTTCATCTCGCACGATGCGCTGGTGGCATCGTCGAGGCCGGTCGATACCTGCAGGTAGGAGGCCTGACCGCTCACGTCGGTCGGCCCGCTCACCGACTGCGGGAAGCAAGCCTGGAAACTCGGCACCAGTCCGCCGCTGGCGCCCTCGATGGGAAGGCCGGTGGTGGCGTCCACCACGGTCGCGTCGACCTCGCCGAAGTTGCGCACCGGGATGTGCACGGCGAAGGAGGCCGAGGAGGTGTCACCGCAGTCGGGGATCGTCACCGATGTGCTGGGGGCACTCCCCGTGCCGGCAGCGTTGGCAGCGGACACGACATAGGTGACGCTGGAGTTGTTGAAGCCGAGGGGAACGTTGTCGATCGTGACGTTTCCGTTGGCGTCCGTCGTGAGGAAGTGGAAGGCGCCCATGTCGTCCGTGTACTGCACGACAGCGTTGGCGAGCGGTTGGCCGGTGTCCTGGGAGTACACATTGGCGTTGATCGACCCCGTGCAGATGGGCACGAGGGCCAGATCGAGCGACACGGCATTGCCTGCGCTCACCGTCGGGGTCGCCACCGTCGACGAGCCCCAGTAGCCGGTCGCCGAGGCGGTGACCTGGTACAAGGCCGGCGAGTTGTTGAGACCCAGGGACAGGCTGCTGTCGGCGTAGGTGCCGTCGCCTGCCGTCGTGGCGACGTTCTGGAAGAACCCCTCACGGAACAGCACCGCCGCGCCCGAAATCGGTGTCGTCGTGGGTGTGACCGCTCGCTGTCCGGTGTGGTTGTTGGGGTCGGGCGTGCCGACGAACACGTGCCCGCTCACGGAGCCGAATTCGGTCGGCACGAGCGCGGGGCTGAAGGCCGACACCTGGTTGCAGGCGACGGTCACGAACGAGCTCACCGCGTTGTATCCGGGGGCGCTCGCTGTCACCTGGGTCTGCGTGGCGCCCGAATTGTGCCCGAGATTGACGTCGGTGGCGAGGTACGTCCCGTCGCCGGCCGTCGTCGCCAGACCGGTCGTGCCGCTGTAGACAACGGATGCACCTGCGATCGGGAGACCGGTGGAGGAGTCGGTGACCGCTCCGGACAGCTGGCCGTAGCACAGGGGCACCAGGCCGAACTCGAGATCGACGGTGCCTCCCGCGGTGTGGGTGATGCCGCCGCCGGTCGCCGTGATGGTGAAGCTCACGGGACCCGTCGCGTAGCTCGTACCCGACGTCAAGATCAAGAACGTGGTGCCGGTGGGCGTCACGGTCGAGCTGGTGAGCTGGCCGGTGACCCCGCTCGGCAACCCCGAGACGCTGACGGTCACGGGAGCGGCGAACCCTCCGGAGGAGGTCAGCGTCACCGAGTAGTCGACACTCGTATCGGCATTGAGCGTCTGGCTCGACGGGCCCAGCGCCACCGAGAAGTCACCGGCACCGATGTTCACGGCGGCGATCACGGTGCCCGTGAGGGCGGACAGGGTGGGTGAGGTCGCGTTGGAGACCGAGGCGGTGACACAGTCCGTGATCGGGTTGAAGGTCTGTGCCGAAAAGGCTTGCCAGGTGGTCCCGTTGAACCAGCTCAGCGAATTCCCTCCCGGGCCCAGACCGCACGCAGTGATCGACAGTGAGCTCCAATTGCTCCCCCGCCCGACCGCGACGTCGTAGAAGGCGCCGGTGCCTCCCGTGACGCTCACGGGCGTCGGATTGCCGGTGTAGCTCGCGACGGTGACCGAACCGGCGCCGGACGCGCTCACCGAGATTCCCGGGACATTTCCGAGCGACAGTGATCCGCCGGGAGGAGCCACTGTGCCGCTCTGCGATGCCGTCGCCCCGGCAGGTGCGGGCGGTACCACCACGTTGACGGTGAGGCCGGTGGTCCCCGACGACGAGCCGAACGTGCCGTCCCCGGCATAGGCCGCCTTGACTGTGTCCGAGCCGACGGGGCCGGCACCGGACGTGCAGCTCCCCACGCCCCCGACCAGGGCCCCTGTGGTGCACAACGGCACGCCGCCAGCGCTGAAGGCCACGGTGCCGGTCGGCGTGCCGTCGGGCGAGGTGACGGTGGCCTTGAACGTCAGCACCGTGCCGACCGTCGTGCTCGGCGCACTGACCCCCGCCGCCGTGGCCGACGGGAAGAAGACGTTGAGCGAGGCCGTGGCCGAGGAGGTGATGTAGTTGCCGTCTCCGACGTACGTCGCCGTGACCGTGTAGGTCCCCAGCGCCAGCCCCGTGCCGAGGTCACAGGTGCCCGTATCCGGGTTGCCACCGCCCAAGCTCGCGCTGCACGACGTGTCGGTCGTACCGTTCTGCGACGCCGTGATCGCGACGGAACCCCCCGGCGGGTTCCCCTGGCCTTGCGAGACCGGGTTGACCGTCACGGTCACCGGCGTCGCCTGCCCGACCGACTCCGGTGGGAGGGGGTTGATGCTGGTGGTCGTCGTCGCCTGGAGGACGACGAGGTTCTGGACGCCGCTCACTGCCGAAGCGAACGAGGTGTCGCCGGACACCTTCCCGGCACCCTGGAATGTGGCCTGCACGGTGTAGCTCCCCGCCGGGAGGGTGGAAGGCAGTGGGCAGGTAGCACCGTCGCCCGTGCCACCCGGCAGCGTCGCGGTGCACGACCCCTTCACCAGGCCCGCCTGGCTCACCTGCACGAGTACCTTGTCGCCGTTCGGGGGATTCGTGTACGGCGCCGGCGCGACCGCCGTGATGGCGGCGGTGGCCGAGGTGCCGTAAGTCGAGGGCACGAACGAGTTGAGGGTGAGCGTGAGCGGGATGACGCCGGCTGTCAAGGTGCCGAAGATGTCCTGGTTGTTGCTCTCGCTCCCCTTGAGGCCGTCGCCTCCGGGCACCCCGCCGCTCCCCGCGGTGCCGGCCTGCCCCGGGTTGGCCGGTCCCACGTCGTTGCTCACCCCGGCGGCACCGCCATCCCCGGCGGCTCCGCCGCTGCCGGGCGTCGTGCTGCCCTGCCCGCCATCGCCGGCGGTCACCGAGTCGGTGCCGAACGTGAACCCGGTGCCGAAGATCGTGGCATTCCCGTTCACCGCACCGCCCAGGGCGTCCCCACCGTGCCCACCGTGCCCGCCGTCGCCACCGTCGCCGCCGTCGCCGCCGTCGCCGCCGTTACCCGGGGTCACGTCGGGCAGGAACTGCACCGAACCCCCGGCCCCGCCCGCGCCACCCGCGCCGCCGTCGCCACCATCGCCGCCGTCGCCGCCGTCGCCGCCGCCGGCCTTGGCCGCATCGATGTTCACGTTGAACGCGGAGGCGGTCGACCCCGGATCGACGAACAGCGCGCCACCGAGCGCATTCCCTCCCGCGCCACCGGTGCCACCGGCCGCGCCCGCGGCGCCGGCGCCTCCCGGGGTTCCGTTGGACGCCACGGCTGGGTTCGAACCCGAGCCCGTGCCGCCACCGAGGTCGACGCCCGTCATCTGTATGCCGGCCGCTCCGGCGAACCCGTCGAGACCCACGGTGGGTCCACCACCGGGCCCACCCAGCCCGCCGAGTGCGGCATCACCGGCAATCGCAGGGTTGCCCGGGACCGCCGTGGTGAATTGCGACGAGTTCAGCGCCAGCGTGGAACCGGACTCGTTGGCGATCCCGCCTCCCATGGCATCACCGCCGGCACCGCCGGCACCAGAGGTCGCGGCGGCCACAGCCGGGCTGCCCGAACCCACCGGGCCGGGCGTGGCCGAGCCGTCGCCCGCGATGCCACCGGGCACCCCGCCGAACGTCGAGGCCGCAACCCCGCCGGTTCCGCCCGGAACTCCAGCTCCGGCGTCCGCCGCATCGCTGGCAAAGGTGGAGCCGTTGACGGTGAGCGTGCCCAGATTGTCGATGGCCCCGCCACTCGCCGTCCCGCCATCGCCGCCGTCCCCGCCGGCACCGGGAGACCCACTGGCCCCGGCGTTGCCACCAGGCGTGGGGTTGCCGTCGGGCGTGCCCGGAATGAAATCGAACCCCGAATGACCGCCCGCCCCCCCCTCGCCGCCTGCCCCGGCGACCCCACCCGGACCGCCGGAGCCCCCGACACCACCGATCGCCTGGTCATTGGAGAATTGTGAGTCGGTGATGGACAGCGTGCCTTCGTTGTAGACGGCTCCCCCGGCGGCATCCCCGCCCTTGCCCCCGGCACCACCATCCCCACCGCTCCCACCGCTCCCACCGTCTCCTCCCGCCCCGCCGTCGCCAATCGGTTGGGCTTCGTTCAGCAGGGCGAAGCACTGATAGAGCCCGGGGATCCCGCCGACGCTCGGGGTCGAGGCCGTCACGGCGTCTTTGACGATGGTCACGGAGCCGACTCCCCCGGAACCACCCGCGCCTCCGGGTCCGTTGCAGCTGCTGCTCCCGCCACCTCCGCCACCGCCGCCGAATCCACCGAGGCCACCGGTGCCACCGGGGCCCCCGCTGCCGCCGAGAGCGATGCTGTTGTCGATGGTGACGTGCTGGAGCGCGACGACGCTGCCCGCGGCGATGCTGAGCGCGCCGCCCTGGGCGCCGTGGCCGTCCACGCCAGCGGTGCCGGCGGTGCCGGCGGCTCCGTCGGTCCCGCTCAGGCCCGGCGCCCCGCTGTCGCCCGCGGCCGCGCCACCCGCGCCGCCGTCACCGGGCGAGCCGGCCGCGCCTGCCGATCCGGGGTCGCCGGCGGCCCCGGTCGCCCCTTGCACGAATCCCCCCGCCAACGTGATGTTCCGGAAGGTGACGTTCCCGCCCGCGATCTGCGCGATCTGCACTTCCTGGTTGCCCGAGATGGTCACGGCGTTCCCGCCATCGATGATCAGGTTCTCACCCGGCGCGATCGGGAGGGGCTGCGTGAGCGTGATCACTCCGGCGCACGAGAACGACACCGTTCCCCCCGCCGACACCGCCGCGTCGAGCGCCGTCTCGGTACACGACGTGACCGTCGCGGCGGCGGCCGCCACAGTGGCGGGTACCGAGGCGACGATCACGGTTCCCACGCTGAGCACGGAGGCCAGCAGGCACGACGCGAACAGTCGGCGGCCGGTGTTGCGACCCGATTGGCGCCCCCCAGACCTCATACGCACTCTCCACCGCCACGGTCGAGCGTCTCCGCGGCAAGCCCTAACGCCGGGGCATCCTAGGGAGTCAATATGGGTTGCACAAGTGGTTCGAGATCAGGGCGCACAAGACCGATCTCGGCACATGTCGGCCATGATCTGGTGCACCCGGCGGTCCGGCGTGAGCTCCGGGTGGAAGGACGAGGCGAGGACGTGCCCCTGGCGCACCAGCACGGGGATGTCGTCCAGCGTGGCCAGGACGTCGACCTCCTCCCCCACGGACACCACGAGCGGCGCCCGGATGAAGACGGCCGGCAGCGGCGGGCCCTCACCGGAGCCGAAGCGCACCTCGCTCTCGAAGGACTGCACCTGGCGCCCGTAGCCGTTGCGGCGCACCACCGCGTTCAGCACGCCAAAGGTGCGCTGGTCGGGTCGGCCGTCGAGCACCTCCCGGGCCACGAGGACGAGACCGGCGCAGGTGCCCAGGATCGGCAGGCCGGCGCCTTCAGCCGCAGCGAGTCGCTTGGCAATCGCCTCGAACAGCTCGGTCGACTCGAGGAGCATGGACAGCGTCGTCGACTCGCCCCCGGGCAGCACCAGGCCGTCGAGGCCGTCGAGGTCGGCGGGGTGCTTGACCAGACGGGCCGAACACCCCACGTCGGCCAGCGCGGCGAGATGCTCGCGCACGTCCCCCTGCAGGTCGAGCACGCCGATCAGTGGATCCGACCGCGACCCGGGCCCACGTGACGAGTCCGCTACCACCCCCGGTCGGCGAGATGCTCCATGAGCTGTGACTCGTCAAGCCCCCGCATCGCCTCGCCGAGCCCCCGTGACACCTTCGCCACGTGCCCGGCGTCCTCGAAGTGCGCCGTCGCCTCCACGATGGCCGACGCCATGCGGGCCGGGTCGGACGACTTGAAGATGCCCGACCCGACGAACACGGCCTCCGCGCCGAGCTGCATCACCAGCGCCGCATCGGACGGCGTCGCGATGCCGCCGGCGCAGAACAGCGGAACCGGGAGCTTCCCCGCTCCGTGGATCTCGTGCACCAGCCCGATCGGCGCCGCCAGCTCCTTGGCCCAGCCGTAGAGCTCGGTCGGGTCGGCCTGCGTGATGGAGCGGATCGCGCCGAGGATCGACCGCAGGTGGCGCACGGCCTCGACGATGTTGCCCGTGCCCGCCTCGCCCTTGGAGCGGATCATGGCGGCACCTTCCGAAATGCGACGCAGTGCCTCGCCCAGGTTCGTCGCGCCGCACACGAAGGGCACGGTGAAGGGCCATTTGTCGATGTGGTACGCCTCGTCGGCCGGTGTGAGCACCTCGGACTCGTCGATGAAGTCGACCCCGAGGGACTGCAGCACCTGGGCCTCGGCGAAGTGCCCGATGCGGGCCTTGGCCATGACCGGGACGGTGACGGCCTCGATGATCCCCTCGATCAGCGCCGGGTCGCTCATGCGCGCCACACCGCCGTCACGGCGGATGTCGGCCGGCACCCGCTCGAGGGCCATGACGGAGACGGCACCGGCATCCTCGGCGATCTTGGCCTGCTCGGCGTTGACGACGTCCATGATGACGCCGCCCCGCAGCATGTCCGCCAACCCCCGCTTGACGGTGAAGGTCCCGGTGGTCATGGACCCAGTCTACGAGGGTGGGCCGCCCCGTCTCACCACTCGCTCAGCGCGGCGGCCCTCACCGAGGTGGCATCCATGTCGCCCGGCTCCGGGGGGTCGTCACGGTGCCCGACGAAGGGGTCGATCCAGACCCAGCGCGTGGGGCCGAACCGGGACGGCGTGGCGAAGAAGGACCCCTCGGCCGGCGGCGGGGCCTCCATCATGGCGCGGAGCGCATCGAGGAGGCCGCGGGGGTAGCGCACGGCGGAGGCAGCGACGACGTCGGCCCGGTACTCCCTGTTCACCCCCACGCAGCGGCGCAGCATCGTCTCACCGCCGAAGAGAGTGGCGATCGTGATCCCCACGCACGAGACGCCGTTGTCGCCCCGCTTCACGTGTGCCAGCTCGTGCGCGATCACGCCCTCGAGCTCAATGGGGTCCACCCGGCGCAGCAGGCCCGCCGTGACGACGAGGTCCGACCTCCGTGCGTCGCGGCCGAGCGCGCAGGCGTTGGGGACGTCGTCGTCGACGAGGTGGAGCGACGGCATGCTCAGACCGAAGGTGGCGCACAATCCCTCGGTGACGTTGTGGAGACGGGGGTCGTCGTGCTCGTCGATGGGCACGGCCCCGATCCGCCGCAGCGCCACCGCCGGGGCGAGCCGCCACGCCCCGTACATGGCCGCCGCAGCGGCCACGACGAAGCCGGCGATGCCGGCGATCAGCGAGACCGCGGCCCAGAGCAGCGCGCCCAGGAGGAGCGCCGGGATGAGCGCCGCCCAGGCGCACAGCACGATGGCGCGGCGACGGTTGGCCGCCACCTCGCCGGGGTAGACCTGCGGTGCGCCGAGACTCGGGAGCACCTCGAGCGGCTCGAGCGGTGGAGGCGGCGCCAGGGCCACGGCGCGGCTCGCCTCGTTGCCGCGCGGTCGGCCGCCCGACCCCGACCCCGACCCCGATCGCGGGCGGGACCGGTTGCCGCCCTTCCCCGATCGCTGGCCCGAGGGGCGCTGGCCCCCGCCACCCGATCCTCCGCCGCCCCCGCCCTGGCCCTTCTTCTGTGCGTTGGCGCTCCCGCCCCCGCTGCCGCCCCCGCTCCCGCTGCCGCTCCCGCCCGACCGGTTCCGGTTTCGATTCCGGTTGCGATTGCGGTTCCGGTTGGAGCCACCACCACCACCGGCACCTCCCGCGGGTCGGGCCGGCGTTCCGGACGTGTCGCTCTGATCGGCCATGGGGCAGCCAGCCTACGGCACCGCCGGATGCCCTTCGACGACCCGCAGAACCCCAGGAGGGGGCTTGCGTCAGGGGTTACGGAACAGATCGACGGCCCGCGTGTACACGTCGACGTAGCGCTCGGCCAGCGCGTCCATGGACCAGCCCCGGGCGTACTCGGTCGCCTCCTTGCGCGCCTCGGGCGCCGAGCGCCCACTCCCCTCGACGGCGTCGGCCAGTGCGGCCCCGAGCGCACGGGCCAGCGCGGGGGCGTCGTCGGGGGGCACCAGCTCGGCGTGCCCGCCTGCGGCCGCCCGGTAGCCATCGATGTCCGAGGCCACGACCGCGCAGCCCGCCGCCATGCCCTCGAGGAGCACCATCCCGAAGGACTCCCCGTGCAGCGACGGGGCACACAGCACGTCGGCACCGGCGAGGCGCGCCGCCACCTCGTCCTCGCTCAGCATGCCGAGCCAGTGCACCCGGTCGGAGCCCGGATGGCGGCGCCGCTGCACCTCGCCCCCCGGCCCGTCGCCCGCCACCCAGAGGACGGCGGGGCGCTCCAGCACGGCGAACGCATCGAGGAGGACGTTGAGGCCCTTGCGACCCTCGTGGCGGCCGAGGAAGAGCACGGTCGGGCGGCCCTGCTCGTCGCGCAATGGCGCGGCCGACTCGAAGCGCGCCATGTCGACACCGTTGAAGAGCACCTCGAATTGGCCGCCGCCCGACCGGAGGCCCGTCTCGCGCGCCGCCTCCGAGACCGCCACGCGGATCTGCAGCCGGCGCCCCACCAGCTCGGCGAGTGGTTTGAGCAGGGGGACCCAGCGGCTCACGCCGGCGCGGTGATACGTGCCGACCATCGGGAGCGGAGCCGTGAGCACCAGGCCGTAGGCGGCCATGGGCGCCAGGGGCTCGTGGAGGTGCACCACGTCGAAGCCGCCCGAGCGCACGAATCGCTCCACCCGTGCCGCTGCGGTCGGCCACAGCGCGACCGGGGCCACCGACCCGTTGGAGTGCAGGGCCGTCGGCCGACCGATCACGAAGTGCTCGCCGGCCCCCGCCGGGACCGTCTCGCCGGCATCGGCGGGACCGAGAACCGTGACGTCGTGACCCAGGGCCCGCAGCGCGCGCGACAGCCCCATCACCTGCCCCTGCACCCCGCCGGGGCGGGTCAGCGCATACGGCGAGAGCATGGCGACCTTCACCGGGGGTCACTCGGCCAGTTCGCTTGGTAGAGATGCCACTGCTCGGGACGGGCGCGGATGTCGTGTTCGAAGACACGGGCCAGGTCCTGGGTCACCCGGGCGACGTCGTCGCGCAGGGAGCCGCTGCGAGTGGCGTCGATCGGCGCGTGCACGACGCCAGTGTGCCAATTCCCCGGCCCCGAGTAGACGACGACCGGCACGAGCGGCGCGCCGGTGCGCAGCGCAAGCGTCGCGGCGCCGCCGGGAAGCGTCGTGCGCTCGCCGAAGAACTCGACCTCGACCCCGTTGCCGGCGAGGTCACGGTCGCTGACCAGCCCGGCGATCTTCCCGTCCTTGAGTGCCCGCAGCAGTGCCGCGCCCGACCCGTCGCCCAGCGGCACCGCTGTGAGCCCCATCGCCTCGCGCTGCGCCACGAACCACTCGAAGAGCTGTTCGGGCTCGAGCCGCTCCACCACGGCGGTCATCGGCATGCCCTCGAGGGCCAGCCAATAGCCGCCCCACTCCCAGCTGCCGACGTGCGGCAGTGCCATGACGATGCCGCGACCGAGCGCGAAGGCAGCCCGGAGGTGATCCTCGCCCTCCTCGAGGCGGAAGCGGGCCCGCACACCTGCCTCGTTCTCGTACGGGAGGCGCGCGCCGTCGGCCCAGTAGCGCGCGTAGGAATCGAACGTGCGCCGGCTCCAGCGCCGCACGAGCGCGGGGTCCGGCTCCACACCATCGCTGCACTCGCTGCCGAGCACGCGCCGCATGTGGCGCTCGTTCATGGCGAGCGCGCTCCCTCCTCGCAGCGCCATGACGCGGGCGACGCCGCGCGCCACACCGTCCGCCAGGGGCTCGGGCATGTGACCCATGGCCGCGCCGAGACCCCGGTACGTGACGTAGCGGCTCGTGTCGCGCCAGCTCACGCTGCGTACGGGCGCCGGCTCAGGATGCGGGAGGGGTGCGGCGGCCGGTGATGCGGCGCGGGGTCGCGGTGCCGTCGGCGTGCCCCCTGTCGACGCGGCGGCGCTCGCGCAGCGTCCGCCCGGAGCGGCTGCTCAGCGCCTCCTGGCGCCGGGCCCGCCACCGCCCGACGGGCGCTCCCGACGTCCTGGACCTGGCGACCTCCCGGCGGGGCACGCCGTCGTTCTGGCGACCCTCGCGCCAGGCCCGCCAGCGCGAATCGACCCGTCCGTCCCGCCAGGCCTCGATGCGCCGGGCGATGACCCGGTCGCGGCCCGACGCCGCGTTCCAGACCTTCACGAATCGGGCAACGGCGGTGATGGTGACGAGGACGAAGAGGACCCAGAGCACCGGGACGAAGATCGCCGTGCTGAGGAAGGCGACGCCCAGCAGGAACATCCGCTCGCCCCGTTCCATGAGGCCACCCTTGGCCGAGAGCCCGAGCGACTCGGCCTTCGCCCTCTCGTAGGAGACGAGCGCGGTCACCGCCAGGATGGCCATGGGCAGAAGCGCGAGGTGGCCCTCCCCGCGGTCGAGGAGATACCAGGCGCACCCGATCATGAGGACGGCGTCGGCGACGCGGTCGGTCACCGAATCGAAGAAGGCGCCCCGGACCGAGGCCGTGCCGGCCGCCTTGGCCACCGGCCCGTCGAGCAGGTCGTGCAGACCCGTGATGATCAGGAAGATGACGGCGAGGTAGAGGTGGCCGGTCGCCACCAGGACCGCCGTCGCGGTCGCGGAGACCAGTCCGGTGGCGGTGAGCACGTCAGCGGTGATGCCATGGCGGTGGAGGGCCTGGCCGACCGGACCGGTGGTCCGGTCGACGGCGGTGCGCCAACGACCGTCGAACATGAAACTCCTCGTCGTGCGCCGCCCCGGAGCAGGGGGGCGCTGTGGGCAAAGTTTACCATCCAGCCCCCGAAACCCCGGGCGCCAGAGACCCTCCGTCAGCGCCGCGGGGCGCCCCTCCGGGGCCGGATCGCCCGCAGAGCCCCTGGTCCACGCCCTCCCGGTCGCGGGCCGGCCCGGGCCCGTCCTCGCCCCACGCGTGCCGGAACGGACGGGTCCTCGGGTAGCCTCGACCGTCGAGATGCCACGCTGCGGAGCGGACGCCCGGTCTCCCTCCCCGCGAGCTGGGCACACGGCAGGCCGCTGACGTGACGGTCCCGACGCCCGGGCCGGCGGGGACGGAGAAGCCCGATCCGCACGTCACCATGCTCCCCGACCCGACGCTCGACGTCTCCATCGTCGTGCCCTATTACAACCCGGGCGGGCGGCTGCGCCGGACCGTCGCCCACATGGTGCGGGTGCTCGATGCGTCCGGCATGACCTTCGAGATCATCGCCGTCTCGGACGGCTCGACCGACGGCAGCCCCTTCACGCTGGAGGGCTTCCCCGAGAGCGTCGTGCGGCGCATCTCGTTCGACCGGAACGTGGGCAAGGGCCGCGCACTCAGGGCCGGTCTCGCGATGGCCCGGGGCCGCTATCTCGGCTTCATCGACGCCGACGGCGACATCTCGCCGGAGTTCCTGGCCCCGTTCGTCTCCGTGATGCGGTCCATGGAGCCCGACATCATCATCGGGAGCAAGCGGCACCCCGATTCCTCGGTGCACTATCCCCCGCTGCGACGGCTGTACTCCTGGGGCTACCAGCGCCTCATCCATCTGCTGTTCCGCCTGAACGTCAAGGACACCCAGGTCGGGATAAAGATCGTGGACCGCAAGGTGATCGCGGCCGTCCTGCCGATGCTGCGTGAGAGCCGTTTCGCACTGGACCTCGAGCTCCTCGTCCTGGCCCGGAGCCTGGGCTACTCGCAGATCGTGGAGGCGCCGGTGGCGATTGAGGAGAGGTTCGGCAGCACGATCTCCCTGAAGGCGGTGTGGCTGCTCCTGATCGACACGCTCGGCCTCTTCGTCCGCTTCTCCATCCGCCACGATTACGACGACGCCATTGCGGCGCGGTCGGGTGGCGAGCGGTCCTGAGCTGGGATCCGGCGTGCGGGACGGACCCGGGGCCGGCGCCGGTGGCCAGGCGCTGACACGGCCGCGCCCGAGCATGTGCCGACGAGCGGTCGTACACTCGGCGTCCCGAGCTAGTTGTGAGCCGGCTGTACGGACGGAGGGACCAGGTGCCACACGACCCGACCGCAATTCGTAACGTCGCCCTCGTCGGGCACCACGGTGCCGGCAAGACCACCCTGGCCGAGGCCCTGCTGGCCGCCACGGGGTCCGTTGCCCGACGGGGGTCAGTGGAGAAGGGCACCACGGTCATGGACTTCGAGCCCGAGGAGGTCTCGCGCCAGCTGTCGATCTCGACCAGCATGGCCCCGTTCACGGTCAACGGGGTCAAGGTGAACCTGCTCGACACACCGGGGTACGCCGACTTCGCCGGCGAGATGATCACCGCCCTGACCAACGTCGATCTCGCCGTCGTGGTCGTCAGCGCCACCGACGGCGTCCAGGCCCAGACCGAGGACGCCTGGCGCGCCGCCGGCCGTCTCGGCGTGCCCCGCGTCGTCGTCATCAACAAGCTGGACCGCGAGCGGGCGGACTTCGACCGCACCCTGGCCGAGATCAGGGCGAGCTTCGGCGCCGGCGTGGCGCCGGTGGAGCTCCCCATCGGGCACGAGGCCGACTTCCACGGCGTGATCGACCTCCTCGACGACACGGCGACGCACTACGACACCCCCGCCGCGGCCTCGGCCGTCGACGGGACCGTTCCGCCGTCGGGACACGAGGGACCGATCCCCGACGAACTCGTCGACGAGGAGCACACTGTGCACGAGCAGCTCGTCGAGGGCATCGTGGTCGGCGACGACGACCTGATGGAGCGCTACCTCAACGGTGAGACGCTCGACTACGCCGAGCTCGAGAAGAGCCTGGCGGGGGGCGTCGCTTCGGCCAGCGTGTTCCCGGTGTTGTGCTGCTCCGCCACGAGCGGGGTCGGTGTCGACCGGCTGGCGCGCCTCATTGAGGAGCTGTGCCCCAGTCCCACCTCGCGCCCACCGGTGCTCGCCACCGCGGGGACCGAGACGGTCGAGATCCCTTCGGACCCCGCGGGCCAGACCGTCCTGACGGTCACCAAGACGATCAACGACAGCCACACGGGCAAGGTGTCGCTCTGCAAGGTCGTCTCGGGCACGCTCCAGCCCGACGCCGTCCTCGTCAACTCGCGCACCAAGGAGGAGGAGCGGCTGCACGCGCTCCAGAGCATCGCCGGCCACGCCACCGCCCCGGCCACGAGCATCGCGGCGGGGGACTTCGTCGCCGTGCCCCGGCTGAACGGGACGCGCACCGGTGACACGCTCGCCCCGAAGGGCCAGCCCGTCGTCGTGCCGCCGCCCGCACTGCCGCCGCCGGCGTTGCAGGTCGCGGTGAAACCGGCAACGCGGGCCGACGACGACAAGCTCATGTCGGGCCTGCAGCGACTGTGCGACGAGGATCCCTCGCTCACGGTCACCCGCGACGACGAGACGCATCAGACCATTCTCGGCGTGAGCGGCGAGGTGCACCTCGCCGTCACCCTCGAGCGACTCGATCGCAAGTGCAACGTGCACGTCGAGCGCGAGGAGCTGCGCATCGCCTACCGCGAGACCATCACGCGGCCGGCTCACGCCGAGGGCAAGCACAAGAAGCAGTCGGGCGGCCACGGCCAGTTCGGCGTCTGCCACCTGCGCCTCGAGCCGCTCCCCCGCGGCGAGGGCTTCGTGTTCCGCGACGAGGTGGTCGGGGGGGCGATCCCCCGCCAGTACATACCGGCGGTGGAGAAGGGCGTGCTCGAGACGTTCGGCACCGGGGGCATGTACGGCTACCCGGTCGTCGACATCTCGGTGACCGTGGACGACGGGAAGGCCCACTCGGTCGACTCCAACGAGGTCAGCTTCAAGATGGCGGCGGCGCTGGCGATCAAGGCGGCGATGGCCGAGGCGGGGCCCATCGTCCTCGAGCCCGTCTCCCGCCTGGAGGTCACGATCCCCGTCGAGTGCCAGGGCGACGTGCTCGGTGACCTGCACTCGCGTCGGGCCCGCATCGTCGGGACGGATCCGGCCGAGGACGAGGGCTACCAGACCGTGACCGCCACCGCACCCACGGCGGAGCTCACCCGCTACGCCGTGGACCTGCGCGCGTTGACCGGTGGCCGCGGGTCCTTCAGCGTCGCCTACGACCACTACGACGCCGTACCCGACCACCTGATGGCGTCGATCCCCAAACTCGAGGGCTGACCCCGCCGGGCGAATGGCCCGGCGGTCGATCAGAAGAGGTGCTGGAAGCGCACCGGGATCTTGGTCAGGATCAGCGTGCCCAGCAGGCGGTTCGCCGGCGTCGTCACCACCACGACGGCCAGCGTGCCGGTCGGGCGACCGAGGGGCTTCGACACCATGGCGGCGTCGAACTTCCCCGTGTAGCCGACGACGCAGACGGCCTGGCCCCTGGGCACCTCGTCGGCCAGGCGCTCGTAGAGGCGCGGCGCCACGCCGTGCAGCCCCGACAAGGTGAATTTCCTGACGCCCGCCAGGTGCCCGTGGTCCCCCACGGCCTCGCTCGCAGTCGGCAGCGCCATGTAACACGACTCGGCGGTCGTGCCCTGCCCGGTCCGGGCCGCGGAGCAGCTCGCCAGCAACGACGCCGCGATGGCGAGGCTCGCCGCCACCACCGTCATTCGCCAGCGCCGGACGGGCCGGCCCGCGGGACTCGCCCTCATTCGGCCATCTCCACGCTCGGCACCGGGCCCACGATCGCGGGCTCGTAGGCCACCGGCCCGGCCTCCACCTCGCTCGTCATGGCCTGGCGCGGCCAGCGCCCGCGCCGCACCTGGAGGGCGAGCTGCCCGATCAGGGCCCAGCCGATCACCAGGATCATCCAGAAGCTGATGACGCGGTAGAGCAGCACGGCGTAGGCGGTGCTCGCCTCCGCACCGCCGAAGGCGACCAGGGCCACGGTGATGGAGCCCTCGACGACGCCGAGCCCTCCGGGCGTGATCGGGAGTGTCGCAGCCAGCTGCCCGGCGCCGTAGGCCAGGAGCAGCCCCTTCCAGGGGATCGGCGCGTCGATGGCCACGAACATCATGGCGAAGCAGGCGCAGTCGAGCAGCCAGTTGAGCGTCCCCCAGAACACGATCCAACCGATCTGCGTCCAGCTGAGCCGGACGGCGGTCATCCAGGCCATGATCCGATCGATCTGTGTCGTCGTGTCCCCCCGCGGCCGGTGCGTGAGCATGACCGAGAGCCGCAGGATGCCGGCCACCACCGCGTGCAGCGGTCGCTCGTAGACGAACAAGGAGCCGATGCCGACCATGACCACGAACGTCCCGATGAGGACCGGCACCAGGTCGAGCGACGCGCCCTCGTTGGCCGCGATGCCCAGGCCCAAGATGGCCACCAGCGACAGGCTGACCGTGGCCGCGACCAGGGTGCCGGCGAGGGCCCACACGGCGAGCGTGTTGTCGGCGCCGAAGCGCCGGAACCAGCGGAAGCCGTAGACCGACGCCACGGCGTTCCCCACCGGGAGCGAGTTGGTGATCGCCTGCGACGCGAACGACAGCTTGAACAGGGGGCTGACCGGGGGCCGCAGGTGCCCCGCCCTGAGCAGCTCGTACTGCATGGCGGTGAAAGCTGCGTAGGAGCCGATCTCGGCGACGACCGCCGGCGCGACCCACCACCAGTCGAAGCTCCGCCAAATGGTGGAGAAACCGGAGAGCTCGGTCCTCTTGGAGGAGACCACCCAGATCGCGATCGCCACCAGGCCGAAGCCGATGGCGATCCGGAGAGCCGGCCAGGCGCGCCGGAGGTATCGCCTCAGCCGGGTCCTGGCCGCGGACGGCGGCGCGACACCGGCAGCTGCGCCGGTGTCGTCGCCGGTGCCGTCCGGCGGGTCGTTAGCGGGGCCAGGCGTCGCGGAGCCTCTTCCACGACAGCTGCAGCGTCTCGGGCATGACCCGCGTGTCGGCGACCGACGTCATGAAATTGGTGTCGCCCGACCAGCGCGGCACCACGTGGAGGTGGACGTGTTGCGGCAGCCCGGCGCCCGCCGCCCGGCCCAGGTTGGCACCCATGTTCAGCCCGTCGGGCTCGTAGGCGGCCTCCATGGTGGACACCGCCTCCTGCGTCACCGACCACAGCTCGGCGGACTCGGCCGGCGTCAGCCCGGACAGTGGCCCCACATGGCGCAGCGGCAATACGAGCACGTGCCCGCTGGCGTAGGGATAGGCGTTCATGACCACGAAGGTCAGCTCGCCCCGCCACACGACCAGGTTTTCCTCGGACGGCGGACCACTCGTCGCCAGCCGGCAGAACACACAGCCGGCGGCGTCGTGCGCCTGATCACCCGACCGCTCGCGTGCCGTCGCCTCCACGATGTAGTCGCGCCTCCATCCGGCCCACAGGTGCTCCAGGCTCACCGCGGTGCGCCCCCGCTCACGCCGGTGCGGCGGTCGGCGCCCGGTCCTCGGGCAGGCCGCGACGGGCAACCTCCTCGGTGACCTCCGCCAGGAATCCGTCGAGGGCGACACCGTGCTCGGGCTTGGTGTCCCAGCCCCTCCGGTTCACGCCGACCGTGCCGGCGGCGACGTCCTCGTCACCCACCACGAGGACGTAGGGGACCTTGGCCACCCTGGCCTTGCGGATGAGCGCGCCCATCTTCTCGCCGCTGGTCTCCAGCGTGGCCCGGAGGCCGGCTTCCCTGCAGGCCTCGACGACCGACTGGGCGTAGTCCGCGTGGGCGTCGGTCACCGGGATCACCCGCACCTCCTCGGGGCACAGCCAGGTCGGCAGCGCCCCGGCGTAGTGCTCGATCAACACGGCCATGAACCGCTCCACCGACCCGAACAGGGCGCGGTGGATCATGATCGGGCGGTGGCGGGCGTTGTCCGCGCCGACGTACTCCAGCCCGAAGCGCTGGGGCAGCTGGAAGTCGAGCTGCACGGTCGACATCTGCCAGGTGCGGCCGATGGCGTCGCGGGCCTGGACCGAGATCTTGGGGCCGTAGAAGGCACCACCTCCCTCGTCCATGACCAGATCGAGCCCCATCTCCAGCGCGGTGGTGCGCAGCGCCTCGGTCGCCACCTCCCACTCCTCGTCGGATCCCACTGCCTTGCCGGGGGGTTTGGTCGACAGTTCGAGGTAGAAGTCGTTGAGGCCGTAGTCGCGCAGCAGGTCGAGCACGAAGTGCAGCGTGCGAACGAGCTCGGCGTCCATCTGCTCGCGCGTACAGAAGATGTGCGCGTCGTCCTGGGTCATGCCCCGCACGCGGGTGAGGCCCTGCAGCACTCCCGACTTCTCGTAGCGGTACACCGAACCGAACTCGAACAACCGCATCGGCAGCTCGCGGTAGGAGCGCTGATGGCTGCGGTACACGAGGATGTGGAACGGGCAGTTCATCGGCTTGAGGTAGTACTGCGTCCCCCCGTCGAGCTCGATCGGCGGGTACATCCCGTCGGCGAACCAGTCGAGATGGCCGGACTCCTCGAAGAGAGCGCTCTTGGTGATGTGGGGGGAGTTGACGAAGTCGTAGCCCGCCTCGACGTGGCGTTGGCGCGAGTACTCCTCCATGAGGCGCCGGATGGTGCCGCCCTTCGGATGGAACACGGCCAGCCCCGAGCCGATCTCTTCGGGGAAGCTGTACAGGTCGAGCTCGGCGCCCAGCTTGCGGTGGTCTCGCCGCTCGGCCTCCTCGAGCTGGTGCAGGTGGGCGGCCAGCGCCTTCTCGGACTCCCACGCCGTCCCGTAGATGCGCTGCAGCTGCTCGCGCTTCTCGTCGCCCCTCCAGTAGGCGCCGGCGACCCGCATCAACTTGAAATGGCCCAGCCGCCCCGTTGAGGGCACGTGCGGTCCCCGGCAGAGGTCGATGAAGGCGTCGGAGTTGCGATAGGTGCTCACGACCGCCCCGGCCGCGTCCACCTCCTCGGCCCCCGACCCGACGGCCCGGATGATCTCCTCCTTGAAGGGTTGGTCGGCGAAGATCTCCAGTCCCTCCTCGAGATCGTGCTCGTGACGGACGAAGGGCTGATCCTCCTTGATGATGACCCGCATCTCCTCTTCGATCCGCCCCAGGTCGTCGTCGCTGAAATGCGCGCCGTCGGGCAGCTCGAAGTCGTAGTAGAAGCCGTTCTCGATCACAGGCCCGATGGCGTACTTGGCGCCGGGCCACAGCCGGCGCACTGCCTGGGCCATGACGTGGGCGGTGGAGTGGCGCAGGACCTCGCGCCCGGCCTCGGTGTCCGCGGTGATGATCGACACGGTGGAGCCGTCGGGCAGCGGTGTGTCGAGGTCCACCTCCCGGCCGTCGACGGTGGCCACCAGGGCCGCCTTGGCCAGCCGGGAGCCGATCGCCTGGGCGAGCTCGGCCGCCGTCGTGCCCTCGGCCAGCTCCCGTGTCGAGCCGTCGGGAAGGCCAACCGAGATGACGCCTGGCATCGTGCACCCTTTCCTGCTCAGCCGGCGGATCTCTCCTGGTCCGGACACCGTTCGTGGTGCCCCAAGGGTAGTGGACCGCCCCTGCGGTCCCGACCCATCGTTCGGTCAGAGCGCGATACCGAGCAGGCGGGCGCCGGCGATGACCGGTCGCCCCGCCGCGGCTTCCTTGTCGAGGGCACGCAGCGCGCCGGGCGTGTCGAGGTCGTCGTCGAGCGCGGCCCGCACCGCCGACAACCCCTGCGCTCCGCTGGCGGTCCCCCGCGCATCGTCGGCGGGGGCGCTCCGCCACAGTGCCAGCCGGGTCGCCGCCGCCGTCATGTCCTCGCCGGTGCGCCAGTCCCAGTCCTCGCGGTAGTGGTGGCCGAGCAGGGCCAACCTCACGGCGGCCGGGTCCCACTCCTTGCACAGGTCCCCCACGAACACGAGGTTGCCGAGCGACTTCGACATCTTCGTCCCGTCCAGCCCGACGAGTCCGACGTGGAACCAGAGGCGCACGAACGGCTTGCCCGTCACGGACTCGGACTGGGCAGCCTCGCATTCGTGGTGCGGGAACACGAGGTCCCGCCCGCCGCCGTGGATGTCGATCGTCTCGCCCAGCTCCCGCAAGACGAGGGCCGAGCACTCGATGTGCCACCCCGGCCGGCCGGGCCCCCAGCGCGACTCCCAGGCGGGCTCGTCGGGGAGCGACGGCTGCCACAGCACGAAGTCGAGCGGGTCGCGCTTGTGGGGATCGTCTGGCCGGCCACCGTGCTCCGCTGCGAGCTCGAGCATCCGGGCCCGGCCGTACCCGCTGATCCGGCCGAATTCGGGGAAGCTGGCGATGCTGAAGTAGACCGATCCGCCGGACTGGTAGGCGTGGCCGCCCTCGAGCGCGTCGCCGATGAGCGACAAGATCTCCGAAATCGCCGACGTGGCGCGCGGTTCGGAGTAGACGGGCAGGAGGTTCAGCAGGCCCATCTCGGCATCGAAGCGGGCCATCTCCTCGGCGGCCAGGTCGAGGTAGTGCACGCCGAGCTCGCGCGCCTTGCGCAGGATGTCGTCGTCGACGTCGGTGACGTTGCGGACACACTTCGTCTCGTGGCCCGCGTCCTGCAGGCGCCGCTGCAACATGTCGAAGTAGAGGTACACCGCGGCGTGGCCGAGGTGCGCGGCGTCGTAGGGGGTGATGCCGCAGGAGTACATCGTCACCAGCCGGCCCGGCTCGAAGGCCACCACTTCCTTGCGGGCCGTGTCGTACAGCCGCACGAGCTAGATCCCGGCCATCCTGAGCGTCGAGTGTGCCTTGTGCCGGATGTTGAGGGTGATACAGACGGCCGTGAAGGCCTCGATCGCCGCCGCCTGGTTCAGGCTGCCCGCGTCCAGCGGCCGCAGACCGCGCAGGCCCTCGACCAGCGCGACCGTGGCCGCGGTCGCCTCCGGGTGGTCCGAACACACGAGCACGTCTGCTTCCAACCCCGATTGGAGGTTTTCCATTTCCGAGGCCGGCAGGTGGTGAAACGCGGCCGCCACGAGGCTGTCCGGCAGGGCGGCCTGGACGGCGGCGGCCACCGAGCCCCGCGGGGGCACCAGCGCCAACATCTCCCGGCCCTCCTTGACCAGCGCATTGGCCATGGAGACCACCACCTTGCCGGCGAGCGGCTCCCGCAACGCCCGAACGGTCGCGACGGCGCTGTCCCAGGGGGTGGCCACGACGACGAGCTCGGCCGCCGCCGCGCCGGCGTTGTCCGCCCCGTCGAGGGGCAGGTCGAGTCCCGGCCAGCGGGCCAGGGCCTCACTGACCACGCTCGCCGCCCGCTCGGCGTCGCGTGAGCCGATCGTCACGCGGGAGCCGGCCTGCGCCAACCGGAGCGCGACGCCACGCCCGGCCGGGCCTGTTCCACCGAGGATTCCCACGTGCACGCCCCTACCTTCGCATAACCTCGCTGGCGCAGTGGGACTCCTCGACGGCAAGCGGCTCCTGGTCACCGGTGTGCTCACCGACGCCTCGCTGGCCTTCGCCGTGGCCCGGATGGCACAGGAGGAGGGCGCCGAGATCGTCCTCTCCGGGGCGGGGCGAGCCCTCTCGCTGACCCGGCGGACGGCGCGCAAGCTGCCGAGCGAACCCGACGTCCTCGAGATCGACGTGACGTCACCGGAGCAGCTCGCGGCCGCCGGGGAGACGCTGGCCCAGCGCTGGGACCGCCTCGACGGACTGCTGCACGCCATCGGGTTCGCCCCCCCTGACTGCCTCGGCAGCGGCATGTTCGCGGCCGACTGGGACGACGTCTCCGTGGCCCTCAACATCTCCGCCTACTCCCTCAAGGCCCTCGTCGACGCCTTCTTGCCCCTCCTGTCGGCGGCCGGCCAGGAGGGCGGCGCTTCGGTCGTCGGTCTCGACTTCGACGCCACGGTGGCCTGGCCGGTCTACGACTGGATGGGTGTGGCCAAGGCGGCGCTCGAGTCCCTGGCGCGCTACCTCGCCAAGGAGCTCGGTCCCCGTGGCATCCGGGTCAACCTCGTGGCGGCCGGTCCCGTCCGGACCATGGCGGCCAAGTCGATCCCCGGTTTCAGCGCGTTCGAGGACACCTGGGCCGACCGCGCCCCCCTCGGCTGGGACGTGCACGACTCGGGAGCGGTCGCCAAGGCCTGCGTGGCGCTGTTCAGCGATCTCTTCCCCATGACGACCGGCGAGATCGTCCATGTCGACGGCGGTGTCCACGCCGTCGGCGGCTCAGCCTGACGCCACCCGCAACCGGGGCCGAGCGTTCGTTCGGCGGGTACGTCAAGAAATCGGGCCGCTCCGACAGTCGGTGCGCTGTTCGCTGTTCCCCAAGCAGGGCGTCGCGAGCTCGCTCGTGCACCCAGCAGTCTCGGTGAGGGGCAGGCGATGAGCATCTCGGATCCCAAGGTCAAGGTGGTCGAGCGCACGGCGGCGCACGGCGTCACCGGGGCGCCCCATCCCCTCGCCCCGCCCACCCCGCGCCGGAGGCAGGACCGGCGCCCCACCCACGCCGCCTCCCCCTCCCGCGCCATCACCGACAGCGAGCTCACCCTGGTGCAGCTGTCGTGCGACTTCGTCTGCGCCTGCATCGCACTGCCCTTCTCCCTGATCCTGCTGGCGCAGCTCTCCGCCGTGCCGGTGAACGCTCCCGGCCAGCTCGTCACCAACCTGCAGGTCGACTCCATGTTCCCCGTCACGGTGGTCGTTGCGCTGGCAATGGGCGGGGTGTACCGCGTCACCCACCGGCGCCTGCAGCCCAGCGCCTTCCTCGAGATGCGCGAGCTCTCCTTCGGCGTCGGCTGCGGCTGCGTGCTCGCCCTCGCGATCGGCTCGTTCCTCCACGCGGCCTTCGGGACCACCGAGCCCTATGCGACCCAGCTCGTCGCGGCGGTCATCGTCACCATCGGGATCGTCACCCTGGGGCGCATGGCCCTCCGCCTCTTCCTCCACGCGCTGACGACCACGCGGGTGCTCGTCGTCGGGGCGGGCACGACCGCAGACCGCATCATGTTGAGCGTGCGCCAGGACCCCGGCATGACCCTGGTCGGTCGGGCGGTCGACGGGGATGCACTCGACGCCGGCGCCATCGGCAGGGTGGAGGATCTCCCCGAGCTGTGCCGCCAGCTCGATGTGCACCGCATCCTGGTGGCGCCCCGTGACTCGTTCACCGCCCAGTCGCTCGACATCTATCGCCAGCTGCAGGACTTCGTGCACATCGCCATGGTGCCGAGTTACTACGAGTTGATCAGCTGGCGCTCACGGCTGACCGACCTGTCGGGCTTGCCCTTCCTCGAGATCGCCCAACCGCACCTGAGTGCATGGGACGGGTTCATGAAGCGTGCATTCGACCTGTGCATCAGCTCGGCCGTGCTGTTGGTCACGTCGCCGGTGCTCCTCGCCGTCGCCGTGGGCGTGAAGCTGAGCTCGCCTGGACCGGTGTTCTTCCACCAGATCCGGCTCGGCCGTGACGCGCAGCCGTTCACGGTCATCAAGTTCCGCTCCATGACCGTCGAAACCTCGGCCGGGCGCGCCGGCGAGGCGGACGACGGGACCGGCGACGCCGACCTGCCCCTTCACGAGCTGCGCAAGAAGCAGGACGAGACGTGCCGCATCACGCGCTTCGGGGCGTTCCTGCGCCGGACGGGCATCGACGAGATCCCGCAATTCATCAACGTGCTCAAGGGGAACATGTCGGTGGTGGGCCCCCGTCCCTTCATCCCGAGTGAGTCGAACGTCGAGGGCTGGGCCACACGCCGCTTCGAGGTACGCCCGGGGATCACGGGCCTGTGGCAGGTGTCGGGCCGCAACGACCTGACCCGCAGCGACCTCGTGCAGCTCGACTACCTCTACGTGGCGTCGTGGTCGCTGTGGTGGGATCTCAAGATCATGTTCGAGACGCCCAAGACCATGGCCCGGGGCACCGGCGCCTACTGAGCGGACGCCACCGATCCGGGTGCCCGGCGCCACGGTCCCCGTCACGACGGCCGGCGATGTTCCGGGCCCGTCGAGCGACCGTTAGAAATCCGGGACCTCATGGGGGTTGCAGCAAAGGTGCGGCGTAAGAGGCCGTGGCAGCCACCGTTTCACCTCTGTACGCGATCGGTGAGCGGTGCGGAGTGGCACCCTCCGATTCTCGTCCAGGGAGGCATGTCCATCGTGCAGCACTTTCGGTTCCTCGCAGCAGCCGTCGGTACCGCGGCCCTGGCGTGGTCGGTCGCGGTCGGGACGGTCGCCGCGTCGGCGACGACGAGGCTCCGTTCGGGCAGCCTGCACGCGCAACTGGTCAGCCGGGTCACTCCGGCCGGCAACACGTCCTCGTCACACCTCCTCGGTTCCGGCGTCATGGCCGGGATCGTGGGCTGCCTGGCCGTCCTGGCCCTGGCCTTCCTCGTCGTGACCCTGATCCGCCGCAGGGTCACCGCGCCCTCGCCGCAACCGACCGCCTAGGAACGCCGGCGCCGGGCGCCGGGCGCCGGGCGCCGAGCGTCACCACCAGGGCGGACCTGCGGTCGTCCCCTGACCAGGTCGTCGCACCGTCGACAGTAGGTTGCACGCATGAGTATGCGGGGCCACGGCATGGGCGGTGGCGGCTGGGCCGGGATGCGCTCCATGCGCCAGGACCGCAGCGTCCTCCGGCACCGGGTCAAGAAGGGCACGGCGAGGCGCATGCTCACCTTCGCGGTCCCCTACCGGAAGATCCTGGCCGTCTTCATCCCCGTCGTCATCCTCGGCGCGGTCATCGCAGCGGTGAACCCCCTGATCCTGCGGGCCCTGATCGACAACGGGATCCTGAAGAAGAACTCCACCCTGGTGATCGAGCTGGCGATCCTGGTGGCGGTCCTGGCCCTCTTCGATGCCGGGCTCGGCCTCACCGAGCGCCGGATCTCCGCCTACATCGGCGAGAGCCTGATTTACGACATGCGGGCGAAGGTGTTCCGCCACATCCAGCGGATGCCGTTGGCCTTCTTCACCCGCACCCAGACCGGGGCGCTCGTCAGCCGCCTGAACAACGACGTGATCGGCGCCCAGCAGGCCTTCACGGACCTCCTGTCCAATGTGGTCGGCAACCTCGTCACCGTCGTCATCGTCATCGCGGCGATGTTCTTCCTCAGCTGGCAGATCACCCTGGCCGCCCTGATCCTCGTCCCCCTGTTCCTCGTTCCCGCCCGCATCGTCGGCCGGCACATCGGGTCGTTGACCAAGGAGGGCTACGACCTCAACAGCGAGATGAACATGGTCATGCAGGAGCGCTTCCAGGTGGGCGGCGCCATGCTGGTCAAGCTGATGGGCCGGCCCGAGGCGGAGGCGGCGGCGTTCGAGGCCAAGGCGGGGCGGGTGCGCGACATCGGCATCACCCAGGCCACCTACGCCCGGGTCTTCTTCATCGCGCTGTCACTGACCGCGGCCCTGGCCACGGCCATCGTCTACGGCGTCGGCGGGGTCGCCGCGGTCAACGGTGCGCTCCAGGTCGGCACGGTCGTCGCGCTGACCAGCTACCTGACCCGGCTGTACCAGCCCCTGACCCAGCTCTCGAACCTGAACCTCGACGTGATGACGGCGCTCGTCTCCTTCGAGCGACTCTTCGAGGTGCTCGACATCGTCCCCATGATCGACGAGGACCCCGACGCCGCCGTCATCCCCCGGGGCGACGCCTCTATTGAGTTCGATCACGTGCGCTTCACCTATCCGAGCGCCGGCGAGGTGTCGCTCGCCTCGCTCGAGTCGGTGGCGGTGCTCGAGGCGGGCCCGCGCAACGAGGTGCTGCACGGGGTCTCCTTCACCGTGCGCCCGGGGCAGATGGTCGCGCTGGTGGGACCCTCCGGCGCGGGCAAGACGACCATCTCGAGCCTGGTCCCCCGCCTCTACGACGTGACCGACGGGTCCGTGCGGCTGAGCGGCGTCGACGTGCGGCACGCGACGATGGCATCGGTGCGCGACGTCGTCGGCGTGGTGACCCAGGACCCCCACCTCTTCCACGACACGCTGCGGGCCAACCTCATGTACGCCCGGCCCGATGCCAGTGAGGCCGACGTCCTCGAGGCACTCGCCCAGGCCCAGATCGGCCACCTGGTCGGCGAGCTCCCCGACGGCCTCGACACCGTGATCGGCGAACGGGGCTACCGGCTCTCGGGCGGGGAGAAGCAGCGCGTGGCCCTGGCCCGCCTCATGCTCAAGGCGCCCGACATCGTCGTCCTCGACGAGGCCACCGCGCACCTCGACTCGGAGTCCGAGGCCGCCGTGCAGCGTGCCCTGCGCGAGACGCTGGCGGGGCGCACGTCCCTCGTGATCGCCCACCGGCTCTCCACGGTCCGGGAAGCCGACGAGCTGCTCGTCGTCGACGGCGGCCGCATCGTCGAGCGCGGCACGCACGCCAGCCTCCTCGCCGACAACGGCCTCTACGCCGAGCTGTACCGCACCCAGTTCGCCGACCAGGAGGAGGAGCCCGCGGGCGCCTAATCCGGCGGGCGGAGCACCTCGGCCAACTGGTCCGCCACCGGGGTGAACTCGGGCATCACGAAGTCACGCCGCAGCCAGTTCGCCCCGTCGACGACCAGCGTGTGGCCGGTCACGAAGGCGGCGTAGGGGGAGCACAGCCAGGTCACGGCCCAGCCGAGCTCGTGCAGGCGGCCGAGGCGTCCCGCCGGCGAGCGGCGCGCGTCGACGGACTCGCCCTCCGGCCGCAGTGCCTTGAGGTCCTCGCGCATGTCCTCGTGGGGGAACAGCCCGGGCGCCAGCGCATTGACCCTGATGCCGTCGGGGGCCCACTCGACGGCCAACGACTTGGTCAGGTTGCCGACGCCCGCCTTGGCGGCCGCGGCATGGGCCATGCCCGGGCCGCCGGTGAAGGACTGCGTCGCCAGGATGTTGACGATCGCCCCTCCCGGAAGGTCCCGCCCCGTGATCCGGCGGCGCAGCTCCTGGCTGCAGAAGAACGTGCCGTCGAGCACGATGTTGGTCACCGAGCGGAACGCGTTGGGTCGCATGGCGGCGGCGAGAACCGGAAAGTTGGCCGCCGCGTTGTTGACGAGGAGCGTGGGCGTCCCGAGTGCGGCCTCGAGGGCGTCGAACGCGTCAGAAATCTGCTCGGGCTCGCGGATGTCGGCGGGCGCGTGCGCCGCCCGGCCGCCGACCGCCTCGACCGCGGCCACGCCTGCGAGCCGGTGCTCCTCCGAGCGCGAGATCACGCCGATGGCCGCACCGGCGCGGGCCAGTTCGACGGCGATGGCGCGCCCGAGGCCGGTGCCTCCGCCGGTCACGATCGCCGTCGTGCCGTCGAAGGTGCCGGCGGGGAGGAACGGTGACCCCGCCGGAGGTGGCTCGGGCAGTCCCACGGCGGCTACTTCCCCTCGAATTCGGCCTGCTGCTTCTTGGCCTTGGCGGCGTACCCGGCCGGCATGTCGTCGCTCACGAACTCCACGGACGCGCTGAGGGCCTCGAACTTGAGCGCCTCGGACAGCCCGCGCCAGGCGAAGGCGTCGATCGTGCGCTTGATCGACTGGACGGCCAGGGGCGCATTGCCCGCGATGTCGGCGGCGATCGCCATGGCGGCCGGGACGAGCTCGTCACGCGTGGTGACCTGCTGGACGATGCCGAGACGCTCGGCCGTGGCGGCGTCGATGCGCCGGCCGGTGAGCGCGAGCAGCTTGGCGTGGCCGGCACCGATCTCGTGGGCCAGGCGGAGATCGCCACCCGCATCGATGGACACGCCCACTTGCGCCTCGGGGAGCGCGAACAGGGCGTCGTCGGCCGCCACGCGGATGTCGCACATGAGCGCCAGCTCGAAACCGAACCCCAGGCAGTAGCCCTGGACGGCGCAGACGATCGGCTGCGGCAGCTCGTGGAAGACGCGGAAGCGCTCGTGCACCCAGCGGATCCCCTCGTAGTAGTTGCGCACCTTCTCGGCGGGCGAGCGCCCGGTCACCCGGTCCTCGGGCATGCCGAGGTCGACGCCGGCGCAGAAGGCCCGGCCCTCGGCCTTGACGACGAGGACGCGGATGCGGTCGTCGAAGCGGGCGCGGTCGGCGAGGACGCCCAGCTGCCGCGTCGCCTCCCAGGACCACATGTTCAGCTTCTCGGGGTAGTCGAGTGTGAGGGTGCCGATGCCCGAGCCGTCCGCGGGAGGTTCGAGGCGGAGTTGCCAGTCGTCCTCGGGCAGCACCGGCTCGGTACGGATCGGCATGGCGGCCTGCTCCCTCCCCTTCGCGGTCGGTGCCGGCGCCGCCCCGCCGTCCCCCGGGGACGGATCTGCAGGGTGCGCCGGATAAAAGTAGAATCTGTTCTAGTTGCCGTGGAGGGCAGGGGCAACCGCTGCCACCCACCACATCGACGGTACCCAATTCGGAGGTCTCCCCCGTGCACAACGAGCTCTGCGAACGCCTCGGGATCGAGTTCCCCATCTTCGCCTTCACCCACTGCCGCGACGTCGCCGCCGCGGTGAGCAACGCCGGCGGGCTCGGGGTCCTCGGCGCCGTGGGCTTCAGCGCCGACGAGCTCGAGGTGGAGTTGACGTGGCTCGACGAGCACGTGGGCGACCGCCCCTACGGCGTCGACATCGTCATCCCCGGCAAGTACGAGGGGATGGGCGAGCTGGACCCGGTCAAGCTCGAGGAGGAGCTCCGGGCCATGATCCCCGAGGAGCACCGCACGTTCGCCAAGAAGATCCTGGCCGACCACGGGGTGCCCGAGCTCGAGGGCGGCCCCCGGCGTGAGCTGCTCGGGTGGACGGCCGCCACCGCCGCACCGCTGGTCGAGGTGATCCTGCGTCACGACAAGGTCAAGCTGGTGGCCAACGCGCTCGGGACGCCGCCCGACGACGTGATCGCCCAGGTGCACGACCACGGGATGCTGATCGCCGCCCTGGCGGGGTCGGTGAAGCACGCGCTCAACCACAAGGCCGCCGGCGTCGACATCGTCATCTGCCAGGGGTCCGAGGGCGGGGGCCACACCGGCGACGTCGGCTCCATCGTCCTGTGGCCCGAGGTCATCGACGCGGTCGCCCCCCTGCCGGTGCTGGCGGCGGGCGGCGTCGGGTCCGGGCGCCAGATGGCGGCCGCCATGGTGATGGGCGCGGCCGGCGTGTGGACCGGCTCGCTGTGGCTGACCGTCGAGGAGGCCGACGTGCCGCCCAAGCAGATGGAGTCGTACCTGAAGGCGACGTCGCGCGACACGGTCCGCTCACGCTCGTTCACCGGGAAGCCGTGCCGGTTGCTGAAGAACGACTGGACCGACGCCTGGGAGGCCCCCGGGAACCCGAAGCCGCTCGGCATGCCGCTGCAGATGATGGTCGCCATCGACTGCGTGTCCCGGGGCCACGCCTACCCCGAGGAAGCCCGTGACGTGAACTTCAACCCGGCCGGGCAGGTCATCGGCCGGGCGACTTCGGTGCGGCGCACCAAGGACGTGGTGCTCGGGATGGTCGAGGAGTACATCGACGCGGTGGAGCGGCTGCAGCTCGTCAACGAGGGCAGCACGGCGTGACCGAGGCGCCCGGTTGAGGGCGTGAGGCCTCGGGGTGACGAGCCGCCAGCGAGGGTGCGCGGAGGCGGGCGGCACCCGCGTCTGGCGGTCGCCGGATCCGTGCTCGGTGTCGTGACCCTGCTCGCGACGGTCCCGGCCTGCAGCTCTCCCTCCACACCGACGACGTCGACGACCTCGTCGCTTCCGACGACGACCTCCACGTCGACGACGTCCTCCGTGGCCATTCCGGAAGGGTCGGCCGCGGAGGTTGCCGCCTGCCAGGCCGACGCCCAGGCCCTCGAGACGGCTCTTCAGGCCTATATGGCGGAGAAGGGCAGCTTCCCCTCACCGGCGCCGTGGAGCGCCGCCACCTATGGCGCGAACTTCGGGGCGCTGACCGCTGCGGGCGGCGGCGGCCCGTACCTGCCGAGACCCCCCGCCACGAAGTTCTACGTAATCGAGTACGACTCGGCCGGCCATGTGTGGATCGCGCCACCGGGGTCCTACGGCGCCACGTACAACCCTGGTCAGAGCTTCGACGCCAACCCCGACGTGTGCCTGGCCGCCGTCAGGTAACCCTGACAATCTGGACCGGCGCCAGTTCGGTGCCGATGCACCCAACCGCCTGTGAGGACCGGCGTCAAGAGGGTTGCGAACCCCATATACAAGGTGACGATGCCCAACCTGGCGCGGATGAACTCTTCCGCCACACGATCGCGTCGAGGATGGCGCTGTGATCGAAATCGGGGATCGGAAAGCACCACCTGCGGTCCAGGAAGTCGCGACAGAAGATGGCTCCGGCCAATTCTTCGGAAGCACCGATCGCGCTGAGCAGTGTGCGGGCCACCTTCTCTTCCATGGGTTGGCCTCGAATCACCTCAGTCTCGGCACCCTGCGCTGGTACGTTGACCGGAGAGGACAGGAGCCAGCCGGGCGCCTTTCGCCGATAGAGATACCTGGCACCGATGGCTGGGCTACCCCCTTCGTTGGAGAGGTAGGTCCGATGTTCGCGCCCCAAGCCCAGAGATAGAGCGAGCGGCCGGGGTTCGATTTGGAGCAGGCCGTAACCGATCCCGCTGAGTGCCGGCCTCCACGTGAGCTCGCGGTCAACGATGACCTGTCTGACTCCGCCGGCCGTCTCCCTTCGTTTCTTGCCGAGTTCCCGGCCAATAGTGGTCCCGCGCCGAAGTGCCGGTCCTCCCTTACCCCTGTTGGGAAATCGGTTAGGAATGTCAAAGCTTTCCGCTGCAGTTGGACTCATTTCCCCACCCGGTCGGTTGTCCTATGTCGGTCTGCGTGTGCCGTGACCCAGAGTTCGAAGCCACCGCTGGTGAGCCTCGGAGGCCCCAAGGCAGTGGAGAACATGTCCCCCACCCTGACCGCATTGGTCGCGGAGAGGTTCACCAGGACGGCGTCCACGTGTTGGCGGACCACGAATTCCCTTGTTTGAGCCACCATGTCGACGTTCGGCGACGGCCTGGGGTAGCTGAACAGTGACCCGGTCTCCTCTGCCGCGAAGTACTCCTGAACCGCGGCGGGGTGGAGGAGCGGTGCCCGTGCCGCGGGCCGTCCGTCGCGTTGGGGCACCATGGCGTACACCCCGGACAGCCGGAACGGAAAGCCGGCCTCCGCCTGCCACAACATCGCGCTGTCGTCGGCGGGGAGTGGGTAGGGGTAGGTGAGGACAAGCGGATCACCGGCGGGGAGAGCCGTCACGACGGCCGAGGGCAACCGCTGCACGGATTGGCTCGAAAACGGCCACGCCGGCAGCCATGTCACCACGACCACCAAGAACACGGCCGACAACGCTGCGTTTGCGCGCCAGTTCGCTGACTTCCACCGACCCACCAGCTCCGGCCGGTGCACACCACCGCGATGGATGCTGTCCAATGCGAAGGCCAGTAAGGCGGCGATGCAGGCGGCGGTGGCCACGGAAAAGCGCAGGGGGATGATGTCGCCGAGCGTGGGGACCTTGGTCAGAACGAGGAACGGAAGGGGCACGCTCTTCCCGTTCACGTCGGCGTGGCTGCCAAAGGCCAGCAACGCCGAGATCGCTCCCAGGGCCCCCGCCAAGCGGATTCGGGGAGACCGACGGCACACCCAAAGGAGCACAGCCACCACCGCCAAGACCCCCCACCCCAAATACGCACCATCAAGGAGAGACGAATTGCGGTAGAGGCTCGCGCCCGTTGCTCCCATCACGGGGCGGACCAACTGGAGGGGGGTGGGTGCCACGAAATCGTTGGGATGTGCGTCATACGCAAGGGCCTCGGGCCATGTCGGCCCGGTGTAGTGGTGAGGACCGGCGAACCCGAACCAAATCGGGTACGCCAGCAAGATCAGCGAAACGCAGACGGCGATGGCGCCTCCCTTGATCGCCGGCCCCATGGCCGTACGCAATTCGCCTGGCTTCGTCTGCGCCCAGTAGGCACCGCAGATCGTCAGCCCGACGACGCTCATGAGCGCTGTCAACGCCAGCATCTCGGACGAGATGCAGTACTGCGCCGCCGCGAGGCCCCCCAGCGCCGCCCCCCACCGAAGAGGGTGACGCGGCCGATTGAAGAGCTCGACCAGCGTCGCAACGATCAGGGGAACCAGGGGGAGGAACACCAAGTTCAGGTGCTGGCTGCCCTCGTTGACCATGTAAGGGGAGAAGCCGAAGGCCAGCCCGCCGAGCGCTGCGGCCGGCGCCCAGATATTCCATCGCCGCAGGACCGCGTAGGCGGCGGCGGCGGAAGCTGGCATGGCAAGCACGAAACAGACGCTCACACTGGCTACCGGGCCGGCGAGCAGCGTGAGGGGCGCAAAGAACACTCCGAGCAGAGGTGCAGAGGTCATCTGCGCGAGGTTCAGCCCGTACGGAGCGTTCGCCGCAGAACTGAAGAACGGGTTGTGCCCGGTGGCAAGTGCATGAGCAGTCCACCCGAAGAACCACACCATCTGAGACGGGTCGCCGTAGACCTGAGAGACGAGGCGACCCGACACGTCCGAGAGGACGGGCCAGTAGGCAGCCAGCCCGAGCCCAACGTAGACAGCGATCACGAACACCGAAAACCCGTGCCGACGAAACCAACCAGGTGCCGAGGGCCTTGGATCCGGCCCGCCGTTGACCGCGGCGAGCGTCGAAGGAGTGACCTCACCCTGCGTCCCGGAATTCAGCTGAACGCCGCGATCGGTGAGGATCATGGGCGTCATCGCCTTGCGCCGGCGCGGAACGCCCCCAGCACCCCCCTCAGCAACCTCCCCACTCCACCAGCTTCGACCGAGAGAAAGGAGATCACAAGAGACTGCGAGCGGCGGCAACCTGACTGCCACCGATCACCGAATTGAACCACCGTTGGAGCCTCGTCTAATCGGGCCGTGGTCTTGCCCCGGTCTGATGGACAACTGATCGTGTGTGAATATCGCGCAGGAAGGAATCCCAGATGGGTCGCCCATCGAGCTTCCCCGAGGAGTTCCGGCCCGAAGCCGAGAACCTCGTCATCACGACCGGCGGACCGGTCCTCCAGGTGGCCAAGGAGCTCGGGCATTTCGGAGGAGACCTTTGACAATTGGTCGCATCACGAGAAAAGGCCGGCAAGCGCAGAGCTGCGATGCCCGGTGCGATTTCAGAATCAGAAGGCGAGGGGCTGCGGCGACACCTCTAGGTAAAGAAAGAGCGCGGCATCGAGGAGCGGCGGCTTGGAGACGCGAGGCTCGAGGTCGAGGTCGAGATGGGCGTTCCCATCCGCGTCGACCACCGATGTGTTCGGCACCTGACCAGAGCCTCCCCGCTAATGGTCCTTCCGTTCCTATCGGGTAGGTGGGCTTCGGCCCGTAGCGCCGCCGGCAGCGTAAGGTCGGCCGCATGGAAATCCACGAGGCCCTCTACACGACCCGCGCCATGCGCAGGGTCAAGCCGGACCCCATCCCCCTCGACGTGCAGGCCCGCATCCTCGATGCGGCCGTCCGGGCCCCCTCGGGCGGCAACCAGCAGAACTGGCGCTTCCTCCTCCTCGACGACCCGGACAAGAAGGCCGCCCTCGCCCCCCTGTACCAGCACGCCATGGGCGAGCTGTGGAAGAGCGTCTACAAGGACCAGCTCGACGCCGCCCGCGCCGACCCCGACGCACCCGCGTCCGTCCAGATGTTCAAGGTCCAGCGCTCGGCCCAGTGGCTGGCCGACCACTTCGAGCAGGTCCCGCTCTTCCTCTTCCCGTTCTCCCAGCACGACCCCACCGGCGGCTCCATCTACCCCGCCGTGTGGAACGCGATGCTCGCCGCCCGGGCCGAGGGCGTCGGGAGCTGCCTCACCGCGCTGCTGCAGTTCTTCCACCCGGCCGAGACGTTCGAGATCCTCGGCGTCCCCACCGACGAGGGCTGGATCCTCTCGGGCACCGTGAGCTTCGGCTACCCCACCGGCACCTGGGGCGTCGGCCCCCGCCGGCCCGTCCACGAGGTCTCGCACCGCAACACGTGGGGCAGCCCCGTCGGCTTCGAGGTCCCCCAGCCCCTGTGGCCGGCCTGACCGACCTGTCGGTGCCGTTCGCCGGCACCGTGCTCCGGGTGGACGTCGCGCCGGGCGCCACGGTGCCCGCCGGCGCCGTCCTCGTCGTGCTCGAGTCCATGAAGATGGAGCACGTGATGGAGGCCGCCACGCCGGGCGTCATCGACTCCGTCCTGGTGGCCCCCGGCGATGCCGTGCAGACCGGGGACGTGATCCTCCGGATGACCGAGACCGCGGTCGACGTCGCGCCGGCGGCCGACGTCGCTGACGCACCCGCCGCGGGCGTCCGGCCCGAGCTGGCCGAGCTGCGGGCGCGGGTCGATGCCACGCTCGACGCGGGCCGACCCGCCGCCACCGGGCGCCGGCACGCTGCCGGCCGCCGGACGGCGCGGGAGAACGTCGAGGACCTGTGCGACCCGGGCAGCTTCGAGGAGTACGGCCGGCTCGCCATCGCAGCCCAGCGGGCGCGCCGCAGCACCGAGGACCTCATCGCCAACACGCCCGCCGACGGGCTGATCGCGGGCATCGGGCGGGTCAACGGCGACCGCTGCGCCGTGCTGTCGTACGACTATTCCGTCCTGGCCGGCACCCAGGGCCAGATGAACCACCGCAAGAAGGACCGCCTCTTCGAGCTGGCCGAGCGGCTGCGGCTCCCGGTGGTGCTCTTCGCCGAGGGCGGCGGCGGGCGTCCCGGCGACACCGACATGGCCGTCGTGACCGGGCTCGACACGGAGGCCTTCGCGCTGTTCGGCGCGCTCAGCGGCCTCGTCCCCCTGGTCGGCGTCGTGTCGGGACGTTGCTTCGCCGGCAACGCCGCGCTGCTCGGATGCTGCCACGTCATCATCGCCACACCCGACGCCAACGTGGGCATGGGGGGCCCGGCCATGATCGAGGGCGGCGGTCTCGGCGTGTTCGCCCCCGAGGACGTCGGGCCCGTCTCGGTGCAGGTGCCGAACGGGGTGGTCGACGTCCTCTGCGCCGACGAGAAGGAGGCCGTCGAGGTGGCCCGCCGGTACCTGTCGTACTTCCAGGGCGACCGGCGCGACTGGTCGAGCCCGGACCAGGACCTGGTGCGCGAGGTCGTACCGCCCGACCGCCGCCGCGTCTACGACGTCCGGCGGGCGGTCGAGGTCCTGGCCGACGAGGGCTCGGTGCTCGAGCTGCGGCCGTCGTTCGCCCCGGGCATGGTGACGGCGCTCGTGCGCATGGAGGGGCGGCCGGTCGGGCTGATCGCCAACAACCCGATGCACCTGGCGGGAGCGATCGACGCCGGCTGTGCCGACAAGGCGTCCCGCTTCATGCAGCTGTGCGAGGCCTTCGGGCTGCCGCTGCTGTCCTTGTGCGACACACCCGGGTTCATGGTCGGTCCCGAGGCCGAGGAGACCGCGCTGGTGCGCCACGTCAGCCGCATGTTCGTCGTGGGCGCGTCGCTCACCGTGCCCTTCGCGTGCGTGGTGCTGCGCAAGGGCTACGGCCTCGGTGCCCAGGCCATGGCCGGCGGGTCGTTCCGCCGCCCGCTCTTCACGGTGGCCTGGCCGACGGGCGAGCTCGGGGGCATGGGGCTCGAGGGGGCGGTGCGCCTGGGCTTCCGCCGCGAGCTCGACCTCATCGACGACCCCGGCGAGCGGGAGGCGGCGTACTCGGCGATGGTGTTCCGCGCCTATGAGCACGGCAAGGCACTGAACGTCGCAGCGCACCTCGAGATCGACGACGTGATCGACCCGGCGCTGACCCGGGCCCGCTTCGTGCACGCCCTGCAAGCGGCCGGACCGATCTCGGGACCGCCCCGCCGTCCCTTCGTCGACACGTGGTGAAGGGAGATTGACGGTGGACGAAGTGGTGCAGCGCATGACCCTCGAGGAGAAGGCGTCCCTCACCGCCGGCGCCAACCTCTGGTACCTCCCGCCCGTCGAGCGCCTGGGCGTCCCCGCCCTCAAGGTGTCCGACGGCCCTTCGGGCGTGCGGGGCGACAGCCTCATGGGCCGCCGCTCGCTGTCGCTGCCGTGCGGCATGGCCGTGGGCGCGACCTGGAACCCCGAGCTGGTGGGCCGCCTCGGCGCGGTCCTGGCCGACGAGGCCCGCTCCAAGAACGTCCACGTCCTGCTCGGCCCGACGGTGTGCATCGTGCGCACCCCGCTGGCCGGACGGACCTTCGAGTCCTTCTCCGAGGACCCGCTGCTGACGGCCCGCCTCGCCGTGGCCTACGTGCGGGGGGTGCAGGGGGGCGGGGTCGGGTGCTGTATCAAGCACTTCGCCTGCAACGACCAGGAGCACGAGCGGATGACCATCAGCGCCGAGGTCTCCGAGCGCGCCCTGCGCGAGATCCACCTCGTCGCCTTCGAAGCCGCCGTCCAGGAGGCCGGCGTCTGGGCGGTCATGACCGCCTACAACAAGGTCAACGGGACCTACTGCTGCGAGCAGCCCGACCTCCTCGACGGGATCCTCCGTGGGGAATGGGGCTTCGACGGGCTCGTCATGTCGGACTGGTTCGGCACGCACTCGACCGCACCGGCCGCCCGGGCCGGCCTCGACCTCGAGATGCCCGGACCAGCCGCCTGGTTCGGCCCCACCCTCGCCGCCGCCGTCCGCGACGGCCTCGTCGACGAGTCCGTCCTGGACGGGCAGGTGCGTCATGTCCTCGGGCTGATGGAACGGGTCGGGATCCTGGGACGGTCGACGTCTCCGGACGAGCTCGAGGAGGACGACCCGGGCCGGCGGGCCGTGGCCCGACAGGTGGCCGCGGAGGGGACGGTGCTCCTCGTCAACGACGGGCTCCTGCCCCTCGACCCCGCCGCCGTCACGAGCGTCGCGGTGATCGGGCCGAACGCGGACCAGCTGGCGATGGGCGGGGGCAGCTCCGAGGTGACGCCCCACCGGCGTCGCCGCATGGCCGACGCGCTGGCCGAGCGGCTGCCCGGCGCCGTCGTCACCTCGGAGGTGGGCTGCCGTATCGGGCGCGGGCTGCCGCCGATCGACATGCGCCTCGTCGGGGCGGGGTTCATGGTGGAGTACTTCGACAGCGCGGAACCGCCGACGACCTCGTCCGCACCCGTCGAGGCGGGGCTGGCGCACGCGGCCCGGATCATGTGGATCGGTCCGCCACGACCGGGCCTGGCGGCAGGCGACTGTGCGGTGCGCATCCGCGGCAGCTTCACGCCGGACGTCGCCGGCGCGTGGCGGCTCGGGTTGGAGAGCGCCGGGCGCTCGGTGCTGCGCCTCGACGGCGACGTGCTCATCGACAACACGGACCCGTCGCGTGGTCCCGGTTTCTACGGCGCCGGAAGCGAGCCGGTGGAGGTCACCGTCGACCTCGCGGCCGGTCACACCTACGAGCTCGCCGTCGAGGTCTGGCCCCGGTCGGCGTCCTCCCCCATCCTCGGTGCGCAGATCGGTGCGTCGCCGCCCGACACCGGGGACGAGTTCGAACGGGCCGTCCGGGCCGCCGCCGAGGCCGACGTCTCGGTGGTGGTCGTCGGGTCCAACGGCGAGTGGGAGTCCGAGGGGCACGACCGGCCCGACCTGTCGCTGCCGGGACGACAACGCGAGCTCGTCGAGGCGGTCCTCGACGCCAACCCCCGCACGATCGTGGTGGTCAACGCCGGCTCGCCCGTCGACCTGCCGTGGGCCCGGCGCGCCGGCGCCGTCCTCATGGCCTGGTACCCCGGCGAGGAGGGGGCCGACGCCCTGGCCGACGTCATCACGGGCGCCACCGAGCCCACGGGACGCCTGCCCGTCACCTTCCCGGCCCGGGTGGAGGACGGGCCGGCGGGACTCGGAATGGAGGGTGACCGGTACCCCGGGGTGGAGGGCCGGGTCGTCTACGGCGAGGGGGTCTTCGTCGGCTACCGCTTCTTCGAGACCGCACGGCTCGCTCCCCTCTTCCCGTTCGGGCACGGCCTCTCCTACGGGGAGATCACGTACGAGGACGTCACGATCGCGCCGGACCGGGTGCGGGTCCGCCTGGTCAACCAGGGCGCGCGGCGGGGCACCGAGGTGGTGCAGGTCTACGTGCGCGCGCTCGAGCCCCGCGTGCGACGACCCGACCGGGAGCTGGTGGGTTTCGTGAAAGTCGGGCTGGAGGCCGGCCAGCGGGAGACGGTGGAAGTGGAGCTCGACGCTGCCGCCTTCCGTTATTGGGACGAGGACACGCACGGATGGCGGACCGACCCCGGTCGTTACGAGGTACTGGTGGGGTCGTCGTCGCGTGACATCCGCTCGAGTGCGGTCGTCTCGATATGACGTGACGGGCAGCGATCCCGGCCCGTCCCGGCCGTGGACGTTGACCTGGGACCGGCTGCTGGTCGAGCCCCGGCGCCCGCGGGTGATCCGGGAGCAGCCCAACGCGCCGTGGTTCGCGGTGGCCGCCGTGTGCGTCGGTGCCTTCATGGGCCAGCTCGATGCGTCCATCGTCACCGTCGCCCTGCCCACGCTGCAGCGAACCTTCGACGCCTCGGTGGGCGCGGTCACCTGGGTCGGGCTGTCGTACCTGCTGGTGCTCGTCGCCACGGTGACCGCCGTCGGGCGGTTCGCGGACATGTGGGGGCACAAACTCCTCTACGTCTACGGCTTCGTGATCTTCACGTTCGCCTCGGCTCTCTGCGGCCTCGCCCCGACGCTCGGAGCACTGTGCGGCTTCCGTGCCCTGCAGGCTGTCGGCGCGGCGATGCTGCAGGCGAACAGCCTGGCCATCATCGTGTTGGTCGTGCCGGGGCGCGCCCTCGGCAAGGCCATCGGGCTCCAGGGGGCGGCCCAGGCCCTCGGGCTCGCCATGGGCCCTTCGGTCGGCGGGCTGCTGTTGGCGGCGGGGGGATGGCGGCTGATCTTCTTCGTGAACATCCCCTTCGGGCTCCTGGGCGCGCTGGCCGCGGTCCTGTTGGTGCCCCGCAGCCGCGACCTCTTGGCCCGCGTGCGGTTCGACTGGAGCGGGCTGGCGATCTTCTTTCCGGCGGTGGTGGCGCTCCTGTCCGCGATCTCGTTCGGGGCCGAGGTGGGTTGGGGCTCCGTCCTGATCGTCGGGCTGTTCGTTGTGGCCGGCGTGTTGGGTGCCGCCTTCATCCGGCATGAGCGCCGGGACAAGGATCCGATGCTCGACCTCAGGCTTTTTCGCAACGCGCAGTTCTCGACCGGGATCGCGAGTGGCGTCGGCTCGTACCTGGTGATGTTCGGGGTCCTGCTCCTGGTGCCCTTCTACCTGGAGCGGGGGCAGGGACTCGGAACGGCTCGCTCCGGGCTGGAGCTGATGGCGATGCCGCTGGCCTTCGGCGTGGTGGCGCCGTTCGCGGGACGGCTCGCCGATCGGCTCGGTGCCCGGCCGCTGACGGTGGGTGGGATGGCGCTGGTCGCCGGGGGGCTGGCGATCCTGGGGGCCGTCCGGCCCTCGACGGGCGTGTTCCTGGTGTTGCTGGCCGCCGTCGGCGTGGGGATGGGCCTGTTCACCTCCCCCAACAACGCCTCCATCATGGGCGCCGCCCCCGGACAGCAGTCCGGCATGGCGTCGGGGGTGCTGAACATGACGCGTGGGTTCGGGACGGCCCTGGGTCTGGCGCTGACGGGGACCGTCTTCGTGGTCGCCGGCGGCGATGCGGGGAGCACTGCCGGCGCCCAGCACGCGTTCACCGTGACGTCATATGTGCTCGCTGCGATCGCGGCGGGGGCGGGGGTCATCTCCGCCCTGCGCTCCAACGGGCCGCTGGCCGACGCGACGCTGTCGTCGTTGGAGTAGCACGCACATCTGCGATCGGGGCGCAACAGTTCAGTATGTGATGACGATGATCGAGATGCCGGTCGTGGGGTCTCCTCTCGGAGCCGCTCTTGTGTCGGCGCTGTCCAACGAGGAGCTGGCCACCCGGCTCGACGGCCTGTTCCGGCTGCGGGCGGCGATCGACGGGGGCATCCTCGAGCTCCTGGGCGAGGTCGACCGCCGCGAGTCGTTCCGCGACGAGGGCGCCACGTCCACCGAGCCCTGGGTCGCCGAGCGTTTCGGGGTCTCCCAGCCGACGGCACGGACGTACGTCCACGTTGCCCGGCGCGGTTTCGACCTCCCCCACCTGCTGGCCGGCGTGTGCGCCGGGGATCTCTCCTTCGACAAGCTGCGGGCGGTCGCGGACACGGCGACGCCCGAGACGGACCGCGAGGTCCGGGCGCAGGCCGGGGAGTGCTCGGTGCGCCAGCTGGGCGAGCTGGCCCGCTCGGCGCCGGGCCCGAGCGACGCCCATCACGACCGGCGGTTCGTCCGCTTCAACGACCGCCACCGCACCGTGACTGCCCAGCTGCCCGCCGACTCCTACGCCGAGGTCCGGTCGTGCCTCGAGAGCCGGGCCCGCAAGATTCCCTCCGACGGGGAGACGCCGTGGGACCAGCGGGTCTGCGACGCCCTCCTCGAGACCGTCCGGGCCTCAGGCGGCCGCTCGGTGTCGGCCAGCCCGTACCTCGTCGTCGCCCACGTGCCGCTGGACGCGCTGATCGACGAGTCGGGCGAGACCAGCGACCTGGCCGGCGAGCTGGAGACCGACGACCTGATCAGCTGCGAGACCGTCCGTCGGATCGCCTGTGACGCGACCATCACCATCGCCGTCGACGACGACGTCGGCCACACGATGTTCGAGGGTCGGGCCCGGCGTGATCCGACCGACGCCCAGCGCCGCGAGATAAAGAGACGGGACCGGCACTGCCGCTTCCCGGGCTGTACGAACGCGACCTTCACGAACGCCCATCACGTCAAACCCTGGAGGATGGGCGGGAAGACGGACATCGAGAATTTGGCCCTGCTGTGCCTCCACCACCATCGGCGGGTGCACAGTGGCGGGTGGACGATGTCTGGGAACGCGAACGAAGAGCTGACGTTCGTCGGTCCGACCGGCCGCGCCATGACGTCGCGGCCGTCGCCGATGTGGGCCGCCGTGGCCGCCCGTCGGACGGCGGCTAGACCCGGTCGAGCTCCAGCATCTTGATGGCGTTGCCGCGCAGGATCTTGTACGCCTGCTCGTCCGTGAGGCCGACGCACAGCTTCTCGATGTAGGCCTCCGAGTAGGGCCACGTCGTGTCGGTGTGGGGGTAGTCGGTCTCGAAGCAGATGTTGTCCTCGCCGACCTCCTCGAGGGAGCGCAGACCGTGGCGGTCGGCCGTGAAGCAGCCGAAGATGCGGCCGTAGTACTGGGTCGAGGGCGGGACGGGGATCCGTTCCTTGGCGCCCGTCCACGAGTCGTGCATCTCCCAGACGGTGTCGGCCCGCTCGAGGACGTAGGGGATCCAGCCGATCTGTCCCTCCGAGTAGGCGAGCTTCAGCTTGGGGAAGCGGATCAGGTTGCCTGAGAAGAGCCAGTCCGCGAGCGACGCGATGGCGTTGTTGAAGCCGAGCGTCACCCCGACGGCCGGGTGCGAATCCGGGGAGGCGACGGGATTGGACGACGACGAGCCGACGTGCATGCAGACGGTGACGCCGTAGTCGTTGCAGACCTGCCAGAGCGGGTCCCAGTATCCGCTGTTGATGCTCGGGAGCTTCAGGCGGGTAGGAATCTCGCTGAACGCGATGGCGCGGACCCCCCGCTCGGCGTTTCGCTTGGTCTCGGCCGCGGCCAGCTCGACGTCCCAGAGCGGGATGAGGCAGAGCGGGATGTTGTAGCCGCCGGAGGGGGCGCACCACTCCTCGACCATCCAGTCGTTGTTCGCCTTCACGCAGGCGAGGCCGAGCTCCTTGTCCTGGCCCTCGTAGAAGGTCTGTCCGCAGAAGCGGGGGAACGTCGGGAAAGGCAGTGAGCCGTCCGTGTAGTTGAGGGCCATGTCCTTGACGCGCTCGTCGCGGTCCCAGCAGCCCTTGCGCATCTCGTCATATGTGGTCGCGGTCATGGTCATCAGGGTGCGGTCGAAGACGAGGTCGCCCTTCTCGTCCTCTGACACCGCCGCCCTGGGGATGGCGACGAACTTCTTCTGGACGTAGATGAGCTCGTCGTCGTAGTACCAGGCGTCGCCCCATTCGCCCTCGGGGTCCTCGTGCATGTCGTATTTCGCACCGGAGAGGTGTTTGAACGAGCCCCATTTCTTGCGTTCGACCCGAGGTCCTCGTGCCCGCCACTTCTCGGGAAGCCACGTCTGCCACACGTGCGGCGGCTCGACGACATGGTCGTCGACACTGATGATCCTGGGCAATGCCATGACCTCCAGATTAGCGGAACCCTGACACGAGCGTCAGGGAACGAAGAGGGTGAGCCGGGCCCGCCGGCGGGTATTGGGTGGGTGCATGGGAGTCACTGCCGCAAGGCCCGTGGTCCCGGCCGAGTTATGTAGGTGAATGCCTTGAGCGCGGGGGGCAGCATTGAACAAGAGAGCGGCGGGAGTGGCGGGGGCGCTGGTGTTGTCCCTGATCACAGCCTCGTGTGGGGCACGGGTCGGTCCCTACCTGGGCGCGGGCGCCAACGGTGGGACCGATTCGGGCCAGAACGCGGCCGTGGCGGCCGGGAGCACGACCACGACGACTGGCTCCGGCGCCGGTGCTGGCGCGGCGGTGGGCTCCGGTCCCGCCGTCGGCTCGGGTGTGAGGACCGCCGCCCACGGCGCGACCGGAACCGGGCCGGCGGCCACTCCCGGTGCGGCCCCCGGCGCCGCGAGCGTCCCGACGGCGGCCGCGTCGCCGACGTCTGCGGGCTTCAACTTCTCCCCCGCGGCCGAAGCCGCTACGTGCACCGGGACGACGGGCAACACGGCGTCCGACGTGGGGGTGACGCCCACCTCCATCACCTTCGGCAACGTCAGCGGACTGACCGGGCCGCTGACGGGGTCGTTCCCCCAGGGCAGCCAAGCCGTCGAGGCGTTGTTCTCGGCCGTCAACGCGTCGGGCGGCATCTGCGGGCGCAAACTGGCGCTCACGGTCGAGGACGACCAGCAGAACGCGTCGACCAACGCGGCCGACGTCGCCGACCTCGTCCCCAAGGTGCTCGCCTTCGTCGGGTCGACCTCCGACGCCGACAACGGGGGGGTGCCGGCCATGACGTCGGCCAACATCCCCGACGTCGGGTTCGCGATCAACTGCAACCGCTCGGAGGAGCCGGTCTACTGGTCCCCGGCAGGCGGCAGCTGCGACCAGTCGCCACCGGGAGGGCCGTACTACATCTCGAACGGCGTCTACCAGCTGGCCAAGCAGTCCGGGTACTTCCCGACCAAGATGGCCTTTCTCTCCTACTCGATCGCCATCAGCGCCCAGGCCGCCCAGCAGTTCGAGAAGGTGTACCAGTCCGAGGGCGGGACGGTCTGCTACAGCGACTTCGCAGTGTCGCCCGCCTCGGCCTCTCTCGAGAGCGACGTCGCGTCGATGCAGCAGAACGGCTGCAACGGCGTCATCGACACCATGGACGTCACGGGCAACGCCAAGCTGCTCCAGGCGATGCAGCAGCAGTCCTACACGCCCGCCTACGTCGCCGCCACATTCGACGCCTACACGCCCGACATGTTGTCGGTCGCCGGGCAGTCGGCCGCCCAGGGGCTGATTGTGGGGCTGCCGTTCATCCCGCTGAACGAGCCCCAGGCGATGGTCCAGCTTTACCAGCAGCAGCTGCATACCTATGAGCCCGGCGACTCGCCCAGCGGTTTCGGCTTCCTCGCCTGGGAGGCGGCGCAGATGCTGGTCTACGCACTGATCGAGAGCGGGCACAACCCGACCCGCGCCCTCGTCGTCAAGCAGTTCGACACGCTGCAGGGCTGGACGGGCGGCGGGGCCCTCGGGGGCTACACGCCCAGCTCGCACGGCGTCTACACCTGCGACGTCGACGTCCAGATCAAGGGATCGGACTTCGTCAGGAAGGCGCCCGCGTCCGGTCTGTTCTGCGGCGGACAGGCGACGCAGGCGTCATAGATGAGCGCATACTGGCCCTTCGTCGTCATCGGGATCTTCGGGGGTGGCCTGTACGGGCTGGCGGCGATGGGCATGGTGCTGACGTACAAGACGGTGGGGGTGTTCAACTTCGCCTACGGCGCGATCGCCATGTTCTGCGCGTTCACCTACTGGCAGCTCCACGACGTCTGGGGGCTGACGGCCTGGGTGTCGATGCCCATCCTCTTCCTCGTCGTCGCCCCGGTCATCGGGGTGACCCTCGAGGCGCTGTTCCGCCCGCTGAGCGGCGCCGCGATCGAGGTCGTGATCGTCGTCTCCCTCGGCGTCCTGGCCGCACTGAGTGCCGCCGCGAGCCTGATCTGGCCCCAGGACGAGCACCTCCAGCCCATCTTCCCCACCTCGACGTTCGTGCTCGGGTCGCGCCTGCACGTCGGCTACGACCAGCTCGGGACCCTGCTGGTCTCCCTGTCGATGGCGGCACTGCTGTGGGCGCTGCTGCGCCGCACCCGTTTCGGGACGTCGACGAGGGCGGTCGTCGACAACCCCGACCTGGCCGACATGATCGGCGTGCACGGCGATGCCGTGCGGCGGGTGGCCTGGGTCCTCTCCTCGGTGTTCGCCGCTCTGGTCGGCATCCTGATCAGCCCCACCCAGGGTCTGGACGCGAACCAGCTCGTGCTGGTGGTGATCTATGCCTTCGCACCGGCCGTGCTGGGGATCCTGTTCGGACTGCCGGCCGCCTATGTCGGCGGGCTCGCCCTGGGGATCACGGTGAGCGTGATCTCCAAGTACTCCAACTCGGGCACCGTGGCCAACATCGAGGCGGCACTCCCCTACCTCGCTCTCTTCGCCCTGCTCGTCATCTTCGGCGGGCGCCTCAAGTCGGCGGGTTCCGGAGCGGTGGCGCAACGGCTGGCCGCGCTCCGATCGTCGACGTCGGCGCGTCGGGTCCAGTGGTCGTTCGGCGCGGTGCGGCTGGACCGGAACCTTGTCACCGGCCTGGGAGCGTTCGCGGCGGCGCTCCTGGTCCCCCTCGCCATCCCCGGCCCCAAGTTGAACTTCGTGACGGAGGGGTTCATCTATGCGCTGATCGCCCTCACCCTGGTGGTCCTGACGGGATGGGCCGGGCAGATCTCGCTCGCCCAGTTCTCCTTCGTCGGTGTCGGCGCCTTCACCGCCGGGCACCTGGCGGGATCGCACGGTCAGCACTTCCTCTTCGCCGCGCTCGTCGGCATGCTCCTCGCCGTCCCGCTCGGGATCGTCGTCGGCCTGGTGTCCCTCCGGCTCTCGGGCCTGTACCTGGCACTGGCCACCTTGGCCTTCGCCCTGGTGATGGACAACATCTTCTTCAACCGCAGCGACGTGAGCGGCGGCCTGACCGGCATCACGGTGCCACGACCGGAGTATTTCAACGGGCGCGCATCTCTCTATGAGCTCGTGGTGATCGTGTTCGGGCTGCTCGCCGTCGGGGCCTATGCGCTCCGGCAGGGTCCCGTGGGGCGGCGTCTGCACATCGTGCGCGACTCGCCGCTGGCGGCGTCAACCCTCGGCGTCAACCTGACCGTCACGAAAGTGGTCGTCTTCGTCATCTGCGCCATGGTCGCTGCACTCGGCGGGGCGTTCTACGGGGCGCTGCAGCAGGCGATCACCCCGCAAGACTTCATGTGGTCGGCCTCGCTCGGCCTGCTGCTCCTCGTGGTGCTGGGCGGGCGCTCACTGATCACCGGAGCGGTGATCGCCGGAGTCGTGTACGTGATCCCCCGCCTCCCGGGGATACCCACCAGGGTGGTCCAGCTCATCCCGCTGCTGATCGCCGTCGGCGTGATCGGGCTGGCGCAGGAGCCCGAGGGCACCGTCGCACTGGCCCGGCGCCAGACGCGCTACGTGCTCGGCGTCCTGCGACCCCTGCCCCGTCCGACGACCACGAGCACGCCTGCGGGACACCGGACCGCGGTGCCGAGCCATGCCCGCTAACGATCCCGTCCTCTCCGCCCAGGACGTGTCCGTCCGCTTCGGTGGCCTGAGCGCCCTGACCGACGTCTCGCTCGCCGTCCCGCCACGGCAGATCGTCGGCCTCATCGGACCCAATGGAGCAGGCAAGACCACCCTGTTCAACGTTCTGACCGGCCTCCAGCGAGCCGGCCACGGCCGGGTGTTGATGCACGGCGCCGACATCTCGGGATGGCCGCCGCACCGGCGGGGGCGGGCCGGCATGGCCCGCACGTTCCAGCGCCTCGCCCTGTTCACCCGGATGACCGTGTACGACAACCTGCTGGCCTCGTGGGAGTCGTCCCACCCTGGCGGCGTGCTCGGCCGGGGGCGAGGATCGAGGCGCAGGCGCGTCGACGAAGTGATGAGCCTCCTCGACCTGTGGCCCGTCGCGGACCGCATGGCGGGGGAGCTCTCCACGGGCCGGGGCCGCATGGTCGAGCTGGGACGGGCGCTCTGCACCGATCCCCGGGCCCTCCTCCTCGACGAGCCGGGTTCGGGACTCGATGCCAGCGAGACCGCCGCCTTCAGCGCCGTGCTGCGGACGGTGACCTCCACCGACGACGGCCCCGCCGTCCTGCTCGTCGAACACGACATGGCGCTCGTGATGGACGTGTGCAGCGAGCTGACCGTGCTCGACTTCGGCCGGGTCATCGCCACCGGATCCCCCAAGGAGATCCGCAGCAACGACCTCGTCCGGGCCGCCTACCTGGGGGACGCCAGTGTCCTGTGACGCCGCGCTCGAGATCAGCGGCCTCCGGGTCGCCTACGGCGGCGTGCACGCCTTGCGCGACGTGTCGCTGTCCGTGCCGATCGGCGCCGTCGTGGCGCTGCTCGGTCCGAACGGGGCGGGCAAGAGCACGACCCTGCGCACCGTCTCGGGCGTCATGCGGGCGGAGCGGGGGACGATCACCTACTTCGGCCGACCGATTGAGCGGATGCCGGCCTACCGGATCGCCCGGATGGGTCTGGTGCACGTTCCCGAGGGCCGGGGCATCTTCCCGAGCCTCAGCGTCCGCGAGAACCTCGAGATGGCGGCGACCATGGCCGGTGGTTCAGACGGCGGCGACCCCATGGCCGAGACCACCGAGCTCTTCCCCGTACTGGGTGAGCGTCAGCGGCAGCTGGCGGGCAGCCTCTCGGGCGGGGAGCAGCAGATGCTGGCCCTGGCCCGGGCGATCATCGCGCGCCCCCAGCTCCTCATGGTCGACGAGATCAGCATGGGTCTGGCCCCGATCGTCGTCGAGCACCTCTTCGAGGCACTGCGGAGGATCGCCGCATCGGGGGCCAGCCTCCTGCTGGTCGAACAGTACGTGGAGGCTGCGCTCGAGCTCGCCGACTACGTCTACGTGATGGACAAGGGCGCCGTCGTCGACGTCGGCGAGCCGAGCGACCTGCGCGCCGGCAGCCTGGCGGCGGCCTACCTCGGCGGTGCGGCGTGACCGGCCGGCGGAGGGGCGTCGGCGCGGCCGTGCTGATCGCCCCGGTGCTGGTGTCGTTCCTCGCGCTCTCGGGGGCGGGCGCGGACACGTCGCTCCTCGGCTACAACGGGACCGCGCTCGCCATCGGCAGCCAGTTCGCCTTCAACGTGCCCGGCGTCGTCCCGCTGCCCAACGAGAACCTCATAGAAGAGGACGTCCCGTTCGCCCGCATGTCCGTCGCCAGCGGGCCCGTCGTGGACTCGCTCGCCGCCCCGTACTACCCCGGCGACATCGCCGCCGACCTCGGCACCCTCCTGAAGACCTTCGGCGCGCCGGCCCTGCCACTGAACGACCCCCTCCTCGCAGAGAGCAAGTTCCCGACCTCGCCGGGGTATCCCGCCCACGCCTCCTTCGACCAGTCGCCGGGCGCCGCCCCGGGGACGCCGACCGTCTTCTCGAGCACCGCCGACTCGTCGCCTTCGGGCGGCGACGCGACCGGGACGGTCGCCGACTTCGCCCTGGCCAATCTCGCCCACCTGCCGTCGCTCCCGGGCATCCCCGCCACCGCCGGCCAGAGCCTCGTCGACGTCGGGCACATCAGCAGCACGGACAAGGTCACGCTGGGCGCCTCGTCGATCACCTCGACCGCGACCGCCCAGGTGGACGCGATCGACATCGCCGGGCTCGTCGACATCGCCGGGCTGACCTCGACGGCGAACGCCACGTCCGACGGGACCACGGGCACGCCGACCGCCACGCTCCACCTCGGCGCCGTCACGGTCGACGGGCAGTCGGCCTACATCGACGCCTCGGGCGTCCACATCGCGTCGTCTTCGGCGCCCACGGCCGGCATCAGCCCGGCCCAGCTGCAGCAGACGGTCGACAAGACCCTGGGTCAGGACGGGATCAGCATCCGCACGCTCGACCCCAAGCTGACCACGACGGGGGCGATGGCGTCCGCCGACGCCGGCGGGCTCGTCATCTCGCTCACGCACCAGTTCGACGTCCCGTTCATCCCGGGTGAGCCGACGATCCCGATCCCCGAGCTCGGCAACGTCGGCCTGCCGGCGGGGGTGTACACCGCGACCACCTCCATCTCCTTCGGCCTGGCCCAGGCCAGTGCCAACGCGTCCGGCGTCACCTCGAACTCGGGCGCCGGCCCGACGGTCGCCGCCACGCCTTCCACCACCTCGACGAGCCTGGCCCCCTCGACCCTGGGGATCACCGGGAACAGCGGCAACACGGGCACCACGGGCGCCGGCAGCTTCGGCACGAGCGCCCAGAGCCTCGGTGCGACGGGACCCGGCACGAGCGCCCCATCACCGCCCGCAAGTCCCTCGACGGCGACGTCGTTCCCGATTCAGGGCATCCCCCCGCCGATCGGGTGGACCATCACCGCACTGTTGGCCTGCATCCTGCTGGCCTACCCGCTGTTGCTGCTGGCGCGCTGGCAGTTCGCTCCCGGAAGGAGCCGATGAATGTTGGACATCTCGAACGACCTCGATCAGGTGTACGTGCCGGACCGGGATGACGAGGGCCGCCGGGTCGACGGGGGCGGAGGAGACGGCGGCGGCCTCACCGAGAAGCCGGCCCGCGAGGGCAGGCTCGACCTGCGCAACGGCTGGCAGGTGGTGGCCGGGTCGATCCTCATCCCGCTGGGCGTCGTCCTCATCATGATCGGGTGGTACGGCGCGGCGCACGCCCGGGTCGTCCAGCAGCAGATCCCCTACCTGGTCAGCGGGTCGTTCGTGGGGCTCGGTTGCATGGTGGTCGGCGGGCTCTTGTTCTGGGGACACTGGCTCTACCGGATGTACGACCAGGCGGATCTGCACCATGAGGAGCAACAGCGCCTGCTCGAGATGATCGCCGCCGCGTTACAGACGGGGGGACCGAGTGTGCAGCCAGGACCTCCCGCGGCAGTATCGGGGGAGGCCACGCCGACGACGTATTACGCGACGGGCTCGGGCACGGTGTACCACCGGGCGGACTGCGCAGTCATCGCCCACCATCCAGACGACTTGCGGGTGATCGGGCTGGAGGGAGTCGCGGGGATGCGACCCTGCCAGATCTGCTCGCCCGGCTGACGCCGGCCTAGGGCCCGCCACCTCCATGACGATGTCGAGCTCTTCGCCGGGCGCCGGGGGGGTGGACCGGTGGGCGGCCCGGACGAGCAGGACCCACCCGACGATCGCGTAAATGCCGTAGCCGATGCAGAGGCCGGCGACGGCCGCCTGACCCCCCAGACCACGCCCCCGACATGCAGCACGTAAGAGGAACGGGACCATCCCATGGCGAGACGCAGGTTCTCGCGTGCGGCCCGGATGGAGCGCAGGCCCGCCGCGGCGGAGCCCGACAGCGCGACGAGTGCGAAGCCGACGCCGACCAGGGGCACGAGATGCCGGGCCTCGGGCCAGGCGGGGCCCAGGACTTCGTCATCTTGCCCACCGGGGCGAGGTAGACGCCCACCATCCAGACCAACTGAATGCCGGCGGTCACCACGCCGCCGAGGAAGACGAAGCGCAGGGCCCGCTTCGGGTCGGCCCGGAAGGACTTCGACGCCACGGCGACGAGCGCGGTCAGGACCCCGGCCCCATGACGGCGATCGGACCGAAGGCGAGCTGGGCGAGCTTGAACTGGCCGATCACGGCGATGGAGAAGATGAGGACGAAGAGGTAGATGACCACGTAGGCCCACGAGCTCGAGAGGAGGAATTGCCCGGCGAAGCGGAACCCGACGGAGCGTTCGCTCCTGAACCAGAAGGACACCAGCTGCCTCGGGTGGCGGAGCGACAGGTGGTTCCACAGCGCGTAGACGCCGACGGCCGAACCGGTGGCGGCCCAGGCGCCGTAGACCCATGGGAGGGAGACCAGGCCCTGATGGCGCAGCACGCCGTACGCCGCCAGGAAGAGCACGAGCCAGGCGACGTCGAGCCAGATGGCGTAGGCGGGGTTGTACCGGCTGATCCCGATGTAGCGGGCGAAGTCCTGGCACGCCATCAAGGGGAAGGAGAGCGCGAAGATCACGAACGCGATCCGCAGCTCGGAGCTCAACACCATGCTGGCGGCGAGCAGCACGATCGCCACGGTGAGCGCGCCCAGATGGCGCTCAGGAACCCGGACCGCTCGAACTTGGCCGTGTCCGCATCGTCGGTCTCGTGCGCGTGAGCAGACAGTCGCTCGTCAGGCTCCGCACCAGGCCCTGCGACAGGATTAGGTCGTCGTCAGGATCGCGAAGACCCCGAGCACGTGGGCATCGCTGTAGTGCGCCACCAGGAAGGCCAGGGCGAAGTTCGACACGCTCGACGCGCCCTGGTCGATGACGGTCAGGGCCATCACGCGCTGCTGCGAGGCGGTGGTGCGCTTCGATGCGGGCACGGAGCGGGCGTGCTCACCGCGCCATGCCGGGGCCGGACCCCGGGTCGTGGTCACGCTCGCTCATGCGGCTACCACCGGGGTCGGCATCAGCGGGTGATGGGGGCGGCGCCCTCGCTCATCCGGTCGACGATCCACTTGTAGGTGTTCTGCAACCCGTCCTCGAGGGTGATGGACGGAGCCCAGCCGAGACGCTCCCGGATCAGCGTGTTGTCGCTGTTGCGGCCCCGGACGCCCTGGGGCGCGGACAGGTTGTAGTTGCCGCTTGAGCGTCACCCCGGCGATGCCCTCGACGATGTCGACCAGCTCGTTGATCGTGACCAGCTGCTCGGACCCGATGTTGAGCGGCTCGCGCACGTCGCTGGCCGTCAGCTGCAGCGTGCCCTCCACGCAGTCGTCGATGTAGGTGAAGCTGCGCGTCTGCTTGCCGTCGCCCCAGATCTCGATCTCGTGGCTGCCGCTGAGCACGGCCGCGGCCACCTTGCGGCAGATGGCCGCCGGCGCCTTCTCGCGGCCGCCGTCGTAGGTGCCGTGGGGGCCGTAGACGTTGTGGTAGCGGGCGACGCGGGTCTCCATGCCGAAGTCCTCGTGGAAGTGCCGGGCCATCCGCTCGCTGAACAGCTTCTCCCAGCCGTAGCCGTCCTCGGGCATGGCCGGATAGGCGTCGGACTCGCGCAGCGGCTCGACCTCAGGCGACTCCTGCTTGCCGGCGGCGTAGACGCAGGCCGACGACGAGTAGAAGAAGCGCTGCACCCCGGCCTGGCGGGCCGCCTCGAGCATGTGGGTCGAGATGAGGACCGAGAGCATGCACAGGGCCTTGTTGTTCTCGATGAAGCCCATGCCGCCCATGTCGGCGGCCAGGTTGTAGACGGTGTCGACGCCGTCACAGGCGCTCCGGCAGGCCGCGAAGTCCTGCAGGTCGGCACTGTGGTTGTCGACGTCGTCGAAGAGCTGGTGCCATTCGTCGAGGGGCACCCGGTCCACGCCACGGATGTCCTCGACGCCCTGTTCCCGGAGGCGGGCCACCAGGTGCCCCCCGATGAAGCCACCAGCGCCGGTCACCAACACACTCGTCATCGGATCATCTCTCCCTTGGAATTCGGCGGCCCGACCGCCTGCGGTGCGAGGCAAACGAGGAACGACCGGCTCACGACGACCTTGCTGTCCTGCTCAACTGGCCTGCCGGCGGCCCGAGGCCACCGGCGGATGCGGGGCCGGCGGGGCGACGGCGACCGCCCGCTCGCCGGGCGGGACCTGCGCCGGCGTCACCAGCGCCCCGAAGACGTCGATGAACCCATCCGCCGCCGTCTCGGGGCTGAACGTTCGTTCGGCGTAGAGGCGGCCCGCCCGGCCCATGGCGCGGCAGAGCTCCTCCTCGTCGAGCAACCCGGCCACGGCGCCGGCGACCTCGTCGCGTGCGGCCGGGTCGACGACGCGGCCGGCGCCGTGGGTCGCTCAGGATCTCGGCCACGGAGTTGTCGGGGGGCAGGACCCCGACGATGGCCCGGCTCGAACACAGGTAGGTGAGCACCTTGGACGGCACCGAGAAGCGCGAGGCGTCGGCCTCGAGGATGGCGACGAGCACGTCCGCGCTCGCCATGACCTCGGGCAGGTCCGCGTACGGCTGGAAGTCCAGGAGGACGAGGTTGTCGGCGTGCTGCTCGCGCTTCCACGCCTCGAGCCAGTCGCGGCCCTTGCCCTCCGAGACCACGACGACCTTGGCGTCGGGATGCGACACCCCGAGCTGGCTGGCGATGAGGGCGAGGATGCTCGGGTCGTGCTTGAGGCCGAGCGTCCCCGAGTAGAGCACGACGGGGTGGCCGGCCAGGCCCGTGCGGTCGCTCCAGGCGTTCTCGCGCTCCCGGACCGGGAGCTCGTCGATGGGGGCCCAGTTCGGGATCACGGTCGTCTTGCCGGCGACGCCCCAGGCCCCGAGCCGCTCGAGGAAGGTGGGCGAGATGGCGACGACGGCGTGGCTGCGGCGGGCGATGGTGCGCTCGAGGTGGTCCGCCAAGCGGGCGACGAGGTGACCGAGGACCGGGAGCCGCGCCCGGGCGGCGTTCCCGATGGCCTCCGAGTAGATGTCCTGGTGCCAGAAGACCATGGGGATCCCCCGCCGCGTCAGGTGCCGGGCCAGGACGGCGTGGGCGACGAGGGGCACGTTGCTGACGACGGCGACCGCCGGCTCCTTCGCGGCGATGGCCCGGCCGGCGGCGCGCCCGTACGCGAGCTCCTGGCGCAGGCGGGTGAAGGCCGAGTACTTGGCGAAGGTGCCCTCCATGGCGCAGGCCTCGAAGCGGAGCGTCGGCGGGTCGCCCGGTGCGCGCTCGAGCGAGCCCTTGCCCGTGGTGTAGGAGGGGCAGTGCTGGTGGGTGACCTCGTAGCCGCGGCGGGCCAGGGCCCGGCTCAGCTGTGCCTGCCCCGGGTGGCCCGAGTAGTCGTGCACCACGATGCGAGACATCGCGGGGGTCACCCCCTTCCTCGGTCCCGTTCACCGCTCAGAGCAGTAACGGCACGGCCGCCCGAAACTTGCGGTCGTTCTGCAATCCCGGTTGCAGGGGAACGGGATCAGAGGAGCTCGCCGAGGAGGCGCAGGACCTGCCGGGGGTCGACCGTGACGTCGGAGGCCACCCCGCGGTTCCGCCGGGCCGGGGACGGCGTCCCGTCGCCGACGAGGTAGCGGTAGCGCAGACCGTCCACCGTGGTGGCGAGCGCCCAGAAGCACTCGTTGACGTAGTCCGGCGCGAAGAGCTCGAGGACACCCACCCCGGCGGCGCGAAGGCGAGGTTCGTCGAGGCCCACGCCGTGGACCCCGACGACGCACTCCGCCTCGGCGAACCACCGGACCTGCTCGGCGGGCGCCATCGCGCCGGGGTCGATGGCCTCGAAGCCGAGCGGGCCCAGCGCAGCGAGCAGCTCGGCCTCGTTCTCGAGCCGGCGGGTGTGCTTCTGCCGGCCGCGGCCGACGAACAGGCGGCGGTGCGGCGCTCCGATGTCGTCGGGGAGGAACTGCGCGCGCAGCCAGGGGACGACCCAGGGGGGCGTCTTGAGGTTGGCGTCGGGGAGCGACGGGACGATCAGTTCGTCGGCCCGCAGGTGGGGGGCGGCGAGGCAACGGTCGGCCGTGAGGCCGAGATGGTCGAGCATGTCGCACTGGAACCGTGTGTTGCGGTTGACCAGGTAGGCCCCGGGCTCGGCGCCCGCCCGGCGCAGCAGCTCCAGCCGGGGCAGGACGTCGGTGAGCCAGTGGTAGTAGTTGTCGGTTCCACACGTGTTGAGCACGGCGACCGAGCCCGCGACGCTGCGCATCTCGGGCAGGCGCACGCGCAAGAAGACGGGGTGCTGCGAGGCGCGGCGGACGCCGTAGTAGGGGGAGAGATCGAAGAGAAGCGTGTCGTCCTCGGTGATCACGGCGGCGTAGTCGCCCAGCATTCGGCCGTTGCGGACGCGGGCCACGACGCCGGCGTCAATGTGCGCACGCCGGTGGGCGGCGAACTGGGGGTGGTCGGGCGGGAGCCCCGCCGGGAGGGGCCGGTCGAGGTCGATGGCGGCGGCCACCTCCGTCACGACCACGCCGCCGTCGGCGTGCGCGCGGGCGTAGGCGGCAGTGTCGTCCGCGGTGTGGCGCGGGACGCGCGAGGGCAGGCGCCTCGTCAGCGGGCTCACGGCCCGGGTCACGCCCAGGACGCCCGCCTTGACCAACGGGAACAGCGGGCGCAGGGCGCTCGGCAGCCTCGTCACCGGCGCCCGCCGTCGGGGCCGTCGGTTCGATCGGCCCGCATCCGTTCTGCTCGACACCTCGCGTGAGCGACGGCATCGTGCACAAGGCGAAGCGATCCGTGCACTGGGTCCTCGAGATCGCACGCCACCCCGCCAACCAGGGCGGTCGCCTGGCCGCCGAGCGGCGGGCCGTCGTCTGGCACTGGCGCACCCGCGGCGGGTGCGGCGTCGAGGCCGTGGTGACCGTGGACGGCCGCACCCGGATCACGGCCCGGCCCAAGCAATTCGACGCGGTGTGGACGATCTACGACGGTGTGCACGAGTGGGAGGAGCTCCAGTTCTGCCTGCGCTACCTGCGCCCCGGCGACCACTTCGTCGACGTGGGCGCCAACGTGGGCGTCTTCTCCACTCTTGTCGGTACGCGGCTCCCGGGTGTGCGCATCACCCCGATCGAGCCTTTCCCGCCCGTGCGGAAGGACCTCGAGGCCAACCTCGCGCTCAACGACCTGCAGATCACGGTCGTCGACTCCGCCGTCAGCGACACCGCGGGCGAGGCCACCTTCGAGGTGCTCGACCGCGACGTGCTCAACCGTCTGGCGCCCGACGGCGCCACCGGGGGGCGGGGCATCAGCGTGCCCGTCACGACGCTCGACGAGCTGGTCGGGGACGACCCGCCGGCGCTGATCAAGATCGACGTCGAGGGGTCCGAGCTCCGCGTCATGCAGGGAGCGCGCCGGCTCCTCTCGGAGGCGGCGCCCGTGCTGCTGTTCGAGCACGCCGGGCACTCGGAGCACTTCGGGATCACGCCGGCGCAGGTCCGCGCGTTCCTGGGTGACCTCGGGTATTCGATCCACCTGCTCGACGGCCACCTCACCCCCTGGACGTCGGACGAGCTCCCCCCACGCCCAACGTGATCGCCTGCCGGGACGTGGGGGCGGTGCGGGCACGGCTCGACTCCCCCGGGGGCGCCCCTGCCGTCCCGCCCGTGCGGGTGGACGTGGCGTATCACTGACCCCATAACGTGGCGGCGGCCGCAAGCGTGCGCGCTACCGTTGCCGCGGTGCGCGTCGTCGTCAACGCGGTGCCGGTCGCCGGCACCAGCCTCGGCGTCGTGGCGGAGAACCTGTTCAAGGGCTGGGCGGAGCTCGAGACCGACGACGAACTGCACGTCGTGCTGCGCCCGGCGTCGGCCTCGACGTGCCCGGGGCATCGCCGTCCACGAGGTCGGCGGCAGCCGCTTCTCCGCCATGGAGCGGACCGTGCCCGCACTGTGCCGGCGGGTACGGGCCGACGCCATGCTCGGCGTCACGCCCGCCACCACCCTGGGCCCGCTTCCCTGCCCGCGGGCGGTCATCACGCTCGACCTCCGCCACGAGGAGCGGCCCGAACAGTTCAGCGCCAAGACGCGCCTGCTGCGCAAGGTGAGCTACGGCCTCGGGTACCGCCGGGCGGATGCGATCGCGTGCATCTCGCAGCGGACGCGCGACGACCTCGTGGCCGCCCATCCCTCCGTGGGGCGGCGTCCGGTCACGGTGGCGCAGCTGGGGGCGGACCACGTGCTCGGCTGGGCCCGGGCGGACGGCGGCGGCACGTACGCCCTCGCCTTCGGGCAATGGGGCAACAAGAACGTCGGGCTGGTCGTCGAGGCCTGGTCGATCCTTGACGATCCGATGCCGTTGGTCGTCGTCGGGCTGACGGCGGCGGCGCGGGCAGCGGTGGAAGCCGACGTGGCACGGCGGGGCCTGGCCGGTCTCGTCAGGTGCTGCCGTGGCTGCGCGCGGAGGACTTCCAGCGCCGCTTCACCGGTGCTTCCCTGGTCGTCTTCCCCTCCGACTACGAGGGCTTCGGCCTCCCGGCCCTCGAGGCCATGCGCCTCGGGATCCCGGTGGTGGTCACGCCGGACCGGGCGCTGCTCGAGGTGACCGGGGGCCTCGCCACCACCATGGACGGCTGGGACGCCCCGGCACTGGCCCGCGCCGTCGGGTGCGCCCGCCGCACGACCGGCGCGCAACTCGATGCGGGCGTCGCCCACACGTCGGGCTTCACCTGGCGGCGCACCGCCGCGGCGGTCCGCGCGACGTTGGCCGCCTGTACGGGCTGAGGCGGGGGCCGTCAGGCCCGGCGCCGGGCGAAGACGACGAGTGCCATCCACATGGAGGTGGGGAGATGACGCTCGGCCCGGGCGACGGTGCGGCGCAGGCGCGGCCACGGCTTGCAGTACTGCTCGAGGCCGGTGCGGCGCGCGATGGCCCAGTCGAAGTCCGCGTCGAGAAGTCGGGCGAGGTCCTTGCGGGAGTTCATCTGGTAGGCGGTGTCGAAGACGTCTTGGGCCTCGCGTCCGGGCTGCAGCCGCTCCACGGCCCGGGCGTGGTGCCGGTTGGGCACGGTGCGCGCCACGGTGGCGAGGACGGAGCTGCGGCTGACGGTGCGGGCGAGGAACATCCCCCCGGGGCGCAGCACGCGGGCGAGCTCGCCGACGAACTGCTCGGGGTTCGTCACGTGCTCGAGGACGAAGTCGCTGACCGCCAGGTCGACCGAGGCGGCATGGAGGGGCCAGCGCCCGTCGGGACCGATGAGCCGGAACTCGTCGATGACCGGGTTCTCCGTGCCCGTGTCCTCGAGGTCGATGCCGATCACCGTCCGGCCCTCGCCCCGGAGGTCCTGCCAGGGGCCGCCGGGCTGGTCCTCGTCCACGAGGACGCCGCGGCCGCACCCGACCTCGGCCACGACCTTGGACCGTGCCGCCACGGCCTGGGCGCTGACCATGAACACGTGGGCGCTGTCGAGACCGAGGATGCGGTCGTCGAACATCTCGCCCAGGCCGAGGGAGGCGTCCGACGTCACGGCCACGGCCCGGCGACCCGATCATGCGGGGTCACCGAGTGACGGGCGGCCCATGGCGGCCCGGCGGGAGCCGACGGGCTCGAGCTCGGAATCGGGCTCGAGATCGGGCGCGGCGTGGCGGCCCACCCGACCCGCTGACGTGGCGCGGGTTTGGACCGATTAGACGCCGGTACGCGCCCTCGAATTAATTAGCCCTCCCGGTCGTCGAGTCGCCGACCGCGGCGGGGACGTCGGGTTCCGGAAGCACAACGCCAGCATGAAGGGCAGCCACATCCAGCGGTCGACCAGCTCCGGACCCTGCAGCGAATAGAAGAACACCCCGACGCAGCCGGCGAGGAGAGTCGGCATGGGGTCACGGGCGCTTCGAGTACCTGAGCCGCCCCTGCAGCAACCGGTTGAGGGCGACGAGCCCATCATCATCAACGCGCCGAGGAGGAGAAGATGCCCCCGGCGAACCAGAAGAGCACCAGCACGTCGTGCGCCGGGTAGAACACGTGGACGTACTGGTAGTAGTAGTTGGCGATCGTCGTCTGGTCGAGGCCGTGGCCGATGATCGGGCTCTGGACGATGAGGTCCCAGGAATGCTTGATGGTGTCGATACGGACCGGAGCGTGTCGTGCCCGAGTTGGCGGTGGTGGTGACGTGCAGGCGTGTGAGCGGATCGAGCTTGGATCCCTTGTCGAGCACGCCGAAGATCAAGAAATAGACGGCGGCGACCGCGGGCCGACCGACACGACGGTCTGGATCTTGAACCGCGGGTGATGAAGACGACGAAGAGGCCGACCATGGCGGCGCTCATCCCCGACACACTGGCAGTGAGGAGCAGACCGGCCGCCAGCACGGCGATGCACACACCGAAATACCAGTGCTTGCGGGCGCCGAGCTCCACAATGAGGCCGACGGCGAACACGAGCCCTAACGAGAACGTGACGCCCGCGATATTGGGTTGGTTGGCCAGCCCGACGGCACGGGAGCTGCCTCCGAGGGTACTGCTGACGATGGCGAGCTCGGCAGGAGAATGTGCAGCTGTGACTGGAGTACCGCGACGAGAGCGGACACCGAAGCACCCACTGCGTAGGCACCCATGGCGATGCGGATGCGCACGGGAGTGAAGAGCTGCTGGCGCAGCAGCCACTGCAGCACGAAGAAGACGAAGATGGCGTTGCCCACCACAAGCAGCGAACCCGCCTTGGACGCGGCGTGCACCGACGCAACGATGCCGGCGAGCACCATCATGAAGGCGCCGAAGTACCAGGCGGGCGCCGGCGGCGCCTTCTGGGGCGGCCGCCTGCTCGCGATGAGGAGCACCGCCGCGACCACGAACACCATGTCGCTGATGTTGAGGCCCTTGGTGGCCTTTATCCGCACCCAGGGCAACAGGAACAAGCCGACGTAGATCAGCCGGAGGGACACCGCGACGAAAAGATCATCTCGCTGCCGCTCACCCGCCCGCACCAACTCGCCCACGTTCACGAGCCCGCACCTCCGTCGGGCCGCCGGAGACTCGGGGCAGCCGGATTGTCAACTTCTGGACACACGGTGACGCTCTCCTCCACAGAGTGTGAACGTCGCGAGGACACAGCGATCACGGCCGTGTTTGTGCAGGCGGCGGCCCGAGCAGAGATCTTCCTCCGTTGGGATGACTGCGGGTCAGCCGCAGGGATGAATCTGAGGGAATTCGCTTGCGCGCTGCAACAAGTCTGGCGGACCTGCGCCGTTATGCGAGACGTGGCAACGGAAAGGTCGAGTGTGACCAAGGACGAGTCAGGTGGACGAACCATGATCCGAGCGGACGATGAAGCGCATCCCGGGTTGCACGAATTCGCGCCCCAGGTGGAGGACGCCGGGGCCCCAGAGCAGTCCGGGCTGCGCGAGTACGCCCACCTCCTCTGGCGCAAGAAGGCCACCGTCCTCCTCGTGGCCGCCCTCGCCGTGGGCGGCATGCTCGCCTATTGCTTCGTGACTCCGAAGACCTACACCGCCACCACCACCATGCTGCTGGAGCCGCCCGTCTCGCAGACCCTCCTCGACGTCGGCGCCCCGTCCAGCCTGGCGGGGATCATCAACGTCTCGGACAAGATCCAGGAGATCGAGAGCGGTGGCGTCGCCCAGTTGGTGGCCCAGGCCATCCCGAACGCACCGGGCGTCACCGCGACCCAGGTGGGCACGAACACCGACGTGGTGACGCTCTCGGTGAGCTCCGGCGACCCCCATCTCGCCGCCGCGGCGGCGAATGCCTACGCCGCCGCCTACATCAAGTACGAGCGCAACCTCACCAACCAGACGTTCTCGTCGGCCACCAAGCAGATCCAGAACAAGGTCGACACGGTCCAACTGGCGATCACGAACGTCCAGAACCAGATCAAGGGCGCTGCGCCGGGCACCTCGCTGGCGCTCGAGGAGGGGCAGCTCGGTCAGCTGCAGAACGAGTTCGACGGGCTGCAGAACCAGCTCCAGCAGTACGAGTTCTATGCCACCCAGGGCACCAACACCCAGTTCGGCAAGGTGCTCTCGACCGCCGACGTGCCGAGCTCACCCTCTTCCCCCAAGACGATCGAGTACACGATCCTCGCCTTGATCTTCGGCCTCGTGGCCGGCATCGGCGTGGCACTGCTGATCAACGCCGTGGCGACCAACCGGAAGTAGCGCCGGGCCGGACCCCCGGTCAGCCTTCGGCGACGCGTCCCGACTGCGCCCGCACGGCGGCCGCCGTCAGCAGCATCTGTGCCCCCAGGAGGGCGCCGACGCCCTCGCCGGCCCGCAGGCGCAGCGAGAGCAGCGGCTCCAGCCCCAGGTGGGCATTGACCGCACGCTGGGCCCGTTCGCGGCTCTCCTGTCCCGCGACGAGGTGCGACGCCACGGCAGGCTCGAGAGCGACCGCCACCAGTGCGGCGGCCGCGGTGACCAGGCCGTCGACCACCACCAACGACCCGGCCTCCGCAGCCCCGAGCGCCACGCCGACGAGGTAGGCGATCTCGGGCCCGCCGAGCGCCGCCAGCGCCACCATGGGCTCGCCGAGGTCGGCGTGCCCCGCCGAGGCCCGGGCCAGTCCGGCGGCCACGGCGGCCCGCTTGCGCGCGAGGGTGGCCGAGTCGCCGCCGGCGCCCAGGCCCACCGCGTCGTCGACGTCGAGGCCCAGGCGGCACGCCACCAGGGCGGCGGCGACCGTCGTGTTGCCGATGCCCGCCTCCCCCAGCGTCACGACGTGCCCGGCCAGGCTGCGGCCCATCTCGCGTCCCGCCTCCACCGCATCTCCCGCATCCGCCGCCGACAGGGCGTCCCGGGCGACGAGGTCGCCGCGCGGCCCCGCCGGGCGGCACGCCACCGCGCCCTCGACGGGCTCCCCGAGCACGCCCGCGTCGACGGCGACGACGGCGGCGCCGACGAGGCGGGCCGTCACGGCGCCCAGCGACTCGCCGGCGACCGTGGCCGCGAGCACCTCGCGCGTCACCGAGTCGTCATAGGTCGACACGCCGTGGCGGGTGACGGGGTGGCTCGCCACGGCCAGGACCGCCGTGATGGGCGTGCCGGCGTCGAGGCCGAGCGCGGTCAGCCGGTCGACGGCCCGGTCGAGGGTGCCCAGGGAGCCCGGGGGCGTCAACAGCACGTCCGCCGCGTCGCGGGCGCCCACCACGGCGGCGGGCTCGGGGGCATGGAGGTGCGAGGGCGGTGGCGACGGGCTCTCGCCGCCCTCGTGCCAGCGCTCCCACAGCACGACGTCGGACAGCGGCTGGCGGGCCGACCAGCCGGCACGCTCGAGCCCGGGCTCCGGCGGCCGCTCGTCCGGCCACCCCAGGCACAGCCAGCCCAGCGTCTCCACGCCGTCGGGGAGCCCGATGAGCGCAGCGAGCTCCCCGGGCCGGAACAGGGTGACCCATCCGACGCCGACGCCCTCCACCCGTGCGGACAGCCACAGGTTCTCGATCGCACAGGCGCACGACCACAGGTCGGCATCGACGTAGGTGGCCCGTCCGAGCACGCCCAGCGCGGCCGTGCGGCGGTCGCAGCACACGACGACGCCGACGGGCGCCTCCCGGATCCCGTGCAGCTGGAGGTCACGCATCTGGCCACCCGACCGCTCGGCGAAGCTGTCCGCCTGCGCGTGCCACTCCCGGTCCGCCATCAGCGCCGCCCGATCACGCGTCGAGCCGTCGCGCACGACGACGAAGCGCCAGGGCTGCGAGTGCCCGACCGACGGGGCGGCGTGCGCCGCCCCGAGGATGCGCTCCAGGACGTCCGGCTCGATGTCGTCGGGCCGGAACCGGCGGATGTCCCGGCGGCCCCGCACCGCGGCATAGAAGGCGTCCCGCTCGTGCTCCTCGAAGGCCCACGCACGAGGCACCTCGCGGCGCTGGCGCGCCGAGGAGGTGTCGCCGACGAGCGGGACGGGCCGCCGCCAGCTCATGCGACGGGCTCCGGGATGGCGGCGGCCGCGAGGGCGGCGTCCAGGCGGCCGAGTCCCTCCTCCGATGGCACCGCCAGGCGCGTCACGCCGGGCAGCCCGAAGCTGGCGCAGTCGCGGACGACGACCCCATGGGGCGCCAGCGCCTCGCGCAGTCCGCCCCGCTCGACCAGGACCCAGTTGGCGTCGGACGGGCGCACCGCCAACCCGTGCGACGCCAGCAGGTCGGTCAGGGCGCCCCGCAGCCGGGCCACACCCGCGCACCAGCCGGGGAGGTCGGCCGCCGCCAGCAGCTCGGGCAGCGCGGCCACGGCCAGGCCGCCCACCGACCAGGCGGGCTGGCGGTCGCGGCAGCGCCCCACCAGGTCCTCGTCGGCCAGCACGTAGCCGAGGCGGAGGCCGGGGCACGCCAGCAGCTTCGTCAGCGACCCCACCACCACGGCGTCGTCCCCCCTCGTCCACCGGCCGGTGGCCAGGGGGAAGAAGGCCTCGTCCCAGACGTCCGCCGTGTCGTGCGCCCGGGCCAACAGGCCGCTCGGGCTGTGCGGGTTCGACCGCCAGAGCGGTCCGCCCCGGCGCGGGTGCAGCCCGAACTCGGGCTCCTCGACACGCCCGCCGATCTCGCGCGGCGACCAGGGCGATGGCCTCGGCCCCGCCGTTGGTCAGGAGCAGCCGTCCCGGCTCGACGCCGATGGCCCGCGCCAGCGCCTCCGTGGCGGCGCGGCGGGTCGGGGTAGGCCCGCACCGCGGACAGGTGGCGGGCCAGCACGGGGGCCGGGTCGGGTGCCAGCGGGTTCAGCGACAGCGACAGGTCGAGCACCGCGCCGGGCGCCAACCCGAAGCGCGCGGGCCACGGCCTGACCGTCGCCACCGTGCGGACCCGCGGGAGGCAGGGTCACCGTGCCGCCCACCATTGCGCACACCCGATCAGGGCCAGGGCGCCGGCCAGCGCCGCCGTCACGTCGCCCGAGAGCTGGACGGCGGCACCGATGTCCCCGACGCCGGGGGGCCGGCCCGCCCCCAGGGCCGGGCGCTCCTCCGTGCGGTCGCCGTAGGTGTTGCTCCCCCCGAGGCGGACCCCGAGCGCGGCGGCGAAGGCGGCCTCCGCCACGCCCGCGTTCGGCGAGGGATGCGCCGGGGCCTGGCGCCGCACCGCGCCCCACACGGCCCGCGCCGCCCGCGGCCGCACCGCGGCGACCAGCACGGCGGTGAGCCGGGCCGGCACCCACGCCAGCGCGTCGTCGAGGCGAGCACTGGCCCAGCCGAACTTGGCGTAGCGCAGCGAGCGGTGGCCGACCATGGAGTCGAGGGTGTTGACGGACCGGTAGCCGAGGGCTCCGGGCGCACCGGCCAGCGCGCCCCAGAACGCGGGCGCGACGACCGCGTCCACCGTGTTCTCGGCGACGGACTCCACCACCGCACGGGCGATCTCGGCGGATCCGAGGCCGCTCGGGTCGCGGCCGACCAGCGAGGGCAGCAGCTCCCGCGCCCGCTCGACGTCACCGGCCCCGAGCGCCTCCCCCACCTCACCCGCGGCGCCCGCCAGGGCCCGGCCGGCGACGGCAGACGACGTGGCCAGCGCCGGGGAGCGGACCACGGCGCCCGCGCCCAACCCGAGGGCGGCGCCGGCGAGCGCGTAGAGGACCCCGGCCCCCCTGGCGTCGCGATGGATGCGCCGCTCCAGCCCGGTCATGACGATCCCCAAGAGGGCGACAGGGTGGACCGCCGCCGGCGGCTCGGGCAGCAACCGGTCCAGCGCGAGGCCGGCCGCGGCGGCGAGCGGTCGTGGGACACGGCCCCGCCGGCGGGTCACCGCGCCGCCAGGGCCAGCAGGCCGACCGTCTCGCCGATCACACCCATGGCGCCGAGCACGTCCCCGGTGTAGCCACCGATCCGGCGACGTGCGAACCAGACGACGCCGAGCATCGTCACCACCTCGGCGCCGACCACCACGAGGCCACGGGCCCCGGCAGCGACAGCGGCGAGGGCGAAGGCGGCGCCCATGCCGTACGCGGCGACGCCGTAGCGCGCGGCGGCGGAAGAGCCTTCGGCGCCGGTGAAGGCCGACGCGGTGCCCCCGTCCGCACGGGCGTAGGGCACGGTGCGCGCCACGAGGCCCATCATGGTGCGGGACCCGCACCACAGGCCGACGATCACCAACGGGCGGGTGACGGTGACGGCGAGCGCCGTCACCCGGAGCGACAGCACGAGGACGAGAACGACGGCGCCGAAGGCGCCGACCCTGGGGTCGGCCATGATCTCGAGCCGCCGGGCCCGGCTCACGGCCGGGAGCAACCCGTCTGCGGCATCGGCCAGGCCGTCGAGGTGCAGGCATCCCGTGGTCGCCGCGTCCACCGCCACGGCGACCACGGCCGCGAGGGCGGCCGGCCAGACGCGACCCGCCACCCACCACGACGTGCCCACGACCGCGCCGACGGCGATGCCCACGAGGGGGAACCACGACAACGTGCGCTCGTTCGGCTCGGCCGCCCGACCGAGCACGGTCAGGAAGGACAGGGCGCGCCTCACGACAGCGACCCGGGCTCCGGCAGCGCCAGGGCGCGCCCGGCGACGACGAGGAAGGCGCGATCGGCGGCGGCGGACACGGCGTGGTTGACGGCGCCCAGCGCGTCCTGGAAGCGCCGCCCGTCCTCGGTGCTCGGGTGCACCGCCATCCCGACCTCGTCGGACACCACGACGGTGTCGCCTTGGCGGCGACCGAGGGCGGCGCAGAGCGCCGCGGGGTCGGCCGTCCCCTCCGGCGCCATCAGCGCCTGTGCCACCCACGGTCCGAGCGAGTCCACCAGGACCGTCCCCGGCAGCGCCACCAGGAGGCCGGCCAGGTCCCGCCCCGCGTCGACGGTCTTCCAGGCCGGGTCGCGCCGCCGCCGGTGCGCCGCCACGCGCGCCTCGAGGTCGGCATCGCCCGCAGGCACCATGGTGGCGACGTAGGTCACGGGCGGGGCGTGGCGCGCCGCCAACGCCTCGGCGACCGCGGACTTCCCCGAGCGGGTGCCGCCGAGGACGAGCGTGATCACCGTGGCACCATCGCGGACCGCAGGGCGGCGTACACGGCACGGGCCACCCGGGACCCGTGCTCGGAGCGAGGTCCCCCGAAGGGCTCCGCCGGCCCCGACGGCGGGCAGAGCACGGTCACGGCGTCCGACGCCGTGCCGGTGCCGGCCACGCCGCCGTCGAGGAGCGCCTGGACCTTGGCCTCGGTGACGGTGCACAGGACGTTGGCCAGGGCGGCATCGGTGTGCCGGACCGGCAGGAAGGCCACCACGTTGACCGTGCCGGGCGTCGCCGCCACGGGCGCCGCCGCGGGTGCGGCCGCCCACAGCGGCCGGTCGAGCCCGACGGTGGCCTCGACCTGCACGCCGTCCTCCTGGGCCTGCGCCACGGCGGCCACCTCGGCCGCCGTCAGCATCCCGACCCCTGGTCCCGAGAGACCGAGGGCGTCGGCGACCTCGGCGATGTGGGCCGCGACGTCCCGGCGGGCGTAGTCGTGCGGCACCTGCGCGTTGAGGACCCAGTGCCGCAGCCCGAGGCCACCGCCCACCGTTGCCGTCGACGCGCACAACAGCGGGGGCCCGAGACGCCACGCCAACGCGGCGACGGCCGGCACCCCGCCGAAGGTGTGCAACTCCGACGGGCTCAATACTCGATGCCCTTCATGGCGCGGACGCCACGCTCGTAGGCGTGCTTCACCATCCGCATCTCGGTCACGGTGTCCGCGATCTCGACCAGCTCCGGCGGGGCGTCGCGCCCGGTGACGACGACGTTCGTCCTGGGTGACCGGCCGAGGATCCCCTCCACCACCTCCGCGGCCGGGACCCAGCCGTAGTTGACCACGTAGGTCAGCTCGTCGAGGATCAGCAGGTCGTAGTCGCCCGAACCCAGCTTGTCGCGGGCGACACCCCAGGCATGGATGTTCTTCGCCGCGGACTCGTCCAGATCGGTGGACTCCCAGGTGAACCCGTCCCCCAGGGTCCACCAGTCGACGCCGAGATGGCGGGCCAGCTTCTGCTCGCCCACCTTCCAGTCGCCGCTCTTCATGAACTGCACGACGCCGACACGCCACCCTCTGGCCCAGCCGCGACCCATGACCCCGAAGGCGGCCGTCGACTTCCCCTTGCCGTCCCCGGTGTTGACGACGACCACGGAATCGACACGCCGACGCGCCGGGGGCGGATCGGGCTCGGGCAGTGGCACCCGTGGTGGCGGTTCATCCGTGCTCATTGCGCCTCCTCGTCCCCAGATCCTGGCGCGGCGCCGTCCGGCGCGGCGCCACGACGAGCTCGCCGTCGTCGGTGCGGATGATGCGGACCGGACAGGCGAAGGCATCGCCCAGGACGCGCTCGTCGAGCACCTCGGCGGGCGGGCCGAAGGCCGCCACCGCGCCACCCGAGAGCAGGAGCAGCCGGTCGGCGAACTGACCGGCCAACGTGAGGTCGTGCATGGCACTCACCACGGTCAGGCCCCACTCCCGGCGCAACTCGTCGACGATCTCGAGGGCCTCCACCCGGTGCGCCAGGTCCAGTGCGCTCGTCGGCTCATCCATGAGGAGGACCGGCGCCTCCTGGGCCAGGGCCCGCGCCAGCACCACCCGCTGGCGCTCACCTCCCGAGAGGGTCGACAGGTGCCGGGGCGCGAGCGCGGACAACTCGAGGCGCTCGAGGAGGCGCGCGCAGTGTGCGAGATCGGCATCCGTCTCGACGGACAGGTAGCCGATGTGCGGTGTCCGGCCGAGCAGGCAGTAGTCGAACACCGACATGTCCGCCGGCAGCTCCGGCGCCTGCGGCACGTAGGCGACCGAGCGAGCACGCTGGCGCCGACCCATTGACAGGGTCGGCTTCCCCCCGACGCGCACCTCCCCCTCGTGCTCGACCAGGCCCACCAGCGCCCGCAGCAACGTGGTCTTCCCGGCCCCGTTCGCCCCGATGAGGCCAACCCACTCCCCCCACCCGACCGCCGCCGTCACCGTGTCGACGGCGGCGCGGCCGTCGAAGCGCACCGACACCGAATCGAGCTCGACCATGGCGCCGTCGCCGGGAAGGCCGGCGCCGCGTCGCCCCCGGCGTTCCGCCAGGCGGATGACCGTCCCGAGGCGCGCCATCAGGACTCCATGCCGCGCCCGGCCCGGCGGGACACGAGCACGAAGAGGAAGAACGGCGCCCCGATGCAGGCGGTGACGACGCCGATGGGAACCTCGGCCGGCGACTGGGCCGTCCGGGCGATCAGGTCGGCGCCGATCAGGAACGCCGCCCCCCCGACCATCGCGACCGGCAGGATGATGCGGTAGCTGGCCCCCGCGGTGAGCCGGACGCTGTGGGCCACGATGATCCCCACGAACCCGATGAGGCCGCTCACCGACACGGCGGCCGCCGTGCCCAGGGTGGCGGCGGCCACCACGATGATCCGCGTGCGCGCCGGATGGATCCCGAGCGTGCCCGCCTCGTCCTCGCCGACCCGGAGCACGTCGAGCATCCGCCGATGCGCCAGGAGCACCGCGGCGCTCACGACGACGTAGGGGAGGATCAGGGTCACGTCCGACCACGATGCCACGGAGAAGCTCCCGAGGATCCAGTTGTAGATCTGGCGGATCTGCTCCTGGTCACGCTGCTGGAGATAGGTCTGGATGGCGGTCAGCAGGGCCGCCACGGCGACGCCAGCCAGCACGATGGAGCGGCCCCAGGCCCGCCGCCCACCCGCCACCCCGATGAGGTAGGTGGCGGCGACGGCGAGCGAGCCGCCCACGAAGGCGAAGACGGGCAGGAACGCCGACGAGTCGCCGCCGTACACGATCTCCACCGTCGCCCCGAGCCCGGCGCCGGCGGCGACGCCCAACAGGTAGGGATCGGCCAGCGGGTTGCGGAAGAGCCCTTGGTACGCGGCCCCGCCGGCCGCCAGCATGGCCCCGACGATGCCGGCCAAGACGACCCGGGGGGCGCGCAGCTGCCAGACGATGGCCTGGTCGACGGCGGGTGTGCTCGTGTGGAAGTGCAGCAGCGGCACGTGGGCGAGCACCGTCCCGAGCACCTGCGCGGGAGACACGGCGACGGGCCCCGTGCACAGCGCGACGAGCGAGAGGGCCACCATGAACACGGCCGCCACCGCCATCGGGACCCAGGTGCGCCGCACGCCCGGCCCGCGCACGGCGGGCAGCAGCGGCGTCCCGATGGGACGGGCGGGCGCGGTCGCGGTCATGCCGGATGCGCCGCCAGCTCCGCCGCGACTTCCGAGAGCAGGTCCACGACGCGCGGTCCCCATCGCGACGCCACGTCGTCGTTCAGGCCGAGCACCCGCCCGCCCTTGACCGCGGCGAGGCCCGACCAGCCGGGCCGTCCGGCGACGGTGGTCACCGACTGGCCGCAGCAGATGGTGTCCGCCAGCAGGATGTAGTCCGGGTTGGCCTTGAGGATGAACTCACCGCTCAGCTGCGGGTAACCGCCGTTGGCGGCGCTGCCCCGGGCGGCGTCCGCGATGCTGCGCAGGCCGAGCAGGCCGAGCACCTGCCCGATGAAGGTGCTCGACGCAGCCGAGTAGTAGGTCTGATCGAGCTCGTAGTAGTAGGTCACGCGACGCGACGGCTCGTGCACGGACGCCACGATGCGCGCGATCTGGCGCTTGATCTTCGCCACCTCGGCGCGGGCCTGCGCCTCGTGCCCGGTCACCCGACCCAGCTGGTCGAATTGCGCGTACTCCTGCGAAAGGTTCGCCGCGGCCGGGTCACTCACCACCGGGATTCCGAGCGCGTGCAGCTGGCGGTCCACGTTGGTCGCCTCGTTCGACGCCACGACGAGATCCGGCCGGTAGGCAGCGATGGCCTCCACGTTCGGGTCGTTGCCGTCGAGCTGGGTGCGCGGCACGCCCGGCGGGTAGTCGGAATTCAGGTCCACCGCCTTGACCTGGCTGCCGGCACCGATGGCGTAGAGCATCTCGGTGGCACTCGGCGACAGCGACACGATCGCGGTCGGACGGGCGCTGATCCGGACCGTGCCGTCGGCGGCGTGGACCGTGACGGGAAACGCCGGCGACGCAGACGCCGGCGCCGCAGGGGCGAGGAGGGCCACGGCGCCGAGCAGGATCAGCAGGGGTTTCCCCCGGTGCCCCATGAACATCGTCATCCTCCATCGGTGTACGGAGGACGAAGTGCGCCCGCTCCGACACCCGATGGGCATCGAACGAACCGCCCTTCCTCCGAGGGACTGGTTGCGTCGACCCAAGTCAGGCGGCTGGGCTCGCTCCCCTGCGGGAGCCTCACCATTGCGGGACAGCGCCGGATTCCGACCGGACTTCGCTGAACTGGGGCCACCCCCGCACGAGGCCGGGGCAGCCGCACCGTAGCGCACCCCGCAGATCAGCGTCGAGACACCGCAGGTCAGGGCCGCCACGGCCGTTCTCCTTCCAGGAACGGGCCCAGATGGGCTAGGGGAGACGAGGCCGGGGGGGCCGTTGGGAATGCCGGGACGACACCGGACGCACAGAGGGGAACGGCATTGGATGGGCACCGTGCCGTGGCGCCTCGCCATGGGCTCGCTGGCGATGGTGGTCCTGCTCTCCGCCTTCGTCGTCGCCCCGCTGGTCCCCGGCCAACACGGTCCGGCCCCCGCACCGCGGTCGTCGCAGACCCTCGGGGCGGCCACGGCCGCAGCGGACACGGTGCGGCAGGCCGACCTGTCGTCCTGGTCGCCCCAACCGGCCGTCTACGGGACCGGCACGCTCCTCGACCAACCCGTCACGATGTCCGACGGCACGATCCTGCGGGCCGATGTGTACTTCCCGACGAAGCCGGGGACGACCGCGGCGGCCGGCGGGCTCCACCCCGTGCTCCTGCAACAGACCCCGTACGGCAAGGGCTTCATCGTGTACGCGTCCGCCATTGCCAACACCAATGTCGACTATCTGGTCGACCGTGGCTTCATCGTCGTCATCGCGGACGTGCGCGGGACGGGCGACTCGGGCGGCACCTTCGACCTCTTCGACCCTGTGCAGTCGACCGACGGCGTCACGATGGCGCAGTGGGCAGCCCACCTCCCCGAGTCCAACGGCGAGGTCGGCCTCTTCGGCGAGTCCTACATGGGCGTCAACCAATTCCAGACCGTGGAGGCGGCCGGCCCGCACTCGCCGATCAAGGCCATGTTCCCGATCATCGCGGGCAACGACATCTATTCCGACACGGTCACCCAGGGTGGCATCCCCGACGTCGAATTCGCCGCGACCTACGTCGCGCTCCTCTCGGGCCTGAACCTGACCAACCCCGCGCTGCAGCCGCTGGTGGCCGCGGTGCGGAGCGGCAATCCGATGCCGCTGGCGGCCGGGCTGGCCAACCTGGCGCCGACGACCGTCGCGCACAGCCAGGTCCTCGTCTCGTTCCTGCACCTCGTCCTCGCCGTCGAGACCGGGCAGGGCACCGGCGCGTTCGACGATGGCTACTGGGCGGCGCGCAGCCCGGCGCACGACCTGCCCGCGGTGGTGGCGGACAAGATCCCCGCCTTCCTGGTCGGTGGCTGGAACGACCTCTTCGAAGCCGGCGAGCCCATGAACTACGTCGGCCTGCAGAACCTCTACGACGGCCGCTCGCAGTACGACGCCATGACGCCGGGCCAGCCGGTGACACCGCGCTATCAGCTGTTGATGGGGCCCTGGCAGCACGTCACGACCGGGACCGGCGTCAACATGTCCGCCCTCGAGCTCGAGTGGTTCGACACATGGCTGCTCGGTGAGCACACGCCGATGGGCTCGACGACCACGCCGTTGCACCTCAACGTCCGCAATGCCGGCGACACCTGGGTCGACACGGCGCACTGGCCGCTGACGGCCGCCACGCCGACCCAGTACTACTTCGCGGCCGGGCGGAGCGGCACCGACGTGATCTCCCAGAACGACGGCGGCCTGACGACGCAGCCGCCGACGGACCCGGCGTGGGGCGGGTCGGGGGCGGACACGATCCTGTGGAGCGGCGTCTCCAGCCCGTGCGACATACAGACCGACCAGTGGGGCGCCGGAGCGCTCGCCCTGGGGTTCCAGTCCCTCGACACCACCAACCCCTGCGACCTCAACGACTTCACGCTGGGCGGCGGACCGGACGCCTTGACGTACACCACGGCGCCGTTCGACTCCCCCCAGATCCTGGGCGGCCCGGTCGACGCCACCGTGTACCTGACCTCGACCACCGCCGAGACGGAACTGGCCGCGACGATCGAGGCGGTCTCGCCGGGCGGCGACAGCGTCCCCCTCTCGTCGGGTGCTCTGGCCGGCTCGCAACGCACCCTCGACACGGGGCGGACCTGGTCCGGCCCCGGCGGGGCGCTGCTCCTCCCGGTCCATCCCCTCACCCAGGCCTCCCAGCAACCCGTCGTCCCCGGCCAGGTGACCCGCGAGGACATCGCCGTCTTCCCGACGATGACCGAGCTGCCGGCGGGCTGGCGGCTGCGGGTCACGATCACCACGGGGGACACGCCACACCTGTTCCCCACCGCCGCCCAGCTCCCCCATCTGCTCGGCGGCACCTATCAGGTGGAACGCAGTGCGGCGGCGTCGTCGGCGCTCACCGTCCCCCTGGCGCCGGCGTCGGCGTTCGCCGTCCCCTGCGGGAGTCTCTGCTCTCCGGCCGGTCCCTGACCAGGACGGGGCGCGAGCGGCTCCCCTACCATGGGCCCGTGGGGAGCCCTTCAGACACTCGACCCGAACACGGGGAGGGCGGGGACGAGGGCGCCATCTCGCTGGAGGAGATCGAGGATGCGCTGGTCGACGGGGACACCCCGCTCCCGCCCCGGCGTGGGACGGCCCGCGCCGCCCTGTCGCACCGGACCTTCCGCATCGTCTATCTGGGTGCCTTCGCCTCGAACATCGGCACCTGGATGCAGAACGTGGTCCTGGGCGCGTACGCCTATGACCTGACGCACTCGGCCACGTTCGTCGGCATCATCATCTTCGCCCAGCTCGGCCCCACGCTGATCCTGCCCATGGTGGGAGGGTTGCTCGCCGACAAGGTCGACCGCCGCCGCCTGCTGATCGTCCTGTCGCTCGAACAACTCGTCTTCTCTCTCGGGGTGGCCCTCGTCGTGTCGTCGCCCCACCCGTCGAAGGCCCTGCTCGTGGTGATGGTGCTCATGGTGGGAGCCGGCAGCGCCATGTTCGGGCCGACGTACTCGGCCATCCTCCCGGGCCTCGTCGGCAAGGAGGACCTGGCGGGCGCCATCTCCCTCAACTCCGCCCAGATGAACGCGTCCCGGGTCATCGGGCCGATCATCGGCGGCATCCTGTACCCCCTCGTCGGACCGGCCTGGATCTTCGCCGGCAACGCGGTGACGTACCTGTTCGTGGTGGGCGCGCTGCTCATGGTGACGCTCCCCGCCGTCCGGCAGCCCCCGACCCAGGCCAGCCGCTGGCGCCAGCTGACGGCGGGCATCACGGTGGCCCGCAACGACAAGGTGGTGGGCCGCTGCCTCGTCACCGTGTTCCTGTTCTCCCTGCTGGCGCTCGCCTTCATCGGTCAGATGCCGGTGGTGGCGGCGCACAACCTCGGGATCGACCTCTCGAAGTCACCGGACTACGGCATCCTCTACGCCTCCTTCGGCACCGGCGCGCTCATCGGCGCCATCTCCATCGGCACCCTCTTCGCCGCCACGTCGAAACCGTTGCTCGTGCGACTGTGCCTCGTCGGCTACTCGCTGTCGCTGTGCGCCTTCGCGCTCCAGCGCAGCACCGTGCCCGCCTACGTCAACGTGGCCGTTACGGGCGCGTTCTACTTCGCGTTCATCACAGCGTTGAACACGACGCTGCAGGCCCGATTGCACGAGAACGTGCGGGGCCGCGTCATGGCGCTGTGGATGATGGGCTTCGGCGGCACCGTCGGCGTCGGCAACCTCATGATCGGGCCGGTCGTCGCTGCCGTCGGCATCACCGACGTCCTGCTCTTCGGCGCCGCCGTCGCCCTGGCCCTGGCCTGGTACGCCGACGTTCGCCCGCCCCCCGAGGTTCAGGTCGTGCTGGGGGCCGAGCTGGCCCAGTAGGCGTCGCGCAGCGCTCGCTTGTAGAGCTTCCCGTTCTCGCCCCGCGGCAGCGCCTCGGTGAAGTCCACCGAGCGCGGGCACTTGTAGTGCGAGAGGTGGGCACGGCAGAAGTCGAGGATCTCGGCCTCGAGCTCCGGGCCGGGGACGACGCCCGGCGCCGGCTGCACCACGGCCTTGACCTCCTCGCCCATCTCGGGCTCGGGGATGCCGAACACGGCGACGTCGGCGACGGCGGGGTGCAGCACCAGGACGTCCTCGACCTCCTGCGGGTAGATGTTCACCCCGCCCGAGACGATCATGAACAGCTTGCGGTCGGTGAGGTACAGGTAGCCCTCCTCGTCCAGGTGGCCCACGTCCCACAGCGTGGACCAGCCCCGATCGTTGAAAGTCTGGGCCGTCTTCTCCGGGTCGTGGTTGTACTCGAACGCCGGGGTGCCTGGTGGAGGGGCGAAGTAGACGACCCCGTCCTGACCGGCGGGGGCGTCGTTGCCGCCGTCGTCACAGACGTGCACCTCGCCCCAGACGGCGCGGCCCACCGAGCCGGGGTGCGACAGGGCCTCGGGCGAACTGATCCAGGTCATGCCCATGCCCTCGGTGCCCGAGTAGTACTCGTGGATGATCGGTCCCCACCACTCGATCATCCGGCGCTTGACCTCGGGCGCGCACGGGGCGGCGGCGTGAACGACCGTCCGGAGGGAGGACAGGTCGTACGCGGTCCGCACCTCGTCGGGCAGCTTCAGCATGCGGACGAACATGGTCGGCACGAACTGGGCGTGGGTGACCCCGTGCTCTGCGATCAGAGAGAGGCAGGCCTCGGGGTCGAACCGCTCCATGAGCACGACCGACCCGCCCATCCGCAGCGCGGTCATCGACCACACGAGCGGGGCCGAGTGGTAAAGGGGGGCCGGGTTCAGGTAGACGTCGCCCTCGTCGAAGCCCATGACCCCGCCCAGCATCGGGGCGAGTATGGCGGAGGTGCCGAACGGCAGGCCGCTCAGGGGGCGCCGCACGCCCTTGGGGTGCCCCGTCGTCCCCGACGAGTACAGCATCGCGAAGCCCTCGAGCTCCTCGGCCAGGGGCTCGCCGGGGAAGGGCGCGACGAACTCGTCGTAGGAGGTATGGCCGGCGGGATCTCACCACCGGCGCCGGAGGGCCGACCACGAGGCGGAGGTCGACGTCGGGCGTGAGTGGCATCATGTCGGCCGCCAGCGGCCAGCACGGCGGACGTGATGAGCGTGCGGGCCCCGCAGTCCTCCACGATGTAGGCCGCCTCCTCGGCGGCCAGGTGCGTGTTGACCATCGTGTAGTAGAGGCCCGAGCGCTGGAGGCCGAAGGCCACCTCGTGGGCACGCTCGTCGTTGGGCAGGAGGACCGCGACGTGGTCCCCCGGCCGGAGGCCGTGGGCGAGGAGCGCCTGCGCCAGGCGGCACGAGCGCTCCTCCAGCTCGGCGAATGTGACGACGTCCCCCGAGGGCGTGACGACGGCCGGGCGGTCGGGATCCGTCGCCGCATAGGTGGCGGGGCGGAAGTGCGTCGGGGGCGATCCGGGGCTCACGGCCCCCTTCTAGCCCAGCCGGGGCAGGCCCCGTCCGCACCGGCGTAGGACGGCGCCCGCCCGGGCGTGTCGGAGTAGGCCCACCGGGGCCGCCGGCGAACGCGGTCAGGCCCCCGACCACCACATTCTCGTGACGACACGCACCTTCTGCACAATTCTCTCGACGAACTACCTGCCCAAGGCGCTCGCCCTGGCCGAGAGCCTGCGGCGGCACGAGGACGGTGCCCGGCTCCAGATCCTCTTCATCGACCTCGCCCACGACGACGGGCTGCCGCAGCTCGAGGGCGTCGTCTGCCTGAGCACGGCGGTCCTCGGCCTGCCGGAGCGCACGGTCCTGGAGCTGGCCATGTCCTACGACCTCGTCGAGTTCGCCACGGCGATCAAGCCGCTGCTGTTCAAGCGGTTGCTCGGTGACGCCGACCAGGTCTTCTACCTCGACCCGGACACGTACGTGGTCTCGCCGATGGCCGAGCTGTCGCCGGCCCTCGAGGCATCGGAGGGCGGCATCCTGTTGACGCCGCACTTCCTGCGGCCGCCGCCGCGCGACGCCGAGATCACCGACGGCCACATGTTGCTCGTCGGCGTCAACAACCTGGGCTTCGGCGGGTTCGACCGGCGGTCCTCCGACATGCTCGACTGGTGGTGGGGCCACCTGCGGACCGAATGCCTCTACGACCCGTTGGCCGGACTGTTCGTCGACCAGAAGTGGATGGACATCGGGGCCACCCTGTTCCAGGCCGCGTCCTTCCGGCACGCGGGCTACAACGTCGGCGTCGCCAACCTGTCCGAACGGCCGCTGGCCCAGGACGCCGACGGCTACTACATCGCGTCGAACGGCGACCGCTTGCGCCTGTTCCACTTCCACGCGTTCGACTCGAGCACACCCGAAAAGCTCTCCGTGCGCTTCCGCCACACGAACGGAGAACGAGCTGACGGACGAGAGTGCGGTGCTCCAGCTGTGCAAGGAGTACGCCGACATCCTCGTCGGGTACGAGCAGAGCCTCCCGCCGGCCGGGCCGTACCCGTACTGGTTCGACACCCGGGGGCGGCGGATCTCGCGCCAACTGCGCCGGGCCTACGGCCGGGAGGCGCAGACCGGCTGCGAGCCCGCTCCCCTCGCCTTTCGAGCCGTCCGAGGCGGATGCCTACGAACGCTGGCGCCGCCAAGCCTGGCGGCCGATCGCCCGGGGGTTGCTGGGCGAGACGGCCAAGTGCGTCCGCATCGTGGTCCCCGAGGCCTACGAGCAGGTGCGCAAGCGGTTCCCGAAGCTGACCGGCAAGCTCAACGAGCGTTTCTCCGGGGGCGGCGGGCTCTGGGGCTGTTCGTATCGGCCTGCCGGGCCGCGCCCGCCGGGTCAGTACTCCGACGGGGGGTAGCCCAGCTTCTCGATCAGCCCCGGCACGACTCTCTCGAGCGCCTCGTAGTGCTCGGGCTTGAACAGTCGCGGTAGCCTGCGCGGTTCACCCGGTAGTGGGATTCCGCACCGGACCCGCGCTCGGCCAGGTCCTGCTCTGCAGCGCTTCGCGCGACGTCTGGGCCAGGACCGTTTCGAATTCGGACTGGAGAGCTCACCTCGCAGTGCGCCAGCATGCCCGCCACCGCCGCCTCGTGGTCGGCCTGATGTCCTCGAGGCGCCAGCTCTCGACCGACTCGTCCTTCTCTTCCACGCCCACCCAGGTCGCCATGTCGCGCAGGTGGCCCTCCCCGTTCTTGAGGAGCCAGAGCAACTGGTCGTCGACCGACTTGCCTTCGAGTCCGGCCTCGATCTCCTCCGCGTTGCTGAGGCGGCGGTGCGTGGAGACGGAGCCGTACGCCGACACCACGATGTCCCGCGGGTCCCGGAAGACGTACACCATCCGGTGCGGGCGTGGCTTGGGCATCGCCCGGTACTGCTGGTACGAGATGTAGAGCCCCGGCACGAAGGTGCCGACGGGGAAACCGCGCAACGGTCGCTCCCAGTAGCCCAGTTGCGGCAGGGTGAACAATGCCGTGTGCGCCCGGACGACGGGATGGTCGAACAGCGCCTTGGCCCATTGGCTGCCCGACTTCGGGCACGAACCCGTGAAGATGTTCGCCACCTCGGGCACGGTGCCGCGCGCCGTGAGGACCTGGGCCCGGCCGCGCGCGGCGAAGTGCGCGCCGTACTTGAGGGAGTTCCGAGCCGGACCCCATTGGACGACGCTCGTGACCCGGTCGCGGATATGCCCCACTCGCTTCGTCTCCGGTGCCATCGCCATCCGGGCGGGAACCTAAAGCCTTCCTACGCCAGTAGGCACCGAAGCCGTCGATGTCGACGATCTCCTCGTCGATCCCGTTGCCTTGCGGTAGTCGATGATGGCCTGGCCGGCCTGGGACTGGTGGCTCCCGAAGTCGTCGATGATGCAGAACCCGCCGGGCGAGAGCTTGGGGTACAGCGCCTCGATCGCCTGCCAGGTCGACTCGTACATGTCGCCGTCGAGACGCATCACCGAGAGCTCGTCGATCGGTGCCGTGGGCAGGGTGTCCTTGAACCAGCCGACGAGGAACTTGACCCGGTCGTCGAGCACCCCGTAACGCTCGAAGTTGTGGCGCACCTGGTCCGCGCCGACGCTCGAGCCGCTGCGGGTGTGCAGGTCGTCCCCGGTGTCGGCCGGGTACAGGCTGGCGTTGGGCGGGGGCAGGCCCTGGAAGGAGTCGGCCACCCACACCGTGCGGGTCGTGTCGCCCCGGGCGATCAGGTTCGCCTTCATGAAGATGCAGGCGCCACCCCGCCAGACCCCGGCCTCGATCAGGTCGCCGGGCACGTCGTCGTCGAGCACGCGTCTGGACGCAGTGCTGGATGTTCTCCATCCGCCGCAGCCCGATCATCGACTCGGCCCGCGCCGGCCAGTCGCGGCCCACCTCGCGCGAGCTCGGGGTCGTACGGCTTCTTGTAGACGATCTCGACGTTGAAGCGGCGGCGAGCTTGCCGGCCGCGTTGCGCGGCCCGCCGCTTCAGCGACGTCGAGCCGGCCGTGCGCACCCCACCCATGATCCTGTCGTTGTCCTCCGCCAGCGCACCCGTCAGGCTGCGCTTGAGCAGGTCGAGGTACAGGCCTGTGGCCTCGGTCGTCTGCTCGACGGGCACGGGCGAGAGCAGTAGCAGTCGGGAAACGGGCTCCGAGGCTCGCGTCGGGCGGCGGAGGGCTCATAACGAGTCACCGATGAAACGGTGAACGTGCCGGGCCACGGGTCGCTGCGCTACGTGCTGTAGCGCCGCGCTTCTTCCTCGTCCGCGGTGGAAGACGCGCAGGTCGGGCAGCTCGCGCACCGCCTCGGCCGGGTTGCCGCGGTAGAAGGTCTGCTCCTTCGTCAGCTTCGTGGCAACCACCGAGCCCGCGGACATGATCGAGCGCGCCGGGACCCTCGTCCCGCTGAGGAGGATGCAGCCGGACATGACGCCGCTGTACGGGCCGATCTCGACGGGGCCCGTGACCTGCTCGTCCCGGACGAGATCGAGGCTGTGGGTGAGGATCTGGCACCGGAAGCCGACCAACCCGGCGTGGTCGCCGATCTCGACCCGGTCGGAGCAGTCGATCTCGTGGCCGACGGTGATCTTCGACCACTCACCCATGATGAGGCAGGCACGCCGGTTCGCGTCTGTGAACGCCAGAGCGGCCATGGGATGGGCCGAGATGAAGTTCCTCGTGGCGATGCTGGCACCCTTCGCGAGCCGCAGCTCTTCGAGGTTCCGGATGATGTTCAACGATCCGATGCTCGTTTCCGGTCCCATCGACACGTGCTGCACGAGGATGAGGCTGCGACCGATATGGGCCGTCGGGTCGATGTCCCATCCGAAGCATCCTTCGTCGCCACATGCGGTCGGAGCGATGCGGGAGGAGCAGCAAGAGAACGCCCACAGCTTGCGCACGGCTCTACGCCCTCGTGCCCACGGAGGCGCCGGGGCCGTTGCGGTCGACGAGCTCCTCGCTCGCCTGCTCGACTGGCACGGGCAAACAATAGCGAGCAGCCACCGGCAGTCGGGACGGCGTGCGGCCCGGCCAGATCCCGCCCCGAGAGGTCCGCCGCGGTCACCTCGCAGGCACGAACGAGGCCAATTTCCCGGCCCGGGCCGCAAGCCTCAGCCCGTTTCTCCGTTGGTCAATGGTGGACAACCACGCCACCGCGTCGGACTGGTGCCTCCCCCCCGAGTGGACGATTGCGTCATCACGGGGGGCGTGGGCTCGAGCAACGGGCACCGATCGCAGCCCGCAATTAGCCGCGTCATAGAACCTGTCCCCGCGAGTGGTGTCGCAGCATCCCTCCGGTCGTCAGCGGGACTGAGCCCGCCGTCGGACCCCGGCACGATGATTCGAAAGGACCTGACAGTGGCGACAGACCAGGACCAGGCGCGAGCTGTCATCAGCGACTTCTTCGAGCGGGCGGACAAGGGTGCGGACGGGTGGACCGACGAGACCGGCCTGTGGGGCGAGGGCCTCGGGCTCGACTCGCTCGAGGCGGCCGAGCTCTCCGCCATGCTCGAGGACGCATTCGGGTCCGACCCCTTCTCGACGGGCGGGGACCTGCCGGAGACCGTCGGCGACGTCGTTGGCTTCTACACCCCGGTCTCGACCTAATGATCCTGCTCCTCGAGGACGCCGCCGCCGCGGCACCTACGGACCAGGTCGCCGTCGCCACTCCCGAGGGCTCACTTTCCTACGGCGCGCTCCTCGACGACGCGCGACCGCGTCGCGGCTGCGCTGCGGCACCGCGCGCGTCACCCGCTTCGCCGTGGTCGAGAGCCGATGCCGCGTGGGTCATCCGCCTGCTGGCCGGCGCCGCCACTCGCCGGCGCCGAGCCCTGCCAGTACCAGGCGGACACCGACCAGGCCGGTTCGCCGAGCAGGCTGCCGCCCTCGGGCACGCAGTGGTGGTGACCCACCGGCAGGACCTCGAAGGCCGCTTCGAGGTGATCCGTCCCGACGAGCTCACTGCCGAGCCCGAGCACCCGCCGCCGGGTGGCGGCCGACGGTCGCACAACCGCTCATGATCCGCACGACCGGGACGACCGGGCGCCCCAAGGCCACTCGTCACGACTGGCGTGTCCTGGCAGAAGACGGTGGCCGTCGTTCCGTCCCTTGCCCGAGCAGCGCTGGCTGCTGGCCTACGGCCCGCACCAGTTCGCCGGCATCCAGGTGCTGCTGCACGTCATGGCCAGCCAGGCCACGCTGGTGGCTCCGTTCCCCCGCCAACCGAAGGACGGGCTGCGGGCGCTCCTCGACGACGGCGTGACCTGCGTCAGCGCGACGCCGACCTATCTGGCGCTTCCTGCTGGCCGAGGCCCGGAGCCGCAAGGCGACGCTGCCGACCGCTCGAACAGATCACCCTCGGCGGCGAGGCATCCCGGCCGACCTCCTCGAGGAACTCCGGGCAACGTTCCCCGGTGCGAAGGTGTCGCAGGTCTACGCGATCGACGGAGTTCGGGTCCATCACCTCGGTGCGCGACGGGTTGCCCGGCATCGCGGTCGACTCGCTCTTCAGCGAGTCGAACCCGACCTCCACGTGCGTGTCACGGATGGCGAGCTCTGGGTGCGCGCCCGGCGCCGGCATGCTCGGTTACGCCGGGGGCGAAGGCGAGGATGCAGCGCCTGAAGCGACGCCGGACGATTGGCGGCCGACCGGTGATCTGGTGGAGATCGTGGGCGACCGGGTCCTGTTCCGCGGGCGGCAGTCGGAGGTCATCAACGTCGGCGGCGTGAAGGTCCATCCCTTGCCGGTGGAGGACCGGATCGCCTCGCTCGAGAGCGTCGCCCTCGCCCGCGTCTTCGGACGCTGCCAACCCGCTGACCGGCTCCATCGTGGCGGCCGAGATCGTGCCGGTGGGCGGCGTGGCCGGGGCGGACGTCGTGACATTGCGCTCCGAAGTCACGGCCGCCGTCGCCGACCTGCCGCGGCCTGGCACCCGCGCAGCGTCTCCTTCGTCGACGCAATAGAGACCCGCGGCGGCAAGACGGTGCGGGGGACGCAGGCGTGACGGGCGACCGAGGCCAACCCCGCCTGGCGCTCATCACCGGGGGCAGCAAGGGACTGGGTGCCGGACTCGTCGAAGGCTTCCTCGACGCCGGCTACTGCGTGGAGACCTGCGCTCGCTCCACGACCGACGCCGTCCGGACCTGGGAGGACGACCCGCAGCGCAAGGAGCAGTTCCATTTCACCACCGCCGACGTGTCGGACCCCGGCCAGGCCGAGCGGTTCGTGAAAGAGGCGACAGCACGCTGGGGCCGCATCGACGTGCTCGTCAACAACGCGGGCGTGGCGCGGGAGGGCGTGATCGGCCTCTTCGGCGACGATGCCCTCGACACGGTGGTGGACCTCAACCTCAAGGGGACCGTCTACGTGACCAGGGCGGCGAGCCGGGTGATGCTCGCCCGCCGGTCGGGGGCGATCGTCAACATCTCCTCGGTGGTCGGACTGTCGGGGTACCGCGGGCTGTCCGTCTACGGCGCCACCAAGGCCGCCCTCGACGGGTTCACCAGGGGCCTCGCCCGCGAGCTCGGATCGAGGGGCATCACGGTCAACAGCGTCGCCCCGGGCTACCTGCGCACCGAGATGAGTCACGGTCTCGACGAAGGTCAGCTCGGGCAGATCACCCGGCGCACCCCGGCGGGACGGCTCGGTGAGCCCGAGGACGTGGCGCGGGCCGTGCTGTTCCTGAGCGACCCCGCCAACACGTACATCACCGGCCAGGTGATCGTCGTCGACGGTGGCCTTACGTCCTGACCGCCCAGCGACGTCGGCTGGGGCGGGACACCCGCCCGCCCCAGCCCTACCCCCGCTTGGGCGACCAGTCCCAACGCCGCAAGCTGACGAACACACCCACCGCCCCCCAGATGGCAATCACGAGCAGGTCGTTCCACACCGACGCGCCCGGGATGCCGTTGAACGAGTCGACCATCGCCAGGATGAGATGCCGGACGGGGAAGAAACCGGTGAACGTCGCCAGGCCCGACCCGGGCCGGACCGGGAAATAGAGGCCCGACAGGGCCACGAGGATGAAGAAGACGAGGCTCACGACGGGCCCGGCCGCGTCGGCGTTGGGCACCACGGTGCTGATGCCCACCCCCAGGGCCGTGAAGCTCAGCAGGCCCACGAAGAGGACGAGCACGAACACCGCGGCGTCCTGCGGACCGTGCACCGCGTACCCGAAGCGCCCGACCGCCAGCAGCAGCACGATCTGGATGAGGGCGATGATCATCCAGTTGACGAAGATCGCGGCCAGCAGCATCCAGGTGGGGAGCGGGCTCAGGCGAAGCCGCTTGAGCAGCCCCATCTCGCGCCGGTTGACCAGGGAGATGGCCAGGACGTTGAAGCAGGCGGCCATGATCCCGTACGCGGCGAAGGCCGGGACGTAGTACTGCCCCAGGTTGATCGGCAGGTAGTTGACCGTCGCGTGCCGGGACGTCGACAAGAAGATCACGATGAAGACCACCGAGAACCCGATGGTGATCACTGCACCGACGGGATTGAGCCAGAAGGAGAGCTGCTCGAACCCCACCTGGCGCGCCACCAGCGGGATGTCGCTGACGCCCCGGAACGATCCCTTGACCGGGACGTCGCGGCTGCTCATCGCACCGCCCCGTCCGCTCCGGAGCCCTCGATCGCCCGCATGGCCCGCTCCTGGGTGAGCCCGAGGTAGACGTCCTCCAGCGACACGCGCAGGACCGACAGCCCCTGCAGCGGATGGCCACCCTCGAGCGCCCACCCCGTCAGCTCGTGCAGGACCCGGACCTCGTCTTCGGTGTGGATCTCGACGTGGCCGTCGTCCGACGGCTCCGCCGGGACCGGGAGCGACGCTGCCGACACCCCCTCGGGCAGGCGGAACCGGATCGTCACCGCCCCCAGATCGCGGCCACCGATGGACGACGGCGTGCCGCTGGCCACGACCTCCTGGCCGAACAGGACCGCCACCCGGTCGGCCAACGCCTCCACCTCGTCCATGTAGTGCGTCGTCAGAAGCACGGTCGTACCCCCGGCGGCCAGACGCCGGATGAGCTCCCAGGTGTCGCGCCGGCCCGAAGGGTCAAGACCGGTCGTGGGCTCGTCGAGGAACAGGAGGTCCGGGTTGCCGATGATCCCGAGTCCCACGTCGAGCCTCCGCTGCTGACCACCCGACAGCCGCTTGACGCGGGCGTCCGCCTTCTCCTCCAGCCCGATCAGCTCTATCACCTCGTCGACCGGCCGCGGGTTGGGGTAGTAGCCCGCGTTGCGGCTGAGCACCTGGCGTACCGAGTAGAAGGGCTCGACCGCCAGCTCCTGCAGCACGACGCCGATGCGCGTGCGCAGCCATCGCTGGGTGGCGTGGTCGGCGGGATCGACACCGAGCGTCTGGACCAGCCCGCCGCTGCGCTCCCGGAAGCCCTCGAGGATCTCGACCGTGGTCGTCTTGCCCGCACCGTTCGGCCCGAGCAACGCGAACACCTCGCCCCGCTGCACCTCGAAGCTGACGTCGCGCACAGCGACGTTGTCACCGTAGGACTTGGTGAGATGCTCCACGCTCACGGCCGGCACGTCGACCTCGCAATCGTCCCGTCCACGCGCCCGCGCCGGTACACCTTCCCCGTCACCATGACGACCGACGCTAGCGGAGGATCCCCTGGCAACGGTCCGCTACGACGTTGTCGTTGCCCCTACCTCGAGGCCGGTCCCTCGGGCTGCCCGGGGAGCCGTCTCGGTCGCCACCAGCACCTTGTCCAGCAGGTCGCGCAGCTGGCGCAACTCGGTGTGCGACAGCGCTGCGAATGCCGCCGGCGGTACCGACAAGACGGCGTCGATCTCCGCCGCCAGGCGGCGGCCGGCGTCGGTCAGCACGATGATCTTCACCCGTCGGTCGTCCGGGGCGGGCTCCCTCCGGGCCAGGCCGCGCTCGTCGAGATCGTCCACGAGGGCCGTGATGTACGAGGGATCCACGCCGATGCCGCGGGCCATCTCGCCCATCGACACCCCGTCCCCCTTGGACAGGCGCATCAGGGTCTTGATCACTCCCGGTGAGAGCTTCATGCGGACGCCCAGCGCCGCCATCCGCTCCACGTGCTCGCCCTCGAAGGCGATGCGGCGCAGGCGCTCGAAGGCGTCCTCGGCCATTCCCATGGCCCGATTGTCGCACCGACCGAACTCTTTGACAACACCAGATCTTTGAGTAATCTTAAGTACTTACATGGCACGCACCACCGCCACCGCCGACCCATTCACCCTGACCCCCGAAGTCAAGCGGACCTCCACCGTCGTCGTCCTGGGATCGATCATGGCGATCCTCGACACGACGATCGTGGCGGTCGCCCTGGCCACCCTGGGCCGCGACTTCCACGTGTCGGTCACCACCATCCAGTGGGTCTCGACCGGCTACCTGCTGGCGCTGGCCATGGTGATCCCGATCACCGGATGGGCGGTCGACCGCTTCGGGGCGAAGCTCATCTGGATGACGTCGCTGAGCCTCTTCATCGTCGGCTCGTGCCTCTGTGGCGTCGCCTGGTCGGCCAACTCGCTCATCGTCTTCCGGGTGCTCCAGGGGATCGGTGGCGGGATGCTGCTCCCGGTCGGACAGTCCATCCTCGCCCGCGCCGCGGGGCCGCAGCGCATGGGCCGCGTCATGAGCATCATCGGAGTGCCCATGGTGCTGGGCCCCATCATGGGACCGATCATCGGCGGCCTCATCGTGTCGAACTACAGCTGGCGCTGGATCTTCTACATCAACCTGCCTATCGGCATCGTGACGCTCCTGCTCTCCAGCCGTTGGCTGCCCAAGTGGGACACCGACGAGCGATTCGGGTCCGCCTTCGACACGCTCGGTTTCTGCCTGCTCTCCCCCGGCCTGGCGGCGCTCGTCTACTCCCTGTCGGAGGTGGGCACCACCGGCAGCTTCACCAGTTTCTCGGTCGTCTTCAGCTTCGTGCTCGGCCTCGTGCTGATGACCGGGTTCGCCGTGCACGCGCTGCGCATCAAGAACCCCCTCTTGGAGCTGCATCTGTTCAAGGACCGCACGTACTCCATCGCCAACATCTGCATCTTCGTCCTGAGCGCGACCCTGTTCGGGTCGATGTTCCTGCTGCCGCTCTACTACCAGGTCGCCCGCGGCCAGGAGGCGTGGGTCGCCGGGCTGCTGATGGCGCCCCAGGGCATCGGCGCCGCCTGCATCATGCGCTGGGCGGGCATCTTCTCCGACCGGTTCGGCCCGCGGCGGATCGTCCCGTGCGGCATCTTGCTCATGGCGGCGGCCACGGTCCCCTTCGCCTTCGTGACCACGTCGACCAACGAGGTGCTCCTGGCCGTCTCGCTCTTCGTGCGCGGCCTCGGCCTGGGCCTCACGATGATGCCGGTCACCGCCGCGGCCTACTACAACCTCAACCACGCGGAGATCCCCAAGGCCACGACGACCATGAACATCGTGCGCCAGGTGGGCGGCTCGGTGGCCACGGCCCTCTTCGCCGTCGTCCTGGAACGACAGATCGTCTCGCAGCTCGGACCGGCCGCAGCCAAGGCCGGCGGCAGCGCCGGCGTCATCTCCTCCACGGCGAAACTCCCCCCGCCGGTCGCCGACTCCGTGGCCGCCGCCTTCGCCCACACGTTCTGGTGGTCGGTGGGCGCCATCCTGCTGGCCTTCATCCCGACGCTCTTCCTCCCGGACCGCCCCGCCCCCGCAGCGAGAGTGGCATTGACCGAGAGTCCCGACGACGGAGCGACCCTGGGACCTCGCGTTGCGGGGGCGATGCCCGACTGAGCCCGCCCGTCCCACCCCCAATCGTGGACGAGATCGCGTCTCTGCTCGGCAGGGCGGGGTGTGTGGCCGCCGACGACGAGGCCGCGGAACTGGCGGCGGCGGCGGACGGCGACCCGGCGGTGCTCCGCTCGCTGGCCGGGCGACGCCTGGCCGGAGAGCCACTGGCCTGGATCACCGGCCGCAGCGCGTTCGGCGATCTCAGCGTCCGCGTCGACCACGGGGTTTACGTCCCCCGGTGGCAGAGCCTCCCACTGGCCCGGCGCGCCACGGCGAGGCTGCCCGAGGGCGGCAGCGCCATCGACCTCTGCACCGGGTCGGGGGCAGTCGCCGCCGCGCTCAGCGCGGCGCGACCGGGCGCCCGCGTCGTCGCGACCGACCTCGACCCCCGCGCCGTGGTGTGCGCCCGGGCCAACGGCGTCGAGGCCTACCGCGGTGACCTCTTCGCCGCCGTGCCCGCGGACTTGAGGGGAACGACCGACGTGGTGGTGGCCGTGGTGCCCTACGTCCCCCGCCGCGAGCTCCACCTGCTCCCGCGAGACACGCTGCGGTTCGAGGACGCCTCCCACTACGACGGCGGACCCGACGGCACCGACGTCTTGCGCAGGGTCCTCACCGAGGCGCCCCGCTTCCTCCGCCCGGGGGGTGCCGTGCTGCTGGAGGTCGGGGGGGACCAGGCCGAACTCCTGCGCCCCCTGATGGGACGACTCGGCTACCGGTCGATCGAGACCTGGTCGGACGAGGACGACGACCCTCGTGGGGTGTTGGCCGTCGTCCGGGGTGGGGCCTAGCGCCAGGCGAACACCGTGGCGACGGCGGTGCGGTCGACGACGCGCCAGCGCGGGTCGTGGGACAGGTACACGGCGAGCGCGGTGCGAGGCGCCCAGACGACATAGGAGACACCGGCGCGGGAGAGCACGGGATCCGGATTCGTGGTCAGGTTGGTCACCGCGAAGAATTCGGTCAGCACGTCCCCCTCGAACAGGTCGGTGCGGCCGTCGGCGAAGGTCGCCCGATGACGCGCGATCGAGTAGTCGCCCCAGGTGTACTCGGTGAAGATGCGCCCGTGGTGCGGGGCAAGGTCGTCGAAGGCCCGCACCGGCAGTGTCGACGACACGGTCCCCGCCGGTACCGACGGGGCCGCGAGGATGAGGATCGCGCAGACGACGAGTCCGCCCCCCGCCCACCGTCGCGCCATGGTCCCCCACGGCGGCCTCGCGGGGAGGGTGGCGGCCAACCCGGCCGCGACGACCATCAGGTACACGACCAGGCGCTGCGTCCTGAGGGCCTCGACGAAGAGCGCGGCGGCCAGCGAGCCCTCGAGCACGGGGATCCGCCGCGTACGGGCGCAGGCGATCAGCACGAGCAGGGGCACGCAGTACACGAGGACGACCGTGAACGAGTGGAAATTGGGCGAGTTCCACTCGTCGATGTACCGCGCGATCTGCGAGTTGCCCGCCACCCTGACGTCGTAGGCCAACAGCCCAGGGCCGTAGGGCGTGAGGCACGATGCAAGCAGACTGCCCAGCAGGGCGAGGGCGAGCGAACCGGGGTACGGGGACTGCCGCACGCCGCCGATCCGTGCCACCAGGCGGGCCGGCGCCAACGACCACCCCAGCTCGACGCCGAGCACGAGCAGCCCGATCAGGATCGATCCGTGGGTGTTCACCCAGGCCACGCACAACAGCGGGAGCGCGAGCAGCCAGCGCCGATCGGCCCGCCCCTTGGTCAGCACCAACAGCTCGACCGGCAGCCAGACGAGCGAGAAGTCCAGTCCCCTGTCGCTCACCAGCACGCCTGTGATGCCCAGCGCGAAGAGCAGGACGATGGCGACGACCCGTCCACCCCGGGCCCCCAGGGCACGCGCGTAGGACGCCGTCGCCAGCAGACTGGCCGCACCCAGGACGATGGGGTACACGTTGTAGGCAGCCGCACCGAATGCCCGGTAGAGCCCGGCCAGAGCGACCTCGGAGCCCCACTCGTCGGTCACCCAGCGACGATGCGACTCCGTGTAGCTGAAGGGATCCAGGCCCATGATGGCGTGGTGGCCGAGCATCCACTGGCCCGCGGCCAAGGACCAGAAGGCGTCATTGGAGAGTTCCCGCCCGAGCGCGACCGCCGTGATGTAGCCGATCCCGATGGCGAGGCCGATCAGCTCGATCGAACGTTGCGACATGCGGCGCGGTGCCTCGGACGGCCCCGGACGCGCAGGGGCGGCGCCGGCCGTCGGCACATTGCGTGTCTCGACGGCCCGGACGCTCGCCTGCACCTGCTCCCCCCTCGTGCCGGTCCCCCAACCGGCGCCCCTGGGGCACGGTACAACGGCCACTGTCACTTGGCCGTCGCAGGACGGTTGCCATCGCGTGGCTTGCCTCAGCAGCTGGGTTGCAGCACGAGGGCCTTCGCCAGTGCCGCCCACTCGTAGGCGAATTGGTACAGCCATTCCGAGATCCCCCGTGGGGGGAAACCGACCTCGAGGACCTGGCCCGGGTAGCACCGTCCGATCCGGAGCCGGGCCCGTGAGGCCTGCGTCGTCGGCAGGACGACGATGATGCGCTTCCAGTCGTCCCGCGCCGCCAGGCGCGCGATGGATCGGGCCTCTCCCTGGGTCGATTGGGGGTCGGCGCGGAAGCACAGCACGCGGACACGCGGGATGGCGACCCTCCAGGGCTCGCACCGCACCCATGGCTGCAAGGAGAACGCGATCGTCGGGGCGTATCCCTCGCGGGCGAGCTGCTCGCCCTTGTCGACGGCAAGGAGACCGTGCCCGCCGAGGACGACGATGGCGTCCGACCGCTCGGGGGCGTTGAGATCGGGATACACGAACAGGACTGCGGTCAGGACGCAGAAGACGACGACGAGGACGAGCGCGGTGGTCGCCAGGACCCAGGCCCGGCTCGACCGGAGAAACCCCGGACGCCGCTGGCCCCCGGGACCGCGCGGCACGGAAGGGATCGCATCCTCAGTCCGTTCCGGTGCGGCCCGATCCCCGACGACCACTAGCCGATGAGCGGGTCCCGCGGCAGGCCGAGAATCCGCTCCGCGATCTGGTTGCGGGTGATCTCCGACGTCCCTCCGGCGATCGACATCGCACGCGTCGCCAGTTGCGAGTACCCGGCGCGTGCACATTCGCCCTCGAGGAACGTCGTGGACGCGCCCACGAGGTCCGCTTGCAACCGAGCGCGGTCGTGGCCGTGCTCGGCGAGCACGAGCTTGGTCACGTTGCCTTCGGGACCAGGTCCCGAACCGCTCACCGCCCGCTGCGCCCGGCGCAGGTTAAGGACCTTCAGGACGTGCTCCTTGGCCAGGATCGCGCCGATGCGCGCCGACGCTCCGGGCACCCGGTCGCCGCCGCTCTTCCGGAGCGCGAGAAGGTCCATGGGGGGGAAGATCCCTCCGGTCCCGCTCCCGATGGAAACCCGCTCGTTCCCCAGCGTCGAGCGGGCCACGGTCCACCCGTCGTTCGGTGTCCCCACGACGTCGTCGTCGGGAACGAAGACTCTGTCGAAGAAGACTTCGTTGAAGTCCGCGTTGCCCGTGATCTGCCGCAGCGGCCGCACCTCGACGCCGGGCGCGTGCATGTCGATGACCATGGTCGTGATACCTCGGTGTTTCGGCGCGTCCGGATCGGTCCGGACGGTCGCCAGCCCGAAATGGCAGTGCTGGGCACCGCTCGTCCAGACCTTCTGGCCACTCACCCGCCAACCCCCGTCCACCCGGGTCCCACGCGTCGTCACGGCCGCCGCGTCGGATCCGGCATCGGGCTCGCTGAACAGCTGGCACCAGACGTACTCACCCATCAGGGACTTGAAGACCCAGCGCTCCACCTGGTCCGGTGTGGCGTACTGGTTGACCGTCATGATGTTCCAGCCCGTGATGCCGAGTCCCGGCACCCGCACGCCGGCGGCCCGGAGCTCCTCGTCGATCACGATCTGCTCGACTGCCCCGGCACTGCGCCCCCAGGGCGGCGGCCAGTGGGGCACCATGAGCCCCGATTCCACCAGCGCCCTGCGTTGCTCGGCGCCGCGCAACGTTCCGATGCGCTCCGCCTCGGCCCGCACGGCCGCGCGGACTGCCTCGGCCGCCGGCGGCAGGTCCAGTGAGACCTCCCTGGTCGCCCCGGTGGCCGCATGCTCGGTCACGTCCTCAGCGTCGGCGGGCGATCCCAGGATCGCGTTGAGCACGAGCGCCCGGCGCAGGAACAGATGGGCGTCGTGCTCCCAGGTGAAGCCGATGCCGCCGTGCACCTGGATGTTCATCTGCGCGTTGTGGACGGCGGGAGCGAAGGCCAACTGTGCCGCCATCGCCGCCACGAGACCGAACTCGTCCGCCGCGTGCGCCGACGCCCGCGCTGCGTCCCAGACGGCCGCCGTCGCCAGCTCCGTGGCCACGAGCATGTCCGCGCAGTGGTGCTTCACCGCCTGAAAGGTGCCGATCGTGCGCCCGAACTGCACGCGCTCCTTGGCGTACGCCACGGCGGCGTCCGTACAGGCCGCCATGAGGCCCACCGCCTCCGCCGCGCCGAGCGTGCGGGCCAACGCCCGGGCCCGGCGCGCCGCGCCGACGAGCACGTCGGCCGCGGCGACGGGCGTCGAGGACACCGCCACCGAGGTGGAACGACGTGACGGATCGAGGTCGTTCGTCCCCTCGTGGGTGAGGCCCTCCCCGCCGGGTCGGACGACCACGAGGTCGTCCCCCGCCCGCAGCACAAGGACGTCGGCATTCCTTCCGCCGAGGACGACCCCGCCGTCACCGTCCAGGATCCCGTCGTCCAGCCGCAGTGATCCTCCGAGCCCGAGTGCACCGGCCATGCTGCCGTCCGCCAGGCCCGGGAGCCACGTCGCACGCTGCTCCTCGTTGCCGCACTGTGCGATGACCGCCGAGGCGAGGACCGTGGGCAGGAACGGTCCGGGCGCCACCTGGCGCCCGAGCTCCTCGAGCACCGTGACCAGCTCGCTCAGCCCGGCGCCGGCTCCACCGTGGTGCTCGGGCAGGTGGACGCCGAGCCATCCGAGCTCCGCCATCTCCTCCCAGTAGGGCGGGCGCGGTTCCTCGGCCGCCTCGAGGAGGGCCCGGTGCGCCGCCAGCGCGCCGTGGGCAGCCAGGACCGACCGCACGGTGGCCCCCAATTGCTGGTGTTCGTCGGTGATGGCGATGGGCATCGGCTTGCTCCCTCGTGGGTCGCGCTCCAACGAGAGCGAGCGCCGCTCCCGGAGGCAGCGAGACTAGATCCTCCGTGAAGGTCCTGATCGCCGAGTCCTAGGACGACTGCCAGACCCTGACCCAGTCGATGTGCATCGTCGCAGGGAGCGGCGTCGTGCCGGGCACGAACTTGTTGGTCCCGACTCCGAGCGCAGACGTGAAGGCGAGGAAGAACGGCTGGTCGAACGGCTCCGGCGCCGTGTCGGGCCTCGTCACGTACGGCCCGTAGGTGTCCGTCATGCACGCGACGCCGTTGAAGTACGTGGTGATGGTGGTCGGAGTCCACGAGACGGCGTAGGTGTTGAACTGCCCGGCGGTGGCGTCGCCAGGGATGGTGCAGGCACCGATGCTGGCGTTGGGATCGTTGTTCGACCCCGGATAATGCGTGATCGGAACATCGGCGTTGGGAAGATCGGAGTAGAACTCGCCGTAGTCGATCTCCCCACTGTCGGGCCACGGGCCGTAGAGCTTCAGGTTCTCCGGGAAGAGCCAGAGGGTCTCTTGAAGGCCGGGCACCGACGTCGGGGGCATTTCCGCCCGTGTTTCGAAGTACCCGTACTTCTGGCTGAAGAGCTGATAAGACGACACCATGCCGCCCTGGTAGGGGGTGGATGAGCCGAAGATGTCGAGCCTGGGACAGTACGACGATGGGCCGTGCACGACCGAGAGGTTCAGGTACCCGCCCGACTCGGAGATCGTGTTGGGCGAGTCGACGTAGCACACCCGGGTTCCCATGCCCGTGGAATAGCCGCTGGTGCTCGTGAGCTGCGGCTGCCATTTGGTGGTGTCGAGAGAGGTCCCGTTGAACTCGTCGTCGAACGTGCACGACCATGAACCACTCGACGGCGCGATCGGGGCCGGGGCCCCGCCGCAGGGGCTCGAGTTCTCGGGCGCCGCCGATCCGACCGGTGTCGGGGCCGGCGGAGGTGGCGTCGCGTGCACCGAGGAGGTCGTCGACGTGGTCGTGGGCGGTGACGGCTTCGGCGTGGTGGCGGGATTCGGTACCGACGGCGACGGCGACGGCGACGGCGAACACGTACTCACCGGTTCGTTCCGGGCGCCGCATGTTCCCGGCCCGGGCACGCGGGAGTGCAAGCCGCATGCGCCAGGCGTCTTGGCGGGACGGTGCTTGACCGTGCAGCTCGCCGACGGCACCGACCGGTCCACATCGGAGAATGCGACTCGCGGCGGGGTTGACCGCCCGGCCGAGAAGGGAGCGCTCAGGACGACCGCCAGCACGCACACCACGAGTGCAACGCCGCAGAGCGAGCCCGCCATGATGCGGGTGCCTGTCCGCCACTTCGGTTTCGGTTCCGCCACCTTCCTCCCTCCGGGTCGGCAGTTCCGTACCCCTATTGCCTCCGACGAAAACGCCCGGCGCACCGAAAACTTGTCGGGAAATTGGTGACCGGCCGACCGAGCCAACGCTCGAACTGACATGGGGGTTGGCGAGCCGGTCCACACGTCGGGCGCCCTATCGCGGTCGAAATGCCAGGTGAGGGAGGGAGTCCACCTCGGCGACACGGGTCGGTTTGCTGAAATTCGCCCCCTGAGGTAGAGCCAGACGTCGCCCGGCGGCCCCCTGCCGCAGCTCGTCCGCAGCCCTCGTCCGACCCGTCCCGGAGCCCGTCATGCCTCTCCCCTCCTCTCCACCCGCGACGCTCGTCGCCCACCACCTCCGCCACGAGCGCGGCGGTCGCGCCGTCCTCCGCGACGTGTCCCTCACCGTGGGGTCGGACGTCTGCCTGGGCGTGGTCGGACCCAACGGCGTCGGCAAGTCGACGCTCCTGCAGATCCTGGCGGGGCTCCTGGAGCCCGCAGCGGGTCAGGTGAGGATCGACCCGCCCACCGCGACCGTGGGCTACCTCAGCCAGGAGCCCGTCACCGCGTCGGGCGAGACCGTCCACGCCGCGCTGTACCGACGCACCGGTGTGGCCGCAGCCGAAGCCGACCTCGCGGACGCCGCAACCGCTCTGGGGAAGGGCGGCACGGGAGCGGAGGACCATTACGCGGCGGCGTTGGCCCGGTTCGAGTCCGTTTCGGCCGGCGACTTCGAAGCCCGCCTCACGTCGACCCTGGAGCAGCTGGGCCTTCCGCCGGCCCTGGCCGGACAGCCGGTCGCCACGCTGTCGGGTGGGCAGGAGGCGCGCGTCGCCCTGGCCACGGTGCTGCTGGCACGCTTCGACATCACGCTCCTCGACGAGCCGACCAACGACCTCGACTTCGACGGCCTGGCCCGGCTGGAGGATCTGGTCACCCGCCGCCGGGGCGGCATGATCATCGTCTCGCACGACAGGGCCTTTCTCGACCGCACCGTGACGGACGTGCTCGAACTGGACGAACATTCCCGTACCGGGCACATGTACGGCGGCGGCTGGGCGGGGTATCGGGCCGAGCGCGAAGCGGAACGGGCCCACGCCGCCGAGGACTACGCCGTCTACGAGGAGCAGCGGGCCGAATTGCGCCGGCGGGCTCAGCGCGAGCGTCAGTGGGCCACGTCGGGCGTCAGCCGCGAAAAGAAACACCCGCGTGACAACGACAAGGCGCAGAGAGATTTCCGGATCAACCGGACGGAGAAGCTCGCCTCGCGTGCACGGCGCACCGAACGCGCGCTCGAGTCGCTCCAAGCGGTCGAGAAGCCATGGGAGGGATGGGATCTCCAGTTCACCATCAACGAGACGCGCCGCTCGGGTGCCGTCGTCGCCAGCCTCGTGGACGCCGTCGTCGAGCGGGGTGACTTCACGCTCGGCCCGCTCACCCTGGACATCGCGTGGGCGGACCGGATTGCGCTGGTCGGGCCGAACGGGTCGGGCAAGAGCACGCTGGTCGAGGCCGTCCTCGGCCGCCTGCCGCTGGCGCAGGGCACGCGACGCATGGGCCCGAGCGTCGTCGTCGGCGAGCTCGCCCAGGACCGGCGTGTCCTGCGCGGTGCGTCGAGCGTGGTGGAAGCGTTCATGAGGGCGACCGGGCTCGCGCGCGATCGGGCCCGGTCGCAACTGGCGAAGTTCGGGCTGGGCGCTGACGCGGCGCTGCGGCCTCCGGAATCGCTCTCCCCCGGCGAGCGCACCCGCGCCGAGCTCGCCGCGTTCGCCGCCACGGGGGTGAACTTCCTCGTCCTCGATGAGCCGACCAACCACCTCGACCTCCCCGCCATCGAGCAGTTGGAGTCCGCGCTGCACGGCTACGGGGGCACCCTGTTGCTCGTCTCGCACGACCGTCGCCTCCTCGAGGCCGTCCCTCTGACCCGACGCGTGGAGCTCCCCCTCCCCGCGCCCGACCAGGCGTTCCGGGGCCTGCCCGACGGCCGGTAGGTTTGCGCCCATGGGCGAGGCGCGTGGTGGGCGGGCGCGCGAGGCGGGCGCCGCCACGCTGGGTGCCCTCCGGCGTGCGACCGCCCGCAAGGCGGCGGACCTGATCCGCAACGATCCGAAGGACGCAGCCACCGCACTCGAGATCGGGCTCGTGGACGAGGAATGGCTCCGTGCCCCCGGTGAACGACCCATCTCTTCGAACGCGCCGGGCGACATCCTGCGGCGCTTCCTGGAGCGGACCGTCGAGCACCATCCCTCCAAGCTGTCCTCGCTCGGTCTCACCGCGGTCCAGCTGCTTGCCTCGGGCAACGACGACGGCACCACCGGTACCACCCGGGTCATGACCGTGGTCTTCACCGACCTCGAGGGGTTCACCGCCTACACCGACGTCAACGGCGACGCTGCTGCGATGGCGCTGATCGCCGAGCACCACGACCTCGCGGCCCCGATGGTCCGCCGCTGGAACGGCCGCATCGTCAAGCGCCTCGGTGACGGCCTCCTCTGCACCTTCCCCGACCCGTCCTCTGCCGTGCGGGCCGCGCTCGACCTGCTCGGCTCCGCCCCGGTCCCCCTCCGCCTCCGGGCGGGCGTGCACATGGGCGAGGCCGTCGTGACACGCGACGACGTCGTCGGACACGTCGTCAACGTGGCGGCGCGGGTGTGCGAGGCGGCCAAGGGCGGGCAGGTCCTCGTCAGTGCCGAGGTGCTCGAGTCGACCGGCGAGCTCGAAGGGGTTCGTAGGGGCCGCATGCGGGCACGGCGGATGAAGGGGGTCAAGGCGCCGGTCCGCGTCTGCGAGGTCCGCCCCGCCGACCCTCCGTCCTGATCGGGCGCGACCGCACCGCGATCGCAACCCGGTTGCGCCGCCCCATCCACCCCGGAACGTCAGTCTGTTGTGAAGTTGTAGTCAGTCCTGCACAGCGGGCAACGGCGAAGGATGTCCGCGAGGAGGACGACAGAGACCAGGGTGGAGACCGGGTCGCAGACACGGGGGAGTTGACGATGACGGACAGCCTCAAGATCGCGGAGCAGATGGTCGTGCAGCTGATCGCGACGACCAACCGATCGCACGCCGGGGCCGCCTGGCGCTACGAGCTGACCAGCGAGGTCGACAACATCGAGGTCGTCGCCGGCGGCGGCGGCGGCCATGGGGACACCGACGTCCACACCCTGCGGATCCACCCGTGCTGGCTGCGGTACGTCGTGTCCCAGGGTGATTTCAAGTCCTGCGTGGCCGACGAGATCGAGGCCTGGTACCTCCTCGTGCGCCTGATCGGCGAGGCGACGACCGCCGCCTGAGCACCCGCGGTCAGGCGAACCGGTCCCGCAGCGCCGCCTCGGCGGCCGACACCCCGCACATGCCGTGGACGCCCCCTCCCGGCGGCGTGGAGGCTGAGCACAGATATACGCCCTCGATCGGCGTCCGATAGGGGTTCCAGCGTGGCACCGGCCGGAACAGCGTCTGGCGCAGGGTCGACGCACCACCGCTGACGTCGCCGCCCAGGAGGTTCGGGTTGTGTATTTCCGCCTCGGCCGCCGTCCGCACGGCCCGGGCCAGCACGCGATCGCGGAAGCCGGGTGCGAACCGCTCGATCTGTGCCTCCATGCGCTCGGTCATGTCGACGTCGGAACCGTTCGGCACGTGGCAGTACCCCCAGAGGGTCTGCCGCCCCACCGGCGCCCGGGTCGGATCGACCACGCCGGGCTGGGCCACGAGGACGAAGGGGTGCTCGGCATGGCGCCCGGCGCGCACGGCTGCCTCCGACCGCGCCACCTCGTCGAAGGTGCCGCCCACATGGACGGTGACGGTGCGGCGGCAGGCGTCGGCGCTCCAGGGCACCGGGCCGTCGAGGGCCCAATCCACCTTGCAGGCCCCGGGGCCGGGCCGGAAACGCGCCCACGGCCGGGCCGCCCGCCGCGAGAGGCGTCGGCCGGCCAGCGCGACGAACTGGCGGGGTGACACGTCGAGCAGCACGGCACGCGCCGGGGGGAGCTCGGAGAGGGAGCTGACCCAGCGCTCCGTGTGCACGACGCCGCCGTGACGGCGCAACTCGGCGGCCAGCCCCTGGGTGATGGCGGCACTGCCCCCCTCGACGACGGGCCAGCCGACCCCGTGGCCCAGCGCGGTGAGCAGGAGGCCGAAGGCCGACGTCAGCGGTGCCGTCAGCGGTTCCATGGAGTGCGCCGCCGCGCCGGCCAGCAGTGCGCGCCCGGCATCGGTGGTGAAGCGTCGCGTGGCATGGCGGACCGACGGGCCGCCGACGAGGGCGAACCGGGCCAGCGCCAGGGGGTCCCGGGGGATGCTCCGCATCGGGCCCAGCACGTAGGGGACGATCCGGTCGAGCCAGTCGACCAGGGGCCCCACCAGCTCGCGGTACGCCGCGGCGTCCCCGCCCAGGTGCGACGCGGTCTCCTCGAGGCTCCGGTGCAGGGCGGCGGCCCGCGGGCCGCCCAGCGGATGGGCGAAGGCCACCTCGGGCTGGCGCAGGACCACGCCCAGGCCGGGGAGGTCCAGGGTGCGAAAGAAGGGCGAGGCCACCAACGTCGGATGCACCGACGAGCAGACGTCGTGGCGGAACCCCTCGAGCGTCAGGGCCTCGGTGCGCGTCCCGCCCCCGACGGTCGGCGCACCCTCGTACACCTCGACGCCGTGCCCCGCCCGGGCCAGGGTGACGGCTGCGGCGAGGCCGTTGGGCCCCGAGCCCACGACAACGGCGTCCGTCCGCTCCACACACCGACGTTACCGACCGCCATCCCAGGTTGCACCGGCCCGGCTGGCGCACGGTCCGCACGCTCAATAGGTTGCGCTGACCGGGAGACACCGGATCGGCGATCACCGGATCGCTCCGACGCAAGGGGGGCTCACATGGCAGAGGTCCAGGGAACCTGCGACCCACGCTTCGACGCCGTGCGTTCCACGCTGGCCGACCAGCTCGAGACGGGGGCCGACCTGGGCGCGTCGGTCGCCGTCTTCCTGCACGGGGAACCCGTCGTCGACATCTGGGGGGGCTGGGCCGACGCGGAGAGGACCAAGCCCTGGGAGCACGACACCCTCACCAACGTCTGGTCGACCACCAAGACCATGACCTTCCTGGTGGCGCTCATGCTGCACGACCGCGGAGAGTTGGACTTCCATGCCCCCGTGGCCACGTACTGGCCCGAGTTCGCGGCCAACGGCAAGGGGCGCATCGAGGTGCGACACGTCATGGGGCACACCGCCGGCCTCTCGGGGTGGGAGGAGCCCCTGCAGACCGAGCAGCTGGCCGACTGGGACCTGTGCACGTCCCGGCTCGCCGCGCAGGCGCCCTGGTGGGAGCCCGCCACCGGCTCGGGGTACCACGCGGTGACGCAGGGCTACCTCATCGGCGAGATCGTCCGGCGCATCACCGGTGAGAGCATCGGGCGGTGGTTCGACCGCGAGGTGGCCAAGCCGCTCGATGCGGACTTCCACATCGGACTGCCGGCGAGCGAGGACCACCGCGTCTCCAACGTGATCCCGCCGCCCCCGATCGACATCGACGCCATGGAGGGCCAGGTCTCCGAGCTCATGCTCAAGACGTTCATGAACCCGCCGGTCGATGCGTCCATGGCCCATGAGGAGTGGTGGCGCCGCGCCGAGATCCCCGCCGCCAACGGCCAGGGCAACGCGCGCTCGGTGGCAGCCGTCCAGTCCGTCATCGCCGGCCGGGGCCAGGCCCGCGGCGTGCGCCTCCTCTCCGCCGAGGGCACCGAGCCCATCTTCGAGGTGCAGGCGGACGGCATCGACAAGGTGCTCGGCGTGCAGCAGCGCATCGGCATGGGCTACGGCCTCAGCAACCCGCCCGACATGCCGCTCGGCCCCCGCGCCTGTTACTGGGGCGGCTACGGCGGCTCGGTGATCATCAACGACCAGGACGCCGAGCTGTCCGTCTGCTACGTGATGAACCGCATGGAATCCGGCCTCGTCGGCGACCTGCGCGGCACCAACATCGTGGCGGCGACGGTGGCCGGGCTGGCCTCCGACTAGGTCGAGGCGCAGTCGACCGGCGTCGGGGCGCCTGGACGCGGCCACGCGGCGCCGACGGCCTCCTCGGCGACCGACCACCCCACGTGTCGGGCGCCCAGGCGCTCGGCGAAACCCGACACCAGCCGGTCGGCGAGGGCCGACGACAACTTGGCGGCGTCGGTCGACACGTGCAGCACGATCCGTCCCCGGTAGGTGGTGGCGCAGACGAAGGCCACCTGGTTCGGGCCGGGGACCATGATGGCGGACAGGCTGACCACCCAGGCCGGGTCGCCCGCGTCGCCGACCTTGCCGAGGTTGCTCAGCGTGACGTTCTGCGGCGACTCCGCCACCGACGTCCGGAAGGACTCGATCCCGGCCTCCGTGGCGGGGTAGGCGCCGATGCGTGCGAAACGGTAGAAGAGATGGCTCTCGCCCCGGGCGACCTCGCGGGTGATCTGGCGCCCGATGTCCCCCGCGAGGGTGTCACGGCTCTCCTCCGAGACGAGGTACGGCGTGCACAGCATCCCGATGGCGAGCATGACGTCGTCCGCCGGGAGCGGAGGCTCCACCCGCGGGCGCAGGTCGGTCGGGCTGGCCAGGAAGAGCACCCGCGGCTCCTGCGCCTCGAAGAGTGCCGCCGTCGCCTCGAGGAGCGCGGCGTCGATCGTCCCCGTCACCGACGCCCCGGCCGCCCGCGCCCGGGCCACCAGGTCCCGCGTCGCGTCGGCGTCCAGCACGAGCTTGTCGTGCCGGGGCATCCGGTCCCTCACCTCTCGCGCGTGGAACGGGAACGCGCTGGGCGGCGCCTGGTCCGCACGTTCGGCCCGCACCTGGGACAGCACATCCACCACGGCGCGTGGCGACTGCAGCGCCGCCGGGAAGTGGTCGTGCAGCGGCGGCGGCAGTGCGCCGGGGACGAGCTCGTCCCCCTCCTCCCCGGCGTCGACCAGGCGCGTGAGCTGTTGCAGGAGGTTCATGGCCGCGCTGCCGTCCATCATCGCGTGGTGCACGATCAACACGAGGGCCGAGTGGTCCGCGCCCTCGACGGGGAGGTAGACGCAGCGCGCCACCGGGCTCGGCGCGGGCTCGAAGCCGCACTCCATCAGGTAGGGGATGGGCGGCGACTCGTCCTCGCCCACGGTCAGCACGGTGAACGGGATGGCGCCCGCCACCTCGACGAAGGCCGGTTCGGAGTCGACCACCTCGACCCGCGCCCGCAGCAGCGGGTGGCGGCGTTGGAGCGCCCGCAGCGCGCGGACCACGGCGTCGGGGTCGATCCGGCGTGAGAGCTCTGCGATGAGGACGGCGTTCACGCTCGTGAAGTGACCGAGGAGCCAGAAATAGCGCTCCGCCGGATCGAGCACCCGCAGCACCCGTACGTCCTCAGGCGGCATGGCGGCCGAGATTACTGCACCCTCAATCGGGCTCCGCCGCTGCGGGCAGCACCGCCTCGGCTTCGACCTCCACCTTCCAGGCGGGGTCCAGCAGCGCGGCCACCACCACCATGGTGGCGGCCGGCCGCACATGCCCGAACAGCTCGCCGTGCACCGCGCCGACGGCGGGGGCGTCGGCGGCCGCCGTGATGTACATGCGGGTGCGCACGATGTCGGAGAGCGCGGCGCCGGCCTCGTCCAGCGCGTCCCGAATGATCTCGAAGCAGCGGCGCGCCTGCGCACCGGCGTCGTCGGGACAGGCGCCCGCCGGTACGACCGGTCCCGTCCCCGACACGTACACCCGGTCCCCCACCCGGAACGCCCGGCTGAACCCGATGGTGGGTTCGAACGGGGAGCCCGACGAGATGCGCAGACGATCGACCATTCCCTGCATCCTCGCACCCGCGGCGGGCGGTCCCGTGCCCGCCGGTACCATGGGCCACCATCGGAGGTCGGATGGGTCTGACGAGGCGGAGGATCGCAGTGACGGCGGGGGCGTTCGCCCTGGCACTGGGAGCCGGCGCTCTGGCGTTCGCAACGTTCAGCCTGGTGACCAGCCAGCCCTCCGCCGCGCCTCCACCGGCGCACCGCGCCCCGCCGGCTCCGACCACGACCACCACCGCTGCCCCCGCCGCGCCGGGCGTCACCGCCCCGGCGGCCAGCACGCTGGTCGCCACGACCAACGGCTCCATCCCCGGCTACGCGGCACCCGATGCGCCCGCCCCGAGCATGACCGTGCCGGGCACCTGGTACGGCTACCCCTCGGTTCTGCCCGTGATCACCACCGAGCCCGGCTGGCTCTACGTCCGCCTGGCCCAGCGCCCGAACGGCTCGACGATCTGGGTGCGCCAGAGCGATGTCACGCTGTCCAGCACCCCGTACTACATGGTGGTCGACCTGACCACGATGCACCTCTACGTGTTCGACAGCGGCACCCAGGTCTTCGACTTCCCGGCCGGTGTCGGTGCGCCCAACGACCCCACGCCGACCGGCCACTACTTCATGCCGATGCAGTACCCGTCCCCCGGACCCGGTTACGGCCCGTTCGTCCTCGTGACGTCGGACCACTCCGACTCCATCACCGACTGGGAGAACTCGGGCGACGCCATCATCGGCATCCACGGGCCGATCGACCCGTACGACGACTCCCTCATCGGCACCACGGGCGCCGCGATCTCCCACGGCTGCATCCGGCTGCACGACGCCGACCTCGCCCAGCTGGCCGTCATCCCGGCCGGCACGCCGATCGACGTCATCACCTAGCCGTTCGGAGCGCCGCCGTCGAGATCGTCGAGGTACCGGCGCGCCCGCGCGAACCAGGCCTGCGCCTCGGGCACGCCTGCGCCGACCAGGCCCTGCCAGCCGTGCACCATGCCCGGCCACTCCTCGAGGGTGACCGCGACCCCCGCCTGCGCCGCCGCCTGCGCCAGCGCGACGACGCCGGCGCGCAGCGTGTCGAGCTCCCCGACGGGCAGGTAGAGCGGCGGCAGCTCCCCGAGCTCGGCGTAGAGAGGGGAGACGCGCGGGTCGTCGAGCGCCACCGTCCCGCCGGCGTACTCGCGGCCCCGGTTGCGCACCCACTCGGCCGTGAGGAACGGGTCGGGGCCCTCGCCCGCCGGGACGGCGACCGAGAGGTCGAACCAGCCCGAGATGGACACGAAGCCCGCGGCCGGGGGCAGCCCCTCGTCGCGGGCGCGCAGCAGCGTGCCCAGCCCGAGCAGGCCGCCGCAGGAGTCCCCGCTGACGACCACGGACGCCGCCTCGGCAGCTCCTCCCGCCACCAGCGCGCGGTAGGCGTCCAGGCAGTCCTCGTGCGCGGCGGGGAACAGGTGCTCGGGCGCCAGGCGGTAGTCCGCCATCACGACGCGCGCCTCGAGCTGCTCGGCCAGCATGGCGCCGTAGAAGTGGTAGTCGTCGAGGGGGCAGGAGACGAGCCCGCCGCCGTGGCAGTGGAAGAGCACCCGCCGGCGCAGAGGGTGCCGGGTGTCGTCGTACCACGCGCACCGCACCCCGCCCAGCAGCGCCTCGGTCACGGTCACGTGCGCCGGCACGGGATGACCGTGGAACCCCGCCATCATGGCGCGCACGGCGCGGTAGTCGGCCCCGGGATCGGCGAAGTCCGGCGGGACGAGGGCGAGGATCTCGGTCAGCTCGCGGCTGGGCCCGGCGGACCCGGCGGGTGTGGGGGCGGCCGGCACGGCTGGCGGCGCCCGGTCAGGCCAGCTCGTAGTCGGCCAGGTCGGGCTCGAGCGTGCGCGACCAGTACGAGTGCAGGTCGAAGGGCCAGTTCTGGGTGACCCGCCCGTGCGCGTTGCGGTACCAGGTCGGCACGTCGGCCACGCCCCACACCATGGTCGCGTTGCCCTGCTCCATCTCGTCCCCGTAGCGCTCGTGCACCTCGCGGCGGCACGACATGGACCGGTGGCCCGAGCGCAGCAGCCGGCCGATCGCCTCGACGGCGTAGTGCACCTGGCACTCCACCATCACCAGGATGCTGCCGTTGATGACGAGATTGGTGTTGGGCCCGTAGAGCATGAAGAAGTTCGGGAACCCCGGCACCGTGATGCCGAGGTAGGCGCGAGCGTCCCCTCCCCACTCCTCGTTCAGCTCGACGCCGCCGGAGCCGAACACCCGCATGGGCGCGACGAACGCCGAGGCGCTGAAGCCGGTGCCGTAGATCAGCACGTCGGCCGGGTGCTCCTCGCCGTCGGCGGTGCGCACCCCGTCGGTGGTGATCTCGTCGATCGGCGTCGTCACGAGGTCGACGTGGGGCCGGCCCATGGCGGCCGCCCACCGCCCGTCGTCGCGGAGCGCGCGCTTGGCGAAGGGAGGGAAGTGGGGCACCATCTTCTCGAAGAGATCGTCGTCCTGCACCTGGGCGCGCAGGACGTCGACGAGCATGGAGCGCACGAAGTCGTTGCCCGCGCTGACGGCCTCGGTGTGCTCGTCCCACTCGGGATCGACGCGTGCGGCCACGAGCAGCCCCTCGTGCATGAGCCAGAACTGCCACAGGCGGTCCCAGCGGCCGTAGGTGGGCAGCAGCCGCAACAGGTCGTGGAACTCGGGCGAGAAGGGGTCGCCGTAGTTCTCCGTCGGCAGCAGCCAGGGTGGGGTGCGCTGGTACACGTCGAGATGCGCCACCTCGTCGACCAGGCAGGGCACGAACTGCGCCGCACTGGCACCGGTCCCGATGACGGCCACGCGCCGGCCGGCCAGGTCGACCTCGTCGTCCCAGGCGGCCGAGTGGAACGACGGCCCCCGGAAACGCTCCCGGCCGGCGATGTCCGGGAAGGACGGGCGGTTGAGCTGCCCCACCGCGCACACGATGCCGTCGAAGACCTCGGCCCGCTCGGTGCCGTCGCCGGAACGCACGCGCAGCGACCACGTCCGGGCCGCATCGTCGTAACGGGCCTCCGTCACCTCGCTGGCGAAGCGGATGCACTCCCCCAGGCCGAGCTCCTTCGCCGTGCCCCGGAGGTAGGCGAGCAGGTCGGGCTGCGCCGAATACCGCGAGACCCAGTCGTTGGTCTGCGCGAAGGAGAAGCTGTACAGCTGGTTGGGCACGTCCACCCGGCAGCCCGGATAGACGTTCTCGAGCCACGTTCCCCCGACATCGCAGTTCTTCTCGAAGACCGTGACGTCGACACCGGCCTGGCGCAGCCGGTGCGCCGCCGCCAGCCCCGACGCGCCCGCACCGATGACCGCGCAGCGGAACGTGGCGCCGCCGCCCACCTCACTGAGCCGCCAGGACGGCCGCCGGGGATCGCTTCCGGGCAGCGCCAGCTCCTCGGTCAGGAAGGACTCCCACCGGGCGGTCGCCCCCGCACCGACGAGGAAGTCGAAGACCTGGCGCCGCTCCCCGTCCGAGAGCACGTGGTCGGGCGCACCAGACGCCGCCTGCGCCAGGAGCGCGGCGCCGGCCAGCCGGCGCGCCGCATCCTCCTGCTCGGCGTCGAGGCCCCGGCCCGGGACGAGAAGCTGCTCCTGGTCGGGTGCGAAGTCCGGGCGCAGCAGCGACAGGTCGCCCGTGACCTGCGCCACGGTGCACAGGAGGGGATGCACCTCGGCGGCGGCGCAGGCGGCGGCCACCCGGGCCGCGTCGCTGCGACCGCTCAATGCGGACCGCTCATCCCCACCCATGGGGCCGAAGCCTACGGAGGCGCCGCCGGCCCGGCTGGCACCCCCCGACGGTCACCGGCAGGGCCGTCAGCGGGCCATGAGCTTGACGAGCTCGGACATCTGGCTGTTGACCTCGACGGTGCGGGGAAGCTTGTCCATGGCGACGGCCAGCGTGTCGGGGGTCCAGCGGTCGTCGGTCTGCACCGAGTCGGCGATGGACCAGCCCGCGTAAATGCCCACCGACCCGCCGTACACGCTGAAGACCTGGCCGTTGAACGGGCAGGTCTCCGCGGCCAGCACGGCGACGAGCGGCGAGACGCACTCGGGATCGAACACGTGCTGCTCCATCGACTCGCTCATCCCCGGCGTCTGCAGCGTGAGCCGGGTGCGGGCGACGGGGGCGATGCAGTTGGCCCGGACGCCGTAGCGGTGCAGCTCCATGCCGTTGACCACCGTCATGGCGGCGATGGCTGCCTTGGCGGCCGAATAGTTGGTCTGGCCGACGTTGCCGTGCAGGCCGGCGCCCGAGCTCGTGTTGACGATGGCCCGGTCCGTGACGGTGCCGCTCTTGGCGGTCTCGCGCCAGTAGCCCGCCGCATGACGGGTGACGTTGAAGGTGCCCTTGAGGTGGACGCCGATGACGTCGTCGAAGTCCTGTTCGCTCATGGAGACGAGCATGCGGTCGCGCAGGATCCCCGCATTGTTCACGACGGCGTGGAGATCCCCGAAGGTCGAGACCGCCTGGTCGACCATGGCCTTCGCCCCGTCGAACGAGCTCACGCTGTCGGTGTTGGCCACCGCCTGGCCGCCGGCCGCGGTGATCTCGTCGACCACGGACTGGGCCGCCGAGACGTCCGCCCCCGAGCCGTCCACGGCGCCGCCGAGGTCGTTGACGACGACCTTGGCACCCAGCGACGCGAACAGGAGGGCGTGCTCACGGCCGATGCCCCGCCCGCCTCCGGTGATGATCGCCACTCTGTCCTGCAACATGGTCAGCCGTCCTCTCGGTCCCGTGCGTCCTGCCGCCAGGCCGGCGGCGGTCCGGGCGAGACGATTGCAACGGCGCTCCGGCCTGTCAAACCGAGACGTCGCGGCAGCGCCGCTCGAGGTACCGCCGCTCGGCATCGGTGCCCGCCAGGTCGCGGGCGGCGCGGTACGCCTCGGCGGCTTCGCTGCGGCGGCCGAGACGCCGCAGCATGTCGCCGCGGGCCGCCGGCAGGAGGTGGTAGTCGGGCAGCCCGTCCGGCGCGATCAGCTCGATCAGGGCGAGGCCCGCGTCCGGTCCCTCCGACATGGACACGGCGACGGCACGGTTGAGGGCGATGACGGCCGAGGGCGACAGCTCGTACAGCCGGTCGTACAACGCGGCGATCTCGGCCCAGTCCGTCTCGTCGGCCTCGCCGACGTGGCATGCCGCGATGGCCGCCTGGATCTGGAAGGGACCGGGGCGCCGCAGCCGGAGGGCGGCGTCGAGCCGTTCGTGCCCCTCGGCGATGGCGGCGTCGTCGAACAGCGTGCGATCCTGCTCGTCGAGCACCACCAGGTTCCCGCCCGCGTCCACCCGGGCCGCGCTGCGGGCGTCGTGGAACAGCATCAGGGCGAGCAGGCCCAGGGCCTCGGGCTCGTCGGGCATCAGCGTGCAGAGCACCCGGGCCAGCCGGATGGCCTCGGCCGTCAGGCCGCGCCGGACCAGGTCGCCGCCGGTGCTGGCCGAGTAGCCCTCGTTGAAGAGGAGGTAGAGGACCGCCAGCACGGCGGACGTCCGCTCGACGAGCTGGTGGGCCGGCGGGACGGCGAAGGGGATGCCGGCGTGGCGGATCTTTCGCTTCGCCCGCACGAGCCGCTGCGCCATGGTCGCCTCGGGCACCAGGAAGGCGCGGGCGATCTCGGCCGTGGTCATGCCGGCCAGCGTGCGGAGGGTCAGCGCCACCTGGGCCTCGAAGGACAGCGCCGGGTGGCAGCACGTGAACATCAGCCGCAGCAGGTCGTCGGGGACGTCGTCCTCGCGCAGCTGGTCCTCCCCCGGCTGCTCCGGCCCTGGCTCCGGCTCGGGCTCGGGCTCCACGGCGGCTAGCGCCCGCTCCTTGGACGCGCCCAATTTGGCCCGTCGCGCCCGGTCCACGGCGCGGTTGCGGGCCACCGTCGTGAGCCAGGCGCCGGGGCGGCGCGGGATGCCGTCGCCGGGCCAGCGCTCCAGCGCGGTGGTGAAGGCATCCTGCGCGCACTCCTCGGCCAGGTCCCAGTCGCCCGTGAGGCGGACCAGGGTCGCGACGACCCGGCCCCATTCGGCATGGAACGCATCGGCGACGGCGGCCTCGACCTCGGCCGTCACATCTCCCAGATCGGCCTCACCTCTACCGACCCGTGCTGCGCGCCGGGGATCTTGGCTGCCACCTCGATGGCCTCGTCGAGGTCCTTGCAGTCGACGACGAAGTAGCCCGCCAGCTGCTCCTTGGTCTCGGCGAACGGCCCGTCGGTGGCGAGGACCTCACCGTTGCGCACCTTGACGGTGGTGGCGTCGCTCGTCAGGCGGAGGCGCTCCCCGCCGAGCAGTACGCCCCGCTCGGCCATCTCCTTGGCGAAGGCCGCGTACTCCGGCGCCATCTGCTCGCCGTCCTCTTCGGGTGTCTGGGTGCTGGCGCTCTCATCGACTGCAATCATCAACAGGTATCGCATCGGTCCTCCTGGTTGGGTGGGTGTCGCTCCTACGACGATCGGCGCCCGCCCGGATCGACACCTCGGCGGGAAAATCTTGACCCGGGTGCCGCCCGGCGCCTGCCGGGGCCGGCCGCCACGCCCTTCTGCTCCCATCCTTCCCGGTGGCCCACCGTACGCTGCCCCCATGGCTGCCACCGGCGACGGCACACTCCTGGAGCTCGAGGTGGGCGCGGTCGCCGCCGGGGGCGGCTGCGTGGGGCGGGCACCTGACGGGCGGGTCGTCTTCGTGCGCCACTCCGTCCCGGGTGAGCGGGTGCTCGCCCGGGTCACCGCCACGACCTCGAAATACCTGAGGGCCGACGCCGTGGAGATCCTGGCGCCTTCGCCCGACCGCGTCCCGCCACCGTGCCCCCACGCCGGCCCGGGGCGCTGCGGGGGGTGTGACTTCCAGCATGTGGAGCTCGGCGCGCAGCGCCGGCTCAAGGCGTTCCGCGTCACCGAGCAGCTGGCTCGCGTCGCCGGCATCGAGCGTGCCGCGGAGGTCGAACCCGTCGAGGGCGACGACGCCGGGCTGCGCTGGCGCAACCGGGTGCGCGTGGCGGTGGACGGGAACGGCGCGGTCGGCTTCCGCCGGCACCGCTCCCACGACCTCGAACTGGTGGACGACTGCCCCATCGCCGCTCCTGCCGTGGCCGCCACCGGCGCGCTGGCCGCCCGGTGGCCGGGCGCCACGGAGCTCGAGGTCGTCACGGGCGACTCGCCCGGCGAGGCCTTCGTCTCGGTGACGTCCCGCGGCCGCGCCGCGCCGCGTCTGCCCGAGGTGGGCGCCACCGGCCTCGTGGTGCGCCGCAGGGTGGTGCGCCCGCCCGGCGCCGTGCACGCCGAGGTGCACGGGCGCACGTACCGGATCTCGGCGGGTGTCTTCTGGCAGGTCCACACCGGCGCCGCCGCGGCGCTGCTTGACGCGGTCCTGGCCATGGTCGGCGACTGCAGCGGCGCGCGGATCGCCGATCTCTACGCGGGCGCCGGGCTCTTCGCTGTCGCGCTGGCCGAGGCCGCAGGCCCAGAGGGCTCGGTCCTCGCGGTCGAACGCGACGCACGGGCCTGTGCCGACGCGCAGCACAACGCGGCCGGCCTCACCAATCTGCGGGTCACCCGGGCCGAGGTGACGCCCCGGCTGGTGGCGACCGCGCTGGGTGACCCCGACGTCGTCGTGCTCGACCCCGCCCGCGAGGGTGCCGGCACGGACGTGACCCGGGCCCTCGCCACGGGCGCGGCGACGCTGCGCAGGATCGTCTACGTCGCCTGCGACCCGGCCTCGTTCGCCCGCGACCTGCGCGTCCTGCTCGACGAGGGCTGGCGCCTCGCCGAGCTGCGCGCCTTCGACATCTTCCCCATGACCGAGCACGTGGAGCTGGTGGCCGCCATCGAGCCGCCCCCGGTTTCGACATAGCCGCCACGGCGACGCAGTGGGGTCATTTCGGCTGACCTCCGTGCCTGGACGCGAAAGCGCCCGTCCCACGAACTCTCGGGGATCGGGCGCCTTCCTCACTTGTACTCCGAGGACGGATTGCTCGGGAAATGGCTACCGGTCGGGGCGTCCTTGCCCTTGGCGTCGCAACGCTCTTCCTTCGAGCTGCTTGCCGTTGCTCTCTCCGGGCCTACCGGGATCTTTCCCGGTCAATCCTTCTTCCATCCGTTCTCAGGACGGCCCTTCATGCCGACATCGCATAAGCGCCTCCTTTCGGAACCCTGTCGGATCCCGCGCCATCAGTATGCGCTCGGTCCACCGCGAGGTCCAGGGTCCAATTGCCCATCCGTCCGGTGATCATCATGAGAAACCCGATTTGGCCGGAGACCGCGTCGGTCCCCTTGCGCTCCCTCTCGGCCCGGAGCTGGTCCGGCAGTTCGCCGCGGCGACCCTCGACGACAACGTGCAGTTCCAAGATGGCCGGATCGTGCCACCCTGCCTGGTCGCCACGCAGATCTACCGCGCGCGACGGCCCGCTCTTGTTCCTGGCCTCGGACGCGTCGAGCTACGTCACCGGACACACGCTGGTGGTCGACGGAGGGTGGACGAGCACCCGACCCGCATCGTCAGGCGTGGCCCCCGAGCTCGTGCTCGATGTGCCCGGCCGATTCGAACTGCAGCGTCGAGTGCGCGACGTCGAAGTGGCCCGACAGGCAGTCCTGCAGATGGTCGAGGACGCGGCCGGCCTCCCCCGTCGTGAAGCAGTCGTCGGTGACCACGACGTGGGCCGTGAGGATAGGCAGCGACGAGGTCAGGGTCCAGGCGTGCAGATCGTGGACCGACTGCACCTCGGGCAGCTCGAGGATGTGGCGGCGCACCTCCTCGAGGTCGATGTCCTCGGGCGTCGCCTCGAGCAGTATGTGCAGCGCCGGCCGCAGCAGCTGCACCGCCGCCTTCAGCATGAGGGCGACCACCACCAACGATGCGATGGCGTCGGCGCGGCCGAATCCGGTGACCACGATCACGATGCCGGCGATCAGGGTGCCCACGAACGCGTAGAGGTCCGTCAAGATGTGGCGGTAGGCGCCCTCCATGTTCAGCGACCGCCGGTCCGCCCGGGACACCGACAGCGTGGCGGCCAGGTTGACCACCACGCCGACCGCCGCCACCACGATGAGCACCGCGCCGTCGACGGACGACGGGTGCACCAGGCGAACGACGGCGTCGTAGGTCACGAGCGCGGAGACGATGAGGAGGGCGACCCCGTTGGCCGCGGCGGCCAGGATCTCCGCCCGCTTCATGCCGTAGGTGTGCGAGCCGGTCTCGGGGCGGGCGGCGAGTCGGATCGCGATCAGCGAACCGGCGATCGCACCCACGTCGACGAGCATGTGGCCGGCGTCGGCCAGGAGGACCAGCGAATTGGACGCGATGGCCGCGCCCACCTCGAAAGCCATGAAGCCGACCAGCAGCACGAGGGCGAGGACCAGGGCGCGCCGGTCGCTCCCCACCGGGGAGGGTCCGTGCGGATGGGGGTGGCCGTCACCCATGGGCCGTCACGTGGTCGGCGTGGGACAGCACCTCCTCGACGAGCCGGCGCACGTGGGCGTCGTCGACCACGTAGAAGATCCGGTTGCCCTCCCGCCGGCTGCGCACGAGGCGGGCGAGGCGAAGCTTGGCCAGGTGCTGGGAGACGGCGGCGGGCTGCGCACCCACCAGCTCGGCGAGCTCGTTGACCGGGTGCTCGCCCTCGAGGAGGGCCCAGATGACCCGCAGCCGCGTCTCGTCGCCGAGGAGCTTGAGCATCCCGACGGCGGAGCGGAACTCCTCCCGGGCCGGGCTCTCAACTATCTGCGTAGACACGCAGGTAATGCTACACGGCGGCCCGGACCGGGCTCGCGGGGCGGTGGTGGGTGCGGGGGGCGCTCAGTGCCCGGAGGTGAAGGCCGAGTCGGGCAGGCCCGGCACGCTGCAGGGCTGGCTGACCGACCCCGGGGGCAGCGCCGCCTCGAGGACGGCCTTCATGATCGGGCCCGCCACCCCGGCGCCGTCCGAGCTGATGTTCTGGTCCGGCACGACGACCGCCACCGCGACCTTGGGGTCGTTGGCGGGGGCGAGCCCGATCATCCAGTCGTGGTTGACCGACTGCCCCGGGCTCGTCTGCGCGGTGCCGGTCTTGACCGCGGCGCACAGGTAGCCGGGGAAGCCGACGCCCGACGCCGTGCCGCTGGCGACCACGCCCTCCATGAGCGAGATGACCTGCTGCGCCGCCTGCGATGTCGCCACCGTGCCCATCGCCTTCGGGGTGTACGACTGCACGGACTGCCCCTGCGAGTCGCGGATGCTCGACATCAGGTGCGGCGTCATGAGCTGGCCCCCGTTCGCGATGCCCGCCGCCACCATGGCGTTCTGCAGCGCCGTGTCCTGCACGCCGAACTGCCCGATGGCCGTATAGGCCTGGAAGGCCTGCGCGTTGGCGGGCAGCGAGACCAGCGGCGACGCGATGACGCCGGGCAGGTCGATGGGCGGCACGGCGTTGAAACCGAACAGCTGGGCCTGCTGGCGCAGCGTCGCCACGCCCTCTTGGACCCCGAGCTCGCCGTACCCGGGGTCACAGGAGAACGGGAGCATCTGGACCATCGTCCCGCCGCAGGGCCCACTCTGGTCGCACAGCTGCTTGTTGGAGTCGGGGAACGTCTGGCACTGCTGCACCGGGTAGTTGAAGCCCGCCAGGGACGGCTTGAGGTTGTAGGCCGCGGTCGACGTCACCACCTTCATCGTGGATCCGGGGAAGAAGAACTCCCGGGTGGCGATCGGGCGCAGCGGGAAGTACCCCTCGTGGTCCTTCTGGACGTAGCTGAAGTAGGCCAGGTTCTCGGCGTGGACGGATGTGCTGACCAGCGCGTTGGGGTCGAAGGTCGGGTTGGAGACCATGGCCAGCACGGCGCCGGTCTTCGGATCGAGCACCACCACCGCGCCGTCCTTGTTGGCACCCGGCGGCAGGGTGGTCAGTGCGTTCATGGCCGCCTGCTGCAGGTTCGGCTGGACGGTGAGCGTCACGTTGTTGGTCACCGTCGGCAACTTCTCGCGGAAGAGCAGCTGGCTCAGCGTCTGGGGCGGCTGCTGGTGGGCGGTCAGGAAGGAGTCGTACTGCTCCTCGATCCCCGTCGTGCCGTAGTACGCCACCGAGTCGTAGCCGGTGATGCCCGCATAGAGCTGACCCTGGGGGTACTGGCGGACGTAGTCGTAGGGGTAGTCGACCTTGTTCGTCCCGGCCGGCCTGGGCACCGACGTCGCCAAGAGCGTCCCGTCGGCGGCGTAGATGTTGCCCCGGGCGTTGTTGTCCTTCTGCACGGCGATCCGGGGGTTGAACGGCGAGGTCTGCAGCTGCTTCGCCCTCACCAGCTGGATGTTCACCAGCTGGATGAGGACCAGACCCAGGCAGGCGACGAGCAGGACCCCGAGCCAGCGGATGCGCCGGCCCATCAGCGCGCCAACCGCGTCGTCGACCAGCCGATCACGGCCAGCATGGTAGGCGGCGCGACCCCGGAAATGGCTTCATGGGGCCACGGGCCGGCGGGGCCGCGCACCGGGACCCACAACCCCGGTGCAACCGGCGCCGGCCTGCATCTCCCGTTGGCCCGACCCGGTTCGCAACGGCACTGCGACGGACGCCCCACCTGGGAGGCTGAGGGGGTGGACCCGCTGGGCCCACCGTTCAAGGTCACGTGCCGCGATGCCGATGGACTGCCAGTGGGACCGCGTCGGCTCCTGCCCCCGACGTGAGAGGAGTGACGTGAGAAGTCGTGCGCCGAGGCTCTGCCTCACGGCATCGATGGCGGCTGCGGCCGCCGCCCTGGCCCTGACCGCCACCGTCCCGGCGGCACCCGCCGGCGCCACCTCGCTCCCCCACACGGCGGGCTTCACCGCGACGCAGAAGTGGAGCCAGACGCTCGGCGACGCGGGCAACCCGATCGCACTGTCCTCACCCAACGTGGCGAACCTCGACGGGCAGCCCGCGGTCGTCGTCGGCGACCTCGCCGGATGGGTGTACGCCTACCACGTCAACGGCGGAGGTCCGGTGGGCGGCTGGCCGTACTACACCGGCGCGCCCATCGCCTCGTCGCCGTCGGTCGCGCCCATCAACGCCAACGGGACCGACACCGTCTACGTCGGCGGGGGCAACGCCGCCAGCCCGACGTCGGGCGGCTACTTCGCCATCGGGCCCAACGGGGGCGTCCAGTGGTACGTCCAGGAGACGAACCCCGGGACCGACCCCGTCGCCCACTCCGGCGTGGCGGCGGGAATGACCGTCGCCGCCTACGCCGGCGGCTATGGCGTCGAGGCCGGATCGCTCGGGCAGAACACCTACGCGCTGGGGGCGGGGAACGGCGCCATGCTCGGCGGTTTCCCGTGGTTCTCCGCCGACTCCGTCTTCTCGACCGCCGCCGTGGCCGACCTCTACGCCGACGGCAACAACGAGATCATCAGCGGCGGGGACTCCAGCGCCGGCGCCGCCTACGGGCAGACCTACGCCAACGGCGGTCACATCCGGATCCTGTCCAGCGCCGGCAACGCCGGGACGGGCAGCCCGGCCGGCGGGCTGTACTGCCAGTACGACACGAACCAGAACATCGACCGCTCGTCGCCGGCCGTCGGCCAGTTCCTCGCCGGGGGCGGGGTCGGCATCGCCATCGGGGACGGGAGCTACTACGGGGGCGCCTCGGACTCGAACAAGGTCTTCGCCATCAACACGAGCTGCGGGCTGGCCTGGAGCGCGACCTTGAACGGCATCACCGCCGACTCGCCCGCCCTCGCCGACGTGCAGGGCAACGGGCAGCTCGACGTGATCGAGGGGACGGACGCCGGGACGGTCTACGTCCTCAACGGCACCAACGGCGCGCCCGTGTGGGTGGCGGGCACGAGCGGGAAGGTGATCGGGTCGCCCGTGACCGCCGACCTCACCGGCGGCGGCTACCAGGACGTCATCGTGCCGACGAGCAACGGGATCGACATCTTCGACGGCCGCTCCGGCGTGCAGGTGGCGACGCTCGGCGCAGGCGACGGGTTCCAGAGCTCGCCGCTGGTGACCGCCGACCCCGACGGGCACATCGGCATCACGGGCGCCGGCTACACCCTGATCGGCAGCTCCCTGACCGGGAAGATCGTCCACTGGGAGATCGACAACACCAACGGAACGGGCGCCAGCGTGAACGAGCACGGCGCGTGGCCGCAGTTCCACCACGACCCCCAGCTGACCGGTGACGCCGGCACCCCCCCTCCGGCGTCGATTCAGGTGCCGTGCAACGCGCCGAGCGGCGGCCCCAACGGCTACCTGCTCTCGGCGTCTGACGGCGGCGTGTTCGACTACGGCAACATCCCGTTCTGCGGATCGACGGGGAGCATCCACCTGAACCGGCCGGTGGTGGCCTCGGCGCTCACCACCGACGGCGGCGGCTACTGGGAGGTGGCCTCCGACGGCGGGATCTTCAACTTCGGCAACGCCGGCTTCTTCGGCTCCATGGGCGGCAAGCCGCTGAACGCGCCCATCGTCGGCATGGCGGCGACGCCCGACGGCGGCGGCTACTGGGAGGTGGCCACCGACGGGGGGATCTTCAACTTCGGCGACGCGAACTTCTACGGCAGCACGGGGTCCATCCATCTCAACCGGCCCATCGTCGGCATGGCGCCCACGCCCTCGGGCCACGGCTACTGGCTGGTGGCCTCCGACGGCGGCATCTTCAACTACGGCGACGCGGGCTTCCTCGGCTCCATGGGCGGCAAGCCGCTGAACTCCCCGATCGTGGGCATGGCGACCGACTCGCAGACGGGCGGCTACTGGGAGGTGGCCACCGACGGGGGCATCTTCTCGTTCGGCGCGCCGTTCTACGGGTCGACGGGCAGCCTGCACCTCAACGCCCCCATCGTGGGCATGGAGGCCAACAAGAGCGGGTCGGGCTACCGCTTCGTGGCGACCGACGGCGGCATCTTCACCTACAACGCACCGTTCTACGGCTCCATGGGTGGCAAGCCCTTGAACAAGCCGGTCGTCGACATGGCGGGGAGCTGATGCCTTCCCCCTACATCCGGGCCGACCTGGCCCCGGCCGCCGCGCTGCGATCGATCCTCACGCGACGAGCCCGCGGCGGGTCGGGCGGGCCCGAAGAGGGCTGGCGGGCGGACCCGTTCGGCCGGCACGAGTCCCGCTGGATGTCCGACGGCACCCCCACGCCGCGGGTGCGTGACGGCGACGTCGAGTCCTGGGACGCTCCGGACGAGGAGCCCCCGCAGAGTTCCTGAGCCGTCCGGCAGGAGCGTCGGCCGGGTGACGCCAGCCCCCGCCGGCGGCGCCCATCCTCTCCGCCCGGACGCTTTTCCGTCTCGGACGGTTCGGCGCAGACCGCCCGCAGGCTCTTCACACAGGTGTCCGCTCGCCCGGCCGGCACGGCTCGACGCGAGAAAAGAGAGGTGGGGTGGGGCCGGAGGCCGTCGGCCCCGGCGTTCGTGCCTATCCTGGCCCTCGTTCGTGTGGTCGGTGTCGATCGGGGGTGCATGTGAACGCGACGGATGACCGGGCGGACGAGCTCGTCACGCTTCGACGCGACGGGCATGTCCTCGTCATCTCCATGCAGCGCCAGGCCAAGCGCAACGCCATCGACCGGGCCATGGCCGATGCCCTCGACGCGGCGCTGAACGAGCTGGACGACGCCGAGGACCTCTGGGCCGGCGTCCTGACCGGCACCACCGACGTCTTCAGCGCCGGCAGCGACCTCACCGCTGGCGGCGACTACGTCACCGGGCGCGGCGGCGAGTACGGCATCATCCGCCGCCGGCGCCGCAAGCCACTGATCGCCGCCGTCGAAGGACCGGCCCTCGGGGGTGGCCTCGAGATCGTGCTGGCCTGCGACCTCGTCGTTGCATCACGCACGGCCCGCTTCGGCCTGCCCGAGGTCACCATCGGCGTGGTGCCGACGTGCGCCGGCCTGTTCCGCGCGCCGCGCGCCCTCCCTTTGAACGTGGCCCGCCAGCTGATCCTGACCGGCCGCCCGATCGAGGCGCCACGCGCATTCGAGGTGGGGTTCGTCAACGTGCTGAGCGAGCCGGGTGACGCGCTGGCGGAGGCGGTGCGCCTGGCCCGGGACATCTGCGCCAACGCACCCGTCTCGGTGCAGGCCTGCCTCGCCGCCGTGAACCAGATCGTCTCCGCCGACGACGAACTGGGCTGGCAGCAGACCGGCGAGGCGCTGCACGCGGCCTCGCATTCGGCCGACGCCCGCGAAGGTGTGGCCGCGTTCCTCGAGAAGCGGCCCCCCGAGTGGACGGGGCGCTGACAGGGAGGCGGTGCCGCCTCGTGACCTGACGGAGGACTGCCCTGGACAAGTTGGACTGATAGCACTGCTGTCATTAGCACCATGTTGACCCCCAGGATCGACCCGAGGGATATGACGCCTCTCCACGAGCAGGTCGCATCTGAGATCCGGCGTGCGATTGGGCAAGGACAGGCCGAACCCGGGGACCGGCTGCCAGCAGCACGCGACCTCGCCGCCGTGTTGGGCGTCAACAACAACACCGTGCTCAGGGCGTTGCGGTCGCTGAGAGACGAGGGGCTTGTTGAGTTCCGACGAGGGCGCGGCGTCACCGTCTGCGGGGGTGCGGCCGACCGCAATGCTGTGCTCGAGAGGGCCCGTGAACTCGTCAGCTTCGCTCGACATCATGGGTATCGGAGCGACGAGCTCGTTCAGATCATCCAGCAGGTTTCGTGAACGTGACTGACCACCCTGGAAATGGGCCGTCACACGGGCTGACCGGGCGCCCGCAACTGATTGCGGACGCTCGACGGCATCAGCGGCGACGCCGCGGCATATGCGGAGGGGTTCTCATCGCGATGCTCGGGATCGGTGGGTTGGTCGTCGGGTTCTCTCTCGGTGGTGCGAATGAACAGGGAAGGACGAGCGGGACTTCCGTCACCATGACTCCTCGGAATGCCCTGCCGGCTCAGAACCAGAGTTCGCCATCTACGACTGAGATGTCGTCACCCCACACCGCGGGATCGGTACTTGCATCAGGGCGAGCGGTGGCAGCCCTCCGAGCTGCAGAGCGAGCCGCGGCCTCACTTCAAGCTGCTCAGAATGCAGCTGATGCCGCTGCCAGCATCCGAAATGGCGCGCCGCAAGGAGTGGTGCAAGGACAGCAGGCTTCACACACTGCCGCCGCGGAATCCCAAGCTGCGGCAGCGGCGGCAGCTGCGGGAGCGGCCCAGTCCGAGCATCGTTGACCCCACGAACCCAGCCGTGTGAATTCATCGTGGGTGGTGCTACGTCGTGCGCCGCCTTTGGCCGATCTTGATGGCGTTGACGACAAGTCGGACGACGAGACCCAAGATCACGAGGTCCAAGATCATCTGGCAAAGCATTCGCGATGGACTCGCCCATCGGTATTTCGATCCCCCGCGCAGGCAGAGACGGCGGCGCTGCTTGTGCCGGCGTCTCTGTCGTGGACACGGTGGTTCCCACTTGTTCCGGAGCCATGGGTCAGACCGTCTTGGCGGAGTGCTTCTGGAGCCGGTCAGCCACAAACATCACGATCAGCCCGATGCCGACGCCGATCATGGTGAAGAGGACGCGCCGCCCCTCGGCGGCGTAGTCCGTCGGTTGGGGCAGGTCGGCAGCGATGAGCGCGGCACACGCAATTGCGGCGGCGTAGTAGGCGTAGTTCACACCCCGGATCGCTATTCCCAGTCCAGCCAGGAGGATGATGATGACCTCGAGCGCGTGCTTGCTACCGACCAGGATGAGGATGGGGATCGCCGCGACAGCACCCATGGCCGCACCCACCACACGCTGCTCGCCGAACAGCTTGGATTGCTCGAGGCTCGGCTTCATGGCGACGATGGTGGCGATGGGCATCCAGTCGGCGCTGGGCAGGTGCCCTCCGAAGGCGATGGCGGCGGAAGCGGCCAGCGCAAGGGACCGTATCAACGCGAAGAGGACGATCGGCCGGGTCAGCTGCACCGGGGATTGGCTCCCCGGGAGGTCCATGACCGGTGCGGGCCGCCATCTCCCCCGGCTCGCCGCCCACACAAGGACCATGAGGGCAATCCACGCCGCTGCACCGACCAGCCAGGCCAGCGCCTGGTCCCATGCGCTGATCTTGAGGTGGCCTGTGTCATGCGTGGCGAGTGAGAGCACGACGAGGAACCAGACGTTGAGCAGTAGGCCGGCAGCGAATCGGTGGACCCCGAGCTTGACGGCCAGGCCGCCTGCCAGCGTGACGGCGAAGACGGCAAGCACCACGACGCCCCACGCCTTGTTGCCCACGTAGAAGCCGAAGGCCGTCACCAAAGCACCGAGCGCAGCGAAGGCCGACATGCCCTCGACCCGCTTGCGGATAGATCCTCCCGGGTCGCTCTGTGCCACCAAGAGGACCGCGAAGACGATCGTGACGAAGTACTTCTGCTGGTTCGTCTGGACGATGGCGAACCACAACACGAACAGGAGGCCCGCGACGGCTACACCGCCCTTGACGTTCAGTTTCTCGCCGTCGCTCCTGAACACCTTCTCTATTTGGCTCATCGGCGACCACCTAAATTCCACGATAAGAAGAAGAAGAAGAAGAAGAAGAAGATCATTGCCTCACCTGATATTGAACTGCTCCCATCGGATGTGGTTAGTTGGAATTCCGAGTTTGTGGAACCCTCCACCTAGAGCCGTCATCATCGCCGGCGGTCCGCACATGTAGACCCAGACGTCGGCACCAAGGGACGTGTGAGCCATGGCCTTTTCGGCCGTCAGCAGACCATCCCGATTTGCGTACACGACGTGCGGGTCAAACGTAGGATGTGCTTCGTGAGCGCTGTGCACTTCGTCCAAGTAGAGCGCATCAGCTTCTTGGGCAACTGAGTAGTAGAAGGCCACATTGCAGTCGAACGACCCGTCCATGGAACGGATCCAGCTCATGAACGGAGTGACGCCGATTCCACCGGCGATCCAGATCTGCTCTCGTCCGCCGAGGTGGTAGTCAAATCCTCCGAAGGGCCCGGTTGCCTTGGCAGGCGTGCCTGAGCGCAACTCCTCGTGCAGCTCGCGGGTGAAGTCTCCGGCGGACCTAATCGATACCTCCAAAATCCGGTCTGAAGGTGCGCTCGCCACCGAGAACGCATGCCGCTGCCAGCCGAAGGGTCCACCCAGGGAGAGAAAGATGAACTGGCCCGGAACGAACGAGACCTGCTGGCGGGTCGGCTGCAGCCGCACCGTCAGCGTCGTGTCGTTGGGCCTCTCGGTGTCGATGACCGTGTAGTCATACTGGGGCACCACGAAGCGGGCGAAGAGTTCACGATACGCGTATGCAGCTACACCGACCGAGCCGATGATGAGGAATGTGACCTGCAGAACGGTCGATTCATGAAGCACGGGATCAACGATCGCTGCGTGGACAACGGCTGCCGCGACGAACAGGCCGGTCAGTCGATGTCCGGTGACCCATCGCTCGTGACTGATTCCTGCGAGATGGCGCACAAACCTGGACCAGCGGATGGCACGCAGACTCGGTGCCAGGGCCCACAAGGCTAGGAAGACCAAACCCAAGAAGGCGAGACTGCCCAACCCCTTCCCCACCGTTGTTGTGTATTGGCTCGGGGGAGAGGTGACCAAGGCCAGGTGCGGGACTAAGAGCAGAACTCCGGCCACGGCAACTCGTCGATGCCAGATACCGACGTGGTCCAAGCCGCCGAATGCATGCTCGATGGGCGTGAGTAGAGTGACCAGGACGAGCGACATGGACAGGAGCAGGACGGCCTCTGCTCCGAAGAACTCGCCAACGTATCGGGTGGTCGGTTGGTGCGGAGGCATGGCCGCCAACCACATCACCAGATAGCCGACTGCGATGGCGACCAGCAGGATGGGGCCCAGACTCGCGACGACCCTTTGTCCACGAGAAGTCATGTGGAGCCCCCCACCCGTCTTTGCGACCCCCCAAGTTCCGCCTCCATGCTCCTCCGCGCAGGCCCTATCCCGACAGCCGACGCAAGGGAGTCATCTGACTCGCTTGCAATCGGCCTTGAGCGTGGAAGGTCAGGGGTTCTACAAGACCCCCCTTGAGCCCTTGCCATCAGACGTGCTGGAGGGCCCCTGGACGAGTCGCCATCTCGTCCTCGGCGTGGGCGACGATCGGGAAGCCGCCCTGACCCACCTCGAGCGGGGTGCGGTGAAACCCGTGGAACGTGATCAGGCCGCCTGAGAGAAATGCCGTGTCGACGAGGTCGTGTTGCCTGAGGATGCAGTAGGCGATGTAACTGCGGAAGCCAGACCGGCAGTAGGTGTACACCGGGAGGTCCTTGGACACCTCGCCCAGCCGCGCGCGGAGCTCCGTGTAGGGGATGTTGATCGCCTCGGGGATGTGCCAGTACTCGTACTCGGCCACCGTGCGCACGTCGAGGATCGTCGTCGCCTCGGCGCAGTCCGGATAGTCCTCCGCATACCAGAGGTCGATGTCGCCTCTGAGCAGGTTGGAGGCCTGGAACCCGATCATGTTGACGGGATCCTTCGCCGATCCGTACGGGGGGGCATAGGACAGCTCGACGTGCTCAAGGTCGTAGACGGTCATGCCGGCGCGCAGGGCGATCGCGAACACGTCGATCCGCTTGTCGACCCCGTCCCAGCCCAGAACCTGGGCACCCAGCAGCTTCCCGTCCGCCGGGGCGAACAGCACTTTGATGAACATCGGCGAGCTGCTCGGGTAATACGCAGCGTGGTCGTTCTGGTGGGTGTACACCTTGCGGTGCTCGATCCCTCGCTCGCGCAGCTGGGCCTCGGTCAGTCCCGTCCCGCCGGCGGCCATGTCGAACGCCTTGACGATGGCCGTCCCTTGGCTGCCCCGATAGGCGCTCTCGTGATTGCAGATCGTCTCGGCCGCGATGCGCCCTTCCCGGTTGGCCGGGCCGGCCAGCATGGACAGGACCGGCTCCCCGGTCAGCAGGTGCGCCGTTTCCACGGCGTCACCGGCAGCGAGGATGTCGGGGACCGAGGTCCGCATGTGGGCGTCGACGCCGATGCCCCCGAGCGGCCCGATCGCCGCCCCGGCCATCTGCGCCAACTCGGCGTTGGGTCGCACGCCGACGGCGAGCACGACGACATCGGCGATCAGCTCGGAGCCGTCCGAGAGCTCGACAACGAGCTCCGCGCCCCTCTCGCGGATCGCCTTGGCCGAACTGCCGAGACGGATGTCGACGCCGTGGGTCGTGACGTGGAAGTCGAGAATCCTGGTCATCTCCGGATCTAGCCAGGGCATCAGGCGGTCTGTCCGCTCGACGATCGCGGTGTGGAGGCCTCGGGTGCGGAAGGCCTCTGCCATCTCCAGGCCGATGTAGCTTCCTCCGACGACAACGGCCCGAGTCGCGCTGGCGTCGAGCTCCTCGATGATGCGATCCATGTCGGGGATGTTGCGCAGGACATCGACTCGAGGGTGGTCGGCCCCTGGAATGGGTGGTCGGATGGGCTCGGCTCCGGGGCACAGCACCAGCTTGTCGTAGGCCTCGCGGTAGGTTCGCCCTCCCTCGACTTCGGTTACCTCGACCTCATTTGCTGCTGGGTTGATTCCGACCACTTCGTGACCGGTGCGCACATCGAGCGCCAACGAGGCGGCCAGGCTTTCGGGGGTCTGCAGCAGCAGGCTCTTGCGGTCGGGAATCTCACCGCCTATGTGGTACGGAAGGCCGCAATTGGCAAAGGAGACGTAGCGGCCCCGCTCGAGGATGACGATGTCGGCCGAATCGTCGAGCCTTCGCACCCGGGCACCGGTGGACGCCCCCGCGGCCACTCCCCCCACGATCACAACTTTCATGACTGATCCCTTCGATTCGCTGGGCGACAGCAGGCTACGGAGTCAAAATCACCCATAACCGGACAGCAGCGTGCTCTGGTTCTGGCTCGGAGTGCCAGGTGTACTCGGGGCCTTCACCCGTCCGTTCCGTGGTCCGGATTGACGGACACGAGCTCGACGCCAAGTTCCTGGACTCGCTCGATGAGCCCGAGAAGGTGCGCCTGATCTGTGACGTCGCCGGTGAGCACGGTCGTGCCCGCGAGCCGCTGCAACTGCATGCCGTCAAACAGGACTCCGAACGAATCGCCGAGCTCCCCGCGAAGAACAAGGCGGTAGCTGCGGGGTTGCGCCCAGTTGTTGTCCATTTCGAGGCAGCTTTACATTCCGCGAGGCGACTCGACATCACCTTCCGGCCGGATTCACCTAGGGGAGGCTGTTGGCCGGCTTAACCAGTGCACGGACCTCACAGCCGGCCGGACACCGACCATTGTTGACAGAAGATGGAACAAAGACATGGCCGGCGCTGCCGACCGGCGGCGTCTGTTGCGTTCGCCCGGACGCTCCTAGAGAATGCCCAGTTCGCGGCTGCGTTCGAGCGCGTCGGCCCGCGTGCGCACGGCGAGCTTGCGGTAGATCGACCGAACATGGCTATGGACTGTGTAGTGCGACACATACAGTTCACGACCGATGTCTCGCTCCGACAAATCGCTGCGCAGGAGCTTGAGCACCCCGAGCTCCCGCGGCGTCAGCTCGTCATCCTCGGAGAGGGCGCGGCGGATCTGCGCTGGCCGCTCAAGGGCAGACAGTGTGTCGGCCAGGATCCCCGGATCAGGGCAGTGCTCGAGAACGGACCTCGCATCGACAATCGCAGCCGTGGCCGCTTTGTGCTCACCCAGGGCCCGAAGCACCAGCGCCTCGCCGAGCAGCGCATGGGCCACCTGGAGGGGCTGGCCAAAGATCCGCGCCAGCGAGATCCCGTGCTCGATCAGCGGCAGCGCCTCCTCGGGCCTGCCACGCGCCGCCAGCGATATCCCCACCGCCAGAGGGACCGTGCCGACGGCCTCCTCCGTGCCATGCTCCCGTCCGAATTGGGCCGCCGACTCGGCCAGGGTGCGTTGCTCGTCTCCACGGCCCCGCTCGCCGGCGATCAGCGATCGATAAGCGAGCGACGACGTACCAGACAGCCACTGGGCGCTCGCGGGCGCCAACGCCGCCGCATCCGCAAACCACTCGTCGGCCTCGTCACGCTCACCCTCGAAGTACAGGCCCACGCCAACCGCCCAGCACGCCAACGATCGCCACGGCGACCCCGGGCCCTCGAGCTCGACCACTTGGCGGGCATGTTCCAGCTGGGCGCCGGCATCTCCCCAAGGAAATGCGGCCTGCAGCATGGTCAGGCTCGCCCGAGCGGAGCTGAAACCGTCGCGCAGCGGCCCCGCGTCCAGATCGCCCAGCCGGTCGATCGCCATCAGGGCCCGCCCCGCCTCCTCCTGCCTTGCAGACAGTGAGAGCACCCACGCCTGAATCAGGAGCAGATGCACCTCGCTCCTCAGTACCTCGTCGGGGAGCCGCCGAAGCCAGGCCAGGACGGTGTCGTACCTCCACGTGTTGGCGTATCTGATCCAGACGGTTTCGATCAGCTCGACTGCTTCGGCGTAGGCCTCGGCCGCCACGGCGTGCTGGATCGCCTCGTCGGGCGTCCCGTGATCACGATGCCAGCAATAGGCGCGGCGGTGCAGCCCACGGGCCAGGCCCGGTTCACGCCGCTCGAGCTCCACCCGGAGCAGCTGCGCGAAGACGGGGTGGAAGCGGTACGACCCGGCTTCGTCGTCGAGCGGGACGAGGAACAGGTTGGTCCGTGACAGCGCATCGAGCATTGCCGCCGAGCCCTCATGCTCCATCACGGCATCGCAGAGTGGGCCCGTCAACCTGTCGAGAACCGAGGTGCGGAGCATCAGCACTTGCGCCGAAGGGTCATGCGCCTCAAGCACCTCCGTCACGAGGAAATCCACCACGTGACGGTTCGACCCGCCGAAAGTCCGCACAAACGCCTGGCGATCGGCGGCGGGCTGCAGTGAGAGCGCCGCCAGATAGAGCCCCGCCGGCCATCCCTCCGTCTTCCTCACCAAACTGTCGATGTCTTCGGCTGTGAGGTCGAGCCCGAGGCGACCGTTCAGGAATACGTCCGCTTCCTCGTCGCTGAATCGCAGATCGGCGGCCCGTAGCTCGAGGAGCTCGCCGTGTGCGCGCAGACTGGCCACCGGCAGGCTTGGTTCGGTCCTGCTGGCGAGCACAAGATGGAAACCCGGTGGTGCATGTTCAATGAACCACCGCACACTGGCGCGGGCCGGTTCGCTAGAAACGCGGTGGAAGTCGTCCACAATGAGCGTGATCTCGTCCTGGCCGTCTAGCTCGTTGACCAGACGAGGCAGGACCAGATCAATTACCGGTGCCACGACCGAGGACACTGACGCCGACCTGGCAACGTCGGGGTTCGCGCGGCGTAGCGCCCCGATCGCATGCGACCACAGGACCACAGGATCGTTATCGCCCTCGTCCAGCGTGAGCCACGCAACGCGCCTCCGGGCGGCCTCTTCCCCGTACCAGGCCGAGAGAAGACTGGTCTTCCCGAAGCCCGCCGGGCAGGCGATGAGAGTGAGCCTGCGGTCCGACCCGCTTCGGAGACGTTCCAGAAGGCGATCGCGCGGGATCGACTGTTCGCGCACGGGCGGCGGCCGCAGCTTCGTGGCCACCAGGGTCGCCTGCCCGACACGCTCGTGCCCCCCGCCGTCCGCGGCGGAATCCAGCAGTTCAGAGGTGTCGTGACGGGCCTCCGGCATTACCTCACGGAGTGACCGACCCGGCCCCCGCGTACGACTCAGGGGCTCACTCGCGGTGGACATGCCGCTAGCTTGCCAGTTCAGATTTCCTTGGTCTATGGACCAAAGTCCCTGCTTGATGCGGCACTCCGTCGCTCGCTCTGAGCCTGGCCTCCTGGGCGACGTCAGACCCCTTGATGGTGCCTGCCAGGCACGTCAGCCCGCGGGCTGTCCCCCGGTAGGCGGTGCGGTACCCGATCGAACACAACGGTGCTGTCGGCGGCCGGGCCGCGTGCTCCTATCTGTGTCCCGCACTTCGACCAACCCTGAAGCGGGCGGCATTCCCCTAGGTGAATCCGGCTGGCAGGTGATGACACTTCGCCTACATGAGTGTGAACGTTCCATATGACGGACCGACCGTCACACCCTCCACGTTGATAGCCAAAGTCCCAAAGACACGACCCAAGGAGTTCTCCCATGCCCGACGACACCCCCGTCCTGGACACCATCGCCGATATGACTGCGGCATCGATCGCTCGGTGCGGGCTGGATGCCGACCAGCTGATCCTGGTGCGACTCGCCGCCCTGGCTGCCGTCGATGCCCGCCCCGTGTCCTACCTGGCGCACATTGGACCATCGGTCGAAGCCGGAGTCACGCTCGAACAGGTGCAAGACGTCCTGGTGGCCGTCGCTCCCATCATCGGGACGGCTCGGGTCATGGCGGCCGCAGAGCACATTGCGGAAGCCCTGGGGTTCGCAATCGCCGTGGCTGAGGCTGTGGCTGAAGCAGAAGCCGGCACCTGAACAACCCCTTCACCAATCGAAACCCTCTGAAATCAAGCTAGAAAAGGAGATACATCATGGCAAAGCCCGACGGCATGTTTGTCTACGTGGGTACGTACCCCAGCGAAATGGCGGCGCGAGCCGACTACGACATCGTGAAGGACCTCCACGCCGAGAAGATGGTCGGCACCTACGACGCCGCGGTTGTCACCAAGGACGCCGCCGGGAAGGTCCACGTCAACAAGGACGAGACGGCGACCCGACACGGGGCCTGGGGCGGAGCGGCGGTCGGTGCCGTCGTTGGCATCCTGTTCCCTCCCTCTCTTATCGCCGGCGCGGCGGTAGGCGCGGCGGTCGGCGGCGTAGGAGGGCATCTCTGGAAGGGCATGTCGCGATCCGATGTCAAGGAGTTCGGGGACATCATCGACACCGGTGAGGCCGCCCTGGTCATCGTCGGCGAAAGCACCATTGAAGACGCCATCAACAAAGCCGGATTGAAGGCTGAGAAGCACGCGGCCAAGGAGCTCGACGTGAGCCCCAAGGACATCGACAAGGCGGTTCAGGAGACCGCAAAGGAGCTCAGCTGATCTCCTGTCCTCGGCATCGGTGCCATTCCGATACGCCTGGGACAGCCAACTGACGAAAGGGGTTCGCATGACTTCTTCCGAAGCGCAAGTCGTTGAAGAGATGTTCGTCCAAGTGGCCAGCGGTTCGAAAAGTTCAGATGGGGTGCTCACGCTGGCGGGCGTGTCGCCCGCCACCTTGTACTTCTCGGACCGCCCCGAACGAGTCGTTGGTCACATGACGAACGAACAGTTCGTCGAAGGTTGGTCCTTGGGCGACAACAACTTTGCCGCGGACCCTCCGAATGCCGTCCTGTCCTATATCGACGCCGGAGATGACCGACCGGAGGACTGCGTTGTGGTGTTGAGCGATCCGACGATTGGAGCTGACTCGATTGGATACAAGTATCAGCTCCTCGAGGGTTCAGTGCCTGAGTCATCAGGCGCATGCACTCTGTTCATCGACCCATTGGGACGTCCGCTCTCGCCGGTTTCAGTGGCGGGGATGCGTCGTCGGCAGCGGCGGCGTGGCTGAACGGGTTGGGGTCCCGACCGCCGTGCGACGGGACAACCCATCGTCGCTTTCCGCATCGCCGGTGGCGGCGATGAATGTGCAGTCGCTCAAAGGAGGGTCCGAATGTCCAGCATGAGTGCCACCGACACGGCAGCAGGCGTCAAGGAGTTCGGTCAGCGGTGGTGGCTGCTGACCGTGTTCGGAGTCATCACCGTCGGCTTCGGTATCGTGCTGACGTTCAAGCCCGGCAAGTCGGTGCACACCATCGCCATCATCATCGGTATCTGGCTGTTGATCCTCGGCGTCGTTCAGCTCATCCGGGCGATCGGTGCCTCGGGCGAGCGAACCGGATTCGTGATCATGGGGCTCCTCGCGATTGTCATCGCGCTGATCTTGTTGCACCACACAACCACGACGGTTGCCGTCCTCGGATTCATCATCGGTATCTTCTGGACCATCGGAGGCGTGACGGAGCTGTTCCACGGCTTCAGCGCGGACGATGGCGGCGTCAGTTGGCCGACCGTGATCTTGGGGCTGATCGGGACGATCATCGGGATCCTGTGCCTGGTCTACCCGTCCCTGTCACTTTCGATCATCTGCGTGATCGTCGGACTCGGAATGATCGTCTACGGCATCGTCGAGATAGCTGCAAGCCTGCAAGTCCGCAAGGCAAAGGAAATCTGAGCGTCGTATGACTCGGGTATGGCTGTAAACGAATAGGCCAGGCGGCGATCGCCGCCGGTTCGGTTCACGCAGGATCGGAGGACTCGAGAGTGCCTGACGAAGCCGCGCCGGCTACATCGAGTCCTCCCTCACCACTAGATCTCGTCAAGAGCAAGGGATACATCGCGCTCCTCGTCATGGGTGCGCTGGTGGGCATCCCGGTGGCGATCGTCGCCTACTACTACTTGAAGCTGATCGACAAGGGCCAGAACTACTTCTTCAATACGCTTCCCAATGAGCTCGGCTTTCATGGTGCGCCCGTGTGGTGGCCGCTTCCCATACTGGCGTTCTGTGGACTGATCGTCGGCCTGACCTTGCGCTACCTGCCGGGTACCGGAGGTCACAATCCCGCCGAGGGCTTCGCGATGGGGGGAAGCTTCGGGCCGAAGGATCTGCCCAGCGTCTTCATTGCGTCGCTGGCAACGCTCATCTTGGGCGGCGTGCTGGGGCCGGAGATGCCGTTGGTCGTGATCGGCATGGTCCTCGCCGTGCTCATCGTGCACCTCATCAAGAAGAATGCACCGAAGCAAGCCGTCGCAGTCATCGGGGCGGCGGGAAGCTTTGCGGCCATCTCGAGCCTGCTCGGGTCACCGCTGGTCGGTGCCTTCTTGTTGTTGGAGGCGGCCGGGATCGGTGGCGGCCTCATCAGTGTGATCCTGCTGCCCGGGCTCGTGGCGTCGGGGGTCGGAGCCCTCGTCTTCGTCGCCCTCAGTGACTTTACGAGCACTGGCGTCACGTCTTTCGGCGTGCAGAATCTCCCGAAGGTCGGTTTTCCGGCGGGGAGCACGTTCGCCTGGAGCATCGTCATCGGTCTCGTGGCGGCGGTCGTCGGCACAGCCATCCGGCGTGGGGCCTTCCAGATTCAGCCCTTCGTTGCTCGCCACAAGGTGCTCATGACGCCACTGCTCGGTCTCGTCATCGGCGGTCTGGCGGTCTTCTTCGCCGAGGAGACTGGGAAGAGTTCGCATTTCGTCCTCTTCTCTGGTCAATCAGGGCTGTCCCCACTGATCAACAACGCTGCCACCTGGTCTCTCGGGGCCATCGTGTTGCTCATCGGCTGCAAGGGCCTCGCCTACAGCGCATCGCTGGCCGGATTCAGAGGTGGCCCCGTCTTTCCCGGCATGTTCATCGGTGCCGCAGTCGGGATTGCCTTCTCCCATCTTCCGGGTCTGCCCTTGGTGGACGCGGTGGCGATGGGAATCGGAGCCATGACGTCGGTGGCGATCGGTGGTCTCCCGCTTTCGTCTGTGCTCCTGACGCTGGTCTTCATACAATCCGACGCCTTCGAAGTGATTTCAGTGGTGATCTTGGCCGTCGCCGTGTCCTTCGTTGCTTCGGCCTGGCTCGAACGATGGTTGAAGCCGCCACCTCATTCACTTGCACCGGCCGTGGCGGTTGCGGCCACTCCTGGACCCGGCGCCTTGGAGGGTGCATCCGGCGGCGACTAGACCCGGGTCGGGCGGGAAA
>CAWELJ010000009.1:0-408515 GCA_963809825.1 uncultured Acidimicrobiaceae bacterium | reverse complement strand
TCGCAATGTAGAGGCCGAGGGTTCGAGTCCCTTCACCTCCACCACGAGCCCAGGTCACAGGGCCGAAGTGGGATCCCCCGAATCGCGTCGCTTCGCCGTCGTGATTCCATGTGACCGTATCTGTCACATGACTGGTGCAGGTCACTGACCCGCACGACATGGTTTTGGAAGAATCTCCTCGCTCCGTGTCGATCTGCGGTCCCGCCGTTCGTCATCACTGACGATGCCCAGGGGCCCCAGCGACCCAATGAGGAGGAATTCTCCGTGAAATACATGCTTTTGATCATCGGCAATCAGGACGCTCAGCCGCCCGCGGCTCAACCGGGCCAAGGCCTGATGGAGGCGTTCATGGAGTACCACCAGAGCGTGGTCGAGGCCGGCGTCATGGTTGACAGCAACGTGCTCGACTCGTTCGAGACCGCCACCTCGGTCCAAGTGACCTCGAGCGGAGAGCGTCTCGTCACTGATGGTCCTTTCGCCGAGACCCGGGAGTATCTCGGCGGCTACTACATTCTCGACCTCCCAGATCTCGATGCTGCCATCGACTGGGCTGGGCGCTGCCCCGGTTCCCGGTACGGGCGGATCGAGATTCGGCCGATCCAGGACTTCAACGCTCCGTGACCAGCGGGCGGGCCATCGGCTCCGTCGTGGATGTGTTCCGAGAGGAGCACGGCCGGCTGCTGGGGATGCTCGTGCGCCAGTTCGGTGATCTCGACCTGGCCGAGGACGTCGCCTCCGAGGCCATCGAAGCTGCGCTGCAACGTTGGCCCGTCGACGGGGTGCCCAGGGTACCCCTGGCCTGGTTGCTGACCACGGCGCGGCGTAAGGCCGTCGACCATCTGCGACGAGACAACGCGTACGCAGCCCGACTGGCGATCATGCAGGCTGAAGCCGACGTTCTCGTCCCCGCGTCGCCCGATCCGGAGACCGATGACATTCCCGACGAACGACTCCGTTTGTTCTTCACGTGCTGTCACCCGGCGCTGTCGATCGAGGCCCAGATCGCGCTCACGTTGCGGTGCCTCGCGGGGCTGTCCACGCCCGAGGTGGCGCGGGCCTTTCTCGTCGGGGAGACGACGATGGCGCAGCGCATCGTGCGGGCCAAGCGAAAGATCTCCGACGCCCGGATCCCCTTTCGGGTGCCCGAGACCCACGAGTTGACTGCGCGCGTGCCCGGCGTCCTGCGCGTCGTGTACCTCATCTTCACCGAGGGTTACGCAGCCGGCATGGGTGAAGAACTGGTACGGGTGGAGCTGACCGATGAAGCCATCCGGCTCGCCCGAATTCTGCATCGGCTCTTGCCCGCCGTGCCGGAGGTGAGCGGTCTGCTCGCTCTGCTCTTGTTGGTCGACGCTCGCCGCTCTGCCCGTGTCGATGCCGCCGGGGGGCTGGTCTCGCTCGACGCCCAGGATCGCCGACTGTGGGACGCCGTCCTCATCGCCGAGGGCCTCGATCTCGTGAGCTCCGCTCTGTCCCACCACCCCCCGGGCCCCTACGCCTTGCAGGCGGCGATCGCCGCCCTGCACGACGAGGCGGCCGACGTCGCGACGACCGACTGGGCGCAGATCGTGGCGCTCTACGACGTGCTCATGGCGCTGTCCCCGTCGCCGGTCGTCCAATTGAACAGGGCGGTCGCGGTAGCCATGCGGGATGGACCCGAGGCCGGTCTTGCGGTGCTCGACTCGTTGGACGCCGATGCGTTGCGCGAGTATCACCTGCTGCCGGCGGCGCGCGCAGACCTGCTCCGCCGAATCGGAAGGTCCGCCGAAGCCGCAGCCGCCTATCGGGCCGCGCTCGACCTCGCCGGGAACGAGCGGGAGCGGATCTTCCTGCGGCAGAGGCTGGCAGAGGTCTGATCATCGAGGTTGAAGGTCGAGGGGTGACGGCGCGGGTGGGGCGGATCGAGTGCCAGGGGGGCGAGGAACCTCCGGCCGTGCCGTGCTCGGTCGTGAGCTCGAGACGAACTCGGAGCGGGGTTGAACGGACTCGCTACCGATGGGACGGGAGGGCTGGGACGACGAGGTTGACTGGCGGGCGGATGGCCCCCGGCGCAGGACTTTTGGTTCGTTGTAACCGAGGTTCCCCCCTGTCGTCGTTACTCCACAGTTTCCGAAATGGAGGTGGCCGATGGCTGCAGACGACGTGTATCTGGCGCTGGTGAAGTTGGACGACCCCGAGGTGCGGGCGCAGACGTCGGACGTCGCCCAGCTCGGGGGTGAATTCGAGTTCTCGGACGAGGAGCGCCAGCTCGTGCAGGGCGTCATCGACGAGGCGCAGAGCGAGGACGAGGTCGGCGGGTTCGCCGGCGGCGCCATGTTCGGGGCGATCAGCTACTGCTCGGGTCAGGTCAGTCCGGGTGTGCTCCAAGGCAATCCCCCTTCGAGTGTGAGCTTCGGGAGCCACATGGCGTCGTGCGGTGCGGGGACGTGCACGGCGGAACCCAAGAAGAAGATGCCGGGCGAGGGCGGCTTCGGTTTGGGAACGTTCTAGGACCGTCGGATCGACCGCACCGACCTCACCGAGGGGCAGCGGGTCCTCGCCCAGCTCCTGACCGACCATGACGCGCTGGTGGCGTGGTGTGGTGATCCCGCCGGCTTCGCACGTGCCTGTCTCGGTCGTTCCCGCGCCGCCGACTTCATCGCCGGTCTCGACCCCTCCGGGTTGGCGGAGATGGCGGGGCTCCTGGACCGCAAGGCTGCCAAGTCCGAGTCCGCCGCTGCGACAGAGGCCCATGTCGAGCGCCCGGCTCCGCCCCGGATGGAGGCGAGCCGCCGCTCGGGCGATGCGCCCGCCGTGGAGACCGCGCCGTCAGCGGGTCCGGCCCCGTCATTCCCCGCGCCCGGGTGTGCGTTCCGGCCCGCGCTGATCCCCATCCTGTTCGACGAGTTGTCGGAGATAGAGGTATGGGAGCACATCGCCGACTGGTACCTCGGCGAGGACGGCGGGCGTCGCCTGGCCCGGTTCGCCGGGGTGTCGGCCATCACGCTGCACTGCCTGACCCTGTCCGTCGGGTCGGAACCGACGGCCGATGCGTTCGAGCGCGCCGAGGCAGTTGGCGCACTCGTCGAGGCCTCTGGCGTCGATCATGTCAGCGACCATCTCGCCTTCTCACGTGTCGGGCCGACGGCACTTCCGCACTTCGTTCCTCTCTGGCGCACTGAGGATCAGCTCGAGCTGGTGGCGCGGAACGTCGAACGTCTCCAATCCCGATTGGGCGTCCCTCTCCTGCTCGAGAACCCGGCCGCTCCGCTCGATCCGGGCGGCGACATGACGACCGCGGCGTTCCTGAACCAGCTGTGCGCACGGACGGGCTGCCAGGTCCTCTTGGATCTCGAGAACGTGCGCGTCAACGCGGCGAACGGGCTCGTGGATGCGGAGGCCGAGTTGCGCGAGCTCGACTTGGGCAACGTCGGAGGCATCCATCTGGCCGGAGGGACCGATCCCGACGCGGACGGCCCTGCCTTCGACGCCCACGCATGGCCGGTCAGGGACGTCGTGATGCAATGGCTGGCGCAGGTGCTCCCGCAGGCGCCCCGATGCCGGTGGGTCGTGCTCGAGCGCGACGGCCGTCTTGAGGAGGGGGTCGAGGTGCTCGTCGACCTCGGCCGGCTGCGCCGCGCCCTGGGTCGCTAGAGCCTGGCGTCGGGGCGACCGCGTCACGTCGACGCGCCGCAACGCGGAGTGCCGGTGTGGTCCCACCTCCGGCCTGCGACGCCGCACCCTCGCGTTAGGGTCCGCCGATGGCCAAGGGGGTGTTGCTGCAGCATCGCGACTTCCGCCTGCTGTGGGGCGGCGAGACCGTCAGCGAGCTGGGGTCCCAGGTCAGCCTCCTCGCCATTCCCCTGCTGGCGGTGCGCACGTTGCACGCCACCGCCTTCGAGATGGGGTTGCTCACCGCCGCGTCGACGGCCGCCTTCCTGATCGTCGGCCTCCCGGCCGGCGTCTGGGTCGACCGGCTGCGCCGACGACGGGTCATGATCGGTGCCGACCTCGGTCGGGTGCTCGCCCTCGGCTCGGTCCCGGTCGCCTACGCCGTCGGCGGGCTCACGCTGGTCCAGCTGTTCGTCGTCACGTTGTCGAGCGGGATCCTCACGGTGTTCTTCGACGTCGCCTACCAGTCGTACCTCCCGGCGCTCGTCGGCCGTGAGCACCTCGTCGAGGGGAACGCGAAGCTGACCGGCAGCGCGCAGGTCGCGGCGGTGGTCGGACCCAGCGTCGCCGGTGGTCTCGTGCAGGCCATCGGCAGCTCCGCCGCGGTGGCCGTGGACTCGGTCAGCTTCCTGGCGTCGGCTGCCGCCGTCACCGCCATCCGCGCCCCCGAGCCGAAGCCGGTGACGCCTCTCGGGGGGCACCCGAAGCTCACCCACGACATCGCGGAAGGGCTGCGTTTCGTCTTCGGCAACGCGCTCCTGCGCGCCATCGCAGCCACGACCGCCACCTCGAACCTGTTCAGCGGCATCGCCGCCGCGGTCGAGGTCGTCTTCCTGGTGCGTACCGTGCACGCCTCGCCTGGAGTCATCGGCTTGATCTTCTCCCTCGGAGGGCTGGGCGGCGTGCTCGGCGCAGTGGCGGCCGGCCCGATCGCCACCCGCTTCGGCGGGGCACGGGCCACCATCGTGGGCATCGCCTGCAACGTGGGCGCGCTTCTGATCCCGCTCACGATGCCCGGTGCCGGGCTGCTCTTCTTCGGCGCCGGCATGTTCATCGTTTCGTTCGCGGCGGTCGTCTACAACGTCAACCAGGTCAGCTTCCGCCAACGCCTGTGCCCGGACCGGCTGCTCGGCCGCATGAACGCCACCATGCGTTTCGTGGTGTGGGGCGTCCTGCCCATCGGTGCCCTGATCGGGGGAGTCCTCGGCACGGTGGCCGGGCTGCGGCCGACCCTGTGGATCGGCGCCGCCGGCGAGGCCGTGGCGGGGATCTGGCTGCTGGCGTCGCCGATGCGGACCATGCGGGACTTCCCCGATGCGCCCGACTCGGACGACGACGGTGACCGGAGCTAGGTGCCCGATCCGGCCAGGTCGACGGCGGGCAGGTCCTCGATCTCGCGCTTGGTCAGGTTGACGGCGATGACCTCACCCAGACGCTCGACCGCACCGATCGGGATGGCGACCTGCTTGCGGCCCCAGAGGTGCCCCTCCTGCAGGAGGACGTGCGTGACATGTCCGTGCGCCGGTTCGACGACCAGACCCTCGACCTTGCCGATCTCGCCGTCGCTCGCGTGCACAGGCTCACCGCGCCGCACGCCGACCTCGCCCGGCGGCAGCGTGTCGCGGGTGACGATCCCGCTGGCGTTGGCGACCACGGGGTCCGCACCGCCCTCTATCCCGAAGTAGGGCCAGTAGTAGGCCTCGTGCTGGGCGTAGTTCTCGTAGCCGCTGCCCCCGGGCAGGAAGTCGGTCTCCTCGGCGTGCGGCAGCTGCTCGAACTCCGCCACCGTGCAGCGGAGGTGGACCTCCCCGGCTTCGGCCTCCACCAGGTCGAGCGGCACCAGACGGCCGAGGCCGCTGCGGTGCGTGGGCTCAATCACCAGGTGGGTGACCTCGCGGGCCACGGGGTTCACCACGACCCGGCGCACCTCGCCGCAGGGCCCGTCGCTGCATGCCGCGGCGGACCCGATCGTGTACGTGGCGTCTGCCATATCTTCCTCCTTGACCGGGCCAACCCTAGAGCGGGGTCACCAACCGCGCAGGTCGACGTCCCAGCGGTCCACGACGTCGTCACCGTCGACGACGTGCAGGTGCTCGTGGTACGCGACGGTCGGATCGACATGGGCGGGCAGGACCCGGATGCGATCGCCGACGCGCAGCTTCGCCTGCGGTGCGAGCGTCAGGTGCTCGTCGGAGCAGAACCACACCTCGGCGGCGGCGACCTCCGGGTTGCCGTGATCCATGCCCAGCGCCTTGAGGCCGCAGTCGGCGACCGCCCACGTGTCCGAGACGGAGATCACGGTGGCGAGCACGGTGAGCGCCTGCGTGAACGGAAGGCCGAGTTTGGCGTACGCCGTGTCCATCAGGGCGTAGGACCCGGCCTGGATCTCGGTGGCCCACGTGTTCAGGTCGTACGTCCCCGTGCCGCCGGCCGAGATCACCTCCCCGCCCACGAGGTCGTGGGCGAGCACGAGTTCGGCCATGGACTCCTCGAGCATGGAGGCCCGGGTGCTCCTTTCCTCCAGGCCGACGATGTGGCCCTCGTACCCCATGACGCCGCGGACCGCGAGGCCGGCGGCGCGCGCGAGGTCGGCCAGTCGCCCGGCGTCCTCGGGCCGGCAGCCGCAGCGGGGGAGCCCGACGTTGACGTCGACCAGCACCTCGGGGACGCCGGCACGGGCGGCGGCGGCGATGGTCGCCTCCGAGTCGACGGCGACGGTCACCCGCGCCCCCGACCGCGCCAGCGCACCGAGCCTGGTGGCGTCGGCCACCTCGTTGGCCAGGAGCAGGTCGTCCCCGAGGCCGGCGCGTGCCATCCCCTCCATCTCGGCCACCGTCGCGCAGGTGAAGCCTGCGTGCCCGTGCGCCGCCTGGCACGCCGCCAGCGCAGTGCACTTGTGTGCCTTGACGTGGGGCCGCATCCTGGCGCCGGGGAGCGCCGCGGCCATGACAGCCAGATTGGCCTCCAACCCGGCGGCGTCCACAAGGAGGGCCGGGGTCGTCAGGTCTGCCGTCCTCACCGCTCGGAGGCTACCGACCGGCACGGCACCGTGACGGGCGCTCGGGTACTCTGCGCGCCATGAGCACCCCGTGGCTGGAGGACGCCTGCGGCCTGGTCGACGCTTTCAGGGCCAAGGAGCTGTCCCCGCTCGAGGCCCTCGACGCCTGCATCGGCGCCATGGAGGAGTCGCCGCTGAACGCATTCAGCTACACGGACTTCGAGAGGGCGCGGGAAGCGGCCCGCAATGCCAATGTCACGCTGCCCTTCGGCGGGGTCCCCTGGGGCGTCAAGGAGCTCGAACGCGTCGAGGGCTGGCCGTACACCGAGGCATCGATGCTCTTCAAGGACCGCGTCTCGGACCACGACGCCACCTCGCTGTCCCGGCTGCGCACCTCTGGTGCCGTGCTGGCCGCGCAGACGACGGCGAGCGAATTCGGGGGCATCAATTGCACCTCGACGGAGCTGCACGGCACGACGCGCAACCCGTGGAACCCCGAGCGCACCCCGGGCGGGTCGTCGGGGGGCACGGCCGCCGCGGTCGCCGGCGGCCTCCTGCCCATCGCCACCGGGAGCGACGGGGGAGGGTCCATCCGGATCCCCGCCGGGTTCACCGGACTGTTCGGGCTCAAGGCGACCTACGGGCGGGTGCCCAAGGGACCGGCGGCCGGGATCGATCCGCTGACCTCGGTGCTGGGCTGCCTCACCCGCTCCGTGCGCGATACGGCCCGCTACTTCGACTGCTGCAACGGGTTCGACCAGCGAGACCCGTTGAGCCTGCCGGTCGTCGGCGGGTGGGAGGCGGCGCTGGGCAGCTACGACCTGTCCGGCAAGACGGCGGCGATCGTGGTCGACCTCGGCATCGCACGGGTCCGTGACGAGGTGGCCGAGGTCGTCGCCGCCGCGGCCGAGCGGCTCGCCGCCGCGGCGGACCTGCGGCTGGTCACGGTCGCGCCGGCGCTGCCACCGCTGCGCGGCGAGTGGGCCATGGCCAACCAGCCGGCGTTCGTGGCCGGGCTGGGCGACGCCTACCCCGACCGGCTGGACGGGCTCTCGCCTGCCATGCGGGCAGGGGTCGAGGCGGCCGAGGAACGCTTCAGCCTGCGACGGGCCGCCTCCATCGAGCGCTACCGGCGCCAGCTCAACGAGGCCATGGCCGATCTCTTCGCGGAGGCGGACTTCGTGTTCTGCTCGAGCAACCCCGACGTGGCCTTCGCTGCGGAGGGCCCTCCGCCGTCGACGATCCCGGGGGCGGACCTGATCCACGAGGTCGGCTTCAGCCGCGCCATCATGAACAACGCGGCACTGACCGCGCCCTCGAACCTCAATGGCAGCCCGGCCGTCAGCATCCCCGCCGGGCTGGTCGACGGGCTGCCGGTGGGTCTCCAGGTGCTGGCCGGGCACCACCGTGAGGAGCTGCTGCTCGACCTGGCGCTGGTAGCCGAGCGCACGATGCCCTGGCCCAAGGTGGCCCCGGGCTCACCGCAGCGCGTGCCGCGCTAGGCGTTCCGCCAGGCGTCACGCCACGGGGTCATGTCCAGCCCGGGGTACCGCCCCTGCATGCCGGTCAGCGTGGCCTCGTTCCAGTACGGGTGTCCCGGTTCGGGTACCCCCATGAGGGCCAACTGGCGCGGTGTGGCCTGCTGGACGAACTTGCTCAGCTCGACCGAGAAGCCGCGGAAGGGCCAGGCCTGGTAGCCGCCCCACGCCGCGTCCCGGTGCCGGAACGAGACGTGCAGCATGATCCGGTACCGGGTGGGGTCGGTGAAGTCGACCGATCGGTGGTAGACGTCGGGCCGGTAGGCCACCACGGAGCCGGCCGGTGCCGCCGCGTCCGAGGGGTCGTCGTAGAGCTCGGCGTAGTCCACGTAGTTCAACGTGTGCCGTTCGACGGGGATGTCCTTGGTCTTCTGCCATGAGACGAACCGCGTGGCACCGTCCGCAGCGGTGACGTCGGTCAGGTACACGAAGAACTCCACCTGCTGGTAGCCGAGCTCGTGGCGCGGCACGACCAGCATGTGGTTGGGGTAGTCGGCGTGGAGCAGTTGGTTGTAGCCCGACTCCTGGTGGGCGTACTTGGCCGTGGCCGACCCCATGTAGAGCGCGAGGTCGGTCGTGCCCAGGAGCCCCTCCGCCAAGCGCGACGACGTTGTCGTGCAGGACGAGCGCGTTGAGCCGCGAGCTGTGGAACGGGAACTCGGGCCATGGTGCGTCCCAGGTGTGCCACTTGTCGACGTCGGGGCCCTTGTTCTGCGCCATCTCCGCGGGCGTGGGGAAGTGGCGGTGCACCGCTTCTTGCGCGCCGGCGAGCGCGTCGGCGGGTATGACGCCGGGCACCACGCACCACCCGTCGGTGTCCCAGCGCTCCTTGAGGTCGGGTGTCATCCCCCCAGGGGCCACGACGGCAGGCTAACCGCAACCCCTGCTATCATTGAGGGTGCCGCCGGCGCTCGCCGGATGGGGCCCGTTCGAGCAATCCAATTCGAGTAGGCCGCTCTCTACCTCGATTGGAGTCTCGTCATCACTACGTTCTCAGGCCTTGGCGTCCCCGCGCCGATCATCGAGCGCCTCACCCGCCTCGGGATCACCGAGCCCCTCAGCATCCAGACATCCGCCATTCCCCCCGCGCTGGCCGGCCGCGACATCTGCGGCAAGGCACCCACCGGCTCGGGTAAGACGTTGGCCTTCGGGATCCCCCTCGCCGCCACCACCGGGCAGTCACGGCCGCGCCGCCCACGGGCGCTGATCCTCGTGCCGACCCGCGAGCTGGCCACCCAGGTGCACGACGTCCTGGGCGACCTGCTCGGGCCCGACCGCAAGCGCGTCGTGGCGATCTTCGGCGGCATGGGCTATCGCGACCAGGTGCGCGCCCTGCACAAGGGGGTCAACATCGTGGTGGCCTGCCCCGGGCGCCTCGAGGACCTGATCGAGCGGGGCGACGTCCGCCTCGACGACGTGACCACGGTCGTGCTCGACGAGGCCGACCGCATGTCCGACATGGGATTCCTGCCGGCGGTGCGCCGCCTGCTGGACCAGACCGCCGCACACCGCCAGGTGCTCCTCTTCTCGGCCACCATCGGCAAGGAGGTGGAGTCGATCATCCGCAGCTACCAGCGCGACCCGGTCCGGGTCGCCGTCGAGGCGACAGCGGAGGCAAAGGGCGACGTCGCCCACCACTTCTGGAAGGTGGAGCGGGCCGATCGGGTGGCCATCACGGCCAAGTTGATCGAGCACCACGGGCAGGCCTTCGTGTTCTGCCGCACCAAGCGAGGGGCCGATCGCGTGGTCCGGCAGCTCCAGGCGCACGGCGTGCGCGCCGTCCCCATGCACGGCGACCGCACGCAGGGACAGCGGGAACGGGCGCTGGACGCGTTCGCCAAGGGCCGGACCGATGCGCTGGTGGCCACCGACGTGGTGGCGCGGGGCATCCACGTCGACGCCCTGCCCTGCGTGGTCCACTTCGACCCGCCCACCGATCACATCGACTACGTGCACCGCTCGGGCCGTACCGGCCGGGCGGGGCACACGGGCACCGTCGTCTCACTGGTCACCGCCGAGCAGCACAAGGACATGCACGGTGTGCAGCGGGCGCTGGGGCTCGAGCCGATACTGCTGGCGCCGTTCTCGCCGTCGGCGCCCGCACCTGCGGGCTCCGACGGGGGCGGCACCTCGGCCTCGCCCAAACTCACGGGAACCGTCAAGTTCTTCAACCACGCACGTGGCTACGGCTTCCTGGCTCGCCCCGACGGCGAGGATCTCTTCGTGCACCACTCGCAGGTCGAGGGGGGAGCCGGCGAGGGCATCGCGCTGGGGTCGACGGTGGAGTTCACGGTCGGCGCAGGCCGCAGGGGCGACGAGGCCCGCAACGTGAAGGTCCTGTGAGCCGCGCCGGGTCCGCCCCGGTCGCCTAGCTCCAGGTCACGAGGACGAGCGCGGCCCCCAGGGCCAGGTAGAAGCCGAACGGCACCGCGAACCCGCGCTCGGCCCGTCGGGCCGCGATGCAGCGCGAACCCGACGACAGCGGCCAGCAAGTTGGCGAGGAAGAAGCCCTCGAGCAGCGCGACCGGGCTGACCCAGGCCAGGCCGAAGCCGACGACGAGCGAGAGGCGCACGTCGCCGAAGGCCATCCAGCGCGGGTTCATGAGGTTGATGACGAAGAAGAGCGCGAAGAAGGCGACGGCGCCGAGGCTGGCGACGAGCAGCCGCTGCCACTCGTGCATGACGCCGGCGATCACGACACCGCTGACGATCACCGCCGCGCTCGAGCGCGTAGACCAGGGTCTTGGGCAGCAGGCGGCGGGTGAGGTCGCAGTAGGCGAGCTGGACCAGGCCGACGAGCAGCAAGAGCGGCGGCAGCGCGATGATCGACCAGCCGACCCGGTGGAGCACGTAGGCGGGGAGCAGGCCCGATGCGGCGGCGAGAGCGACCCAGTGTCCGGTGCTGATGCGTGGCGTCGTTTCCGCCGTCGTGACTCGGGCGGCGCCGGGGGACGAGCGGGCCACCGAGGCCGCCAGCTCGCGCCGGGTCAGTGGGACCAGCAGCGAGCCGGCCGCCATGCCGAGGGCGGCGCCGCCGAGAAGCGTGAGGGGCGCGCTCACTGGACCAGGGACACGGCGCCGCAGGTGGTGCTCAGGTCGGCCACCTGTGCGCCCCCGACCGTCACGCCCGACGCCTGCAGCACCTCTGGGAGCACGGCGCCCAGCGTCGTGGTGAGAAGGCTGCTCACGAGTGCGAAACTGCCGGTCGGCGACGAGTAGTTGAGGCTCGGGTAATAGGGGGGCGTCGTGTTCGAGGAGACCGTGATGGGGTTCGTGCCGGCCGAGACGGTGCTCGCGGTGGGAGGCACGTTGGCCGCGGCGAAGCCGATCTGCGGGCCGCCGTAGCCGTTGATGGTCAACGTCGCGACGGCTGCCCCGGCGAGCGTGACGGCGGCCGTCGCCGTCGTCGTCGTGACCGAGAACTTCGTCGACGACATGGTGTTGTAGGCACAGTTGATCGTCTTGACGGTCGCCGTGCCGCTGGCCGCGGTCAGCGGGATGTCGAGCACGCCCAGGAGCGGGACGGTCAGCTTGAGGTCGGCCTGCAGCTGGGCGGTCTGCGCCGTCGTGCCGACCGGCCCGAATCGCACCTGCGGCGGCTGAATCAGGGTGAGGTAGAGCTGCGACGTGGTCACCCCCGGGAGGCTGAGGGCCGACGTGACGTTGAGCGCACTGGTCCCGTTGGCCAGCTCCGCCTCGGTGGTCAGCATCTGGAGGACGTTGAGGCTGGCCGAGAGGGCGGGCGTCGAGAGGGACCCGTTGGCGCAGGTCGACCCGTTGACCGAGACGAGCTGGCACAGCTGGGCCGAGGTGGAGCCGCTGAAGTCGAGTGCGCTGAGGGCCGTGCTGGCGTTGCACGGATCAGGCGTCGGCGACGAGCCGCAGTTGAGCTGGCCCACCTGGTTGGCCACCGCGTCGTTCCAGACGGCCAGCCACTGGGCCCCGGTCAACGACGCCGTCATCACGTTCGACGTGGTCAGCAGGCCCCCCGACGCCGTGACGAGCTGGTTGACGGTCACGTAGGTGTTGGCCAGCCCCTGGTAGCCCAGCAACGTCACGTTCGCCGAGGTGCCCAACGGGCCCAAGATCGCGTTCAGCACGGCCGACTGCTGCGAGTTGAAGTTGGCCAGGAACGACCCGATGGAGAAGCCGGCCTCGGGCGTCACGGCGGCGATGGTGGATCGTGCGGCCAGCGTGTTGAACCCGCCCCAGAAGATCTGGGGCACCGCCTGGGTCGCGGTGACCTTCACTGCGTTGCACGGATGGGCGGCCGGCGGTGTCAGCGGGGCGCACGTCGCCGGGATCGACCACGCACCGTTGAGCCACAGGCCCGGCGTCACCGTGAGGCCTGCGTTCGAGGCATTGTCCGCGTCGACCTGGGGCAGCTTGCCGTTGAGGTAGCCGACCGGATCTGCCTGCACGTCGGCGACGTTGATGTAGCGGGCCATGTCCAGGGCCCCGGTGTCGGCCATGGCTTGGGCCTCGCGGCTCCCTTGGACGCTGAACCCGACGTCGACGCCCATGGCACCCGCCCCCAGGAGCGCGATCATGGTGATCGCCGTGAAGATGAGCGTGGCACCGCGCTCGTCCTGGCGCCGTCCGCTGACGAAGCGCTTGAACCTGGCGACCTTCGACATGGCCTTCATCTACGAGCTCGGCGTGGAGAGCTGGAGGATGTTGGTCGACGAGATCGTCGATGGCGTGATCACGCCCAACCCGGGCATCACGGGGAACAGCGGCGCCGAGCTGTTGTTGTAGGTCACCGTCACCTTGAGGCAGGTGTTGGTGTTGAGAGACGGGCAGGGCATTGAGCACGCATAGGCGGTGACGGCGTCCGCGGGATTGGGGCTGAACGTGCAGAGCGCGTCGTTGTGGGTCGCGGGTGGGCCGCAGGTCTTGTTCATCCAGCCGATGTCGTTGCACGCCTCGGTCTCGGCTATCCCAGGGGCCGAGGCCGCCGACGAGGTGATGCCCGCCCGGGTGGCGTCGGCGGCGGCCTGGGTGATCGTCGCCTGCGCGGCCAGGATCAGCCCATAGGTGATGATGCCGTACAGCAGGGCGATCAAGAGGACGACCACGACTGCGAACTCGACCATCTCAGCCCCGTGCTCGTCGTCGCGCCGCCGCCTCAGCCCTTCTGGAATTCTCCACGCACGTGTTCCCAACGTGGGACCCCCTCCTCTGTGTCTCTGGCAGCGGCGCCAATTGATATGGACCATGGCAATTGGTCGTCGCGTGATGCGTCCGAGTTGATTCTGGATTGCCGGGTGGCGCGGGTACATAGGACATATGGACCATTTAGGCCCCCTACCTGCGGTGGTCCCACGGAGAATGGTCAAAAGGACCTATGTACGTTGCGCCCCTCTCGTCGTACCCTCAACGGAGCCAACGGCGAGGTGACTGCGTGACGGATCGCCACCCGTTGTCCGCACGTTGAGAGGGGGAAGTGCTGTGAAGAAGCAGACGGCCATACTGGTCATGATCGGGGTGATCTTGTTCATCGCCGGGAGCGCGATCGCGTTCGCCAGTGTGCAAGGTGCCAGCAAGCACGCATCGTCGGGTACGAACGTGGTTGCGCCGGTGAGCACGTCGGCCGTCGTGGCCAAGACCGACATCCCCGCCGGTACCACCGGCCAGGCCATGGTCTCGAGCGGGATGGTCGCCCTCGAGCTCATTCCGACCAAGTCGTACTCGCCCACTGACCTTCCGTCCCTGACGGGGCTGACCGACGAAGTCCTCACGACGTCGATCACGAAGGGCCACGCCATCAGCTCCACGCAGCTCACGGCCAGCACGTCCTCCATCTCGTTGCCGACGGGCATGGACGGGGTCACGGTCACACTGAGCGGGACCGCCGCCCTGGCCGGCTACCTGCAGCCCGGCAGCCGGGTCGACGTCTACGCCAACATCACCAAGGTCTCGGCGCCCAGCCCCCTCTCGGCGCAACTGCCTCTTCCGTGCACCCAGTTGGCCATGGCGAACATCCAGGTGCTCGACGTCGAGAGCACCGTGCCGTCCTACGCCAGCCACAAGACCGCCGCCGGCCGCACCATCCCGACGTCGGAGACATTGCTGCTGGCCGTCAGCCCTGCGCAGGCGAGGACCATCGCCTTCTTGTCGGCCAACGAGTCCGTCTCGGTCGTCCAGACCCAGAAGGACACCAACCCGCCGCCGTTGAACCAGTGCATCGGCACCGACCAGACGACGAGCCCGGCATGATCTCCCGCCGGATCCTCGTCATCAGCCGTTCGCCGGCGCTCAGCCGGGCCATTCAGGCGTCGCTCGGCCCGGGCTACCAGGTCGTCACCAGCACCAACGTCATCGACGTGGTCGACGAGGTGCGCGAGCAGGGCCCGTTCGACGTCCTGGTCGCGGGCCCCGTGTTCGACAGCCATGCCGGCATGGCCCGCCTGGCCACCCTGCGTGCCGCCGCCGCCGTGCCGACCGTCGTCCTGGCCCTCGGGCCCAAGCCCAAGGCCAACCTGGCCGACATCGTGCGGACAGGGGCGGTGGACCTGGTCGAGTACCCCACCAGCAAGCGCCAGCTGTCGGCGGCGCTGAAGCGCGCGTTCGACATCGCGGACATGTCGGAGTCGGGCCAGGCCCCGACGCTGCCCGTGGTGGCCCACGGCGTGGTGGTCGAGCGCCCCCAGTTCGCCGAGGTGTTCACCGTCGCCTCGTCGAGCGGTGGCTGCGGCAAGACGTTCTACGCCACCAACCTGGCGTGCTACCTGGCGGCCCAGACGGGCCAGCGGGTGTGCCTGGTCGACCTGGACCTGCAGTTCGGCGAGGTCTCGACCGCGCTGCACCTGCGGCCGCGCTTCACGATCTCCGACCTGCTCTCCCGGGAACCCGTCGACGAGGACGACCTGGACGAGCACGTCGAGGAGTACCTCGAAGAGCACGAGCTCGGCTTCTCGGTGCTGGCGGCGCCGTTCAGCCCGGCCGACGCCGACATGATCGCGCCCAAGGACGTCTACAAGGTCATGGGTGCCCTGCGCCGGCACTTCGACTACATCGTCGTCGACACCCCGGCCCAGCTCTCCGAGATCGTCCTGGCGGCCTTCGACCACTCCACCCGGGTGCTGTGCATGGTCACCCTCGACCTTCCGAGCATCAGGAACATGCGGGTGTTCTTGAGCACGCTCGAGAAGCTGCGGATCAACAGCGAGACCATCGGCGTCGTGCTCAACAAGGTGGAGGACGACATCGGCATCGACATCGGTGACGTGCAGGAGGTGCTCGAGAACAAGATCGTCTCGGTCCTCCCGTACTCGAGAGAGGTCATGAAGTCCATCAACAAGGGCCAACCGGCGCTTGTCTCGGCGGCGAATTCTGACATCGGCAAGAAGCTGGCCGGTGGCATGCACCAGTTCCTGGGCGGCGACGTGACGCCGGTCCTGGGGACGAGTGCCAACACCGCAGAGATCGGCCAGTCGCGCGGTTTCTGGCGGAGGAGGAAGGGTCGCACCAACAAGGTGCCTGAGCTCGAGAGGGCCTGATCGCCATGAACCTGTCTGAGAAGCTCGCGGCGGCCGACGGGGCGGCAGCAGCAACGCCGCCGGCAGAGGACGCGCAGCCGCCCCGCACCCGTCGGGCCACCGACCCGGGAGGGTCTGCGGCCGGGGGGACGGCCGGGACCGGGGGCAGCGGGGAGAAGCGGGGCGGCCTGATGGGAGAACGGCGGGCGCCGGGCGGGAGTGCCCCTCCCGGGAAGCACCCGTTGCGGCGGGCCTCGGACCGAGGTGCGCTCGAGGAGGCCTGGAAGCAGTCCAAGCAGAAGGTCCAGGCCAAGGTGTTGGCCGAGGTCGGACCGGCCGCGGCGGACCTCTCGCCCGACGAACTGCGCGAGAAGGTCCGCTCCACGGTCAACGAGATCGTCGAGCGCGAGGACATCGGGATCTCACCTATCGAGCGCCAGCGCTTCGTGGAGGAGATCCTCGAGGATTCACTCGGCTACGGCCCGCTCGAGGTCATGCTCGCCGACGGCAGCATCACCGAGATCATGTGTAACGCGTACGACGAGATCTGGATCGAGCGCAAGGGAAAGATCGAGCGCAGCGAGGTCGTCTTCACCTCGCCGCACCAGTACCGGCGCATCATCGACCGCATGGTGCACGGAGTGGGGCGCCGGGTCGACGAGTCGTCGCCCATGGTGGACGCCCGCCTGGCCGACGGCTCCCGCATCAATGCCATCGTGCCGCCGCTCGCCCTGCGGGGCCCGGTGCTCACCGTCCGGAAGTTCCCCGAGCGTGCCCTGGTCATGCAGGACCTCATCAACCTCGGGTCGCTCACCATGGACGCCGCCGTCTTCCTCGAGGCCCTGGTACGGGGCAAGATCAGCCTCATCGTCGTGGGTGGGACCGGCACCGGCAAGACCACCATGCTGAACGTCCTGTCGAACTTCATCCCCGACGGCGAACGCCTCATCACCATCGAGGAGTCGGCCGAACTGCAGATTCAGGGAGCGCACGTCGTCACGCTGGAGACCCGTCCGGCCAACGCGGAGGGAACGGGCGAGGTCCGGATTCGTGACCTGGTGCGCAACTCGCTGCGTATGCGGCCCGACCGCATCATCGTCGGTGAGTGCCGTGGCTCCGAGACCCTCGACATGCTCCAGGCCATGAACACCGGGCACGCCGGGTCGATGACGACCGTCCACGCCAACACGCCGCGCGAGCTGCTCGGGCGCCTCGAGACCATGGTCATGATGGGTGGGGTCGAGTTGCCCCAGCGCGCCATCCGGGAGCAGATCGTGATGGCGATCGGGTGCCTGGTCCAGCTCCAGCGGACCGCCGAAGGCCCCCGCGTCGTGCACTCCATCACCGAGATCCAGGGCATGGAGGGCGACACTGTCCTGCTCCAGGACATCTTCCACCGGGTGGACACGGCGCAGGGCATGGGCCGCCTGGTCCCGACCGGCCTGCGGCCCAAGATCCTCGACGAGCTGTCGCTCGCGGGGGTGGACGTGCCGCCGCACATCTTCCGCAACGACTCCGAGGCACTGCTCGCGTCGGGGCGGCGCGAGAGCGGCGGCCGGCACCACCGCCCGGCCCGGCCCGGCCGCGTCGTGGAGCCGCCCTCGGAGGAGATGTACGAGATCCTCGCCCGTCGTCGCGAGGCGGGGAAGTGAGCGGGCCCGCGCTCGGGGCGATGCAGAGCTCGCAGGCGGAGGCCTTCGTCGCGGCGATCCTCATCGGTGGGGGTCTCGCGCTGGCTGTCGTCGCCGCCATCATGCGGGTGCGCACGAAGCAGCGCACGCTGGCCCAGATCCTCGACGACACCATGGGCACGGCCGATGTCCCCGTCGAGGTCGTGAGCGAGTCGCCCGAGCGGGGCGAGCTGACAGCCCTGACCGTCCGGATCTCCGGGCTCTTCGGCCGCATCGACACCACGGGCGCCCTCGAGCAGCGCCTCGAGCGGGCGGCCATTCCGCTGCGATCGGGTGAGTACATCGTCATCACCGGTGCCATCGCGCTCATGCTGGCGGTCGCCGCCGGCGTGATGGTCGGCTCCATCTACGCCTCCCTGGTCGCGATCTTCCTGGTCGCAGGGGTTGCCTGGTACCTGCCGACGCAGAGAGCCGGGAAGCGCATCAAGAAGATGCAGGAGCAGCTGCCCGATGCGCTGGCACTGATGGCGGCGTCCGTCGAGGGCGGCCAGACCTTCCAGCGCTCCATCGACATGTACCGGCGTGACGCCAAAGCCCCGCTGTCGGACGAGTTGGACCGGGTCATGGCCGAGGTGGCCGTCGGGTCCGACCTCGTCGTCGCCCTCGAGAACATGGCCGAGCGTTCGGGTGTGGAGGACCTCAAGTGGGCCGTGGAGGCCGTGCGGATCCAGCAGTCCACCGGTGGTCGGCTGGCGCCCATCCTGCACACGTTGGCCGACTTCATGCGGACCCGGCAGGAGGTGCGACGGGAAGTCCAGACGCTCTCGGCCGAGGGCCGCATGTCGGGCTACGTCCTCTTCGCCATCCCGATCTTCCTCGTGGTCGCGCTGGAGATGAAGGACCCCGGCTACCTCCAGCCGATGCTGCACGGCGTCGGGTTGATCGTGCTCATCGGGACGGCGGGCCTGATGGGCCTGGGCTTCTGGATCGTGCGACGCATGGTCAACATCAAGATCTGAACCGAGAGGGGATCGGTCACATGAACGCTGCGTACTTCGTCCCGCTGGTGGGGATCACGCTGATGACGATCGGCCTGGCGGGTGTCGGCGCCGCCGCCTGGCGCTCGCACAAGACCCAGAACAGGCTCGACTTCATCCGCTCCCTCGGCTCGGAGGCCGAGGTGTACGCGGCGGCGGCCCCGGTCGTCGAGCGGGTGCAGACGCCCCTGGTGAACCGGATCTTCGGCCCCATACTGGGCGGACTTCGCCACGGCCTCTCGCGGCTGTACCCGTCGAGCGACATCGACCGTGTCCACGCCGATCTCCTCAAGGCCGGCCTCACCGGATCGGTGCGCGCCGAGGAGTTCGTGGCGGTGCAGGTGGGCTCGGTCATGCTCGGGATCGGCATTGGCCTCGTGTCGCTGGTGAGCGGCTTCGTCAGCGTGAAGATGGGTCTCGCCATGCTGTTCATCCTGCCCATGCTCGGTGGCCTGGCGCCCAGCTGGTGGCTGCGTCACCGCATCAAGGCGCGACGCGACCAGGTGACCAACGACCTGCCCGACCTGCTCGACCTCATGACGATCTCCGTGGCCGCCGGGCTCGGCCTCGAGCAGGCCATGCAGGTGTCGTGCGCCCGCTTCGAGTCGCCGGTCTGCCACGAGCTACGCCTGACGCTGCGGGAGATGGAGCTCGGCCTCTCGCGGCACGACGCGTTGGAGAACATGAAGCTGCGCACCGACATCGACGATCTCGTCACGTTCTCCGTCGTCCTCTCGCAGGCCGACGCGCTCGGGCTGCCGATCGGCCGGGTCCTGCAGGCGCAGGCCGACGAGATGCGTGACAAGCGTCGCCAGCGGGCCCGTGAGAAGGCAGCCAAGGTGCCGGTGAAGATCCTCTTCCCGCTGGCGCTGTGCTTCCTGCCGGCGATCCTCATCGTCGTGCTCGGCCCGATCGTGGGGCCGATCAAGCACGCGTTCCACGGGGCCGGCTAGCGCCAGCGCCACCGGCGGCCCGGGCCTGCAATTCCGGTGTCCGCACCCGAGTCGCAATCGTGTTGCGACTGTCGTTTGATACGCGAAGCGTACAATGACCTGGGAGTTTCCACCGTCCGCGGTGGGAAAGGAGCCGCACCGGACCTCGGATCGGGGCGGAATGAGGGGGAGTTGAATGTCGAACACAGCGTCGGCGATCCTGTGGCCCAGCGCGCCTGCGGCGCCCGCCCAGCAGGTCGGGAACGAGCCCGAATGGATGTTCTACACGCAGGTGTCGGTGTCCGGGCCGTCGGTCAGCACGACGGTCCACCGCAGTGAGAGCCTGCGCGGGGCGCGGGCGTCGCTGACCCGCGACGAGGCGCCGGCGCGCGACGACTATCAGGACCCCGACGTCTCCTCGCACCGGCGAGTGGACGACCGCCAATGGGGACCGTGGTCGCTGACCCAGCGCGAGCTCGAGGTGCTGCAACTCCTCGCCGAGGGTGCCACCAACGGCGAGATCTCGCAGCGGCTGTACATCAGCCCGAAGACGACCAAGAACCATCTCGCGGCCATCTTCCAGAAGCTCGATGTCACGAACCGTACGCACGCGCTGGTGCGTGCGGTGGTGATGGGACTTGTCACCATCGAATAGGGCCGAAAACAGGCGCGCAGAAGCGGCGGCAATTGGTCCATAAAGCCTATGGAGTGGGCCGATGCGATCGCCGACAATGTGGTGGGAACTCCAAATGGGGCCGGGCAACAGTTTGGGTCCATTGGGGCGAGAGAGGGGAATGAAGGAATGACTGAGCTGTTTCTGAACGCGTTCTTCGCGGTGCGTGGTTTCCACAGCAACCTGCTCGAGCGTGCACGGACCGAGCGTGGCGCCTCCATGGTGGAGTACGCGCTGCTGGTCGGTCTGATCGCCGTCGTTGCCGTCGTTGCGGTGGCGGCGCTCGGAGGGGGCATCAAGGGTCTGTTCAACAGTGCCAACACCTGTGTGGGTGGTCTGAACAGCACATCCTGCTAGCTGAGGCGGCCACCGCCGCAATCAGCGAGCACATGCTTCCCTAAGGGAATATTCCCCCTTCCCCAATGGGATGACGGTTGGGCTGGGTTGGCTTCGGCCGACCCAGCCCGCTGTCGTATCGGGGGAGATTTCACGAGGGGATGCCGCATCGGAACGTGCGGAGCGGGCGCTGCAGGTGCCCGTCCCATTAGGTCAGAAAGTCCTATGGATCTTGACCGCTGCGTGGCCGATGCTTGAAGAGGGCAGGTCGACGAGTGGAGACCTGCACGGGGCAAAGAGGGGAGCAACTCATGATGGTATTGGTACTGAACGCGTTCGCCACAGTGCGGGCCGCTCACGGAACAATGCTCGAGCGTGCACGGACCGAGCGTGGCGCCTCCATGGTGGAGTACGCGCTGCTGGTCGGTCTGATCGCCGTTGTGGCCGTGGTCGCGGTCGCTGCACTGGGCGGGGGCATCTCCGGCCTGTTCAGCAGCGCGAACACATGCGTCGGGGGACTCAACAGCACCAGCTGCTAGTCCTCGCCGGCGGGCGGCCACCGACCGCAGGACGTGCGGCGGTCATCGGGCCGTGCTGGAACCGGAAGCATGCGAGGAGGGCCGGGTCGACCGATCCGGCCCTTCGTCGCGTCCCGGGCAAAATCGTGCTCCATCGCTTCAACAGGGTACGTGGGGGAGAAGTGGACGATCCCGGCGTACCGAACTCACCCGGATCTCCTAGGCAGCGGCAATCCAACTGACACCGATCATCTGGGCGCCGCCGTGCACGCCGACGACGGCACCCAACGTGCCGATCCGAATGGCCTCTCGAGGAAAGCGTGGTGCGATCAGGTCGAGGAATTGGTCGATGTCCGGTGCGCCACAATGCATCACTGCAATGTGCTCGATCGGCCCTGCGGCGTCCATGCGTTCAGAGAGCATATGCAGCGCCCTCTTGCGAGTTCGGGCCTTACCGGCTTCGTGAACGACGCCACCGGTGAGGTCGATCACCGGCTTGATCGACAGCAGTGAACCCACCATTGCCGTGGCGCCGCCAATTCGCCCACCTTTCTTCAGATTCTCCAACGTGTTCAGGGCCGCCAGCACGTGCGTGCGCGCGACGAGGTCGCTGACCCGACGCAATACCGTACCGATGTCGGCTCCTTCGGCGGCGACTCGGCCGGCCTCGATCACAATTGTGCCGAGCCCGCTTGACACCGTCCGGCTGTCGATCACATGGACGACGAGACGCCCCCCGCACGCGGCAGCTGCGGTGAGGGCTGACTGAAATGTGGTTGACAAGTCGCTCGAGATGGTGAGACAAACCACTGCGTCAGCTCCGGCGTCTCGTGCGTTGCGAAAGGCCTGTTCGAACGCACCAGGCGACGGGCAGGCCGTCTGGGGGAGCTCTTCGGCGTTTGCCATTCGTCGGTAGAAGTCTTCGACGCTGAGGTCCTGGCGATCGGTGAACTCTTCGCTCCCAAATCGGATCGTCAGGGGCACGATCTCGATATTGAACGGGTCGATGTCGTCTTGTTCCAAGTCGCACGAGCTATCGGTGACCACGAAGACACCGGGCATCGGAGCCTCCTCCTCTTTCGGTCTTCACCACACCCGCCGCTCATGCAAGCACTGGTCGTTGCAGCCAGAAAGAGGCTTAGGTCACTTGAAGGCGCTGGTGCCGGGCGGACCCAGGCACAGGGCCCGGCCTCAGGTCAAGGTTTCGGTGAAATAGCCGCACGGGAGTCCGTGCCACAGGAGCCGAACTATCCCACCAGCCCGGCGATGGGGGGCAGGGGGCACCCTGTCAGCTCACGCGTTGGCACTCAAAGGTCATGGACGCCGGACAGAGTCCGAATGCCGAGTTCGTGCATGGTGCTGCGCTGCCGCAAGCTGGGCGAGAACCGTCGTTGCCGTCTCGCGACGGTCGAACTCGGCCAAAATCACTTCCCCGTCGACAGGGATATACCCGTGGATCGCCCACAGTTCAGTATCCATCTGGAATACGTCTTGGCCAAGGCGTGGGTGCAGGGGGAGAATCGAATCGAGGTCCACCTCGGTGCGCTCACCACGTCCATTGTGCATCTCGCTCTCACCTCGATTCGATCATAGGGAAGGCGTCGGGTCTTGTGAAGATCCACGCCTGTGACACGCGGCGGAAGATCGCCATCCCCGTTGCCGAAGAGCTTTCAGACGAGCGATCGCCGTTCGAGACCGCGACGGCTCAATCGCGAACGAGTTTCAGTGCCAGCCTGGGAACGATGAAGGATGCCAGAAAGATCGGCAAGAACCTCTTGCCGGTGCATCGGAAGGCGACGATCTCGCCCTCGGCGGCGTCGAAGGTTTCGGTACTGCTCGACTTTCGGCCATTGCGGACCTGCAGGGTACGACGTCCAGGCGCGACTGGTACCTCGATCGTGGCGTTCATTTCGACCGATCCGACCTGCTCACCGTCGACCACGACATCGTACGAGCCACGACGTACCTCCGCTCCGATTGCCTTGTGCGTCAACTTCAGCGTTGCCGACATCTGTTGATCTCCTCTTGTTTCCGAACGACCCGGCGGTAGGGGGAACACCAGGAGGGTGTTCAGGGGCTGGTGCTCCTGTGAACCAGCTCCCAGATTTCAGATGCGATCGGTTCGTACCGGGTAATCGGTCCCGCAGTGGACTCACCAAACCAGGTGACAAACTCCTCATGAACAATCCGAAGGAGTTCGTCCTGCGTGGACGCCTCTGGCAGACGAAGCGTGATCGTCTCTGCCTCGGCTCGGTATTCGTCGGTGTTGGTCTCGAAGTTGATGCCGATGGCGTCTCGATCGAAGAGCACACGTTCGATGCCTGCAACGCGGTCCTCTTGGCCAACGAGCCGCCTCCGACGCTCCTCCTTCGCAGCTTTGATCCGAGGAGCAATCTCCTCCCGCCAGTGCCGGTCGGGATCGTCCACCGGGGTCTGCTCGGTGCGACGCCAGATGGGCATGCACAGAGTGTGTCAGCCGGAGTCGGCGCATCTCGACCCGGCGGCAGGGGCGTCGGTCATCGCGGAGTGCCGGACAATCGCCAGGAGATACCCCTGCCCCGTGCCCTGACGTGGGCAGGGAATCCCGGCGACGGCGGGCCTCCCTCCGGCGGCGGCCCTCCCTCCTTCTGAGCCCGGCCGCCGACGACCCCACCCCGGGGCCCGGGAGGGCCTCGGGCTCCCCGGGCCGTCAGAGACGGCCCCCGACCCGATCTACCAGGGGTTCCGTGCCGCCGGACGGAGACCCCCGTGGCAGGGACCTGGCCCAATTCATCGTCGGTTCACATAACCGATACTGCGGCGAAATAGGGTCGGGCGAGACTGAATCAGCACGGGGAGTGCCGCGCCCGACACCGGCGCCCGGCCCGACCCCTGGCAGCGCCCACCGTCCACAGAGAAGAAGGGGAACACGGGAGAATTCATGAGCTATCAGGCCGAGTACATCTGGATCGACGGGACGGAGCCCACCCCGCTGCTCCGGAGCAAGACGAAGATCGTCGAGGACGGCAAGACGCCCCCGATCTGGGGCTTCGACGGCTCGAGCACGAACCAGGCCGAGGGCAGCGACTCGGACTGCGTGCTGCAGCCGGTGTTCGTGTGCCCCGACCCCCTGCGGGCCGAGGGCGACAAGCTGGTCATGTGCGAGGTGCTCCACCCCGACATGACGCCGCACAGCACGAACTCCCGGCGCAAGTGCGCCGAGCTGTCGGAGAAGTACGCCGACCAGGAGCCGTGGTTCGGGATCGAGCAGGAGTACACGTTCTTCCAGTACGGACGCCCGCTCGGCTGGCCCGAGGCCGGGTTCCCCGCCCCCCAGGGTCCGTACTACTGCGGCGTCGGGGGCGACAAGATGCCCGGACGCGAGATCGTCGAGCGCCACACGGCGGCCTGCCTCAAGGCCGGGCTGGCCATTGAGGGAACCAACGCCGAGGTGATGATGGGCCAGTGGGAGTTCCAGATCGGCGTGCTGCCCCCGCCGGCCATCGGGGACCAGCTCTGGGTGGCGCGCTGGCTGCTCTTCCGCATCGCCGAGGACTTCGACGTGTTCGCCACTCTCGAGCCGAAGCCGGTGCTCGGCGACTGGAACGGTGCCGGGGCCCACACCAACTTCTCCACCAAGGCCATGCGCGAGGACGGCGGCTGGGACGTCATCATCGCGGGCTGCGAGGCGCTGGGGAAGCGGGTCGACGAGCACGTGTCCAACTACGGCATCGGCATCGAGCACCGCCTGACCGGTGCGCACGAGACGGCGCACTACACGACGTTCAGCTACGGCACCTCGGACCGTGGCGCGTCCATCCGGATCCCGTGGGCCGTCGCCAAGAACAAGAAGGGGTGGCTCGAGGACCGGCGTCCCAACGCCAACATGGACCCCTACGTCGTCAGTGGCCTCATGGTCGAGACCGTCTGCGGGGCCGCCGCCGGCGACTGAGCCGACGCCTGATCGGGAACGCCGCCGGCTCTGGGGTCGCACCACCCGGGGCCGGCGGCGTTCTCGTTGGGGGGCGGGACCGCGGGCTCAGCCCGGCGGGACGGGCTGGTCGCTGGGCGTCCGCGCCGCCATGGCGACCTCGCCCGGACGGGCCAGGGGCCCGAACTGGAGCGCCGCCGTGTCGCCCTCGATGTAGCGGCTGGCGTCACCGCCCGCATCCGCCATCTCGTCCATGCCGATGGGGCCCTCGGGGCGCCCGGAGAGGAACTGCTGGATGATCGGGTTGTCGGTGGCCACCATGTCGGCCTTGCTGGCGAACTTCACCAGGTTCGAGCGGAACAGCACGCCCATGAATTCGGCGGTCCGCATGACCGACTGGATGTTGTGCGTGATGATGAAGAAGGTCGCGCCCGTCTCCTTCTGGGCGGTGACGACCAGCTCGTCGAGGTAGGCCACCCGGACCGGGTCGAGGCCCGAATCGGGCTCGTCGAACAGCACGATCTCGGGCTCGGTCACCATGGCCCGGGCGAGGCCGGCCCGCTTCTTCATGCCGCCGGAGACCTCGCCGGGGAGCTTCTTGAGGTGGTCCATCAGGCCGACCAGCTCCGCGTTGCGGTGGACGAGCTCACGGATCTCGGCCTCGTTCTTGCGCGTGTGCTCGCGCAGCGGGAAGGCGATGTTGTCGTAGAGGTTCATCGATCCGAAGAGGGCACCGTCCTGGAACAGGACGCCGAACTTCTTGCGCACCTCGTAGAGGCGGCGCTCGCGCAGCCCCACGATCTGGTCGCCGTCGACCCAGATCTCCCCCCGCTCGGGCTTCAGCAGCCCGAGGATGTTCTTGAGGAGGACCGACTTCCCCGTGCCCGAGGGGCCCAGGATCGCCGTGATGCGGCCCTTCGGGACGTCGAAAGTGATGTCCTCGAGGACGGTGTGGGAGCCGAACGACTTGGTGACCCCGCGCAGGGAGATGATCGGCTCGCCGGGGGCGATCCAGGGCTGGACGGCGTCGAGCTGCTGGGTGTCCATATGAGGAGAACCCGTACCCCGGGCGAGGCTTGCGCCCGGCGCGGGTTGCTCGGGCGGGTCAGCCCCCGCCGAGCAGTCCGTTGACGGTGTTGCCCAGCCCGCCCAGCAAGGAGGTGGTCGAGGTGGTTGTCGACGCCGGGGGGGCGGCCGTGCCGCCGCCGGTGCCCGTCGAGGTGCCGGCGCCCGTCGTCCCGCCCACCAGACCGCCGAGGCCCAGGCCGTTGACCGTGTTGTTGAGCGCCCCGGTCACGCCGTTGACCGTGTTGTTGAGCGCCCCGGTCACGCCGCCGGCCACGCCGCCGGTCACGCCATTGAGCGTGTTGCTCACGCCGCCGGTCACGCCGTTGACCGTGTTGCTCACGCCGCCGGTCACGCCGTTGACCGTGTTGCTCAACCCGCCGGCGGCCTGGTTCAAGCCGTTCGACAGGCCCCCGGTCACGCCGCCTCCGGACGATCCGGACGGCAGCGTGCCGCCCAGGAGCGAGCCGCCCCGACCCGCCGACCCGCCGGCGGCGGAACCGGTGCCCGTCGCTCCGCCGGACGAAGATCCCGACGAGCCTGCGTTGGTGCCCCCACCCGACGTCGCAGTCCCGCCCGGTAGCGAGGTGGAATCCGCCGTGGGGGACGTCCCTGCGAGCGCGAACGGCGGTGCCGCCAGCGCCGTTCCCGGCGAGCCCGGCACCGGATGGCTCGGTCCACCGGAGAGCGCGTGCGGGGCGATGAACGCCGCTGCGACGGCAGCGCCGGTGACCGCCACGCCGGCCACGGCGTTGCGCAGGCCCCCGGTGCCGCCACTCTGGTGCTGCACCGATGCGCCCCGGTGGGCCAGTCGGAAGATGCTGCGGCGGAAGAGCACGCCGGTGGCGATGAGGAAGCCGGCGAGCGCGTCCTTCGATTCGGACACGACGGCGAACTCGCGCTTGAGGGCCTGGCGGGCCCGCCAGAGGAGCGTCTCGATCGTCCCGATCTCGACTCCCTCGTGGTCGGCGATCTGCTGGTAGGTCCATCCCGACCCTTCGCGCATCGCCAGCACGTGCCGGTGACGCGTCGAGAGGCGGTCGAGCGCCCGGTTGACCAGCTCGCCGTCGACCGCGGCGAGCACGAGCTCCTCGGAGGTGTCCTCGCCCACCACGCCGACCGGATGCTGCGCGGTCAGCTCCAAGTCGTCGGTCGGCGTGCTGCGCGAACGGCGGCGCAGCATGTCCGTGCAGATGTTGCCCGCGATCACGGTGAGCCAGGGATAGAAGCGGCGTTCCCCGGCGAAGCGGGGGAGGGCCTTCCAGGCGCGGGCGAACGCCTCTTGCGCCGCGTCCTCGGCCTCGTGGCGGTCGTTCAGCCTCCGCAGGCAGAAGCGCAGCAGACGTTCGTAGTAGCGCGCGTACAGGTTGCCGAACGCGGCGGAGTCACCGGCCTGGCACCGCTCGACCAGCGCGCGGTCGCGGTCCAGGTCGACGTCGTCGCAAAGGCTTGTGAGCTCTTCCTGGCGGAGCGCCAATGTCCCGTTCCTCCCCCTCCGATGGGCCTCTCACTAGGAGGTAGGTCACATTATGGCTGGACTTCACGGGTCTATGAAAGGCCCGCAACCAACAATTCATGAACGGGGGTTGAAGCTTTTTGCACAACAAAAGTTGACAATCCCTTGAACGAACGTTGGGAACGTGCGCACGCGGCGGCGCCCCCGCCGCAGCCCGCCACGAGCGTGGCCATTCCGCAAGGTTGCCCGCGGCCTGCCGTTTTTCTGTGCGAAGGAGATGGACGGGGGAGCGGGCGTCTTGGCCCGACCACGTGCACGAGGAGGCCTCGGAAGGGGGGACGACGTTGGCTGGATCGGGTGACAGGAGAAGCGTCACTCCAGAGGAGTCCGCCAACCCGACCGCACCGATGACCCGCGCCGAGATGGCCCGCCGGCTGGGCAGCCCGAGCGGCCGGCCCGATGCGGTCATGGTCCTCCCACGACCGAGCAGGCCGCTCACCGACGACGGCAAGTTCGCCACGGCGGTCCGCGAGACGGGCAACATGTTCGCCACCGCGTTCGAGGCGATCCGCCAGGCGCCCCTCAAGGGCGTCCCCGTGGCCGAGTTCTTCGACCAGTGCTGGTTCCTGGCCCGGGTCACCACGCTGCCGCTCATCCTCCTGTCCATCCCGTTCGGCATGGTCATCGCGCTCGAGGTGGGCTCGCTGCTCCAGCAGATCGGCGCCCAGTCCCAGCTGGGCGCCGCCATGGTCCTCGCCGTCGTCCGCGAGCAGGCGCCGGTGGCCACGGCGCTGCTGATCGCGGGCGCCGGGGGATCGGCCATGTGCGCCGATCTCGGCTCGCGCCGCATCCGGGACGAAATCAGCGCCATGGAGGTGATGGGCGTCAACCCGTTGCACCGGCTCGTGCTGCCGCGGCTCCTCGCCGCCACCCTGGTGGCGATCCTGCTCGACGCCGTCGTCAGCGTGGCCGGCATCGCCGGCGGCCTCTGGTTCGGGACCCACGCCATCCACATCACCGCCAGCAGCTTCTTCGCCACCTTCGGGGAGCTCAGCCAGCTCGCCGATCTCGGCATCGCACTGGTCAAGGCCGGCATCTTCGGCTTCATCGCCGCCATGGTCGCCTGCTACAAGGGCCTCTACTGCAAGAGCGGACCGAAGGGCGTCGGCGACGCGGTGAACCAGGCCGTCGTCGTGACTTTCATCCTGTCGTTCTTCGTGAACTTCCTCCTGACGGTCTTCTACTTCAACTTCATCCCCCAGAAGGGCATCTGATGGCGATCGACACGCCGGTCCGGCCCGAACCCCGGCAGCCCGAACCCCAGCAGCCCGAACCCAACAAGATCGTGTCCGCCGGCAAGTCGTTCGGTGGCAAGGCGATCGGCTACGGCGACGCCGTGCTCGGGGTGTTCGACTCCTTCTACGCGCAGCTGAAGTTCTACGTCCGGATCCTTCGTGCCCTCCCTCGCGCGCTGCGCTACCCGAAGGAGATCCTCGTCCTGATGTCGGACATCTCGCTGGGGTCGGGCGCGCTGGTCGTCGGCGGCGGCATGTTCTTCGTCGTCGTCTCCATCTCGTTCTTCACCGGGACCGAGGTCGGCCTCGAGGGCTTCAACGGCTTGCAGCAGATCGGGGCCGAGGCGTTCACGGGCGTGATCACCTCGCTCGCCAACACCCGCGAGATCACGCCGCTGGTGGCGGGCGTGGCGCTGGCGGCGCAGGTGGGGGCCGGCTTCACCGCCCAGCTCGGCGCCATGCGCATCAGCGACGAGATCGACGCGCTCGAGGTCATGGGCGTCAACAGCGTCGTGTACCTCGTCGGCACCCGTGTGTGGGCGGCGTTGATCACCATGATCCCCCTGTACCTGGCGGCGCTCTTCGCCAGCTACCTGGCCTCCGAGCTGGTCGTCACGAAGTTCTTCGGGCTGTCCCCGGGCACCTACACCCACTACTTCCGGCTGTACCTGCCGCCGCTCGACATCTTCTACTCGTTCCTCAAGGCGATGGTGTTCGCCGTCCTCGTGACGTTCGTCCACTGCTACTACGGCTACAACGCGACCGGTGGTCCGGCGGGCGTGGGTGTGGCAGCCGGCCGCGCCATCCGTCTCTCCATCATCCTCGTCGTCGTGGTCAACCTCTTCATGTCACTGATCCTCTTCGGCGGCGTCAACGCCACCGCGAGGTTGGTCGGATGAGGCGGCTCGTCAACGTCCTCGTCAGCCTCGCCGTCCTCTTCGGTCTCGTGTTCGGGACGGTCACGCTGGTGCGGCTGGCCAACGGTGACTTCGCCGGGGACTACACGCTCAACGGGACGTTCCCCCGTGCCGGCGAAGGCCTGCATCCCGGCTCCGCCGTCGTGTTCCGCGGCGTGCAGGTCGGCCGGGTCTCGACCATCGCGCTGTACCAGAACCAGGCCCGGGTCTCCGTCCTGATCGAGCCCTCCTTCAAGGTCCCCGCGACGGCGACGGCCACGATCGAGCCGGTCAACCTGTTCGGCGCCGAGCAGATCTCCATCGCCACCCCGGGTGGCAACGCCGAGGCCGGCCCCTACCTCACGGCCGGTTCGACCTTCGCCCATGCCGGGTCGAGCAGCGAGCTGGGCGATCTGTTCGCCGCTGCCACCCCGCTCCTGAACAAGGTCGACACCACGAACCTGGCCACCGTCCTGGGCGAGCTCTCGCAGGCCTCCCAGGGCGAGGGTCCCAAGATCGCCGCCTCCATCGGTGCCGGCACCCAGCTGGCCGGCCTGCTCGACCGCACGCTCGACGCGCAACTCCTCGCTCTCGACAGCTTCGCCCGCTTCACCCAGGCCGTGGCCCCCGCCGCCAGCGACCTCAACAACCTCAACGCCCAGATCAATGCCGGCCTCCCGTCGTTCAACGCAGAGGAGGCCGACTACCAGAACCTGCTCAACACCCTGATCCCCTTCTCGAACCGGCTCGCCGCGCTGCTCTCGACCTACCACCCCGACATCGCCACCATCCTGACGTCGGGCGACAACGTCTCGCGCGTGTTGCTGGCCCAGCAGGACACGATCGGTCAGGTCGTCGACGGGGCCTATCACTACTTCCAGAAGATCGCCCAGGGTGCGTCGGGGCTGACCAAGCTCCCCGACGGCAGCACCTTCGCCTACTTCAACACCTTCATCCTCTTCAACGACGTCAACAGCCTGGTGTGCAACCTCATCGCGCCCCCGACCGGCGGCATGTCGTTCCTCCAGCCGATTCAGCAGGCCCTGGCCGGCGCCGGGTCCGCCTTCAACTGCTCGACCGAGCTGGCCTCGTTCGACGCCCTGCAGAACGCGGCCACCCCCGCCCCGGCGGCGAGCGGCGCTCCGACCGCCCCGCCGGCGTCCCCGACGGCGGGCGCCGACAGCGCGGGCGCGGCGGCGGCCAACCAGGTCTACGGCATCGTCGGCCAGCCCGACCGGTCGAAGCCGACGACCCTCGGCGGCATCCTCAATCAGCTCAGCGGGGGCGCATTGTGAGGCTGCTCCGGCACTTTCCCGCCTCCGCGTTCAAGTTCGCGATCTTCGCACTGGTCTGCATCGTCCTGCTGGTCGGCCTCGCCGTGCGGATCGGCAACATCTCGCTGTTCACCAGCCGGCACACGATCGACGCGCAGCTGGCCGACGTCACCGGGCTGGCGAACGGCGACACCGTCAACATCGCGGGCGTCCCGGTGGGCCAGGTGTCGAGCATCGGGATCGAGCGCGGCCACGCCGTCATCACCATGAGCGTCAACAACACGGTCACGCTCCGGCGGTCCACCGACGTCGGCATGCGGTGGCACAACGTGATCGGCCAGAAGGAGGTGGAGCTGTACCCGGGTCACAGCGGGCCGATCCTCCCGGCGGGCGCCACCATCCCCCTCACCCATGACGTCACCGACGCCAGCATCGACACGTTCTTGAATTCGCTCGGTCCCGTCCTCGCCTCCATCAACCCCACCGAGGCCAACGCGTTCGTCGAGAACGTCTCGGGCGCGCTGGAAGGGGACACGGCCCAGATCAACCAGCTGATCAACAGCGGCGCCTCGGTCTCGTCGACCGTCCAGGCGCTGGACACCCAGGTCGGGCAGGTCATCGGCAACCTCGACCAGGTGCTCACCGCGCTCGCTTCGCGGTCGGGCGACATCGACACCCTCGTGACCAATCTCCAGACCGTGTCATCGGCGCTGGCATCGAAGAACACGCTCCTCGACGGCGTCGTGGGCAACCTGTCGCAGGTGGCGACCGACCTGGCCGGCCTCATCGGCAACAACCACGCCACCATCACCGGCACGATCGACAACCTGCAGGCGGTGGCGGCCGACGTGCAGAAGAACCAGCAGAACCTGGCCAACAGCCTGTCCACGCTCGGCGCGGGCCTGGCGCCGTACATCCAGATCTCCCAGTGGGGGCAGTGGTTCGCCGTCGAGACCATCTACACCTGCCTGGCCAACCAGACCGTCTGCCCCTACTACCAGCCGAGCAACCCGCCCGCCGGCTCGGGGCCCTTCGGGAGCCCCCCGCTGCCCACCCCGCTGTCGGGCCTCACCACGCCGGGTCTGCCCAACCCCGACCGGCCCTCGTCGGGTTCGACCGCACCCGCGACGCCGAGCGGCACGCCGTCCCGCACCGGCGCGGGCTCGCCGGCGGCGTCGAGCCTGGGTCTCGACTTGCAGGCCGTCAGCGGGGCCGCCACGGGAGGCACCAAGTGAAGGCCTTCACCGAGCGGAACCCCAAGGTCGTCGGCGTCACGGCCGTCGCCGTGATGGCCGTGTGCATCCTGGCCATCCTCTTCCTCAACCGGAGCCTGTTCAGCTCCGGCTACACCGTCGACGCCCGCTTCCCCAACGCGGCCGGCATCGCGAAGGGCACCGAGGTCATGGTGGCCGGCGTCAACGCGGGGACGGTGACCGCCGTGACGGTGCACGGCAACGCCGTCGACGCCGCAGCTGTCGGTCAACAACTCGGTCGTCCTGCCGCACGTCACCACGGCGGCCGTCGAGGTCGAGACGCTGCTGGGCGTCGTCGACGTGACGCTCAAGCCCGTGAGCGGCTGGGCCGACCCGCTCAAGCCGGGCGCGCTCATCACCGACACCTCGGTGCCCACCGAGTTCTACCAACTGCAGAACACGGCGCACTCGCTGCTGTCCAAGACCAACGCGCAGGCACTCAACAACCTGGTGACCTCGCTGGCCGACATCACCAAGGACAAGCAGACCCAGGTGGCGCAGATCATCGCCGGGCTCGGTGCGCTCACGACGACCGTCGACCAGCGCAGCGGGCAGGTCTCGAGCCTGATCGACTCGGCCAACACGCTGTCGTCCGCCCTGGCGGCGCGGGACCAGCAGTTGCTCGCGGTGGTCAACAACCTCGACACCGTCTCGACCGGTCTGGCCGCCCACAACCAGGACCTGTCCAACCTGATCACCAACGTGGACGCCATGGCGAGCCAGACCAACAGCCTGGTGAACCAGGACTCGCCGGCGCTCACGTCGCTGTTGAAGAGCCTCCATGCGGACCTGGGCGTGGTGGGCCAGCACCAGCTCGACCTGGCGCAGGGCGTCAGCTACCTCGGCGGTGCGCTGAAGGGCTTCCAGTCCATCGCCTACAGCGGGAGCACCCCGGTCAACTGGGGCAACATCTTCGTCAACCCGGCGTCGCTGACCAACACCTTCGGCATCATCGGGCCCTGCGGGACGCTGGACCAGGTCCTGAACCAGGTGCTCGGTCCGGACCCGGAGTCCTGCAGCGCGCAGACCGGGCCGTTGCCGGGAGCGGGTTCGAACCCCGAGCCGGCGGCCTCCCCGTCGGCGGGGTCCGCCGCGCCCGCGCCGTCCCCACCGTCGTCGTCCTCGGGCGCCGGGGCCACGACCACGCCGGCGCCGGGCGCCGCCGGCGGCCTGACCGGCCCCAACTCCGGTCTGGGCGGTCTCTCGCAACTGCTCAGCCCGTTGCTGCAGGGGGTCAAGTGATGGGCGCGCTGCGGGCCGTGCTCGCCTCCAAGGCCTTCCGCTTCGTGGTGGCCGGCGTCGTCATCGTCGCCGGCGCCGTCGTCGCGGTCGACGTCACCAAGGGGACGCCCACCTATCGCGTCAACGTCGTCTACACCAGCGCACCCGGCCTCTTCACCGGGGCCGCCGTCGACGTCCTCGGGGTCAAGGTCGGCACCGTCACGGGCGTGCAGAACATGGGCGACAAGGTGCACGTGACCCTGGCCGTGGACCAGGGGACCAAGATCCCGTCGTCGGCCTTTGCCTCCCTCGTCGCGCCCCAGGTGCTGGGGTCGCCCGACGTCGACCTGAACCCCGGGTACACCGGCGGGCCCTACCTCCCTTCGGGCGCCACCATCGCCCAGGACCACACGGCGGTCCCGGTCTCGACCGACGAGGTGCTCAAGGAGCTGCAGCACACGCTCGACGCGCTCAACCCGCACGCGGTGGGGAACCTCGTGTCCAACCTGGCGTCGGACCTGAACGGCCAGGGGGCCAACCTCAACAAGCTCATCGCGTCGGCCGCCGGCACCGTGCAGCTGCTGGCCGACAAGGGCAACGACCTCGGACAGCTCAACGGCACGCTGGCCCAGCTGACCGGCACGCTCGACGCGGACACGGGCCAGATCGAACACCTCATCGCGCAGTACGACACGGTGTCGACCACCGTGGCCCAGCACTCGGGCCAGCTCAACGACGCCATCACCCAGCTGGCGGGCGCCAGCTCGAACCTGGTCAGCCTGCTGGTGCCCAACATCCAGCCGCTCGAGGCGGACGTCGGGACGGTGACCACGGCCGGGCGCACCCTGGACCGCAACCTCGCCTCGGTCGACGCGATCCTCCAGAACGGCAACAGCCTCTTCCAGGGGGCCAAGCGCGCCTACGACCCCACCTACAACTGGCTGAACCTGAACCTCCAGACGGCACCCGGCGTGACGGGCGCCTACATCGCCGGCCTGCTGCGCGACCGGCTGGCGGGCATCTGCCGGCGCATCGTCACCAACCACGCCTCGGGCCTCTCGGCGTCCGTCGTCGCCACGCTCACCCAGTGCGGCAACCCCTCGTCGGGCTTCTTCGACCCGCTGCTCAACGACATCCCGACCATCCTCGACACGCTGGCCGGCGGGAGCGGGTCGACCACGGCGCAGGCGCTGCTCCAGAAGGGCCTCGACCAGATCGCGCACGCCGAGCAAGGCGCCGGCACCGGGGCCACCGCGGCACCGCCGGCCCCGGCGCAGCAGGGCCCGGCGGCGGCGCCGACCACCACCTCCACGACGGCGCCCCCGCCGAGCACCACGACGACCACGGTCCCGTGCGGGCTGCTCGGCGCCCTGCTCGGCTGCCCCAAGGGCTCGGGCGGCTCCACCGGCTCCAGCGGCTCGAACACCTCCCAGGGCTCGGGCTCCTCGTCGGGCGGGCTCGGCGGGCTGCTCTCCAACCGGGTCACCGCGGCGGCGGGGAGCCCGGCCCGGGCCACCACCACGCTGGCCGTCGCCGCGCCGGCCACGACGGCACCCAATCCGGACCCGACGCTGACGGCGCCCGCCGCCGCGCTGCTCCCCCCGCTGCCCCAGGACCGTCACCCGGGCCAGGCGCACCGCCCGCAGGCCCACCGGGGGCTGCTGTCGGGGTGGCTGCACGACATCGGGAGCTGGTTCTGATGGGCGCGCCGCGGCGCAATCGCCGCCGCCTGCTCGTCGCGCCCGTGCTGGCCGCGCTGGTCCTGGCCCTGACCGGCTGCTCCGTGTCGGGCGGCGTGCCGCAGCGGACGGCGACGGCCTACTTCAGCGACGTGGGCGACCTCGCCAACGGGGCGCAGGTGCAGATGGCCGACGTGCCCGTCGGCTCGGTCAGCTCCATCGCCCTCAGCGGGGACCGGGCCAAGGTCTCCCTCTCCTTCGACAACGGCGTGCGGATCCCGGCGGACGTGCGCGCCGCCATCAACCGCACCACCATCCTCGGCGACCAGTTCGTCGAGCTGAGCGTTCCCAAGAGCGAGACGGGGACCGCGTCCGCCTCCGCGCCGCAGCTCCCCGACGGCGCCGTCATCGGGCACACCTCCATCGTGCCCGACGTCGAGCAGTTCGTGGCGGCGGGATCGTCGGTCTTCGGGTCCATCTCGACCACCCAGCTCGAACAGATCGTGCAGGCGGGCGGTCAGGGCTTCACCGGGCAGGAGGCCTCGCTCAAGGCCTTCCTGGCCGACCTCGCCGCGGTCACGACCGGCTACGCCCAGCACACCGACTCCATCACACGGGCGGTGAACGGGCTCAACACCATCAGCGCCACGCTGGCCCCGACGAGCAGCGCCAGTGCGGCGGCCATCACGACGCTGTCGCAGACCGTCGCCGTCCTGGCCCGCAACTCGTCCCAGTTCGAGACGCTGCTGCAGTCCCTCGACGACGTCTCGACCCAGGGGCGCAGCATCCTCGAGAACTACTACCCCCAGATCGTGACCCAGCTGCAGACGCTGCAGGCGGTGAGCGGCCAGCTGGCGCAACACCAGGCCGGCCTGGCCGGCCTCCTCTCCGAGATCCCGGTGGCCGACAACGCGCTGCCCCAGGCCGTGCGCAACGGGTACGTGCAGCTCTACGAGAACATCATCGTGTGCGGCATCCCCGGACTCGGTGAGGTCAAGAGCTCGCCCGCCTTCACCTGCACGCCGCACGGCGCGGGGGCGAGCCAGTGATCTCCCGCCGCCTCGTCGTCAACCTGATCGTGTTCTTCCTCGTCAGCTTCGCGCTGGTCGCCTACGGGGTGGTGAACCTCCTGGGCAACCCGCTCCAGAGCCCGACGACGCTGACCACGGAGTTCGCCGACGCCTCGGGGCTCTACCCGGGCTTCGAGGTGGAGCTCAACGGGGTGCCGGTCGGCACCGTCAGCTCCACGGCGCTCACCGCGTCGGCGACCAAGGTCACCATGAGCATCGATCCCGGAATAGAGGTGCCCCGGGACGTCCAGTCGTCGGTGCAGATCGCCAACGACCTCGGCGAGCAGGTCGTCAACCTGGTGCCCGACCACGGCGGCAGCGTGCCCGACCTGCAGAACGGCGCCGACGTGCCGGCGGCGCCCAACCAGGTGCCGGCCGACGTCGGTGCGGTGGTCGCCTCGGCCACCCGGCTGCTGCGGGCCATCCCCGCCGACGACCTCAACAAGCTGATCGGCGAGCTCGCCACGTCGCTGGCGGGGCGGGCGGGCGACCTGCGCACCCTCATCAGCGCCGGCACGACCTTCTCGAAGGAGTTCGTCGCCTACCAGCAGCAGTTCACCGAGCTGCTGGCCAACGCGCCGCCGTCGCTCGATGCGGTCACCGCCGTCGCGCCCGAATTGCGCCAGGACCTGGCCAACACCGCCGCGCTCGTCCAGGTGCTGGCACAGCAGAAGAGCGGACTGCACACCCTGTTCACCTCGGGCGCGTCCGCCTTCGGCGAGGTGGACAACCTCATCACGACGCAGTCCGCCAACATCGGCTGCTTCCTCCACGACACGGCCGACACCCTCTCGAACATCGCCCAACCGGCGAACCTGGCCAACCTCTCGGAGGGCCTCGCCGCCAACCAGTACTTCTTCGGTGCGGTCGACAACATCGCGGTCGAGGGTGTGGCCAAGCCGACCACGACGCACGCCGCCGCCAACCCCCAACAGACGTTCCTGCGCACGCGCCTCCTGCTGCCGCCGATCCTGAGCGAGCCCGGGGCGTCCTACCAGACGCACAACTCGATCCCGGCCACCCGGCCGGGCGCAGGGTGCGTCACGACGTTCGGCAACGGGGTGGGCCCCGCCACCCAACCCGGCTTCACGGCCGCCGCCGGCGGGCACGTCGTGGCGCCGACGGCGCAGGAGGCGAACGTCGAGCTCGCGTCGGGCACCCCGGTGCAGGTGAGCAGCGCGGCCTACCGGGTGCCCGCCACGAGCCGCGGCGCCCTGCTCGCGCTCGGCGGGCTGGTCGTCCCGGCGCTGTTCCTGGCCTGGGGCGCCCGCCCCTCGCGCCGGCGGACGAGGCGGCGGGCCTGAGAGATGTCGGGGCGCCGCCGGCGTCCCGGTTCGGTGACACATGACAGACACGGAGGGAGAACAGAAGGACATGACGACGACAGCGCAACAGACGGAGCAGCACACGGACCAGAAGGCCGACCGGGGGGTGAAGGTGGTCGGCGCGACGTCGCCCGGCTCCACGGAGCCCGCCGCGGGCGGCCCGCCGCCCCGGAGCGGGAAGCGCCGTCCCGGCGGCGACCGGGTCCGCCCCGCCCCGAGCCGGCGCACGCCGCGGGTGGTGAGCCTCCTCGCCGTCCTGGGCCTGGCCGGCACGCTCGTCTTCGGGGTGCTCTACGCCACCAAGAGCAGCGGGGGCCCGGTGCAGGACCCGGCCGTGCAGAGCGCCTCGCGGGCGTTCCTGACCGATTTCTTCAACTTCAACGCCAAGACGGTCGACGCCGACTTCAACGCCGTCACGGCCATGGCGACCGGCGCCTTCTCCAACCAGGCCAAGCAGTTCTTCAACACCTCCATCCGCAAGGCGCTCGAGCAGGCGCTGGCCGAGTCGCGCGGCCAGATCCGCTACCTCGAGGTGCAGTCGGAGAACCAGGGCGCCGGCACGGCATCGGTCTACGCCGTGGTCGACCAGACCTACGTCAACGACAAGATCACGTCGCCCCAGGCCGACGTGGTCCGGCTCGTGGCCGACCTCCAGCAGGTGGGCGGGGTGTGGAAGATCTCCGGCGTCACCGTGCTCGAGGGCGCCACGCCCGCCAGCGCCGGGAGCGCGTCGGGCTCCTCGGGTTCCACCGTCCCGGGGCAGTAGGCCCGGCCCGGGTCGGCCCGCCGGATCGGGTCCGGTGCGACGGCGCGGCGGCCAGGCCGTAGCATCGGACCGGGCTGCGTGCGGGTCTGTGGTTGAAAGTCGAGGCCAGTCGCAGGCGAAACGACCCACGTAAGGCGACTTGTGGTCGCTGAGCATGGTGCGGCTTAGAGGTAAGCCCTGCCCGCTGCGTCCCCGGCTGTCGGGGGCGGGCGGAGACGAGGCGATGCGCGCCAGTGTGGCGCCGTTGGGTGCGGCGGCGACGCCGTGCCGCCGGTGCCGGCGCGTCACCCTCGCGGCAGGCGAGTGTGGGGTCAAAGACCAGGTCAGCCGCACGCAGCCCGACTCTCCCCGCGCCGCGCCTGTCGGCTCGCCCGTCCCGCGGACCGGTAGGATCGGTCCCCCATGAGCGTGTTCACGAAGGTCCTGCGCGCCGGCGAGGGCAAGAAGGTCAGGCGGCTGGCCGACCTGGTCCCCCTGATCGGCGCCCTCGAGCCGGAGATGCAGGGCCTGAGCGACGACGCGCTGGCCCACAAGACGGTGGAGTTCAAGGAGCGCCTCGAGGCGGGCGAGACCCTCGACGACCTCCTGGTCGACGCCTACGCGGTGGTCCGCGAGGCGGCGTGGCGCGTGCTCGGCCAGCGCCACTTCGACGTGCAGATGATGGGCGGCATGGCGCTGCACTTCGGCTGGATCGCCGAGATGAAGACGGGTGAGGGCAAGACCCTCGTCTCCACGCTCCCCGCCTACCTCAACGCCCTCGATGGCCGTGGCGTCCACATGGTGACGGTCAACGAGTACCTGGCCACCCGTGACGCGGAATGGATGGGACGGGTGCACCGCTGGCTCGGGCTCTCGGTCGGGCGGATCGGCTCGGACATCGACGACCCCTTCCGCAAGCGGGCCGCCTATGCGGCGGACATCACCTACGGCACGAACAACGAGTTCGGCTTCGACTATCTCAGGGACAACATGGCCCGCACGCGCGAGACCATGGCCCAGCGCGGCCACGTCTTCGCCATCGTCGACGAGGTCGACTCCATCCTGATCGACGAGGCCCGCACGCCCCTCATCATCTCGGGCCCCGCCGACGAGGCGGCCCAGCTGTACTACCAGTTCGCCTCCATCGCGCGGACGCTGAGCCGCGACGTCGACTACGAGGTCGACGAGGAGAAGAAGACGGTCGTGCCCCTCGAGGCGGGGATCGAGAAGGTGGAGAAGGCGGTCGGGGTCGACAACATCTACGACGCTGTCTCGGTCAACTACGTCCACCAGCTGACCAAGGCGCTCACGGCCAAGGACCTCTACAAGAAGGACAAGGACTACCTCGTCGCCGACGGCGAGGTGAAGATCATCGACGAGTTCACCGGCCGCACCCTCGAGGGCCGGCGCTGGTCCGACGGTCTGCACCAGGCCGTCGAGGCGAAGGAGCGGGTGGCCATCAAGGAGGAGAACCACACCTGGGCCACGGTCACGCTCCAGAACTACTTCCGCATGTACGACAAGTTGTCGGGCATGACCGGCACGGCCGAGACCGAGGCCGGCGAGTTCGCCGGCACCTACGGCCTGCCCGTGGTGCCCATCCCGACCAACAAGGAGATGGTCCGCGCCGACCAGCCCGACCTGGTCTTCAAGACGGAGGAGGCGAAGTTCAACGCGGTCGTCGACGACATCGTCGAGCGCAACGAGCTGGGCCAGCCGATGCTGATCGGCACGGCCTCGGTCGCCAAGTCCGAGCTCCTGTCCCGCCTGCTCGACAAGCGCGGCGTGCGGCACAACGTGCTGAACGCCAAGCAGCACTTCCGGGAGGCCGAGATCGTGGCCCAGGCCGGCCGCCGGGGCGCCGTCACCGTGGCCACCAACATGGCCGGCCGGGGCGTCGACATCATCCTGGGCGGCAACGCCGAGCTGCTGGCCGAGCACGAGCTGGCGGCCGAGGGCGTGGACCTCGGCTCCGACGAGGGGCGGGCCGAGCTGGAGAGCCGCCGGTCCGCCATCGAGGCCCGCTGCCGCGCCGAGGGCGAGGAGGTGCGCAAGCTCGGCGGCCTCTACGTCCTGGGCAGCGAGCGGCACGAGAGCCGGCGCATCGACAACCAGCTGCGGGGCCGGTCGGGCCGCCAGGGCGACCCGGGCGAGAGCCGCTTCTACCTGAGCCTCGACGACGAGCTCCTGCGCCTGTTCGCGACGGGCGCCATGAGCTGGGTCATGGGCCGCACGCTGCCCGAGGACGTGCCGATCGAGTCCAAGACGGTGGCCAAGGCGATCGAGCGGGCGCAGAACACCGTCGAGGCCCGCAACGCGGAGATCCGCAAGGACGCCCTCAAGTACGACGAGGTGATGGACCAGCAGCGCAAGGTCATCTACGAGCGCCGCCTCCAGATCATCGACGGCGACGACCTCGAGGAGCACACCGAGGACCTCCTGGCCGGCGCCGCCGAGAAGCTGGTGGCCGAGCACTGCCCGACCGAGTTCGAGGAGGACTGGGATCTCAAGTCCCTCGTCGACGGGCTGATGCAGTACTACCCCACGAAGTTCACGGTGGCCGACCTGGCGCAGGCCGCCACGACCGAGGACCTCGTCGAGTCGATCGTGGAGGAGGCGCTCGAGTACTACGAGCAGCACTCCGCGTCGATGCCGGGTGGGGCGGAGACGATGCGCCAGATCGAGCGCGACGTCTACCTCCAGATCATGGACGCCCGCTGGCGCGACCACCTGTCGGAGATGGACAACCTCAAGGACGGCATCCACCTGCGCTGGACCGTCCAGGCCGACCCCCTCAACGCCTGGCAGCAGGAGGGCTACTCCATGTTCGGCCAGCTCTTGGAGGTCATCGACAACGACTACCTGCGCTACATCCTCCATGTCGAGGCGGTGCAGGCGCCGGCGGCGGAGCCGGACCTCGACCGGGCCGTCTACGCCGCGGCCGAGGACCCGGTGGCCGAGACCGGCGCCCTGGCCACGGCGCTGCTGGCCGAGCAGGGCACCAACATCGCCCCCCAGTCGTCCATGCTCAGCGCCCCGGCGGGAGGCAACGGCAGCAGCGGCGGCGGAGGCGGGGGAGGGTCCGCAAAAGCCCAGGTCAAGCGGCCCAACACGCCGGATCCCAACGCCTTGGTCCCGATCGTGAAGGAGCAGCACGAGAAGGTCGGTCGCAACGACCCCTGCTGGTGCGGGAGCGGCAAGAAGTTCAAGTTCTGCCATGGCGCCGCCTGACGGGCCGGCGGCCGAGGCACCGCGCGACTTCGCATCCGAGCTCGAGGCGCTGGGCGAGCGGCTGGCCGAGGCCGAGCGCTACCTGGGCCGCGAGAAGCTCGAGGTCAGGCGGGCCGAGCTCGAGGCCGGGGCCGCCCGCCCCGACCTGTGGGACGACCCCGACAACGCCCGCTCCGTGACCCGCGAGCTCGGCCGGGTGTCCGCCGATCTCGACCAGCTCGAGGGACTCCGCAGCGCCCTCGACGACGCCAACGCGCTGCTCGAGCTGACCGACGAGTCGGCCGCGGCCGGCGCGCGCGACGTCGCCCTCGACGCCGAGCTGGTCGAGACCGTCGACACGCTCGGCACGCGGCTCGGCGCACTCGAGCTGCAGTCGCTCTTCTCGGGCGACTACGACGAGCTCGACGCCGTGTGCGAGGTGCACGCAGGAGCGGGCGGCACCGACGCGCAGGACTGGACCGAGGTGATGCTGCGCATGTACCAACGCTGGGCCGAGCGGCGTGGCTTCACCGTGGAGGTGGACGAGGCGACCGAGGGCCAGGAGGCCGGGCTGCTGTCGGCCACCTTCATCGTCCACGGCCGATTCGCCTACGGCCTCCTCGCCACCGAGCGCGGCGTGCACCGGCTGGTCCGCATGTCGCCCTTCGACTCGCAGCACCGGCGCCAGACGAGCTTCGCGTCCATGGACGTCACCCCGTTCCTCGAGGACGTGTCCTCCGAGGTCGAGATCGACGAGAAGGATCTGCGCATCGACACCTATCGCTCGTCGGGCGCCGGGGGCCAGCACGTCAACAAGACGGACTCGGCGGTGCGCCTGACGCACCTGCCCACGGGGATCGTGGTCTCCTGCCAGAACGAGCGTAGCCAGCACCAGAACAAGGCGAAGGCACTGCAGATCCTCGGGGCCAAGCTGGCCGAGCGCGCCCGACTCGAGCGGCGGGCCGAGCTGGACGCGTTGAGCGGCGAGCGGGTCGACAACGCCTGGGGCAACCAGATCCGCTCCTACGTGCTGGCCCCGTACCAACTCGTCAAGGACCTGCGGACGGGCTACGAGACCGGCAACGTCGACGCGGTGCTCGACGGGGACCTCGACCCGTTCATGGAGGCCGAGTTGCGTCGCCAACGCGAGGTCAGCTCGTAACAGGCGGCCCGGACGTCTGTGACCTGCGCCGGAGCCGCTGAACCGAAACCGTCAGCGGGAGAAAGTAGGATCGTACGGGTGCCCCGCCGTCGTTGGGGGCGACCCCTCTCTCACCGATGATCCGATTCGAAAACGTCACCAAGACATACAAGGGCTCGACCGTCGCTCTGCGCGACATCACCGTGGAGATCGAGAAGGGCGAGTTCGTCTTCCTCGTTGGCGCCTCCGGCTCGGGCAAGACGACGTTCATCCGTCTGCTCCTGCGCGAGGAGCTCCCCGACTCCGGGCAGATCCTCGAAGCCGGCCGCAACATCGTCGAGCTGCCCAAATGGCGGGTGCCCTACCTGCGCCGCAACATCGGCTGCGTCTTCCAGGACTTCCGCCTGCTGCCCAACAAGTCCGTGTTCGAGAACGTGGCCTTCGCCCTCGAGGTGATCGGCCGCCCCCGCCATGTCGTCGCCAACCAGGTGCCCCAGGTGCTCGACCTGGTGGGCCTGGCCGGCAAGCGGGACAACCTGCCGAGCGAGCTCTCCGGCGGTGAGCAACAGCGCGTCGCCGTGGCCCGCGCCTTCGTGAACCGCCCCCTCATCCTCCTGGCCGACGAGCCCACCGGCAACCTCGACCCGCAGACGAGTCAGGGCATCATGCAGCTGCTCGACCGCATCAACCGGACGGGCACCACGGTGGTGGTGGCGACGCACGACGAGGTGCTGGTGGACAAGATGCGCCGGCGTGTCATAGAGCTCAGCAACGGCGTGATGGTCCGTGACCAGGCGCGCGGTGTCTACGGCTTCGACGGTGCCGCGCAGCCGGCGGCCGAGGTGGCCGCGGGAGGTATGGGCTGACATGGCGGTGTCCGTCGACTACGTCGTCCGCGAGACGGCGTCGAACCTGTGGCGCAACCGGCTGATGACCGTGGCCGCCATCCTCACCGTCGCCGTGTCGCTGTCCCTCGTGGGCGCCGCGCTGCTGCTGCGCCAGGGGTCGGCCAACGCGACGGGCACGCTCGAACGCGGGACCCAGGTGACGGTCTGGATGCAGCCCGGCGCGAACACCCAGGAGATCGCGGCGGTCAAGACCCAGCTGGCCCAGCTCAACTACGTGGTCCAGCCCTGCGCCTACTGGGACAAGGCGCGTAACTTCTCGGAGGCCCGGCGGCTGCTGCCCTCCGACGTCTTCCAGGCCACGACCCAGTCCGAGATGCCGACGTCCTTCTGGTGCACCCCTGTTGCACTGGCCGATGCCGCCCAGGTGGTGCGCACCTTCCACGGCACGGCCGGGGTCCTGTCGGTCACAGAGCCCCAGCAGACCATCCACAACGAGGAGACGGTCATCAACATCTCGAAGTGGGTGTGCCTGGCCATCGCCATCGTCCTCATCATCTCGGCGGCCGTCCTCATCCTCAACACCATCCGCATGGCCATCTTCGCCCGCCGCCGCGAGGTCTCCGTCATGAAGCTGGTGGGGGCCACCAACTGGTTCATCCGGGTGCCCTTCATGTCCGAAGGCCTCCTGCAGGGGTTCATCGGGTCGTTGCTGGCCGCGCTCGTCGTCTACTTCGTCTACCTCTTCATCAATCACGAGGGCAGCGGCAGGACGACGAGCAACATCTTCACGGCGATGCACATGACGGGGTCGGAGGTCTTGCTCACCAATGTGGTCGTCGTGATGGTGGGAATGGCCATCGGCTCCATCGGGTCGGCCATCGCCATCCGACGCTTCCTCGACGTCTAGCTCGTCCCTCGGCGTCTCTCAGCCGCCGGCGTCGGCCGGCGAGCAGAGGTAGAAGCGCATCGTCCGCCCGGCGATGTGGCTGTCGGGGCCGCGGTAGGGAACGGGGCGGCAGTGCGCGATCACCCACAGCATGTCGGGGTTGCGGGTCAGCGGCGCGACGGCGGCCAGCACGTCGGCCACGCGGCCGGCCCGCACGTGGCCGACGAACTGGGCCAGGGTCGGGCTCGGCACCCTTCCGGTGAATCCGCCCACGGGGAGGAACTCGCGCCCCGTGTCGAGGATGGGGACGCTCGACCCCGCGGAGGTCTCCGAGGTGATGACGCTGACCGACGCCGGGAGGCGGGCCGCGGCCCGGTTGAGGCCGGCCGCCACCGCGGCCGAGCGAGCATTGGCGGCGGCGTTGCGCGCCGTGAGTGCCGCCGGCTGGTACGGAGAGTCGAACGGTCCCAGCCCCGCGGCCACGACGGTCCCGGACGCCCAGGCCGAACCGAGGAGGAGGGCGGCGGCCGACAGCCCCACGCCGGCACCGCTGGCCCAGTGCGGTCGCGAGGGCAGGAAGGACCACGCGACGACGACCACCGCGGCCAGCGCCAACAGCAGCGTGGTGGTCACGACCCATGGCCGCACCCCGGCGGTCGCCGGGAGCAGGTAGACGACGTAGGCCGTGCCGGCGGCGACGGTGCCGAGCAGGACGGCCCGCGTGGCGCGCCGGGCGCGCTGTTGCCAGGCGACGACGAGCCCCATGCCGCACAGCGCGGCGATCGGCGGCGCCAGCGCCGCCAGGTAGTACGAGTTGATGAAGTGTGAGGACGCGAAGAAGCACCAGGTGAAGAACAGCCACGCCCCCCAGAGCACGGTGGCGGCGCGCAGGGGGTCGGTGCGGGGCTCGCGGCGACGGGCCACCAAAATGCCGGCGAGGGCGACCGCGGCCGGCAGGAGCATCCAGTCGCTGTCCCGGCCGAAGACGCCGTTGAGGAAGCGGCCGGGCCCCCGGGGCACGGCCACGGTGCCCGGGTGCGCGCCGGTGGTTCCCCGCACCGGCGTGGGCGCGGGGCTGCATCCCGCCTGGTCGAGCGTCGTGCCGGTGATCCGGTCGCTGCCGTTGTAGAGGAAGACCTGGCTGAAGACGGAGTTGTCGCAACTGCCGTCCACGTACGGCCGGTCGTGGGCCGGGACGATGGTGACGACGAGCATCCAGGACAGCGACACACCGAGCGCCACCAGCGCGGCGAGCGCCACGTGCGCGACGCGGCGGGCGAGGGCGGGCGCCGGCGCCGCCAGCAGGTAGGCGAGGAACAGTGCGGGCAGGACGAGCCAGGCCTGGAGCATCTTGGCCTGGAAGGCCAGCCCGACCCAGACGCCGGCCACCAACAGGTGGGCTGGGCGCCCCGTCGTGAAGGCGGCGGTGGCGGCGTCGGCCGCGAGCACCAGCAACAGGATCAGCAACGAGTCCGAGATGTTGCCCCGGTCGAGCAGGATCGTGACGGGCGTCGCGGCCAGGACGGCGGCCGCAGCGAGCCCGGCACCCGCGCCCGCGACGCGGCGCACGGCGCGGTAGAGCACCAGTACGGTCAGGGTGCCCTCGACGGCCTGCGGGAGCACGACCGACCAGACGTGGAAGCCGAACAGGCGGACCGAGAGCGCCTGGACCCAGAAGGCGCCCGGCAACTTGTCGACCGTGACCGTCCCCCAGGGGTCGAACGCGCCGAAGAAGAAGTTGTGCCAGCTCTGCGACATGCTCCGCACGGCGGCGCCGTAGAACGTCTCGAGCGTGGCGTCGTTGATGCCCCACGCGTAGGACAGTGCGGCCAGCGCGGCCACGAAGAGGAGCAGTGGCCGGGCCCACGACGGCTGGTCGGGCGGCGAGCGCCAGAAGCGCCAGCGGCCCCGCCGTGGAGCCGGCGCGACGCCCCCGACGGCGTCGCCGGCCGCCAACGGTGCCTCGAGCGTGAGCCCACCGGCCGCATCGCCCATAGTGAGGGCAACCTACCCGCTGGGCGGGCGCGTCAGGGTGCCATCCGGTTGCGGGTCCGGAGCATGCGAGCACGCGTAGCATCTCGCGGCGATGGCGGACCACAACGAACCTTTCCCGCGGCACCCGGTTCACCACCCGGTCGGCCACGATGGCGGCGATCCCGTCGGGCGCTGGTGTGCGTGAACGGTCGCGACCCCGTCGCCAACGGTTCGGGTCCCGATCGGTCCCGGTCGCGCTTCTTGTGCAACGTCTGGCGCAAGGTCTCGCTGTGCTGCTTCGCGCTCGCCGTCGCCGCGCTCGTGGTCGGCGGGGGTTTCGCGGAGATCAGCACCAACGGCTCGCCGACTTCGCTCGAGACGGCGATCGTGCGCTACGTCATCGTCGGCTCGCTCGTGCTGGGCGGGGCGGCGTACGTCGTGGGCGGCCGCGTGCGGGCGGACCAGCGGCGGTAGGGACGCCGCGGGCATGTCCATGGGTCCAGCCGGGACCCGTTCCGTGTCCCCCCGGCCGACGGGCCAGACTGTCGCCATGGGGCGAGCCGGCGAGAAGCCGCGGAGACGGAAGCGGCGCCTGGCCAAGGTGCCCAAGTACGAGGTACCCAAGCCCATTGACGCCGCCGGCCTGACCGCCTGGGGTTGAAGCAGAAGCACTGAGGGCGTCCGCCGCCGCCGTTTCCGGGCCGCGGCACCGCAGCAAGGGTTGCGGCAAGGTTCGCGGCAAGCAGTGGGCCCCACGCTGGCTCGCGCCCCCCGGGTGGTGGGCGCGAGGAAAGCGAGGAGACCCCATGGCCAACACGACGACGATCACCGGGAACCTGACCCGCGAGCCGGAGATCCGCTACACGCGAGAGGGGCAGGCGACGGCCCAGCTCGGCGTCGCGGTCAACCGACGCTGGCAGGACCGGACGACCCAGGAGTGGCAGGAGTCGACGTCCTTCTTCGACGTCGTCTGCTGGCGCGACCTGGCGGAGAACGTGGCGCTCAGCCTCACCAAGGGCATGCGGGTCGTGGTCACGGGCCGTCTCGAGCAGCGGTCCTGGGAGACCGAGGAGGGCGAGCACCGATCGAAGGTCGAGATCACGGCCGACGAGGTCGGCCCGAGCCTCCGCTTCGCCACGGCCGATGTGCAACGCGTGGAGCGCCGGAGCGCGTCGGCACAGCCCGACGCCGTGGAGGAGGCCACGTCCGACGCCACACCGGTCGAGGCGTGAGTGTCGCCCTGGTTGATCGTCAGCGCCGGGTGGCCGGCCGCGGCGAGCGGGGCGGCGGGCCTGGTCGCGGCCGCGGCGAGGCACCTGGTTACCGGCGCGATCGTGGCGGCCGCCGCGCTGGCGCTCGGGACGGGGGTGCTGGCGGGGGTCCGTGCCCGGCACCGGCCGCGCCGCGGATCGTCTTCGTGAGGGACGAGGTCGCCGCAATCTGCGGCGCGCTGGCCCTCGGCGGTTCGCTGCTGCGGCGCCTGGGTCTGGGTGCCGAAGCCGCCCGCCTCGAGGCCCTGTTCGGCACCGTGGAAGAGCGGTTGGCGGGGTCTCAGCGCCCGGCTTGGTCCCCTCCGGGCGGGTCCTCCCCGGCAGCGGGCTCGTAGGTCAGCGAGAGCGAGTTCACGCAGTAGCGCAACCCGGTGTCGGTGGGCCCGTCGCGGAACACGTGGCCCAGGTGGCCGCCGCAGCGGGCACACAGGATCTCGGTCCTCGTCAGGCCGAACCCGCGGTCGGTCCGCTCGACGACGGTGCCGGCGGCGCGGGCCCGGTCGAAGCTCGGCCAGCCCGTCCCCGATTCGAACTTGGCACCGGTGTCGAACAATGCGGCGCCGCAACCGGCGCAGCTGAACACACCCCGGCCGTCGACGTGGAGCAGGTCACCGGACCAGGCCGGCTCGGTGCCGGCCCGCCGCAACACGGCGTAGCGGTCGGGCGACAACTGCGCCCGCCACTCCTCGTCGGTCCTGGTGACCTCGTACTCCGTCTCGTCGCGCTTGGACCGGCGGGTGAACACGGCGATCGCCTCTCTCAGGCGGCCAGACCGGCGGCCGCCGTTCCCATGAGGAAGAGGAAGTTGTCGGTGTAGAACTGCCGCCGCACGTCCTCGCCCGCGTCGCCGAGCGACGCCTCGAAGCGCTCCAGCGGCTTGCGGCCGCCCTCGACGTGCGGGTAGTCGGAGGAGAACATCACGAGGTCGGCCCCGGCCTCGGCGACGATCCAGCCGACATCCTCGGTGGGGTAGGGGGTGAAGCGGACCTGACGGTGCACGTAGTCGGTCGGCCGGAGCGTGAGCGCCTGCAGCCGCTCCTCGTGGCGGTGGAACGCGTCGAAGGCGGATTCCATCTGGCGCAACCACGAGGGCACCCAGACCGCGCCCTGCTCGATCACGCCGATGCGCAGGTCGCCGAAGCGCTCGAGGACCCCGTCGAAGATCAAGGTGGCCAGCGTCTGGGCCGGGGGGACCGGGATCCCCATGTAGTCGACCGAGCGGAAGTTCTCCTCGCCGCCGTGGAAGTCCGGCGGGACCGGCTTGCCGTTGACGAAGTAGTTGGGGTCCACCAGCGTGCCCGTCCCCCCGACATGGAAGACGACGGGGATGCCGGCCTGCTCGGCCTGGGCCCAGACGCCGAAGAGGTCGGTGTGGCTGGGGGAGAAGCGCGGCGGGCAGCCCGACGCGACCAGCAGCGCCGCGGCGCCCTGGCCGATCGCGTCGCGTGTCGCCGCGACCGCCTGACCGGGGTCGGCCAGCGGGACGTAGAGCGAGGGGAGCAGGCGGGGGTCGACCGAGCAGAACTCGAGCATCCCCCGGTTGTGCGCCCGGGCGGCGGCGTAGGCGAGGTCGGGGTCGCGGTGCTCGAGATCGTGCAGGCGCCCGTTGTGGAAGGTGTTGAAAACGAGCTGGCTCGAGAACCCGAGCAGGTCGAGGGCGCGGGGGCGGTCCTCGGCGACGAACGAACCCGTGGCGGCAAAGTTCTTGCGCGCCATGATCTCGGCCTCCTCGTCCCTGCGGTACTCCGCCGACGCGTGCCGGGCGCGCAGCGTGTCGAAGGCGGCCAGGAGGTCACGCTGCTGCTCGGCGGGGTCGCCGGTCTGGCGCAGCTCGTTCCCGCCCGGGTAGCTCAGCACCGGGAGGCGGTCGCGGTACCGGGCCTCGGCGTGGTCGCGCAACCAGGTCGGCGTCTCCATGATGTGGGCGTCGGCATCATGGACGACCCTCCCCTGGGAGTAGGGCACGGTCACCCCCTTTCGCGCTCCGCTCCGCTGCGGAGCACCCGCGAGTATTCCAGGGGCGGCGGGCCGCCACCGCCCGCCCGGTCGGGCCCCAGGGTATCTGACGCCCCGTCAGATCGGGTGTGGCACCTTGGCTACGCTCCCGGGCGATGGATCTGCGTGATCGCCCCGAGGACGTGGCGTTCCGGCTGGAGGTCCGCCGGTTCCTCGAGGACAACCTGGTGGGCGAGTTCGCCGAGCTGGGAGGTCGCGGCGGCTCCGGCGACGAGACCTTCGGCTTCGAGGCGCGCCGGCGCTGGGAGCGGGTGCTGGCCGAGGGGGGATGGACCTGCCTGGGCTGGCCGGCCGAACACGGCGGCCGCGGCGCGTCCATGACCGAGCAGGTCATCTTCAACGAGGAGTACGCCCGCGCCGGGGCACCGGGCCGGGTCAACGTCATGGGTGAGGGCCTGCTCGGGCCGACCCTGATCCACTACGGGACCGACGAGCAGAAGGCGCGGTTCCTCCCGCCGATCCGGGAGGGATCCGAGCTGTGGTGCCAGGGCTACTCGGAGCCGGACGCGGGCAGCGACCTGGCCAACGTCTCGACGCGGGCCCGGCGCGACGGCGACGAGTGGGTGGTGACGGGCCAGAAGGTCTGGACGTCCCTGGCCCACCAGGCGGACTGGTGCTTCGTCGTCTGCCGGACGGATCCGTCGACCTCCCGCCACAAGGGCCTGTCCTATCTGTTGGTGCCGATGGATCAGCCCGGGGTCGAGGTGCGCCCGATCACCCAGCTGACCCGCACCAGCGAGTTCAACGAGGTGTTCTTCGACGGGGCCCGCACCTCCGCCGACAACGTGGTCGGTGACGTGGGCGACGGCTGGCGCGTCGCCCTGGCCACCCTGGCCTTCGAGCGCGGCGTGGCCCTGCTCGGCCACCAGCTGGGCTTCCGGCGCGAGCTCGATCGCATCGTGGCGCTGGCGGCAGAAAACGGGCGCGCCCGTGATCCGGTCCTGCGGCAGCGATTGGCCCAGGCCCACATCGAGCTCACGATCATGCGCTACAACACCCTGCGGAGCCTCTCGGGTGTCGACGGCCCGGTGGCGCCTCCCGAAGCCTCCATCGCCAAGCTGTACTGGGGGAGCTGGCACCGTCGCCTGGGCGAGCTGGCCATGGGCGTGCTCGGGCCGGCGGCGACGGTGCTCGACGGGGAGCCGCTGCCCGAGAACGCCGGCTACGGGCTGAGCGAGCTGCAGCGCTCCTTTCTCTTCGCCCGCGCCGAGACCATTTACGGTGGATCGAACCAGATCCAGCGCAACATCATCGGCGAGCGGGTGCTGGGCCTCCCGCCGGAACCGAAAGGGGGGGCGTGAACACGAGCCTCGATGCATCCTTCGAACCACCACCGCCACCGCCACCGCCGGGCGGTCACGCGCTCCTCGACGGCAAGGTCGTCGTGGTGACGGCGGCGGCCGGGACGGGCATCGGCTCCGCCACCGCCAGGCGCTGCCTCGAGGAGGGTGCGTCGGTCGTCGTTTCCGACGCCCACGAACGGCGTCTCGGCGAGACGGCCGAGCAGCTCGCGGCGGAGGCGGGTGACCCGGACCGGGTCCACGCACTGGCCTGCGACGTGCGCGACGAGGCCCAAGTGGGTGCGCTCTACGACGGCGCGGTGGCGCGCTTCGGGCACATTGACGTCGCGGTGCACAATGCCGGTCTCGGCGGCACGGTGCCACTGGTCGAGATGACCGACGAGCAGTGGTCGACCGTGCTCGACATCACCCTCACCGGAACCTTCCGCTGCACCCGTGCCGCGCTCGAAGTGCCTCCTGCCGCAGAGGAGCGGCGTCATCGTGAACAACGCCTCGGTGCTCGGCTGGCGGGCCCAGCCGGGTCAGGCGCACTACGCGGCGGCGAAGGCCGGCGTGATGGCCCTGACGCGGTGCGCGGCCGCCGAGGCGGCGCCGGCGGGCGTGCGGGTCAACGCCGTGTCGCCCAGCCTGGCCGAGCACCCGTTCTTGAACCGAGCCATCCCCGACGAGGACCTGGCCGTCCTGCGCCGCCGCGAGCTGTTCGGGCGGGGGGCCGAAACCTGGGAGGTGGCCAACGTCATCGTCTTCCTGGCCAGCGACTACTCCTCGTACCTCTCCGGGGAAGTCATCTCCGTGAGCAGCCAGCACCCGTGAACGGCGGGATCGGCGGCGCACCGCCCGAGCAGGAGGACCCGCGGGCCGACCTGACCTGGGGCACGATCCCCCGCCTCGTCGAGGAGGCGGCGCAGCGGCACGGTGCGATCGAGGCGCTGGTCGACGGGGACCGGCGCCTGACCTACGCCCAACTGGCGCCCGAAGTGGACCGCTACGCCCGGGGCTTCGTGGCCGCCGGGGTCGGCGCCCGGGAGCGGGTGGCCGTCTGGGCGCCCAACTGCGCCGAGTGGATGCTGGCCGCTCTCGGCGCGCTGCGGGCCGGCGCCGTGCTGGTGCCCCTCAACACCCGCTTCAAGGGGGCGGAGGCGGCGTACATCCTGCGCAACGCCGGCGCCACGACCCTGTTGACCGTCCGGGGGTTCCTCGGGACCGACTATCCGGCCCTGCTGGCGGGGCACGACACCGGCGCGCTCGCTCGCATCGTGGTCCTGCGCGAGGAGGGTGACGCCGCGGCGGGCGGCCCGGCCGGAGTCCTGAGCCTCGGTCTGCCCGGGCTCCTGGCCGAGGGGGAGCGGGTCAGTGCCGCCGACACCGCGGCGCGGGCGGCGGGGGTGGGTCCCGGGGACGTGTCCGACCTCATCTTCACGTCGGGGACCACCGGGCATCCCAAGGGGGCGGCGACGACGCACGCCCAGTCGCTGCGCACGTTCGGGACCTGGTCCTCCATCGTGGGCCTCGGGGCGTCGGATCGCTACCTCGTGGTGAACCCGTTCTTCCACACGTTCGGCTACAAGGCGGGGATCCTGGCCTGCCTGATGGCGGGGGCCACCGTCGTGCCGGAGCCGGTGTTCGACGCCGGTGCGGTCATGGCGCGCATCGCCGCCGAGCGCATCAGCGTGCTGCCCGGTCCGCCCACCCTGTACCAGACGCTGCTCGCCGACCCCGGCCGCGCCGACCACGACCTGTCGTCACTCCGGCTCGGGGTGACCGGCGCGGCCGTCGTGCCGGTCGAGCTGGTCCAGGCGATGCGTGACGAGCTCGGCTTCGAGACGGTCCTCACCGCCTACGGCCTGACCGAGTCCTGCGGCACCGTGACGATGTGCCGGCGCAGCGACCCCCCCGAGGTCGTGTCGGCCACATCGGGGCGCGCCATCCCCGGGCTCGAGGTGCGGGTCGTGGCCGACGGCGAGGCGGTCCCACCCGGCCGGCCCGGGGAGATCGTCGTGCGGGGCTACACGGTCATGTCGGGCTACTGGGGCGACGAGGCGGCAACGGCCGAGGCGATCGACGCCGACGGATGGCTGCACACGGGCGACATCGGGGTCATGGACGCCCGGGGCAACGTGACCATCACGGACCGGGTCAAGGACATGTACGTGGTGGGCGGGTTCAACGCGTACCCGGCCGAGATCGAGGCCATCCTGCGCGGCCACGAGGCGGTGGCCCAGGTCGCCGTCGTGGGCATCCCGGACGAACGGATGGGGGAGGTGGGCTGCGCCTATGTGGTCCCGGCGGTCCCCGTCGCGCGGGAGTCGGACTCCGAGGAGCTGGGCCGCGCCATCCTCAGCTGGTCACGCGGGGCCATGGCGAACTACAAAGTGCCCCGCAGCGTGGTGCTGGTCGACGCGCTGCCGGTGAACGCCAGTGGGAAGGTGCTCAAGCGCGACCTGCGCCAGCGCCACGCGGCCGGCGCGGACCGCGTCGTCACCAACGAGAGGAGCGAGTAAGTGCGAGGCATCGTCTACACGGGAGAAGGGGTCGAGGTCACGGACGAGCTCGAGGTGCGGGGCCCGGGCCCCAACGAGGTGCAGGTCCGCATGGAGGCCGCGGGCGTGTGCCACTCCGACCTGTCGGTCATCGACGGGACCATTCCGTTCCCCGCTCCGGCGGTGCTCGGACACGAGGGAGCCGGGGTCGTCGAGGCCGTGGGCGACGCCGTGCGGTCCGTGAAACCGGGGGACCACGTCGTGATCGCCACCCTGGCCAGCTGCGGCGCCTGCCGGGCCTGCAGCACCGGCCACCCCACCATGTGCAAGAGCTCCCTCGGCAACATCTCGACGCCGTTCACCTTCAAGGGGGAGCCCGCCTCGAACTTCGCCGCCGCGTCGGTGTTCTCGGAGCTGACCGTCGTCAGCGAGGTGCAGGCGGTGCGCATCCCCAAGGAGATTCCGCTGTCGTCGGCCTGCCTCATCGGGTGCGGCGTGCTCACCGGGGTCGGCGCGGTGTTGAACCGGGCCAAGGTCCGGCCGGGCGACACGGCGGCCGTGTTCGGCGTGGGCGGGGTCGGCCTCAACGTCATTCAAGGTCTGCGCATCGCCGGCGCGACGAGGATCGTGGCGGTGGACACCGTGGCCGCGAAGGAGGACCTCGGACGGCAGTTCGGTGCGACCCATTTCGTCGACGCCACGGCGGGCGACGCCGCGGCGGCGGTGCGCGAGCTGGTGCCGGCCAACCGGGAGTCCGCCGCCGGTGCCCTCTTCCCCCTCGGCGGGGTGACCTGGGCCTTCGACTGCGTGGGGCACCCGGCGGTCCTGCGCAGCGCGCTCGACTGCCTGGACTGGGGCGGTACCGCGGTGGCCATCGGCATCCCGCCCCGTGGGACCGAGGTGTCCGTTGACGTCAACGCCCTCGCCTACGTCGACCGGGGACTGCTCGGCTGCCGCTACGGCTCGGCCCGGCCCCACCACGACATCCCGCTCATGGTGGACCTCTACCAGTCCGGGCTGCTGATGCTCGATGAGCTGGTGTCCCTCACGCGCCCCCTCGACCGGTTCGGCGAGGTCGTCGACGAGATGCATGCCGGCCGCGTGGCGCGCGGCGTGCTCACGTTCGGCTAGAAACGCGCCATGCCAACCTTGCGCGCGGCGGGAGCGCGGACGTGAAGGGTGTGATCCTTGCCGGGGGGACCGGCTCTCGCCTCTACCCGTTGACCCGCATCACCAACAAGCATCTGCTGCCCATCTACGACCGTCCCATGATCGCCTGGGCGATCGAAGCGGTGGTCTCGAGCGGGATCGACGAGATCATGCTCGTCACCGGCGGCACCCACGCCGGCGAGTTCCTGCGGCTGCTCGGCAACGGCCACGAGTACGGCATCGACCAGCTCTCGTACGCCTACCAGGAGAACGCCGGCGGCATCGCGGAGGCGCTGGGGCTCGCCGCGCATTTCGCGGAGGGTGGTCCGGTGCTCGTGATGCTGGCCGACAACATCGTCGAGCGCTCCATCAAACCGATGGTCGACGCCTTCCGGTCCGATCCCTCCGGCGCGCGCATCCTCCTCTCGAAGGTCGACGAGCCCGAGCACCTGCGCCACCTCGGCGTCCCCGTCTTCGGCGAGGACGGCCGGGTGACACACATTGAGGAGAAGCCCGAGGACCCGGCATCGGCGTACTGCGTCACCGGCATCTACTGCTACGAAGCCGGCGTGTTCGACATCATCGGCGACCTCGTCCCCTCTGGCCGCGGCGAGCTGGAGATCACGGACGTCAACAACCACTTCGTGGGCCAGGGCCAGATGGCCCACGACGTCCAGGAGGGCTTCTGGGGGGACGCCGGCGAGTCGATCGAGGCCTACTACGCCGTCAACGACTTCGTGCGGCAGAACGGCGCCAACCTGCCCTAGCCGTGCCGGTCGCTCAGTGTTCCGCCTCGGCGGCCGGGACCTCGAGACCCGCCCGGCGGACGCTCTCCGCGATGCCGGCACCGTCGAGGCCGATGCTCGCCAGGATGTCGTCGGCCCTGCCCTGGGCCAGGAATTGGCGGGGGACGCCCAGGACGCGCGTCGCCGGGCCCGGGAGGCCGCCGGACTCCACCTGGGCCGACATGGCATCGACGAGGAAGGCGCCCGCACCACCGTGGCGCACGCCGTCCTCGACCGTGACGACGAGCCGGTGGCGGGCGGCGTCGCTGAGCATGGAGACGTCGGCCGGCGACACCACCCGGACGTCCCAGACCGTGGCCGCAATCCCCTCGCCCGCCAGCTCGTCGGCGGCGTCGAGGCAGGCGCCGACCGTCTTGCCGACACCGAGCAGGCAGACCGACCCGTCGCCGCCGCGCAGCTGCGATGCCTGGAGCCCCCGGCCGACATCCTCGAGGGCGATGTGCCGCGGCGCGCTCTTGGGGAACCGGATGGTCGAGGGCCCGGGCAGCTCGAGGGCGGCGCGCAGCATCGGCGCCACCTCCTCCGCGGCCGACGGCGCGAACACCGTCATGCCCGGGATCGACAGGGCGAGGTTCAGATCGAGGATGCCGTGGTGGCTCGGGCCGTCGTCGCCGGTGATGCCGGCCCGGTCCAGGACGAAGACCACGGGACAGCCGTGCAGGCCGACGTCGAGGTTGGCCTGGTCGAACGCACGGCTCCAGAAGGTGGAGTACACCGCGACGACGGGACGCAGGCCGGCCATGGCCATCCCGGCGGCGGCGGTCGCCTCGTGCTGCTCCGCGATGCCGACGTCGAAGAAGCGATCGGGGAACCGGGCCTGGAAGGCGAGCAGACCCGTCGGTCCGGGCATGGCCGCGGTGAGCGCCACGACGCGGGCGTCTTCTTCCGCGGCCGCCTGCAGGGCGCGCGAGAACGCGTCGGTGTAGGTGGCGGCCCGTGGGGGCGACTCGTCGCCGCTCCCGGTCTCGCGCGGCGAGCCGGGCGAGGTGACCCCGCCGCTGTCGGAGCCGGCGGAGCCGCCCACGGCGAGCCCGGCGGAGCTGCCCACCGCATTCTCCAGCACGATCGGCTTGGTCGCCTTGACGTCGTGCAGGCGCTGGATCTCGTCCTCTTCGGCCGGCGCGTAGCCGCGGCCCTTCTGTGTCAGCACGTGGACGACGATGGGACCGTCCCATTCGGCGGCATGGCTGAACGCCTGCTCCATGTGCTCGATGTCGTGGCCGTCGATCGGCCCGGCATAGCGGACGCCCAGTGCCTCGAAGAATGTGTGGGGTGCCACCATCTCGCGCAGCGCGCTGGTCAGCGAGTGCACGCCCGTGTAGGCGAGCTCGCCGAAGGCCGGGAGCTCGCGCAGGCGCAGCCGCAGGCGTTCACGCGCCGCGGTGTAGGTCGGGTTGAGCCGCAGCGTCGTCAGGCTCTGCGAGAGCTGGGACACCGTCGGCGCATAGGAGCGCCCGTTGTCGTTGAGCACGATCACGACCCGCCGTCGTGAGTGTCCGAGGTTGTTGAGGGCCTCATAGGCCATCCCACCGGTCAGCGCCCCGTCCCCGACCACGGCCACCACCCGGCGCTCGCCGTCGATGCCGCGCAGCGTGAACCCGCTGGCGATGCCGTGGGCGTACGAGAGCGCCGTCGAGGCGTGACTGTTCTCGATCCAGTCGTGCTCCGACTCGGCCCGGTTCGGATACCCCGACATGCCGCCGGCCTGCTTGAGGGTCTTGAAGCCGAAGCGCCGCCCGGTCAGCAGCTTGTGCACGTAGGCCTGGTGACCGGTGTCCCACAGGATGACGTCGCGTGGCGAGTCGAACACCCGGTGCAGGGCCAGGGTGAGCTCCACGGCGCCCAGGTTCGAGCCGAGATGGCCACCGGTGGTGGTCACCGTGTCGACGATGAACGCCCTGATCTCCTCGCTCAATTCGGCGAGTTCTTGCTGGTTCAGGCCCTTGACGTCGGCGGGCGTCTCGATGCTGTGGAGGATCATGGCGGTTGGCCCCAGGCTACCCTCTGGCCTGCCGGGCGGCCCGGCGCCGCGGCGTGAACAACGTGCAGACCGCCACGCCGAAGGAGGCCACGGCCAGGACCTGAAGGCCCCGGGCCGGCCCGAACGTCTGCGAGACCCAGCCGACGATGGGCGCACCGGCGACCCAACCCACGTACCCCGCCGCGGTGAACGTCCCCACCGCAGAGACGACCTGGCTGGCCAGCCGGCTGACCGAGCTCATGACCAAGGGCCAGAAGAGCGAGGCCCCGCCCGCGCCGAGGGCGAGCCCCACCGCGGCGACGCCGGCCAACGGGGAGACCGATTCGAGGAGGATGCCCGCGCCGGCGACGCACCCGCCCAGGATCAGTGCGCTGCGGGTCGACAACCGGCCGAGCAGCGTGCCGCCGGCTCCGCGGGTGGTCGCCGCGACGAGCTGCCCGACCACGTACGCCCCGGCGCCGAGCAGCACGCCGGTGGCCAGGTGGTTGCGCAGGAAGAGCACGCCCCAGGTGTCGACGCCGCCTTCGGTGACCTCGGCCAGGGCGAACACCGCCAGCAGGATCAAAAGGCCGTCGCGGCGCAGCCGCCGCAGGGGGTGGCTCCCGGCGTGCGGGGCCGGGACCTCCCCGCCGGCCGGGACGAGCGCCGTGCCGGGATCGGTGGCCAGCGCCCAAGCGCCCACGCCGAGAGCGACGAGCGCGATCGCCGGCCAGACCCAGCGCCACGACACCCCGGCGTGAATGACGAGGGCGGCGGTGGCGGCTCCCGTGAGCGCACCGGCGTTGAACAGTGCGTGGAGCCGGACGAGGGACGACGGCTTGGTGACCAGGCGGTGTGACGCCTCGGCGTTCATGGCCGTGTCGATGGAGCCGCCCGCGATCTCGACCAGCACCAGCACCGTGGCGAACGCCCAGCGCTGGCGGGTCAGGGCCAGGACGCAGAGCAGGACGGCCCAGGCGAAGAGCGCGATCCACAGGAGGCGGCGCGCGCCCACCCGGTCGGCCAGGTGGGCCATCACGGCGCTCGAGGCGCCGGCCACCGCGATGGCGACCGCCAGCAGCAGGCCCAGCTGGGCGTCGTTCAGGGAGAAGGCGTGCTGGACGTCGAAGAGCATGACGGCCCAACTGCCCCAGAAGAGGCCGAACGTCGCGAAGGCCGCCACCACGGGACCCGCTCCAGCCAGGAGCCGGGGCCCCTCGACCGCGGGCGGGGTCGCGCTCAGGGTTTGGCCGCGCCCGCCTTGGTCAAGAAGGCGGAGCGGTCGACCACGACCCGGGTCACGCGCCCCGCACCGACGAGCCCACCGCCCTCGTCCTCGAGCCGGGCCGCGGAGACCGTGAAGATCAGCCTCCGGCCTTCGACCTTGACCAGCGTGGCCTCGGCGAGGACCACCGAGCCGACAGCGACCGGCGCCAGGTGGTCGAACTGCACCCGGGTGGCCACGCTCGACTGCGACTCGTCGAGATGGCCGTCGGTGGCTCGGCAGCTGGCCTCCTCGCACAGGGCGATCAGGCGGGGTGTGGCGAGGACGGGGACGTCGCCCGAGCTGAAGTGCTCGGCGGTGTCCGCGGGGCCTACCGTCAGCTCGAGCTGGGCCGTGAGGCCGGCATGCGGCCCGTGCCCGGCGGGGGTGCGCGTCTCGGAGGTGTTCGCGGGCACGGCGATTACGATACCGCCGTGACCGACACCACCCTCATCGACTCTGACGTGCTCGAACGCGTCCTGTCCGCCGCTCTGGTCGGGGGCGGTGACCTGGCGGAGGTCTTCGCCGAGGACACCGCGACGGCCAGTGCGGTGCTCGACGACCGCAAGGTCGAAGAGCTCTCCTCGGGGCGCTCGCGGGGGGCGGGGATCCGCGTCGTGGACGGCGAGACGACCGGCTTCGCCCATACGGCAGACCTCAGCGAAGCCGGACTCCTGGCCGCCGCCCGTGCCGCGGCGGCGGTGGCGGGGCAAGGGGGTGCGGCGGTGCGCACCGTCGCGCTGGGGCCCGCGTCCGTGCACGACCGCGGGGACCGCACGCCGCCCGACAGGGTGGACAAGGCCCGCAAGCTCGAGCTGCTGACGCGGGCCGACGAGGCGGCCCGGGGCGCCGGCGGCGCGATCTCCCAGGTGCAGGTGGGCTGCGGCGACAGCCGGCGCCGGGTGCTGATCGCCAATTCCGACGGGTTGCTGGCCGGGGACGATCAGATCCGCACGCGGTTCAACGTCGTCTGCGTCGCCAACGGCGACACGGGCATGCAGACGGGCTACGAGTCCCTGGCCCGGACCGAGGGCTTCGAGATCTTCGAGCGCCACCCGGTCGAGGAGATCGCGCACACGGCGGCCGCCAGGGCGCTGGCCAAGCTGTCGGCCCGCCCGGCCCCGTCGGGCGAGGTGCCCATCGTGCTGGCCGGAGGCTCCGGCGGCATTCTCTTCCACGAGGCGTGCGGCCACGGGCTCGAGGCGGACCACATCGTCAAGGACGCCTCCGTCTACACGGGCCAGGTCGGGCAGCTCGTCGCCAGCCCGCTGGTCACGTTGGTGGACGACGGCACCGTGCTGGGCGAGTGGGGCAATTTCGGGGTGGACGACGAGGGTTGCCCGCCTGCCCGCAACGTGCTGATCGAGAACGGGGTCTTGACCGACTACATGTGGGACTGGCTGCGGGCGCGCAAGGAGGGCCGCAAGTCGTCGGGCAACGGGCGTCGCCAGAGCTACCAGTACCTGCCGATGGTGCGCATGACGAACACGTACCTGCTCGCGGGAGCAGAGGATCCCGACGAGATCGTGGCCCAGACACCGTCCGGCGTCTACGTCAAGAAGCTCGGCGGCGGCCAGGTGAACACGGCCACCGGTGATTTCGTCTTCGGCACCACCGAGGCGTACCTGATCGAAGGCGGCCGCATCACCGAGCCGCTGCGCGACGCCAACCTGATCGGGAACGGCCCCGAGGTCCTGCGGCGCATCGACGCCGTGGCCACCGACTTCGACATGACACCGGGGACCTGCGGCAAGGACGGGCAGAGTGTCCCCGTCGGCTGCGGGCAGGCCACGCTGCGCATCACGGGCGTCACGCTCGGGGGGACGGCGTGAGCGACCTCCTCGAGCTGGCGACGTCCGTGGTCGCCCAGGCGCGCTCCGGTGAAGGCGTCGAGGTCTACGTGACCCGGGGCACCGACACCGAGGTGCGCGCCTACGAGGGGGAGATCGAGTCCCTGACCTCGGCCGACTCGTCCGGCGTGGGCATCCGCGTCCTCGTCGACGGGCCCGGTGGCGAGGGCAGCCAGGTGGGCTTCGCCTGGGCGGGCTCGCTCGATCCGGCGGTGATCGCCGCCACGCTGGCCGATGCCCGCGACAACGCCCGCTTCGCCACCCCGGACCCCGACGTCGACCTGGCCGTGCCCGACGCCGTGGCCGCCGCGGAGCTCGACCTGTGGGACGACGGCGTCGCCACGACGCCCATGGAGAAGAAGGTCGCATTGGCGATCGAGCTCGAGCGGGCGACCCGCGCCGCCGATCCCCGGATCCGACAGGTCTCCTCCGCCGACTACGCCGACAGCCGGGTGGAGGTGGCGCTGGTGTCGACGACCGGCATCTCCTCCTGCCGGCGGCGCACCAACGCGTTCCTCTCCGTCGACGCCATCGCCGGCGAGGGGGCGGAGACACAGACGGGGACCGGCTTCAGCGTCGGCCGCGGGCCCGGCGAGCTCGTTCCCGACGAAGCCATGGACGATGCCGTCCTGCGCGCGACCCGGATGCTCGGCGCGCAGAAGGCGGGCTCCGCACACTGCACCGTCGTCTTCGACCCGCGTGTGGTCTCGACCTTGCTGTCGGTGTTGGCGTCCGCGCTCTCGGGCGAAGCGGTCGTCAAGGGCCGGTCCTTCTTCGCCGGTCGCATCGGCGAGACCGTTGCCACCAGTGGGGTCCTCCTGGTCGACGACCCGACCGACGGGCGGGCCTACGGCGCCTCGTCGCACGACGGCGAGGGCCTGGCGTGCCGTCGCAACGTCCTGATCTCCGACGGGGTGCTGCGGATGTTCGTCTTCGACACGGTTTCGGCCCGCCGGGCCGGGACGGTGTCCACGGGATCGGCGGTGCGGGGCGGCTTCGCCGGGACGCCGTCCGCGGGTTGCCGCGCCCTCGTGCTCGCACCGGGGGACAGCGGGCCCGACGAGATTCTCGCTGCCGTCGGTGACGGCGTCTACGTGCAGTCGGTGACGGGGGTCCACTCGGGGGTCAACCCGGTGAGCGGGGACTTCTCGGTGGGCGCGGAGGGGTTGATGATCCGGGGCGGCATGCTGGCGGAGCCGGTGCGGGAGGTGACGGTGGCGTCCACGCTGCAACGCATGCTCCAGTCGGTGGTCGCGATCGGCGGGGACCTGCGCTGGCTGCCCGGGGTGGCGGCGGGCCAGACCGTCGCCATCGCCGACATGGCGCTCAGCGGCGACTGATGAGCGGCCCTCAGGTCGCGGCCGTCGCCGCGGGCTTGGCTTCCGGAGCGCCTCCCGAGGAGGGGGCGTCCTTCTTGGGCGCCGTCTCCGGGCCCGACGAGCCGCTCGTCGAGTCGTCGGACTTCTTGGTTCCCGAGCCGTTGCCGGCCGCGGCCCTCGAGTCCGTCTTGTAGAACCCGCTGCCCTTCAGGACGATGCCGACGGGCGCGTACACCTTGCGCAGCTCGGCCCCGCACGCCGGGCATTCCGTCAGGGGATCGTCCGAGAAGCTCTGGACGGCCTCGAGCCGGTGCCCGCAGGACGTGCACGCATATTCATAGGTCGGCAATGGACTCCTCCGTTGGCACTCGCAGCCTGAGACTGCCAAGTCTACCCGGCGGGGGTGGGTGGCGGCGTCGGTCCGGAGCCGCCCCAGGCCGTAGACTGCCCGTTCGTGTCCGACCGCATGCTGGCCAATCTCGACCCGCTGGGCGGCGCCCGCATGGTCGACGTCACTCCCCGCGAGCCCACGCATCGCCGTGCCCTGGCCCGCTGCCGGGTCTCGATGCTGCCCGAGACGACGACGAAGGTGGCCAACAACGCCATCACGAAGGGCGACGTGCTGGCCGCGGCCAGGATCGCCGGGATCCAGGCCGCCAAGCGGACCGCCGAGCTCATCCCGATGTGCCACCCCGTCCTCGTCGGGTCCATCGGGGTCAACTTCTCCATCGGGGACGACTACGTGGAGGTGGAGGCCCAGGTCGAGACCGTGGACCGCACCGGCGTCGAGATGGAGGCGATGACGGCCTGCACGGTCGCCGCCCTCACCGTCTATGACATGTGCAAGTCCTCCGATCGCACCATGACGGTGGAGCACCTCGCGTTGTGGGAGAAGTCGGGTGGGCGCTCCGGCCCGTGGCGGCGGGCCGAGACGAACCACCTCTAATCCCGGCCGGCGACCTCGCCCCGGAACCCGGAGGCTGGTCTACATTCGGCCCCGGTGACCGCCATCCGCGTGGAGGAGGACCACGACGTCGGCAAGGGCATCGTCGGCGCCGTCACCTCGGTGGTGGGACGGATCGGCGGGCGCAACGCCGTCATCGCCCGGTCGCTCGGGACCATGCGACGCGGTGCGATCACCCACGCCGACGGCGTGCGGCTCGCCGAGGCGGCCGACCAGGCCCGCGCCCTGGGGATCCCCTTCGTCTTCTTCGTCGCCTCGAGCGGGGCGGATGTCCTCGACGGCGTCGCCGCGCTGCACGGCTGGGGCCGGGCGGCGGCCGCGATCTCGCGCTGCAGCGGGCAGGTGCCGGTGATCGCCGCGGCGACGGGCCCCGTCGTGTCGGGGCCTGCCCTTCTGCTCGGGCTCTCCGATCTCGTGGTCATGAGCTCGGAGGCCGTGGCTTTCGTGTCCGGCCCCCAGATGGTCGCCGAGTTCACCGGCATCCGTGTGGGCATCGGCGAACTGGGCGGGACCGCCGTGCACGCCACCGCGAGCGGGTTGTGCGCCGTGGAGTCCGAGGACGTCGACGGCGCCGTGGCCGAGTTGCTCGAGTACCTGCCCTCCAACACCGACGAAGTGCCACCGCTGGCACCGGTGAGCGATTCGGTGCTGCGGACCACCGCCGAGCTGCGCACGGTGATCCCCGACCGCAAGGCGGCGACATACGACATACGCGACGTGCTGCGGGAGCTCTGTGACGATGGCGAATTCCGGGAGCTGTGGCCGCGCTGGGCCGGGCAGATCGTCACTGCGTTCGCCCGGCTGGGAGGGATGCCGGTCGGTGTGGTGGCCAATCAACCCCGGATCCTGGCGGGCACGCTCGACATCGCGGCGTCACAGAAGGGCGCCCGCTTCGTCCGCCTGTGCGACGCGTTCAACCTGCCCATCGTGAGCCTCGTGGACACGCCGGGCTTCCTGCCCGGCAAGGACCTCGAATGGCGCGGGATGATCCGCCACGGGGCCGAGCTCGCGTTCGCCTACGCACAGGCGACGGTGCCGCGGCTGTGCCTGATCCTGCGCAAGGCGTTCGGCGGTGCGTACATCGTCATGGATTCCCGCGGGATCGGCAATGACCTCTGCCTCGCCTGGCCCGGCGCCGAGGTGGCGGTGATGGGGGCGTCGGGGGCGGTGCAGATCCTCCACCGGACCCTCGAGCCCGGCGAGCGGTCGGACCGCGAGCTGGCCTATGAGGACGCCTATCTCAACCCGTGGCAGGCGGCAGAGCGGGGGTTGGTGGACGAGGTGATCGACCCTGCGGACACCAGGATCGTCCTCTGCGCAGCGCTGCGCCAGCTCTGCACGAAGCGCGAGCTGGTCGTCGGCCGGAAGCACGATGCGGGGCCGCAATAGGGATTCGACCAGGGAAAACTCAAATCGTCACAGATTCGTAACGATCCTGAGGTGCATTCGACGCCGATCCCGGGAAATGATCGGGCATGATCAGCGATGTGGTCCCCCCCGCAGAGGACGCCCTCTTCGTCCTGGAGTCCTGCCACAGCACGTGGATCTTCGACACCGAGCGGATGCGCTTCCGCCGCGTCCTGAAGGGGCTGGCGCTCGACGCCCACGCCGCCACCACCGCCTGGAGGGCGTACTTCGGGCTCGAAATCGACCCGATATCGGAGTCGTTCGTCGTGCTGCTCAACCCCGAGGGGACGCGCCTGCTCCGCTCGTGGCGCCACGTGGAGCACTGCCCACAGTGCGGCGGGAACCAGACGGCCGAGCTCTCCCTCGACGAGTTGCGGAGCGCGTCACTGGCCTGAGGCTCCCGTGCCTCTAGAAGTGGACGAGGTGGAAGGCGGAGAGCAGAAGCACTGCCACCACCGCTGCGGCGGCCGCCACGATCGACACGTTCAGGGCACGGGACACCGCAGGCCTGTCCCGGCTCGTCCGCAGTCCGCGTGAACGGGCGCGGTCCCTGACCGACGCTTCCGTCGACGCGGCGTCGTCCGTGGCCAGCACGAAGCGGTGCCGGCGCCGCCGGCCGCTGCGCTCCACCACGAGGATCACCACGCCTTCCCGCCCGTCGGGGAGCACGGAGCGCTCCACCGGCGCCATCTCCTGCAGCTGATCCCAGCCGCAGTACCAGACCGGTTCCCCGTCGGTCTTGTCCAGGGCGAGTCCCGTCGCGTCGAACGTCAGTGTCAGGTGCGGGACGGCGACTCGACCCTCGGCCCCCTCGGTGAGGAGGTAGACGTCCGGTACGGTCCACTCCTGCCCGGTCACGAGCAGGAGACGCTACCCCCAGTGGCGCCGCACGAATTCGCCGTAGGCGGGCGCGAGGTGCCCGGGCAGGAGCGGGGGGGTGCGGCGCGCCACCCTGAGCACCGCCGCATCGACGGCCGGCACCGGCCGGAAGGCGCTGGCCGGAATCCGCCGGCCGGCCGCGAACGTCCACCAGGGCGCCCACGAGGTGGAGAGCATCGTGGTGGGCGGCGCCGCGACCCGTTTGCGCGCCACCTCCCACTGGACGATGAGATCGGCACGCTCGAGACCATTGCCCGGGTCGTCGAGCAGGTGCCGCAACAATGCGGTCGTGGCGCCGAACGGGAGGGACCCGATGGCGCGAAAGGGTGCGCGCGGCAGGCGGTAACGGCGCGCGTCGCAGCAGACGACCGTGACCTCGCCCGCAGCCCGCCGGAGGGCCTCGCGCCGCAGCTGCTCGGCCCAGACGGGATCCCGTTCCAACGCGATGACGCGCACGCCGCGCCGGGCCAGCGCGAAAGTGAGGGCGCCACGGCCCGCACCGATCTCGACGACGAGGTCCCCGACCTCGAAGGCCGCCTCGGCGACCACTGCAGCCGCGACGTCAGGTTGGAGGAAGTTCTGTCCGAGACGGCGCCGTCGCCCGTCCCGTGACGTCCGCTCGGCCGCGGACACGGACCATCACCGAAGTACCCATCGCGACCATTGTGCACCGTGCGGCGGCGGCCGCGCCAGGGAAGGGCCTAGCCGGCGGCCTTCGGGCCCGGCCACCGTTGCCGTCGCTGGCGGCGCTCGGCTCGTTCGATCTCGCGTTGGACGTCGGACCACATCAGCGGCTCGGCGTCGAGGCCCGTGTCCTCGGCCGACTGGGCCCGCGTCATGATCACGAACGCGACCGTCCACAGCACGGCGATCGTGCTCAGCTTGGCCAAGAAGCCCGCGAGCTGCTGGTCGAGGAGGGGGGACAGACCGACCACGGTCCCCTCGTGGCTGTAGGCGGGGTAGAGGGAGTGGCGGGCGAAGATCCACACGATGGAGAGGAAGCTCGGCACGATCGACTGGACGATGAGGTACCCACCCCGCCCGAGCGCGGACAGCCGGGGTGCGCCGGGCAGCTCGGTGAGCACCGGAGCCCACAGGACGAAGCCGGAGGCCAGCACCACGAGCTCGATCACGACCCGGGCCAGATCCGACCGCGCCGCCAGGCTCACCGCGCCCGTCGTCAGGGTCCCGACCGCGACGACCGTGACGATGCAGACGGCGGGGGCGGGACGGACGACCACCCGCAGGACGGCGTCCACCGCGGCCGGCCGGGTCAAGCGGGCGATGACCGGTCGGGGCGTCCCGAGGACCAGCAGCGGGGGCACGGCCAGGGTCAGCAGAAGCCGCTGCAGGACGAGTGCCATCAGCAACCAGTGGGCCGCCAGGTCGCCCAGCGGCCACGTCACGGCCCCCACCAGGACGAGCACACCCAGGAGGAAGAGGGCCTTCTGCCTCGTCGTCGCCCGGTAGCCCTCGCGCCTCGTGGCCCATGCGTACACGGCGAGGAGGCCCGGGAAGACGAGCACCCAGAGCAGGTGCAGGTGCCAGTCGAAGGGCTGCGCGGCGCCCGTCATGGAGCAGTGGCCGCCGTAGGCTCTACGCGATGGAGGCGCCCGCGAAGCTCGACCGGCTGGAACGCGTCACGGACCTCGTCCTCGTCCTTCTCGACACCAGTCAGCCGCTGACTCTCGACGCCATCGCGCACCAGGTCCCGGGCTACCCGCCGGAGCATTCGGCCCGGCGCCAGGCCTTCGAGCGGGACAAGAAACTCCTGCGCGACGAGGGCATCCCGGTGCTGACGGAGCGTTTGCCGGGGCACGAGCAGTACGGGTACCGCATCGACCGCGAGTCGTTCTATCTGCCCGATCTCGACCTCGAGCCCGACGAGCAGGTTGCGCTCCACCTCGCCGTCGCCGGCGTCCACCTGGGCGATCCTAGCGGTCGGGATGCGCTGTTGAAGCTGGGCGCGGCGGGCCTGGGGGACGTCCGCCCCATCGCATCGATGGTGCCGCCGGCGGCGCTGATCGAACTCTTCGAGGCGGTGCGGACCCACGCCACTGCGGGATTCGCGTACCGCGGGGAGCCGAGACGCGTTGCGCCGGTGGGGCTGTGGTTCCGCTTCGGGCACTGGTACCTGGTGGCATGGGACCTCGACCGCGCCGCAGTGCGCACCTTCCGGGTGGACCGGATCGAGGGTGAGGTCGCCCGGGGAGAGTCGGGCGGCGCCGTCGTGCCACAGGACGTGGACGTCGAGGCTGCCCTGCCCGACGAGCCGTGGGAGGCCGAAGGGGAGGACCGGATCGAGATGCGCATCCGGGTGGACGCGCTCGAGGCGCGCCGGGTGGCCGACGAGGTGGGCCGGGACAAGGTCGTCCAGCGGCTCGAGGACGGGTCGCTCGAACTCGCGCTCAACGTCTCGTCCTTCGTCTCCATCCGGTCCTGGGTGCTCGGCCTCCTCGATCACGCCACCGTGACCGCGCCGGCCGCCTTCGAGGACGAGCTCGTGGCCTGGCTGGGTGGGCTCACGACCCCTCCTGCGGCGCCCGTGCCCCCAGACCGCCCTTCGGACTTGGTCGGAGAGGATGCCGTGGACGCGGCGGCGACCCGCGGTGCCCCCGGCGCCGACACGAGCAGGCGCCTGCGCCGGCTGCTGGCGGTGGTCGGCTGGCTGGCCCAGGTCGGCGAAGCCCCGATCGCCGAAGTGGCACGGCGTTTCGGCATGGGCGAGAAGGAGTTGGTGGCCGAGCTGGAGCTGGCGGCGTGCTGTGGCACCCCGCCCTACACCCCGGACACGCTGATGGAGATAGAGGTGTCGGAGCATTCCGTCCGGGCCTTCCTGCCACCCGAATTCGGCCGTCCACGCCGGCTCACCCCGGCCGAGGGGTTCGCCGTGGCCGCGTCGGCGCGGCTCCTCCTGGCCGTGCCCGGATCCGAGGACGATGCGCTGCGCCGCGCCCTGGTCAAGCTCGACGCCGCACTGGGCTCGCGCGAGGCGGTCGGTCTCGACTTCGATGCTCCCGAGCATCTGGGCGCGGTGCGCGAGGCGGTCGACGGGGGCGGAGCGATCGAGATCGACTACCACTCGGGCTCACGGGACGAGCTCACGACACGGAGGGTCGATCCGGTGCAAGTGGTCACGATCGACGGCCATTGGTATCTCGATGCCTATTGCCACCGCGCCGGGGACATGCGGCGCTTCCGGGTCGACCGGATCGGAGCGGTCCGCACGCTCGACCGACCCGCCGTGTCGGGGGCCGTGCGCACCAGGCCCATGGACGAGATGTTCGTCCCGGGCCCCGGTGCGGTCGAGGTCCACTTGCAGCTGGGCCGCGACGCACAATGGGTACCCGAATCCGTGCCTGTACGCGCCGTGGCGCGGGACGGGGACGGCATCGTGACCGATGTGGTCCTCGACGTGTCCGGCCTGGCCTGGTTCGAGCGGCTCCTGCTGCAGCTCGGGCCGGCCGCCCGCGTCGTGAGCCCGCCGGAGCTGACGGGGCTGGCGGCGGACGCGGCCCGACGGGTGCTGGCGCGCTACGAGCGGATCCCGGACTGAGCCGTCACCGGCCCCGGTGCGGGCCCCGCGGTGCCTCGACGCCGGGCCGACCGTTCACCCCCGCAGGAGCTGGCGACCGAGAGAGAGGTGCCGGATGCTCGGGGTCCACCGTGTCGGTCGGGACCGGGCCGACTATTACCTGGGCGACCTCGCCCGCGAGCTGCCCGTGTCGTCGTCGGCGCGCTGGACGGGCGAGGCCGCGGTCGGGCTCGGGCTGGCGGGCCCGCTGCAGCCGGCGGGTTTCCGCCGGCTGCTCGACGGCTGCCATCCCCTGAGCGGTCGGCCGATGGGATCCGGACGGGCGGCCGTCGTGGCGCTCGACCTGACGTTCAGCGCTCCCAAGTCAGTCAGCGTGCTGTTCGGGCTCGGGGGTGTGGAGACCGCCCGCGAGGTCGTGCATGCCCATACCGAGGCGGTCGCCGGCGCACTGTCGTACCTCGAGCGCCACGGCGTGGCGGCCCGGCGGCGATCGGGGCCCGAACGAACCGTGGTCCCGACCACCGGCATGATCGCCGGGCTCTTCACGCACGCGCTCAACCGCAACGGCGACCCGCACCTCCACAGCCACGTCGTCATGGCGAACCTGGTGCACGGCGTGGACGGCCGGTGGAGTGCGTGCGACGGGCGAGGGATCTCCGCTCATCGCCACGCAGCAGGAGCGGTGTACGAGGCGCACCTGCGGGCCGGCCTGGCGGCGGCGCTCGACGTGCGCTGGGTGAGAGGGACCGGTCAGAGAGCGGAGATCGCAGGCGTCGCTCCCGCGTTGCTCGGCGAGTTCTCCTCCCGCGCCGCCGACATCCGTCGTCGCAGGCACGAGGTCGGTGCACGCTCCGCCCGGGCCAACCGGATCGCCTGGGCGGCCACGCGCCAAGCCAAGGAGCCCGTGGGCTCCTACGGCGAGCTCGCTGCGGGTTGGGCCCGTCGGGCCCGTGCCCTCGGAGGCCGGCCGGCACTGGGGCTCGGGCAGCCACGCCAGGCCGGCCCCGGGCCGCCGCTGTTCGACGAGCACCACTTTGCGGGCACGCTCGCTCTGGGCGCCCACGGGGGCGCCCATCGCCGCGACGTGGTCGGCGCCTTCGCCGCCGCCGCACCGGACGGCATCGAGGCCGCGTCCCTCGAACGCATCGTCGCGCACTGGGCGCCGGATGGCGCAGTGGGGGTGGCCGAGCCGCTCCATCAGCTGCGGGCCGTGGTGCCGAGCGCACACCACCTGCGCGCGCTGGGGTCCAGGCCGGTCGATCCGCTCCATCATGAGGTCTGGGTGGACGCCGCGGCAGCCATCGACGCCTACCGGGTGCGTTGGGGCATGGGCCGCTCCCCCGATCCCCTCGGGACGGGACCCTCCCCCACGGGCCTGGCCTCACTGCCGACGCTGCGCCTGGCCGATCACATCCGCCTCACCCGGCAGCTGGAGGTGGCCCGCTCCCGACTCGGGCGACGCGAGTCCGCCACGATCGAACAGGGCTTGGGACGCTGACCCTCAGCGGCGGCGGTGTGGCTCGTCGCCGCGGCCGAGCTCATGTGAGGGGCGCACGAGCTCGCGCCACGGTGGGTGGGCGTGGGCCGGTGTCAACGAGACCTCCTGCACGTCCTTGTGCGGCCCGATGAGGAGTGCGCGGCCCGGTGCGCCACGGGCCACGGCGTCGACGGGGAGCCGCGCCTGGAGGCTGCAGCCGACCGACGTGGAGGGTCGGATGCGGCCCCACCGGTCGACCGCCCGCCCGACCGTGGTCGTCGCCACCTCGCGGTTCCCCGCCAGAGCGCTGATGTCGCGCAGGGTCGAGGTGTCGGCGATCCCGCGCATGACCACGGTGGCGCCGAAGAGGGAGAGGAACCCGTCCGCGGCGGGACCCCAGCGGTCGCGGGCCTGGGAGAGGTCCTGCAGGCAGGCCAGGACGAGGAGTCCCTGCCCCGCCCCCTCGCTCACCATGGCCGGGAGGTCGGGCAGCGGGGCGATGTTGGCCACCTCGTCGAGGGCGAGCAGGACGGGCGGCCCGCCCCGCTCGTCGCGTGTCCGGGCGTAGGCCGCGTCGCGCACGTCGCCGATGGTGGCCACGACGAGCGGCGCGAATTGCCGCTGACGGCGTCCGGTCGAACAGACGTACAGGGTGTGCGGGCCGCCGCAGAACGCTTCGAAGTCGAGGGGTGGAAGCCGTGTCGAAGCCAGGGCGCCGTGCGTGCGGTACGCGGCGAGCACGCCCGAGGAGGTGGACCAGATTCCTGACTGCTCCCTGGGGTCGGTGGCCACGATCCCGGCGAGCAGATCGGTGGCCTGTGGGCCCTCTCCGGCTCCCGAGGCCAGAATTTCGAGGGCGGGAGCGCCGTCGTGACGATCGATCCAGTGGAGGACGTCCGGCATGGTGAGCCCTCCCAGGGCCGCGGCGTGGAGCAGGGTCGACAGGAGTGCCCCCGCCCGCTCGCTCCAGTGGTGCTCACCCGAACGCGACGCGAGCAGTCGGCTCGCACCGACCATGGAGTCTGCCGTCACGACTGCCGCATCCCAACTCTTCGCCGCGGTGAGCGGGGACCAACCGACACGCTCGACGTCGCGTGGGCAGTCGACCTCGCCGCTCGGGTCGTACAGGAACGCCCACCCCTCGCAATTGCGTGAGGACGCCGTCGCACGCATGACGTCGGGCTTGGTCGAGGTTGAGACGACCGGCCCGTCCGACAGCAAAATATTGGGGATGACCAGGGAGGATGTCTTCCCGGAGCGCGGTGGACCCAAGACGAGGGTCGAACGTTGCGCGCCGGCCCACATCCATCCCTGCTGTCCGGTTCCAACATAGATGCTGTGATTCGCATAGCGGTGGACCCCACGCAGTGCAGTCGTCGAAATCAGGCACGAATTCGTGATGTCGACATGCGAGTGAGCGTCGTGTTCCATGCCTGTGATGTTTGCGTTGGGGAACAGACAATTCCAGAGGACATATCGCGCAATCAGGCGACAACATCACGCCGTTGCGATCACACTGACGCAGCAAGCACCTCAATTGTGTGGTGCGAATGGTGTGAATCGAAGGTCATCGGGGAACGCAAAATGACCGCGCAAACAAAGAATGCTTGACCTGAGCACGTTGACAACAGAAGAATGTGTCTACCCGAAGTGTGAGGGAGGGTTGATATGTGCTGCGACACGACGAAGTGTGGCGCGCAAAGCGAGAGTTGTCGGTTCGCTTTTCGCGCGGCTCCAGTCGCCCCGGCACGTGTTGGCTCGACATCGCGATTCGGGGAATCAAGACGGACGTCGCTACAAGGGTGACGCCCGTCGTAAGCAAAGTGAATCCGGTGCGGCAGTGCGCACGGCGCGGGGTTGTCGGCCGCGGCGTGGCGCAGGCTTCACCTCTATTCAGTGACCATGCTCCTAGGGAGGTGCACCTGTGGCAGTAGCCGCGAAGAGAAGGGCCCCGGCCAAGAAGGCCGCGAAAAAGCGGGCCCCCGCAAGGAAGGCAGCGAAGAAGCGCGCGCCGGCCAAGAAGGCCGTGAAGCGGGCCCCGGCCAGGAAGGCCGTCAAGCGGGCTCCGGCTCGCAAGGCGACCAAGAAGCGGGCTCCGGCACGCAAGGCAGCCAAGAAGCGGGCGCCAGCGAAGAAGGCCGCCAAGCGGGCTCCGGCTCGCAAGGCGACCAAGAAGCGGGCCCCGGCGAAGAAGGCAGCCAAGCGGGCTCCGGCTCGCAAGGCAGCCAAGAAGCGGGCTCCTGCGAAGAAGGCAGCCAAGCGGGCTCCGGCTCGCAAGGCAGCCAAGCGGCGCGCGCCGGCCAAGAAGGCTGCACGCCGCGCTCCCGCCCGCAAGGCGGCGCGTCGGCGCTGAGCGCCTCGTTCCATACGGAACGCGTGAGACCGGGGGCCTTCGGGCCCCCGGTTGCGCGCCCAGGCGTCCGTCAGGCCTGCCGGCCGAGCTCGGCGACGTCGTCGGGCCAGTCGACGTCGTAGGCGAGGTCGGGGTCCCGGAGGACGCGCACGGCCAGACCGAGGCGGGTCGCCTCAGCTCGGTGCGCCCGGAACGAGCCGGGGCCGTACGCGAAGTGGAAGTCGCACCCTGTGGGGAGCCGCAGCACGTTGGTCCCGTCGTCGCGGCGGTCCGGCACGAGCGTGACCCCCTCGTGGGGCGGCAGCAGGCCCAGTCCCCGCGCCCTCGGCAGGTCGCCGTGTGCGACGGTCACCCACTGCGTCCCGGCTCCCGCCAGGCGTTCGACTCCCGCGCGCACGGCGCCGTTGAGACCCTGGCCGGGCTCCCACATGACGGTGGCTCCGAGGTCCGACGCCCACCGGGCGACGGCGTCGTCGTCGCACACGACCGCGACCGGCAAGGGGGCGCAGGCGGACACGACGTGCGAGGCCATGGCCCGGACGAGTGCGACCCGTTCGGTGTCCGAGAGCGCGGGCCCGAGCCGTTTCTTGGCCTGGTGGAACGCCTTGACCGGGATGAGGACGACCGCGGGACCCAGCCGGTCGCCTGCGGCGACCACCGAGTCACGGGCGCTCGGCACGGTCGCCTTCGGCACCGAACCAGTGTACGGGCGCACGCCCGGGGTGCTCCGGGGCCGTCCTAGTCTGTTGTGCATGGTCGAGCGGGTGGCAGTGATCGGTGCGGGGTCATGGGGGACGGCGGTGGCGACGCTCGTGGGCGCGACCCATCCGTCCTCGCTCTGGGCGCGTGCACCCGAGCTCGCGGCGGCAATGCGGGAGACGCGGCAGAACGCGACGTACCTCCCTGGTGTCGAGTTGCCGGAAGGGCTCACCGTGACCTCCTCGCTCGAAGAGGCCGTCGGTGACGCCCGGATCGTGTTCATGGCCGTGCCGTCGCACGGTTTCCGTGACGTCCTCACCGGGGTGCAACCGCTGGCGGACGGGATTGAGGCCGTCGTCAGCCTCGCCAAGGGAATTGAGATCGGGACGAACCTGCGCATGTCACAGGTGGTGGGCGAGGTGCTCCCGGGCGTCGCCGCGGGCGTCCTGACGGGCCCGAATCTCGCGCGTGAGGTGGCAGAGGGAAACCCGGCCGCGTGCGTCGTCGCGCTGCCCGACGAGGACCTGGCGCGCCGGGTGCAGGCACTGGTGCACACCGGCACGTTCCGTGCCTACACGGGCACGGATGTCGTCGGTTGTGAGATTGCGGGAGCCACCAAGAACGTGATGGCCATTGCGGCGGGCATCGGCGACGGGCTCGGGCTCGGGGACAACACCAGGGCCGTGCTCATCACCCGGGGCCTGGCCGAACTGGGCCGCCTGGGCGTCGCCCTGGGGGGCAAGGTGCTCACTTTCGGGGGTCTGGCCGGGGTGGGGGACCTGGTGGCGACCTGTGCGAGCCCCAAGAGCCGGAACCGGATGGTGGGGTTCGCCCTCGGTGAGGGACGGTCGCTCGATGACATCGTCAGCGGCATGCACATGGTGGCCGAGGGCGTCAAGAGCGCCGGGCCTCTCGTGGGGCTGGCGCAGGCCCACGGCGTCGAGATGCCCATCGCCGAGCAGGTCCAGGCGATCGTCGAGGGGCGCTGCTCCCCGGCGGACGCCCTGATGAACCTCATGCGGCGCCCGTCACGGCCGGAATGGGACGAGGCGCTCCTGCGCGGGTTGCCGGGGTGAGCGGGCTCTTCCACAGCTACGACGCCCTTCCCGACGATGACGACGAGGCGCGCAGCGGCGCCGCGCTGGCGCACGTCAAGGAGATCCTCCTCATGCACGGGGCCACGGAGGACGAGATCGACAGGGCGGTTCGCGACGGCGTGATCGACCTCTTCGTGGCCGAGCGCATGCTCGTCCCGTCGCGCCGTCGCTACACCCGGGCCGAGGTCGCCGACCTCACCGGGGTCGAGCTCGACCAGCTCGAGCGCTTCTGGCGGGCTCTCGGCTTCGCCAACGTGGACGACGACGACCGCGCGTTCACGGACCTCGACCTCGAGGCGGTGCGCCTCTTCCAGGGCATGCAGGCACTGGGCGCCACCGACACGGCGACCGCGCTGCAGATGGCGCGCGTCATCGGCTCCTCCATGGCGCGGATTGCCGAAGCCGAGCTGGTGCCCGGCAACATGGTGAGCCCGGAGGTCGATCCCGTGCTGTCGGCCGACGCCTTCGCCAGCATCGCGGACGAGACCATCCCCGCCATGGCCAAGCTGCTCGAGTTCGTGTGGCGGCGCCAGGTGGCGGCCGGCATCCAGCGCAGCATGATGTTGCGCAGCCACGGCCTGACGGGACGGAGCCCCGTGCTGGCCGTCGGTTTCGCCGACATGGTCGGCTTCACCCTGCTCAGCCAGCACCTGAGCGACGAGGAGCTGGCCGCCGTCGTCGGGCGCTTCGAGGAGATCTCCCACGACATCGTCACGAGCAAGCGGGGGCGAGTGGTCAAGATGATCGGTGACGAGGTCATGTTCGTCGTCGAGAGCGTCGCCGACGCCGCTCGCATCGGCCTCGACCTGGCCGACGCCTATGCCGACGACGATCTCCTGTCCGACGTGCGGGTGGGACTGGCCTGTGGGCCCGTTCTCCTGCGCGACGGTGACTACTTCGGTCCCACCGTGAACCTGGCCCACCGGATCGTCAACATCGGGAACCCAGGAACGGTGCTGCTGTCGGACGAGTTCCACGAGGCGCTGCTGGTGGAGGCGCCGGAGGAGTTCACCGCCCAGCCCCTCCGGCCCAGGCTGCTCAAGGATCTCGGCCGTGTGCAGCTGTGGTGGTGCGGGCGTGCCGGACAGGAAGCGGTCGGCACCGGCGCCGCGGCCGACCGCCGCCGCAACGTGCGCTGGGAGCGCCTCTCAGAGGTCCTGCGGGACCTCGAGGAGCTGCGCGGCGTGGGCGAGCGTCTGCTCACCGCCAACCGTGGCGCCGGCTCAGACGTCGCGCAGCCGGGCGGTGGCGATTCCGAAGGGGCGTAGCTCGAACGCGCCCTCGAACGCCTCGAGCGGGTAGCCGCGCAGGTCGACGAGCCAGCCGGCGCGCCCGGGGAACGAGACGACGGCCGGCTGGGTCGTGGGGTTGAAGACCCGGGCCTCGAGGACGCCGCCGACCCTGTGGAGCGCGCTGACCTCGGCACCGTGGACGGCCAGTTCGCTGCCCGAGGGCGGGCGGGTGCCACCGCCCAGGGTCGGGACGGCCTCGAGCGGCAGGAGCACGTCGTCGGCCATCCGGTAGGGGTCGTCGCAGTCGACGGCAAGCGCGTAGCGCAGCGTGACCCGCTTCCCCCGCATCTGCAGCCCCTCGACAGGAGTCAGCGGGCCGGCCGGGAAGGGCCGGTAGGCCATGCCGAGGCGGGACAGCATGCCGGTCGACCGCAGGACGGTGAGCGCGAGGGTCCGGGCGGCGCCGCCGTCGATGTCGACGAGCTCGTACTCGCAGACGCCCTCGTGGGCCACGGTCAGGCGACCGGCCGTCACGAAGCGGCTGGCGGGCGCGGTCGGGAGCCCGAACTCGTCGACCCGGCCCTCGGCGGTCAGCCCCCGGGTGACCACGGCGAAGGCGCTCTCGGCGTGGGACTGCTGGGCGGGCTCGGGAAGCGGGAGATGGGTGCGCACGCGGTGGTCGCCGCTGGGGTTGACGAAGGTGATCGTGACCCGGACCACGGCGTCGTCGGCCCGCAGCTCCACGTCGGTGTCGACGTCGACCCGGTGCTCGCCCACCCGGGCCTGTGAGGTCCCGTCGACGTGGTCGGGCCACACGTAGGAGGCGGTGATGCGGACGCGTGCCCGCACAGGTCCCCGCTCGACGATCCGCACGGCCACGGCCTCCGGCACCTCCACCGTCGAGTCCTGCTGCGGCGGCGAATAGTTGTACGAGTCACCCAGGTCACCACCGTCGACGAGCCTGCCGTACCCGGCGACGCCATCCAGCGCGAATGTCCCGCCGACCGGGTCGATCTCCACGTGCACGAGGCCGTTGGCGAGCACGACGGATCCCTCGGTCTCGCCGACCTCGACGGGGTGCTCCAGCTCCGCAGGTTCGAAGGCGGTCCAGCCGTAACCCGCCACCTCGCCGGTCCGGGCCACGATCCTCCTCGTCGACGGTTGCTCCATGGCGACGCGCACCATGGCGTCGGGCCGTGCCCCGAGCCGCGTGTAGAGGTCCTGCTTGGCCTCGGCGATGGGGACGTTCGGCCGCTCCTCGGTGCCGACGGCGAGCGTGACGTCGATCCCCTCCTCGTGCTCCTCGATCCTGATCTCGTGGACCCATGCGTCGTCGTCGATCCTGGGCCCCTGCAGCATGCCGAGCACCGTGCGCACCGTGTTGGCATCGAGCACCATGGACCCGGGGAGCCCCGAGCGTTCCGAGAGCACCTGGACCTTTGCCGGCGCCGGTCCGTCGGCAGGGACGACGAGCTCGACGACGCCCGACCGGGGCCGGGAGGATGCGTTGAGCACGGAGACGCCCGCATCTGCGAGCGACATGGCGAAGGCCTTGACCGACCGGTCGGCCAGGCCGGCGGCGATGGCCCGGGCCTCGGCGTAGCGATGCAGCACGGCGTCGACGACGTCGTCCACCGAGCAGGCGCAGATGGAGTCGTGGGCCGAGTTGCGCACCATCTCCCGCCAGGCCAGGTCCAGGAGGCGAGAGGGGTACGCCGCCGGCGGCTGGAAGAGTGCGGCCAGCGGCTCGGCCCGCCGTTCCAGTTCGCGTTCGGCCAAGGCGCCCTGCCGCTTCACGTCGACCCGGTTCGACGTGACCCCCATGAGCATGTTGGCCCGGAAACCCGAGCGCAGTTCGCCCTCGACGACCGTCAGGCCCTCGGTGCTCGCGCCGGCCAGGTAGCTCGACAGGGAGGTGACTTCGAAGTGGAAGTCGTCCTGCAGGTCGTTGGCCTCGGCCACGACGCGGCCGAGCCAGGGCTGGGGCATCAGGTGGTCTGACCCGTTCATGCAAAGGAGGTCACCGGGGACGAGGTCACCGACCTCGTCGAGGTGGTCGGCCGTCCGGCGCACGAGCGCCTTGGCGTCGTCGGGCAGCGCGGCACCGTTGCCATAGCCGACGGGCAGGTACTCGGCCCGTACAGCCGATCCGTCCGGTGCCTCCCACACGAACGCGTTCCTGGTCACCTCTGACGGCACGCCACGCCAGACGACGGTGTCGTCGAAGCCGGCGAGGCGCAGGATCTGGGGCATCTGCGCGATGTGGCCGAACATGTCGGGCAGATAGCCGACGTCCATGGTGCCCCCGAACGCGGCGCCGCGCAGCATGCCCATCTGCAGGTTGCGCACGATGGTCTCCCCCGAGGCCAGGAACTCGTCCATGAGGATGTACCACGGACCCATGCTCAGCCGCCCGGCGGCGGCGAGCGCCCGCAGACGTCCCTCGGCCTCCGGGCGCACCTCGAGGTAGTCGTCGACGACGGCCATCTGGCCGTCGAGCATGAAGTGCGGGTAGCTGGCGTCGTGCTCGAGCAGCGGGATCAGTGTGTCGATGAGCTCGACGAGGGCGAGGCGGAAGTCCTGGTAGGACTTGTACCATTCCCGGTCCCAGTGCGTGTGCGGAACGATGGCAATCCTGCGGGCGGTCATGACCGCCAGACTATGACCTGCGGTCGCGAGCGGTGAGGGCGCTGGTGCCCCCGGGGCGCTGGCCTCACGGAAGTCCGCTGCCGGGGCGGACGCTGCCCGAGGTGTGGGCGCGCCGGTGGGCCGCCCAGCCCGACGCGGTCGTGCTCGTCGACGGGTCGGGGAGCGCGACGGTGGGGGGCAGCGAGCTCGACCAGCGCACCGCAGAGGCGGCGTCGGTCCTCGCCGCGCGCGGCGTCGGCCGGGGGGACCGGGTGCTGTGGCGGGCGCCTGCCACCCTCGAGTCCGTCGGGGCCCTCGTCGCGGTGCTCCGTGCCGGCGCGGTGCTCGTGCCCGTGAGCACCGCCGCGCGCGCCGCCGAGGTGGCGCACATCGTTGCCGACGCCGGGCCCGTCCTGGCCCTGGGCCAGGAGCCAGACTCCGGCGATCTCACCGGTCTCGGCGTGCCGGTGATGAGCGTGGACGACCTGACCCGTGCCGCGCCACGGGCGGGCGCGCTGCCCGAGCTGCACCCGGACGACGACGCCCTCATCGTCTACACCTCGGGCACGACGGGGATGCCCAAGGGCGCCGTCCACACGCACGGGTCCCTCGTGGCGGGCCTGACCTCGCTCACTGCTGCCTGGGAGTGGGGTCCCGAGGACCGGCTCGTCCTGTGCCTGCCGCTCTTCCACGTCCACGGGCTCTGCGCCGGCCTCTTCGGCACCCTCGCCGCCGGCGCCTCGGCCGCCGTGTTCGACCGCTTCGACGAGGCCGACGTCCTCGGTGCGGCGCCGGGCGGCACGATGTTCTTCGGAGTCCCGACGATGTACCACCGGCTCGCCGCCTCGGGCCGCGCCGGCGAGCTGGCCGGGCTGCGGCTCTGCGTCTCGGGCTCGGCGCCGCTCGCCGCCGACCTGTGGCACCGCCTGGCCGGGGAGGGCGTCGAGGTGCTCGAGCGCTACGGCATGACCGAGACGCTGTTGACCCTGTCCAACCCGCTCCGGGGTGAGCGCCGCCCCGGCTCGGTCGGGGTCCCGCTCCCGGGGGTCGAGGCCGCCGTCGGCGACCCCGACGACCAGGGCGTGGGCGAGCTGATGGTGCGGGGCGCCTCGGTGTGCCGCGGCTACTGGGGCCGCGCCGCGGTGACGCCCGGCGAGTGGTTCGCCACCGGGGACCTCGCCTCGGTGGCGGCCGACGGGTACGTCACCATTCGCGGCCGGCGGACGGAGCTGATCATCACGGGCGGCCACAACGTCTACCCCGCCGAGGTCGAGGCCGTCCTCGCCCGCCACCCCGGCGTGGCCGAGGTGGCCGTGGTCGGCGTGCCGTCGGAGGAGTGGGGCGAGACCGTCGTGGCGTTCGTGGTGGGCGACCCCGACCTGACCTCGCTCGCAGAGTTCGCAGCGTCCCAGCTGGCCCTGTTCAAATGCCCCCGTGAGGTGCGCCTCGTCGGCTCGCTGCCGCGCAACGCGCTGGGAAAGGTGGTACGGGGGGAGCTGCGCTGAGGCGGCGCACGTGGCGGTGCCGCCGGAGGTGTGGCCGGGGCGGGGGGCCGCCCCTGCGGTAGCGTGAGCGGCATGGCGACGTTCCTCATGCTCTCCACGGTGGGGCCCGAAGGGGCGGCGACGCTGACCGAGAACCCGGACCGCCTCAAGGCCGTCAACGCCGAGGTGGAGGCGATGGGGGTGCAGGTCGTCGCCCAGTGGGCGCTGCTCGGGCAGTACGACTTCTGCACGGTCCTGGACGCTCCCGACGAGACCACCATGGCCCGGGTGGCATTGGTCCTGGGTTCCCGGGGCACCCTCAAGACGCTCACGCTCTCGGCCATTCCGATCGACGACTACATCGAGGGCGTGCTGAAGGCGGGGAAAGGCTGACCCCTCAGTGCCACCAGAAACCCTGGCGCGTCCGCTCCCGGCGGACGTCGTCCCGGGAGAAGAGGTCGCCCAGCGTGCTGCCGTCCGAGAGCCGCCGGATGCGGTACCCGTCCTCGCTCACCTCGGCGACCTCGAAGCCGCGCACCCACGTGCCCTGGAAGCGGTTGCGCACGTCGACCTTGGTCCCCGGGGGCAGCGGGGACCGTGCGTTCGGATCCGGTGCTTCCCCCCCGTCGGCGCTCACGCCCCCATGGTATGAGGTGCACCCGGCCGTGACCCCGTGACGGTCTGCACACCGGGCCTCACACAGGAGCGCCGGCTGCGCGCCGAGGGCTACGAGTGCGTGGCGGGGCTCGACGAGGTCGGGCGAGGCGCCTGGGCCGGTCCCCTTACCGTCGGTGTGGCCGTCGTCCGCCCCCGCGTGACGTGCCGGTCGATGCCGGCCTGGCTCCGGGACTCCAAGATGCTGAGCGAGGCCCGGCGCGAGGAGATCTTCGAGGCGGTCGCCGCGTGGTGCCAGGCCTGGGCCGTCGGGCACGCCACGCACGCCGAGTGCGACGAGTGGGGGATGACCGAGGCCCTGCGGGTGGCGGCGCGGCGCGCCATCGCCGGGCTGGAACAGCCACCGGAAGCGATCCTGGTGGACGGTCCGGTCGACCTCTTGCGTCACGACGAGGACCGCTTCGCCGGTGTGGTCCGGCCCGTCGTCGACGGCGACGCCAAGTGTGCGTCTGTTGCGGCGGCGTCCGTGCTGGCCAAGGTGGTGCGCGACCGCCTCATGCGCCGCGAGTCCGACCACTTCCCGGTCTACGCGTTCGAGCGCAACAAGGGCTACCCGTCTCCCGTCCACCAGACGGCACTGCGCGGGTACGGACCCTCCGCCATCCACCGCCGCAGTTGGGCCTTCGTCCGTGACCTGCCGTGGTGCGGGCAGGGCGCGCTGGCGGCCCGCTCAGACGACGGCAGCGACCTCGGCGAAGTGGCACGCGACCGGGTGCCCCTGGCCGCGGTCGACGAGGGCCGGCTCTTCGGCGGCGCAGATCTCCTGGGCCTTCCAGCAGCGGGTGCGGAAGCGGCAGCCCGAGGGCGGTGACTGGGGGCTCGGCACGTCGCCCTCGAGCACGATGTGGCGGCGGGCGCGCTCCCGCTTGGGGTCCGGGATCGGTACGGCCGACAGCAGGGCCTGGGTGTAGGGGTGCGCCGGCCGCTCGTAGACGTCCTGCCGGTTGCCCACCTCGACGATCTTGCCCAGGTACATGACCGCGACCCGGTCCGAGATGTGCCGCACGACCGACAGGTCGTGGGCGATGAACAGGTACGCCACGCCGAGCTCGTCCTGCAGGTCGTCCAGGAGGTTCACGATCCCGGCCTGAATGGAGACGTCGAGCGCCGACACCGGCTCGTCGAGCACCAGCAGCTTCGGCTGGAGGGCGAGCGCCCGGGCGATGCCGATGCGCTGGCGCTGGCCGCCCGAGAACTCGTTCGGGTAGCGGTTGGCGTGGTACGACTCGAGGCCTACCAGCCGGAGCATCTCGGCCACCCGGCGCTGGTTGCCCGCCCGATCGCGCAGCCCGTGGATGTGCAGCGGCTCGGCGATCGCCTCGCCGACCGGCAGGCGGGGATCGAGCGACGCGAACGGGTCCTGGAAGACGACCTGGATGTGCCGGCGCATGCGCCGCAGCTCGCCCCCCTTGAGCTCGGTCATCTCGCGGCCGTCGAACACGACCGAGCCGGAGGTCGGGGCGATCAGCTGCAGGATGGCCCGTCCGGTCGTCGACTTGCCGCACCCGGATTCCCCGACCAGCCCGAGCGTCTCGGCCGGCGCAATGCTCAAGGAGACGCCGCTGACCGCGTGGATCTCGCCCACCTGGTGCCGCACGAAGCTGCCGCCGCGCACGGGGAAGTGCTTCACCAGGTCGGTCACCTGCAGGAGCGGGGGCCGGCTGCTCTGCGCCGATGGGGATCCGTCGGTCTGGGAGGGCGTCATGGCGCCGCCACGCCGGCATCCGCATCGCTGAAGAGGGCCCCGTGCTCGCCGGCCGCCACGGAGTCGGCGAAGTGGCAGGCCGCCCGATGGTCGCTGCGGGAGGGGTCCACGGAGGGCACGACCGTCAGCGGAGGCTCCGTGGTCGTGCAGATGTCGGCGCGTAGCGGGCAGCGCGGGGCGAACGGGCACCCCGTCGGCTCACCCAGCATGGAGGGGGGGGAGCCGGGGATCTGGCGCAGCCGCTCCGTCCCGTCGCTGTCGAGCCTCGGCAGCGAGCCCAGCAAGCCGAGGGTGTAGGGCATGGAGGGCTTGTAGAAGACGTCGTCGACGGTCCCCACCTCGACCGGACGTCCGGCGTACATCACCAGCACCCGATCGGCAAGGCCGGCGATCACACCGAGGTCGTGCGTGATGAGCAGCAGGGCGGCGCCGGTCTCGCTCAACGCGGTCTTGAGCGACTCGAGCACCTGCGCCTGCACCGTGACGTCGAGCGCGGTGGTCGGCTCGTCGGCGAGGATCACGTCGGGGTCGTTCGCCATGCCGATGGCGATCACCGCCCGCTGGCGCATGCCTCCGGAGAACTCGTGGGGGTAGTTGTCGATGCGCTCCGCCGGGTTCGGGATCCCGACCTTGGCCAGGAGCTCGATCGCCCGGGCCTGGGCCGCCTCCTTGCCGACGTCCTGGTGGGCACGGATGGCCTCGGCGATCTGCCACCCGATCGTGTAGACGGGGTTCAGCGAGGTCATCGGGTCCTGGAAGATCATGGCGATGCCCGTGCCGCGCACGTTGGTCAGCTGCTTCTCCTTGAGGCTCAGCAACTCGCGACCTTGGAAGCGGATCGATCCCCGGATGGTGGCACTCTTGGGCAGCAGGCCCATGGTGGCCAGCGCCGTCACGGACTTGCCGGACCCCGACTCGCCGACGATGCCCAGCACCTCGCCGGGGGCGACGGAGAAGTCGATGCCGCGCACGGCATGGACCGTGCCGGCCTTCGTGCGGAACTCGACCTCGAGCCCCTCCACTTCCAGCGCGGGATCAGGCACCTAGGCCCTGACCCGGCTCTTCTTGGGGTCGAACGCCTCACGCAACCCGTCCCCGATGAGGAAGATTGAGAGGATCAGGACGACGAGGAAGGCCACGGGGAAGACGAACAGCCACCATTCGGTCGTGGCCGAGTCCTGTCCCTGTGCCACCAGGAGGCCGAGGGACACGTCGGGCGGCTGCACGCCCAGGCCGAGGTACGACAGGGTGGACTCGAGCACGATGCTCAGGGCCACGGTCAGGGTCGCGTTGACGATGATGGGACCGATGGCGTTGGGCAGCATGTGCTTGACGATGATGCGTCGGTTCGTCGCCCCCAGCGCCTTGGCCGCCTCCACGAAGTCGCGCTCGCGCAGGACGAGGAAGTCGGCGCGGACCAGCCTGGCCACGTACGTCCAGGACAGGGCGCCGATGATGATCGCCAGCCCGATCCAGCTGCTCGACTCCTTGGCCAGCTTGTTGGCCAGCACGATCAGCACGGCCAGGATCGGCACGACCAGCACCAGGTCGACGAAGCGCATGAGCAGCGAGTCGACCCAGCCCCGGTAGAAGCCGGCGATGGCGCCGACGGTCACCCCGATGAGGGTGGCCATGGCGGCGACCGTGAGCGCGATCTGAATGTCCTTCTCCACCCCCCGCATCACCTGGGCGAACATGTCGTTCCCGATCGCGTTGGTGCCGAAGGGGTGGCTCCACGAAGGGGGGCTGTTGAGGTCGTTGGTGATGTCGGTGTAGCTGTACTGCCAGAAGTGGCCGACCAGCACCGCCGCCACGCCCAGGCCGATGAAGACGCAGACACCGAGGATGGCGAGCTTCTGGTCGAAGAACCTCCCGATGACGATGCGGAGCTGGCTCTTGGCCTCCCCGGACAGCCCGTGTGCGTCGAGCGGCTGGGCGAGCTCGAGGCCGGGGGCGGCGCTCGCCAGCATGTGCGAGCCGGCCTCCTCCGTGGCGATGCTCGCCGGCGTCGCGATGAAGTTCTCCTCGGCGATCGGCTCAGGCATAGCGGATCCGCGGGTCGAGGAAGGCGTAGAGGATGTCGGCGACGAGGTTGAAGAGGATCACGAACGTCGCCGTGATGAGAAGGTAGGCCAGCATGACGTTGGTGTCGAGATTGGTGACCCCGCTGAGGTACCACTGCCCGAGGCCCTGCCAGCCGAAGACGATCTCGGTGATGATGGCCCCACCGAGCACCGCCGCGAAGTCCAGTGCCACCACGGTGGTGACGGGGATCAGGGCGTTGCGCAGCACGTGGCGGATCAGCACCCGGCGGGGGCTCAGCCCCTTGGCCCGGGCCAGGCGGACGTGGTCCGCGTCGAGCGTCTCGATCATGGACGAGCGTTGGTAGATCGCCCACGCCGAATAGCTGACGAGGATCAGGGTCAGGACCGGCAGGATCGTGTGCTCGGCGTAGTCGGGCAGCCGGCTGACGAAGGAGCCGCTCAGGGTGGGGCTCTGTTCCCCGTCGGTGTAGAAGAGCGTCGTGCCGATGTGCTGGTTGATGGGGATGGCCACGAACTCCTTGAGGGCCAGTCCGATCACGAAGACCGGCGTCGCCAGCAGGAGGAAGTTCGTGACGGTGATGGTGTGGTCGGCGAGTCGGTTCTGGCGCACCGCCGCCACCACGCCGGCGGTGATGGCCAGGACCACGGCGATGATGGTCGCGAAGATCACCATGCGGAGCGTGACCAGGAGGTGGGACGAGGCCTCGGACCAGACGTTCTGGCCGCTGATGGTCGTCCCGAGATCGCCCCGGATGGCATGGGAGAACCAGATCCAGTAGCGCTGCCACAGCGGATCGTTGAGATGGAGCAGGTTCTCCCGGGCGACGATCGTCGAATGGGGGATGTGGGGATTGGCCTTCAGCAGGGCCAGGGGGTTCCCCGAGCTCGCCACCAAGAGGAAGACGAAGACGGTCGCGAAGAAGAGGACGACGATGCTGACCAGCAGGCGCCTAATGACGTAGGCGAGCATGAACGAAGTGTACGAGTCGCAGAAGTTGAAGGAGGGACGGGCCGAAACCGGCCCGTCCCTCCTTCGCGTTCCAGCTGCTCTGGCCTAGCCGAGGGTCCAGTTCTCGGCGTTCCAGGTGATGCCGACGCTGGCCGTGTTCGGCAGCACGTTCTTCAGGTTGCTGGACCAGGCCCAGAACTGGGGCTTCTGGTACAGCGGCAACGTCGCCATGTCGTGCCACAGGATGGCGTCCGTCTTGTTGTAGTCCTCGGTCTCCTGGGAGGCGCTCGGAGCGGCGGAACCCGTGGCCATCAGGTTGTCGGCCTGGGAATTGGCGTAGTGGATCCAGTTCTGACCGCACTTCGCCGTGTCGGTGTACGAGCAGTAGATGGACTGGTTGGCCGACACGAACGGGGTCGGGACCCAGGCGAACTCGCCGATCTGGTACGTCCCCTGGACCAGGTTGGTCCCGAAGAACGTCTGGGCGTCGTAGTTCTGGATGTTGATCTTGATCCCGATCGCCTTCATCTGGGCCTGGAACAGCTCCTCGGTCTGCGCCCGGACGCTGTTACCCGAGGTCGTCTGGATCGTGAAGGTCAGGTCCTGGCCCTTCTGCGGCCCGTAGTTCGGGTGCCAGTAGCCGTCGGAGCCCTTCGTGAAGCCCTGCTCCTTGAGGAGGTTGTTCGACTGGCTTGGGTTGTAGGCGAAGCTCGTGGCCTTGTACTGGGGCTGCGTGCTCACGTACATGCGGCTGCCGAGGGGCTTGATGCCCTTGGAGATCTCGCCCACCGTGCGGGCGATGAGCGCGGTCCGGTTCACACCGTGCGCGACGGCATCCCGGATGGCCACGCGGGCCAGGTACGGGTCGGCCTCGTTGAAGTCGAAGTGCTCGAACTCGAGGCCGGGGATGGTGACCTTGGTGGTGCCGGGGACCTGGTTCGCCGTCTGGACGATGGAGAGGTTGACCGTCGCCGGGTTGATCAGGTTGACCTCCTTGTTCTGGAGGGCCGGCACCAGCTGGGTGTCGTCCGAGAAGAACTGGAAGACGATCTTGTTCAGCTTGCCCGGGGTGCCCCAGTAGGTGGGGTTGCGGGTCAGGACGAGCGACTGGTTCTCGTTGTAGCTGGTGATGGTGTACCAGCTGCCCGAGATGGTCTGGGTCGGGCCCACGAAGCCGGTGTTCCAGCCGACCGTCCGGGAGATGTGGGCCGGGACGATGTCGGTGAACAGGCTGCGCCAGTCGGTGAAGGACGGCTTGAACGTGACCGTGACGGTGCGCCCGTTCGGGCACAGGCCGACGTTGCGGTCGGCGGTGCTCCCCGGCGCGCAGGCGGCGCCGCCCGAGGGGTTCGAGCCCACGACGGACTGGACCTGGTTGTAGCCGGCGGTCGAGGCCGAGTCGTAGGGCTTGCCCCCCACGTCGGTGTAGGCCGGGTTCCCGCTCTGGGCCTGGTAGTTGTAGATGAAGTCATCGGCCGTGATCGGCGTGCCGTCGGACCACACCGCCTTGGGGTTCAGGGTGTAGACGACGGTCTGGGGGTTGTTGCTGGTCTGGGCGGCGCTCTCGAGCAGCTGGTTGTTCAGGACCGGCTGGAGCTTGTTGTTGATGATGAACGTCGTGGGCCACACCATGTTCATGATCTCTTGGAGCACGTACTCCGAGGCGGCCGACGTGTTGATGTTGAACCCGGCCAGGTTCTGGTCGAGCGCCATGGTGGCCGTCCCACCGGAGGACGACGATGCCTTCGTCGATGCCCCGCTGGCCCCCGGCGTCACCGCGATCACCGAGACGCTCATCGCCCCGGCCGCCAGGGCCGCGAAGGCGGACCGCTTCAATAACCCCTTCAGTCCCATAGTTCTCCCTTGTTTGCCGGCCGCCCCGGTGACGGCCGGGTTACCCCGCACTTCCTCCACGCTCATGTGTCGGAAGATTGTTCGTAAACGTAACCCAATTGCCACATTTTTTGGGGGCAGGAGGACGGGGATTTCTGCGAGAACGCGCCGGGCGGAGACCTGATCCGGTGTCGTGCCGCCCGTCACACATGAATCCCGCGCCCCGAGGCCCTCGACACGCAGGGGATAGAACCTGAGTAGCAGCTGGGAACAGACTGCGTGGTCTGTGACGACGGACTACTAAATTGGTCTCGAGGCGATGGTCTATGTCCTTGCGGTCGCAGCTGCACTCTCGAATGCGCTGACCAGCGTCTTTCAGCGCATGGGGGTGGAGGACGCCCCCGAGGAGTCCACCATGCGGCTGAGCCTCATGGCACACGCCATCCGGCGCGGCGTCTGGCTCTTGGGCTTCGGCTTCATGATCTGCTCCTTCCTGTTGCAGTCGTTCGCACTGCACATAGGGCGGCTCTCGGTCGTGCAACCCATATTGACGATGGAGTTGCTGTTCCTCGTCGCCATTCTCGGGACCTACTTCCGCTTCTCCATCTCCGCGCGGGAATGGATCGGTGCGTCCGCCATCGCGTTCGGCCTCGCCGGGTTCCTCTTCTTCGCGGCACCCGGCGGCGGGGAGGAGGTGCCCACCAACCTGGGGTGGATCGTCGTCGGCGGCAGCACCACCGCGCTCATCGTGCTCACCGTGGTCGCCACCCGCTGGGGTCCCCGCTGGTGGAAGGCGGCGATGTTCGGCAGTGCGGCCGCCATCGCGTTTGCGTTCACCGCCGCGCTCATCAAGGAGGTGAGCAACTTCGCGGCCAACGACTGGGTCACCTTGTTCGAACACTGGCAGACCTACGGTGTCGTGGCGTTCGGCCTCCTGGGGCTCTTTCTCACGCAGAACGCGTTCCACGCCGGACCGCTCGCCGCGTCACAGTCCACGCTCGTCCTGGTCGACCCGCTCTTCAGCATCTGCCTGGGTATCGCGCTCTACGGCGACAGCCTGAGGACGTCCGGCCCCTACGGGCCGCTCGAGGCCGCCTCGCTCCTGCTCATGTTCATGGGCGCCGTCTTCCTCTCCAACTCGCCGCTCGTGACCGGCATGAAGAGCGAGGGCAAGGGGGTCGAGTACGACGAGATGCTGTCCCGTCGGCTCAAGCACCCGTCGACCGTTCAGGACGGCGGGCTGCCCTTCTCCTCCGCGTAGCCCGGGCGCTCCCGCTCCTTCTCCGCTCAGCTCGGGCGACCCGCGGCGTTCTCCACGACGAGCCTGGTCATCGCGGCGAAGTGGTCCGGGTGCGAGAGATGCGCACCGTGCTGGGCCCCCCGGATCTCGTAGACGACCGCTCCGGGGACGTGCCCGCCGAGCCACTGCACGCTCGCACGATGGTGCGGCTGCGTCGTCGGCCCCCCCATGCCGAACACGGCCGGGACGTCGAGCGCGGTGACGTCGAAGGGCGGGCCCTCACCCCGCAGGCTGCGCAGGTCCGCCACGAGCGCCGGGCCGTCGGCGCGGCGCTCCGCCCGCCCCTGCTCGGACAGGCGGGCCCATGCGGCGGCGCCCACCATGCGCGAGAAGAAACGCTCGGCCTCCTCGCCGGGGTCGTCGGCCAGGGCCGGCCAGGGCCTGGCCCCCCCGGGCCGGTCGCGGCGGAAGCCGAGCCAGGGCATCGGCGGCTCGAAGGCGGCGATGGCCTCGAAGGCCGCCGGTTCGGCCGCCGCGGCGCCCACCACGACGTCACCCCCGAGGCTGTGGCCGACGGCGACCACCGGCCCGCCCCCCGCCGACCTCGCTTCGGCCCCAATTAGAAGGAGATCCTCGATGTGGCCGCCCAGGTCCGCCACCCCGGCGCCCCGGGAGCCCTGGTAGCCCCGGCGGTCGTAGGCCAGCGCGCGCAGGTCGGGCAGGCGGCGCATGACCCGCCGGAAGCTCTCACCCCGGTCGAGCGAGCCGTGCACGAACACCACGGTGGCGCCGCCGGGCTCCGGAGCCGGCCGCGTCAGGACGTTGAGGGCGGCCGGATAGCTCATGGGCAGGGCAGACGCTACCAACCCGCCTCCCGGGGCCGACCGCCGCCGATAGGGTTGAACCATGACCCAGTTCGGTGGCACGGGAGGCTCTTTCGGCCCCAATGCCTGGCTGGTCGACGACATGTACGACCGTTTCCTGGCCGATCCCGACTCGGTCAGCGACAGCTGGCGGGAGTTCTTCGCCGACTACCGGCCGGCACCCGTGCCGGCTCCCGTCCCCGCTGCGCAGACGCCGAGGCAGGCCCAGGCCACCGTTCCGGCGGCCGCCGCTCCGGCTCCGGCCCGGGTCGGCGAGGCGGGGGACGAGCAGGCCACCATCCTGCGCGGTGCCGCCTCCCGGATCGTGGCCAACATGGAGGCCAGCCTGGCCGTGCCCACGGCGACCAGCGTGCGCACGGTGCCCGCCCGCCTGCTCGAGGTCAACCGCCTGGTCCTCAACAACCAGTTGGCGCGGACGACGGGAGCCAAGGTCAGCTTCACCCACATGATCGGCTACGCCGTCGTGCGGGCGCTCTCCGACGTGCCCGCGCTGAACTCGGCGTTCGTGGAGGATGCCGACGGCACGGGCAAGCCGGGCGTCGTCCACCACAAGCACGTCGGCCTGGGGCTGGCCGTGGACCAGGAGAAGAGCGACGGCAGCCGCACCCTGCTCGTGCCGTGCATCAAGGAGGCGGACACCCTGGACTTCCGCTCCTTCGTGCTGGCCTACGAGGACCTCATCCGCAAGATCCACACGAACAAGATCGGCCCCGACGACTTCGCCGGGACGACGGTCTCGCTCACCAATCCGGGGACCCTGGGCACGGTGCAGTCGGTGCCCCGCCTCATGCCCGGGCAGGGGGCCATCATCGGTGTGGGGGCCCTCGGGTACCCGGCCGGCTACGAGGCCGCCGACCCCCGCCTGCTGGCGCAACTGGGCCTGGGCAAGGTCGTGACCCTGACGTCCACCTACGACCACCGCATCATCCAGGGAGCGGAGTCGGGCCTCTTCCTGGCCCGGGTCGGTGCGCTCCTGACCGGGGCCGACGGCTTCTACGACGCGCTCTTCGAGTCGATGGGCGTCCCCTACGAGCCGGTGCGGTGGGAGCGCGACAACAACGCGGGCATCGGCACGGGCGATGCCGAGCACCAGCGGCTGCTCAAGCAGGTGCGGGTGCAGACGCTCATCAACATGTACCGGGTGCGCGGGCATCTGATCGCACACCTCGACCCGCTCGATGCCGAGCCGCCGCACATCCACCCCGAGCTGGACCCGCTGACCTACGGCCTCACCATCTGGGACCTGCCGCGTCAGTTCGTGGCCGACGGACTGGCGGGTCGCGAGGCGGCCACCCTCGAGGACATCCTCCACGTGCTGCGGGACGCGTACTGCCGCACGCTGGGCATCGAGTACATGCACATCCAGGATCCCGAGCAGAAGCGCTGGATCCAGCAGCACGTCGAGGGTCAGCCCGTCACGCTCAACCGCGAGGAGCAGCGCCACATCCTCGACCGCCTCAACGCGGCCGAGGTGTTCGAGCGCTTTCTGCACACGCGCTACGTGGGCCAGAAGCGCTTCGGCCTCGAAGGCGCCGAGTCGACCATCGTGCTGCTCGACGCCCTGCTCGACACCGCCGCCGGTTCCGGCGTGGTCGAGGTCGTGATGGGGATGGCGCACCGGGGCCGCCTCAACGTCCTGGCCAACATCGTCGGCAAGTCGTACAAGGAGATCTTCGAGGAGTTCGAAGGGAACCTCGACCCCGAGTCGGTCCAGGGCTCGGGCGACGTGAAGTACCACAAGGGCGCCCGCGGAGTCTTCCATGGCAGCGCCGGCGAGGAGCTCCCGATCACGCTGGCGTCGAACCCCTCGCACCTCGAAGCGGTGGACCCCGTCGTGGAGGGGATGACCAGGGCCAAGCAGGACCGGATCTCACCGCCGACGGACGGCACACCGGCTGCCGCCGCGGACGGCACGTTCGGCTTCCCGTGCCTGTCCGTCCTCGTCCACGGCGACGCCGCCTTCGCCGGCCAGGGAGTCGTGGCCGAGACCCTCAACCTGTCGGGCCTCTCGGGTTACCGCACCGGTGGCACGGTGCACCTGGTGATCAACAACCAGCTGGGGTTCACGACCGCGCCGACGTCGGCCCGGACGTCGGTGTACCCGACGGACGTGGCGAAGATGGTCCAGGCGCCCGTCTTCCACGTCAACGGCGACGACCCCGAGGCCTGCGTGCGCGCCGCCCGGCTGGCCTTCATGTTCCGCCAGACCTTCCACAAGGACGTGGTCATCGACCTGGTCTGCTACCGCAAGCACGGCCACAACGAGGGCGACGACCCCAGCTACACCCAACCGCTCATGTACCAGCGGATCGAAGCCAAGCGCTCGGTGCGCAAGCTCTACACCGAGACGCTCGTCCGCCGGGGCGACATCACCCTCGAGGAGGCCGAGTCCGCGCTCGACGACTTCAACGCCAAGCTGCAGGTCGTGCTCGACGAGGTGCGCCAGGAGCCGTCGCTGGCCCCGACCGAGCTTCCCGTGCCCGACGCCGGGCCGGCGCAATTCCCGCTGGTCGAGACTGGGGTCGAGCCCGACGTGCTGCGGGCGCTCTCGGCGGTGGTGCGCTCCGTCCCCGACGGCTTCACGCTCCATCCCAAGCTCGAGCGCCAGTTCGCCCAGCGCGACGAGCTCGTCGCCGGCGGGCACGTCGACTGGGCGCTCGCCGAGGCGCTCGCCATCGGCTCGCTGATGTACCAGGGCGTCAACGTGCGCCTCACGGGTCAGGACACCCGGCGCGGCACATTCAGCCATCGCCACGCGGTGCTGGTGGACTACGCCAATGGCCAGGAGTACGTGCCGCTGGCCCACATCCGCGACGGCCTGCACCGCATCGGGGCCGACCAGCTCGTGCCGGCGGGGGAGATGGGCAACTTCACCGTCCGGGACTCCCTGCTCTCGGAGTACGCCGCCGTGGGATTCGAGTACGGCTACTCCGTGGAAGCTCCCGAGGCGCTGGTCGCCTGGGAGGCCCAGTTCGGCGATTTCGTCAACGGGGCGCAGATCATCATCGACAATTTCCTGGTGGCCGCCGAGAACAAGTGGGCCCAGTACTCCGGCCTCGTCCTGCTCCTGCCTCACGGGTACGAGGGCCAGGGGCCCGAGCACTCCTCGTCCCGGTTCGAGCGCTTCCTCTCACTCAGCGCCCGCGGCAACATGCGGGTCACGATCCCCTCGACGTCCGGCCAGTATTTCCACCTGCTGCGGTCCCAGGCACTGCTGACCCCCCAGCGGCCTCTCGTCGTCGTGACGCCGAAATCGCTGCTGCGGGCGCACGCCTCGCGCTCCACCCTCACCGACCTCGCATCCGGGTCGTTCCGGCCTCTCATCGACGACGGGTCGGCCGAGGACCCGGCCGCCGTCCGCCGTATCGTGCTGTGCAGCGGCAAGATCGGCCACGAGGCCGAGCAGCGGCGCGCCGAACTCGAAGGTGACGAGGCGTCCCGGATCGCAATCGTCTGGGTGGAGCAGATCTATCCGTGGCCGGTGGAGCTCCTGACCGACGTGTTCGAGCGCTACAGCGGGGCGACAGAGGTGGTGTGGTTGCAAGAGGAACCCGAGAACATGGGCGCCTGGTCCTTCGTGCACGCGCGGTTGCATGCGTGCCTGCCCGACCGCCTGAAGCTCCGCCACGTGAGCCGACCCGAATCGGCCAGTCCCGCCATCGGGAGCGCCGCCCTGCACCAACTGGAGCAGGCTGATCTCTTGCGACGGTCCATTGGCTGAACAACACCACGTCGTGGTGGACGGGTCGAACCTGGCCACCGAAGGACGAACCCTCCCCAGCCTGAAGCAGCTCGACGAGGCCGTGCGCGCGTACGCCGCGGAGGATCCGGGCTCGAGCATCATCGTGGTGGTCGACGCCACCTTCGAGCATCGCGTGTCGGACGAGGAACGCGAGGAGGTCCGCCAGGCGATGCTCAACGGGGAGATCGTCTCCCCGCCGGCAGGCGCCATCGGCCGGGGGGACGCGTTCGTGCTGCGCATCGCGGAGCGGACCAATGCCATCGTCTTGTCCAACGACTCGTTCCAGGAGTTCCACGGGGAGCACCCGTGGCTCTTCGACGACGGCCGTCTCATCGGTGGCAAGCCCGTCCCCGGGGTGGGGTGGATCTTCACGCCCCGCCTGCCCATCCGCGGGCCCAAGAGCCGGGCCGCCACGGCCGAGGCCAAGGCCAAGAAGGACCCCGACTCGGCGCCGGCCAAGGCGGCCGAGTTGGCCCGCGCCGCCAAGAAGGCGGCCAAGAAGGCGTCCAAGGCCAAGAAGTCGGCCAAGAAGTCGGCGCCGGCACGGGTGGACACCTCGTGGCCGATCACGCCCACCGCGCCGCCGCCGGGCCGGGCCAAGATCGACCCCGTCTTCTCGAGCGCCCTCGACGAGGCCGTCGAGGAGGCCCTCCACCCGCCGAAGCCCGAGAAGTCGAAGGGCACCGCCAAGAAGCACACCGCGGCCAAGAAGGCGGCACCGCAGCGTGGCGCCCGGGCCAAGAAGGACGAGGGCAAGCGCGCCGAGGGCAAGGGCTCCCAGCCCAAGAGCGCGGCGCGCTCCCCCCAGCAGTCCCAGCCCCGGAGGAAGCAGTCGGGCCCGCCGCCGGCGGTCAACGAGCCGTTGGCCTTCATCAATTTCGTCGCTGCCTTCACCGTGGGCAGCACGATCGAGGGCGAGGTGGTCTCCTTCACCTCGCACGGCGCCATGGTCGACGTCTCCATGCCCGGCGGGGGAGTGCTGCACTGCTACATCCCGCTGACCGCCATGGGGACACCCCCCCCGAACAAGGCGCGCCAGGTGCTCAAGAAGGGCGAGCTGCGCCCGTTCGTCCTGGCCGGCCTGGATCCGCCCCGCCGTGTCGCCGAGCTGGCCCTGTCGTCAACGGCGGTCCGGTCGAAGCCGGCGGAGAAGAAGAAGGCCGCTGCGCCGGCCAAGAAGGCCCCGGCCAAGAAGGCTCTCGCCAGGAAGGCCCCGGCCAAGAAGGCGGCTGCCGCCCCGGTGAAGGTGGCGTCGCCCGCCAAGAAGGCGGCCAAGAAGACGGCGTCGCCCGCCAAGAAGGCGGCCAAGAAGACGGCGTCGCCCGCCAAGAAGGCGGCCAAGGCCAAGAAGGCCCCCGCCAAGAAGGCAGCCAGGGCGCGACCGCGATGAGGGCGCTGCCGCGGCCCGACGAGGTGCTGCCGCACCGGCCCCCCTTCCTCTTCGTGACCGATGTGACGGCAGTGGAGCCCGGGGTCTCGGCCCGTGGCACCTGGGAGCTGACCGGAACCGAACCCTTCTTCGCAGGCCACTTCCCCGGCCGCCCGACCCTGCCGGGCGTGCTCATGGTCGAGTCGCTCGCGCAGCTCGGCGGTATCGCCGTGTTGCTCGACCCGCGCTACGTCGGAAAGCTGCCCCTCTTCGGTGGGATCGAGCGGGCCCGTTTCCGCCGCCAGGTCGTGCCCGGCGAGACCCTCGAGCTCGAGGTGGCCATGGACCGCCTGTCCGCTCGCGCCGGGAAGGGCCATGGGACCGCCTCGGTGGGGGGCCGGACCGCCTGCGAGGCCGAGCTCCTGTTCGTGATCGTGGACGGGGACGCCGCCTGATGCGCCTCGCCACCTGGAACGTGAATTCGCTCACGGCGCGCCTGCCCCGGGTGACCGAGTGGATCGAGGCGAACCAACCCGACGTGATCTGCATGCAAGAGACCAAGCAAGCCGACGACAAGTTCCCCGAGAAGGACTTCGCCGCACTCGGCTACGAGTCCGCCCATCACGGCGACGGCCGCTGGAACGGCGTGGCCATCTTGAGCAAGGTCGGACTCGGCGAAGTCATCCGTGGCTTCGGCACGGCGGACGACGAGCACGGGTGCCGCATCGTGTCGGCCGCATGCGCCGGCACCCGCGTGTTCTCCGTCTACGTCCCCAACGGCCGGGCCCTCGACAACGAGTTCTACGAGGTGAAGCTGGCGTGGCTGGCGCGCCTCCGGGCCGTCCTCGACGAGACCTGTCCTTCCGGCTCCTCGGTCGCAGTCTGCGGCGACTTCAACGTGGCACCCGCCGACGGCGACGTGTGGGACCCCGCCGCATTCGTCGGCGCGACCCACGTCAGCGAGCCCGAGCGGGCGGCGCTGCGACACGTCGAAGGATGGGGTCTCGACGACGTCTTCCGGCGCTTCAACGAGCCCGGCACCTTCACGTGGTGGGACTACCGGGCCGGCGACTTCCACGAAGGGCGCGGGATGCGCATCGACCTCGTGCTGGTCAGCGACGACCTCGTGCAGCGGGCGACGGGAGCGTTCCGGGACCGCGACGCGCGCAAGGGCAAGAAGCCGTCCGACCATGCCCCGGTGGTGGTGGACTTCGGCGACATCTGACCCCGTTCAGCCCGACCTCGACAACGGAGGTGCATCCATGACCGACACCACGACCAGCGGATCGAACCGGTCCGGTGCCAAGACCGGCGCCGCCGGGGGCATCTGGTTCCTGGGCTTCATCGGCGCCCTGGTGTATTACATCCACACCCACTCGGGCACGTTCTGGCTCGTCATCCTGGCCTTCTTGAAGTCCCTCGTCTGGCCGGCGTTCGTGGTGTACCACGTGCTGCAGCTGCACTGAGGAGATCCCGGGATGTCGCGTGCCCGCCGGGCGCTCGGCCGGAACCGACGTGAGGCCTGGCGCGGCGACGCCACCCGGTGAACGGGTGGCGCCCCTCGCCTTCGCCGCGCCACCTTTCTTGTGCCCCCAGCGCTTGGCCGTCGCCAAGAGCGGCCGAAGCCGCTCGGTCAAGCGCTGGGGAGACCTTTGGGTGCCGGTTCCCTGGTTGTTCGATTTGTCGTCTAGCGGAGGTCCAAGAGGAGGTCCCGCAGCGGGACGCCGTCGCAGATGGCAACGATCTTGTCGAAGTCTTCCTTCGTCAGCGACCGTTGCACGTCGGGCCAGCTCCGGGCCCCGTTGCGCATGTACGTCATGAAGATCTCCCAGATCGCCAACCGCTTGCGCATCCGCTCCACCTCGAGTTCGAGCGAGGCGAAGTCGATGGTGTCGGAGCCTGGGGCGACCGCTTCGTCCTGGGACGACGGGCTGCCGAAGAGATCCTGACGGAGGCGCTCGAGCGCCGCGTCAATGGAGCGGGCATCTGAGAGTGGACTGTCCATCTCCATCCGCATCTGCGCCTCCTCGGTGACCCCATCCCCGGCGTGGTCTCCGGGGGAGAACACCGCCCTTGCAATTCGCATGCTGACAGGCCTGGGGGTGAGCGCTATAGAGCCGTTGGAACCTATTCGGGACTTAGGTCCTTCTTAGTTGTTCGGGGATTGATTCCGTTGTGCACCTGTTGTGATTCGCGACCGGGTGCTCGGGGCACCGCCGACCTACAACGGCACCTCGATGAGCGCCGGCCCCGGCTCCGCGAAGCCCGCTTCGAGCGCCGTCGCGAGGTCCTCCGCGTTCTCCACCCGACGCGCCGGCACGCCCATGCCACGGGCCAGGTCGCAGAAGTCGAGCTCGGGATCGGTGAGGTCGAGCAGCCGCCGGGCCTGCGGGCCGCCGGCGTCGGCGCCCACCCGGTGCAGCTCCATGTTCAAGATGGCGTAGCTCCGGTTGGACAGGACGACGGTGGTCACGTTCAGGCCCTCACGGGCCTGGCTCCACAGCGCCTGCAGCGTGTACATGGCGCTGCCGTCCGCCTCGAGGCACAGCACGGGGCGCTCGGGAGCCGCCACCGCAGCTCCCGTCGCCATCGGGAGCCCGATGCCGATCGCCCCGCCCGTCAAGGTGAGCCAGTCGTGGCGCGGCGCGCCCGCGGTCGCGCCGGAAACGAAGAGGCCCGACGTGTTGCCCTCGTCCACCACGATGGCCCCCTCGGGCAGCGTCGCCCCGACGGCGGCCGCCAGCGACTCGGTCGAGACCGCCCCCGTGGGCCGGTCGGGTCGGCCCGCGGGGGCGAGCACGCTTCCGTCGGTCGGGGCGCCGAGCGCCTCGGCCAGGGCCTCCAGCGCGCCGCCGGCGTCCTCGCCCGGGCGCACCAGCGTGTGGACGGTGCAGCCGGCCGGGACGAGGTCGCTCGCCTTGCCGGGATAGGCGAAGAACGACACCGGTGCCTTGGCGTCGACCAGGACGAGATGGCGGACGCCGTCGAGCTGGGCCTGGGCCATCTCGGCCAGATAGGCCAGCCGCTCCACCGCCGGCAACCCCGCCCCCCGCTCGAGGTTGGCCGGGAAGGTCTCGCCCAGCAGGGCGGCTCCCGTGGCCGCGGCGACCCGGCTGGCCGCGAGCAGGGCGTCCGCCCGTACCGCGGTGCCGCCCACGAACAGTGCCGACCGCTCGCCCGAGCGCAGGGCCTTGGCCACCTCCTCCACCGTGTCCGCCGGCACCACGGAGGGCCGACCCCGCGGCCGCGGCGGGCAGGGCCCGGTGGTCGACTCCGACCACGACGAGTCGGCCGGCAGCACCAGGGTGGCGACGCAACCGGGCGGCCCCAGCGCGGCCGCCACGGCATCGGCGGCGTCCCCGGCCACGTCGTCGGCCCGGGCGGAGGAGCGGTACCACCCCGAGACGGCGCCGGCGATGGAGGCGATGTCGGACTGGAGCGGCGCGTCGTAGCGCCCGTGGTACGTGGCGTGGTCGCCGACGATGTTGACGACGGGCGTCCGCGCCCGCCGCGCGTTGTGCAGGTTGGCCAGCCCGTTGCCGAGCCCGGGACCGAGATGCAGCAACGTGGCCGCCGGGCGGCCCGCCACGCGCCCGTAGCCATCGGCCGCGCCGGTGACGACGCCCTCGAAGAGGCACAGGACGCCGCGCATCGCCGGCACGTCGTCGAGCGCGGCGACGAAGTGCATCTCGGAGGTGCCCGGGTTGGCGAAGCACACGTCCACGCCGCCATCGACCAGCGTGGACAGCAGCGAGCGGGCGCCGTTCACGACGCGGCCCCCGTCGGCGCCAGCCCGAGCAGCCGGTCGGGCCCGAGGATCCCCTCGGGGTCGAAGATGCGCTTGATGGACCGCATCAGCTCCAGCGACACCGGGTCCTCCATCTCGAGGAAGTACGGCAGCTTGGCCGTGCCGATGCCGTGCTCACCCGAGATGGCACCGCCGGCGGCGAGGGCCAGCTCGAAGCTGGCGTGCATGAGGGCGGAGCGGCGCTCGTCGTCGGGTTGGAACACCGTCACGTGGACGTTGCCGTCACCGATGTGCCCGCAGCCCGTGACGAGGGCGCCGTGCTCCTGCCCCAGCTGCGCGACCTGCGCCAGGTAGTCGGGGATGGCCGCCCGCGGCAGCACGGCGTCGATGAGGTCGTCGCACCCCGCCGCCTTGCCGACGAAGAACGCACGCTCGCGGGCAGCGATGAGCTGTGCCCCCGAGGTCGCCGGGAGGACGTAGACGTCACGGGCCCCGAGCTCCTCGAGCAGCGTGCCGAGGCGTACCACGTCGTCCTCGACCCGGTCGGCCTCCATGCCCTCGAGGACGACCACGAGATAGGCGAGCGTGCCCGCCTTGACGTCCTCGGGGATACCCAGGTCGAGCCCCGCCGCCCGGGTGATCCCCGCCATCACCATGGTGTCCACGTATTCGAGGATGGACGGGTTGATGCCGCTGTTGACGATGTGGGGTACGGCGTGCGCCACCTCGGCGAGCGTGCCGAACGGCGCCAGGACGGTGGACGACGCGGTGAAGCGGGGCTGGACCTTCACCGTGACCTCGGTCGTGACGGCCAGGGTGCCCTCCGAGCCGATGAGCAGCTGGGTCAGGTCGTAACCGGTCGAGCACTTGACGAACTTGCCGCCCGTCCGCAGCACCCTGCCGTCGGCCAGCACCACCTCGAGGCCCAGGACGTGGTGGCGCGTCACCCCGTAGCGCACGGCGCGCATGCCGCCCGCGTTGGTGGCCACGTTCCCACCGAGCGACCCGCTCTGCTCGCCGGGCGAGACGGGGTAGATGAGCCCGAGCGGCGCCAGCTCGGCGTTGAGCTGCTCGAGCGTCACCCCGGGCTCCACCACGGCGACCTGGTTCTCGGTGTCGATCTCGCGGATCCGCTTCATGCGGTCGAAGGCGAGCAGGATGCCGTCGGCCACCGGCACGGCCGCTCCCGAGAGCCCGGTGCCGCTGCCGCGGGCGACGACCGGCACCCCGTGCTCGCTCGCCACCTTCAGGACCTCGGACACCTCACCGGTGGAGCCGGGCAGGACGAGGGCGAGCGGGACCACGGGCACGGTGGTCAGCGCCTCGTCGTGGGTGTAGTCCGCATGGACGGCGTCTCCCGGCACGACGTGGCCCTCGCCGACGGCCTTGCGCAGCTGTTCCAGGAGTTCCGACATGTGACGCCACCCCCACCTCGGATCGATCGGGCGGACCGACCTTACCGGCCCCTACCGCCCCGCGTCCGACCCCTCGGCGGCCTCGGCGAGCCGCCGCCGCAGTTCGGCCACGTGTGCGGAGACCTCCGCCGCGGCCGTCGGCGCCGCCTCCTTCTCGAGCGCGGCGATCGTCCGCTCGATGGGAGCCAGCCAGGGGCTGGGTCCCCGGCTCGCGCCCGACGACTCGTCACCGGAGCGTTCGAACCAGCTGCACCACAGCTCCTCCTCGGAGCGGGTCAGGGCGACGTAGAGCAGGCGGCGCTCCTCTTCGACCGCGGCCGCGGTCTGCGCCGACGCGATGGGCATGAGCCCCTCCCGCAGTCCGAGCACGATGACCGTCGGCCACTGCAGGCCCTTGGCCCGGTGGAAGGTCGTGAGCACCACGCGGTCGTGGTCCTCCGCCGCTTCGGCCCCGGCCCCCAGTTCGTCGTCCTCGTCGGGCGCGCCGCGGCGGCCGTCCCCGCGCAGGTCGGACGCAGGGCCGAGGTCGGCCCCCGCGATGCGGCTGGGCACCCGGGCCGCATCCATGGCGGCCTGCACCTTGGCCAGCTGTGCATTGGTGCGGGTCAGCACTGCGATGCTCGACCACTTCCGCCCCGGGGTGCGCGACATCTTGGCCCGGGCCGCCGTCCAGACGGCCTCGTCGTTCTCGGTGGCGTGCGCGACGACGGTGGGCACCGGCCCGTCGACGCGGGTCGTACGCGGTGGCACCACCGCTCCCGCTGCGCCGCCGTCGGCCAGCACGGCGGTGGCGACCGCCACCACCTGGGGGGTGCAGCGGTGGTTCTCGTCGAGGCGGATCACCTTGGTGCCCCGCAGGATCTCGGGGAGGCGGTCCAGCAGGGTGGGGTCGGCGCCGTTGAAGCCGTACACCGACTGGTTGGGGTCGCCCACGACGAAGAGGTCGGGCTCGTCGGCCAGCATCGTCGTCAGCAGGCGGAACTGGGCCGGGTTCACGTCCTGCATCTCGTCGACGAAGAGATGGCGGGTGCGCCAGCGGATGGAGTCGGCGAACTCGCGGTCGCCGGCCAGGGCGTCGGCGCAGGCGACGATCAGGTCGTCGAAGTCCAGCAGCCGCCGGCGGGCGCGCTCGGCCTCGTACTTGGCATAAGCGTCGGCCACCTGGTCGGCGCTGATGCCGCTGCGGCGGCGGTGCCGCCGCGCCTCGGCCTCGTACTGCCCGGGTGAGACGAGCCGCGCCTTGGCCCACCCGATTTCGCCGTCGAGGGCCCGGGTCCGGCGCGGGTCACCCGTCGTGACGTCGGCCAGGAGGCGCCTGCGGTCGGGCAGGAGCTGGGGGAGCGGGCGCCCCCGCAGCTCACGGTGCTCGCGCAGCAGGCCGAGCGCCGTGCGGTGGAACGTGCCCGCCTTGACCCCCGAGACGCCGAGCGACCACAGCCGGGTGCGCAGCTCGTCGGCCGCCTTGCGGCTGAACGTCGTGACCAGGGTGCGATCGGCCTCGATGGATCCGTCGCGGACCCGGCGGGCCACCCGCAGGGTGAGCACCCTGGTCTTGCCCGCCCCGGCGCCGGCGACGACGCAGAGCAGCGGCTCCTCCGACTCGATGGCTTCGCGCTGGGCGATGGTGAGACGGCTGGCGCCCGGCAGGGCCTCCCAGGTGTCGCTCTCCAAGCCCTCGAACGTCATCACCACACTCCGCACGGTACAGAACGGGTGCTCGCAGCACCCGTGGGACCTGCGCCTATGGTGGCCGATCGCGGGCCTCCCGGCCCGCGGGGAGCGACGGGGACATGGCCGAGCAGGTCAGGGAGTGCGAGGTGGTGGTGGTCGGGGCGGGCTATTCGGGCCTCGCCGCCGCCCGCCACCTGGCCCGTTCCGGGGTGGACGTGCTGGTGCTCGATGCCCGCCACCGCGTCGGCGGACGGTCCTTCACCGACGTCACCGGGGCGGGCTTCACCATCGACCGCGGCGGGCAGTGGATCGGGCCGACCCAGGACCACCTGGCCGCCCTGGCCGCCGAGCTCGGGGTGGTGACGTTCCCGACGCACACGGTCGGCCAGGGCGTCGAGCTGCGCGACGGCCGGCGCGAGCCCTACGTCGGGCTGATCCCGACCTCGGACCCGGACGGCGCCGCTGACGGCATCGCCTGCATGCTGGACCTCGACCTGGCCGCCTTCGAGGTCCCGGTCGACGCGCCGTGGGGCGCACCCGACGCCGCCGCCCTCGATGCGCAGACGCTGGCCACCTTCTTCGACGCCCACCTGTCCTCCGCGTCGGCCCGCTCCATCCTGGAGGTCGCGGTCAAGGCCATCTTCGGCACCGGGTCGGGCGAGCTCTCGCTCCTGTTCGCCCTCTTCTACCTCCACGCCGGCGGCGGCCTCACCAACCTCGCCCGCACGACCGGCGGCGCGCAGGAGGCCCGCTTCGCCGGCGGCTCGCAGCAGCTCGCCCAGGGCATGGCGGCCGAGCTGGGGGACCGGGTGATCCTCGGTGCGCCGGCCGAGACGGTGGCCCACGGCCCGAACGAAGTGGTCGTCGGCGCCCGGCTGGTCGCCCCCGGTGACGACCCGGCCGACTGCACCGGCGCGCACCGCCGGCTGTCCGTGCGCGCTGGCCGGGCCGTCTTCGCCATGGCGCCGGCGCTCTGCGGCCGCCTCGCCTACACGCCGGCGCTCCCCGGGCGCCGGGACCAGCTGTGCCAGCGCATGCCCATGGGCGCCGTCACCAAGGTGCACGTGCTCTACGAGAGCCCCTTCTGGCGCGACGACGGCCTCAACGGCCAGATCGTCGCTCCCGAGAGCGCGTTGGGCAGCACGTTCGACAACTCGCCCGAGGACGCCTCCCACGGCGCCATCGTCGGTTTCATCGCGGGTGACGACTGCCGCCGCCTCGAGCGCGCCGGGCCCGAGGCGCGCCGGGACTGCGTCCTGCACGACCTCGAGCGCGCCTTCGGCCCCCGGGCACGTACACCGATCGAGGTCGTCGAGCAGCACTGGCCGGCCGAGCCGTTCACGCGGGGCGGGCCGGTCGCTGTGAGCTCTCCCGGCGCGCTGACGGCGCTGGGACCGGCCCTGCGCGAACCGGTGGGGCCGCTGCACTGGGCCGGGACGGAGACGGCGACACAGTGGTGCGGCTACCTCGACGGCGCGCTCTCCGCAGGCCGGCGAGCCGCCGACGAGGTACTGGCGGCGCTGAAGGGAGAGCCGGTTGGCCTCGACTGAGGAGCTGCTCGAGGCGTTCGCCGAGTGGCGCACCCGCAGCAACGGGAACCCACGCCTGACCAGAATGGTGAAGGGCTGGGACCGCGTCATCCATTTCGTCACGACCGACACCTCGCAGGGCTACACCATGCGGGTGGCGGACCAGCAGCTGTCCGAGCTCGCGGTGGGCCACGAGGGGCAGCCCGACGTGGTCGTGACCGGTAGCAGCGAGGACTTCTGCGACATGTTCTGGGGCGACCTCAACCCGTCGGAGAAGTACATGTCCGGCGAGATCACGCTGGCCGGGTCGCAGCAGGACGTCATGCGGATCGACGCCATCTCCATGGTGGCCTTCCTCGACACCTGAGCCGGCGCGCCCGCGATGACCGACGCCACCCTCGCGTCCCGGGCCACGCTGCGTCGGGCGCTCGGACTGCGCACCGTCGTCACCACCTCGACCGGCCTGGCGTTCGCCGCCCTGGAGTACCTTGCCGCCGCGGGCCTCGTCGCCTATGTGGGCGGCGACTCCGCCTTCATCCCGATCATCGTCGCCGGAGTCCTCGCGCTCCTGGCCTACGGCTTCTTCGGCGAGCTCAACGGGATGTTCCCGACCGCCGCCGCCATCCGCCTCTACATGAAGCGGGCCATGGACGACCGCGCCGCGCTGACCATCACCTTCACTTACATGACGACGATCATCCTGGTGATCGCCTCCGACGCCTTCATCGTGGGCAGCGCGCTGGCCCATGCCTTCGGTGAGCCCGCCTGGGTGGCGTCCCTCTGGATCGTCGGCCTCCTGGCCGTCGCCGTCGCCACCAACCTGCGCGGCATCACCGTGGCCGGGTTGCTCCAGGACGTTGCCACGACCGTGGTCGTGCTGGCCACGCTCGGCATCGGCCTGCTGGCCCTCGTGCACAGCGGGCACGGCCTGCACACCCCGCTCCAGCCCCTGCACGGGCACCGGCCCGGCGACCTCCTCGAGGCGGTCGCGCTCGGCGTGTTCCTCTACAGCGCGTTCGAGTGGGTGACGACGAGCGCCGAGGAGGTCCGGAAACCGGAGTCGATCAACCGCGGCATGTTGATCGCCATCGGCATCCTGTGCGTCGTGTGCTCGGTCGCCGCCGTGGCCATGAGCCACACCCTGACCCACAACGAGCTCACGTCCGCCTACCCCCAGCTCTACCTCGGGGTCGCCGCCATCGGGCACTCCGGGCTGTGGGTGATGGCCGGGGTCACCGCGGTCACCGCGCTCAACACGTTCAACGGCGGCTTCATCACCGCATCGCGCTTCATCTACGGCACCGCCCGCGAGGGCTCCCTGCCGCGCCGGCTGGCCCATCTCAACGACCGCGCCGTGCCCTGGGTGCCCGTGGTCGTCCTCGGCGTGGCCTCCGCCGCCGTCGCCCTCGTCGTCGCCGTCACCCACGCCTGGCAGGTCCTCGTCGCCGTCGGGGCGGCGCTCGAGGCGATGATCTACGGCGTCGCCGGCTTCTGCACCCTGCGCCTGCGGCGGCGCCAGCCCGACACGCCGCGCCCGTTCCGCGTCCGCGGCCTCGCCGTGCTCGGCCCGCTGGGGGTGGTCCTCTTCGCCGTGTTGGCCCTCACGGCGTCGCTGTCCGTGCAGAACAGGTTCAACCCGGCGCCGCTCGCCATCATCGTGGTCGCCGGCGCCCTGAGCGCCTCCTATGTGCTGTGGGTCCTCCCCGGCGTCCGCGTGCGCGAGGCGGCGCGCCGGGCCGCCCGGCCCCGGCGCCGACCCGGACGCTGACAGGGCTCAGGGCGCCCGGTGGGTGCGGAGCAGGCGCCGACGCGCGTGTCGGGCCCGCGCCAGCGTGACGAGTTGCTCGACGACGGTCCGGAAGGACACGCCCTCGGCCTCCCACAGCATCGGGAACATGGAGATCGGCGTGAACCCGGGCATGGTGTTCACCTCGTTCACCACGATCTCGTCGTCGTCCTGGAGGAAGAGGTCGACGCGGGCGAGCCCCTCCACGCGCAGGGCCCGGTAGGCGGCCGAGGCCACGCGTCGCGCGTGGGCCAGCTGGGCGGCCGTCAGGTCGGTCGGGGCGATGGTCTCGGCCGTGCCCAGGACGTACTTGTCCTCGTAGTCGTAGAACTCGCGGCTGGCGACGATCTCGCCCGCCCGCGACACCCTGACGTCCTCGTTGCCCATCACGGCGAGCTCGAGCTCGCGGCCCCGGATGTATTCCTCGAGGATCACGTGGTCGTCGAACTCGAACGCGGTCAGCACCGCGTCGCCCAACGCCGCGGCATCGGGCACCTTGGCCACGCCGATGGACGACCCCAGATTGGCCGGCTTCACGAAGACGGGGAGACCCAGAGCCGCCATCGCCTCCTCCATCGCCTCGGCCGACCACGACGAGCGGGACACCAGCCGCCACGCCGCCACCGGGAGGCCGGCGTCGTGCAGGACGGCCTTGGCGATGCCCTTGTCCATGCAGATGGCGGAGGAGAGCACGCCCGCACCCACGTAGGGGGTGTCCAGCGCCTCGAGATGCCCCTGGATCACGCCGTCTTCACCGAAGGGACCGTGCAGCGCCGGGAACACCACCGCGCCGGGCGGCAGGCCGGCTTCGAGGTGCGCGAGCTCCACGTCCGGATCGTGGTGCAGGAGGTCGTCGGGCGATGCGAGGGCGTCGACCGAGCCCGCGCCGGTGAGCACCTGCCGCGCGTCGACCCACCGCTTGTCGTGCGTCAGCCCGATGGGGGTGACGGTGAATCCCGCGTCGAGCGCCGTCACGACGATGCGCCGCGCCGAGATGCACGAGATCTCGTGTTCGGCCGAGGGGCCGCCGTAGACGACGGCCAGGTCTCCCGGATCAGGCATCGACCGAGGCTATACAATCGGCCGCGAGGGCAATGCGTGCGATTCTCCACATCTGAACTCGCAGCCCACCTCGGCGGAGAGCTGGTCGGGCCCGACGTCTCCGTGGACGGCGCCAGCATCGACTCCCGGACCTTGGCGGCGGGGCAGCTCTACGTGCCGATCGTCGCCGAGCGGGACGGTCATGCCTTCGTCGCCGCCGCGCTCGGGGCCGGCGCCCCCGCCTACCTGACCATGCGGGCACCGGTCGGCGGGACGGCGATCAGGGTCGCCGACACGTCGGTGGCGCTCATGGACCTGGGCGTGCTGGCGCGGGGCCGCGTCGGTGGCGTCGTCGGGATCACCGGGTCGGTCGGCAAGACGACCACCAAGGACCTGCTCCGGGCCTGCCTCGGCGCCGTCTTCCGCACGTCGGCGAGCGAACGCTCCTTCAACAACGAGCTCGGCCTGCCGCTGACGCTGCTCAACGCGCCCGACGATGCGCAATGGGTGGTGCTCGAGATGGGCGCCCGGGGCGTCGGCCACATCGAGCAACTGGCCCGGGTGGCCCGCCCCGACGTGGGCATCGTGACCAGCGTCGCCATGGCCCACGTGGAGTACTTCGGCGACCTCGACGGTGTGGCCCGCGCCAAGAGCGAGCTGGTCGCCGCGCTGCCGACGTCCGGCGTCGCCGTCCTGAACCTCGACGACCCGCGGGTCGCCGCCATGGCGACGCACAGCCCCTGCCCGGTGCTCGGCTACGCCGTGGACGGCGACGCCCAGGTGCGCGCCCTGGACGTGGAGCTCGACGGCGAGCTCCGCCCGCGCTTCCGCCTCGGCACACCGTGGGGAACCGCGGCGGTGCGGCTGGCCCTGCACGGGCCGCAGCAGGTCCCGGACGCGCTGGCCGCGGCAGCGGCGGCGCTGTGGTGCGGCGTCCCCCTCGACGACGTCGTGGTCGCGCTGGCGGGCGTGACCGGCGCGCCGCTGCGCATGGAGGTGCACCACGCACCGGACGGCCCGGTGCTGGTCGTGGACTGCTACAACGCCAACCCGGCCTCCACCGAGGCGGCGCTCCGCTCGCTGGCCGCGCTCGGGGGAGGGAGGAAGTTGGCCCTCCTCGGCCTCATGGCCGAGCTCGGCGCCCAGACCGGGGCGGAACACCGGCGGGTGGCGCGTCAGGCCGGGGAGCTCGGGATAGAGGTCGTCGGCTACCAGACCGATCTCTACGGCCCCGGCCGGGTGGACGACGTCGGTGAGGCCGTCTCTTTGCTGCGCACGCTGGGCCCGGGCGACGCGCTCCTCGTCAAGGGCAGCCGGGTGGCGCGCCTCGAGGACGTGGTGCGGGCGTACGGGTCGGCGTTGGGCGTTCAGTCGCTCGCCGCGGGCGCGTAGCGGGCGCGGTCAACGTCGGAGCTCGCCGCACCGACGTGGATCCGGCGACTGAGCGCGCCGTAGAGCGACTCGGTGCGCATGGAGGGCGAGCTGCCAGGGTCGAGGGCATCGACGCGGCGCTGGCAGTCGCGCCATTCGAACCGGAGACGGTCAGCGTCCCCCTCGGCTGCCGCGAGCTGCATGGCGGCGCATGAGAGTGCCTCGCTGTAGGGCTCCACCAGCCGCGCCCGCTCCAGACCCCAGCGCGCCAGCTCGAAGTGACCGGCATCGGCCGCCAGGACCGCCATGGAGCATGCGGCGTCGACGAGCACCGCCGCGATGCGCCCTCCGTGTCCCTCGGCTTCCCACCACGAATACCCCGAGAGCGCGTTCGCCAGGGGCTCGCCCTCCACGAGATCGAGCGCGGCGCGGAAATGGGCGATCGCCACAGCGGGGTCAGCCTGCGACCCTCCCTCGGTCGCCAGGGCGATGGCCCGCTGCACGTCGACCGTCACGTGGCGCGAGACCTGATAGATCCCCATGCGGCTGCCGGCTGGGAAGAGGGGCTCTCCGTGCTCGTCGACACCCATGGCGCGTCGCGCCGCGTACGCGGTGTTGAAGAGCGTCTTGGAGGCGGCATCGGCGTCGGACGAGCCGAGAACCCGCGTGCGCAATCGGTCGCCGGTGATGCCGTCGGGCCGGTGCAGCGCGAGGTAGGCGACGAGCTCGACCGCACGGCGAGCGCGGTTGGGAGGAAGGTCCTCGCCCAGCCCATCCAGGCGGGGAGTCATGGTCAGGAGGCGCGCCTCGACCCTGCCGGGCGACAGAGCGGACGTCCCCTCACCTGCTGCCGGCGTCGGAGCCCGCCCGGAGTCGGCGCGGCCGGGGTCGTCGTCGCCTTCGCCGGGAGCGGCCACGAGCTCGGTCAAGGCCGCGGCCACCTCCACCGACTGGAGATGGGGCCGCAGGACACGGCCCATCGGGTGGAGCGTTGCGCCCTGGCGGTCGACGAGGATGGTCAGGTTGCTCGCTGCGACCGCAGCCGTGGTGACCACTGCGCCGTGTCGCGCCGTCTCCGGGGGCACGGATGCAGGGTTGCCGAAGAAGAGGTGGTGTTTCGTTCGCCCGGCGGTGGACACCGAGGGGGGAGCGGCCAGGTCGTCGCTCACGGCGATCATGTCCGACCACGCCCAGGCCGAGGCGGAGGCTCGCAGCGCCCGCAGGAGCGACGGCGCCGCCTCGCCGAGGATCGGCAGCACGTCACCGGGCCCCAGGCCGACGAGCCAGGTGCCCTCGGCGTCGTCGCCCACGGGGAGAGCGAGCGGGACGTACGGCGTGAAGGAGTCCTGCTCTCCGAGCGCGGCATGGTCCACGTGCCATGCCGCGCCCTCCTCGAGGGGCTCGAATCCGGCGGGCGCCTCCCGGTGCGGCGTGGTCAACCAGAACGTCACGCCGGTGACCGACACGCAGATCGCCCGGATCTTCGGGCCCGGGGGATCGCCCTCCAGCGTGCGGCCCAACAAGCAGTTGGCCGCCTCGAAGGAATGGAGCGCCGGGACGTCCGCGAAACGTCGCAGGAGGGTCGACGTGTCGACGGCGTCGTCCGAGACCGGGCCCCTCAGCCCGAGATCGCCGGTGAACGGGTCGATCCGGTGCCGTCTCCGGGCCTGGCGGGCCAACGCGGCGCAGGCGAGCGAACCCAAGCCGAGCGCAATCAGCTCGGGGAGGTGGTCTCCCGGTCGCCCGGCGGCGCCGCTGGGGGTAGCAGCGGATGGCGGGTGTTCGTCCGCGGCGCCGGCCAGGGGAAGGTGCAGCCGCCAGCCGGCACGGATCTGATCGGGATCGACGAAGTGTGTGCCACCAGCCATGGTGCGCCCGAGGTTGAGCGCAGCGATCGCGGTCCAGTCTGCACCGTCGCCCAGTTGCTCGTCCGCGATCCTCCACAGCGTGTCACCGGGTCGCACGACATGGGTCGACCTCGTTGCCGCACGCTCGTCTCCCAGCGGGGAGGGCGCGAACGGGCCCGCAGCGACGTGGCCGTGCGACGGCGCCGTGACGGCTCCGGCCGCCGGCGACAGTGCGAGTGGCGCGCCCACACTCGTGAGCGCGAGAACGCCGACGGCGATCCGCGCCGCGATCCGGTCCATGACCGCGACCCCCCTGGGTGCGCTGACCTCGCCGTGGCGCACCTGCGCAACCACGGCACGCACGAGCTGCGCGCAGCAGGCCACCCACGCCACCCACGCCGCAACGGTCAGCAGGCACAGTGCATCGCGCGGGAGCGGGCGCCAGGTATGCCCGAGCCCGCTCGACAGGGGATCACCGACGACGAAGAACAGGACGGCCGGAACGGCCGTGAATGCGAGCAGCGCGGCGAGCAGTGCCGCGGCGACGTCGAGGATCTTCCGCCGATGTGCGCTCACGTCGGCCCTAGGCACCAGCGGGCCCGATCGTGATGGTATAGGTGAGCGCCGCCGATTCCGAGGACGGTTCGCTGACCGTCGCCCGGCAGTTGCCGGTCGCGTCGGGGAGCGATGCCTCCATGGCGGAGGTCCCGCCGACGTTCTGGTTGCCGTTGGGGCAGCTGATCGACATGGTGAGATACGTGGTGCCCGACCAGAGCACCGAGATCTGCATGGCACCCGTGCCGGTGAACCCGTACCCGTTCGAGGGCTGCAACGGTGGGTCGAGATAGCCCTGGGTCTGCATGCGATCGGCTGGTTGCGACGCGGCCGCGCTTGGCACTGTCGTCGAGGTGGTGGTGATGATGGTCGTGGTCGTGGTGACGCTCGGCCCGGTGGCGGGGACCGTGCCGCCCGGCGTGCCCGAGGAGAGCAGCGACGAGCCGGATGGGGTGGGTCTCACGGGCACCGGGTGGGGGACCGAGGTGGTGGTGGCCGCGGTGGTCTGCACCGTGGTCGGGTCACTCCGGCTGGGCGCGGCGTCACCGTGGCGCCGGCCGTCCGACGTTGCAGAGGCCGGCGCGCCGGCACGTCGGGTGGGACGCGGCGAGCTCCCCGACGTCGCAACGAGGAGCGCCATGAGGGCCAGCGACACGGCGAGGATGACCCACCAGTTCGGGCGGCTCTGAACCACACGCGAGCGCACACCCTCGGTGGTGTCGGACCCTCCACCAACCACCGCCACACCATACGCACGCGCCACGCCGACCGCACCGGGGCGTTCAGGCGCACAGGCGCCTCTGGCCGCGGTCCCGCCGGGCGTAGAGGGAGCGGCGGTCGCGCCCGGTCATGGCGGCGAGTTCCGCGATCGAATACCCGAGGACGTGGTGGGCGTAGAGAACCTGGACGTCGTCGGTCCGCATGCCGGCGCCGTGCAGGTCGACGAGGATCCGGGCCAGCTCCTCGAGGTCGGTCTCCGCCCGGGCGGCCCGCGCCGCCGCTTCTTCCTGGTGGAACGTGGCCGCGCGCTCTCCCAGTTCCTTGGCACGGAACAGCTGGCGTCGCAGCCGGCAGCGAATGGCGGAGAGGAGGTCGAGGACGGCATAGGGGCGGTCCTGGCCGGCCCATTCACGCAGGATCAGCCACGTCGTCGCCAGGAGCTCCCCGAAGAACTCCTCGCCGTCCTGCCAGTCCCCGCCCTGGCCCCAGCGCAGCCTGCCGGCCACCGTCATGAGGCCGGGGAGCAGGGCCTGGACGAGCATCCGGCCGATGAAGGTGTCGGCGCCCGACTCGCGGAGCAGTATCCGCACCAGCCGGGCGGCTTCCTCGCGCTGGGCGCGGCCCGAAGCCCGCCGCATGTGCTCGACGACGTCGCAGGGGGTCGGACACGACCCCGGGCGGCCGGCGGTGCCGATGACCAGTGCGGACAGGAGCGGATCGCGCTCGGCCACCGCTTTCAGCGCCCTGACGGCGGCGGGAGACCGGCCGATGGAGTGCCACTCGGCGGTCATCTGGTCGATGAGGGCGACGCGCTGCTTGGTCCGTGCGGTGGGCATGGTCCCACCGTCTCGAGGGGCGCTCCCCCGAACCCTCCCACCGGCCGTCGAATGCGTGAACGTGGCCGGGGGAGCCGCGATCACCCTGGTCGGCGATAGTGTGCCGCCGATGGACATCGATGAGTTCTACGAAGCCGACCCCCGCCGCCGGCCCTCCGCCGAGCTCGAGCTGGGCACCGACTGGCTCGATGCGGACGGGGTGCGGCACGAGCTGAACTACGTCGAGGACACGGGCGAGCTCTACGTCCTGCGGGAGCCCGTCCCCCACGTGACCGAGGACCCCTTCGGTGGCCTCCATGTCTCGGCCCCGCCCGGGTACGAGGACAAGATCACGGTCCACGTGATCGCCCTGATCCCCTCCGTCGAGGACGTGCACCGGATCCTCGACGGCTGGCAGGAGGCCATGCAGGGAGACCACGGCGCCGACTGGTTGGGGGAGCGGTTGCGGGCGGCGGGCGTCGCCGTCGGACCGGGGGGCGATGCCGTCCCCGACGACGGGCCCGATCCCGGACCCGCACCGGCGTAGGAGGTCCGGACGGCCGGAAGCTAGGCCGGCGGCTCGAGGTCGAGCATCTTGGCCAGGAGCTGGGTGGCGATGTTGTCGGTCGCCATGCCCGCGTCCTGCGCCATGTCGTCGTCCCGGCCGAACACGAGGTCGGAGAGCCGGTACATGACGACCGCGAAGCGGAAGCCCGAGAACACCTCGTAGAAGAAGATGTCGCGCATGGGGCGGCCCATCAGGGTGGAGTAGCGCTCGATCGTGTCCTCGTGGGAGCCGAAGCCCGCCGGCCGTGGCACCCCGAGGCCCTCGGAGAACTGGCGGTCGAAGTAGAGGAACCAGCCCAGGTCCATCTCGGGTTGGCCGAGGGAGGCCATCTCCCAGTCGATCACCGCGGCGCACTCGAAGTCGTCCCAGATCATGTTGCCGATGCGGCTGTCGCCCCAGCTGATGACGACCTCGCCCTCCTCGGCCGGCCGGTGCTCGACCAGCCACCGCCAGGTCGACTCGATCACGGGCACCTTGACCCCCTGGGTGGCCCAGTCGAGGAAATCGCGGTAGTAGGACATCTGCTGCTCAATGCCCGGCTTGCCCCGCGCCGGCTGGTCCAGCCAGCCGAGGTCGAGAGCGCGCCAGTCGGTGCGGTGCACCGCCGCCAGCGCGTCGATGCCGCTCCACCACATCCGCTCCTGCTGCGCGGGCGTGGCCTCTATCACCCAGCCCTCCATCGTGTAGGGGATGTTGTCCGACGGGACCTGGCCGTCGATGTGGTCCATGGAGAAGAAGGGCACGCCGAAGTACCCGGGGTCGTCCTCGTACCACCCGAGGCGGGGGAGCGGGACGGCCGAGCCGCCGTCGGCCAGGGCGCGCATGGCCCGGTACTGGGTCGAGAATTCGGCGTCGAGGAAGAGCAGGTGCTTGGTCGGCGCCACCCGGACGACGAGGCGCTGCTCGGTCCCGTCGGCGGCGCGGGTGCGGCACAGGATGGTCTCGTTGGAGAACCCGTTGGAGCCGGGGGCCTTGACGTCGTACACCTCGGGCCCGCGGCCGTCGGCGCTCTTGGTGGCCAGCCAACGGGTGAGGGTGGCGGCCACTACGTCGGGGTCGCGCTGGCTGATGTCCGGCACGAGGCGGCACTGTAGCGTCGCAGGGCGTGATCATCGTGATCGACCTCTCGGAGGCGAGGGTGTACCTCGGGGACCCCGACGACTTCACCCGTTTCTCCGTGGCCGTCGAGGGCGACGGCGACCTCGCCCGGGTGGTGGACGAGGCCGGCCTGGGACGCCTGCGGCCCGACGGGGAGCACCTCGTGGTGGACCCGCTCGCCCTGCGCGCGCTGGCGGGGCCCGCCGTCACCGCTGCGTGGGACGAGGGCTTTTCCGGCATGGTCGCGTACGCCGCCGGGAAGGGCTGGGTGGAGGACGACGGCGGCGTCGTCGCCCACATCGATCGACGCGACGAGATCGACTGAGGCACCCGGAGGGGCGCCGGCGGCCACGGAGCGGTGGGGGATCGGGCGGGGCCCGAACTGTCGGGCCGGCGCCCGGCGCAGCTACCCTTGGAGCGCCGCCCGGCACGACCGGCGGCGGGGCGCGGGCCCCTGAGCCTTGGGGAGGACACATGGCAATTCGGGACTACGACCGCTTGTTCATCGGCGGCGACTGGGTGGCCCCGGAGGGGACCGACACCATCGCGGTGATCTCCCCGTCGACCGAGGAGGTCGTGGCCCGCGTGCCCGACGGCACCGAGGCGGACATCGACAAGGCCGTGGCGGCGGCGCGCACCGCGTTCGACCACGGGCCGTGGCCCCGCATGGCGCCGGCCGAGCGGGCGGCCATCCTGAGCGCCGTGGCCGCGCAGGTCATGGCCGAGATGGGCGACATGGCCGAGATCATCACGACCGAGATGGGATCGCCCATCAGCTTCTCGGGGATGGGCCAGGTCCTGGCGCCCACCATGATCTTCAACTACTACGCCGACCTCGCCACTTCGTACGCCTTCGACGAGGTGCGGACCGGCATGTTGAACCCGCAGGTGCTGGTCACCAAGGAGCCCGTCGGCGTCGTCGGCGCCATCGCACCCTGGAACGTTCCCCTGTTCATCGCCGCCGCCAAGCTGGCACCGTCGCTGGTCGCCGGCTGCACGGTGGTCTTCAAGCCCGCTCCCGAGACGCCGCTCGACGCCTTCCGCCTGGCCGAGATCTTCACCGAGGCGGGACTGCCCAAGGGTGTGCTGTCCGTGGTGCCGGCCGGGCGCGAGGTCAGCGAGCACCTGGTGACGCACGCCGGCGTGGACAAGATCTCGTTCACGGGCTCGGGGGTGGGGGGCAAGCGCATCGGCGGGCTGTGCGGCGAGCGGCTGAAGCGCTGCACGCTCGAGCTCGGCGGCAAGTCGGCCGCCATCATCCTCGACGACGCCGACCTGGCGACGACCATCCCGACGCTGTTGCCGAACTCCATCATGAACAACGGGCAGGCGTGCATCGCGCAGACGCGCATTTTGGCGCCGCGGTCGCGCTACGCCGAGGTCGTCGACGCCGTCGTCTCGGGCGTCTCCGCCATGACGGTGGGCGACCCCATGGACCCGGCCACCGAGGTCGGCCCCGTGGTGGCCGAGCGGCAGCGGAACCGGATCGAGGGGTATCTCGACAGCGGGCGAGAGGAGGGCGCGACCGTCGCGCTGGGCGGTGGCCGGCCGGCGGGCTCCGCGTTCGCCAAGGGCTGGTACGTCGAGCCCACCGTGTTCTCCGACGTCGACAACAAAATGAAGATCGCCCAGGAGGAGATCTTCGGGCCCGTGCTCGTGGTGATCCCCTACGACGGCGACGACAACGCCGTCGAGATCGCCAACGACTCGAGCTACGGGCTGTGCGGCTCGGTCTGGACGGCCGACAACGACCGCGGCCTGGGTGTGGCCCGCCAGGTCCGCACCGGCACGTACATGCTCAACGCGCCGGTGCCCATCGACTTCTCCACGCCGTTCGGCGGCTTCAAGGAGTCCGGCGTCGGCCGGGAGTTCGGCCCCGAAGGACTCGAGAGCTTCCTCGAATTGAAGTCGATCGCCCTGCCGGCCGGCTACACGCCGGGGACCTAAGGACGGGGCCGGGACCCAGGCGAGCGACGGCGGCGGGCCGGTCGTGAGCACGGCGGAGGCACGGCACACCCCGAAGCGTTCACCCGCGGCGGACGTGACCGGCGAAGGAGCAGCGGCAGCGGCGATTCAGTCGGCGGGCCCGGCGCGGGCGTCGACCGGGGTGCGGCGCATGGTCGTCACCAACTGGCCCATGTGGGTCGTCGGCCTGACCCTCTTCGTCGACGGGATGGACCAGTACATCGTCCGGGGCAGCAGCAACCAGATCAAGGCGGCCTTCGGGGTGGGCGACACGGCCATCGGGCTGCTCTTCTCGGCCTTCATCCTCGTGAACGGCATCATCACCATGCCGGCCGGCTACCTGGCGGACCGCTGGAACCGGACCCGCGCCATGGCCGTGACCATCGCGCTGTGGTCGCTCATCAGCGCGATGGGGGGTCTGGTGCCCACCGCCGCCTTCGGCCTGCTGGTCGTGATCCGGGCCTCGCTCGGCTTCGGGCAGGCGGTGACCGATCCCTCCGGCAGCAGCGTCATCGCCGACTACTACGGCACCGAACGCCGCGGCCGGGCCTTCTCCATTCAGCAGTGCCTGAGCTACGTGGGGCTCGGCATGGGCCTGGCCATCGGCGGCGCCCTCGGGCCGCTCTTCCACGGGCAGGGCTGGCGCGTCGCCTTCTTCGTGTCCCTCTTCCCCGGCTTGCTGGTGGCGTATCTGTGCTGGCGGCTGCCCGAGCCGAGCCGCGGCACCGCGGACCGGGCCCACGTCACCCACAGCGTCGAGATGGAGCTGGCCGACGACGACGGGCCGCCGCTGTTCCCGCAGGGGTTCCGGCACTTCCTCGGCGACATGGTGGACGGCCTGCGCAAGGACGTGGGGACGATCCTGCGCATTCCGACCATGCGCTACGCGCTGGTCGGTGTGTCGACGGTCGGCTTCGTCGTCACAGCGGTGGCGACCTGGATGCCGAACTTCTACGAGAACCAGCTGCACCTCACCCAGCAGGCGGCCAACGGCACGTTCGGCGCGCTGGCGATCCTGGGCGGCATCCCGGGCACGATCGTCGGCGGGCGTATCGCCGACCGCTGGGTGCACCGGTTCCTCGGGGCGCGGGTCGTGATCCCGGCCGTGTGCATCGTCGTCAGCGCCGCGCTGTTCATGCTCTCGTTCATCCCGAAGCTGACCTTCTCCATGGTCTTCCTGATCCAATGGGCGGGGTTCCTGGCGGCGACGGCCTGCGTCCCGGCCCTACGGGCCGGCCTGTCCGACGCCGCGCCGGCGCACGTGCGCGGGGCGGGGTTCGGCGCGTTCAACCTGGCCTCGGTCGTCTTCGGCGCGGCGGCGGCCCCCCTCGTCACGTCGGCCATCGCGGCGCAGTTCGGGGACAACTACCGCACGGCCTTCCTCATCATTCTGCCGATCGCCTTCCTCGGGGCAGGCTGCCTCATGCTGGCGCGCCGCCACATCGAGCGCGACGCCGCCAAGGTCTTCGAGGCGGTCGTCACGGCGATGGCCGCCCAGCAGGCCGCCGAGGCGGCGTGGGACGGTGGGCCCGGGCCAGGTCAGGATGCCGAGGTCGAGAGCACCGAGGGCGACACGTAACCCGAGAGCGGGGCACCGCTCCCCTTCACGTCCGCGTCCGCCTGCCGCGTGCCGATCTCGACCACGCTGAAGCCGCTGCGGTCACCGTCCCCGTTGACCACGTCGGGCGCGCCGTCGTCGCCGGAGTCGCCGGTCACGACGGCAACGTGCACGGCGGTGACGGCCGAGGTGTCGAGCCCGTAAACAGCGACGTCGCCGGGCTGCGGCGTGTAGTGCGAGCCGACGGGGTGCCAGGTGCCGTGGTCCAGGCCCCAGACGTAGAAACTGGCCGAGGCGGCGTTGAGAGAGCCCGGCGCGAGCCCGTACGTCACCTCGGCGCCGGCTTGCTTCCAGACCCAGGCGGCGAAGTCGGCGCACCATTCCTCGTCGAGGTCCGCGTTGCCGCAGTCGTCGGCGCCGGCGTTCCAAGAGGCGCTGAACTTGTTGCAGTACGTGTCAGAGGGATCGGTCCGGTAGCCGACCTGCCCCTGGGCGATGGCGACGATCCGGGCCCGCAGCGGGCTGAGCGCCGTGCCGCGGGCCAGCCGGGCCGCCAGCAGCGCGCTCCCGGCCCCGAGCACGGCTACGACCAGGAAGAACGTCACCCGGCGGCGGCGCCGGGCGCGACGCCTTCGACGGGGGAGGGTTGTGGCCGGCGGCCGGGGCGGGCTCAGGAGGCCTCAGGGTAGCGAGTCGCCGGTGCCCCGGGGCGGCGGGCCGGGTCTGAGACAATGTCTGATCCCCGACACCCTCACGGCGGTGCCGGTATGAGCCGAAACTGGAGGAATGGGCCCGATGCAGGACGACGAGAGCGCGGTCTCGCACACTCGTCTCGCCTACCTCCCGGCCCTCGACGGGGTCCGGGCCTGTGCCGTCGTGGCCGTCATGATGTTCCACGGGGGGATCCCGCACATGGACGGTGGGTTCATGGGGGTCGACGCCTTCTTCGTCCTGTCCGGGTTCCTCATCACCTCGCTGCTGGTGGGCGAATGGCGCCAGACCCTGACCATCAAGTTGGGGGCGTTCTGGGCGCGCCGGGCGCGGCGGCTCCTGCCGGCGCTCTTGTTGATGATGCTCTTCGTCGCCTTCTTCGCGTCGGTGATCGTCCCCAAGGGGACCTACGGAGCTCTGCGGCTCGACGCGCTGTCCACGCTGCTCTACGTGAGCAATTGGCACTTCATTCTCGTGAACTCGAACTACTTCAACGAGACGGCGGCGTCGTCCCCGTTGTTGCACACGTGGTCGCTGGCGGTCGAGGAGCAGTTCTACGTGATCTGGCCGCTGGTCGTGCTCGGCGTGCTGCACTTCACCCGGAGCATGCGGGCATTGTTCGCGCTGTGCTGCGCGGCGGCGATCGCGTCGGCGACCTGGATGTACGTCCTCTACGACGGTGGTCTCAACACCAACCGGGCGTATCTCGGCACCGACACCCGCTCGCAGTGCCTCTTCATCGGGTGTGCGCTCGCCGTCGGGCTCGTGCTGCTCACGCGGCGCAGCCAGGAGGACGGTCGCCTGGCCAAGGGGGAGCTGTGGCAGCCGGCCGGCGCCACCGGGAGGCTGGTGTGCGGGCTCATCGGTGTGGCCGGCGCCACCGCCGCCGTGGCCCTGTGGGTGGCGACCAGCTCGACGTCGTCGTCCCCGTACCGGGGTGGGTTCTTCGCCATCGGTCTCGCCGTCGGCGGCGTCATCCTGGCTGCCGTCGCCGCACCCCGGAGCGTCGTCCCCCGCTTGCTGTCGCTGACACCGGTGCGCTACGTGGGGCGGATCTCCTACGGCCTCTACATCTGGCACTGGCCGATCTTCATCTGGCTCGACCATGCCCGCACCGGGGTCTCCGGCTACGAGCTGTTCGCCGTGCGGGTGCTCGTCACGTTCGGGGTGTCGGTCGTGTCGTTCCACCTCGTCGAGCGCCCGATCCGGATGGGGACCTTCGTCAGCACGTGGCGCGCGTGGCTCGTGGTGCCCGCAGGGGTGGGCGCGGTGCTCGTCGCCGTCATCGCGGCCACCACCGGGGCGACGGCCGTGGCCAGCAGCGCCCCCCCGGGCTCTGTCGCCCCCACCGGGAGCACCACGACCACGACCAGCCCGGGGGCGCCGGCCGGGGCGGCACCGGTGCGGGTCCTCCTCTTCGGCGACTCGGTGGCGCTGACCCTCGGGATCGGGCTCTCCTTCCCGCCTGATCAGAGCCGCTACGGCTACGTCCTCTCCGACAAGGGGATCCTCGGCTGCGGGGTGGTGAACGGGCCGCAGGTCCAGCTCATGGGCGCACGCGACGACGCGCCTCCCGCCTGCGACGGTTCGCCGCTGCAACCGGGCGAGTCCGCGGACAAGAAGCCCTGGTCCTACCAGTGGCTGGACGCCATGAACGAGGTCAAGCCCAATGTGGTCGTGCTCCTCGCCGGGCGGTGGGAGGTGGTCGACCGGGAGTACCAGGGCACGTGGACCAACATCTTGAACCCGGTCTACGCCGCCTACGTGAAGCAACAATTGGAGGAGGCGTCGCAGCTCGTCACGTCAACGGGCGCGCACCTGGTGTACCTGACCGCGCCGTGCACGAACGAAGGGGAGCAGCCCGACGGGGCGTCGTGGCCCGAGGACAACCCGGCACGGCTGGCCGTCTTCAACAAGCTGGTCCATCAGGTCGCGGCGGAGCACCCCTCGACCGACTCCGTCGTCGACCTCAACGCTGCGGCGTGCCCCGGGGGGAAGTACGCCAGCACGGTCGACGGGGTCGTCCTCCGACGCCCCGACGGCGTCCACTTCACCAATGCCGGGGGTATCTGGTTGGCGCCCAAGCTCATGCCGGCCATCGTGGCGGCGGGTCGGGCGCAGCAAGCGGGCAGCGGCGCGCCGGCTCCCTCAGCTGCCGGGTGACGCCGGCTGCGGGTTCACGTTCTGGGGGGTGGTGCCCGAGCCCGGCGTCTGCGGGTTGACGTTCTGGTTGGCATCGGCGACGACGCACTGCGCCTGGAGCCCGGGGATGAGGTGGCCCTCGTCGACGATGGCGCCCTCCGAGATGGTGGTCATGAGCGCGTTCCACGAGCCATCGGCCGAGTTGGCCTGCGCGGCGAGCGGGAGCGCGGCCCGCAGCTCCTGATCGGCCCGCTTCTGCAGCTGGGCGACCGTCGCCGGCGGGGTACCGGCCACGGTCGAGCGCAGGTAGGCCTGGACCGAGCGGTGGACGTGGATGCAGGCCTGCTGCGCCAGGGCCTGGCCGCTCTGGCCACCGCAGGCGCTCAACCCCACCGCGCCCGCCGCGACCACCACCACCGTGGCGAGGAGGCGCCCTCCACCGCGGCGGCGATCCCGCCGCATGTCAGGCGAGCCAGCGCTCGGCCGACTCGAGCAGGAAGCGGCTGACGGCGAGGGCGCGGTCGAAGACGTCGCAGAGGAGCTCCTCACCGCTGAGGACCCGGGCCAGCGACACCGGATGCCGCGCCACGATGCTCAGCCGTCGCTCGGAGCCGTCCGTCGCGTTGGCGAAGGAGTCGATGGCGGAGACCTCGAGGGGGAGCTCGATCCCCCCGACGCCGGCCAGGTCGATGGCCAGGCGGAGGAGGTCGGGTGCGCTGGGCAGGGGCGGCAGGGCCCAGGTGAACGTGAGGGGGAAGTGGAACTCGTCGGGCGGCTCCTCGTCCTCGGAGAGGAGGACCACGGCATCCTCGAAGGACAGCAGGACGCGGGGGTCGACGTCGAGGGCGAGGTGCAGGTCGAGCGGGCCGCCGCAGCCCTCCTCGGGGTGCAGGTCGACCTCCCAGACCTGGCGCAGGGAATAGGTCTCCACGAAGTGCCGCTCGTCGTGCACGTGGAATCCGTGGTCGACGGAGTGGTCCTTCAGGTCGGCGACGTAGCCGGCGACATCGATAGCAGCCACAACGTGGGGAGCCTAATGGGAGTGCCACGGACGCGTTGAGGCAGGCCACGGCGTCGCGGCCGGTAGGGTTCGTCCCCCGTGGACGACGTACGCCTGCTGGAGGTGCTCGACGACGCCGTGGCCGCCGTGCGGGCCGCGCTGGACGCGCTCGAGGACTGGGGCCCGGCGGGGACCAAGCCCGGGCAGTACCGGCTCGACCTGGCGGCCGACGCCGCCGCGCTGCCGGTGCTCCACGGCGCCGGCCTGGCGGTGCTCTCCGAGGAGTCGGGGGTCACGGGGGACGCGTCGTCGGGCTTGCTGGCGGTGATCGACCCGGTGGACGGCTCGACCAACGCCCACCGGGGCGTGCCCTTCTACGCCACGAGCATCTGCGTGCTCGACGCCGAGGGACCCCGTGTCGGCCTCGTCGTCAACCAGGCCACGGGTCTGCGCTTCGCCGCGGTGCGGGGCGGCGGAGCAGAGGGGGACGGGGCGTCGATCGCCCCCTCGGGGTGCGCGCACCTCGGGAGCGCGATCGTGGGCATCTCCGGTTTCCCCGGCCACCACCCCGGCTGGGCCCAGTACCGGGCCCTGGGCGCCGCCTCGCTCGAGTGCTGCGCGGTGGCCGAGGGTGTGCTCGACGCGTACCTGGTGGTCGGCGAGAGCACGCTGTACGGCTGGGACTACCTGGCCGGCCTGCTCATCTGCCGCGAAGCCGGCGCCGCCGAGGCCGAACGCGACGGGCGGGTCCTCGCGGTGCGCGACGCGACGAGCCGCCGGCCCATCGTGGCGGCGACGCCGGCCCTGGCCCAACGCCTGGTTGGGGAGCAGGGACTGTGAGCGATCGCAGCGAGGTGGACTCGGGTGCCGTACGGGCGCGCAAGACGTGGCGGACGCTGGAGCCGCTGCACGGGATGATCTACTTCGTGCCGGAGGCGGCCGAGGCGTATGCCCGCCTGGGGATCGTGGGCCGGGCCGGTTATTTCGCCTCGCGGGCGGCATCGATGGGCGCGGTCACCGCGGACGTGGTGGTCTCGACGTTCTTCAACTTCAACCCGGCACTCGTCCACGAGGCGATCCCCTCGTCGTGGGAGGCGGCGGCCCCGGCGGACGTGGTGGGTGCCCGCTTCGCCGCGGTGGACGCGGCCTTCCGCCGGCTGCTGGGTGACGCGGTGGTCGCGTCGGAGGAGATGCGCCGAGCCGCCGAGCTGGCCCGCACGGCGGCGGAGGCCGCGTCGGCGTCGGGGTTGGAGGGACGCCCGATGGCCGCCGCGCACGCCGACGTGGGCTGGCCGGCCGAGCCGCACCTGCAGCTGTGGCACGCGCAGTCGATCCTGCGTGAGTACCGGGGCGACGGCCACGTCGCCCTCCTCGTCGTGCACGGCCTGTCCGGCATTGAGGCGCTGGTCACCCACGCGGCGACCGGCGACGTCCCGGCCCAGGTCCTGCGCTCGTCGCGGGGATGGCCCGATGCGGCGTGGACCGCCGCCGCCGACGCCTTGCGCGAGCGGGGTTGGCTCGAGACGGGCGACGAGCTCCGCTTCACCGAGTGGGGCGCCGCCCAGCGCCGGGAGATCGAGGGCGGCACCGACGACGCTGGCCGCCGCTCCCTATGCGGCCCTGGGCGACGATCGCTGCGCCGAGCTGCGGACCCTGGCCCGCCCGTGGTCCAGAACGTTCGCGGACCACCTGCCGCGCTGAGGGTCCCGGAAGGGTCGTCACCCGTGGTTGGGCATAATGGATCCCTGGCGCCAGAGCGCTTGGGCGCTTAGCTCAGTTGGTTAGAGCAGCTGGCTTACAACCAGCAGGCCGGGGGTTCGAGTCCCTCAGCGCCCACTTCTGTCGAACCGGAGAGAGGGGCCGCGGCCACGGCGCGAGGACGAAAGGGCCCGCGCACCGAGGGCGAGGAGCGACGGCCGGCGCCACCCGGGAAACGGGGGGGCAGAGACGCGTGTGGACACTGCACCAGAACGGCACAAACGGAATGATGAGCGCGATCTCGTTGAAAAAGCTGAATCATCGTTGCGGCATCACGGGACACCCGTGTGGTCTAGTTTTGGCCGCCGATGGAGGAAGCTGCCACCGCTCGGTCGAGGTTCCTAGCGTCGGCCGGCAACAGGTAGCCAGCGGCAACATCGACGGCAACAGCACGATCCCACTTGTGTACAAACGAAGCGTGCGTCGGGTACAACTTGGCGAGCTTCGCACTGCTGAAGGGAACCGTCCTCCCAAACAGAACGCAGAATCCACCACCACCGGCTGGCACACCAGAAACAACAGCGATCGGCGCCTGGACTTGGGGAGTGCGCAATCCGCCGACGGCCTCGCCGTTTTGGTCAGTCACGAATGTCGTCGAGGTAGCCATGTCGAGTCGTGGCGACTGCGGTGGGGCCTTTCCCGTGGCGACCCAGTTGTTGAGTGCCACGACTGCGGCCCGCAGCTCATATGTGTGGGCGCCAGCATTGAATGGCGCTGGACACGATATCCGGCCCGCAGATGTTGACGACACTGGGTGGATCATCGAGTCGAACGTCTTCAGGTCGCCCGCGCCGTTCCCGGTGTCGGTCATGGACTCCACCAGGCCGTAGGAGTCGTAGTGTGCTCCGCCCGCTATCTCCCACTCTCGGATGAACCGAGTCGGGGGCTGGCGTGCGCTTGCGTAGCCGCCAACGATCAGGTCCGTCTCGGTTTCGAACATCATGACCGGGACGTGGAGATCTGTTCGAATGAAGGTAGGCTCCGGCGTGTTGACATCCGTGAGCGGTCCGGCAAACTTTGCGCTGCTGTAGACGAAGTAGCCGTTGTAGATACGTCGTGATTGGGGCCCGAGAGCGTCAATGTAGGTAACAAGCCGAATCGCTGACTGAGACTCGCCGAGTGCGAGCAAGCGGCGTGGTTGGAGCCCACTGAGCACTCTTCCCTCGTTGCGGCGGATCGCGGCTGCGGCCTGCTGGTAGATGCTGTAAGAGAAAGCGTCGCCCGGGTGGTTGAGGGTGCCGTACCGGGTTGGATCGGAACTCTTGATTCCATTGACACCGATGGCTTGGGCGCTCACGCCGACGTAGACCATACCGCTGCGAATCAGCTGGACATGATCGGTTAGCCACGCCGCTCCGGCGTCGGCGCCACCACTCACGTTGAGCCATTCAGCGACAACTGTTCCGTCGAACCGCTTCGGGTTGATAGGACGATACACAACGATCCGAGTCTTGTACGGAGCCGTTTGCGCTGTCGTCACGGTCCATCGTCCGTCTGGGTTCAACGGTGAAGCGCTCGTATAACTGCTCGCAGTTCCTGACAGAAAATACTCGCTCTGTTCGTAGCCGACCCCCCGCAGGTTGAAGCTGGTCGTGCCCGGCAAAGCAATTCCAGATGCGGGCTCGACGGGTCCAGTCACAACGACACGGGGCACGCTCGATGGCACGACCGAAAAGGGACTGGTCGCAGTGGCGGCGTCCGACGGAGTTTGCGCAACTGCGAGCGAGGTGCCAAGGCCCGCAAGTACCATCAGCAATCCAATCGTCGGACCCTGGACTCCGCGGAGACTGAAAAGTGCTCTGCACCTTCTCACGACGTCATTTTCCCCGAGCGGCTCTGTCGCCGCTCCTCACAATGGATCGCCACCCACTGCTCACACGCCGGGCCGGGGCGGGACCATCGGCCTCTTCTTCTGCTCGCCGAAGGATGCTCCCTCCCGAAGATGACGTTGTGCACTTTGTATCGACAGCCTCAGGGTAGCCCCGAAGTCCCGTGAGGGGGCAGGGGCACGTCTCCGTTTTCGACCCTCAATTGACCGCCCCGCCCCTCCGTTTCCCGGGTGGTGCCGGCGGCCGATCCGACCTGTCGCCTGGGCAGTCCTCTTGCCCTCGTTCGCGGCTCTGCGCTCCTCTCTCCCCACTGCCGTCGAGTCCTGATGCCTGAGTGCCTCCTGTCGACGATGAGGCACCTGGGAAGAGAAGCAGGTCCAGGAGTGTGCGGCTGAACCATTCGCGCCCTTCTCGGCATCCCGGCGCGGCAACGTGGGCCATCAGCCGGCGCCTGCAATGATTGCGCCCATCCCGCGAAGGAACCGCTCCACCGCCACCAGCTCCACCCCCCTGCCCGCCCAAGACCGAACCGTGCGGGCGCACGGCGTCCGCTGGGTCGAGGGCGAGGCGTCCGCGCCGTGTCCGGTTTGCGATCACCCTGACACCCGTCTGATTGCGCTCGTCGACGGCAACTCCCTCCGCGACGTCGCCGTTGAGCAGTGTCCCAACTGCGGGTCACTGCGCCTGGTCGGTCCGGAACTCGACTACTCCGCTGCAGATGCGGCTGTCGACGACTACGTCGAGGGGGGAGCGGGGATCGACGCTCGCATCGCGCTCGCACTGTGCCACGCCCGCAGGGGCACGGTGCGGCGCTTCCTTGACGTGGGCTGCTACTACGGCTTCGGCGTGCACGTGGCGAAACACCTCTTCGGGTGGGAGGCGCTCGGCGTCGATCCGTCGGGTGGCCGCCGAACGCGGACCGCCGAGCTCGGCGTCGACGTTCAGGACGGGCCTTCTCGAAGAAGTGGGCGATATCGGCACGTTCGACCTCGTCCTGGCGTCCGAGGTCGTCGAACACGTCGTTGAACCGGTGCCGCTCCTCGTTCAAATCCGGGAGCGTCTCGCCGAAGGGGTTCGTCATGCTGACTACTCCCGCCGCCGAGGTGGTCGCCCCGCCGATTGAACGCGAGGCCGAGGTCCTTCAGGCTCTCAGCCCGGGTCACCACCGCTTCCTCGCCAGCGTCCAGGGCATGGAGACGTTGCTCCAGCGGTCCGGCTTCACCCACTACGAGGTCCTGCGTCGCGGTGCGACCCTCGAGACCATCGCGGCCACGTCCGCCGAGGGATTGGCATCGGTCGACCGGAAGCCGGAGCTAAATCAAAGAGCCCTGCTCGCATACCTCGACCGGGCGGCCGACGCGGCGCCGCCCCCAGACGGCACTGGCGAACGGGATGGCCTCCCGTCACTTCCGCGCATCCGTGATGCTCGGCGATTTCGCGGCCGCCGAGAAGAGCATCACCCGGGCACGCGACGCGATGCTCGTGCGGCGCGGCTTCGACCTCGACGACCCACGGGCCTGTGCCGAAGCGTTGCGTGCCGGTGCCCGGCCGGCGTGGAATCTCGCCGGAGAAGCCTATTCAATGGGCATCCTCGAGTTAGCCGGGCGCGGACATGCCCGACCGCGCTGCGGAATACTTCGAGCTCGCTGCGCAGGCGGCCACCTCCTGGACCGAGGCGAGCGGCACGCTCGACCTCGATACCTGGAACATCCGAGAGCTGTCCCTCGGTCACCTCTGCATCGCGTTCGCACGGTGCGAACCGCGGGCGGCGGCCCATGCGCTCGACCGCCTTGCCGAGATACTCGACGATCGCGTGCCTGCCGACGCCGAGCGCATCGCCTGGTGGAAGACGCGGACCTTCAACGAGCTGGTCGCGCACGGGAACCCCGCGATCGAACCGGAGCTCCTCGACGCAGTCCAACGCTCTGCAGACTCCCTCGCCCGTTCCTTGGACGGAGAGTATCGTCGGGCTGCGCTCGACGCGCTCTTCCTGCTCGGGATCAGGGCGCTCAACACCGGCTCGCCGTCGGTGGCGCGTGCGTGGTTCGCCTGCTGCGCCGGTGCATGTGACGTCGTCCCGAGCACCGATGGACACGCGCTCCGCCTCGCCGCCGACGCCCGTGCCCACGACGCGATGGCCGCCGAGCAGGGCGGGCACACGCCGACACTCGTGGCCCCTCAGGTCGACGACCCGGAGGTGGTCGTCGGCCTGGATGCGTACTGGTGCGACGCATCCGGTCTCTACGTGCGGGGCTTCGCGCACGCGGGCCCCCGTGCGATCGAGCGCGTCACGCTCCGCAACGGCGACAGGGCGTCGAGCCAGCGGCCCACGGCCCGCGGCGACGTCGCCGCATTCTTTCCGGACGGGACCGTTCCCCCGAATTGTGGCTTCGCCCTGTACGTCGAAGGCCGGCCGTCGGCCGACCTGCAGTTGGAGCTCGACACGGAGGACGGCACGCTCAGCACCCGGGTGGAACTGCCCGATCACCCATTGCCCCTGCTCGAGGAGTCCCATTCGGCCGAGCGCGTCTTCGACCGGTTCCTTGCCGCAAGCCCCGCCCGGGGCCGGTCCTCACGCTCGGATGGCGGGTGGCGGTGGGGACGGACCTCGGAGAGCTTCGAAGGCCAGGTTCGGGAGCCGCCCGGTCTTCAACGTCGACATCCACCCCGGCTTGAACGTCGACGTTGTCGGCGACGTTCACCGGCTGTCGCATTTCTTTCGCCCTCAGGTGTTCTCCGCCGCATTCAGCGCCTCGCTGCTCGAGCACGTCGTCGCGCCATGGTTGGTGGCCGCGGAGCTGAACCGGGTCCTCGCGAAAGGCGCGCCAGTGCTGCAGATCGCGCCGACGACATGGCCCGAGCATGCAGCGCCCAATGACTTCTGGAGGTTCACCGCAGACGGCCTCGCGGTCTTGTTCGGACCGGCCACGGGGTTCGAGGTGCTCGAGCAAGGGTTTGTGAACGTTGCGCGTGTCCATCCGGGCCCTGGCTGGCGCCATGGGCACCTCGACATGCCGACGATGCGGGCGAGCGACCAGGCGTTCGTCCTCGCACGCAAGACGGGCGAGATCATGCCGGGGACCGTCCGCTGGCCGTACGATCCGGTCGCAGGGGAGCGGGTCGCGAGGGAATACCCGCTCGACGCCATCGGGGGTTCAGAGCGGCGATGATCAGCGATGATGAGCTGACGGTCTCGGTGGTGATCCCGCTCTACAACGGGCACGCCTTCATCGAGCAGGCATTGCGGAGTGTGGTCGAGCAGACGGTCCAGCCGCAGGAGGTCATCGTCGTCGACGACGGGTCCACAGACGGGTCGGCGGAGCTCGTCGAGTCTTTCGATGCGCCGATCCCGATCAAAGTGGTGTACCAGGCCAACCGGGGCCAGTCGGCGGCACGTAACGCCGGCGTGGAGCTGGCCATCGGCGACCTGATTGCGTTTCTCGACCACGACGACGAGTGGCGCCGGAACCACCTCGAGGTCCTGATCCGGGCAATTTCGAAGAAACCCGAGATCGGCTGGGCGTACAACGACTTCGACGAGATGGACTCCGAAGGGAGGACGGTCACGCACAGCTTCATCCGCGAGTTTCACCTCGTCCATCCGAAGACGTCGCTGGCGGCCTGCCTCGCCGGCGACCTGATGGTCCTCCCGTCAGCCAGCCTGTTTCGAAAGACTGCGTTCGTCGACGTCGGTGGCTTCGACGAGCGCCTTTCCGGATACGAGGACGACGACCTGTTCGTCCGGATGTTCCTGGCGGACTGGAAGCACGTCTTCGTGCCCAAGCCGCTCACCCGCTTTCGGATCCACGCCAAGGGCACGAATTCCTCGTCGTCGCTCCGATTCCTGGACAGCAGGATGATCTTTCTCGACAACCTGATCAGGTCGGTCGAAGACGACGATCGGATGAACCGGTACTGGGTCCGCGACCTCGTATTGCCCCGTTTCTTTCTGACCACCGTCGACGACTACGCTCGCGCGCTGAGCCGTTGCCGTTGGGCCGAAGCCGCTCAGGCTGCCGCAACGGCGGAGCGACTCGCGGCGATGATGCAGCCACGTCTCCGGCGACGCATTGAGATTGCATTGATGAACCGGCCAAAGCTCTGCCGGCGCGCGCTGCAGGGATTGGACAGGATGCCACGCCGGCTCCAGAGATTTGTCAACCCGGCGCTGCGTCTCCGCATCCCCACTCGCTACAGCAGCTGAGGCCGAGCCACGGCGACCTTGCCACACGTGCTGCCCAGCAGTGGTACGCGTCGACCGAACAATCGAGGCCGGGGAGCCCCGACCCCCTACCCGCAGTCGGACCATCCCAACGCCGGAACTACTTGGGAGAGTCCGCGTGGGCCGAGAGATTCAAGAGCACCACACCGGACCCGACCGTCTGCGAGTTGGTGACCGCCAGGGTCGACGGTTGCGCCATGGATGACGGGAACATCCGCTTGCCGGCGCCGAGGACGATCGGGAAGATCATCAGGCGGTACTCGTCAACCAGGTCGTGTGCGACCAGGGTCTGCACCAGCTGTGCACTGCCTTCCACGAGCAGATTGCCCCCAGGCTGGTTCGTGAGCCGCGTGACCTCGGCCACCACGTCGCCTCGCAAGACCGAGGTCTTGCCCCACGTCGCATCCTCGTCGGCGAGGGTGGACGACACGACGTACTTCTCAATGTCGTTCATGCGCTGCCCGAACTCGTCGTGCCCCATGTTGGGCCACGCGGCGGCGAAACCCTCGTACGTGACGCGCCCGAGCAGGAGGGCGTCGGCTTCGAACAGCTCGTCGTACTTGAACTTGTCGCCCTCGTCTGCCCGGTCGAAGTCGAAGGTCCACCGGGGCTCTTCGATGACGCCGTCGAGCGACACGAACTCCGTGACTACGATCTTGCTCATTTCCCTGCCCTCCGTCGGTCGTCAGCCTGACCTCGTGCCCGACTGTCATGCTCTATACGAACGGGCCCATCCCGAATCGACAGCTCGAGGAGAAGAATCGTCTCGAAACGTCAGCGAGCGTCACGACCAGGGTTTGTGCCCGAAAGCTCCGCCTCCCCGATGGCCACGTTGGCATCGGGCAGGCGCGATCCTCCGGTCTCGACGCTCGTGCGCTGCCTCGACTCTTGACTCTTCCGCGACGTCAGCTGCTTGACTGAGCCCCATGTACGGGATCGGCACGGTGGCTCGCCTCTCTCAGGTGTCGGTACGCACGCTGCGGCACTATGACGATCTGGGTCTGCTGAAGCCGGCGCATGTCGATCCCCGCACCGGATATCGGTACTACTCGCCCGACCAGGTCGTTCGGCTGCATCGCATCCTCGTCCTGCGCGACCTGGGGGTGCCGTTGTCAGAAATTGCGCAGCTCATGGACGAGAACGTCACGCTGGAACAGCTGCGGGGGATCCTGCGCCTGCGCCAAGCCGAAGCTCGCGCACAGCTCGCCGAGCAGACCGAACAACTCAAGCGGGTCGAGATCCGACTCGCGCAACTCGAGGAGGATCCGATGACCACGTATGAAGTGATCGTCAAGCGCCTTGATCCGCTGCGCGTGGTTGCCCTCAGCGAGGAACTCCAGGGCATCGACGAGATCAGTGAGGCGTGTGGCCGCATGTACCCGCGGTTGCATGCAGCCCTGGCGCGGCACAGCCTCGTCTTCGATGGACTGTCCCTCGCTTTGTACGAGGACACCGGGGTCGAGGCGAGACCGCTTCGGCTGACGACGGCGCTCCCGGTCCCGAACGACGTGACAATCGACGGCGATGGACTCTCGACGGTTCAGCTTCCCGCTGTCGAGCGCGCGGCCACCACCGTTGTGCACGGGCCACCGGAGCAGTTCCATGCGGCCTTTCAGACGCTCCACGAGTGGGTCGACCGGGCCGGAGAGCGGGCGACCTCGTTCGACCGTGAGCTCTACATCGACTGCGACGGTCCTCGCGACACCTGGGTGACGGAGTTGCAGACGCTCTTGGAACCCAGGCCGTAGTTCCTCGTCACCCAGATCGGTTCCGCTTTGCAGAGTGCCGGCTGGCAACGGAATGACACCATTCCAGGCCCATGGCAAGGACGTGTGGCGCACCGGACGCGTTCGGATCGAGGGGCTCTCCGAGCAGTGCGTGTGCGTATCCAGTGCCCTCCGGGTCGCACGAGCCGGCTCATGACGGCGAGTTGGCAGCCTCCCGGGCCGTGTGCCGGGGGATGTCCGCAGCCCGACCCGCAGATCCGGCCGAAGGGCCCAACCGCCCGATCGTCGGGAGGGGTACAGCAGCCCCTCGTTGTCACACCACGAGATTGTGGGCCACAGTTGAGCCGGCCAGAAGACGTTCCAGCCAAAGGAGCCGAGGATGGGTCGACTGCAGGATCGGGTGGCGATCATCACCGGAGCCGGGGACGGGATCGGTCGCGGCATCGCCCGGGCGTTCGCGCGGGAGGGCGCCCGGGTGCTCGTGGCAGAGTTGCGACCAGAGGCCGGAGCTCAGGTCGCCCACGAACTCGGTACAGATTTCGGGGTCGAGGCCTGCGCCACCACCACCGACGTGGGTGACGAGGCTGCGGTACGGGCCATGGTCGCGGCCGCAGTCGATCGCTGGGGGACGGTGGACATCCTCGTGAACAACGCGTGGGGCGGGGGCAGCCTGGGCCGGCTCGAGTACAAGACGAACGAGCAGATGGCCCACGGAATTCAGGTCGGCCTCTACGGGCCCTTCTGGGCCATGCAAGCGGCCCTGCCGACCATGCGGGCGCAAGGCCGCGGCAACATCATCAACCTCTGCTCGCTCAACGGCGTGAACGCACATATCGGGACCGCGGAGTACAACTGTGCCAAGGAGGCCCTCCGCACACTGACCCGCACCGCCGCCCGAGAATGGGCGCCCTACGGGATCGTCGCCAATGCCATCTGTCCGGGCGCCAAGACTGCGGCGTCGCGAGCCGTGTTCGCGGCGAACCCGGAGCTCGAGGCGATGGCCGATGCCGCCAATCCGATGGGCCGTCTGGGGGACCCCGAGGCCGACATCGCGCCGGTTGCGGTCTTCCTCGCCAGCGACGATGCCCGGTACCTCACCGGGAACACCCTGTTCGTTGACGGAGGCAGCCACATCAACGGGGCTGCGTGGGTTCCGGACCTGCCGGATCATCCGTGAGCACCTCGTTGTCCTCGGATCGACAGACCGCGCTGGTGACCGGCGCCAGCCGCGGCATCGGACGTGCCATCGCAATCTGCCTCGCCAAGGCCGGCTTCGACGTGGCCGTCACGGCCCGAACAGTGAGCGACGGCGACCCCACCGCCTTCGAACCCGACACCGGCGCCCCGTTGCCGGGCAGCCTTGACGCGACCGCAAGGGCCGTCGAGTCCGTTGGTCGTCGCGCCCTGCCGATCCGGCTGGACCTGGTGGACCTGGACGCGCTCGCCCCTGCCGTCGACGCCGCCATCGTCGGACTGGGTCATCTCGACCTCTTGGTCAACAACGCCATTTACGTCGGCCCCGGTGGTAACCGCCGCTTCCTCGAGACGGAGCCCGACGAGTTGGTTCGTCGCGTATTCAGCAACGTCACCGCTCAGCTCCTGCTCACCCAACGTGCCGTCGCCCACATGGTCGATCGGGGAGGAGGCCTCGTGCTCGACATCACCAGTGCCGCCGGCCAGATCACCCCGCGGCGCCCGGTGGGCGAAGGCGGGTGGACCCTCTCGTACGCAGTGACGAAGGCGGGTTTCCACCGGATCGCCGACATGATCGCCCTCGAATACGGCGATGCCGGTATCCGGGCCTTCAACCTCAATCCCGGCTTCGTCGCCACCGAGCGCGTGCTCGCCGTCAAGGAGCTGGCCTTCGTAGCCGACAAGGGCATCGCCCCCGAAGTGGTCGGGCGGGTGGTGGCGTGGTTCGCCACCACCGGGCGGCATCGGTTCGAAAACGGCACGTATCACCAGGTACCCGACCTTGCACGCGAGCTGGGGTATCTGCCATGACCGCGCCGGCACCCGACCCGCTGGCGTGGCTCCTGGCGCATGAGCAGATACGGCAACTCGCCAGTCGCTACGCGGTCGCACTCGACGCCCGCGACCTCGATACGCTCGTCGGCCTCTTCGTGGACGATGTACGGGTCGGGAGCGATCTGGTCGGCCATGATGCCTTACGTGCCAGTTTCACCGAGCAGTTGCGAGACCTTGGCGTCACGATCCTGCTCGTCGGCAACCATGTGATCGACGTCGTCGACGATGATCACGCCACCGGGATCGTCTCATGCCGGGGAGAGATCGAGATGGGCGAGCAGTGGATTGTCCAGGCGATCCAATATCACGACACTTACGAGAGACGGAACGGGTCCTGGCTTTTCGTCCGCCGCCGCCACCTTCTGTTCTATGGAGCGGACATCCTCCAGCGCCCGATCGGGCTCCCTCCCGCCCACTGGCCGGCGAGCGCCACCGGGAAGGGAGTGCTTCCCGAGATGCTCCCGACCTGGCAGGACTTCCATCGGGAGCGGACGTGAGTCGCGGCAGGGTCCTGGGATCCGTGCCTGGAAGCGCCCCCCATTGCGGCCATGAGGCCCGTACCATTTCCCGCCATGACGGGGCCGCCGCGGAACACTCCTCCCTCGGCCATGCCCACGCGTCCTCAACAACGGACGGACCGTGCACGGCTCGCGGCGGAGCGTCGTCGCCGGAGGCGTCGCCGACTCCTGCCCCTCGTTCTCCTCGTGCTGATCGCATCCGGCGCCGTCGCGTGGGCGATCGAGGGCCGTCCTGGTGTGACGTCACCGCAGGCCTCCCAGTCGACGACGACCGCACCGACCACCACGACCACGCTCCCGCCCTACGTCCCGCCGGCTGTCGCACCCGTCGTCTCGCCCCCACAGTCCGGCGAGGGGGTCTGGGTGGGGCAGGACACGTGGAGCGGGTCGCCGCCCTCCATCATGACGACATCCTTTCGAACGGATCCGGCGAATCCGAGCACCGTGGCGTACGCCACCTTTGTCCGGACATCGTCGACGCAACTTGCGCTGTACCCCGGCTATGAGGGCCCGGGGCCGACGACTCTCGACCGTGGGCCCGAAATGGTCCCGGTCGCGGCGCGCCCGACGCTGCTCGCCACGTTCAACTCCGGCTTCTACGAGAAGGACTCCCCGGCCGGCTTCTACGTCAACAAGACCCTGTACTTCCCCATGATCAACGGCTTGGCGACGGTCGTCGAGTACACCGACGGTACGGTCGACGTCATGGACTGGCAGGGGGGTCCGACCCCCGGTGCCAACGTCGAGATGGCGCGCCAGAACCTGCCGCTCCTGGTCGACAACCACGCCGCCACCCCAGGGTCGGCCGTGGGAGCCGACTGGGGCATCACGCTGGGCGGGGTACCGGCCGTATGGCGCACAGCCCTCGGCGTCGATGACAAGGGCAACCTTCTCTACGTGGCTGCCCCGGCCCAGACGGCCGCCTCCCTGGCGCAGATACTGGTGAAGCTGGGGGCCGTGCGAGGGATGCAGCTCGACATCAACCCGGAGTGGCCGATCTTCGTCACCTATGGCGCTCCGGGCGCCGCCGCCCCGGCGCTCTTCGTGCCCAACCCCAATCAGATCTCGAACAGGTTCTTGTACTCGAGCACCAAGGACTTCTTCGCCGTCTTCGAGCGTCCTTCCGCCGGGGCGCCGCAGCCGTGGTAGGAGCTGTGTCCACATGAGTCCCGAGCACGCCCGCCGCCGACGACCGGAGAGCTCGCGCACCTACTTCTGGCGCCGGCTTCTCGTCGGCGTCTCCGTGCTCGCGGTGCTGGGCGGGGCCGCATTCGCGATCGCCTGGGCCGCCGCCCCGGCCAACCAGGCGGGAGGATCCCACGACGGCGTGACCAGCACCACGGTGCACGGCGGGCACCCGTCCACCACGACCACGCAGGCCCTGACACCGGTCACCCTCTCGGCCGTCGGCGACACCGACCTCGGGAACACGCCGGACCTGCCCCCCGACCCGACCGCCTATCTCGCGCCGGTCAAGTCCGCGCTGCAGGGGCCCATCGTGTTCGCCAATCTCGAGGGCACGCTGACCGACGCGACGACGTCCAAGTGCTCGCCCACGTCCACCGAATGCTTCGCCTTCCGGAACCCGCCGTCGGACGCGCAGGCCTTGAAAGCGACCGGGTTCACCGTCATCAACAGCGCAAACAACCACTCACACGACTTCGGGTCCCAGGGTGTGGCCGACACGACGGCCGCGCTCCAGGGTGCCGGCCTCGTCCAGGCCGGGCTCCCCGGTCAGATCGGGATCGTCACGGACGGCACGACCAAGGTCGCGTTCGTGGACTTCGCCCCGTATCCCAACACCAACAACCTGCTGGACCTCCCGACGGCGAAGTCCTTGATCACGCAGGCCAAGGCGGAGGCGAACATCGTGGTCGTCTACATGCATGCCGGAGCCGAGGGATCCGACGCCGACCACGTCACCGGCCAGGAGGAGACCTATGTCGGCGAGGACAGGGGCAACGCGAAGGCCTTCGCACACGCCGCCATCGACGACGGTGCCAGCCTGGTGATCGCCAGCGGCCCGCACGTGTTACGAGGGATGGAGGAGTACAACGGCCACCTGATCGCCTACAGCCTCGGGAACTTCTGCGGCTATCAGAACTTCGCCACCGGGGGGAACCTGAGCCTGTCCGGGATCCTGACGGTCACCATGACGGGCAACGGGGTGTTCACGAGCGGCCACTTCACCTCCCTCCTCCTGGAAGGAGTCGGGCAACCGACGATCGATGCCTCCGGCTCGGCTGCCGGACTTGTGAACGGGCTGTCCAGCGCCGACTTCGGCGCTGCCGCGGTCAACATCCTCCCGTCGGGACAGATATCCCTCCCCGCACCGGCCGCCTGAAAGCTCAGTCAACAACCACCGGCTGGGCCGTCGACGCCCGCGCCCGCAGCGGGTTGGTCCACCGTGCCGATGTTCTGGCTGCGGGGGTTCGGACCGAGATGCACGACGTACCACTGACCGCGCCACGAGATCAACGACGCCACGGCGAACGACTGCTCGACTCCACCGACTTGGTAGACGAAGCGGACACCCGGCAGGTGCCAGTAACCGATTCTGTTCTCGCAGGCCCCGGGCGGGATGTAGGCGGCGTCCGCCGCCGATGCACTGACCGAGAGCAACGTCGCGGTGGACGCGTCCGGACCCAGTGCCGCGTGATAGGCGGGGATGTCCAATCGGTAGAAAGCGAGCAACCGGTCCGCGAAGTCAGATGCCGGGTCGGGCAGCACGCCCGTCTTCATCTGCAGGTAGGCGGTCTGGGGGAAGAACACCCCCAGGGCAGAGTCCACGGAATCGCTCACGATGGCCGACCACAGCGGTCCCAACGTGGTCTGCAACGACGCGTCGATCGGCGGCTCCGTCGCGGTCTGGGGGAGGAGTCCCGGGTCCGTCGTGGTGGTCGTCGGGGGAACCGTGGTCGTGGTGGCGGTCGTCGTGGTCGTGCGCGTGGACGGGCCCAGCCCGGCCGGTGCGGGGTTCGATCCGCAGCTCGCGACGGCGATCCCGGCGAGCACAGCGCCGGCCACGGCCACTGCGGGTGACCACCGGCGGCGGCGTGATCGTCGCTGACCTGACCGGTCCGGTGGCTGCACGGGGGACGAGGCTACCGCCGGGTGTTCCCGGCGATGGGTCGGTCAGTATCCATGAGGAGCGGCCGGCCGTCCCTAAATGGCCCCCGCCTCCGAGAGGGTGGCGATGTCCTCCCACGAGTAGCCGGCCTCGAGGAGGACGTGTTCGGTGTGCTCTCCCAACTCGGGGACGTGCGGGTCGACGGCGGCGGGTGGGTCCGAGAAGCTGACCGGCGCCCGCACGACGGATGCGCCGGCGACGCCCTCGGGAGCCGTGACGGCCGTGATGTACCCGTTCGCCTCCACGCCCGGGTCACTCGCCACCTCGGCATGGTTGCGGACGGGAGCGAAGCGCAGCCCGGCGGCGCCGAGCAGCTCGCACCACTCGGCCGTCGACTTCGTGGCGAACACCTCGTCGAGGATCGGCCACAGCTCCGCCTTGTCGTCCTCGAAGTACAAGAGGTGACTGAAGCGCTCGATCAGGTCGGGCCTGCCGACGGTCCGGTAGAAGAGGTCACGGGCCGGGCCGGCCGTGCCGACGATCGCGATCCACCCGTCCGTGGTCGCGAAGACGCCGTAGATGCCGGGGATCATCGGGTGGCTCCGCCCACTCGGACCCGATGGCCGTCCCGACATGAGGTACCGCGTGTATTCACCGGCCTGGGCCCAGATCTGGCCGCCGAGCAGCGAGGTCTCGACCATCTGTCCCCGACCGCTGTGCTCCCTCTCGTAGAGGGCGGCGAGGATCCCGGCCAGCAGGTTCTGCCCGGCGATGTGGTCGGCGACCGTTGCCCCGACGGGACCCGGGTCGGTCCCGTTGCCGCCGGTCGTGCTGATGAGCCCGCCCGCAGCCTGGGCGCTGAGGTCGGCCCCCTCGCGCCCTGCGTCGGGCCCGCGGCGGCCGAAAGAGGAGCCCACGGCATAGACGATCCGCGGGTTGCGTTCGGCCAGCTCGTCGTACCCCAGACCCCAGCCATCCATGGTGCCCGGCTTGAAGTTGGTGATGACGACGTCGGCTCCCTCGACGAGACGCAGGAAGACCTCGCGGCCCTGTGGCACCCGGAGGTCGACGGTGATGCTGCGCTTGCCCCGGTTGTAGGCGCTGAAGAAGGCCGATCGACGGTCCTCCCGGCTTATGGGCAGCCACCGGCTCTGGTCGCCGAAGCCGGGGAGCTCCACCTTGATCACGTCCGCACCCCACTCGAGCATGGTCAGCGCCGCCTGCGGTCCTTGGACGAGGAGGCCCGCCTCCAGCACGCGGACGCCATCGAGCGTGCCCACGCGTCAGCTCTCCGGACGATCGGCGCAGGAGCTGCGGTGCCCGCCGACGGCCCGCGCACCCCCGCCGGTCGGGCGCGTCCGGCCCCGTGGTGCACATCGACGACCATCCGCTGACGGGGGAGCAGGCCATGCAACCATTGTTCAATGATCGCGCGCCGCGCCGGCCGACACGTCGACCGCCGGTTCTCCCGCTCGGCCCGGCGCCTGGCCCGGGCCGGCTCCGTGACGGCGCTCGTGGTGTGGGCCGTCGGTGTGATCTCGCCGATCGGCAGCACGGCGTCGCCCTCGGGCTGGTACGTCGCCACCACCCCAGGGACGGGCGCCGACGACATCCTGCTCGGGTCGTCGTGCCCCAACGCCACCCAGTGTTGGGCGGTCGGGATCTCCATCGTGAACATCAATTCCAACGGGACGTTCTCTCCCTTGGTCGAGTCCTGGAACGGCACGGCCTGGACTCTGGGCGCCCAGCCCTCGCTGCCCGCCGGTCACGGCGGCGGACTGTTCGCCGTTTCGTGCGTCACCGGGTCCGACTGCTGGGCCGTCGGGGCGATCGTCGGCGCCGGCGGGAACGGAGGTCCGTCGGGGACACTGATCGAGAACTGGAACGGCAGTGCCTGGTCCGTCGTGCCGAGCCCGACCCCGACCGGGCCCGGTGTCGGGGGTGCGCTCCTGCAGGGCGTCAGCTGCTCGTCGGCGTCCGACTGCTTCGCTGTCGGGTTCTCGACCGACCAGAACGGAAACGGTCTGAACGACGTGATCGAGCAGTGGAACGGCGCCGTCTGGAGCATCGTCCCGGGCGCCACCACCGGCCAACCCTTCGACGGGCTCTCGTCCGTTCGCTGTCTCGCCGCCGACGACTGCTGGGCGGTGGGCAACGCCGGCCCCACCCAGCAGAACCCCAACTTCCTCCCGATCTTCCCGGGCGCCGCGGGTGACCAGGGGCTGATCGAGCATTGGAACGGTGCGTCGTGGTCCGTGACCCCGAGCGCGGTCTATCCCAGCCCGGGCGGCGGCTATCTCAACGGACTGGGCTGCGCCAGTCCGACGGACTGCTGGGCCTCGGGGGCGACGACCGACAGCAACGGCACGTCGGCGGGGGTGCTCATGGAGCACTGGAACGGAACCACGTGGACCGACATGACGTCGTCCGTGCCCAACGCCGGGACACCAGCGATCTTGAGCAGCATCTCCTGCCTGAGCGCGGTGCAGTGCTGGGCCGTCGGCTCGCTGGGCGCGTTCGGCGGCGGCGGTGGCGGAGGCGGCTTCCAGCCGCAGGCATTCATCGAGAACTGGAACGGCACCTCGTGGTCGGTCGACCCGAGCCCGAACGTGACTGCGCTCAGCTTCTTGAACTCCGTTACCTGCGTGCAGTCGGTCGGATGCACGGCCGTGGGCGGCGCGGCCGCCCAGGGTCAGCAGAACGACCCCGGCCTGCGCACGTTCGTGGAGCAGATGGCCTTTCCCCCGGCGTCGAGCCAGGGAATCGTCCTCGCCGCGCTCGACGGCGGCGTCTTCAACTACGGCACGGTTCAGTTCCACGGCTCCATGGGGGGGCAGCGCCTCAACGCGCCGGTCGTGGGCATCGCCGCCCTGCCCGACGGGAGCGGCTATTGGTTGGTGTCCTCCGACGGCGGCGTGTTCGCCTTCGGCAGTGCGCGCTTCCACGGCTCCATGGGCGGCCAGCACCTCGACGCGCCCATCGTCGGTATCGCCGCCACCCCGGACGGTCAGGGCTACTGGCTCGTCGCCCGCGACGGCGGCGTCTTCAACTACGGAGACGCCGAGTTCCACGGCTCCATGGGGGGGCTCCCGCTCAACGCCCCGGTCGTCGGCATCGCCGGGGCGGACGACGGTGGCTACTGGCTGGGGGCATCGGACGGGGGCGTCTTCAATTACGGCGACGCCGGGTTCTTCGGCTCCGCCGGCGGGACTCCCCTGAACCGCCCGGTGTCCGGCATCGCCGCCACCCCGGACGGCAAGGGCTACTGGATGGTGGGGACCGACGGGGGCGTCTTCAATTACGGCGACGCCGGGTTCTTCGGCTCGGTCCCGGGTCAGGGCATCGTGGGGCAACCACCGGTCGACGGCATCGCCAGGACGCCCACCGGGGCGGGGTACTGGCTGGTGGGCGCCACCGGTGCCGTCTACACCTACGGCGACGCCGCCTTCCTGGGAGCGCCCAACGCCAGCAGCCTGGTCGCGTTCGTCTCGGGCATCTCGTCGTCCTAGCGCTCCGAGCGCGTCGTGGCGTCCTAGACGAAGTCGGAGCCCCCGTCCACGTTGACGCACGCCCCCGTCACGTACCCGTTCCGACGCGAGACGAGGTAGGCGGTCAGGGAGGCGACCTCGTCGGGGAGGCCGGCCCTCCCGACGTCGGCAGGCTGGTGGAAGGTCTTCTCGATCCAGGCCATGACGTCGTGCGGGTCGGCGGGATCGAGGCCCTCGGCGGCGAAGATGTCCCGCAGGTTCTCGGTGAAGCTGGCGGTCACGATGGAGCCCGGGCACACGGTATTCACGAGGATGCCATCGGGTGCGAGTGACTTGGCGAGATTCTTGGCGATGCTCGTGACCGCCGCCTTCGACGCGGTGTAGGCGACGAGAATGGGACTCTGGCGCTGAATCGAGTGCGCCGAGAAGAAGACCATGCGCCCCCAGTCGGCGGCCTGCATCAGGGGGAGCGCGCCCCGGACAGCGCGGACGGCCGACATGGTGCCCAGGGCGAACGCCTCGTCCCAGCCGGCGTCGTCGAGTTGCTCGAAGCGGCCCGCACCCGGGCCGATCGTGTGCACCAGCATGTTCAGCGAGCCCCACCGCTGCGCCACCTCGGCGAACCCCGCTGCGATGGAGTCCGCGTCGGTCATGTCCACGCTGATACCCACCGCATCGGGGCTCCCCCCGCCATGCAGCGTGGCCACGGTGTCGTCGAGCGCAGCGCGCCCGCGCGCCATGACCGCGACCCGGGCGCCCTCGCCCGCGAGCACCTCGGCCACCGCCCGTCCCATGCCCTTGCTCCCGCCGGTGACGACTGCGGTGGCGTCGGCGATCCCCAGATCCATGCCCTTCACCTTCCCCTGGTCACTGCCGTGGTGCGCTCACGCGCCCGCGTCGTACGACTCGAGATAGGGCGCGAACCGCTCGCGCACCTGGTCGGCCTCGAGCCCGAAGTCGGCCAGGTCGTAGGAGTGGTGGCCGTGCGCTCCGGGCTCGTGGCCCTCCGCCCAGCCGGTCACGGCGGCGCGGGATGCGGCCGGGAACTCGACCCCGATCCCGTCGTAGGCCGCACCGAGCGCGCCGACCGGATCAACCTGGAGGTCGGCGAACGAGATGTCCGAGAATCGATCGTCGCCGACGCGCCCCCGGAAGTCCATTGCACGCGACACGGCCTCCCACCAGCGCTCGAGCTGCTCGGCCCCCAGCTCGGCCGCGTCGTCGCGGTTGCTGCCCCAGCTGCGGACGTAGTGGATGAGGCTGCACACCGAGCCCAGGACCTTGGCCGGGTCGCGGTGGCTCCAGAGGAACTTGGCGTCGGGATAAGCCTCGATCAGCGCGTCGAGGGCGAACATGTGCACGGGGGTCTTGAGGTGCCACAGGCGCGGCGGGCAGTGCCACTGCAGCAGGCGGAGCACACGCCGGTGGTAGCGGTAGGTGCCCCGCATGTCGCACTCGGTGACCCAGGTCAGATAGGCGGGGACGCGGCCGAAGCCGTCGAAGTGGACGGTCCGGAAGCTCATGCCCAGCAGATCCTGGCACTCCGTCGGCGTCGTCGCCTCCTCGTGGTGCATGGTCTGCATGAGAGGGAACATCTCGTTCATCATGGCGAGGCCTGCCTCGGTCGCCGCGATGCGCGGGTCCGTGTGCTCGGTCGCCGTCTCGGGGGGCGGGCAGGGCGACGACGACTCCCATAACCGCAGCGAGCGGAACTGGGGGTCGGCCGCCACCAGCTGGCTCAGTGCGGTGGTGCCCGTGCGCGGCAGGCCGATGACGAAGACCGGTCCCTCGACCTCCTCGTCCTCGATCGCAGGGTGGGCGCCGTAGGTGGCCTCGATCTGCAACCGCGACGACAGCAGCGAGACGAGGCGGATCTGCAGCATCACCTCCCCGGCCTCGGTGAGGTCCGCCTCCTCGTTCAGCGAGGTGACGAGGCGCTCGAGACCCTCCCGGTACATGCCGTCGCCGAAGTCCTCGAGTCCCGTCTGCTCCCGTGCCTCAGCCTCGAGCGCGTCCGCGTCGAGGGTCACCGGCAGAACCGCTTGCTCACAGCGAGCCGGCGGCCGGCGATGGTGCGCTCGCGCTCCTCGGGCGAGACCCGCCGGGTTCCCGACGGCAGCGCCGCCCCGATGTCCGCGAAGGGAAGCACCCGGGTGGTCGGCACCGGCGCCGACTCGGTGCGGACGCAGCGCAGGATCACCGGTCCCGCGCTGTGCCCGGCGGTATCGAGCCAGTTGGGAACGCCCGGGTCGTCGTGCGCGATGACCGCCCGCATGATCCCGTCGTCGTCGACCACGGACTGATGTCCGTTGAGGCTGCTCTGGTGCCCGGCGTAGTCGATGGTCTCCCACCATGGGTTGCCCAGGGAGTAGCTCCAGTAGAGCCCCTGGGGCGGCGTGACCTCGACCAGGAGGGCCTCGTCGGGTGCCAACTCCCAGGACCCGATCACGGGCCGATTCTCCGCCGCGGCCCCCATGGCCGTGCCGTCGAGCGGAGGGAGGAACGTGTTGGGCGTCTCGGGCCGGGAGAACTGGAGGAAGAAGTCGAGGTTGCCGACGACGAAGTCCCCCAGCGCCACCAGCTGGCGGGCGACCACCGCCCGCGGGTCCTCCGGCGGGCGTGGGGTCGGTGTCCTGCCCGGGCCGATCCGTTCGATGTGCAACGAGGAGGCCACCTCGGTGTCCCAGTCGTAGAAGAAGTGCCGCACCACCAGCCCCGTGGCGTCCTCGGCGATGGGCAGCCAGTTGCCCTCGTGCGGCTCCGCCGAGAGGACGAGCTCCACCTCGCCGTCGGGGCCCAGGTCGAGCTCGTCGAGGAGCACGTTGGCCGACGACGCCATCCCGGCCATCGACTGCAGCCCGACGTAGCGCGCCGAGCCACGGTTGCCTGTCAGGCGGTAGGACTCGCCGCCGCGCAGCGGCGCGCCCGTATAGATGCAATCGGGGCAGTCCATGCCCCACTTGTAGACCGAGTCCATGCCGGAGGGCTTCACCGCCAGGACAGCGTCCGGTTCGGCCCGCAGCGCGTGATCTGCGCCCGTGCCCAACAGCCCGAGCAGGTGGCGGAATCCTGCGGCCAGGTCGGCCGGGTTCCGGGGGACCTCGTCGGAGAGCACGACCTCCGCCGCCTGACGGAGCCCGTCCATGAGATGGGACCACGCCCGCCCGGACTCCAGGTCGTCCACCGTCGCGTCTCCGGCGCGTCCCGCCTCGCCGACCGAGTGCGGCATCCACGAAGGGTTGACGAACGCGCTCGTCACAGGCCGCTCCGTACACGCGCCTGAACGACTGGCAACGACCCCATGATCGACCCCCATCTCCACTCGGCGGAGCCATGCTTCACCACGGCCATGGGGGAGTCAACCCGGTCGCGCGCCGGCGCCATCACCCGCTCGAAGGAATGCTGCGCGTAGCGTGTTCGGCCAGAGGTCGCGATGGGGCGCCACCCGTCGGCGGTAAGAGGCGAGCCGAGGACGCATGATCGAAGACGCCGTTCCCACCCTGGTCCTCATCGGACTCGCCGCGGTGCTCGCTCCGATCATCGCCGAGGGGACCCGCCGCTTCCTGCCGGTCCCCGAAGTGGTGATCCAGATCCTCCTCGGGATCCTCATCGGGCCCTACGTGCTGGCGCTCGCGCACCCCGACACGATCGTGACGGCCCTGTCCGATTTCGGCCTCACCTATCTGATGTTCCTGGCCGGCACCGAGCTCGACCTGGAGATCATGCGCAAGGGGCACCTCGGACTGGCGGCCGGATCCTGGGGTGTCTCGGTGATCCTCGCCCTGGCCGTCGGGGTCGCGCTGCACGCGACCGGTCTCGTCATCGACTCGGTCGTGGTGGCGCTCTGCCTGACCACGACGGCGCTCACGACGCTGCTCCCGATCCTGCGTGACGCAGGCGTGCTCCGGACCGCGATGGGGCCGACGTTGCTGTCGGCGGGCGCCGTCGGGGAGTTCGGTCCCATCGTGGCGGTCGCCGTCGTGCTCACGAACCGCGACGTCGGCGTGACCGTGTTCCTGCTGATCCTCTTCGTCGCCATCGCCGTCATCGCGGCGCTGCTGGCGATGCAGGCGCACCCACCGCGCGTCGTGGCCCTCATGCGCCGGCACCTTCACTCCACCTCCCAGCTGCCGGTGCGGATCTCGGTCCTGCTCGTGATCCTCCTGGTCTACCTGGCGATCAAGCTCAGCCTGGACGTGCTGCTGGGCGCCTTCGCCGCGGGCGTGGTCGTGCGCCTGTTCATCAAGGGGGAGGACAGCGAGCCGATCACCAGCAAGCTCGAGGCCATCGGCTTCGGCTTCCTCATCCCCATCTTCTTCATTGAGAGCGGGATCACGTTCGACCTGCACGCGCTGGTCCACCAGCCCAAGGTCCTGCTGCTCGTACCCTTGTTCACCGTGATCCTCCTGGTGACGCGCGGGATCCCGACGTGGGCGTTCTTCCGCCGGGTGGTGACAAAGGCCGAGGCCGGCGCGCTGTCCGTCCTGGCCGCCACGGGGCTGCCGCTGATCGTGGTCATCACCACGCTCGGCGTCGACGAGCACAAGATGAAGCCGCAGAATGCCGCCGCGCTCGTCGCCGCCGGAATGCTGTCGGTGCTGATCTTCCCGATCGTCGGGCTCCGGCGGCTGGCCCGCGGCCAGAAGGCTGCCGAGGCGCCGAAGCTCTCGACCGACGACGCAGGGTGACGAGCGTCGGGCTCGGACGAGCTACTCGTCGTACCCGCCCGTGAAGAGGCTGGGGTGGGGCCGTGCCGGCGGCGTGTCGAAGAACGGGCGGACGTGCGCCTCCATGATCTCCTCGACCACCGGCGCCGACGCGGGGTCCAGCAACAGGTCGACGTCCTCGGCGGGGTCCTCGTGCAGGTCGAACAGTTGGCACGCTGTGACTGCGTCCTCGTCGATGATCAGCTTGTACCGATCGGTTTCGAACACCGCGAAGCCCCAGTTCTCGCTGACCGTGACAGGCCGGGTTTCCGCGGCTTCTCCCCGCACGGCCGCCAGCAGAGACCGGCCCTCGCCCTCGGGGATGGCGGGGGCGCCGGCGATCTCGCGCAGCGTGGCTGGAACGTCCAGGTGTTCCACCAGAGTGTCGACCACCCGGGACTGGCTCCCCCGCGGCGGCCGCACGATCAGGGGGACGCGCACCGCACCCTCGTAGAGCACGCACTTGGACATGAGCCCGTGGCTTCCGGCCATCTCGCCGTGGTCGCTCGTGTAGATGATCCACGTGGAGTCCAGGAGCCCTTTGCGTTCCAGCGCGTCGACCATGCAGCCCACCGCGTGATCGATGACGGAGATGTCGGCGGCGTAGGAGCGGCGCATGCCGCGGATGGCGTCATCGCTCATGGTCTCCGAATCCGAGACCCACAAGAACGAGTTCAGGAGGGCGCTGTAGCGACCCGTCCCCTCGACGGTCGGGCGGCGAGTCGACCGCGGCATGGAGATGTCCACGTCGCGGTAGCGCTGCACGGCCTCTTCGGGGGCGTCCCACGGATCGTGTGGACCGGGGAACCCGACGAAGAGGAAGAAGGGCGCCTGCCGGTCGTAGCGCTCGATCCATCCGACTGCCTCGTGGCCGTGCCACGTGTCGACGTACGCATCGAGGGGCAGCGGCATGGGCGTCGAGTCCCACATGGGGACGCATTTCGTCGCGTTCTGGCCGTCCTCGTTCTCCCCCTGATAGCTCCGGTCGGCGATGTGCTGCCGGTAGACGGCAAGGAGGCCCCGATCGGAGAGGAAGTCCGTGTAGCGGTTGGGGATCTTGCCGACGAACTTGTCACCGGTCTCGAAGACCTCCGCGAACCCGAGCGCTTCGAGACGCCCGGCCATGTCGTCGATGTGCGGCACCGTGAGGTTCTCGTCGAGGTACAGATGCGCCTTGCCGAGCAGCGACGTGTGGTAGCCGGCTTCACGCAAGGCCCAGGCGTAGGTCGGGCTTTCGGGTGGGATCTCGGCCCAGTTCGTGTACACGCCGTGGTCGCGCACGTAGCGCTCGGTCATGAACGAAGCCCGTGAGGGCATGCACAGGGGTCCCTGGCACGAGACGCGCGTGAAGCGGACACCCTCGGCGGCCAGGGCATCGAGAGAGGGGGTGAGGACGCTCGGATCCCCGGCGCAGCCCATCATGTCGGCTCGGTGCTGGTCCGACATGATGAGCACGATGTTGGGGGCTGTGGTGCTCAATCGATCGCCCTTTCGGTCTCCGTGCAACGCCCGCGACGATGGTGCTCGCAGCGAATCCTGGCATGAACGGCGCCGCGGGCGGGGAGGGGCGGGGATTGTCCAGTCGGTGAGTGCCCCCCACTAACCTGTCGCGACCGCCCGGAGTCGACCCCCTGGAGCCACTGCATGCCCTTTGATCTGAAGAAGGTGTTGGACGAGCGCTCCGGCGAGAACTTCAGCCTGCACTCCAAGTACGTGAACCCCCAGATGCCCCGGGTGCTCGGCACGCTGGAGTTCGACCGCTTCTACGTCAAGGGGGAGGGCTGCTATCTCGTTGACGACAAGGGCGACCGCTACCTGGATTTTCTGTCCGGGTTCGGGGTGTTCGCCCTCGGACGCGGCCATCCCGCCGTCGTCCAGGCCCTGCACGACGCCCTCGATGCCGACCTGCCCAACCTCGTCCAGATGGACTGCGCCCTGCTGCCGGGCGTTCTGGCCGAGCAGCTGGTGGCCCGGTCGCACCCCGGGATCGAGCGGGTGTTCTTCACCAACTCCGGCGCCGAGGCGATCGAGACCGCCATCAAGTTCGCCCGGGCCGCCACGAAGCGGACCCGCATCCTCTACTGCGACCACGCGTTCCACGGCCTGACCACCGGCGCCCTCGCCCTCAACGGCGGGCGCGAGTTCCGCAGCGGCTTCGGGCCCCTTCTCCCCGGGTGCGACATGATCCCGTTCGGCGACGCGGCCGCCCTCGCTCGCGAGCTGCGGCGTGGGGACGTGGCGGCTTTCATCGTGGAGCCGATTCAGGGCAAGGGAGTCAACCTCGCCCCCGACGAGTTCTGGCCAGAGGCGCAGTCGCTCTGCCGTCGGCACAAGGCGCTCATGGTCCTCGACGAGGTGCAGGCGGGCCTCGGCCGGTCCGGGACGTTCTTCTGCCACGAGCAGTTCGGGATCACGCCCGACATCATCACCGTCTCGAAAGCGCTCTCCGGAGGCTACGTCCCGGTGGGAGCGACGCTGTGCTCGGCGGCGGTGTCCGACAGCGTGTTCAGCTCCATGGACCGGGCGGTCGTCCACTCCTCGACGTTCAGCACCAACCAGTTGGCCATGGTGGCCGGACTCGCCACCCTGCAGGTCTTCGAAGACGAGGACATCCTCGACCGGGTCCGCCGGACGGGCAAGGCCTTCACCAAGGCGCTGCAACCGCTGGTCGAGCGGTACGAATTCCTGCACGAGGTGCGCGGCATGGGTCTGATGATCGGGCTTGTGTTCGGTGAGCCGACCTCGCCGGGTGCGCGCCGGCGCTACCGGATGATCGAGGCCCTTCGCCCGGCCCTCTTCTCCCAGATGATCGTTGTCCCGCTGTTTCACCGGCACCGCATCCTGACCCAGGTGGCCGCCGACAACATGAACGTGGTCAAGCTCCTCCCACCGCTCATCGCGGGTGACGACGAGGTCGAGCTCTTCACCGATGCACTCGACGACGTGCTCTCCAGCGCCCAGCAGGGATCGAGCCTGATCTTCGAATTCGGCAAGACGATGGCCAAGGGAACGCTGCACCGGACGCGACTGTGAATCTCGGCTCCGGCGACAGGGTCCTGGTCACCGGGGCGAGTGGGTTCATCGGCTCCGCGGTCACCCGGCAGCTGGTGGCGAGGGAGCAAGAGGTGGTCGCGCTGGTGGAGCCCGGAGCGGACACCGGGAATCTTGACGGCCTGGACGTGAAGCAGGTCGTCGGCGATCTCCGGAATCCCGACAGCGTACGGAAAGTGGCGAGCGGGTGCCGGGCCGTGTTCCACGTGGCGGCGCTGTACCGGTTCTGGGCGAGCGACCCCGATTCGTTCTACGACATCAACGTCGGTGGGACGAGGAACGTCCTCGGGGCCGCGGCCGAGGCGGGCGTGGAGCGCATGGTGTACACGAGCACCGTGGGAACGCTCGGGCTCGAGCACGTGTCGGGAGCCGGGTCATCAGCCGACGAGCGCTCGTTCCCGGATGTCCGTCACCTGTACGGCTCGTACAAGCGGTCCAAGTACGTCGCCGAGCACGAGGTGCTGCGCGCCATCGCCGAGGGCCTCGATGCCTCGCTGGTGCTGCCGACCTTCCCGCTCGGACCGGGTGACCGCGCCCCCACGCCCACCGGCCGGCTGGTCCTGGACTTCCTGAACGGGCGGATACCCGGCTACGTCGACACCGTGCTGAACGTCGCCCACGTCGACGACGTCGCGGCGGGGCATGTGCTCGCCCTCGAGCGGGGTCGTACGGGGCGCAGCTACATCCTGGGCGGTGAGAACCTGGCGCTTCAGCACATGCTGGGCGAGCTCGCGTCCATCACGGGGCTGCCCGTGCCCAAGATCAAGGTCCCCCGGTCGCTCTCGCTGGCCGTGGCCGCCGTCTCGGAGGTCGTCGAAGGGAGCCTGCTCCGCCGGCATCCCTCGGTGCCGCTCGAAGCCGCCCGCATGTCGACCTCCCAGATGTCCTTCGACGACCGGCGGGCCCGCGCCGAGCTCGGGTACGCGCCCCGCCCCGCCGCTCAGGCGCTGGAAGCGTCGGCGCGCTGGTTCACCGGGACCGGGAAGGTGGTCGAGCGGCGACTCGGCCGCATCCACTGGTCCGGCGAAGCGGGGTAGCCGGCCGCCGGCCGGTCCGGGCGCCCGACGGCCATGGGGCACACTGGTCGCCGTGGCGCCCCAGTTCATCTACACCATGCGCGGCCTCAAGCGCTTCTATCCGCCCGACCGTGAGGTCCTGAAGGGCATCAACCTGTCCTTCTACCCCGGGGCGAAGATCGGTGTCATCGGCTCCAACGGCTCGGGGAAGTCCTCGCTGCTGCGGATCATGGCCGGAGAAGACGACGGATTCACCGGCGAGGCGCGCCTGACCCCGGGCTTCACCGTCGGCTACCTGTCCCAGGAGCCGCAGCTGAACCCGTCCAAGGATGTGGCCGGCAACGTGGCCGAAGGTGTCGGAGAGGCGAAGGCGCTGGTCGATCGGTACAACGAGGTCTGCGCCGCCTTCGGCGACGCCGACGCCGACATCGACGCCCTGCTGGCGGAGCAGGCGGACCTGCAAGGCAAGATCGATGCCGCGGGCGCCTGGGAGCTCGATCGCACCTTCGAGATCGCCATGGATGCCCTGCGGCTCCCTCCGGGTGATGCCGACGTCGGGACGCTCTCGGGCGGCGAGCGACGGCGGGTCGCGCTGTGCCGGCTGCTCCTGTCCAAGCCGGACCTGCTGCTCCTCGACGAGCCGACCAACCACCTCGATGCCGAGTCTGTCGCCTGGCTCGAGCGGACGCTGCAGGAGTATCCGGGCACTGTCGTGGCGGTGACCCACGACCGTTACTTCCTCGACAACGTCGCCGGCTGGATCCTCGAGCTCGATCGCGGCGCAGGCATCCCCTGGGAGGGCAATTACTCGTCGTGGCTCGAGCAGAAGCAGGCGCGCCTCGCGGCGGAGGAGAAGGCGGACCGAGCCCGCCAGTCCTCACTCGAGCGTGAGCTCGAGTGGATCCGCCTGTCGCCCCGCGCCCGTCAGAGCAAGGGCAAGGCGCGCATCACCGCCTACAACGATCTCGTGGCCGAGGCCGAGGCATCCGAACGCCGGGCCGATCGGGTGGAGCTGGCCATCCCGCCCGGGCCGCGGCTCGGTGACCAGGTGGTCGAGGCCGCAGGCGTCGTGAAGGCGTACGGCGATCGCCTGCTCGTCGACGGCCTCTCCTTCACGCTGCCGCCCGGCGGCATCGTCGGCGTGATCGGGCCCAACGGCGCCGGGAAGACGACCCTGTTCCGGATGATCGTCGGGGAGGAGCAGCCGGACGCGGGCTCGCTGACGCTCGGCACCTCGGTCCGGCTCGCCTACGTGGACCAGTCGCGCGAGTCGCTGGCGGCCGACGCCACGGTGTTCGAGGAGATCACCGGAGGTGTGGACCGGCTCGTCGTGGGAGGTCGCGAGCTGCACGGTCGCGCCTACGTGGCCGGCTTCGGCTTCAAGGGGAGCGACCAGCAGAAGAAGGTGGGACAGCTTTCCGGCGGCGAGCGGAACCGGGTGCTGTTGGCCAAGGTGTTGAGCAGCGGGGGCAACGTCCTGCTGCTCGACGAGCCGACCAACGACCTCGACGTCGACACGCTGCGCGCCCTCGAGGATGCCCTGCTCACGTTTCCCGGGTGTGCCGTCGTCATCAGCCACGACCGTTGGTTCCTCGATCGCATCGCCACCCATGTGCTCGCCTTCGAGGGGGACTCCGAGGTCCGTTGGTGGGAGGGCAACTTCAGCGACTACGAGGCGGACCGGCACAAGCGGCTCGGCGTCGAGGCGGACCAGCCCCACCGCATCCGCTACAAGCCGCTCGTCCGCGACTGAGCCGGCGGGGCGGCGCCCTGCCGCCCCCACAGCTCGCCCGCGTCCTCGTAGGGCGTGGCGCACGGTGGACCGTCGGCCACCTCGAGCAGCGGGAGTCCACCGCCCTCGGGCACGCGCACGATGCACGAGGAGCGTGTTCCGAACCCCTCGAGGTGGACGCAGTTCGCCGAGTTGGGCCGCTCGTCACCCTCGGGGATGCGGTGGTCGGCCAGGACGCGCCGGAAGGCGGCGACCACCGTGTCGCCGTCCACGGGTTCGGCCAGGGCCTCTCGCACCAGGTCGACCTTGCGTGAGGGCTCCCCGAGGGCGCGGTTCTCCAGCACGTGGATCCCCGGCGGGAGGGACACCGCGGTCGGGACTGCCCCCGTGAAGTCCACGAAGAACAGCGAGGTGCGATCGCCCACCAGCAACCACGACCCGTTGTAGTCGGCCGGCCGGTACGCGTGGAGGAAGGCATCCACGGCAGAGCCGGCGCTCCGGTGCCGGGCGAGCGCGAGGGGCAGCTCGCCGCGCGATCGCTTGGAAGGGTCCTTGGCCTCACCCAGTGGCTGGTTGGTCAGGCCGGCGCAGACGCCGTGCTCGTTGACCGCCAGCCAGGTGCCGCCCGACAGCTCGTCGCGGCCGCCGAGGACCCGGGGCGGCCCCACGTCCAGCACCGTGATAGAGGTCGCCGGCCGGTCCAGGACCTCGTCGCGGTTGGCGCCCACGATCAGGGGCTCGCCCGGCACGAGCCGCGATGCGACGACGAGGAGGCACACGACTGCACCCTACCGAGGCCGGTCGACCGGCTTCCCGGCCGCGGCGTCACCGCCGGTGAGGCCCGGCGGGCTACCGTTCGGGCATGCGAAGCCGCCTCGTCACCATGACCGTCGCCGTGGGTCTCGCCGCCGCCGTCCTCCTGCCGGCGCTGCCGGCGTCGGCCCGGGCGTCCGCCCCGAACCTGAAGGCGCTGACGAACAGCATCAACCGGGCCCAGCACCTGACCTACCTGGCGCAGTACACCTCGGTGAGCAACGGGCAGACGACCACGGTGACCATCGCCCAGTCGCCCCCCAAGTCGAACTTCTCGACGTCGGGTGGGGGCAGCGTGATCAACAACGGGAAGAAGACCTACTACTGCTCGTCCAACTCCGGCTCGAGCGGGAACTCGGGCAATTCGGGTAACTCCGGCAACTCCGGCAACTCGGGCAACTCGGGCAACTCCGGCTCGTCCTCCACGACGACCTCCACCACGAGCAAGTCCGCCATGACGTGCCTCTCGGTCAAGGGCTCCAACCCGTTGCTCGGGATCGAGAACGTCTTCAGCCCCGCCGTGGCGCTGGGCGCCCTGGCCGAGGCGAAGCAGGGCCTCGTCTCACGCCTCCTCGGCATCAAGGTGTCGTCGTCGACCGCCACCTTCGCCGGCCAACCCTCGACCTGCGTCACCGTCACGGTTCGGGGCAAGGGCGGCAAGTACTGCGTCACGAAGCAGGGGATCCTGTCGTACTCGGGCTCGGGGACGAGTTACTTCAAGTTGACGAAGTACTCCTCCCAGCCGCCCGCCAGCCTGTTCAGCCTGCCCGCCGGCGCGACCACCCAGACACTGCCGGGGGGCGGGTCCGTCCCCTGAGCCATCGGTGTCACGCTCCTGGCAGGAGAGCGCCGCGCCCCGCGGCGCCGCCTACGACCGCCGCTTCGACGATCTCGCCGCCGCTGGCATGGACGTGCACGGTGAGGCCGCCCTCGTCGACTCGTTCGGACCCGGCGCGGTCCTCGATGCGGGCTGCGGGACCGGTCGGGTGGCGATCGAGCTCAGCGGCCGTGGCCACGACGTCCTCGGACTCGACCTCGATCCCGTCATGCTCGCGGCGGCCCGTGCCAAGGCGCCCGACCTCGAATGGGTCGAGGGGGACCTGACCGACCCCGAGCTCGACCTCGGCCGGATCTTCGACGTCGTCGTCATGGCGGGCAACGTCCTCGTCTTCGTCGCGCCCGGCACACAGGGTCGGGCCATCGCCAACGCCGCCCGCTGGCTGGAGCCCGGGGGGCTCCTGGTGGCCGGCTATTCCATCGACCCCGGAGGCTTCGCCCCGCCCGAGCACGATGCCCTGGCCACCCGTGCCGGGCTCGCGCTCGTGGACCGCTGGTCGACGTGGGACCGCCGGGCCTTCGAGGCGCCCGGTCGGTACGCAGTGTCGGTCCACCGGCGGGAACACTGAGTCGGTCCTCACAACGCAGACGCAACGGAGACGGCGCCAGGAGGACCCACGGTGCACTGAATGTGCAGGCCAAGCCACTTTCGTTAGGCTTCTGTCCATGGGAACAGAGGAACTTGATCCGATCGATCATCACATCATCGAGTTGCTGTCGCACAATGCCCGCCGGACGATGGCCGACATCGGCGAGCAGGTCTCGCTGTCGGCCTCCGCGGTCACCCGGCGCATCGAACGCCTCGAGCGCACGGGCGTGATCGCCGGCTACACGGTGGTCGTGGACCATCGCAAGGCCGGGCGTCCGATTCAGGCCTTCACCGAGGTGCGCTTCGCCGGCACGGCCGACCTCCAGGAGATCAAGGAGACGGCCATGCAGCTCTCCGAGGTGCAGGCCGTGTTCACGACCGCCGGCGACCCCGACGCGCTCGTGTGGCTCCAGGTGCCCGACGTCGAGCGCCTGGGTCAGGTGATCGAACAGCTGCGACGCCGTGGTCGCGTCACCGGCACCAAGACGCTCATCGTCCTCGATACGTGGTCGCGTCACCGGGCTCTCGAGACGAGCGGTCTCCCGGTCTCGAAGTAGTGCGGGGCGCGTAGGTGCGGGGGCGGGCGGGACCGTTGGTGGCGGCCCTGGCCGTCGTCGCGCTGTCGGTGCTCGCGGTCGGCTGCAGCCGGAACCCCGGCGGCTCGAGCGCGCCACCGACCACCCACGCGACCACGACCACCGTGGCACCCGAGGGGAGCTGGTCCAAGCCCATCCACGTTGCGCCGGGCGTGAACCTGACGGTCGTCTCGTGCCCCGCGCCCGCCGCCTGCCTGGCGGGCTCGGCCGGCGGCCAGACCTATCGGCTCTTCCTCGACAAGGTCACCCCTCTCGGGCCGGCCGTGCCGTCACCCGCGCCGCAGGGCGTGTCCTACCTGTCGTGTGCCGGCGCGAGCTTCTGTGCCGCCGCGCCGAGCACGAACCAGGTCGCCCTGTTCAACGGGTCGACCTGGCAGCCCCCCGCCACCATCTCGGGGGCCCAGGGCATCACGGCCATCGACTGCACCGGCCCGACGTTCTGCATGACGATCGACGGCGAAGGCAACGCCTACGCCTTCAACGGCCAGGGGTGGTCGGGCAACCTCGGTGCCTGGGGGGCCGCCAACCAGATCTCGTGCGTGTCCCCGGCCTTCTGCGTTGCGGCAGAGGGCGGGCCCTCGGTGTGGAACGGCCACACCTGGACCCAGCCCAACAATGTGGACGCCCAGGGCCAGCTCAACTCGGTCTCCTGCGCGACGGCGACCTTCTGCGTCCTGGTCGACAGCAGCGGGAGCGTGCTGACCTGGAACGGGCTTGGTTTCACCGCCCCGGCGCCGATCGCGTCCGAGCCTCCGGTCACCGGCACCGACGCGTCCGGGCTCACCGCCGTGTCCTGCCCGACCGCGACCTTCTGCCGTGCCGTCGACTCCATCGGGCGTGTGTTCGCCTGGAACGGGACGGCCTGGAGCAGCGGCACCCTGATCGACAACGGTCATGCCCTGACCAGCGTGTCGTGCCCCTCGACCACCTACTGCGTCGCGGTGGACCGGTCCGGCAACGCGTTCGTCTCGGGCTAGGTAGCGGGGGCGGGCGCCCCTTCCCCTACCAGGCCGCCAGCGCTGGCGGGTCGCCCCGCCCGATGATCCACGACAGGAGGAGGGCCGGGTCGGCCCGATCCGCCAGCCGCGGCAGTTCCCGCGGCAGCCAGGAGGCGACCAGGTCGGGCGGGAGCGTGACCGGCCCGAGTCCGAGATCGCCGTGGTGCACCACGACCTCGCGCCAGCGGGACAGGACGGCGTCGCGCGAGCTCTCCACCACTCCGCGTGACGTACGCGAGGGGGCGTCCCAGGCCTCCACGGGCAGCCCGGCCATGACCCGCTCGACCGCGGCCGAGGTCCGGCGGACGTCGGCGGTCAACGCCTCGGCGGCCCGGCTCGCCCCGGCCTCGATGTCCGCCGCGCGCTGTGCGAGGCCGCCCGGGTACTGGTCGCGCAGCTCGCCCCGTCCGGCGCCCTCGAGGCGCCAGACCAGGCTCTCGGCGTTGCGGGCGATGTGGGTGAGCACGTGCCCGAGGCTCCAGCCGGGCAGCAGGCTGGACCCGCGTGCCGTGGCGTCGTCCAACCCGACCAGCGCGGCGTCCAGCGCGCCCTGTGCCGCCACGCACCCGGTGACCCACAGGGTCGGCGGGACGCCGCCGGGTTGGCTCACGTGGCAGGGATGGAGGACTGCCGCGTCGAGCATGTCGGCCATGACGGCGCGGATGAACTCGTCCGCCTCGTCGGTCATGCCACCGGCCACCCCGCCGTAGATGGCGCCGGACTTCGGCGTCTCGCTGGTGTGCTCCTTGGCGTAGGCCACGGCGTCGGCCAGGTCCGCCGCGAACTCGGGCACGACCTCAGGCTGCGTCTGGGGGCGCGTCACCGCCATGTGGAGCGCGTTGGGGTACTGCTGCCCGTTGAAGCGCCACCCCCTCGTCCGCATGAAGTCGTTGACGTGGTAGATGTCGAACTCGTCCGACGTGAAGGAGAACAGGAAGGTGGGACGGCCGACGAGCCGTAGCTCGGGGTGCGACGTGACCGCCTCCTGCATGGCGAACGAGGTCTCGAAGATCTGCCGCGCGTAGCCGAGGTACCCGGCGTGGCCCAGCTGCACCATGGAGGCCCAGGTGGCCGCGATGAGGCCGCCCGAGCGCGAGCCCTCCATTCCCGGTGAGGTGTACTTCCCCCCGCTCCAGTCGGTCAGGTAGAAGTACTGGGCGTTGCGCAGAGTCTTCGTGCGGAAGCTGACGACAGACGAGCCCTTGAAGGCGTACCCGTACTTGTGGGTGTCGGCGGACATGGAGGTGACGCCCGGGACGGTGTAGTCGAACGCGGGGATGTCGTAGCCCAGCTCGCGGCCGAAGGGCAGGATGAAGCCGCCGAGACAGGCGTCGACGTGCAGGCCGATGCCGCGCTCGAGGGCCACGTCGGAGAGCAGGCCGATGGGGTCGACGGTGCCGTAGCCGTAGTTGCAGGCCGATCCGATGAGGGCGACGGTCTGGTCGTCGACATGGTCGCGCACCCAGTCCACGTCGACCTGTGTCGTGACGGGGTCGACCGGCGCGCGCCGCAGCTCGACCCCGAAGAGATGGCAGGCCTTGTCGAAGGCCGGATGCGCCGTCTCGGGTTTGATCAGGTTGGGCCGGGTCACGCCGCGGGTCTGGGCCGCGTGCTCGCGGTAGGCCAGGATCGCGTGCAGGATGCTGCCCGTCCCGCCCGTGGTGACGAGGCCGCAGGGATCGTCACCCGCGGCCGTCGCCGCTTCCCCCGAGTGCAGGCCCAGCGTCATGGCGATGATCTCGGCCTCGAACTTCGTCGCGCTCGGGCACATGTCTCGCTGCAGGACGTTGACGTGGGCGAACAGGCCGAACGCCTCGTTCATGAAGCCGTAGTGTCCGTGATCCCCGCAGTACATGGTCCCCGAGCACTTCCCCGTCTCCCAGAAGGCGTCCTCCTCGGTGGCCATGGAGTGGAGCTGCGCGAGCACCTCGTCGCGGCTCGTCCCCTGCGCAGGCAGCGAGCGGTGGATGGGGAAACGGTCGGCGTAGGGGTAGTCGCTCATCGGTACGGGCCTCCTTGGGCGGCACGGGCACGTCGCTGCGGACCGCAGCACCGCGACCGCCTCACCCGAGACTATTCACTGGGGTCAGTCTGGCGGGGCGGCCGGTGGGCGATGATGTCGCGGTGCGCCGCCCACTCCTGTTGACGTCGCTCCAGGGCTACCAGCGTGCCTGGGCCGGCGCGGACGTCGCCGCCGGCCTCACGCTCCTCGTCATCGCGGTGCCCGAGCAGCTGGCGACCTCCAGGCTGGCCGGCATGCCACCGATCACCGGTTTCTACGCCTTCGTGGCCGGAACGGTGCTCTTCGCCCTCCTGGGCTCCAACCCGCAGATGTCGGTGGGGGGCGACTCGACCATCGCGCCGTTGTTCGCCGCCGGGGTGTCCGCGCTCGCGCTGACGGGATCGCCGCGCTATGTCGAGCTGGTGCCGATATTGGCCGTCATGGTCGGCCTCATGGTGCTGCTGATCGCCATCCTGCGCCTCGGGTGGATCGCCGAGTTCCTCTCGACCCCCATCGTGACCGGCTTCCTTTCCGGCGTCGCTGTCATCATCATCATCCACCAGCTGCCGGATTTCCTCGGGCTGCCCCCGACGACCGGAACCAACCAGCACCGGGCGGCCTATGTGGTCACCCATCTCAACGAGATCAACGGGTGGTCGCTCGCCATCGGCGCCGGGGTCCTGGCCCTCATGGTCGCATGCGCGCGCATCAACCGCCGGATCCCCGCCGCCCTGATCGGTCTGGTCGGGTCCGCCGCGCTCGTGGCCGCACTCGACCTCCAGTCCCATGGTGTCGCCGTGCTGGGCCCGATCAAGACGGGGGCGCCCCACCTCGGGCTGACGGGCCTCTCGTGGTCGAACCTGCAGAGCCTGGCGCCGCTGGCCGCCGTGGTGGCGCTCGTCGTCGTGACGCAGACGGCCGCCACGACCCGCGCCTTCGCCGAGCGCGGCGGGTACGACATCGACGCGGGGCGTGACTTCCTCGGGGTCGGCGCGGGCAGCGTGGCGGCTGGCCTCATCGGCTCCTTCCCCGTCAATGCGAGTCCGCCCCGCACCGCCGCGGTGGTCACGGCGGGTGGTCGGACCCAGGCCGGCGCCCTCGGCGCCGCCGCCCTCGTCGTCGTCCTCATCCCGTTTGCGAACGTGCTGCGGAACGTGCCCCTCTCCGCGCTCGCCGCCATCCTCATCTACATCGCGTTGCGGCTCTTCAATGTGCGGGACCTGGTGGCCATCGCCCGCTTCAGCAACATCGAGTTCGCCCTGGCGACGGTGACGCTCCTCACCGTGGTCCTGGTCGGCGTCGAGCAGGGCATCGGCGTCGCGGTCGGCCTCGCCATCCTCGACCGCATCCGCGTCAGCGCCCGCCCCCAGCTCCACGTTCTCGGGCGGATCCCCGGAACCACCAGCTGGCAGCGCCCGGACCTCGAGCCGACAGCGGCGCCGGTGCCCGGCGTGCTGGTGGTGCTCTTCGCCACGCCGATCTGGTACGCCAACGCCATCCGCTTCCGCGACGAGATGCGCGCCGCGCTGCTGCACGCTGCCGGACCGGTACGGGTGTTCGTCCTCGACACCGTCGGCATGTCGGACATCGACTTCACCGGGACGCGTGCCCTGAGCCAGGTCCTCGATCTCTTCGAGCACGAAGCGATCACCTTCGGCATCGCCCGGGCCGGGGTGCACCTGCGCGACAGCCTGCGTCAGTGCAGCCTGGCGGCACGCATCGGGGAGGACCACTTCTTCCAGACCGTCGACGAGGCGGTCACGGCGCTGGCTTCCGGACCGTCGGCCCCCGACTGAGGGGGCGGATCCCGGTTAGGGACCGAGCTCCAGCTCGGCCCGCACGGGCCGGTGGTCCGAGCCGGCGTGGGGGAGCACGGCGCCCGAGAGCGGGCGCACGGCGCCGCGCACGAGGATGTGGTCGATCTGGCTGTGCGGGCGCCAGGTGGGCCAGGTGGCGCCGGTCACGGCCCGGCGCCAGCCCGGCATGAACAAGCGGACCAGCGGGCCCCAGGTGTTCATGTCGCCGGCCAGCACCGCGGTGGGACGGGCGTCGGTCTGGAGCTGTCGCCGCAGTTCGGCCCAGTTTCGGTGCGACCCGAAGGGGATGTGCGCCATGTGGGTGCCCGCCACCGACAACGGCACCCCGTCCACCGTGAGGTCGACGACCAGCGCGGCGCGCAGGACACGGTCGGCGGGCAGCACGCGCATGTGCACCAGGCGGGTCGCCTCCATCGGGAGGTCCGGCCGCACCAGCACCGCGATCCCCAGGGTCCCCGGCTCGGCCTCCTGCCAGCGCGCCATCGCCCGCACCCGTTCGGAGAGGGGGCGCACGCCGTCCATGTAGAGGGCCTTGTTCTCCTCGGCCCACATGGCCCGGGCCCGCCAGGTGCCGGGCGCGTCGGGTTGGGGCCGGATGCGCCGGCCCTGCCCCATCGTGTAGGCGGCGACCTGGTAGCCCAGGGCGTGGGCGGCCTCGGCGGCCTGCCCTCCTGCGCCGTCCCCCTCGCTCGTCCACGCCTCCTCGAGCACGACCACGTCGGCGTCCAGCGCCCGGATGGCACCGACGTAGTCATAGGGCCTGCCCCACCCGTCCATCCCGCAGTGCATGTTGTAGTTGGCGATGCTGAGCACGGTCCGCCCAGACCATAGGCGCCCGAAATCGCCGTTGGTACGATCGTCGCGGTGGCTGCCGGGGACGCGTACCTGACCCGGCGACTGCGCCCCTTCACCACGACGATCTTCGCCACCATGTCGGAGCTGGCGGCCGCGACGGGCTCGGTGAACCTGGGCCAGGGCTTCCCCGACACCGACGGCCCCGACGAGCTGCGCGAGGTGGCCGTGGCGGCCATCCGGGAGGGACGCAACCAGTACCCGCCGAGCGCCGGGGTCCCCGAGCTCCGGCGTGCCGTCGCGGCGCACCAGCAGGCCTGGTACGGCCTCGACCTCGATCCCGACCGGGAGGTCCTCGTCACCGTGGGCGCCACCGAGGCCATCGCGGCGACACTGCTCGCGTTGTGCGAGCCGGGCGACGAGGTCGTCATGTTCGAGCCCTCGTACGACTCCTACGCCGCCTGCGCCGCCATGGCGGGCGCAGTGCCGCGGCTCGTCCGCCTGCACCCGCCGGACTGGTCCTTCGACCCCGACCAGCTGGCTGCGGCCGCCGCCCGCCCGCGGGCGCGGCTCCTGCTGCTCAATTCGCCGCACAACCCGACGGGCAAGGTGTTCACGCCCGACGAGCTCGGGCAGGTGGCCGCCCTGTGTGCCGCCCACGACCTCCTGGCGGTGACCGACGAGGTCTACGAGCACCTGGTCTTCGACGGGTCCCACGTCCCGCTGGCCACGCTGCCCGGCATGCGCGACCGCACGCTGACCATCTCCTCGGGAGGTAAGACGTTCTCCTTCACCGGCTGGAAGGTGGGCTGGGTGTCTGCGCCACCGGCGCTGGTCGCAGCCGTGCGGGCCGCCAAGCAGTTCCTGACCTACACCAGCCCCGCGCCGTTCCAGCTCGCCATCGCCCACGGCCTGGGGTACGCGCCGCCCGTGCTCCGGGGCTTCGCGGCCGAGCTGGCGGCCAAGCGCGACCTGCTCTGCGACGGGCTGGCCGCGCTCGGCTACGACGTCTTCCGCCCGGCCGCGACGTACTTCGCCACGACGGACATCGCCGCGGTGGCACCGGGAATCAGCGCCCGGGACTTCTGCCTCGCCCTGCCCGAGCGCTGCGGGGTCGTCGCCATCCCCTCCTCGGTCTTCTACGACCCGGCCGACCCGGCGGCGGGGCGGAGCCTCGTGCGCTGGGCCTTCTGCAAGCGCGACCCCGTGCTGCACGACGCGCTGGCCCGCTTAGCATCGTGGGAACCATGACCATCCCTGTCTCCTGGGTCGACGCCTTCAGCGAGGCCGCCTTCGGTGGCAACCCCGCCGCGGTCTGCCTGCTCACCGAACCGGTCGACGACGCCCGGATGCAGTCGATCGCCTTCGAGCTGGGCATCGCCGAGACGGCCTATCTCACGCCCACCGGCGACCCGGCGACATTCGACTTGCGCTGGTTCTCACCCGCGACCGAAATCGACCTGTGCGGCCACGCCACCCTGGCCGCCGCCCACGCCCTGCGCGAGTGGGGCGTCGTCGACGGCACGGCGCCCCTGACCTTCCACACCCGCAGCGGTCCCCTCGGCGCCGCGTTCGAGGGCGACCGCATCGCCCTCGACTTCCCGGCCGACCCGGTGACGCCCGGCCCGGTGCCCGGCCCGCTGAAGGAGGAGTGGCCGGGCGCCGTGATCGCCGCCGGACACACCTCCTTCTTCGCCTTCGTCGCTCTCTCCACGGCCGAGGCGGTCCGCGCCTATGAGCCGGACCTGGCCGCCATCGCGGCCACCGGGGCCAAGGCGCTCCTGCTGACGGCGGCGGCGGAGCCGGGGTCGGGGGCGGACTACGTGCTGCGGGTCTTCGGGCCCAACGTCGGGATCGACGAGGACCCGGCCACCGGGTCGGCCCAGTGCACTGCCGGCCCCTACTGGGCGGCCGCAGCTGGGGCGCGCCCCACTCGTCGCCCGGCAGCTCTCGCGGCGCGGCGCCGTGCTCCACGTGCGCCCCGAGGGCGGCCGGGTGCACATCGCCGGGCACGCCACCACGGTGCTGACCGGCCACCTGTGCTAGGGATGCGCGTGATGGGGAGTCCCACGACGGGCACCTCCACGGAGGACCTGCGGGCCCTGGTCGAGGGCCACGAGCCCGCATCGCCGCGTGAGGTCGCGGCGCGCGAGCGCTTCCTCTCCGAGCTGCGCCGACTGGCCGATCCCTGCGACGAGCACGCCGGCCCCACGCACGTCACGGCGTCGGGCATCGTCGTCGGGCGGCGGGGCACGGTGCTGCACCGGCACAAGCGGCTGGGCATCTGGATGCAGCCGGGCGGGCACATCGACCCCGGCGAGACCCCCGGCGAGGCCGCCCGCCGCGAGGCGACCGAGGAGCTCGGGCTCGCCGTCGAGCATCCCGATGCGGGCCCTCGGCTCATCCACGTCGACGTCCACGAGGCGGCCTTCGGCCACACCCACCTCGACCTGCGCTACCTGCTCACCGGCGCCGACGACGACCCCCACCCCCCGCCCGGGGAGAGCCCGGACGCGCGCTGGTGCGGGTGGGACGAGGCGCTGGCCGTGGCCGACGCCGGCCTCGTCGATGCGCTCCCGCTGGCGCGGGCTGCGTACGAGGGTCTCCGGTGAGCGACGACGCCCTCTCCCACCTGCTGGCCGTGCAGGACCTCGATACGGCCGTCACCCAGCTGCAACACCGCCGCGCCGCGCTGGCCGAGGCCTCGGGCCTCGCCGCCGTGGAGGCCGAGCTGCGCGGCCTGGAGGCCGAACGCGTGGACGCCGCGACCCGCCGCGCCGCGCTGGCGGCCACCCAGAAGGAACTCGAGGACCAGATCGGCGGGATCAGCGAGCGCCGCACGTCAATCGAGCAGCGCCTGTACGCCGCCACCAGCTCGTCGGGGCGCGACCTGCAGGCCATGAGCGACGAGGTGCGGCACCTGACCGAGCGCCGGGCCGAGCTCGAGGAGCTCGAGCTGGTGGCGATGCTGGACCAGGACCGGGTCGACGCCGAGCTGGCTGCGTTGCGCGAGCGCACGGCGCCCCTCCAGGCCCGCGCCGACGAGCTCGGGGCACAGATGAGCCACGACGAGCTCGAGATCGACGCGGAGCTGGCCTCGGCCGTCGGGTCGAGGGCCGCCGAGGCCGCGCTGCTCCCGACCGCGCTGTCCGACCGCTACGAGAGGCTGCGGGCGCGCCTCAAGGGCACCGGAGCCGCCCGCCTGATCAAGAACCGCTGCGACGGGTGCCACCTCGAGCTCTCCTCGGTCGAGGTGGAGAAGATCCGGGCCCTGCCGCCCGGTGAGGTCGCCACGTGCGAGCAGTGCGGGCGCATCCTCGTCCCCGTCTGAGCGACGTGCCGACCCGATGCTGATCCTGGTGCGCCACGGGGAGTCGGTGGCCAACGCCCAGGGGCTCCTCCTCGGGCGGACCGACGCCGAGTTGACCCCGTCGGGGCGCGAGCAGGCCCGGGCGGCCCGTTCGCTCCTGCGCGCGCCGGTGGCCGAGGTGCGCACGAGCCCGCTCAGCCGGGCCCGCGACACGGCCGAGCTCCTGGCTCCCGGGCTCCCCGTGACCGTCGACGACCGCTGGGTGGAGGTCGACTACGGCGAGTTCGAGTGCCAGCCCCTGGGCGGGATCCCGGCCGCGGTCTGGCAGCAGTGGCAGAGCGACCGCGACTTCCGGCCCGCGGGAGGCGAGACGCTGGCCGAGGTGGACGTGCGGGTCGCGGCGGCCTGCGAGGAGCTCTTCGCCACCGACGGCACCGGGGCACGCCGGCCCGACGGCGACGTGGTGGTGGTGAGCCACGTGACACCGATCAAGGCGGCGGTGGCGTGGGCCCTCGGGGCCACCGACCTCTACTGGCGCCTGCACCTGCGCACGGCGTCGGTGACCCGCATCGGGTGGAATCGTGACGCACCCATCCTCCACGGCTTCAACGAGGTCGCGTTGGCGCCCCGGAACGGCGGAGCGCCACAATCTCACGGTGCCTGAGCCCCCGCCGACACTCGCCGCGCTGCGGCCCGACCCGACCTCCGGCGAGGACCCGGTCCACCGGCGGACCATCGCCATGGAGGTGTTCGACCGGGGCGAGTACTTCGCGGTGGTGGGCACCCTGCACGACGAGCGGCCCTGGGCGGGCGGCACCCACGGGCCGCGCGACCTGCACTTCATGGAGCTGGGCATCGTGGTCCGCCGCGCCGACATGGCGATCGTCGATGCGGCGGCCGACATGCGGACCTTCCCACACGCCGAGTGCACCGACATCGAGGCCGGCTTCCGCGACCTGATCGGCCTCTCCGTGGCGCGGGGCTACACGAACGCCGTCCAGGAGCGCTTCGGCCGCCAGCGCGGGTGCAGTCACCTCGAGTTCCTCGCCCGGGCGATCGGTCCGGTCGTCGTGCAGGGCGTCACGTCGTCGGCCGCCTGGCAGGCCGAGAAGGGGGACGGCACCCACCCCATGGGCGAGCGCGACTTCGGCTTCCTCGCCAACACCTGTCACGTCTGGACCGAGGACGGCGCAGGGGCGCAGAAGATCGCCGTGGGGTGGCGGCCGGGCCGGCTCGAGTACCCGGCGCCCCGGGTGGCCGAGATCCGCCGTCGGCTGGCGGCGCGGCCCGGGTCCGGGGTGGGTTGACGGAGGGCGGTCAGGCCCCCGGCGCGGTGGCGGCGCCCCGCCCGATGGCGGCCGTTGCCGGGCAGAGGCCCACCACCATGCGGCTGACGACGCGCTTCGCCGAGCGCACGCCGAGCCCCGACGTCGTGCGCAGCCGGTCCCAGGCCTCCCACGACGTGGCCGTGTCGATCGCATCGAGGCACGCGCTGCGGGCGGGCGGGGGCAGCGTCTCGAGCTCGGGCCCGAAGGTCATCCGGATGTTCTCGAGCAGCAGGCCGTCCGCCGTGGCGATGGCATCGCTCACGCCGGGCGAGGAGGCCACTCGCCGCACGAGGGCGCGCCGCACGGGCGAGATCTCCTCGTAGAGCGCGGAGCGGTGACCGACGACCCGCTCGATCCGGCGGTCCAGATGCAGTCGCGGGGACCGCTGCGGCAGGCCGGACCACAGACGACGCAGTTGCAGGGTGGCCACGAAATGGTAGAGGTCGTCGATGTCGGCGAAATGGTGGAAGACGAGGCGGAGGGACACCCCGGCCCGCTCGGCCACCGCGCGGGCGGTCGGGTCCGCGTCGCCGGCGTGCAGCAGCTCCATCAGTGCCTGGGCCACGTTGTGGCGCGTCCGCTGCCCACGGGCGAGGCGGCCGTCGGAGGACGGCTCCTCGGGGGGCGCGACCTGACCGGGGTCGCTCGCTGCCGATCGATATGGGAGCGGACCGGGCGCAGAGAGGCCGAGGCGGACGCCCCGCTCTCCCGCTCCGCCGGCCGCCTCCGAGGAGCTGGGGGTCACTGGGAAACCTTCCTGTCAGTGTGGAAATCCAACGGCCGCTTGATACTTGCGCCGGACGTTCCGGCGCACCGGGCCGGGCCGGGGAGTAGGTTCCCTCCGGGGGGTCCAAACGGGTGTTGGGCCCGGCTGGACGAACGACCTGTTGGGAGGCACCCATGGCACGCCGGACTAGCGTGACGAGGCGGCTGGCCGCCATCGCCGCCGCCCTCCTGACCGGGTCGGTCCTGGCGTCCTGCTCGTCGGGGGGCAGCTCGCCCGCGGTGCTGCTCGTGGGCACCTATCACGGCCATGCCGGGCCGTACTCGACGATCCAATCGGCGGTCGACGCGGCCCACCCGGGCGACTTCATCCTGGTCGCGCCCGGCGACTACCACGAGAGCGCCGATGCCCACGTGACGTCGTCCACCCTCCTCAGCACGGGCGACCATGGCGGTGTCGTCGTGCACACGCCCAACCTGACCATCCGTGGCATGAATCGCGACACCGTCATCGTCGACGGGACCAAGACCGGGGCGCCCGTGCCCTGCAGCTCCGACCCGCAGTACCAGAACTTCGGTCCCGTCGTCGGCGGCAAGGCCCAGGGCCGCAACGGCATCGTGGTGTGGAAGGCGGACCACGTGAGCGTCGAGAACCTCACCGCGTGCAACTTCCTCGGCGGCGCGGGAGATTCGGGGAACGAGGTGTGGTGGAACGGCGGGGACGGGTCGGGCAAGATCGGCCTCACGGGGTACACGGGCACCTATCTCACCGGTACGTCCTCCTTCTTCGCCGACGAGAAGTCGGCGGCCCAGTACGGGATCTTCGCCTCCAACGCGCAAGGCCCGGCGAGCTGGAACCAGATCTACGGGTCGAACATGAACGACTCGGGCATGTACGTCGGGGCCTGCCTCCAGCTGTGCGACGTCACGATCGACCACGCCTGGATGGAGAACAACGCCCTCGGCTACTCGGGCACCAATTCGGGCGGCGCCATCGTGATCGAGAACTCGCAGTTCGACAACAACCAGGACGGCCTGAACACCGACACCCAGATCGCCGGCGACCCGCCGCCGCCGCAGAACGGCGCCTGTCCCAACGGCGCCACCAGCTCCATCACCCACACCCACTCCTGCTGGGTGTTCATCCACAACAACGTGCACGACAACAACAACGGCAACACCCCGGAGGCGGGCGACGCGGCCGCCGGCCCCATCGGGACGGGCATGACCGTGTCCGGGGGCCGCAACGACACGGTCATGGACAACACCTTCTCCAACAACGGCGCCTGGGGCGTCCTGTTCGTCCCGTACCCCGACAGCGGGACGCCCTCGCTCAACCAGAAGTGCGCCAACTTCGGCGGTTACCAGACGGCGGGCCTCGGCTGCGTCTTCGAGCCCGAGGGAAACGCCTTGAAGGGAAACACGTTCGTCAACGACGCGTTCTACGCCAACCCGACCAACGCCGACTTCGGGCAGATCGTGCTGCACACCGGCCTGCCCTCCAACTGCTACGCCGACAACACGGCACCGCGCGGGCAGCGCGCCGGCGAACCTCGAGCAGCTCCAGCCCACCTGCGGCGTCACCACCACGACGACGAACGGCGACAACGCGTTGGTGGCGCAGGTCGAGTGCGACTCGCGGCTCGCCCCCTGTCCCGCCGGGTCGAACTATCCGGCCCAGACCGGCGTGCGCCTGCAGGCGCTGCCCAAGGGGCTGCCCAGCATGGCCAACCCGTGTGCCGGGGTGCCGTCGAACCCGTGGTGCTCCTCGGGCGCCGGCGGCTCGGCGCTCGGCCCGCCGCGGGCCTCGGGTGGCGGGGCCGGCCACGGCCCCGCCGGCTTCGCCGCGGCCACGTTGGCCGCGTACCGGCGCGCCCTGGGCTGAGCGCGCGGGCGCTCAGCCCTCCGTGCGCACCACGCGCCCGGCCTCGAGCGTGAGCGTCGCGTCGCAACGAGCCGCCTCGGCGGCCCGGTGCGTGATCACCACCACGCTGCGCTCCCCGGCCGCGGCGATCACGCCGTCCATGAGCTCGTCGGCCAGCCCGGGGTCGAGCCCGCTGGTCGGCTCGTCGAGGATGAGCACCGGTCCCGGCGCGAGGAGAGCCCGGGCGACGGCCACCCGCCGCCGCTCGCCGCCCGACAGCGCGACTCCGTCCTCGCCCACCGGGGTGTCGAGGCCGGCGGGCAGCGCGTCGACGAACGCATCGAGCCGGGCGGCCCGCAGCGCTGCCGCGATCTCCTCGGCTCCGGCGTCGGGACGGGCCAGCGTCAGGTTCGAGCGCAGCGTGCCCGCGAAGAGCTGGGCCCGCTGGTCCGCCAGGGCGCAGGCGGCGCGGGCGTCGTCCTGGGTCAGGCGCTCCACGTCGGTGCCGCCCAACGAGAGCGTGCCCTCCTCGAGGGGCCAGAAGCGCAGGAGTGCGGTGACGAGGCTCGACTTGCCCGCGCCGCTCGAGCCGGTGACGGCGACCCGGCCGCCGGGGGGCACGCGCACGGTGACGCCGTCGAGGGCGCGGGGCAGGGCCGGCCCGTAGCGGAGGCCGGCGTCCGCGAAGGCCACCTCGGGCACGCCGGGCGACGCGGGCACGGCCGCGTCCGGGTCGCGGACGGGGACGGGCACCTCCTCGAGAGCGAAGAGCCGGTCGGCCGAGGCGCGCACGGCGAGTGCCCGGGCCACGGCGAGCGGGACCCCGGGGACGGACTCGAAAGTGGCGAGCACGGCGAGCGGCAGCACCGCCACCATGACCTGTCCCAGTTGGTGCGCGTGGACCGCGCCGACCCCGAGGGCGAGCACGCCCGTGACCGCCGCCGCCAGGCACAGCGCGACGACGACGGTGTTCGCGGTGGCGACGCGCGCATGGTGCTGCTCGAGCGCGTCCGCGCGGGCGCCCAGCGCCTCGACCGCGCCCAGGACGGCGCCGTCGGCGCCGAAGGCCAGCAGTTCGGGCGCCCCGGCGAGCGCGTCGACGACCTGCGCCGAGAGCGTGCCCGACAGCGCGGCCAGCTCGTCGTCGCCACTGCGGCGCCAGGTCAGCAGCGCGGGCACCACAAGCGCGAGCGCCAGTGGGATCGCGAGCGCCAGCGCGGCCCACGGCAGGATGAGCCCGACGGCGACGACCCCGATGACGCCGGCGCCCACGGCGACGGTCACCGGCAGCAGGGTGCGCAGATAGAGGTCCTGCAGGGAGTCGACGTCGTCGATGGCGCGGGCCAGAAGGTCACCGCTGCGCCACCCCGCGAGGGCGGCCGGCACACGGGGGGAGAGCCGGTCGTAGAGCCACACCCGCCACCGCGTCAGGGCGCGTAGCGCGGCGTCGTGGCCCACCAGCCGCTCCTCGTAGCGCAGCGGCCCGCGCAGGAAGGCCAGCACCTCGACGGCGGCCAGGATGCCGACGATCGCATCGAGGCCCGGCCGCAGCGCCGCCCGGCCGACCACGTAGCCGGACCCGGCCAGGAGGCCGATGGTCGCGGCAGCGGCGGCGAGGCCCAACAGGCCCGCGACGGCGAGCCGGCCGTAGGGGGTGCCGGGCTCGCGCAGGACGCGGCGCAGGGAGCCGTCCCGGCGCGCGCCGCTCACGGTGAGACCGCCAGGGGTCGCGCGGCACCGGGCAGGGCGACGACGGTGTCGAAGCGTGGGAGCAGCACCGGTTCGTGGGCCGCCACCACGACGGTGCGGCCACCGAGCCACCGCTCGATCGACGGCGCGACGCGGGAGACCGTGGGCGGGTCGAGCGACGCGGTCGGCTCGTCGAGCAGGAGGATCGGGGCGGGGCAGAGCAGGGCGCGGGCCAGGGCCACCCGCTGCCGCTCACCCGAGCTCAGCGTGAGGCCGTCGTGGCCGAGCGGGGTGTCGAGCCCGGCGGGCAGGTTGCCCAGCAGCTCGGACAGGCCGACGGCGGCGAGCACCTCGAGCAGGTCGCCGTCGGGGGACTCCGGCGCGCCCAGCCGCAGGTTCTCCGCCATCGTCGCGTTGAAGAGGTGGGGCCGCTGCGGGAGCCAGGAGAAGCAGCTGCGCCACTCGGCCGGGGTCTGCGCCGCCGCAGCGCGGTCGTCGATCGACAGCGCCCCTCCGCTGGGCTCGACGAAGCGCAGCAGCGCGGCCAGCACCGTGGACTTGCCCGATCCCGAGGGCCCCGTCAGGGCCACCCGCGACCCGGGTTCGGCGTGGAGGGAGAAGGACGAGATCGCCGGGCGGTCGCGGTGCTCGTAGCCGACCTCGAGGGCGTCGATGTCGAGCCGCACCGGGGCGCTCCGGTGGGGCGCGGCCGACCGTGCCGCGGGTTGCGCCGCCTCGGCGGGAGCCGGTGCGGGTGCGAGCGACGGAGCGGGGCTGCCGAGCACCTCGAGGACCCGGGACGCGGCCGCCTGCCCCTCGGTGCTGGCGTGGAACTCCGCCCCCGCCCGGCGCAGGGGGATGAAGACCTCGGGCGCCACCAGCAGCACAGCCATGGCCGTCTGCAGGCTGAGCTCCCCCCACAGGAGGCGCAGGCCCAGCACCATCGCCACGAGTCCCACCCCGAAGCCCGCGATCATGTCCATGGAGAGCGCGGAGAGGAAGGCGACTCGCAGCGTGCGCATGGTCGCGCTGCGCACCCCCTCGGTGGCGGCCGCCACTTCGCGGCGACCCTGGTCCTCGCGCCGGAAGGCTCGCAGGGTCGGCAGTCCCTCCACCAGCTGGAGGAAGCGCCCCGCCAAGGACCCGAGCCGGCGCCATTGGCGCTCTGAGCGCCTCGTCGCCTCGCGCCCGAAGTAGATCATCGTCAGTGGCACCGCGAGCACGAGCGCGATGACCACGACGAACGAGAGCCAGTCCTGGGTGGCGACCCAGGCCAGCAGCAGGACGGGCACCACCGCAGCAGCGGCGGCCTGGGGGAGGTAGCGGGCGAAGTAGGTGTGGAGCGAGCGCAGGCCGCGTGTCGCGGTGAGCGAGAGCTCACCGGCGCGCTCACCGGCGAGCCAGCGCGGCCCGAGCGTCAGCGCGTGGCGCAACAACTGACCGCGCAGCCGGGACACGACCCGGTCGGCGGCTCCGTGCGCCGAGAGGTCGCCGGCCCCGTTGAGCACGGCGCGGGCCACGATGGCGAGACCGACCACGACGATGGCGGGCACCAGGTCGCCCAACGGGGCGTGGTGCAGGAGCGAGCGGTCCACCGCGTACGCCAGGGCGACGGCCTGCACGACGACGAGGGCGGCGCTGACCGCACCGACGGCGAGCGCGATCCCGGCGACCCGCCGCAGTCCGGGGACCCGGGCCGCCAGCTCGGGGTCGACCAGCCGGGGCCGACCGGGGCGAGGGGGTGGTGCGCTCACAGGCTGAATGTCGTGTCCTTCACCTCGACCGCCCGCCCGATGAGGCCCTCTGCCACGGCGAGGCGGGCGGTGACTGCATCTTCGCAGGTGGCGGCCGTGCGCACCCCATCGGGCAGGTCGGCGACGATGGCCGTGCGGACAGGATCGAAGCCACCGGCGCCGCCGTAGGTCACGGTGAAGGAGGCCACGGTGGCCGCGGTGGCCCTCCGGGGAGCAACGTCGAGCACCGGGACGACGTCGGTGGCGGCCGTCGCCTCGGCGGCCAGGTCGGCCAGGAGGGAGCCGCCGCCGCGCCCCGGGGGGGGATCGGCCGACCAGACGGCCAGACCGGGCTTGGAGAGCATGCCCGACACGGTCGTGACGAGTCCGAGGCGCTCGCCCGGCCGGCCCGCGCCGCCGCGCAGTCGCCGGCCCAGCGCGACGAGCGACTGCAGGACGAAGTGGTTGAACGGGCCGCCGGCGAAGGTCATGCCGCCCGTCAGCGTCGGGGTGCCCAGCGGATCGAGTCCCAGCTCGCGCTGTTGGACCCGGACCGCGGCGGGGAAGCACGAGTACACCTCGGCCAGCTCGATGTCGCGCAGCGCACGGCCGAGGTGTCCTTCCGCGGCGCGGCCGAGCACGGCCATCGCGGGCCAGGCGGAGAGGCGGCGCCGGGCGGTCAGCGTGACCGAAGTCGAGCAGTGGAGGGCCACGTGCGGGAAGAGCCACCGGTCTGGCGCGACGCCTGCGGCGCGGGCCCGTGCCGCGGAGCAGATGACGAGGGCCGATGACTGGTCCACGGTCCACTGGCTGGCGTGCCACTTGTTGTAGGGGTACGCCAGCGGCCTGTTGGCAGGCCCGGGCGAGGCGATCTCGCCGGCGCTTCGCGGCTGGCCGAACGCGGCCTCGGGGTTCTCGCCGGCGACGACGTTGTAGCGCGCCCACAACGCAGCGATCTCGTCGCGCTGGGCGGCTTGCGTCAGCCCGTCCTCGGCCGCCAGCGCGTTCTCAATGAGCGCGTACTGCTGCACGGGCGGCAAGACGATGCCGGCGGCCATCTCAATGGGAGCGACCAGGTCGGGGGGCCGGCTCAGGACCTCGTCGGGAGAGGCTCTTTCCTCGTCCGTCTCGCCGCCCCCGTCGCGGGCCCAGCGCCGGGCCTCGCCGCCGACCACGACGGCCGTCTCGTAGTCGCCCGCCGACACGGCTGCGAGAACGTGGTTGATCACTTCCTGTTGCGACACGCCGACCTCGCAGCGGATCGTGCGCGCCCCCGGCGACCCGATGCGCCGGGCCACCGTGCGCGCCGGGTCGGTGAGCGACCACGAGCCTTGGGGCACGGCGACGCAGTCGACCGCACCGAGCAGTCCGGGTGCGCCGGCATCGGACCCGGCGGCGAGCACCGCCGCCGTCATGAGGTCGGCGACGGGCGCAGCGTCGCTCGCCGTGCCGATCCCGACCAGGACGGGCAGGCGCGGGTCGAGGGAGCGGGAGGAGCCGGCCACGGCGGCCGATGCTACGGTCCGGCCATGGCGAGCGGCGATGAAAGCGGGCGGCAGGCCGCGCTCGAGGGGTTCAGCAAGGACTCGTTCGAGGCCGACGGCAAGCGGCGCGACCTCTACCGCACGGGGGACGGCCCCGCCGTGATCGTGATCAGCGAGATCCCCGGCATCACGCCGCGGGTGGCCGAGTTCGGCCGCCGCGTGGCGGCGGCGGGGTGCACCGCGGTGCTGCCGAGCCTGTTCGGCGAGCCGGGCCGGCCGCCGACGGGCGCCTACGCCCTGCGGTCGATAGGGCCCGCCTGCATCTCGCGCGAGTTCTCCGCGTTCGCCCTCAAGAAGACCAGCCCCGTCACGGTCTGGCTGCGCAAGCTGGCTGCAGCAGAGCACGAGCGTTGCGGTGGCCCGGGGGTGGGCGTGGTCGGCATGTGCTTCACCGGCGGCTTCGCCCTGGCCATGATGGTCGACGACGTGGTGCTTGCGCCCGTTCTCAGCCAGCCGTCTCTTCCCTTCCCGCTCTCCAAGAAATACAAGGCGGACATCGGGATCTCCGACGCCGACCTGACCCGGGTGAAGGAGCGCACGGCCGCGGGCGCCTGTCTGCTGGGCCTGCGCTTCACGAACGACCCGTTCTGCTTCGAGGAGCGCTTCGAGACCCTGCGCCGCGAACTCGGCGACGCCTTCATCGCGGTGGAGATCGATTCGGCGCCCGGCAACCCCTACGGGCATCCCAAGAACGCGCACTCCGTGCTGACCGAGCACCTCGTCGACCAGGAGGGCTCGCCGACCCGGGACGCGCTCGACCGGACGCTCAGCTTCTTCCGCGAGAAGCTCGGTGTGGGCTCCGGCCCCGGGCCGCGGCCCGACGGGATGGGGCCCTAGGGCGCACCGCGCCGCCCGGGTCCGATTGAGCCGGAACGGCCCAGGTGAGAGGATCAAGACGGGCCGACAGCCGGCCAGGGGTGGGGAGATCCCCATTTCGACGAGAGTCGAGGAGCGCCATGTCCGAGTTCGTCATGACCATCGCGGGGGAAGCCGCACCGACCGAGGGGACCTTCGGCGTCCGCAACCCGGCCACCGGTGAGGTCTTCGCCCAGGCCCCCGAGTGCACCCGCCAGCAGCTCGATGCCGCCTTCGACGCCGCGGCCAAGGCCGCCCGGGACTGGAAGTCCGACGAGGCGGCGCGCCGCGCCGTGTTGTTGCGGGCGGCCGACGTGCTGCTGGCGTCCGGGGCCGAGCTGGCACCGGTCCTGACCGCCGAGCAGGGCAAGCCGCTGAGCGACGCCGGGGTCGAGGTGTTCGCTTCGGCCATCTGGACCCAGTACTTCGCCAACCTCGAGGTCGCGCCGCAGATCATCCAGGACGACGACGAGGCCTACGTCGAGCTGGCGCGCCGTCCGCTCGGCGTGGTCGCCGCCATCACCCCGTGGAACTACCCGCTGCTGCTCGGCTTCTGGAAGATCGCACCCGCGCTGCTGGCCGGGAACACGCTGGTGCTGAAGCCGTCGCCGTACACCCCGCTGACCACATTGAAGATCGGCGAGCTGCTGCGTGACGTGTTCCCGCCCGGCGTCGTCAACATCGTGAGCGGGGGCGACGAGCTGGGGGCATTAATGACCTCGCACCCGGTGCCGCGCAAGGTCAGCTTCACCGGCTCGGTCGAGACCGGGAAGAAGGTCGCCATGTCCGCCGCGCCCGACCTCAAGCGGGTCACCCTCGAGCTCGGTGGCAACGACCCGGCCATTGTGCTCGACGACGCCGACCCGGCCGTGGTGGCGTCGGCGATCTTCGCCGGGGCGTTCATGAACAACGGGCAGGTCTGCTCCGCCGTCAAGCGGGTGTACGTCCCCGAGGCTCTCTACGACGACGTCGTCGAGGGGCTGGCGGCGCACGCCCGGTCGATCAAGGTCGGCGAGGGTACTGAGGAGGGCGTGAAGCTCGGCCCCATCAACAACGAGCCCCAGTACGAGCGGGTCAAGGAGCTGGTGGCTGACGCCCTGTCCCGTGGCGCGACGGCAGTAACGGGCGGCAAGGCGATGGACGGCGCCGGCTACTTCTTCGAGCCCACCATCCTCACGGGGCTGTCCGACGGCACCCGCATCGTCGACGAGGAGCAGTTCGGGCCGGCGCTGCCGGTGGTCTCGTACCGCGACCTGGGCGACGCCATCGACCGGGCCAACGCCACCCACTTCGGCCTGTCCGGCTCGGTGTGGGGTGCCGACACGGAGCGTGCGGCCGCGGTCGCCGCCCAACTCGAGTGCGGCACGGCCTGGGTCAACACGCACCTGGCGCTCTCGCCGCAACAGCCCTTCGGGGGCTTCAAGTGGAGCGGCATCGGGGTCGAGAACGGGCCCTGGGGCCTGGCCGAGTTCTCCGAGTTCCAGGTGGTGCACCGCTCCAAGGCGGACAACGGCTTGAACGCCAACACCGCGCTGCTGTTGTCGTAGCCCTGCCGGGCCGGCTCACCCGGAGCCGGCCCGCTGCGCCTCAGGATCGGCGCCGAAGCGGATCAGGTGCGTGCGCGCACTCGACATGGGTGCTCCTCTCGTCCGAGCTTCCCCCCGTAGGAGGGCCCGTGCCCATGGTCCGCGCGCCTGGTGAACGGGGTGTTCGGCAAACATGAGGGTTCTGTAATGGATGGGCGCAATCCGGCAATTCGGGGTGCGGGAGGTGCGAGGCTAGGAAGGTGAGCGCGGAGAACGGAACCGTCGTCGTCGTCGAGGACGACCCGCACATCGCCGACCTGGTCGACCTCTACCTGCGGCGAGAGGGGTACCGCGTGCTCCTGGCTGGCGACGGCGAGAAGGGTCTCGAGATCTTCAAGCAGGAGGACCCGTGGATCGTCATCCTCGACGTCGGCCTGCCGGGATCGCGGGACGGGTTCGACGTCTGCCGCGAGATCCGCTCCCGCAGCAGCGTGCCGGTGCTCTTCCTGACCGCGCGGGAGGACGAGGTGGACCGCGTTCTCGGTCTGGAGCTCGGTGCCGACGACTATCTGGTGAAACCCTTCTCGCCCCGGGAGCTCGTGGCACGCGTCCGTGCCATCCTGCGCCGGACCCGGGAGGGCCCGGCTCCGCAGGAGGTCGTCGCGTGCGGCGATCTCGAGGTCGACCTGCGCCGTCGCGAGGCTCGCGCCGGTGGCGCGGTGGTCCCCCTCACGACCCGCGAGTTCGATCTGCTGGCCTTCCTGTCCAACAACATCGGTCTGGCCCTGTCGCGCCAGCAGCTGCTCGACGGCGTGTGGGGCACAGACTGGTACGGCGACGAGCGAACAGTCGACGTCCACGTGGCGCAGCTCCGCAAGAAGCTCGGGTCCGACCTCCCTCTCGCCACGGTGTGGGGAGTGGGCTACCGGTTCGGCTGAGCGATGCGTCGCCGCCTGATGCTGGCCATGGTGGGCTTGGTCGCGGTCGTGCTCGTCATCGCGGGAGCGGGCAGCCTCGTCCTGACCCGCAACGCGGCGCGTAGCCAGGCGCAGCAGCAGCTCGTCTCGGAAGCCAACTCCCTGACGTCGGCCGGCAGCGGGACGCGCTCGCTCGAGGTGCTGCGCGTCGTACGCGCCACGCTCAAGCTCGAGAACGCCGAGATCATCCGGATCGACCGGCTCGGGACGATCGTGACGCCGTTGCCCGACGGGCTCAGTGCACAGGACATCGACGTCGGGGCGGTCCAGTCCGGGCAGACGACGTCGGGCCGGACCGGCAACCTGGTCTTCGCCGTGGCGCCGGTCAACCTGACGCAGACCGAGCGGGTGCGCCTGCGGCTCGGAGGCACGCTCGCCATCCTCCTGACCCGTGACGTGAGCGGCCTGGGCCCGAGTTGGGCCTACTTCATCGTTGCGGGCGGCGCAGCGCTGCTCGTCGCGGCGTTGGTCGCCTGGCAGATGAGCCGTCGCATGGCCCGCCCGCTGGTGGAGGCCATGCAGGTGACCGGCCGCATCGCCTCGGGCGAGCTGGCCAGCCGGGTGCCCGTACGCCGCGGCGACTATCCCGAGTTCGCCTCGCTGGCGGGGTCGATCAACGACATGGCCCAGAGCCTCGAGGACAGCCGCGCCCGCGAGCGGCATCTCCTCTTGGCGGTGTCGCACGACCTTCGCACGCCGCTCACGTCGATCCGTGGGTTCGCCGAGGCCATACAGGACGGTGCGATCGAGGATGACGCGCACGCGGCGGACGTGATCATCGCCGAATCCCGCCGGTTGGAGCGTCTGGTCGGCGATCTGCTCGACCTCACGAAGCTCGAGGCGCGGCAGATGTCGATCTCGATGCGCCCGACAGACGCGGCCGAGGTCGTCGCGACGACGGCAGAGGGTTTCCGGCCGGCGGCGGCCAAGTCTGGTCTGCAGATCGCCGTCGACGTCCCCGGGTCCGACGCCGGACCGACCGGTGCCAGCGCGCCGGCGGCGCCCTCGCCCCTCGTGGCCGCCGACCCCGATCGCCTGGCGCAGCTCCTGGCCAACCTCCTCGAGAACGCGATGACGTTCGCCCGGACCACCGTGTCCGTGGCGATGACACGCGACGCCGGGTCGGGTGCCTGCGTGATCACCGTCGATGACGACGGTCCCGGCATCGCCCAGGGCGACTTGGTGCGTGTGTTCGAGCGCTTCTACCGGGCTGACCGGGGACCCAACCGGCGGATGGGGTCGGGGCTCGGGCTGGCCATCGTGGCCGAGCTGGCCACCGCCATGGGTGGCAGCGTGCGGGCGGAGTCGCCCACCGGCGGCGACGGCGGATCGCGCTTCATCGTCACGCTGGCGCCCTGGCCGGGCGCCGTGCCCGAGGTCGTGCGCACGTAGAAGGCCGCCTCGCCGGTGCCGGAACTGCCGCGACGTGTACGGTTCGCCATATGGACGTCCAGGAAGCGATCAGGAACGCGCCGCTCTTCTCGCAGCTGGCCAAGAAGGACGTGAAGCAGCTGGCCGCCGCGCTCACGCAGCGATCGTTCCCGGCCGGGACCGTCATCATCGAACAGGGCAAACCCGGTGTCGGGTTCTTCATCATCGCGAGCGGGACGGCGTCGGTCACAGTGGGCGGGACGCGCTCCGGGCAGCTGAGGCAGGGCGACCACTTCGGAGAGGTCGCCCTGATCGACGACGGGCCCCGCATGGCCGAGGTGACGGCCGAGACCGACCTCGAGTGCTACGCCCTGGCCGCCTGGCAGTTCCGGCCCTTCGTGCAGGACCACCCGGACGTGGCCTGGGCCCTCATGCAGTCGCTGGTCAGGCGCATCGTGCGCGACTCCGGCTCCGACGAGCTCTGAAGGTCCGGGGCCGACGGCGCGACGCGGTCAGGGAACGCGGTGCGGCGGTGGCACCTGCAGGTGGGCCGGAGCTGGGCGCTGCGACGTCGGGGCCACCGAGGGCTGGGTCACGAGGACGAGGGCGCGCTGGGTCAGCGTGTAGGCGCCCAGGCCAGCGAGCAGGCTCACCGCCACGGCCCCCGCGACCTTGAGCTGCCGGAGGTGTCCCGGGCTGCTCGTCTTGGCGGGCGCGGGAACGCCCATGGCGGGAATCAGGTCCACAGAGAGATGTCGGAAGAAACGAAACCGACCTTGAGGCCGTAAGGTCCGGCCGAACGCCGGAGGGCGTCATTCCGCCCGCAGGAGCAGGGAGGTGCGGGTCCGGCTCGCGATCCGGCCCGGGATGAGCGAGACCAGGTTGGCGAACACCACGGTACCGAGCGCGACGGCCGCGACGGCCGGGATCGGCACCGTCGGATGCGGCACGGCCGAGATGCCATCGGCGAACAGCGTCCACAGCCATCGCCCCAGAGCGATCCCGATCGGGACGCCGGCCAGCACCCCGACGACCGCGGCCACGGAGGACTGCCACGCCACCGAGGCGGCGAGCTGTCGCTGGGTGAACCCAAGTGCTTTGAGGAGGGCGAACTGCCGTCGGCGCTGGCGGACGGACGCCATCAGCGTCAGGCCCAAGGCTCCGATCGCTCCAAGAGCGAGGACGCCGGCCAGAAGAGCAGGCGTCGCGCCGACGGTCCGGTAATTGGCGATCTCGGCGGGGCGGAGCGCGCTGACCACGCCGCCCACCGGCCCGTCAGGGGACCGGTTGAGTGTCGCGGTGATGTGGTCGAGCGAGCGCTGGGCGGTTGTGTGGCTCACGCCGGGTGCCACCGAGATCAACGCAGCCATGGGACCGGCGACCGGACTGCCCTGCTGGTTGCGGTCGGTGGCCGAGAACAGGGACGAAGCCATGACGGCACCGGAACCCATCGCGAGGTTGGGTTGGCCCGATCCGCCGATCGTCGGCAGCGTGGCCGTCCCGACGACGCGGAGCGCCATCGACCGCCCGTCCACCTGCGCGGTGACCATGTCGCCCAGGTGGACGTGCAGCGCGGCCAGGGTCGCCGGCCCCAGCACGACCTGTGACGACGTGGCCATTGCCTGGCCCGAGAGCATCGAGGGACCGACCGCGGCGCCCGGCCGCATGGCCAGCACCGGCACACCGTGGCCGTCGAGGTTCGCCGTCTCGAAGTACACCCCGGTCCAGTGGGCCACCGCGGGATCGTGGTCCAACAGCGTGGCCGTCTCGCCCGCCGGCAGGTTCTCGGCGGCGGAGAACCCGGCCAACAGCGCGTAGTCCCAGTTCCATCCGTAGAGCGGTGGCTGCGACACCAGGGCGTTGAGACTCGAGGCGAACGTGAGCGAGGTCACGATCACGGCGACGGCGAGCACGGCGCCGAGCAGCGCGGAGCGCACCGGTGCGGCGTCACGCCCGGCCCGCGAGCCCAAGGCCGCCCGGATGCCGAGGACCGCGCTCGGCGGCAGCCCGGCCGACGCCGCGGCCTGATTCCAGACGGCGTCGTGGTCGGGAAGGACGGACGACGCCGATCGGTGGGGCGCCACCCGGTACGCGACGAACAAAGCGGCCGCGATGAGCACCACCACGAAGAGCAGGAATCCGAATCCGAGGACGGTCCAGTCGAAGGCGACGCCGATGTCGGGGTAGACGGGCCGGACCGGGCCGATCGGGGCGAGGGGGGACAGCGCAGCGGCGACCCCGACGGCCAGGAGCGATCCGACCACGATGGCGCCGAGCACGCCCCCGAGCCCGTCGGCCATCACCATGGCCGGGCCGGCGCCCAGCGCGCGCACCACGGCGGCGTCCGTCTCGTTGCGCCGGACCAGGCGGCTGATCACCTGGCCGCTGATGACGAGCGCCGCCAGGACGGCGATGAGGCCGAAGACCCCCAGGGCGATGGCCTCGGGGCGGATGGCGCGTTCTGCCTTCGCCACGTAGGGGGCGTTGGTGGTCTCACCACCCACCGGGCCCAGATTGGGGATCACCTTGTCGACCGCGGACACGACCGCCGCTTCGTGCGCTAATCCGCCCTCGAGATGGAGCGAGACGTAGGAGTAGAAGGCACAGCACGTCTCGAGCTGCCTCGTCAGAGCCGGGGTGATGACCGCGATCTGGTCGCCGAGCGCGGCGTCGTCGTCCTGGACCACCTGGACGCTCGACTCGACGATGCCGACGAGCTTGAAGCGGACGAGGAGATGTGGTTTGTCCTGCGGGTAGCCGCTGAAGTTCGGTTGGCTCGCCTGCGCGTCGGTGAAGAAGGCGACAGGCAGGGTGGACCCGAGGTGCAGCCCGAACTGGGCGACGGCGCCAGGGGACATGACGATCTCGTCCGCCCGGGCGGGGTCAGCCATGCGGCCCTGCAGCACCGTGACCCGGTCCGTGGAGAAGTACGCGGCGGCGGGTCCCGTGCTGCCTTCGAGAGCGGGTGGCGCCTCCCCTGCGACGCCTGCCGATCGGTTGTGCCTGAGGAATTGCAGCGTGCCGTCGAAGCCGACGACGGGCACCGCTCGCTTGACGTAGGGGACCCGGGCCACGGCCGCATTCACCTTCTCCGAGTACCCCGTCTTCGTGACGGGGCCGAACTCGGTGAACATCCCGAGGTCCGAGGGGTTGGTGCTCGCCAGGTAGGCGGGGAAGGAAGACTGCGTACGGCGCGCCCCCGCCATGGCGGCCAGGGCCACGCCGCCGACCAGGCCGACGAGCACCACCAACGTCAGGTACCCGGCCCAGCGCCGGCGGAAGGTGGCCCGGAACCGGTACCAGGATTCGCGCACCACGCCTCGGATCAACGTCCGACCCTCCTCCCCTGGTGGCCCGCGAGCCAACATCCGGCAGGTGCCGGCGTCTCTCCAGTGTTGCCGAGGAACGGGTATCCACCAAGGTGGCTACCCGCACGTGCGGCCTCGTACTAGCACCCGGAGGCCGCTCACCGTGTTCGGAGCCTTCCGTCGTAGTGATCCGAGCGTTGTCACCGGTCGTTTGGGCTCCCTGGTCGACGGACGATCTGGCAAGCTTCCCGGGCATCGAGCACAGGGAGGAGCCGGACCGCGCAGTGGTCCGGAGGCCAAATGGGACGTCTCAACGAGAGGGTGGCCATCGTGACCGGCGGCGGCGGAGGCATCGGCGGTGCCACGGCGTGCGCCCTGGCGAGGGAGGGCGCGTCCGTCCTCGTCGTCGACATCGACGGCGCCGCAGCGGAACGCGTGGTGCTCGACATCGAACAGGCCGGCGGCTCGGCGGTGGCGTGCAGGGCCGACCTGTCCGAAGAGGGTGAGGTCGTCGCGGCGATCGCAGCAGCCATGGCGCGTTTCGGGCGCCTCGACGTGCTCCACAACAATGCCGCCCTCACGGAATCGGATTTCCTGACCCGCGACACCGCGGTGACAGATCTGGCACTCGACGTGTGGGAGCGCACCATGGCGGTCAACCTCCGCAGCCAGATGCTGACCTGCAAGCACGCCATTCCTGCGATGTTGCAGAGCGGTGCTGGCTCCATCGTCAACATGTCGTCCGGCGCCTCGCTGAAGGGTGACCGCACCCGTACCGCCTACGGCGCGTCGAAGGCGGGGGTGAACGCGCTCACCATGTACGTGGCGACGAGCCACGGGAAAGAGGGCATCCGGGTCAACACCATCGTTCCCGGGCTCATCATCACTGACGCCGTGCGTGCGCACCTCGACGCCAAGATGCTGGCCGGGCTCGGGAAGGCGACGCTGACGCCGTATCTCGGCCAGCCCGACGACATCGCCGACCTGGTGGTGTTCCTCGCGTCCGACGAGTCGCGCTACATCACGGGGCAGATGATCGTGATCGACGGGGGGATGTCAGCCCACGTCGGTCTCGGCGGTGACGGCTGAGCCCGAGCGGGCGGGGGACCGGTCGGCGCCCGCTACGACGGGCCCAGCACGTAGGCGCCGGTCTCGGGGTGGTGGTACCAGCCGCTCGCGGCCTGGGTCCCGCCGTCCACGTGAATGGTCTGGCCCGTGATGTAGCTCGAGAACTCCGACGCGAGGAAGATCGCCGCGCCCGCCATCTCGTCCACGTGGCCGGCTCTCCCCAAGGGGACGGTGAGACCGAAGCCTGATTCGGCGCCTTCGGGCGCCACCGCGGCCAGCCCCTCTGTCATGGTGATGTCGGGCGCCAGTGCGTTGACCCGGATGCCGTGCGGGGCCAGCTCCAGGGCGGCGGTCTTGGTGTAGTTGATCACACCGGCCTTGGCGGCGGCGTAGGCCGCGTAGCCCGGCGCGGCGCGCACGCCTTCGATCGACGTCACGCTAATGATGCTCCCGCCGCTCCGGGCGTCGACCATCACCCGCGCCACCCGCTGCGTGCAGAGGATGACGTGCTTGAGATTGGACCGGTAGAGGGCGTCCCAGCCGTTCTCGGACGTCTCGAGGATCGCGGAGTTGAAGACGCCGCCGGCATTGTTGACCAGGATGCTGACCGGGCCGAGCTCGGCCACGGTCCGCTCCAGTGCGAGGTCCACCTCAGCGGACTCGCGGACATCGAGATGGATCCCCAGACCGCCGATCTCCGCAGCGGCAGCGGCCGCGGTGTCGGCATTGCGCTCCCAGATGGCGACCTTCGCGCCGAAGGCGGCGAAACCGCGGGCGATGCCCCGTCCGATCCCGGAGCCGCCGCCAGTCACCACGGCGACGCGGTCGGTCAACAGAATGGTCGAGGGGTCGATCGGCACGAGGTGACAGTACAGTAGGTCCGTCGGCGCGGGACAGCGTCCGATGCCGGCCATGCCGGGAGAGTCGGGGGGTGTGCGTGCCGAGAATCGAGCCGATTCCATTGGAGGAACTGGCGCCGGAGCCGCGGCGGATCATCGAGGAGGGGGTGGCGGACGGCACCTACGCCACGCCGATCCCCCTGCAGATCTTCGCCTACAAGACGTCGCAGATCCTGATGACCAACGCCGCCCGCAGCGCGTGGGGTCAGCAATCGCTCCTCGGGGGGAGGATTCTGGAGCTTCTCCGCATCCGCAGCGCCCAGTTGGGTGAGTGCCAGCCCTGCATGCAGTCGAGGAAGCACGACTCCATTACCGACGAGGACGTGGCGTGCCTCATCGCCCCCGGCGGCTCGGATCTGACCGAGCAGGAGCGGTTGGCCGTGGAATTCCTCGACCTCCTCTCCGCCGACCACCATGCGATCGACGACGAGGTCTACGCGAGGCTCGGCCGGGTCTTCACGGCGGCCCAGATCGTGGAACTCGGTTTCGCCTGTGCGAACTCCATGGGTTTGCATCGCTTCATCCACACACTGGACGTCTTCGGACAGGGCGCACCGGTGATCCCCTACAGGCCCGATCAGGTCGACTCGGCCGTCGCCGATCCCTCGGTCGCCGCGTCCACATGACCCAGACGATCCTGGTCACCGGCGCCACCGGGCTCGCCGGCGCCAACATCTGCAAGCTGTTGATTGAGCGGGGCGACACCGTGCGGGCGCTGGCGCGGGAGACGGCGGACACGGCACCGCTGACGGCGCTCGGCGTCGAGGTCATCCCCGGCGACATCACGGATCGCGAGGCGGTGCTGCGAGCGGCCGCGGGGAGTGACGCGGCGATCCACTGTGCCGCACTTCTCGGTGGGGCGAGTCAGAACCTGGCCGACTTCGAGGCGGTGAACGTCGGCGGCACGAAGAACGTGCTCGATGCGGCGGAGGCCGTCGATCTGAGGCGGGTCGTCGCCGTCAGCACCGGCACGTTCTTCGACACCGCCGGGGGACTCGATCGCGAGGATGCCCCGGTGACCCCCGAGCCGAGCTCAGACCCTTACACCATCACCAAGATGGCGGCCTTCCTCGACGCGATGTCACGGTCCGCCAACGGGAGGGACGTGGTCAGCACGCACCCAGGTGCCATCTTCGGTCCTTCTCCAGTTGCCAGCAACGCTCTCGGCATCACCAGCTTCAACCGTGTCCTGCTCTCGGCTGCGCGCGGGCGCATCGAGCGCTACCTCAAGTTCCCGGTGAGTTGGGTGTTCGCCGAGGACATCGCCCGGGGATGCATTTTGGCCCTCGACAAGGGCGTCGCGGGGGAGCGCTACATGCTGGACGGTCGGCCAGAGGACGTCGTGAGTATCGCGAGCGCGTGCAACCGGATGTGCCTGCTGGCAGGCATCGACCACCAGGTCGTCGACGTCGATCCCTCTGACGACCCGGAGCTGGTGCAGGTGTTCGGGCCCACCTTGATCGCAATTGCCGAGAAGGCGGCGCGCGAGACCCCGGTGCGCCGGAGCCTGGAGGAGTCCAAGACGTACAAGCGGCTCGGCTACGACCCCATCGCTCTCGACGAGGGGCTGGGTCAGACGCTCGAGTGGTTCCGGGGTATCGGACGCCTCGACGCTCGCTAGCCCAATCATGTCTCCGAGGTAGCTCGTGTTCGTGACGAACCATGTGCTCTCCGGCATCGTGCTCGGCCGGATCCTGAGGGGGCGTCCGCTCACCGCGTTCGTCGTCGGCGTCGGGTCCCACCTCGTGTTGGACACGGTGCCGCATTGGGGCTGCGACAAGAACACTTCGGAGGGCAGCGAGCTCTTCCTCCGCTACGCGAAGCGTGACGGCGTGGTCGGCCTCTCGTTGATGCTGTCTGCCGCGGGTGCCGTGGACCGACGAGACCGGAGCGCCACCATCGCGGCGATGTTGGGGGCGACGATTCTCGACGCCGACAAGCCGTGCTTGCACTATTTCGGGCGCAATCCCTTCCCGAGGGTGGTCAGTCGGATCCATACGCGTGCCCAGAACGAGTCTCCGGACGGGCTGCGCAACGAGCTGGTCATCGGTCTTCTTGCCGCAATCGCCGATGTGTTTGTCGTCCGGAATGGGCGCCGACATCCCCGGTCACGCACCGCGACCGTCGAGTAGGTTGCCAGCCGGGGCTCAACCTCGATGGTGCCCGGAACGAGCGAACGTTCGTTGTGGCTTCGTTGACATTCGCGTGCGTACACACGGCGGTTTTGAATCTGCTGGGTTTGGGTACACCATTGCGCAGCGTGCCTCAAGTATCGTTGGGGCAGGACCGATACGCTCGTATGGGGTTGGAATCTGCCACCGTGAATGCGACATCCATGAGTCCACAGGAAGCCAACATGAGCATGCGCAAACAGCGACCCGGCGTCTGCCACCGCTGCGGTTGGGCCGGGCCGGTGTCGAGGGTCGCCCGTGCGGATCGCCGGCAGATGAAGACCGGCAAAGAGTTCGGGCGGCTGTGCTCCGATTGTGTGGCGTATCTCGTCGAGCACTCAGCCGGGTTGCGCGTGCACGCCCGGGTTCCGCGGAGGACCGGGCCGCTGCACCGCCGCGACGTCGCGTGATCATCGGACGTCCGCGGGACTTTTAGGACCGGATCGAGTCTTTCGTTCACGCGCCGCGACTGCGGCGATCTCAGCCGGCTTCCCGGTTCACCGTTGACAGCAATCCCCACGATGTTCCGGTGTCGCGCTCAATCCATGCCGCGTCGATGGAGTGGATCCGTGCGGCACCCTTGCGCTCCGCCTGGATCGTTCGCAGCACGCGCCAGCCGTCCGAGAACGCGTTGAGGTTGCTGGCGCCGAAGTGACGGACCCGTTCGAAACTCGGAACTTCCGTCACCCGGAGGCCTGCCTTTGCGATCCGCACGTTGATCAACGTCTCCACCTCGAACCCGTCTCCCCAGAGGATGGCCCCGGGCTCGGAGTCGTCGAACTCGGTTGCATCGAGCGTCATGACGTCCAGGCACTCTCGCCGGAAGGCGTTGTAGCCGTAACAGAGGTCGGTGTAGCGAGTCCCGTAGAGCAGGTTGACGATCTTGTTGAGCCAGAAGTTGCCCATTCTCCTGATCACGCTGATGTCTTGGCTCCCACCACCAGGGAGGAACCGGGATCCCTTGGCGAAGTCCGCCCCTTCCTTCAGAGCGGCGACGAAGGCGGAGATCTCCGCCGGGTCGTTCGAGCCGTCTGCGTCGATCATGACGATGAAGTCGCCAGTGGCCGCAGCGAAACCGCAGGCCAGAGCATTTCCCTTGCCTGTGCGGCTCTGATTGACGATGGTGATGTCCGGTCGCAGTCGTTGTGTGATGCCCACGGTGTCGTCGGTCGAATGTCCGTCGACGAGGATCACCTCGCAGTCCGTGGGGAGCATCTCGAAGACGTGGGGCAGGTTGCGAGCTTCGTTCTTGGCCGGTATCACGATGCTGATGCTCGGTTCTGTTTCGCGCGAGCCGAGCATCGGCCTGACCTGATCAACCTCTTGCGACGGCATCTCGGACTCCGCGGCCGCGACGACCTTCCGGTTAGAACGCACGTCGCCCGCCCCGAATCTTGCCCAGCCCACCATGAGAAGACGGTGCTGGGATTGACCTGTGCGAGTCGAGGGACTGGTCGGTAACCACGGGTGACCATCCGGTGACTTCCGCCTGAGTCGGAGCTGAGTACGAACTCGACGAACCTCTCGAAGCGAGCGCAAGGTGCTGGGTCGCCGGTGACCCCATCCGTGCGGCAATCTCGGCGCTCAATTTTGATCCCCTCATAGTGATGGTGGCCTGCCGGCCGCCACCCCGACAGGAGATCTATGTTGCCGACGTTCTCCGCCTCGAAATAGAGCCGATCGAACTTATCTGATGACAATTCTTGGACAACGTTTTGTCGCGGGTCTATGCTCAGGAGAGTTCCGGGAGCGCGCGCCCGAGTGCATTGCCCCCCAGAGTTGGTGCCCTCAATTAGATCGTCGGTCGCCTGATTCGCCTGCCCCGTATGGGACCAACCGCGGTGGACCGTCGCGACCCGGGGTCAGTTGGTCAACGGATCGCCGGCTCCGCAGGAGCTCGGAGTCGACCATCTAGCCTCGGGTCCTCCACGGGCCGCCTCGCTCGAGAAGGAGCACCACCGGCAATGCCGAATGCGCTGATCATCGGATCTGGCCCCGCGGCGGCCGGCGCCGCCCTCGCACTGGCTGCAGATCCGGCCCACCAGGTCACCGTGGTCGACGTCGGGGGCACGCTGGAGCCGGAGCTTCGGACGACGTTGGATCGGCTCGCCACCTCCCGGGAGCAGTCCTGGTCCCCGGCTGACGTCGAGCACATCAGCCATCAGCCGGTTCCGGTCCCCCGGGGGGTCCTTCCCCAGAAGCGGAGTTACGGCTCGGATTATCCCTTCCGTGACCTCGGGCAGCTGGCCGGGATCGAGGCGCTCGGGCCCGCCAACGACTCCGTGGTCTCGGGCGCCTACGGGGGCTTCTCGAACATCTGGGGTGCTCAGATCATGCCTTTTTCCGAACGCACGTTCGAACGGTGGCCCATCACGCGAGCGGACATGGAGCCCCACTACCGGACTGCCTTGGGCGAAATGACGCTGGCGGGAGAGGATGACGATCTCGCCGAAATGTTTCCTCTCATGGCTCCGGCGCGGCCATTGCCTCCGCCGGCCGACCGGACCCGTCGCGTCCTGGGCCGGTACCGGGCGCAGCGGGCCCTTGTCCAGTCATTCGGCATCACCCTCGGCCGGGCCCGGCTGGCCTTCAGGTCCGACGAGTGCACGCGCTGTGGCCTGTGCATGACGGGTTGCCCACACGAGCTCATCTACTCGAGCTCCCAGACATTCGACCGTCTCCGGGCCGAAAGGCGCATCACCTATCGACCCGACCTGCTCGCCGTGCACCTCGATGAGATCGACGGTCGACCTCGTGTGCTGGTCCGGAGCACGAGAACGGGCAAGATGGAGTTGGTTGCCGCTGACCGGATCTTCGTGGCCTGCGGCGGGATCGGGACGACGCGGCTTGTCCTGGGCTCTCTCGGCCTCTTCGGCCAGGTCGTCCACCTCCAAGAGTCCGTGCAGTTCGTGATGCCGGCTGTGTCGATGCGCCCTGTTGCCGACCCCCGTCAGGCGCGGAACTTCACCCTCAACCAGTTCAACCTGCTCTACGACGACACCGGCGAGGGTCTCGACCTCGGTCTCGTCCATTTCTACGAATACAACCCGGCCTTTCTCTCGTCCCTCCCCGGACCGATCCGGCGCCCGAACATGCGGCCGGCACTGACGGCGCTCGTGCGGCGGGTCTCCGTGGGTCTGGGGTACGTCCCCGGCTGGGCATCGCCCAGGGTGAAGATCGTGGCGCACCCGGTGGCAGGAGACAGGGACCGGTTGCCGCAGTTGGAGATCGACCGCGAGCCCCATGACGAACAGCCCCCCATGCTGAAGCGTCTGGTGCGGTCGATGCTGCATGTTGCTCCCGCTTTGGACCTGTGGCCCGTGGCCCCCATGATCTCCGTCTCTGCGGCGGCGAAGAGCTACCACTTCGGCGCCAGCTTCCCTCATGATCAGGCCAGAACGGCCATGACGACCGATCGGACGGGGCGTCTCGCCGCGTGGGACCACATCCACATGGTGGACGCGTCGGTCTTTCCGAACGTCCCGGCCACCACATTCACCCTGACGATCATGGCCAATGCCCACCGCATCGCCAGCGAGACGCTCGGGCAGCCCCTGTGACGATCTTCCGAGGGTCGGCCGGTCCGGCTCGGAGCGGGCCGCCGGAGGTGGCCATAACGGGCGCCTCCGGCTACCTGGGTTCGGTCCTCGTCGCGGCCTTGGGATCGGCGGGGTTCACGGTCCGTCGCCTGGTTCGGTCACCGGCGCCGGGCAGCAACGACCGGTTCTTCGACCTCGCCTCGCACGGTCCTTCGGCTGCACTCGACCATGTCGATCTGCTCGTCCATTGTGCGTACGACATGATGCTGACCAGAAGGGCCGACATCTGGCGTTCGAACGTGTTCGGATCCGTCTCTTTGTTCGACGAGGCTCTCTCGAGCGGCGTTCCGCGGACCATTGTGCTGTCCTCGATGTCGGCGTATGCGGGGACGCGCCAGCTCTACGGTCGGGCCAAACTGGCGACGGAGGCGGCGGCTCGGGCGCGAGGTCTGTGCGTCGTCAGGCCCGGTCTGGTCTACGGCAGCGGTGGCGGTGGCATGGCCGGGACTCTGGGCCGGTTGGCTCGCCTTCCCGTGCTTCCAGACTTCGGGGCGCGAGCGCGCCAGTTCACGGTCTCCGAGCGCGACTTCGCCACCGCCATCGTCGCCCTGGCGATTGCGGAGCGGTCGCCCGATGTCCCGGTGGGGATCGCCCACCCCGACTCGGTTCCGTTCAAGGAACTGCTGACGACCTTTGCCGCCAGTATGGGGAAGACACCGCCTCGGTTCGTCCCCACCCCCGCCATGGCCGTGTACGGAACATTGCGGGCGACCGAGTTCTTACCGGTCAAGCTGCCGGTTCGAGCAGACTCCCTCCTCGGGCTTATCCGCCCGGCACCGAACGTGCCGCATCCCGAGGTCCTCGACCAACTCGGAGTCGTGTTGCAACCGTTTGCCCTGGGCGGCGCCGGGGGAGTCGACCAGGCGCCCGAGTCTTCCCCCGGAGCTACCTGAGGTAGTGGGGGAATTTCGCACGGGTCACGGCAGGCTGTACACCTGGACTTCGGCGACATACATAGAGCCGGTACCCGGCCCCTGCGTGTGCCATCCCGACGAACTGCCCGGCGTGCCTTGCGGCGTCATTACGAGGTTGTAGTTGGCGAAGGCCCCAATGTCGGCGGCGTTGGTGTCCGAGAGGATAAGGGTCCTGTTGGCCCCTTGGCCGACGTAGAAGTTGACGTGATTGCCGGGAACAAACTCCATTCCGACCGTCACGAACTGTTGCGTGATGTCCTCACCGGCATCGACCACCTTTTGTTTCCAGTTGGGGTCTTGGCAGCTGCACCCCCCGTAGTTCGACTCAGCCATGTTGTTGATCGGATGACCTGACAACCCGTAGCTCGAGGGAAGGAACCCGCCCTCGAACAGATCGATCTCGTTGGCATTGGGGTGGTTTCCGTTGTCATAAGGGAACCAGATGGCGGGGAAGAACCCGTTGCTCATGTCCGACACTTTGAAGTTGACCTGTAGGTAGAACCCGGCCTGGGGGAAGGAAAAGAGGTTCTGTCCGGTCTTCGGGTTGGCTGTGTCCACCATTGATGCCGTGCCGTTGGCGTTGGTCAGGGTGAGGCCGTTGTTGACGATCGGCGCTGCACCGTAGCCGCCCCACTGGCCAACGTCGGGAACCGGCCCACCCATTATGTCGCTCCAGTGGGAACCATTGAGGCTGGTGCCGGAGAACCTGTCGTCAAGGATTTGGTTCGCTCCGGAGTAGCCGTTGGGTATGGCCATGACCGGCTGACCGAACCCTGCTGTGCCAGAGGGCTGAGTCGTGGGCGTTGTGGTCGTCGTGGTCGTTGTCGTTGTCGTCGTCGTGGTCGGTGGAGGCATGGTCGTCGTCGTGGTCGGCGGAGGCACTGTCGTCGTCGTGGTCGGCGGGGGCGTGGTCGTGGTGGTCGTCTGCTGCGTCGGCGTGGACGAGCTCGGGGCCGGCTGCGGCGGCGGAGGTCCGAAGTAGGTGCCCGAGCCATCGGGGGCCACGAGGGTGTAGCCCGCGGCGGGCGGGTCGATGACGATGCCGAGAGCGCCGGCGCCCGTTCCTCCCGTGGACCCGTAGTACGCGGCGTCACCGAAGGTGAAGACTCCGCCGTCGGTAGCCACGAGCCAGTAACCGCGGCCGTCCGGAGTTGATGCCATCCCGGCGATGGGCTGGTTCAGGTGCAAGGACCCCGTGGACCCGTAGAAGGAGGCGCTCCCGAAGCTGAAGATGCCGCCGTCGGAAGCCACGAGCCAGTAGCCGCGGCCGTCCGGTGTGGCGGCCATGCCGACGATGGGCTGGTTGAGGTGGATGCCCCCTGTGGAGCCGTGGAACCAGGCGTCACCGAAGCTGAAGATGCCGCCGTCGGAAGCCACGAGCCAGTAGCCGCGGCCGTCCGGTGTTGCTGCCATCCCGACGATGGGCTGGTTCAGGTGGAGTGACCCCGTGGACCCGTAGAAGGAGGCGTCGCCGTAGCTGAAGATCCCGCCGTCTGAGGCGACGAGCCAGTAGCCCCTGCCGTCGGGGGTCGACGCCATGCCGACGATGGGCCGGGCCAGCGTGAGCCCCATCAGCGCCGGGGACCCCAGGGCTGGGGCCCCGCCCTCCGGTGTGACCGCACCGATTGCGCTGACGATCCAGTAACCGCCATTCGGATCGGCCGCCATCATCCGGCCTCCGCTGTACCCGTTGGTACGCAGTGCCGCACCGACCCCGATCGAGGCTTGAGCGGTGAGGCCCGCCGCGAGCAGAGGAATCAGAACCAGGAACGCCAAGCCTCGGGCCAGCCCGAGTGGTAGCGCCCGACTCCGTCGCGTGTAAGACATCGTCTTCCCCCCGACCCGCAGACGACGGGTCGCGAGGGCACGAGCAGACGCGCTCAGTGCTGATTCGGCGGCCCGGCGAACTCAACGAGTCCCGTAGCTTTGCGCCCCACCCTCACGGGAGGTTTGCCTTTTCGATTCAGTTGAACGATGAACCCACGGGCGTTGCCGGGCAAGGGACTTATTGACTAATTGCCCGCGAAATTTTGCCGAAGGTTGACCACGAATTGCTGTTGAATGCGAGCTCGTGGTCCGCCATTAGGTGCCAGTCAGGCGCGCTCCTCGACCGGGACATGCCAGGTCAAAGGGTGCCCTCCTCCCGGGAGATCCCGCGTTCCCGCGCGTTCCGCCGAGGCGTACGGCCCAGTGGCGAAGTTGACCATCCATCTCGACGAGATCGAGGGTGATCCGCACGTGCCGGTCCAGAAACGAGTACGGGTGGCTGGAACGCATGAGAGCCACCCCGATGTTGGTGGCCCGTGTCGGGATCGGCACCGCCCCGGCTGGCGCTCGGGGCCTCTCCGTGCTTTCGATCGAGCCGGAATGACCTTCCGCTGAGGTTGCGCTCCGCTCCGTGAGAGCCCACCCAGGTGGCGAACCTAGCCGTCGACCCGGCGCAGGGTGTGCCCACCAGAGACCAGCACCACGCGTGAACCCCTGCTGAGCAGATGGGCTGGAAGATCGACACTCTGCGCCGTCGTGGTCCGTGCGAGGTTGGAACGCCAGAGCGTCCTACCACCGTTTCTGATCTCGAGCTGTGCGGCGATGGGACCTGCAGAGCCGAGTTGCACCGCCGCGACGGAATGCCCGACCGGGCTCGTGGCAATCGAAAGCTCCGGGGGTGGCGTCAACTCCCCGAGCGATGACACCGAGGCCACTATGGCGCCCAGAGCGAAGAGCGCCAGCCCTAGGCAGCCGAGGAGCACCTGGGATCGCGGGTGAGGGGACTTCCTCGTGAGAGGACCGGATGACAGCGTGTCGGGTCGGCCAGCATTGCTCCGCGAACTCACGGTCGCCGTCGGGACAGGCTCGCGGGAGTCCACCGGCAGTGCCACGGATGCCAAGAAGCCCATCACGTCGTCGAATGCGCTGGCGCGCGTGGACAACTCGGCCAGGTTCTCTATCCGGCCGTCCGCCTCGCGGGTGTGCTCGGCCACCAGCTCGGCCAGGTACCCGGTGCGGTCGGCGACCAGCTGGACGAGTTCGGCCGGGTTGACCGTCTGCAAGAGGGGGCGCAGATCGGCGAGCGTCTCGGACAGCCCCTCGGCGCCGAGCAACGCCCTGCCGTTGAGTCCCGCCTCCTCGGCGCGGTCGATGGCCTCACTCAGTGACACGTGGTGCACCTGGGCCCAATCGGTCATCCGGGCCACCGACCTTTCGCCGATGCCGCGCTTGGGGACGTTGACGATGCGCCGGGCCGACACCTCGTCGTCGGGATCTACCAGAAGGCGGATGTAGGCGAGGATGTCCTTGACCTCGCGACGTTCGTAGAAGTCGTCCTCGCCCCACACATTCGATCGGATGCCGCTGAACGTCATCGACGTCGTCATTGAGGGCGACGACGTCGTGTTTGTGTGGAGGTCGACGGCGAAGTCGCCCTCCGTCTTCCATTCCGCGTGCGGATCACTGAGGTCGCCGGCAGGCGAGCGTGACGGTCGGCGGAAGAGGTCCACGTACCAATGCATCCGGCGCACGCTCAGCGCAAGGAGGAAGAGCAAGACGACGATGGCGACGAGGTCGGGTGGGACGTGGGTCAACCGGATCAGGAAGGCGCCAAAGACCCCGATCAACAATGCGCTCACCACCCCGCAGACCACCAGGTGCTCGACGTCGTGGACCGGCCCGGAGCGTCGGCGCAGTCTGAGCAGCCACCGCACCGCAACGAGCGCGGCCAAGAGGAAGATGCCCACGTCGAAACCGGTCCCTCCTACCGGCGGACCTGCGGGTGCCGCTCGAGCCGACGGGGGGAGCATCGCGGTCACGTCGTACACCTGGATCTGACCGTTGTCGTAAATGCGCTTGATGAATGGTGAATGCGAGTCGAATTTGTCGAGTTCGGCCAGGGTGAGACGCTTCGTTGGTTCGCCGGCGGCGATGTAGGTTCCGTACAGCGGGCGCCCCCGGGCGAGGCGATCGTCCACGACGATGTAACGGATGTCGTCCTTGCGGACGAGGTAGATGTCGTAGAGGTTGAACGAACGGTCGAAGAAGATCGCCTCCGGATTGATCCCTCGAGCCGGGGTGACGCCTCCGAGGGCGAGGAGCAGGTCGCTGTTGTCGTGATCGGCAGCAACGTGAGAGCCTGCAGGGAGGTGGGTGTCGGCAAAGTGCGCCACGGCCAATGAGGGCGAACCGTATGACAAGCTGTCTCCGCCCACGACGTAGGGACCGGGCAAGAGACTCACGACAGGGCCAAAGCCGAAGATGAGGCTGCCCAGGAAGAGGACGGTCGCCACGCCGATCGTGGCGACCCGCTCGATCATCCGACGGTCCCGTGTGATCCGTCGCGCCAGCCACGCGCCCACAACCAATGCGACGCCGAAGAAGATGAACGTGGAGGCGCGATCAGCGACCGCCTTGCTGCTCGACGAAACGTCGGCGAGTAGGGAGATCGGAAAGGCCACCGCAATGGCCGCGGGCAGATAGCGGAGTGCTCCACCGCGAACACTCCGTCTGAAGACCACGCTGAAGAGCGACGGAACGAGGAGCACACACCAGCCGATGGCAGCGGCCAGGATCAAGGCGACCGCCCAGGGGGGGGAACCGCCTCCTGCGGCGTTGTGGAAGAGCGCCCGGTTCCCGTGACCGCTGCCCAAGGCCTGGCTGATTTCTGTGGCCGCGGCCGAAAAGGCAGGACCCAAATAAGGGGCGAGAAGACGACTGACGTATATGGTCCAAGCACCGCCGAGCAAGAGGCCGACGGCGGCCGCGACGCCAACCATGCCCGCTTGAGTCCTTCTCCTCTTGACGATGAGCTCATCGCCGGACACCTTCGAAGATGGCGCTATCGGCTGACCCTCTGAAATCAGGAGTGGCTCGGCAGAAACACCCGCCGAGGGCGCGGCGGAGACCCCGAGCGCAGGTCTGAAGTGACGAAAGGGGTGACACGTCAGATACAGGCCAGCAGCCCACACGACGAGGAAGCCGACGGTGAACCAGGTCGTGACATGGTGGCTGAAGACCAACGCCACGACGCAACCGAGCGCGAGCGCAAACGGTCTCCCCATCTTCGGGCGATCGGCATCGATCGAGACGAAGAGGAGATACACCACGGCCGCGGCAAAGGCGAGGGCGATGGTCTCGTAGGCGTACTGGGCATCGAATCCGTAGAACTGTGGACTGGCTGCGTAGACGAGCACGCCGATGCCGCCGGCACGCGACGAGTGGCAGGCGCGCTCGACCACGAGGAAGACGACCAGCACGAGCACGACTCGGACGGCGGCGAGCACGATCAGCTCATCGACCACCAATGGGAGACCAGTCAGCCATCTCGTGGCGGAGGTGGCAAGTTCGAGCCCGGGGTAATAGGGGCTCACTGGCAGGATGCTGTTGGAGGGGAAGAGGGTATGGCTGTTGAGCAATTGTGTGAGGGTTCCAACGTGAATCAGCTCGTCGAAGTTGTCCAATTGGATCGGATGGTGCATGACGTAAGAGGCGAGGAGCCCGAGACCGAGAACGAGTGAGACAAAGACCCGCTCTCTTCGGGCGGCGTGCGTGCTCGTAAGACGCCATGCGCACGCGGCAAAGAGGAGCGAAAGAGCGCAGAGGAAGAGTGGTAACGCCACCGACTTGTGCCCAGCGCGCGCGAGGGCGTCGGCAACCCCCTGCAGCAGCAGGCCAGTTCCGACCAAGGCAAGCACGACACCGAGGCGTGACCGGTCCTTTGGAGGTGTCACGGGCGCGATCGCACTCTCCGGGGTCGGTGGCTCACGCCGGATTTCGCGCGCGTCCAGGGGGGGACGACCGTGACCCCCCTCGTGCCCCTGGAGACCAGGCAAGTTCGCGGTGACATCCGTGTGCCCTGGCACATCGCCTCTCATTGTGTGAGTCCGTTCCAGGGCCAGTATCCGGGTTCAGGCTCTAGCCAACGGCCGCTGCGTCTCGACACCCCAGTGGCGGGCCCAAGTATGACATGGGCGCCGTTGCTCCAAGTCGCAGGTCGGTGCCAGTCGCCTGACCGTGGGGAGTCGGCGTCCGGCCTCCTCGAGGCTCAACTCCGGTCGAGGCGTCGCAGCAACCCGGGCAACCGGGGGTGGTATGTCCCGCCCCGTGACGCACCTCTATGCGCCCGGACGTCGGACTCCGCCGCGGCACCTACCGGGCAACCTCGAGCGGCCGTTCGCGCCTTGGGATCCCTCTCCTCCTTCTGGCGGAAATTGAACCGTGAGTGGCCGCGATCGGCGCGTCCAGTTCCGGATCGGAAATGCGATCGCCGCGTTCGTGGTCCGGAACGTGGCGGTTGCGCACCTTTGCGAAGCTTCCCTGGACCTGGACCTGGACCCTCGGCCGGAGGTGGTCATTGCCGACACCTGCGGGCTGACGAAGGTGACGTTGGATGGCGGGCGACCGCCGTCCACTGAACGCATCCCTGGCCACCGACGTACACCGAGGCCGGTGCGCCGCGGAGAGGACGGTCTGTCGAATTGGGGCTCCGTTGCGCCGTCGGGCGAGTTCTGGCCCGACGGCTTGCACTCGAACCACTTGGAACGATCCGTGCGGGTGCCGTAGTGTGTGATCTCGAGCGAGGCGGTTTGCAGACGTTGATATCACTGAGACGGGTGCTACGAGAAGGCCGCCGGCGGTACAGATGTCCTTGACCGTCTCCGTCGTCATCTGTGCCTACACGGAAGATCGGTGGACGCTTCTCCTGCGATCGGTGGCATCGGTGCAACGCCAGGATCGGGTCCCGATGGAGATCATTGTCTGTGTCGATCACAACGACTCCCTTCTGGAGCGCTGTCGCCGGCAATGGGCGCTCGAGACGGAGGGTCCCTCGGTCCCGGTGGTGGTGCTGGCCAACAAGTACGAGGGTCGTCTCGGTTCGGCTCGGAATACCGCAGCCGAGATTGCCTCTGGTGACATCGTGGCCTTTCTTGATGACGATGCCTGGGCAGATCCGGATTGGCTGGACCAACTCCTGTCGCCGTACGACAACGATTCCGTCGTCGCCGTAGGGGGAGCTCCGGTGCCGGAGTTCGAGCGAGCACGACCTGGCTGGTTCCCATTCGAGTTTGACTGGGTGTTCGGATGCGCGTATGCCGGTCTTCCTGAGAAGCAGGCACCCGTCGCTCGACTCATTGGAGCCAACATGTCGGTGCGGCGGCTGGCCCTCACCGAGATTGGTGGGTTCCACTCCGACAACCACGACGACATGGACATGTGCCATCGCCTGATGTACCAGCGTCCGGCGGAAAAAATCGTCTACGAGCCGATGGCTCGGGTCCATCACTTCGTTCCGGCAGAGCGGACGACGTGGGGATACTTTTGGCGACGCTGTTTCTTCGTCAACAGGGGGAAAGTTGAGGCCTTCCACCAGATGGAAGGAGCGGGCAACCTGTCAGCCGACATCGGTTTCGTGGGCCGAGCGTTGTCGCATGGCGTGTCACGGGGACTGCGTCAGGCGTTCCGGGGAGACGTCTGGGGTGCGGCAAGGGCCGCATGCATCCTGGCCGGCATCGCTCTGGCGGCGACAGGTCATGTGGCGGGCACGTGGCAGCTGCGTCGGACGCAACGAGGACAGCGCTGGACTCACCCCTCCGGCAGGTGACGGTGAGCCGACTTGTAGGCGGCATCGCGAGGGCCACACGCTTCTGACACGGAAGAAGGTTCCGAGCGGCGCGAGTGATCCAGTGGGGCGGGGGGGATCTCGGCTCGTCGTCCCGTGCCCGGTCTCGTGCGTCGGCCGTCGATCCAGAATGGTCGTGGACCATTCTTCCGGCAATTGTGGGCCCGTTGTGTCGGGACGACGTGGCCGGCTGCCAGGGGCAGCATGCTTTCGTGAAGGGCGCCCACCACGGGTGTAGCTTCGGCGGTTCGAACCTGTGGACGGCCGCGCGCCTGCGTCGCAGGATCGCTGGTCGCGGCGCAAGGGCGAAACCTCGATGATGAAATGGCATAGCGGCGGAGAACCGCATCACATGGCGGAGCTGCGACGCCTTCTCACGACCTTCGGGTATCTCGTCGCCAACCAGGGCGCAATTTCGGTGATCGGTCTTGCCTACTGGGCCGTCGTGACACACCTCTTTGGTTCGAGGGAGGTTGGTCTTGCGGCGGCGGCGGCTTCGACGGCCGTACTCCTGGCGGCCTTCGGCGGACTCGGGATCCCGCTCCTCCTCCTCGCAGAAATTGAATCAGTCGATGTCACGGAGCGGCGTGTCTTCTTCACGACCGGAAACGCGATCGCTGCGTTCGTGGTCCTGATCATGGCTATCGCCACCATCGCGCTGTCTCCCTGGCTCGGTCAGAGCCTCCGGATCATCGGGGCCGATCCCGCTGCGGCAACCCTCTTCGTCGTCGGGTCGGTGGCAACGATGGCGGGCTTCACGCTCGACGGTGCTGCGGTCGGATTGCATCGCGGTGCGGCGCAGCTCTGGCGAGGCAGCCTCAGCCAAATCTTGAAGATCGCATTTGTCGGCGTCCTGGTCCTTGCTTCCACACGCACCAGTACCGGTCTGATCTTCGCGTGGGCAATGGCGCTCGTGGTCGCATATTTCGTCTGCATGCCGATGCTCCGGCTGGAGCACAGCGGTGCGGGTGAAGGAGCGCTGATGCACCGTAAGGCGCTCGTACATCGGTTTGGCAAACTCTCGCTCCAGCATTATGTGCTGAATCTCTCCATAGCCTCGGTCACCTACATCATTCCCCTGACCGCAACCCTCCTGGTCGCACCGTCCGACGTCGCCTACTTCTCCGCTGCGTTTCTGCTTGCCTCTGCCATGTTGGCCGTCCCGTACTTCCTGGCCCTCTCCCTGTTCGCTGAGCGCTCTGGTGATCCCGGCCTCCTCCACCGCAACGTGCGACGCACGCTTCCCCTTGGCCTTGCCCTCGTCGGGGGAATCGTCCTGGTGGTGGAGATTGGCGCTCCCTACGCGTTGCATATCTTCGGTCCCGCCTACGCTGCCAACGGAACGACGGCGCTGCGTATCTTGATCCTGGTGGGACCCGCCTTCGTCATCAAGGACCACTACGTATCCATCCGCCGAGCCCAGCACCGCATGACCCACGCCGCGAGCATCATGGCCTTCGGGACTTCTGTAGAAGTCGCGGCGTCGGCCATCGGCGGTGCGTTGTGGGGTCTGAATGGCATCTGCCTCGGTTGGGTGATTGGCGCATCCGGCGAGGCGCTGTTCCTGCTCTCACCGGTGCTGCATGTCTTCCGGCGGACCCCCGCAGTCGATTCCGATGCAGGCAATGAATCCGATTGAGCCCGCCAAACCGGCCATGGCGACGAGGGCTCGGAGGGGGCACACATTCGACACCCTGCTCGGTCACCTGCCGCGCGGCGATCGACGTGCGACCCCGCCGCCCGATCTCGACCCGGGTCTGCCGGTCCTTCTGGTCCGGGTCGGCGAGTACCCGATCCAACACCACGTGGTCGGCGTGATCCGCACCCTGGGCCGTGCCGGAGTGCCCGTCTACGCCGTGACCGACGAGGGCGTCACCCCCGCGTCGACCAGTCGCTACCTCACGGGCCAGGTGAAGCTCTCCTCGGGCGGGGAACTGGACCAGTCGGCACTGTTGGACCGCCTCGTCGAGGTGGTCGACCGGCTGCCGGCACGACCGATGCTCGTGAGCACCGACGACGAGGCAGCCGTGCTCGTGGCCGAGGGCGCCGATGCGCTGGCCGGCCGGGCGATCCTCCCCGCCGTCCCCCCAGAGCTGCCGCGCCAGCTCGCCAGCAAGCGCGGGCTCCACGAGATCTGTCTGCGCCACGGCGTGCCGACGCCGGCCTCGTCGTCGGTGAGGACCGGCGACGATCTGGAGGCGGCCCTGGCGAAGCTGACGCTCCCCGTCGTCGTCAAGCAGGCCGATTCGTGGAGCCGGCTGACCCGCCCGGTCGTCACGGGCAGCACCGTGGTGCGCACCGCCGAGGACGTGGGACGACTGCGGGCGGCCTTCGAGCGTTGGCCGGAGGGCTCCGATGTCATCGTCCAGGAGTACCTGCCCGACGACGACGCGGAGGACTGGTTCGTGCACGGCTACTGCACGGCCTCGTCGCATGCCGTCCGGATCTTCACCGGCCGCAAGTTGTGGTCGTGGCCCGCTCCCACCGGCATGACCGCCTACGCCCGGACGGAGAGGAACGAGGAGATCGAGGGTGCCGTCCGCGACCTGTGCCGGCGGATCGGCTACTGCGGCATCTTCGACACGGACTGGCGATACGACCGGAGGACCGGCACCTATCACCTGCTCGACTTCAACCCCCGCATCGGGGGTCAATTCCGCATATTCGAAGACGGCGGCGGCGTCGACGTCGTGCGGGCGATGCATCTCGACCTCTCCGGGCGCACATTGAGCCCCGGATCCGAGGGCCCGGCCGAGGGAGAGCGGTTCATGGCGGAGAACCTGGGTCTGGCGGCCCGCCGGTCCTACCGGGGGGAACCGCAGCCTCCCGAGATCCCGGGCGCGCCCACCCGTCTCAGGCTCGCCTGGTTCAGCTCGGACGACCTGCGGCCTTTCCTCACCATGGTCGCGAAGCAGCTGGCGGCCGCGGTCCGGCTCCGGCTGCGGGCGCTACGGTCCCGCTCTCCGGCCGCCCCGTAGGCGGGCGGTCACGCCGTCGGCCACCCGTGGACCGGCGAAACCCGAGCCGCAGACGAAACGCAGCATCGGGCCGAAGGTGGCTGCCGCCGCCTGTCCGCTGAAGAAGAGGCCCGGCACGGACGACTCGAAACCGCCCGTCAGCCGGGGCGATCCTTCCACTGTCGCGATCGAGCCTGCCAGCTCTCCCGAGAGGAGGCCCAAGGAGTGCACGTCGACTCGATAGCCCGTGGCGGCAATGACGTGATCCACGTCAATGTGTGAGCGCGTGCCGTCCTGGTCGACGAGGTCCAGTCGGACGCCGTCAGCGTCCGGGCCGGCGCCGGTCACCTTGGTCTGCAGGTGGACGTCGATCCCATCGAAGCGGAGCTTGAGCCACCACGCGCCGAATGGACCGAGGATCCTCTGCACGCCGGCCAGTCGGAGCCGATCGGGAAGGTGACGGTATGCCGCCGGGTAGCGCGTGACGAGCAAATTCGTCCAGCCGTCCCCGAGCTGGGCGGGGGGCGACCGAAGCTTGTGCAAGAACCCCGGGTCGGCCGGGTCCGGAGCTCCGCTCCAGACCAGAGCGGACGATCGGACGAGGAGGTGCACCGTCGCACCTGCTTCGTGGAGCAGCACGGCGGTCTCGAGGGCCGATTGACCCCGTCCGATCACTGCGACGGTCTTGCCATTGAATCCGGACAGATCGTGGTGATCGCTCGAGTGGCTGATGCGCCCGCACGCCCATTCCCGGTTCTGAGGTGCGGCCCGGAGCTCGGGCGGCACGTACGCGAACGGCGCCGTGCCGACGGCGACCACGACCGTTGCCGACTTGATCCGTTCGCCGGAGGCGAGCTCGACCTCGAATCCGGACGTAGAGCGAGCGACGCAGGCGACCTGCTCCTGCTCGAGCTCGGACACCTCCTGCCGTTGGAACCACGTGCCGTACTCGATGAATTCGGCAACCGGGATCGGGGTTTCGCCGTGGTCCTTGTCGTAGGGATCGACGCCAGCGGCCGCGCACCAATCGCCGATCCCTGTCTTCTGGTGCGGCGAGCCGATGCTCGAGTCCCGGGCTGTCGATTTGAGGAACATCCCGATCGGCATGTGCTCGAACCACCCGCCCATGGGGGTCCCGAACACCCGGTGCTCCACGCCCCGCTCTGTCAGATGCGCTGCGGCGGCGAAACCATATGGACCGGCGCCGATCACCACCGCGCCCACTTCTTGGTTCGATGACACGGGAGAGAGACTACGTGCCGGACCGGACCGGTCGGAAAATCGCCCCTCAGGTCGGCGACGCCCTTCTGTTGTCGCTCCGGTGTGAAATGGTGCATCAACCGCGCACGGTCCTTCAGGGCACCCGGATCTCCGCCTATGGGGGATAGGAGTACGCCCGTACCTCGGCGACGTTCATGCTCGCCGAGGGGGTGGTAGCCGTCGTCACGGTGTGAAACCCCGATGCCTTCTTGCTGGCCACCTGGAGCTCGAGGATGATCTCGTAGGGCTCCGCCTTGATGGTGATGCCGCTGGACGCCGACACCTGCCAGACTTGGCGCCCGTCGAAGTAGGCGGTGATCGACCGCCCCGGGATGAACTGGAACCCATAGATGTGATAACCCGCCGTCACGTCGGCCCCGGTGCTCCAGGCGTCCGGCCGCTGTCCTTGGGGAGAGAAGTAGTCGGAGTGCCCGAGCTGGTTCGGATCTGTGCCGAGCTCGCCGCCCTCGTAGCCGTCGAACTCATTAGTCGGCGTTCCGGGTACACCGGGCATGAACCAGATGGCGGGCCACATACCCTGTGACTGATCGGGCATCTTGGCCTTCAGCTGGACGTACCAGCCGCGCGTCGGCAGGCTGAACTTTCCCTCGGTCGTGACCACACCACTCACCCACGAGTAGGGTCCGAGGCCCACGTCACCGGCTCCCGCTCGGCGGGCTGTCAACGTCAATCCGTCGTTGACACTTACCTGCTTCGGGTCGTAGTACTCGGCGTTGTTCGTGGGATTACCGCCCGAGTACGGCGTTGGCAATCCATGTCCGGTCCAGCGTTGACCTTGTGCGCCGAGGAAACTGTTCCATTTGGTGGTGTCGAGGGTGGTGCCCGAGAACTGGTCGTTGAAGATCAACTGCTGGGCAGTGTATCCAGTGGGAGTCGGCATGGCCCCGTCGGAGGGAGCGAGCGAGTCGCTCGTCCAGATGCCCAACGCGAGCATGACCGAGGCCAGCACGACAACGGCCAGCGCCACGACTTTCAGTCTGCCGACCATCCGGGTCGGGGCCGGTCGAACGCGTGCGCGTGCTCGCCCAGCACGTGCGTGGGCGGGTCGGCGTCGCTCGCTACGCACAGCGAATCGCACGACGCTCGGGGTTCGACTGCGTATCGCAACCCTCGTCTGGCGGCTGGCTTTCGTCCTTCATCGCCATCATGTCTACCTCCATGAATCTGGGGTACATCGTCGGCCCCAGGCCCGGCGTCGGGACACGCGGTCTCCGCGAACCCAACCTCCCGGTCGTGCCCCTATCGGTCAGGGGGCACCGAGCTCGAGGATGATTTCGTAGGGTTCCGCCCTGGTGGTGATGCCGCTGGACGCCGACACCTGCGAAATTCGCCGCTCGTCGAAGGAGGCAGCGATCGAGCGCCTCGGGATCAAACTGGAACCCATGGATTGATACCCCGCCGCCAGATCGACCCCGGTGCTCCAGGCGTCCGGCCGCTGTCCTTGCGGGGAGAAGGAGTCGGAGTGCCCGAGCTGGTTCGGATCTGTGCGAGCTCGCCGCCCTCGTCGCTGTCGGACTCGTTGGGCGGAGCACCGGAACTCCGGGCATAGACCCGCCGGCGAATGGCCTGCCGACCGGATGCTCCTTGAGCTGATCGAAGGTCGTGCAGCTTCTTAGCTCATGTCCCTTTCCGACGTCGCGCCCGAAAGGATCTCCTCGTACAGCCCGAGGAGCTCGTCGACGCAGTCGTCCCATGTCGGCAGGTCCGGGGCGACGGGATCGGGACGGCGCGCCACGTCGGCCAACACCTCGGCGAGGTGGCGCGGTGAAGCGTCTACCGGCACGGCAACAGCGAGACCCTCGGCAGCCAGTTCCGACAGCCCCGAGTTGTCGGCCACGACGACCTTGCACCCGAGGGCAACGGCCTCCATGACGGCGACTGGGTGCGCCTCGAAGTCGCTCATCAGGGCGACGACGTCGCTGGATTGCACGAGCGCGCCGAGCGCCTCTCGCCGCGTGGCGTCGAACGAGGTGAAGGTCACCGCATCTTCGACCTGCAGCCGTGCGGCCAGGCGACGAAGGTTGTGCTCGTAACTACCGCGACCTATCACGGCCAGATGGGCATCGGGCGCGAGATCGAGGAGGGCCGGCATCGCCTTGATCAAGCGTTGATGTCCCTTCAACCGATCGAGCCGACCGACCGTGCAGACGAGGGGCGAGCCCGAAACTTCGGGTGGCGACGCGCCTACCGGGAGGGGTTCTGCTCCGTTGCGGATGAGCCGGATCTTCTCCGGTGCGAGCCCGAGTCGTTGTGCCCATGTCTCAACCTCGAAATGGGAGACCGCGACCAACCCCTTGGTCCGGCGGAGCAGAGGTCGCAGGGCTTGCCACTGCATTCCTCGGACCATCTTCCTCAGACGGCTGGAGTGGCCGCCGCCGTGGAACGTAGCCACCGTGGGAACCCCCGACCGTTGGGCCGCCATGAGTGCCATGGGGGGCAGGAAGTTGTTCACGCCTTGCACATGGACGAGGTCGTAGCTTCCGTTCCTGATCTGCCGGACCAGTGCTGGCGAGACATAGAGATCGAACCTCCGTGGCCACGCCGGATACCGTCGCACCGTCAGCAGCCCCTCGTGCTCCAGTGGTGGAAGCTCGCCCGTGAGATCGGTGGTGAGCACGGTGAGATCGAGTCCTCTTGCGGCAATCCTCCGAGCGACCTCGTGGACGTGAGTCTCGACTCCACCCACGTAGGGCAAATACCGGGAGCTCACCATGGCGACGCGAACCGGGCTCATTGTTTTTGCAGAGACGATCGGAGATCAGTGACGGGGGACCAGCCTCCAGCGCCTCAGGGCCACCCTGAAATGAAGACGTCTCCAATTCTTGACCATTCGGCGCGGGAGGCGGTACGGGTCCGCCGTGGGTCTGGCGTTGCCCGGGATGGTGGTGGATGCCGTTTCGAAACCAGCGGACCGTACGGCGTCGACCGAGTGGTCGTCGAAGCTGTCGTGGCCCCCGAAGGGGTAAGCGAAGTGCAAGATCGACTGACCACTCAACCGCTCCAGCTCCTCTTTCGACGAAACGATGTTGTCCTTCTGCTCCCCGGCAGGAAGACCTCGCAGGCGGACGTGGTCGACCGTGTGCGCGCCGATCGTCACCATCTCTGAGTTCGACAACTGGACGAACTCGGACGGTGTCAGCGGTCGAGCATCAGCGGGTGGGGCCGCAGAGGTCCCCCATTGCTCCGATACGGCATCAAGGACACGGTGGATCTCCGTCACGGGGAGCGCGAGGAGATGGCGACGGACCGACTGGAGGTCCCTCTTCCTACTGGACGAACCGAGTCCGATGCGGACGGTTCCTCCACTTGCCGGCAAAGTGATCTCATCGATTGAGGATGGACGCGAACGCAGGAGCGTGCTCAGGCGGTCCCACCAGAACCCGTTGTCCTTGCCAAGCACACCGCTGGTCACGAAGATGGCAATTGGAACTCCCTTTGCTTCCGCAATGGGCACTGCGTTGATCAGATTGTCGGCGTACCCGTCGTCGAAGGTCACGACAATCCGAGGCCGGAGCGACGGAAGAGACAGTTCGGCGAGCGTCGAGGGCTCACCATACCGAGCGATCTCGTCGAGCTGCGCAGCAAATCTGGCTGGGGTCACGCAGAGTTTGAAAGGATCATCCACGCCTTGGGCGATCCGGTGATAGAAGAGAATGAGCGAATCACCGGACTTCATGTCGATCGGCATTGATGCTCCGAACACCCGGCGAAGGAGTCCCACTGCTTCCGGCAGCGGTTCTCCCCGTCGGGATGCAGATCGGTCTCCCTAACGACGTCAAGCTGAGGACGCACTCTGGAAGCGATCGAGCCTCTGTGCGCCGACACCTGACATTCAGGATGACGATAGCAAAGGATTGCGGCTCTTCCGGAATGGGTTCGCGATTCGACACCCGTCTGAATCGATCCAGCATTAACCACAGGTGAACAACAGCCTCGACGCCCGGACCGTTTTCTGACGGCATGCACGAAGCGGACCCTGGCGACTGACGACGTCATGGGTCTGGCCGAGAGGGTGTTGGGAGTCCAGCCCGGACTGTTCCGGGGATCCAACACCCCGCCCGAAGACATGAACTTCTCGCCGAGCAGATCGAGCGTTCTGGCCGGAGGCTCACCGGTTTCACGCGCTGGCACACCCGAATCCTTCTTCATGTCGGAGTAATTGGCGCGAAATACGAGAATCGTCCCAGCGTGCGGGTGCTAACGTCCCAGCGTGCGGGTGCTACTGGTGTCGCAATTCTATCCCCCCATAGTCGGCGGGATCGAGATCCATGTTCGAAACTTGGCACACGCCCTTGTGGAGCACGGCCACAGTGTCGAGGTCGTCGCCATCGCCACGGATGGTCCTGCAGGTACGACGCTCGACGGGGCGGTTACCCTGCACCGAGTCCGGACCACCGCCCAACGTGTGCCCCGCCTCTACGCCGACTCGGCACGGCCGCACTCGATGCCGATCGTTGACCCCGCGTTTCGGAGCGCGATTGCACGACTGCTCGCTGACGGCAAGTTCGACATCGTGCATGCTCACGATTGGAGCGTCGGCTCGGCTATCGGCCCGGCCCGGCACGCCGGCGTGCCCGTGGTGCTCACCGAGCACGAGTACAGCCATGTCTGTGCCACCAAGAGACTCATGCGTGGAGGCGATCACGTGTGTCCAGGTCCGACGCCGATTGCATGCGTCCGCTGTGCGTCTTCATGGTATGGACCAGTGGTCGGCCCGGGCGTTGCACTGACGAACGCTCTGGCCCGCCGTACTCGCTCCAGAAATGTGGACGCCTTCGTTCCGGTCAGCTCGGTCGTCGCGATCAAGACCGGGCTACCCGGGCGGAGTCCCTATGTGGTCATCCCGAATTTCATTCCTGACGATCTTCTGGTCGACGAGCCCGTCCCGAATCCTGACGGGCCGATCGTCTTCGTGGGACTACTGAGTCGCGACAAGGGCATAGAGGTGCTGCTCGAGGCACACCGTCGACTTGGCGGGCTTCGCCGCCTCGTGCTGGCCGGACGTATGCTCGACGACACGCCACTGGACCTCTCGGGCGACGTCGAGCTGCGCGGATTGCTCGACCACCCGTCGGTCATGGATCTCATGCGGACGGGCTCCGTGGTGGTCGTACCTTCCACGTTCCAAGATCCGTGTCCCACCGTCGTCCTCGAGGCAATGGCCGTCGGCAGGCCGGTCGTGGCGGCCGCCAGCGGGGGGATCGTCGACCTGGTGGACGACGGTGTCACAGGACTCCTCGTCCCCCCCGGGGACCCCGTCGCTCTGTCCGCTGCTCTCTCGGCTCTCGTCAACGACCCCCAACGAGCGTCGGCCATGGGCCAGGCCGCGTACACCCGGGTGCGCTCGTTCACTGCGTCGGCGGTGGTCGGGCAGCTGGAGGAGCTCTACACCGCGCTCGTCGCGGGGCGCCCGCTACCCACCTGACGCGGCCATGGCGACGAGGGCTCGGAGGGGGCACACATTCGACACCCTGCTCGGTCACCTGCCGCGCGGCGATCGACGTGCGACCCCGCCGCCCGATCTCGACCCGGGTCTGCCGGTCCTTCTGGTCCGGGTCGGCGAGTACCCGATCCAACACCACGTGGTCGGCGTGATCCGCACCCTGGGCCGTGCCGGAGTGCCCGTCTACGCCGTGACCGACGAGGGCGTCACCCCCGCGTCGACCAGTCGCTACCTCGCGGGCCAGGTGAAGCTCTCCTCGGGCGGGGAACTGGACCAGTCGGCACTGTTGGACCGCCTCGTCGAGGTGGTCGACCGGCTGCCGGCACGACCGATGCTCGTGAGCACCGACGACGAGGCAGCCGTGCTCGTGGCCGAGGGCGCCGATGCGCTGGCCGGCCGGGCGATCCTCCCCGCCGTCCCCCCAGAGCTGCCGCGCCAGCTCGCCAGCAAGCGCAGGCTCCACGAGATCTGTCTGCGCCACGGCGTGCCGACGCCGGCCTCGTCGTCGGTGAGGACCGGCGACGATCTGGAGGCGGCCCTGGCGAAGCTGACGCTCCCCGTCGTCGTCAAGCAGGCCGATTCGTGGAGCCGGCTGACCCGCCCGGTCGTCACGGGCAGCACCGTGGTGCGCACCGCCGAGGACGTGGGACGACTGCGGGCGGCCTTCGAGCGTTGGCCGGAGGGCTCCGATGTCATCGTCCAGGAGTACCTGCCCGACGACGACGCGGAGGACTGGTTCGTGCACGGCTACTGCACGGCCTCGTCGCATGCCGTCCGGATCTTCACCGGCCGCAAGTTGTGGTCGTGGCCCGCTCCCACCGGCATGACCGCCTACGCCCGGACGGAGAGGAACGAGGAGATCGAGGGTGCCGTCCGCGACCTGTGCCGGCGGATCGGCTACTGCGGCATCTTCGACACGGACTGGCGATACGACCGGAGGACCGGCACCTATCACCTGCTCGACTTCAACCCCCGCATCGGGGGTCAATTCCGCATATTCGAAGACGGCGGCGGCGTCGACGTCGTGCGGGCGATGCATCTCGACCTCTCCGGGCGCACATTGAGCCCCGGATCCGAGGGCCCGGCCGAGGGAGAGCGGTTCATGGCGGAGAACCTGGGTCTGGCGGCCCGCCGGTCCTACCGGGGGGAACCGCAGCCTCCCGAGATCCCGGGCGCGCCCACCCGTCTCAGGCTCGCCTGGTTCAGCTCGGACGACCTGCGGCCTTTCCTCACCATGGTCGCGAAGCAACTGGCGGCCGCGGTCCGGCTCCGGCTGCGGGCGCTACGGTCCCGCTCTCCGGCCGCCCCGTAGGCGGGCGGCCGCGCCGTCGGCGCGCCCGGCTCGGGGCCACTGCTCCGGGGCCGCCGTATGGCAGACTTCCGCGCAATCGGGGACCCGGGGGAGGGCGTTGCGAACCGTCATGAAGAGATCGGGGCATCAGCTGATTCGCTCCAGGACGAGTTCGATCCGCTCGCTGGGAGCCGTCACGGCGACACTGATCGGTCTGTGTGTCGCAGGTGTGCCGGCGGGCGCGGCCACCTCCTCGGCCATCAACCCGGTGACCCAGGCCAGCACCAGCGCGCGAGGTGTCACCGCGCACGTCATCAACGTCGAGTTCCCGGTGGCGAACCTCACGGCCCTCTCCGGCCAGTTCGGGTTCGCCGGCGATGTCGAGTACAGCGAGCAGGTGAAGGCCATCGACCTCTTCGTGAACCACATCAACGCCGCGGGCGGCATCAATGGGCGCACGATCAATCCGATCATCACGAACTTCAATCCGACCAACGAGTCCGAGATGCACGCCCTGTGCACGGATTGGACCCAGGGGAGCCCACCCGTCTTCGCCGTGCTCGACGGCCTCGGGACCTGGTCCGGCGACAGTCAGCTCTGTATCACCCAGGAGGGCCACACCCCGTTCCTGGGCCAGTGGACCACCGTCTCGAACTGGACCACAGCGGGCTCGCCCTACCTGTGGTGGACCGGGCCCGACGACGCCGCCATCATCCGCGCGACCGTCATCTGGGGGCACAGCAGCGGCCTGCTCGGCGGGTCGCGCACGGTCGGCGTCATTGCAGGTGATCGTGCCAGTGACCAGCAGGCGCTCAATGAGTACCTCCTGCCCGATCTCAAGAAGATCGGGGTGCACCCTCTGGTCGTCACCATCCCGGCCCAGCCCAGCGAGACCGCCGCCACCAACAGTTCGGCACAGCTGGCGGTGGAGCGCTTCAAGGCGGCCGGAGTGACCTCGCTCATCCCCCTGATCCCGTTCAACGCCTTCTTCCCGGTCCTAAGCGACGAGACCAGCCAGGACTACTTCCCGCGGCTGTTGCTGTCCGACTACGAGTCCTCCATCGAGTCGGGGCTCGGCCTGATCCCCGTACCCTTCGAGAAGGCGCTGGACGGCCAAGAAGGTGTGACCACCGAGACGCTGGGCGGTGTCGACGACTCCCGACCCCAGTCCCAGGGTGGCTACGACCCGGGTGACCGGGAGTGCTGGGACATCTGGCACAAGGCGTATCCGGAGATCCCCAAGGGCAACATGAACGACTTCATAGAGGAGCAGGGGCCCGTCCAGGGTTGGTGCCAGGAGATCCGCCTCTTCACCCGGGCCGCCACCATGGCCGGCAAGGACCTCAACCGCCGCACCTTCGTCGAGGCCATGTCGAAGGTCACCGACTTTCCCGGCGGTTACTCGCCCGTGCTCAGCTACGGTCCGGACAAGTTCTTCGGCCCGACGCAGTACCAGGTGGTCAGGCTGCACACCAACGTGCCGCCCAGCAACATGTGCCGGTTGCCCCTCGGCCACCTCCCTCCCCAGGGTGTCTGCTGGCATGTCGTGCAGACGTGGAAGCCCCTCCCCGCGGCCCCCTGATGGGCGTGGTCACCGGAGCGCAGCAGGCCCACTGGGAGGAGGAGGGCTGGTGCCTGGTGCAGGGGCTGCTGCCCGCCGAGGCCGTGGCGGCCGCCCAGGCCGCGCTCCCGGCGCTGTTCCCAACCGCCGAGGAGTTCGCGGCCGACACGGACCCGGGACGCAATGAACCGTTCCGCGTCGACTCACACCGGGTGATGCCGCGCTTTCCCTTCGACGACGGCGCCCTCAACGACCTGGTCGTCCACGATCGCATGATCGACCTGGCCGAGCAGTTGCTCCGCATCACCGACCCCCGGCTCTACCAGGCGATGCTCAGTGCCAAGTACTCGGGAGCGGCGCTCAGCGACGAACAACTCCTCCACGCCGACTTCGCCAATCACACCCTGGTGGTGCCCCGTCACGAGCCGGGCTACCAGCAGCTCGAGACGTTCGTCTACCTGAGCGACGTCACCCCCGAGACGGCCGCCACCCGGTTGGTCCCGCGCCGGCTGACCGCCGGCATCCCGGTGGAGCGGACCTATCTCAGCCCGACCGAGTACGCCGACCTCTACGCGGCGGAGGTTCCGGCGTCGGGTCCCGCCGGCTCCGTCCTGGCCTACCGCCCCGACGTCTACCACCGCGGTGTGCGCATGACCGCGGCCGGAGCGGCGCGTTTCATGCTGCACGTCTCCTTCAAGCCGGCCGCCACGGACTGGCTGGGCTCCTTCGGGTTGCCCAACGCCGGCGAGGACATGTCGTGGCACCGCTTCGTACCGCGGGCCACCGAGCGCCAGCTGACCGTGCTGGGTTTCCCCGTGCCGGGTCACCCCTTCTGGACCGAGCAGACGCTGGCGGGGGTCGCGGCCCGCTACCCGCTGCTCGACCTCGCACCCTGGCGGAAGGCCAGGCAGGACCCGGCAGAGTCGTCGAGGTGACGGCGGACGCCCCTTGGTGGAGGGGGGCCGTCCTGTACCAGATCTACCCGAGGTCGTTCGCGGACAGCGATGCGGACGGCGTGGGTGACATCCCCGGCATCGTTCAGCACCTGGACCACCTGGCGTGGCTCGGCATCGACGGCATCTGGCTCTCGCCCGTGACGGTCTCGCCCAATGCCGACTGGGGCTACGACGTCTCGGACTTCTGCGCGATCGCGCCGGAGCTCGGCACGATCGACGATTTCGACCGCCTCGTCGACGCCGCCGCGGAGCGGGGGATCCGCGTCCTCATGGACATCGTGCCCAACCACACCAGCGACCGGCACCCGTGGTTCATCGATGCGCGGTCGTCACGCACGGCAGCACATCGGGACTGGTACCTCTGGGCCGACGGTGCGGCGGGTGGCGGTCCCCCGAACAACTGGGTCAGCAGCTTCGGCGGCCCGGGGTGGACCCTCGACGAGAGGACCGGGCAGTACTACTTCCACAACCACCTGGCGGAGCAGCCGGACCTCAACTGGTGGAACGAGGAGGTGCGGGACACCTTCGACGGCATCTTCCGGTTCTGGTGTGACCGCGGCGTGGCCGGCTTCCGCATCGATGTCTGCAACGGCATCGTCAAGGACGCCCAGCTCCGGGACAACCCGCCCGCCACCGAGGACGACGACTTCGAGACGCAGATGTTCGGGCAGCGCAGCGTGTACAACGCCAACCGGCCCGAGGTGCACGAGGTGATCAGGCGCTGGCGGCGCCTAGCCGAGGGTTACGACGAGCCTCGCCTCCTGATCGGCGAGACCCCGGTCCCGCTGGAGCGGCTGGTCGAGTTCTACGGCAACGGACGCGACGAGCTGGGGCTGGCCTTCAATTTCGACTTCATCGGTGCACCACTCGACGCCCGCGCCATGCGCGACATCGTCGAGCGCACCGAGTCGACCTTGCCCCCTGGTGCCTGGCCGGCGTGGACGGGCTCCAACCACGACATGCTCCGCTTCCCGACACGCTGGGCAGGCGACGATCCCCGCAAGATCCGCGTCGCGCTCCTCATGCTGCTCACCCTCCGGGGCACCCCGGTGCTCTACCAGGGAGACGAGATCGGCATGGGCGACGTGACGGTGGCCCATGCCGACATGCGGGACCCGCTCGGGGTTCGTTTCTTCCCGTATTACGAGGGGCGAGACCCGTGCCGGACCCCCATGCAGTGGAGTGACGCTTCCGGCGGAGGCTTCACCGACGCGGCGGTGCCATGGCTCCCGCTCGGCGACCTGGCCGTCGCCAACGTGGGCGGGCAGCGCGACGACCCGGGCTCGGTCCTGACGCTGTGCCGCGACGTCATCGAATTCCGGCGCCGGCGTCCCGAGTTGGTCGCCGGCGCCTACGTGTCCCTGCCGGCGCCCGAGGACGTGTGGGCTTTCGGGCGCGGGGCGCACCACGTCGTCGTGCTCAACTTGTCGGGCGACGAAGTCCAGCTGGACGACCTCACGGGCACCGTCCGGGTCTCCACGGATCGCCTCCGGGAGCACGAGGTCGTTGGCGGCGTGCTCCGCCTGCCGGCGTATTGCGGCGCGATCCTCGAACGCGCCTAGCACGGGATCCGGCGAGGGATGTGCGGGTGGTGCTACCCGTACTGCTCGTACGCGCCGACCCAGTTTGTGGCGATGGCCTGCTGCGCGGCGACGAGCGAGAGCCGGCCGCTGCACACGAGGTCGTGCAGCCGGTTCTCGAGAACATCTTTCGAGTTGGCGGTCGCCGTCGCGGCCGGTTTGTCGTTCGGTTCCACCCAGAGGTTCGCGGGGTCGTTGGGGTCACCGCCGAGTTCGAGCGAAATCAGATGGTCGTACTCGGCGGTGTGGAGCGACCCGGTATATCCATAGGCGGCGGCCGAGGCCACCTTCTCCGGTTCGGTGATGCTCTCGGGTGGCCGGATCGACGAGGTGTACCCGGACACGCAGATCGTCGACGCGATCGTGGCTTGCGTCACCTGGGGGCTGACGGCGCCCGGCGTGCAGCGCGGGTCGGGGAGCGGGTACGGACCCGAGAACCCGTAGTGGCAGGACCCCGCGGCCGGCTGGGACTCGACGGCGTACGCGGCTTGCGGCCCTGGGCCGACGACGATCCCCACCGCCGGCGGCGAGGTGGTCGTGGACGAGGTCGCGACGGTGGAGGGCACGGCCGTGGAGGGCGCCGAGGTGCTGGGCACCCCCGTCGTCGAGGTCGCGGGCGGGAGGGTCGACGGGGTACCGGTTCCCGACCGAGACGCCGGTGTCTGCGCCGGGCTGCCACATGCGGCGACGGCGACGGCAAGACCCGCCAGCAGCAGGGAGGAAACCAGTCGGGACCGCCTCGATCGACCGATCATCCGTGCGCACGCTAGTGCCCGCCGTCCTGATCCCCGAATGCTCCGAGCGTGCCGGCGGGATGATGTGGCCGAGCACGGACGCGGGCCCGGTGCTAGGACATACACAGTCAGAGCATGAGGGGGCTTCCAGCAAGGGAGGGTGCCATGTTCGGTGCGCGGATCCACGGTCGGGGCCGGATCGGGCGGCTCGCCGCCGCATTGGCCGTCGCAGGCGCCAGCCTCACCGTCGCTGCGGTGGCCTTGGACGTCGGCGTGGCTCCTGCCGGTGCGTCGTCCGGCTGTGGTGTGGCGCTCGGGACACCCCAACTCCAGGGTGCGTTGGGCAGCATCGTCTTCGCCATCCCCACCCTGCCGACGGTCCCCGGCGAGGCGTGCAACGCCACTATCGCCGTCACCGGCACCATCGCCACGCCCGGAGGGACACGTCCGGCCAACGTCGTCGGCAACGGTGCGACCACCGCGGTCACCGTCAGCTTCCTGCCTGGCGAGCCCGGGCCCGACATCCTCTGGGAGTGGTCGCCGCACTGCGCCGACCCCGCCTCGCTGCCGTACGACTTCTTCGCGTCGAGCGCAGCGACCGGCACCACGTCGGTCCCGATCTCGCCGGTGTCGCCCTGCAGCGGATTCGGCAATGTGACCAGCTCGACGCTCCGGGCGCCGATCGTCGTCGTCCCCAATCCGGGCACCTACGTCGCTATGGCGGGCGGCGACGGCAATCTCGGCTACTGGTTGGTCCAGAGGGGTGGTGGCGTCAGCCCCTTCGGCGCCGCGACCAATCTCGGCATGCCCTTCGGGAACGTCTCGGTCGTCGGAGCCGCCAACGCAGGCGGCGGCGGGTATTGGGTGGCCACCGCGGACGGCGGCGTGTTCGCCTACGGGGCCCCCTTCTTCGGCTCCATGGGCGGGACCCCGTTGAACGCACCCGTCGTCGGCATTGCCGCCACGCCCGACCATGGGGGCTACTGGCTGGCGGCCGCCGACGGCGGCATCTACGCCTTCGGCGACGCCGGGTTCTACGGCTCGGTCCCCGGGGTGCTGCCCGCGGGGACGTCGCTGAACCAGCCCGTCGTGGGCATCGCGGGGAGCCAGGACGGCAAGGGCTATTGGCTGGTCGCCGCGGACGGCGGCGTGTTCACATTCGGCGACGCGCACTTCTGGGGCTCCATGGGCGGCACCCCCCTCAACCAGCCCGTCGTCGGCATGGCCCAGAACACGCTGGGCGGCTATTGGCTCGTCGCCAGCGACGGCGGCGTCTTCTCCTATAACGCCGCCTTCAAGGGCTCACTGGGGAGCCTCGTGTTGAACGCACCGGTGACCGGGATGGCGGGAACCAGCGACGGCCTCGGCTACTGGATGGTCACCGCCGACGGCGGCGCCTTCGCGTTCGGCGACGCACCGTTCTGGGGATCCGCCGCCTGACCAGCCAGGGCCTGCTGGGAGCCGGTGTTAACACCGAGCGCTGGTGTTTACACCGCAGACCGGGGGAGTCCGCCAGCCCGATTTGAGGACGGTCCGTCCAACGCGACCAAGAGTTGGATCACCGGCGCGGCGAAGAGCGGGGCTCCATGGGTTCCCTCAGAGCGGCGCGGCGGTTTGACGCACATGGAGATGATCAGTGGGTGTCCCGCCGAGGTGGAGGACCGAGCGGTTCCAGGCCACCGGGGCGGTTCCAGGCCCCTGGGGAGGTGATCCAACTGTCGGCCCGAGGATCCTCTCAGCCGTGGGGATGCTTACCAATGCCATCGGACGCCACCGGTCACACCTCGCGCAGCTTCAATTATGGTGATGTTCATCCCTCTGATAGCGGGGCAATGTCAGTTGACACTGTGCGGTCGGACTGTTCCGAGCCCGCCACGAAGGGAGAACTCTTTGCACATTCGACGTGTCTCGTTCCTGAATCCCGACAGCTTTCCTCGGGCTCGTCGGACTGCCTCTTCGGCGGTCCTGCTCCTGGGGGTCGTCGCGGTCGTCGCCCTCGTGCCAACCGGAGCGGCCTCAGCTGATCCGAAGGTCGTGCCGCGCTCCTCGGCGCCCTTCGCAGCCCACGATGCTCCGGGGTTCCCCGGGACCTCTACCACGGCACCTTTCAACGAGTGCCCGGCGATCGGCTACGACGCGAGCTGCGGGCTGCTGATCGTGGTCAGCAACAACGGCAAGCAGGTGCTCCAGGACAACAACAACGAATCCGGCGTTGCGGCCACACCCGGCCAGCAGACGCCCTACGACCAGGTGAGCGACACGCTCGTCGGGATCGTGAACACGTCGAGCAGGCCCATCTTTGGCATCCAGCTCTCAGGCTCATCGACCGGGACCCCGATCTTCGGTCTCGACGGTGACGGCATCTGCACCTACTCGACCAACGGCTCCAACACGAACGGCGGTTCCGGCGGTGACAGCGTTCCGCTGGCGGGACCAGGCGGCTACACGGGCGACTCGTACTGTACCGCCGCGCAGAAGGCCGGCCATGCCGGCGCCTCGGGTCCCGACCCCAACGGCAGCGACTACCAGGGTCCCATCACCACCTTCTCCAACATCAGCGCCGACAAGAGAACCGGTGTCGTCAACTTCGCCGGAGGCCTGAGCCCCGGGCAATCGACATACTTCTCCCTGGAGGCCTCCAATCAGGTGAGCGTCCAGATCGGCTATTGGGTGGCCGCATCCGATGGCGGCATCTTCGCCTATGACGCCCCGTTCTTCGGCTCCATGGGCGGCAAGCCACTCAACCAGCCCGTGGTGGGCATCGCCGCCGACCCTCGCACGGGTGGTTACTGGGAGGTGGCGTCCGACGGCGGCCTGTTCGCCTTCAACGCCCCGTTCTTCGGCTCAATGGGCGGCATGCCGCTCAATGCGCCCATCGTCGCCATGGTGGCCACACCGGACGGGCTCGGCTACTGGGAGGTGGCGTCCGACGGTGGCATCTTCAACTTCGGTGACGCCCAGTTGTACGGCTCGATGGGCGGCAAGCCGCTGAACAAACCAGTGGTCGGCATCGCCACCACACCCGACGGCCTCGGCTACTGGGAGGTTGCGACCGATGGCGGGATCTTCAACTTCGGCGATGCGGCCTTCCTGGGCTCAATGGGTGGCAAGCCACTCAACCAGCCCGTGGTGGGCATCGCGGGCGACCAGGCCACGGGTGGTTACTGGGAGGTAGCGTCCGACGGCGGCCTGTTCGCCTTCAACGCCCCGTTCTTCGGCTCGCCCGCCGCGATGCCTCTGAACAAGCCCGTCGTCGGGATGGCTTCGACGCCCGACGGTCAGGGGTATTGGGAAACGGCCAGCGACGGCGGCATCTTCAACTACGGGGACGCCTTCTTCTGGGGCTCCACCGGGTCCATCACACTCAACAAGCCCGTGGTTGGAATCGCCGGCAGCAACACATAGCCAGAACCGCACACAGCTGCCCGGTCGGTGCCTCCACATGAGGGATGGGCCACACGCCTGCAGGCGGTGACGGTGAGCCGGCCTGTAGGCGGGATTCTGTCCGGCCCCCGCCCCGATGAGAGGCGGAAGGCCTGGGTGGCCATCCATCTGAGCGGCCTACCTGGGGAGCGTCCCCTTTCAGAGACCGGACGAGCAGCCCGTCTCCCACGCTTGGCCTTGCTCCGGGTGGGGTTTACCGAGCCGGCGGGGTCACCCCCGCCGCTGGTGCGCTCTTGCCGCACCCTTTCACCCTTACCTGTGCGGACCCGGAGGCCCGCCATCGGCGGTTTCCTTTCTGTGGCACTGTCCTGCGGGTCACCCCGACTGGCCGTTAGCCAGCACCCTGCTCTGCGGAGTCCCGACCTTCCTCGACACGGTCCCGCGCTGCGGTCCGGGCCGCGGCCACCTGGCCGACTCACCGTCAGCACCAGTGTGCCACCCCGGGTGGCCGGCGGCCGCGCAGCGCCTCGGTAGGGTGTCGAGGATGCCGGGCGGCGCCCACCAGCTCTTCGATCCCGAGGCTCTGCCCCTGCCTGCCTCGGAACAGCCGGCCGACGAGGCCGAGCTCGGTGGGCGCCCCGGGGTGCTCTCCATCGGAAACCTCTACGACCAGGTTGAGGGTGCCCTGCGCAGCGCCCTGCCGCGGAACCGACCCCTCTGGGTGCGCGGCGAGATCCAGCACCTGTCCGACCATCGGTCGGGCCACCTCTACATGGACCTGGTGGACCCCGGGGACGAAGGCTCGCCCGGTCCCCGTGCCCGGGGGGGCGAGCCCACCCTCAAAGTCAAGTGCTGGCGCAGCTCGTGGGCGCCGCTGCGGCACAACCTCGCCAAGGACGGCATCGAGCTCGCCGAGGGGATGGTCGTGGTGCTGCGGGGCACACTGGACCTGTATCGAGCCAAGGGCGAGATCAGCCTCGTCCTGGTCGAGGTCGACGTCACGGCCCTCCTCGGACGCATGGCCGCCCAGCGGGCCCAGCTGCTGCGCAAGCTCGAAGCCGAAGGCCTGCTCCGGCGCAACGCCTCGCTGCGCGTGCCGGACCTCTCGATGCACGTCGGTCTGATCGCCAGCCCCGGGACCGAGGGGTTCGCGGACTTCATGGGCCAGCTCACGGGCTCCGGGTTCGGTTTCCGCGTCTCCCTGGTCAAGGTGGCCGTGCAGGGTCCCGGCGCCCCCGCCGCGATCGCCCGCGCCCTCAAGGTGCTCGGCCTCAGCGACTGTGACGTCATCGCCATGGTCCGGGGCGGGGGAGCGCGTGCCGACCTGGCCGCGTTCGAGACCGAGTTGGTGGCGCGGGCCGTGGGCGGCGCGACCAAGCCCGTCTTCACCGGGATCGGCCACAGCGGCGACGAGACGGTGGCCGACATCGCCGCCGCGCGCGCCTGTATCACGCCGACCGAGTGCGGGCACCAGATCGTGGTGGCCACCCGGCGCTGGTGGGCGGCCCACGTGGCCGTGCCGGCTGATCTGCTGGCCCGCCGCATCCCGGCCTTCCTGGGTGACGCCGAGGCCCGTGACGCGCGGGCCCGGGCCCGCCTGACGGCAGCGGCGCGGCACTCGGTGCGCACGCACCGTGAGCGGCTCGGGCGCAAGGCGGCGTCAGTCGCCCGGTCCGCGCCGAGCCGCCTCGACGCGCGCGAAGGGGGGGTACGTGCCCACGCCGCCCGGCTCGGGCCGATGACCCTGGGACACCTCGGGCGCCAGGACGAGCGGCTGCACTCGTGGCGCCGGCTGCTGGCCGCCTACGACGTCGAGCGCCAGCTCGAGCGCGGCTACAGCCTGACCCTGACCGCCGCCGGCGCCCTCGTGCGCAGCGCGGGCGAGGTGGCGGAGCAGCAGCAGATCGTGACCCGGTTCGCCGACGGGACCGTCCGTAGCCGGGTCGAGGGGGCGGATGTGGAGCCGGCACGGGCGCCGGAGCCGGCGCAGGAAGACAATTAGGAGGACTCGGTGACCGTCCCGGATGACCCCGCCCCCGTCGAGGAGCTGAGCTACAGCGAGGCGAGCCGCGAGCTCGATGCGATCGTGGACTTCTTCGAGCAGCGTGAGGTCGACGTCGACGTCCTCGTGGCCCGCCTGGAACGGGCGACGGCGCTGATCGACGAGCTCGACCGCCGGCTGCGCCAGACCCGGACCCAGGTCGAGGAGCTGGTGCCCCGGCTCGACGCGCTGGCCGCCGAGGGCGCAGGCACACCAGACGAGGGCGAATGAGCGACCGCCCAATGAGTGCAACCGGCGCCGCCGGCCGGCTGTACTTCCGACAGCTCCTCTCCGGCCGCGACTTCGCCCGTGGCGACACGATGGCCCGCCAGATGGTCAACTTCGTCTATCTCATCGGCGACCGCGAGACCGGCGAGGCGGTGGTCGTCGACCCCGCCTACGCCGTGCAGGACCTCCTCGATATCGTCGAGGCCGACGGCATGCGCCTGACCGGCGTCCTCGGCACGCACTTCCATCCCGATCATCTCGGCGGGCAGATGGGCGGGTGGTCGCTCGAAGGGATCAGCACACTGCTCGAGACGGTGCAAGTGCCGATCCACGTCCAGGCCGACGAGGTGCCCTGGGTCGAGCGTACGACCGGCGTCAGCGGCTCCGATCTCGTCGGCCATCACAGTGGCGACGTGCTGCAGATCGGTCACGTGGGGGTGGAGCTGATCCACACACCCGGCCACACGCCGGGCAGCCAGTGCTTCCTCGTCGACGGCAGGCTGGTGGCGGGGGACACGCTGTTCCTCGAGGGGTGCGGGCGGACCGACCTCCCCGGCGCCGACCCCCTCGCCATGTACGAATCCATCCACACCCGGCTGGCCCGGGTGCCCGACGACGCCATCCTCTTCCCCGGCCACCTCTACTCGGCGGATCCCTCGGCCAGCATGGGCGAGACACGGCGGTGGAACTACGTGTTCCGGCCCCGCTCCCCGGAGGAGTGGATGGCCATGTTCGGCCAATGACGCCGTCCGGGGAGCTGACCGGGGACAGCACGGTCGTCGTGGTGGGTGCATCGCTGGCGGGCTGGCGCGCCGTCGAGACGCTGCGCACCGAGGGCTACGAGGGGAAGATCTCACTGGTCGGCGACGAGCGGCATCTCCCCTATGACCGCCCTCCCCTGTCAAAGCAGGTGCTGGCCGGGACCTGGCCACCCGAGAAGGCGGTGCTGGCGGACAAGCGGCGATCGAGCGAGCTGTTGGTGCACGAGGTCCTGGGGCGCCGTGCCGTGCGGCTCGACGTGGACGGCCGCAGGGTCGAGCTCGACGACGGCACCGTGCTGGACGGGGACGCCGTCGTGATCACGACGGGTGCCACGCCCCGCCGGCTCCCCGGCACGGAGGACCTGAGCCAGTCCGACGGTCTCTTCACATTGCGGACCCTCGACGACTCGGTCACCCTGCGGGCGGCCGTGACGACGATCGACTCGCCGAGGGTGGTCGTCATCGGGGCCGGGTTCATCGGCGCGGAGGTGGCCTCGACCTGTGTCGGGCTGGGTGCCCGGGTCACCGTGCTGGAGGCGCTCGACATCCCGCTGCGCAACGTCCTCGGACCGATGCTCGGCGCGCACTGCGGCTCGTTGCACGGCGCCAACGGTGTCGAGCTGCGCACCGGCGTCGCGGTGGAGCGCATCCGCAAGGGAGGGGTGGACGAGGCGGGTGCGGACGTCAAGTTGGTGGTCGAGCTCGGGGACGGCCAGTCAGTGCCGGCCGACGTCGTGGTCGTCGGTATCGGCGTTGTGCCGGCGACCGAGTGGCTCGCCGACTCCGGCCTGACCCTCGAGAACGGGGTGGTGTGCGACGACCGGCTCTATGCCGCGGACGGCATCGTGTCGGCGGGGGACATCGCGCGCTGGGTTTGGCGCCACGACGGCGGCGAGGAGCTGATCCGGATCGAGCACTGGCAGGTCGCGGCGGAGGCGGGTGTCGCCGCAGGGCGCAGCGTGATCGCCGGCCGGGCCGACGCGCCCTCGTTCGTCCCGGTCCCGTATTTCTGGTCGGACCAGTTCGGCATCCGTTTCCAGGTGCTGGGCAACCCCGGCGGTGACGACGACGTTGAGGTCACCGAGGGTTCCCTCGGCGAGGGGAAGTTCATGGCGCTCTTCGGCCGGGCCGGCCGTCTGCGCGCCGTGATGGCCATCGGCAAGCCGCGCCAACTGATGGCCTTCCGGCCGCTCCTGCAGTCCGGCTGCAGCTGGGACGAGGCGCTGGCCCACGCCCGTCCCTGAGGGGCGGGAGCACGGGCCACCGGGCCGGGCGGGCGGGGTGACGGCCGCCCGGCCGTAGGGAATCGGGCGGTGGTGCGACACCTCCGGGGCGCGGTGGCGTGTCCGTGCCGCACCGGGCGGCCCGCCGTCACACACTTGCTGTTCGAGCGGTGTTAACACCGGCGTGCCCTGCTGTTAACACCAGCGTGGCTAGGGATTTCACGGACGAGCGTTTGCGGTCCCGACGCGGACGCGGTTCTTGACATCGCACCGAACGGCTCTCTCGCGCGCACGCCGACAGGAGTTCGTTTGCCGAAGAACAGTTGGCGCGAACGCCAGTTGACGGCCCTCGGACATCGGCGGCGGCCTCGGCGATGCGAAGTGGACGGCGCCGCCCTGCTCGGCGCAGACGCCCGGCTCCTTGAGTGCAATTGTCGATTCGTTGTCGGAAAGGCGCGTCACGCGTGCCTACAATCGCCGACGTTGCTGTGCCCACCGGGGACGTCGAGCCGGCGGTCACAGATTTGGCGAGCAGTGATGTGAGGGGGGCGCCCCCGGGCGATCGTGACACCGCTGCGGCGAATGCCGCGCGGGGTCGTGCGGTTGCACCCGCTGCCCGTATTCACCCCACCGGATTGGCGACGAAGGGAACAGGCGGTATGCGACGACTGGCATGGCCCGATTCAAAATTTTCCCGTCGAGGCGCGCGCCGGAGCGGCCGCCCACTCGGCGGGGTACGTGGTGCCATCACGGGTGGTGTGGCCTCAGCCCTCGTCGTCGTCGGGGCGGTCGCGTTCGCAACGCCGGCGTATGCCCAGGGCACCACCCAACCCGTGCCCGGCAGCTCGATCACGTCGACTGCGTCGTGCAACAGCCCGCTCGGCACCGGCGTCCAGATCACCTGGACGCTCGCCAATGACTCGAACGTGCCCGAGACAGGCTCCGTCACCACGGTCACGGGTGGAAACGGCACCTTGAACGCGACCACCTATGCCATCCCGCCATCGTCCGGGCAACCCGCTCAGACGGCGACTCTCACCCAGACGCTGCCCGCCGGCACGACGGGTGTCATCACGCTCGAGGTCTCGAGCACGTGGGCGGATGCACACTCGCAGATCGACAGCGGGACCTTCAACCTGTCAACGACCAACTGCGCCGCGCCGCAACAGACCATTGCGGGCCACATCTATCTGTGCAACGAGGGCAACCCGACCACAACCGAAGAGACGGGTGGGACGTTGGCCGCCAGCGGCACTGACCTCTCGACGATTCCCCCCGCATCAAATCCGTCCGCACCGACCGACGTGACCGCGGGGACCTACACCATGACAGCCACCGATCCGCCTGGCTTCCATCTCGTGAGCTGTGGTGGCTCGTCGTCACCCAACGGCGCGGGTACGTCGGCCACCGAGTCGGTCAGCGTGCCGAGCGGCGGCGCCGGCGAGGGACTCTTCTATGCAGCCTCCGACGTGAACTCCGGCACGAGCTCCGGCGTGAGCTCCGGTGCGAGCTCGGGCGTGAACCCCGCACCGACTTCTCCGTCGACCCCAATCACGCAGACGGGAGGCGCCACCGCGTCGCCCGTCTCGGGCCTGCCGGTGAGCCAGCTTCCCCAAGGGACCGCCACCGGTGGCGTGACGCTCAAGAGCCCGTTCGTGGCGACTGATCCCTCGACGGGACTGTGGAACACCCCGTGCTCGGACACGTCGACGGCGCTCTGGTCCTCGGGTTGCACGCAGAAGCCGTCCATCAAGCTCAAGAAGTCGGCCAGCATCGGCTCGTTCTCGGCTCCGGGCACGCTCGTCACCTACTCCTACAAGGTGACGAACACGGGCAACGTCACGCTGGACCCGGTCGTGGTGAGCGACCCCATGACCGGACTCTCGGACATCTCGTGCCCCGACACCTCACTCGGCCCCTGGGACACCGAGACCTGCACCGCCACCTACACGACGACCCAGAGCGACGTGGACCACGGCTCCATCTCGAACACGGGCACCGCCACGGGCACCGCGCCGAATGGGAAGAAGGTCACGGACACGTCCTCGGTGTGCATCCCGGCGTGCCAGAAGCCGTCCATCAAGCTCAAGAAGTCGGCCAGCATCGGCTCGTTCTCGGCTCCGGGCACGCTCGTCACCTACTCCTACAAGGTGACGAACACGGGCAACGTCACGCTGGACCCGGTCGTGGTGAGCGACCCCATGACCGGACTCTCGGACATCTCGTGCCCCGACACCTCACTCGGCCCCTGGGGCACCGAGACCTGCACCGCCACCTACACGACGACCCAGAGCGACGTGGACCACGGCTCGCTGTGCAACACCGGCACCGCCACGGGCACCCCGCCCAAGGGCGACCAGGTGACGGACATCTCCTCGGTGTGCATCCCGGCCGTGCAGAGCCCGTCCATCTCGGTGGTCAAGACGGCCAGCATCGGCTCGTTCTCGGCTCCGGGCACGCTCGTCACCTACTCCTACAAGGTGACGAACACGGGCAACGTCACGCTGGACCCGGTCGTGGTGAGCGACCCCATGACCGGACTCTCGGACATCTCGTGCCCCGACACCTCACTCGGCCCCTGGGACACCGAGACCTGCACCGCCACCTACACGACGACCCAGAGCGACGTGGACCACGGCTCGCTGTGCAATACCGGCACCGCCACGGGCACCCCGCCCAAGGGCGACCAGGTGACGGACATGTCCTCGTTGTGCATCCCGGCCGAGCAGAGCCCGTCCATCTCGGTGGTCAAGACGGCCGACGTCGCCACGGTGAGCGCGGTCGGTCAGGTCGTCACGTACACCTTCACGATCACCAACACCGGGAACGTGACGCTGCACAGCGTCGGCGTGACCGACGCGCAGATCGCCCCGTCGCTCGGCTCGAGCCTCGGGACCATCATCTGCACCCCCCCCAACGGGTCGATCACACTCGCGCCAGGGGAGACCGACGCCTGCACAGCCACCTACACGGTGACCCAGGCGGACCTGACCAACGGCCATGTCGATGACACTGCCACCGCGTCTGGCACCCCGCCGAACTCGGAGACGCCGGTGACAGACACCTCGAGCCTGTCGCTCACCGTGACGTCGGTGAGCGTCGTAAAGGCAGTCAGCCCGAGTAGCGTCGTCGCCGGCTCGAACACCCCGATCATCTACACGATCACGGTGAAGAACACCGGCACCGCGACGACGACCTCACCGATCATCGTCACCGACGCGGCCCCGTCGAACGCGACCCTGGACACGACGACGGCGCCGACGTGCCAAGGCGGGCCTCCCACCTGCCTGACGCCCGTGGTGAGCAGCAGCGGCACTATCACCTGGACCATTCCAGCCGGGGTGGCCCCCGGTACCTCGTACACGCTCACCTACCAGGTGATAGCGAAGTCAACGGACTCCGCCGGCGACATCATCTCCAACACGGCGTCGTGGAGCGGCCCGAGCTGCGGGACACCTGTGATCACGACGTGCAACACGAACACCGTGACGACGATCGTGACCGCCCCCCCGGCCCCGCCGATCGCCACGCTGACGACCACGATCACGCCGCCGCAGGCGCAGCCGCCGCCGACGGTCCCAGCGATCGCCTTCACCGGCGCGTACTTGCCCCAGGAATGGACGATCGGGGCAGCGGCACTGTGGCTGGGTGCCGGTCTCGTGCTCCTCGCCCGGTGGCGGCGGCGTAGCCCGAAGGGCGCCACCAAGTAGATCGGACCCTGGGAGAGGGTCTCTCGGGTGGCAGTGGTCCCCTTCTGGGCGGGAGCGATTCCGCCCAGAAGGGGATGCCCGAGATTGCGTAGCGCTGGCCGTGAGATGGCGACGCCTGGCCGGTTCTTCTGGGCCAAGTAGTGCCTGCGCATCCCAAATAGGGCCGAACAGCCCCTGTCAAGTGGAGCCGATCAGCCCTTACGGCTCCACGCCCCCCCGGGTTACCTTGCCAAAGCCAGGACGAATGTGACACCGGCTGGGTTCATCGGCGGCTTCGGCTGTCGGGGGCGCCGCATATCGGCAGAACCAGCGATGAGCTTTAGCGCAATTGTGGCTTTTTTGTTGTATGGCTGTCTACAATCGTCGTGGCGGGGATGGCCCCTTACCGGGAGCGGTCCCAAATGGCGACGACCGAATTTGGCGAAAGGAAGAGGCGGTATGCGACCGGCTTGGCTTGTTAGGAATTCTTCTCACTCTGTGACGCCGCGTGCGGGCCGTCGACCCGGTCACCTGCGCACCGTCCTCAAGGGCGGCATGGCGTCCGCGCTCGCCGTCGCCGGGCTCGTGGTGTTCGCGACCGCGGCCTCCGCCCACAACAACTCCGCCACTGCGACGAGCTACCCGTGTGCGAGCCCGCTCGGGACCGGGGTGACGATCACCTGGACGATCTCGAACGACTATGCCGAGAACGAGACCGGTACGGTCAGCTCGGTCAACGGCGGGACGATTGCGTATCAAGGCGGGGCCTCGAATTTCAGCATCGGAAATAACGGGACGACGACGGTGACGCAGACCTTCACCGGCCCACAGCTCGCCAATCTCCTGGCGACCCTTCCCGGACCCAATCACCAGATCTCACTGCAATGGTCCGCCACGTGGCACCAGCCCCCGCAGGCCGACTACTCGGACTACGCCAGCCCCACCCACAACTCCGGTGCGCAGGGGTTCTTCAATCTTTCCCAGCTGCCGAACGGCTGCGTCCCCCAGAAGGTCACGCCCACCATCACGACCACGGCCAACCCCACTTCGGGGTCGATCGGTGGGGCGGGCCTGAACGACTCGGCCCACCTGAGCGGCGGCAACAGCCCGGGCGGGACGATCGACTTCTACCTCTTCAAGCCGAGCCAGACCTGCACCACCTCGCCCGGCGCCGGCACCTACACCTTCCACCAGTCGGTCAGCGTGACCAGCGGCAACGGGACCTACTCGACGAGCGGCGGCCCATCCCCGAACAGCCTGGGCACGTGGCACTGGCTGGCCGTGTACTCGGGTGACTCGAACAACTACGGGGCGAACAGCGGATGTACCACCGAGCCGGTGACGGTCGGAATGCAGTCACCTTCGCTGACCACGACGGCCAACCCGACGAACGAGACCGTCGGCGCGGGCCCCCTGGCCGACTCGGCCACCTTGAGCGGTGGCTACAACCCGGGCGGGACGATCAGCTTCTACCTCTTCAGCCCGAGCCAGACCTGCAGCACCACGCCTGGCGCCGGCAGCTACACCTTCCACCAGCAGTTCAGCGTGACCAGCGGCAACGGGACCTACGGCCCGACGACGGGCGGCCCCACGCCGAACAGCGCGGGGACCTGGCACTGGCTGGCCGTGTACTCGGGTGACTCGAACAACAGCGGGACGAACAGCGGCTGTACGAGCGAGCCGGTGACGGTCGGGCTGCAGTCGCCTTCTCTGGGCACGACGGCCAACCCCACGACCGAGCTGGTCGGCTCCGGCCCCCTCGCAGACTCGGCCACCTTGAGCGGTGGCTACAACCCGGGCGGGACGATCACCTTCTACCTCTTCAGCCCGAGCCAGACCTGCAGCACCACGCCTGGCGCCGGCAGCTACACCTTCCACCAGCAGTTCAGCGTGACCAGCGGCAACGGGACCTACGGCCCGACGACGGGCGGCCCCACGCCGAACAGCGCGGGGACCTGGCACTGGCTGGCCGTGTACTCGGGTGACTCCAACAACAACGGGACGAACAGCGGCTGCACGAGCGAGCCGGTCATCGTGAGCGCACACCCGACAACGTTGACGACGCAGGCCAGTCCGACGTCGGACACGGTCGGCAGTTCGACGGCCCTCTCGGACTCGGCCACATTGAGTTCCGGCTACAGCCCGAGCGGGACGATCGACTTCTACCTGTTCAGCCCGAGTCAGACCTGCAGCACCACGCCTGGCGCCGGCAGCTACACCTTCCACCAGCAGTTCAGCGTGACCAGCGGCAACGGGACCTACGGCCCGACGACGGGTGGCCCCACGCCGAACAGCGCGGGGACCTGGCACTGGCTGGCCGTGTACTCGGGTGACTCGAACAACAGCGGGGCCAACAGCGGCTGCACCAGCGAGCCCGTGACGACCCAGAAGGCGTCGCCCTCGGTGAACACGCAGGCCAACCCGACGACCGGGACGGCCGGCTCCGGCACCCTGGCCGACTCGGCCACTTTGAGCGGCGGCTACAACCCGGGCGGGACGATCACCTTCTACCTGTTCAGCCCGAGCCAGACCTGCACCACCTCGCCCGAGGCCGGCACCTACACCTTCCACCAGCAGTTCAGCGTGGACGGCAACGGGAGCTACGGCCCGACGACGGGCGGCCCCACGCCGAACAGCGCGGGGACCTGGCACTGGCTGGCCGTGTACTCGGGTGACTCCAACAACAACTGGGCCGACAGCGGCTGCACCAGCGAGCCCGTGACGATCCAGAAGGCGTCGCCCTCGGTGGACACGCAGGCCAACCCGACGACCGGGACTGCCGGCTCCGGCACCCTCGCCGACTCCGCCACCCTGAGCGCCGGCGTCAACCCGGGCGGGACGATCGACTTCTACCTGTTCAGCCCGAGCCAGACCTGCAGCACCACGCCCGGCAGCGGCAGCTACACCTTCCACCAGCAGTTCAGCGTGACCAGCGGCAACGGGACCTACGGCCCGACCACGGGCGGCCCCACGCCCAACAGCGCGGGGACCTGGCACTGGCTGGCCGTGTACTCGGGTGACTCCAACAACAACGGCGCCAACAGCGGCTGCACCAGCGAGCCCGTGACGATCCAGAAGGCGTCGCCGTCCGTGGACACGCAGGCCAACCCGACCACCGGGACGGCCGGCTCCGGCACCCTCGCCGACTCGGCCACCCTGAGCAGTGCCTACAACGCCGGCGGGACGATCACCTTCTACCTGTTCAGCCCGAGCCAGACCTGCACCACCTCGCCCGAGGCCGGCACCTACACCTTCCACCAGCAGTTCAGCGTGGACGGCAACGGGAGCTACGGGCCGACGACGGGCGGCCCCACGCCGAACAGCGCGGGGACCTGGCACTGGCTGGCCGTGTACTCAGGTGACTCGAACAACAACGGCGCCAACAGCGGCTGCACCAGCGAGCCCGTGACGATCCAGAAGGCGTCGCCGTCCGTGGACACTGCGACCGACCCCACGACGACAGCGGTCGGAGCGACCGCCCTCACGGACTCGGCCACTCTGAGCGCCGGCGTCAACCCGGGTGGGACGATCACCTTCTACCTGTTCGACCCGAGCCAGACCTGCTCGGCCACGCCAGAGAGTGGGACCTACGCCTTCACCACGATCGTCAATGTGACCGACGGCAACGGGACGTACGGCCCGGTGACCGGTCCCGTTCCGAACGTGAAGGGGACCTGGAACTGGCTCGCCGTGTACTCGGGTGACGCCAACAACAACGGGGCCGACAGCGGCTGTGGCAACGAGCCGGTGACGGTGAACCCGGCGCCGTCGACGACGACCACGCAGCAGTCGGGCTCGACCAGCGGATCCGGCACCATTGTCATCGGTCAGTCGATCACCGACACCGCGACGGTCCAGGGCAACGTCTCCGGGGGTGCACCCACGGGGTCCGTTCACTTCTACCAGTGCGGTCCCGGCTCCTCGCCCGCGTTGTGCACGACGGCCAACCCAGTGGGTACGGGACCAGTGGACCTGACGCCGGTGGGTGGAACCGACACGTCGACGGCGACCTCTGCCCCGTTCACTCCGAGCGCTGTCGGCACCTACTGCTTCGCCGCCGTCTACACGCCGGACGAGAGCTCCAACTACGTGTCCTCGGCGGACAATCTGGCTGATCACAACGACAGCGTGTCCCCGAGCGAGTGCTTCTTGGTCACGGCGCCGAACTTCACCGTCGTCAAGACGAACGTCCCGACGACAGGAACCTCGGTTCCGACCGGTGCGACCATCAACTACACGGTGGCCGTCAAGAACGTGGGCAACGGGGCGGGCTCGGCCACGGTCACTGATGTCGTGCCGTCCTCCTTGACCGTCACCGGGACTCCGAGTTGCGCCGTCACCGGAACGGACACGTGCAAGTTGGTCAACACCACCGGGACCACCTGGACCATCACGGTGAGCCTTGCGGCGGGCGACACGGCGACGGCGAGCTTCGCCACCACGGTCAATGCCGGTGTCACGGGGACCATCACGAACACTGCGACCATCACGGACGGGCCCTGCACCACGTCGTCCGGCTGCTCGTCGACGGTGTCCAACCCGGTCACGCCGGTCACCACCGCGGCGACGGTGACGCCCACTACGACGACGACAACGGCACCGCCGAAGACGGCGCCGGCCACGGCCATCGCGTTCACCGGTGCGCTGCTGTCCGAGGAATGGCTGATCGGTCTGGGAGCGCTGCTCCTGGGTGCCGGTCTGGTCGTCGTTGCCCGCTGGCGCCGGCGCACTCCGAAGCACGCAGCGAAGTAGGTAGGACGGACCCAGGAAGCGTTTTCTCGGGAGGCGGTTCTCCTTCTGAGCGGGAGTGATCCCGCTCAGAAGGAGATGCCCGAGAGCTCCGGAATGGTGGCCTCGGCCTTCGCACGGGCCGCCAGCCAGCGCTCCCGAGCCGCGGCACGATCGGCGTCAGTCCTCCTGGGCTCGACGGTGCGGCGGGGTGAGAACGTGCCCGCCAGTTCCTCGGTCGTGGCATAGGTGCCGACGGCCAACCCGGCCAGGAGCCCGGCACCGAGCGTGGTGGCCTCGAGCACGGGGGAGACCTCGACCGGTCGCCCGATGGCGTCGGCAAGTGCGTCGACGAACACAGCGTTCTCCGACATGCCCCCGTCGATCCGCAGCGACGTGATCGGGTAGCCGCTGTCGCTCTCGGAGGCCTCGACGAGGTCCGCACCGCGGTGGGCCACCCCCTCGAGGACGGCCCGCACGATCTCCGGCCGGCCCGAGCCCCTCGTCAGGCCGACGAGTGCGCCCCTGGCCCCGAAGTCCCACACCGGTGTCCCCAGGCCGAGCAGCGCCGGGACGAACCAGACATCACCCGAGGTCGTGCACCGGGCCGCGACGGCCTCGGACTCGTCGGAGGTGGCGATGATGCCGAGATCGTCGCGCAACCACTCGACACAGGTGCCGGCGGACAGCATCACCGCCTCGGTGCCCCACGTTGCCTTCCCACCCACCCGGAAGGCCACGATGGGGAAGGTGCCCGTGACGCCCCCGCGGGCCTGGGCCGGACCGCGGCCCGTCCCCGTGCACTGGTCGAGCATCCCGCCGGTGCCGAACGTCGCCTTGGCCATGCCCGCGAGTGTGCAGCCCTGCCCCACGAGGGACGCCTGTTGGTCGCCGGCCATGCCGCAGATGGGAGGTGCCCCGGGCAGCGCGGCCGCGGTGGCGATCTCCCCCGACGAGTCCACCACCGTCGGCATCATCGCCGGCGGGATCCTCAGGGTCTGCAGCAAGGCCTCGTCCCAGTCGATCGTCTCGGGGTCGATCAGCGCCGTGACCGCCGCGTTGGTGGCGTCGGTCACGTGCACCCGGTCGGAGCCTGGGCCGCCTCCGGAGAGCGTCCATGCCACCCAGCTGTCCACCGTCCCGAAGCAGAGCTCTCCCTGCTCGGCCCGTGAGCGCTCGGGGTCGACCTCGTCGAGGATGGCCATCACCTTGGTGGCCGACGCGTTGGGTGCGAGGCGGATCCCTTCGGCCTGCAGGACGAGGCAGGTTCCGACCGTTCGCAGGTCCTGCCAGCCGATGCCCGGAGCCACCGGTCTCCCGGTGGCGCGCTCCCAGACGATGCTCGAGGCCCGCTGGTTGGCGATGCCCACGCCGGCCACCGGCCCCCCCTCGGCCACGGCGGTGCGTGCCACCGTGAGGACCGCCTCGGCCATGCGGGCCGCGTCGAACTCCACGAGGCCCGGCGCCGGGGAGTCGGGTAACAACGGGACACGGTGCTCGTGCTCGACGCTGGCGTCGGGCCGCACGATGGCGGCGCGGACGCCCGACGTGCCGACATCGACCACGAGGATGCTGCCCCCCGAGCTGCTCATGCCCAGGGCGGCGGTCCGAACGGGGAGGCGAGGCCGAACTTGCCGGGATTCAAGATGCCCGTCGGGTCGAACGTCTCCTTGAGCCCCCGGAGGACCTCGAAGCCCGAGCCGAGCGCACGCGGCAGGAAACGGGAGCGGTTCAACCCGATGCCGTGGTGGTGGCTGATGGCGGCGCCGTGGGCCATGGTGGCGTCCGTGACGGCATCCCACGCTTGCCGGTAGTAGCGCTCCCGCCACTCGGCATCGCCTTCGGGCCCGCGCCCACCGAAGGTGAAGTACAGGCATGCGCCGTCGGCGTAGGCGTGGGACTGATGCGCCGACGCCGCGAGGGTGCCGTCGATCGACGAGAGTGCGGTGGTGACCTCGTCGAAGAGCTCGGGCAGCACCGTCCACGGCCCCGAGATCTCGGCGGTGTCGACGACGATGCCGCCGCGCCACAGCGGGGCGAGGGCGGAGACGTCGTTGCGGTGCCCCAGCCATTGCTCGACCAATTCACGTTCGAGCGGCTGCGCCCCGGACTCGGGGCCGCACTCAGCGTCGACGATCGCGAGGGTGCCCGCCAAGATGTCGAGGTCCGCCTCGTCGAGGACGATGAGGACGTTGGTGTCGGGTTGGTCGAAATTGCGAGCCGACTCCGTCTGGTCGTACAGGCGCAGGACGGCGGGTGTCGCCCCCCGGCGGAGGATCCTGCGGCACGCATGGAGGCCGTCGGCGAAGGTGGCGAAGCCGAAGGCACGCCGCTCCTGGCCGATCGGAAGGGGATGCAACCTCAGCCGGGCCTCGGTGATGACGCCCAGCGTGCCTTCGCTGCCCACGAAGAGCTGGGTCAGGTTCGGCCCGGTGGCGGCGCGTGGCCCGTGGCCCTCGGTGCGCACGATGCGACCGTCGGCCAGTACCACCTCGAGGCCGATGACCATGTCCTCGATCTTCCCGTAGCGGGTCGAATACTGTCCCGCCCCCCGGCAGGCGAGCCAGCCTCCGACCGTGGAGAGGTCCATCGACTGGGGCCAGTGCCCGAGGGTGTAGCCGACGCCGACCTTGCCGAGCGCTGCTTCGAGGTCCGGCCCGAAAGTGCCCGCCCTGACGTCCGCCGTGAGGGATGTCTCGTCGACGCCCACCAGGCCATCGAGCGCGGTCATGTCGAGGGCCACCCCGCCGTGGACTGGGATCGAGCCGCCGCACACGCCGCTGCGACCGGCGGCGGCGGTGACCGGGACGACCGCCTCGTTGCAGGCCGCAAGGATCTCGGCCACCTGCGCAGTGGAGTCGGGACGCACCACGACGGCCGGTCGCTGCGGGACCGCGCCTTCCGCGGCCCAGCCGATGGCGAGTGGCCACCAGTCGCGCCCCGCCTCGGCTCGCGACTCGTCGTCGGTGAGCACGGTGGCGCCGCTGGCCGCGATGCGGTCGAGTACGGCCGTCGGTACCTCGACCGTCGTGGCACCGAGTCGATCCCGGACGTCGGCCGAGGCGGCATCGATGGGGGTGGGAGGCGTGGGCGTCGTCATCGCAGGTCGAGACCCGCGGTGAGGATCTCCTTCTGGCAGGACTCCGAGAACCGGGCCGCCTGGTCCGTTGCCTCCTGCTCGTCCCAACCCATGTCGGGCGCGATGAGCGCGGCGACGGCGTCGGCGGCGGCCATGGCGTCGTGGGCGCGCTGGATCGTCGCCCGGGTCCGGCGCGACAGCACGTCGTCGAGCGTGCACGCCATCTCTTCCCGGGCGGCGTACACCAGCTCGGCGCGGGTGTACGGCAGTCCTGCCACCGCCGGTTCGAGCAGTTCGGGGCGACCGTCGGCCACGGCGAGCACGGCCTTGGACTCGGACCCGTAGCGGCCGAGCAGTAGCGCCTGGGGCTGGGCGAGGGCGACGGGGTCGCGGGTCTTGGTGGTGGCTCCGATGAGGCGGAGGGACTTGGTGACGCAGCGCCGCCGGCGCGGTGACTCGCCGAGTTGGCCGACCACGGCATCGACGGTGTCCTGGGCCATCTTCCGGTACGTGGTGAGCTTGCCGCCCGTGACGGTCACGAGACCGTCTGCGGACACGCTGACGGTGTGGCGCCGCGACAGGTCGGCCGTGCGTTCCGAGACGTGCCCGCCCTTGGTCGGGGCGGCCAGGAGCGGGCGCAGGCCCGCCCACACGCCCGTGACGTCGGCCCTGGTGAGGTGCGAGGTGGTGACGTTGTTGGCCGCCTCGAGCAGGTAATCGACGTCCTCGGGCGTGCACGCGGGGTCGTCGAGGGGACCCGCATAGTCGGTATCGGTCGTGCCGAGATAGACCAGGTCTGTCCCGGGCCAGGAGACGACGAAGATCGAACGCTTGTCTTTGGGCACAGGGATCACGGCGGCAATGTCGCAGGGCAGGCGGTCGGCCGGGACGGTCACGTGCACACCCTTGGCCGGGCGGATCGCATGCGGATCGTGGCCCTCGTCGAGCGCGCGCACTTCGTCGGCCCACACGCCGGTGGCATTGACCACCACGCGGGCTCTGACGGCGATATCCGATGATGCATCACCTTCGTCCGGCCGCACGGTGGCGCCGTTGACCGCACCATTGCTCCTCGTCGTGAGCCGGACGACCGGGGTGTAGTTGGCGACCGCCGCTCCGTATTCGAGGGCCGCCGTCCGCAGGACGGTGAGCGTCAACCGGGCGTCGTCCGCCCGTGCGTCGAAATAGAGGAAGCCGGCCACCAGGTGATCGGTCGTGAGCGTCGGGAGATGGGCGAGCGCCTCCTCCTTGCTGACTTCCTTGTGTCGCTCCCCGATGCGCCAACCACCGGTGAGGTCGTACATCCAGAGCGCGGATGCATAGGAGCGCGCCACCGTCTTGGAGACGACGCCGTCCCGCCCGAAGAGGGGGATCAGGAACGGCAGGGGCGTCACCAGGTGCGGTGCGTTGTCGAGGAGGCGCTGGCGCTCGGCGAGGTTCTCGTAGACCAGGCGAATTTCACGCTGTTGGAGGTAGCGGATGCCGCCATGGACCATCTTCGAGGACTTCGACGACGTACCCGACGCGAAGTCGCCCTTTTCGACCAGCGCCGTCTTCAGCCCGCGGCTGGCGGCGTCGAGCGCCACCCCCGCACCGGTGATCCCACCTCCGATGACCAGCACGTCGAACTCCTCGTCGGCGAGGCGGCGCAGAGCATCGTCACGGCGAAAGGGGTGCACCGGTCAAGCCTGCCACATCCGACGGCGAGTGCATCCGGGCCGGGAGTGGATGGCACGCCCACCGGCGTGGACCCGAACCGGGCCGTCGTCCGCGGCGGGCTCCGAAGCCGGCCGCCGCCGGGATCGCCGTCGCCACGGTCAGGCCTAGGGTGCCGCCATGCCGGTCGGACTGGGTGACCCTTGGGCGAGCTATGCGCGGACGGTCGTCGAGATCGTCGGCGACGGCGTCGGCGGCCTCGTCGTTCGAACCGCACCCCCGGGCGAGGTGGGGGAGTGGCCATGGCCTTCGCCCGATGCGGTGCACATCCTCACCGCGTGGGACCCGGGATTCGCCAGGCCGGGGGATCAGACCAACCGCCGGCGGCAGTCGGCGCTCGAGGCCGATCTGCGCCCACTGGTCGTCGCTCTGTGGCCCGCCCTGGGTGTCGACCCCGTATCGGGCCACCGCGAGGAGGGAGTGGCGGTCAGGGGATCGGAGACCCGCGTTCTGGCGTTGGGCGCCCGCTACGGCCAGGACGCCGTCTTCCGTTGGACTCCCGAGGAATGGACCGTCGTGGCGTGTACCGGGGGACGCCGGGTCGTTGGGTTGGACGGTGACGACCGCCCGCCACCTTCCGCACCTACGGTGGCCCTCTGAGCCCACGCCGGTGGGCGTAGGCGACAGCCTGAGAGCGGTCCCTGCTCCCAGTCTTGGCGAAGATGTGGTTGACGTGTGTCTTCACCGTCGCCTCACTGATGAACAGCTGTTGTGCGATCTCGGCGTTGCTCCGGCCGGCGGCGATGAGCCCGAGGACTTCTGCCTCCCGGGCCGTCAACCCGTCCGGCAGCGATCGTGGTCTCCGCCCGAGGAGGGTGGGAGCGTGGTGGCCTGAACGAGTCGGGCCTGGACATCGGGATCGAGGATGGCCTGGCCCGCGGCTGCCGCCTCGAGGGCGCGTCCGATGTGGTCCCGGCCGGCGTCCTTGGTGAGGTAGCCGAGCGCGCCTGCTTGCAGCGCTCCCACGATCGACGCGTCGTCGGCGAACGTGGTCAGGACGACCACGTTCGTGGCCGGGTGGTCAGCGCGGATCCTTCTCGTCGCCTCCACGCCGTCGAGCCGCGGCATGCGGAGATCCATCAGGACCACGTCGGGCTTCAGCTCGGCGACGAGGGCCACAGCCTCCTCGCCGTCCCGGGCGGCGCCGACGACCTCGATGTCGTTCATGGTGCCGAGGAGGGTGACGAGGCCTTCACGAACCACGGTCTGATCGTCAGCGATGATGACTCTCATGTCGGCACGGCGGCGCGAACCGTCCAGCCGGTCCCGCTCGGCTCGGCTCGGACGTCACCACCCAGGAGTTCGATGCGCTCCTGCATGCCGCGCAGACCGAAGCCGCCGCCGGTCTCCTTCAGATCGCCGTGGTGGGGCTTCTCAGCACCGGGCGGACCGGGACAGGGCCCGTTCGCCACCTCGAGCCGGGTTGCCTCGCGGCTGAAGTCCAACTGGATGGCGACGGGTGCCCCGGGTGCGTGCTTGCGGGCGTTCGTCAAGGCCTCCTGGGCCACCCGGTAGAGCGCGAGGCCGGCATCGGGCTCCAAACGGCGGGGCTCGCCGTGCACCGTGAGAGCGGCGCCCTCCGTCTCGGCCAGCGCAGCGAGCTGTTCGGCCAGCTCCACGGGATCGTCCCGCAACGCATGGACCGCCCGCCGTGTTTCCTCCAGTCCCCGTACCGCAAGCAGCCGGGCCTGCTGCACCATGCCCCGGGCCTTCCCCGGGTCGTCGCCGTTCTCGAGGAGGGCGTCGGCCGCGTCGAGCTGCACCGCAAGTGCCCCGAGCGAATGGGCGAGGACATCGTGGACCTCTCGACCGAGTCGGTTGCGCTCGGCCAGCGCGGCCGCGTTGTCCCGTTCGGCGTCGGCGCGGATGCGCTCGGCCAGCAGCTGTTCCGCTTGCGTGGTGCGGGCAAGATACTGACGCCGGCTGTTGCCGAGCATGAAACCGGCAATGCCCGAGAGCGCGCCCTCGGCGATAATCTCCCCCGGGGACGGTGTTCCGAGTGCGAGCACGACCACCACGACGGCGACGATGCCGATGCCGGCGATCCCAGTCGCGGGGAGCGTGTCGAAGGCGATCGCGCCGCCCAGCGCAGCGACCGCGACGAACGTCACCGCGACTGGCGCATAGGCGCTGAGCGCCCCACCAGAGGCTGCCATGAGGGCCAGGAACGACCAGACGACTGCTCGGGGTGCCCCGAGGCTGCGACTGACCAGCCAGCCGATCCAGCCGACCGATGCGGCGGCCATCAGGAAGGTGACCGGCCAACGGAAGCCGCCCGACTGGTTGGAGACCTGGACGCCGACCGCCCAGAGCACCGCCCCGAGACCCGCCACCCGGGCCAAGGCGAGCATCCGCGCCGAACGCGACTGCTGCAACGACCGAAGCCGGGCGCTCAGCTGCTCCATGTCGCTATTTTCCCACTCACTCGGGATTCGTTCGCCGACGCTCAGGCCGAGGCCAGGATGCTGCGCAGGCCGCCCCGGGGGATCTCGGCGCCGGACCGAGCGGCCCGGAAGTAGAGGACGGCGGTGCGGCTGACGACCTCGGCCATGGCCATGAGGACGAATGCGCAGGTCCAGGCCGCCCCGGAGGAGATGTGGTGGGTGACGCTGAAGGACTCGATGGCCGGCCGCCCGCCGTGCGTCGCCCACAGGAAGAAGGCCACGCGGGCCCCGATGCCGAGCACCCACAGGATGGCAGCGACGAAGCCCGCCTTGGCGAAGGCACCTGCGCCGTCGCGCCGGACGCTCGTCGCGAACCCGGCGGCCACGCCGAGGCCGAGGCCCGTGAGGCCGAGGACGGCTTCGAGGAGGACGTCGCCACCGACGGTCGGGATGGCGTGGAGGACCTGGGACGCCACCCAGAGGGTCACCACGACGGGAACGAGCATGCGGGCCACCGTGATCCTGTGTCCCCGGATCTGCAGGGCGACGAGTCCGACGAGGGCGATGTTGAGGATGTATTCGAGGATGGTCATGTCTGCAGTGTCCGGAATTCGACGGAGGGCGGCATCGCCCCCCGGGTGGAGTTCCGGGTGGATTCGCGTCTCCACCCGGTGAATCCCCAGGTCACGAGACGAGGGATCAGGGCCGTGAGCCGCCGCTCTGGCGCTTACTACGTCAGACGTAGTATTCTGGCGGCCATGCCACGTCGATCGGCGGTTACCAAAGGGGGGCCTCGGCCGGAGCAACGAGCCCCCCGTCTTGATCCTCACCAGCCTGGCCGGCGGCCCCAAGCACGGCTACGCCCTCACGAAGGACATCGAGCAGTTCGCCGGGGTGAGTCTCGGCCCCGGCACGCTCTACGGCGCCATCACCCGTCTCGAGGAGCGGGGGCTCATCGAGCCCGAGCTGGTCGGCAGCGACGAGCGACGGCGCCCCTACCGGATCACCGGCGCCGGCCGGATCGCCCTCGAGGGTGCGGTGCTCGACATGCGGCGGCTGGCCGACGAGGGTGCGCTGCGTCTGGGTATCGGCGCCAACGGTCCGGCCATCAGGCTGCTCTCATGAGCGAGGATCGTTACGAGCGCTTCATCCGCTGGTACCCCCGGGAATGGCGGGCCCGGTACGGCGGTGAGATGACGGCCCTGTTGGAGGACACGTACGCGACGGCGGGCGATGTGCCCGTGCGCTCCCGTCTGGGCCTGGTCCGCCGCGGCCTGGCGGAACGGGCCCGCACGGCCGGGTTCATCGGATCTGCGCCCGAGCCGACGCAGGAGCTGCGGACGGGCGCCGTCCTCGTCTTGTGCGGCTGGCCCCTCTTCCTGATCGCCGGCGCCGTCTTCGCAAAGTTCGCCGACAACTGGTGGATCCGGACACCTGCCGTCGAACGGTTGCCGGCGAGCGCGAGCTTCAACGCGGTGGCGGTGCTCGGGGTGCTGGGCTGCACCCTCGTCAGCGTCGCGGCACTGGCGGCCGTGCCGTCGTTCGTCCGGCTCGTCCGGGCCGGGCGCTGGGACACCGTGCGCCGGCCCGTTCGACGCGCCGGCCTCGCTGCGGTGCTCGCGGCCCTCCTCCTGGGCGGTGGACTGGCTTGGGCCCACCACCTCAGCCGGCACGACCGCAACGGCGGGCTGGCCGTCTACAGCGCAGCCTTCATCGTGATCGGCCTGGCGGCCTTCGTCGCCGTTGTGTTGGCCGCCGCCGCTGCGGTTGCGGTCGCTTGCCGCATCGACCCGCCGACGCGTGTCCTGCGCCGGCTGGGAGTGATGGCCCTCGTCCTCTCGGTCGTGATGACCCTGCTCTTCGCCGGCTTCGTGACCTGGTGGGCGACCGAGGCGGCCTACGCTCCGACCGTCCTGTTGAACGGCATCGGAAACGGCTTCCCGTTCACCTCCGGCACGGTGCCCCCGACATTGCTGGTGGCCGGGCTTCTCATGCTCCTGGGCCTGGCCTTCGCCGTTGGGGGTTCCTTCCGGATCACCCGCGGCCTGCGCGACCGTCCCGCCACCTGATCCCGGAACGCCTCGGGGCCACGGATCTCCGGACGGTCAATTCCTCTTCAGGCGGCCCCGCATCGCGCCGATCCGAATGTCCGGCACCACGTTGCGGGCACGCCCGTTGCAGGGGGCTGCGACGCTTCGAGGAGGAAGGGCATGGATCGCTTCGACGAGGGGTGGGAGTACGACGCGGAGTACGAATCCGACTTCGACTCGGCCTTCGACCTCGACGACGCCGAAGGGCTCTACCTGAGCCTCATCCCGGACGAGGAGCGCCAGCGCTTCTGGTCGGAGCGGGTCCGGGTCGACGCCACCGAGGACGAGTTCCAGCACGACTGGTTGCTGTTCGCAGAACGCGGCGCTGAGGCGGAGCTCGGCAAGGAGATTCGTCTCTCCGAGCTTTGGGGGAGATGCCAGGACCGGCCGTTCACGATGAGCGAGTTCCTCGAGTTGTCGATGCTCGTCACCGAGGTCAACGGAATCCGTGGCGCGTTGTGCACCGACTGCGCGATGTTGGACCGCCCCAACGTCAGCGCGAACTGGGCGTTGGCCACCACCCACCTGTGCCGCGGCCATCTGCGCTTCCGCCTGGGTCACGCCGAGATCGACGGCGGCAGCGCGCACCAACCCTCCTAAGGGCTGGGCCCGCCGGACGATCCAGCCAGCGGGTGAGGGGAACGGGCAGAATGAGGACGTGACGTTGGCCGCCCGCGTCTACAACGCAGCGCACCTGACGGGCACCTTCGTCCTGCGATCTGGTCGCACGGCCGACCGCTACTTCGACAAGTACCGCTTCGAGTCCGATCCTGTCCTGCTGGCCGAGATCGTGGCGGCGCTCGCACCGCTGGTGCCCCCAGGGGTCGAGGGACTGGCCGGACTGGAGCTGGGCGGCGTCCCGTTGGCCACCATGCTCTCCTCCGTGACCGGCCTGCCCGCCTTCTTCGTCCGCAAGCAGCCCAAGAAGTACGGCACCGAGCAGGTGTGCGAGGGCGGTGACATCGCAGGGCGCAACCTCCTCATCGTCGAAGACGTCGTGACGACTGGCGGGCAACTCGTCCTCTCCGCCCAGGACCTGCGCTCGGAGGGGGGCATCGTCGAGCACGCTCTCTGCGTGATCGACCGCCAGGGGGGCGGGGCTGACGTCACCGCCGCGGAGGGCATCACGCTGCGCGCGCTCTTCACCATGTCCGACCTCGAAACCGCCGTCTGAGCGGTCAACCCGGGGTCAGGCCCGCGGGTTGCGCAACCGGGGGAGGCGCCGCTTCTCGTCCCGTTGGCGCTCGAGGAGCGACGTCAGCCGGCCGAGGTTCGCCGTGTCCTCGCCGGCGCGGTTGTGGCGCTCTTCGGGGTCGGCACTCAGGTTGTGCAGCTCGAACAGCGGGTCAGCGGGGGGCGGCGCGAATGGGTTCGGGTCGATGCCGTGCTCGGCGTTCCACTCGTCGAGCCGCTCGTAGTAGTGGTTCAGCTTCCAGAGTTCGTCGGCTCCGCCGGGACCGGTGGGCAGGGAGGCGATCACCGACTCGATGTTCGACGGCCCGCCGACAGGCTCGAACGGGGTGCCGCTCAGGATGTTGACCTGGGTCAAACCCCTCGAGGGGTTGTCCTCGGTCATGAAGTACACCGGTGCGGCCACGTCGGCGGCGCTGGTCTTCCCGGTCACCACGCCGCTGAGGTCCCGACCAGGCAGGGACTGCACCTCGTCGTGATGCGAAGAGACACCCGCCGCCGCCCGCTCGCGGTCGATGCCGGCCAGGCCGAGCAGGGTGGGGATGAGATCGACGTGGCTCGTGGGGACCGGGATGCCGCCGTCGACGTGGGCGACGCCCGGGCCCGAGACGAGTAGTGGGACGCGCGTCGCCTCGTCGAAGACGTTGAACCACTTCTGGACCAGGCCCCCGTGGGCACCGACCAGATCGCCGTGGTCCGACGTGAACACGACGATCGTGTCGTCGAACATGCCCGAGGCCCGCAGGGCCTCGAGGATCCGCCCGATGGACTCGTCGACCACCTTCTGCAAGTAGTAGTAGAGGCGGCGGTAGGCGAGGTCGGTCTCGGATTCGAAGATCATCTTCGGCCACAGGGCCTTGAACGCCTCCTGACAGGGCGGGCGGCCGGCGAAGCTGTCGCTCTCGGACGGGGCCTCGGGGATGTCGGGCACCGAGTCGTCGGGAGGGCCGAACCCCAGCAATTGCTCCCAGCCGAAGCCGTTGAAGGCGATGTCGTGGGGGTTGACGAACGAGGCGACCGCCAGCCACGGACCGTCGCGGCGCGCGCGGCCCAGCTCGTCGAACAGCTCGACCACCTGCTCCGCGAAGACACCATCTCGCACCGTGCCGCAGTCGGACTTGGCCGCACCGTGCGGTTCCCGGCCGATCCACCCCGAGAACCCGAACGGGTCGAGACGGTCGGCCCTCTGATAGGCCTCGACGGCCTCGGGGATCGGCCGGCCGGCGTCGTCGGAGGCCATCAAGGATTCGTGGGTCCCCGGAATGACCAGGTCGGCGTGCGACACGTGCCACTTGCCCCGGTAGTGCGTGCGGTAGCCGCCGGCGCGGAACCAGTCGCCCAGGGTCGGGACCGAGTCGGGGTCGAGCCAGCGCATGTCCGGGTCGGTGGCCTGTTTGGCCGCGCCGTCGGTCGAGGACACGCCGTGGAGCGACGGGTACTGCCCGGTGAACAGCGTGGCCCGGCTCGGCGTGCACGCCGTCGAGCCGGCGTAGTGGCGGTGGAACTCGACGCCGCCGGAGCGGATCGACTCCCGCGCCGTCAGGTGCCTCTTGCGAAACGCCGCCACCGCGTCGGACTCGTAGGGGGGCGGGTAGCGCTCCTCGTCGGTCATGATCAGCAAGATGTTGGGGGAGGACATGGGGTGCAGTTATAACCCGCTTTCGGCCCTGACCCGTCCATCCGCAACCGCATCCTTCAAGGCGCCGTAGTCGCGCTCGTTCTGGTCGGCATAGGTCTGGGCGAACTCGACGAGCGCATCGTCGAAGGGGCTGCCGTTCCCGAGGTACGACGCGATGGCGATGCGATCGCCCGAGCGGGCATGGGCCCGGGCCAGCGCCTGGGCGCAGACCCCCGAGTAGATCGTGAGACCCTGTGGCAGGGCACCCTCGATGTCGAACGAACCCTTCCAGTCGCGCAGCTGTCGCAGGTAGAAGTCCCGCGAGACGCCGTCGAGACCCTCGACGCGCTGCCAGCCCAAGAAGATGTCGCTGGCCGCCTGCATCAGGTGCTGCCCGGTGACGACGCGCTCGCCGTGATTGGCGTATTTGCTCTTGCCCACGAACTCCTCGAGGACGGAGGCTTCGGCCTCCTTGGCCTGGAGGAAGAGCGGGTCGTCGCCGTCACGACCTTCGAACAGCAGGATCCAGGCGCGGGTACCGACACTGCCGACTCCCACGACCTTGCGCGCCACGTCGACGAGCTCGAAACCCTCGAGCAGGTGGCGGCGGTCGCTCTGCAGGGTGCGGCGGTAGCTGCGCACGAGCTGATGGAGTGATTCGAAGAAGGCATCGGCTTCATGCTCTTCCAGCAGCTCTGCAAGGGGGACGACGAGCGGTGGATCGCTGATGATCCGGCGCTGACCGTCCACGACGGTGGTGAGCTTGGCCAGGGCCTGCAGCGAGTCCTTCGTGCGGGACTTGGTCACGATCGACTGCGCCTTGGCCGCCATCTGCTCGTCTCGCTTCGACTTCTCCTTGTTGGTGGCGCCGGCGGCCCGGGCGGAGATGCCGGCGATGATCGCCTCGATGTCGACCTTCGAGTACCACACGTCGAGATTGCCCGACTCGGCGAGCCGGCGCATCTCCTTGCGGTACGACGAGCCCACCGCCCGGGCGGCGGCGGCGCAGTCCTTGGTGGAGAAGCTCTGGTCCCGCCCGGCGATGACGACGCTGGCGGCCAGCCGCTTGAGGTCCCACTCCCAGGGCCCGGGCAGCGTCTCGTCGAAGTCGTTGACGTCGAACATCATCGCCCGCTCGGGCGACGCGAACAGCCCGAAGTTGCTCAGGTGGGCGTCGCCGCAGATCTGGACGGTCAGACCGGAGTGCGGCGTGGTGGCCAGGTCGGACGCCATGATCAGGGCGGCGCCGCGGAAGAAGGTGAAGGGTGAGACGAGCATGCGCCCGTAGCGGATCGGCACCAGTTCGGGGACCCGAGTGACGGCCTGACGCTCCAACAGGCTGACCGGGTCCGGACGCGACGAGGAGGGCTCGAAGGCCGCATGGGCTGCTCGCGGCACGCGGGCCCGCGCCTCCTTGCCGCGGAGTGACCTCTCCTCCGGTGTCAGGTGGGGCACCTTCTTGGCCGGTTTGGCCGGGGTGGCCGTCGTCTCGTGCATCGTCATCGTTCCTCCATGGGCGCGCGCCGTCAGGGGGCGTGCCGACACCCGACTCAACCCTGTCCTCTCCGGCCTGCGCTTGGCTAGGGCCATTCGTCCTGCGTGCGAGCTCCCGGGCCCGGCCGGACCGCTGCCATCGCTGGTGACGGGATGATTTCTACAACGATTGTCAAAATAGGTCGGGGCCCCGCTAGGGTGACGGAGCCATGCAGTCACCCGACGCCTTGACCGATCTCTTCCGGGCGCACGGCCGGAAGATCACCGCGCAGCGGCAGTGCATCTTCCGTGCCCTGGAGGGGGACGTGACCCACCCCTCGGCGGAGCGGGTGCACGAGCGGGTCCGGCGAGAGATGCCGAAGGTCTCTCTCAAGACCGTCTATCAGACGCTGAACGACCTGGCCGACCTGGGCGCCATCTCGGTGCTCGACGTGGGCACGGGCTCGGCTCGCTTCGATCCGAACGTCGAAACCACCCATCATCACCTGGTCTGCCGCACGTGCGGCAAGGTCCGCGACCTCGCGGCGGACCTTCCCGGTCTCAGCGTGCCCAGGCGGGCGGCCCAGGGCTTCGACGTCGACAGCGCCGAGGTGGTCTTCCGCGGCCGGTGTGACGAGTGCCGGGAGTCCTGAGGGGCGTCACCAGATCGATGGAACACGAGGAGAGCAACACCCGAGAGAAAGGGAAACACACGAGATGCCAGCACTGAAGGGCAGCCAGACCGAGGCCAACCTCAAGACCGCGTTTGCCGGGGAGAGTCAGGCCAATCGCCGTTACCTCTACTTCGCCCAGAAGGCAGACGTCGAGGGCTACCCGGACGTCGCTGCGCTCTTCCGCTCGGTGGCGGAGGGTGAGACGGGCCACGCGTTCGGGCACTTCGACTACCTCAAGGAGGTGGGCGACCCGGTGACCGGGGTACCCGTCGGCGCCACCGAGGACAACCTCAAGTCCGCCATCGAAGGCGAGACCTACGAGTACACCGAGATGTACCCCGGGTTCGCCAAGACCGCACGAGACGAGGGCTTTGAGGAGATCGCCGAATGGCTCGAGACCCTGGCCAAGGCCGAGAAGTCGCACGCCGGACGGTTCACGCAGGGGCTCGAGTCCGTCTCCTAGGAGGGGCGGCCCCATGACCGCCACGTACGATCCCACCGATCCGAAGTACTTCGACCCGGCCGCGCTGCGGGACGAGGTCGACCGCGTCTTCGACCTGTGCCACGGGTGCCGGCTGTGCTTCAACCTGTGCCCTTCGTTCCCGACGATGTTCGGGTTCGTCGACGCCAACGACGGGGACGCCTCGGCGCTGACCGACGCCGAGCGGGACCAGGTCGTGGACGAGTGCTACCAGTGCAAGCTCTGCTACGTGAAGTGCCCCTACGTGCCACCGCACGAGTGGGAGCTCGACTTCCCGCGTCTGATGAGCCGGGTGCACGCCGTGCGGCAGAAGCAGGGCGTCGGCATGAAGGAGAAGGTGACGGATCAGTTCCTGGCCCGCACGGACCTCCTCGGCCGAGCCTCGGTCGCCGCAGCACCCGTCGTCAATTGGGCCACCGCTACGCCCGGTTCCTGGCCGCGCCGGGTGATGGAGAAGACGGTCGGCCTGGCATCGCAACGCCTGCTGCCGCCCTACGCCAAGCAGCGGTTCACCACCTGGTTCACGAAGCGGGCTCGCCCGGCCGCAGGGACGAAGAGAACCGGCGCCGTCTCGGTGTTCCCCACCTGTTTCGTGGAGTACATGGAGCCCGACGTCGGCCGCGCCATCGTGGAGGTGTACGAGCACAACGGCATCGAGTGCAGCCTGCCCCCTCGGACGAAGTGTTGCGGCGCTCCGTGGTTGCACTCGGGCCACGTCGACGAGTTCGCCAAGGCGGCGCGGCACAACGTGGCCGCGCTGGCCGCCGAGGTGCGGGCCGGGCGCGACATCATCGTGGCCCAACCCACCTGCGCGTACGTCGTCAAGCGGGACTACCCGTTGTACGCCAAGGGTGCCGAAGCCGACCTGGTGGCCTCGCACACGTTCGACCCGGCCGAGTACCTGATGCGGCGCCATCGCGACGCCGACGACCCGTTCACACTGCGCGACGAGTTCCCCGGCCGGCATGGTGGAGCGGTGCCGGACAAGGTCACCTATCACGTCGCGTGCCACCTGCAGGCGCAGAATGCCGGCTTGCGCAGCCGCGACCTCCTGAAAGTCGCCGGGGTCACGTGCGCCATCGTCCAGCGCTGCTCGGGCATCGACGGAACGTGGGGCTACCGGGCGGAGAACTACGAGCTGGCCCGCAAGGTGGCCGCCCCGCTCGGACGCGACATCGATGCGGCCGGCAACGACGTCGTCTGCGGCGACTGCCATCTCGCCAACGGATCGATCCTGCAGGAGACCGGCACGCAGCCGGTGCACCCGCTGCAGGTCGTCGCCCGCGCTTACGGACTGGGTGACGGGTCCCGGGGTGGGTCGTGACCCAGGACTCGGCCGGTGGGCTCACGCTGGACGACGTCCTGGACCTGCGGGCGTACGAGCGGGTGCGTGAGGATTACCGGTCGCGGGTCATCGCCCGCAAGCGCGACCGCCGGGTGAGCCTGGGGCCGATCATGACCCTGGTCTTCGAGTGTGTCGACACCGTGCGCTTCCAGGTGCAGGAGATGGCGCGGGCGGAGAAGATCATCAGCGACGAGGCGATGCAGGTCGAGCTCGACATCTACAACCGGCTGCTCCCCGGTGAGCGGGAGCTCTCGGCCACGCTCTTCATCGAGCTGACCTCGGATCACGATCTTCGAGAATGGCTGCCCCGCCTGGTGGGGATCGAGCATCGGGTCGGGATCTCCATGGACGGGGACGCGGTCGCCAGCGTGCCCGAGTCGGAGCACGCCGCCGCCCTCACCCGGGACACGATCACCCCGGCGGTCCACTATCTCCGTTTCGGATTCACCGAGGCGCAGGTGGGGGAGTTCCGGGACGCGGCCGAGGTGACCCTGGTGGCCACGCATCGGGACTACGAGGCGCAGACAGTGCTGCGGCCGCCCGTGCGAGCCGAGCTGCTCGGGGACCTGCTCGGGACAACAAAGCCCCTACCTATCGCCTGACCAGGGACAATTCTGTGCGCAAGTCTTTACAGAAGCTCACTTTGTAAGCCATACTCTTCGTTCGCCTAAATCGGATGGAATGCCGCCGGAGGATGCGCCGGAAGGCCCCCCGAACAGGGCGAATTCATATATCCACCGAATTGTCCGATACGAGGAAGTGTTTCCCATGATCGCCACCACGTGGCGCAAGCAAGCAGCCTGCCGGGGTCTCGACGTCGAGGCGTTCTACCCCGTCACCGAGGACGAGGCCGACGCGGCCGAGGCCAAGGCTGTCTGCGCCGTCTGCCCGGTCCGTCAGGCGTGCCTGGAGCACGCCCTGGCCTACCGCGAGCGTGAGGGCATCTGGGGCGGGACGACCGAGCGGGAGCGCCGCCGGATCGTTCGGCAGCGCCGCAAGTCGGCCTGAGCACGGCCCGAGCGGCTCTCCGGGCCGGGGCACCTACTTCTGCCGCACCGTGGTCGTGGTCCGGGGTGACGCCTGGGTCGACTGGCCGAGGGTGCAGGGGAACGGGTTCCAGGGCTCGGGCTGCGTGTTGGCATAGACGTCCGCAGGGATCGTGGTCGTGGTCGTCGTCGTCGGCCCGCCCGGGACGGTGGTCGTGCTCGTGGCGGCCGCCGCGGTACCGCCCGGCGACGACCCGGTGATGGTGAGCGGGGAGCCCGCGACGAGCAGCGAGACCGTCTGACCGCTCAGGGTCGGGTCGGGCACGAGGGTCACCGGTCCGCTGAGGACCGATTGGAGCGTGACCGCGGCCTCGTGACCGGACGGGCCGTAATGGATCTCGGAGGGTCCGCCCGCGCCGAGGGGTGACGAGGCGTCGCCGATCTCGGTGACATCGAAGCCCTGGGCGGAGAGGGCCGCCGCCGTGGTGCCGGCGATGCCGTTGAGCGTCGACGCGTTCAGGACGTTCACGGCGACCTGGCTGTGGGGTTCCGTCGGCACGGTCGTGGTCGGGACGCTCTTGCCCCTGGACGCGCCGACGGGCGTGATCGCCGGCGCCGGCGTCGCCCCGATCTGGTTGAAGGCGTCGATCATGTTCTGCGCGTAGGGCTGCGCCAGCTTCAGCACGGATGCGCCGCCGTCGGTCGTGTACCCCAGGGTGGGCAGCGTCTCGGTGACCAGTCGGGACGACGGGAGCCCCCGGAAATCCTGGGCGATGTGGAAGAGGGCCCCTTGGCTGAGCGTGTCGTCGATGGTGAGGTTGCCGACGGCGGCGCCGATGAACGAGTTGACGGCGAAGGGGTTGGTGATCGATTGGTTCAGCTTGGCGAGCACGGCCCGGAAGAAGGCGTCCTGGCGCTGGATGCGGCTGAAGTCCGACAGGCCGTCGTATTCCCAGTAACCGTTGGGATTCATGTAGTAGAGGTGGCGGCTGCGCACGAGTTGGAGCGCGACCATCCCGTTCACGGACTGGCAGCCGGTAGTGGTGACGTCGAGGCCCGTGAACTGGTCCTTCACCTGGGTCGGGAAGTTCATGGTGATGCCGCCCAGCGCGTCGACCATGCCGGAGAATCCCGGGAAGTTGACCGCCACGTAGTGGTTGATGGGGATGCCCAGGTCCTTCTCGATCGTCTGGATCAGGAGGTCGGGTCCCGAGTTGAACGCGGCGTTGATGCGGTTCATGCCCTGAATGCTCCCGTTGCCCGGGATGTCGACCCAGAGATCGCGGGGGATCGACAGCACGGTCACCGTCTTGGCGGCGGGGACGAAGTGCGCCACCATCGTCACGTCGCTCCGATTACCTCCCGCGCTGGCGTCGTTGCCGAACGCCCTGACCTGGGTGGCGTTCGACACGAAGGCCCGGGAGTCAGAGCCCACGAGCAAGAGGTTGAACGGCTTGCCCGGTGGGGCCTCGGCCACCAGGTGCTTGGCGTGGATCTTCTTGATCTGGTCGTAGCGGTAGACCGCGTAGACGTAGAGGCCACCGGCACCGAGCGCGGCGATGAGGACGATGAAGGACAGCGTGTAGAGGATGCGCCGCCGCCAACGGTGCTGGTGCTTCTGCTCCTTACGTCGCGTCGTGCGCAGTTCGGCCTGCAGGTCTGCCCGCGACCGTGCCGACTCGGGAGCGACCCCGGCGGAGTCGGGCGGCTGGCGGGAATCGGGTTCGTCGGGCGTCAAGAATCAGAAAATACCTGGCCGAGAGGTCCGGTAGCCTGCGCCCGTGCATTTCGACCTCCCCGACGAGCTGCTCGAGCTCCGCGATTCGGTGCGGCGGCTCGCGGAGGACAAGGTGAAGCCCCGGGCCCGTGCCATCGACAAGGAGGGGGCCTACCCGTCCGACATCTACGAGGCCTTTCGCGACGCCGGCCTGCTCGGGCTGTGCCTCCCGGTCGACTACGGCGGCTCGGGCGCGGGGATCCTCGGGCTTGCCATCGCCATCGAGGAGGTGGCCAAGTACTCCAACACGGCGGCCCTGATGTTGCTGCTGACCCGGTTGCCCACGGGCCCCGTCATGATTGCCGGCACCGAGGAGCAGAAGCGGCGCTACCTGCCCGGGATCTGCGACGGCACGCTGCGGGCCGCCTTCGGCCTCTCGGAGCCCCAGGCCGGCAGCGATGTAATGGGCATGCGGACTCGCGGGGTGCCCGACGACGGGTCGGACGGCGGCTGGGTGCTCAACGGCACGAAGTGCTGGATGTCAGGCGTGCGGGAGGCCGACTGGTACACCGTGTTCGCCAAGACGAGCGACCCGGCCAGCCGGGCGCACGACTCGGTCACGGCCTTCATCGTCGAGCGAGGCTGGGAGGGGGTGGAGGTCGGGCGGACGGACCACAAGATGGGCGTACGCGGCGTCGACACCGGCGAGCTCGTCCTGACCGACGTCCACGTGCCGGCGGAGAACGTCATCGGCGAGGTGGGCGGCTTCCGTCTCGCCATGCTGGGCCTGAACGCCATGCGCCCGATCGTCGCCGCCCGCGGCATCGGCCTGGCCGAGGGCGCTCTGATGTACGCCACCGAGTACGTCCAGCAGCGGGCCGCATTCGGGAAGACCATCGCCGACTTCCAGGGCATCCAATGGGAGATCGCCAAGTGCGCCGTCGACATCGAGGCTGCCCGGCTCCTGACCTATCGGGCGGCGGTGCTCGCCGACGCCGGGAAGTTCACCATGGAGTACGTCCCCTTCCTCTCCATGGCCAAGTACCACGCCACCGAGCTGGCCGTGCGCGCCTCGTCGCTCGCCGTCCAGCTGCTGGGCGCCGCCGGCTACATGGAGGACCATCCGACCGAGCAGTGGTACCGCGACGCCAAGCAGCTGACGATCGTCGAGGGCACGTCGCAGGTACAGCTGGGCCTGATCGCCCGGGGCGTCCTCGACCGGGATCTGTGGTGGGACTGAGCTGGTCCGAGGTCCTGACCCGGCTGTCGCGCCGCGAGTCGCTCACTGCGCCGGAGGCGGAGGACGCCCTGGCGGTGGTCCTGGCCGGTGACGCCACGCCGGCGCAGGTCGGGGCCTTCCTCGCCCTTCTGCACGCCAAGGGGGAAACGGCCGAGGAGGTGACGGGATTGGCGCGGGCGATGCTCGAGGCCGCCGTACCGTGCCCATTGACCCCGGGCACCGGGTCGTCGGGCTCGGACGACCCCGTCGTGGTGGACCTCGTCGGCACCGGGGGCGACCGGCTGGCCAGCATCAACGTGACCACCCTGGCGGCGTTCATCACGGCGGGCAGTGGCGTGCCCGTCTGCAAGCACGGCAACCGCGCCGCCTCCTCGTCCGTGGGCACGGCCGACGTGCTCGAGGCGCTCGGTGTCGCGATCGAAGTCGGGCCCGAGGGCGTCGCTCGCTGCGTCGCGGAGGCCGGCATGGGCTTCTGCTTCGCCCAGCGCTTCCATCCCGCCATGCGCTTCGTGGGACCGGTGCGCAAGGAGCTCGGCGTGCCGACCGTGTTCAACTTCCTCGGCCCGCTGATCAACCCGGCACGGACCACGCACCAACTCGTGGGCGTGAGTGACGAGACGATGGGTCCCATCATGGCCGGGGTCTTCGGGGCGACGGGCAGCCGGCACGCCATGATCGTCCACGCCGACGACGGCCTGGACGAGCTGAGCGTGACGTCCCCGTCGAGCGTGCTCGAGGTCACCGGGGACGGCTCGGGGGAGTACGAGGTGCGCGACTGGCGGATCGACCCCGCCTCTTTGGGTTTCCAGCGGGCCACCATGGAGGACCTGCGGGGCGGCGATGCCTCCTTCAACGCGCGCGTCATCCGCACGGTGCTCGAGGGGGAGCGCAGCGCCCGGCGGGACATCGGGGTGCTCAACGCCGCGGCGGCGCTCGTGGTGGCCGGCCGGGTTCCCGACCTGGCGAGCGGCGTCGAGCTGGCCGCCGAGTCGGTCGACAGCGGCCGGGCCGTCGGCGTGCTCGATGCGCTGGTCGCTACGTCACAAGACGCGTTGCGCCGACAGACGGGCTGACGCGCCAGGCGCGCCGAGGCGCGTGTGCCGCGGGGTCCAAGGCCGGCGAGTCGGGCACGCACAGGGCCAGGACGCAGCCGCCGAAGCCGCCGCCGGTCATGCGGGCCCCGAGGACGCCCGGCTGCGCGAGCAGCTCCTCCACGAGGTCGTCGACCGCGGGCACGGAGACCTTGTAATCGGCCGCCAGGCTGCGGTGGCCCTCGGTCATGACCGCCCCGAGGCCGCTCAGGTTGCCCCGGGTGAGCAGCCGCACGGCTTCGTCGACCCGTCCGCACTCGGTCACGACATGGCGGGCCCTCCGCCGCAGGACGGGGTCGGTGAGCTCGCTGAGGTCACCGAGCGCACAGGTGCCGAGCGGCCGCCCGAGGATGTGGGCCGCCCGCTCGCACTCGGCGCGCCGGGTCGCGTAGGGCGTCGTGGTCAAGAGGCGCGGGCTCTCGCTGTGCACGATCACGAAGGCTGCCTCGACGGGGACGGGCACCGGGCGGGTCTCGAGGGTCGCGAAGTCGATGCGGAGCGCATGGCCCGCCTGGGCGGCGGCGCTGGCGAGCGGATCGAGGAGGCCCACGTGCGATCCCGCGCCCCGCTCTGCCTCCTGGCAGGCGCGGGCCAGGGCGAGCGGGTCCGGGTCGTGCCCGAGTGCGAGGAGGAGCGCGACCGAGAAGGCGGCGCTCGAGGACAGGCCGGCTCCCACCGGGATGGTGCTGGTGACCCGGATGCTGCCGCCCGAGGGTGGAGGCTGGAGCCGGAGGAGTCCGGCCGCCAAGAGGGCCTCGACGGGGACCGGGGCGGTGCTGCCCAGTGCGATCTCGAGGGGCTGGTCCGGGAACTGGTCGGAGTCGATCCCGACGAGGAAGCTGCCCGGCTTGGCGGTGAAGGTGACCTCGGTGGCCAGTTCGATGGCCATCGGCAGCGAGAGGCCGCCGTTGTAGTCGGTGTGGTCGCCGATGATGGTGACGCGTCCGGGGGCGCGGGCCGTGGGCACGCCCCCAGCTTGACGCAGCCCGCCGCCGGGCCGGTGTCGTCACCGGGCTGACCCGGACCCCGGCTTGACCGCCCCGGCCGGGCCGGGTCACGATCCTGCGATGGTCGAGCGAGTGCGCAGTGGCCCGCTGAGCGGGATCAAGATCATCGAGCTGGCGGGGATCGGGCCGGCGCCCTACACCTGCATGATGCTGGCCGACGCCGGTGCCCAGGTATTGCGCCTGGAGCGGGCGCCCGCCGGGGCCGTCGAGGCGGGGGAGGCGTTCGCCACGTCCGGGGCCGGCTCGTACTGGGACCTGCTGAACCGCTCCCGGCCCTCGGTGGGCATCGACCTCAAGAACCCCGACGCCCTCGAGCTCGTACTCGGCCTCGTCGAGCAGGCCGACGGGCTGATCGAGGGGTTCCGGCCCGGTGTGGCCGAGCGCCTGGGGGTGGGGCCCGACGAGTGCTTCGCGCGCAACAAGCGCCTCGTCTACGGCCGCATGACCGGGTGGGGCCAGGACGGGCCGATGGCCTCCATGGCCGGGCACGACATCGACTACATCGCCATCGGCGGCGCGCTGTGGTCGCTCGGACGGGCAGACTCCGCGCCCGTCCCACCCCTCAACCTCGTCGGCGACTTCGGCGGCGGCGGCATGCTGTTGGCGTTCGGGATGGTGGCGGCGCTGCTGGAGGCCGCCCGTTCGGGTGAGGGGCAGGTGGTCGACGCGGCCATGGTCGACGGCGCAGCGTCGCTGATGACGATGATCCACGCCTTCCACCGCCACGGGCTCTGGAACGACGACCGGGGGACGAACATGCTCGACACGGGCGCTCCCTTCTACGAGGTCTACGAGACGGCCGACGGGAAGTGGATGGCCGTCGGCGGCATCGAGGCGCAGTTCTATGCCGAGCTCCTCAAGGGCCTCGGGCTCGAGGGTGACGCCTCGTTGCCCCACCAGATGGCGCGCGACGACTGGCCGGCGATGAAGGCACGCTTCACCGAGATCTTCAGGTCGAAGACCCGGGAGGAGTGGACCAAGATCTTCGACGGCACCGACGCCTGCGTCGCGCCCGTGCTCTCGCCGTGGGAGGCGCACCTCCACCCGCACAACGTGGCGCGCGGGACCTTCGTGGACGTCGAGGGAGCGGTGCAGCCGGCCCCGGCGCCCCGCTTCTCGCGCACGCCCTCGGCCATCTCCTCGCCGCCCTCTCCTCCGGGCGCCGACACGGTCTCGGGGTTGGTCGAGTGGGGTGTCTCCGCAGATGTGGTCGCGAAGCTGCGCCAGTCGGGAGCGCTGAGCTAGCCGTTGCGGGGGCCGCGGGCTCTCAGGGGCACGACCCGAACGGATCGAGGGGCGCAGCGGACTGCCCGGTCAGCACCCAGGAGTTCGAGGCTTCGTTCATGTACCCCGCCGGACATGCATCGGCGATGGCGATCACCTGCGCGTTCGTACAGATGCCCGGTTCGTTGATGCAGGTCATGGCCTGGCGGCCTTCGGCGCTGCCGGGGCACTCCACGGTGAAGCCTGGCGCTGCGTAGGCGCGGAGATAGCCCAACGCGGCCGCGCAGCCCCACTCGGTGGCGTGACCGAGCGGTGGCACGGTCTCGCTCGGGGCCGGCGGCAGAGGTGCGGGAGCCGTCGTTGACGTGGCGGCCGGGGCCGGCGGTGGAGGGGCCGGCGGTGGCGGTGGCGGTGGCGGTTCTGTCGTGGGTGTCACCGGTGAAGGCGTCGCGGCGACGGCCGCGGCCACCGGTGGCGCCGCCGGGCCTGGAGCTCCTAGGCGCGTCCGGGCGGAGGTCGACCGTGCGGTCGCGGCCCGTGACGCCGCGGCGCGTGCGTGAGGTGTCGAAACGGAAGCTCCCACCGAGGCGAGCTGCACGCCCGCGAGTGCAGCGATCGCGACGATGACGATCGGCACGAGCGCGGCAGAACGCAGGGGCTGAGTCGGGAAGGACAACGGAGGGCTCCTTGGGAGGGTCGGCGTGTCTCGAGCGGGATCGATACCCGCTCGGCCGGCAGTTCACTCCGAAGATCCATTGCGACGCGGTCCCAAGTCCGTCGAGTTCTGTGCGCGACTCGAACCCACTTCGGGTGCGACCATGTCAACCCGCGCTGCGTCAACCCTGGGTGCAACGTGCGGCGCGGTGCAAGCGTCCGTTCAGGTCGTCGGGCAGCGAGGAAGTCAGCCCGACCTACGTCCCCGTCTGGCGTTGGTGTGAACTACCGCCTCGGCGGGACTCGACCCACCGCTTCTGACGCTTCTGCACCGATTCCTCGAACGCGTAGTTGCGATTCGTCAGGCTCAGATTTACGTCGTACGGGTGTTCACCCCCCCAGAGCGGAACATCGCCCTCGACATGAATCGGGCATCCGTGGAACTCGAGGAGCGTCGTGTCGATTATCCCTTCGTTGAAGGTGTCCGAGACGTTCAGGTTCTCCTGTGTCAGGGGCGCCCGGTGACTCCCGATTGCCTTCGCCATCTCCATCCATTCCCCGATCGGCTTGGAGACTTCGACGAGCAGCTGGCAGTCGTCCCCCGGACCGAGCGTTATCGACCGCTCCGGCGGTGGCTCCGCCGGCCTCGCCGTGGCTGACGCCGGGATCGCGTCACGCTGCCCCGCCACGACGGTTCCGGGCGGGAGGAAGACCAATCCCCTCGAGCGACCTTCGTTGACGGCGTGCACCCAGCACGCGAGCGAAGCCACCTCGGCCCGAGACTCGCGGACGGGCGCTCCGTCCACCACGTCTTCGCTCCACGAGAGGGTCGCGAAGGCGGCCGATCTGATCACGAAGGTTACGTGGGGCGCTCGCTGGTCGATCCGAGCCTTGATCGCCTCGCGGCTGTCCGCTTGGGCGACCGCCACGGCATCCCTCGTCAGTCGGGCTTGGTGGAGAGCGATGATCACGACCACCAGAGTCGCGACGGCGAGCCCCAGCGTCGACCACGCCGTCACATTGTCGGTCAGGCTCCCGAGCGCCACGGGAAGGGCATAGCAGGAAATGGCCCATATCGCCTCGATCTGCCTTGCGTTGCCGACTCGATGCGGGTTCTCGCAATGGTCGGCGTCCCCGGGTCGGGAGCATGGTCACGCTGAGCGACATGCACGGGCGGTCGCCAGCACCCGACCCGTATGTTCAGGATGTCGTCCAGGCTGGTTCCGACCTCCGGAGGGGAGCACTTCCCGATCCCGCGCTGCGCCGCGTCCGACTGGGCGCTGGTCCCGATCTGGTCTCGAGCAAGGGTCTTCATGGCTCCTCCGTTTGCCTGCACGCTTGTGTCCCGTCGGTCTACAGAAGGCGGGTAATTGCGAAGTAAGGGCGCCCGCGCCAGAAGTAAAGGCACCCGCTCCGGAAGTAAAGGCACCAGCGCCAAGAGTGCCTCCAGAAGTTAGGGCACCCGCGCCAAAACTGTCCGCGACGGAGGAACCGGTCGACGTCGTATCCCTTTACCGGCCGCTTACCGGGTGGACGTACCGTCTCCTCGCAATGAGCACCGAAAACCGTCTCCTGGCGCCATCCCTCGTTCGTCGGCTTCAGCTAACGTGCCTGCCACCTCATGGGGGGGATGGTCGGTCGTCATGTCGTGGATGTCCGACGGCTGCAAGAACCGGGGAGGGTTGAGGTGACGATGACAGCGCCGCTGAGCCGGGCGACCCATCGCCCCCAGGCCCAGCCGGAGTTGGCGCGCCGAGCCACACCCGTGCGGCTGAGGTTCGCCGCGGTAGCCATTGCGTTGCTTGCGTTGCTCACCGGGCTCGTGGCTGCACTTGCCACCACGCAAAGGCAATCTGCGACATCGGCGGCGTGGCAACACGCCGAACCGCTCATGGTGACGGCACAAGCAATCGACACCTCCTTGTCCGATGCCGACACGACCGCCGCCGCCTCGTTCCTGCAAGGACGGGTCGAGTCGGCCGCGCTCCGGAGCCGCTACCAGGGCGATCTCAATCGCGCCGCCGCCGGCGTGGCCGCGGCAGCCCGGGACGCCGGCTCTGATCCAGCTGTTGCGGCGAGCTTGGAGCGGCTTTCGACGGATCTGCCCGTCTACGCCGGCATCGTCCAGGAGGCCAACTTCAACGAGCGGCAGGCGTTCTACCCGGTTGCAGCGGCCTATCTCGCCGAGGCGAACAACCTCATGCGCTCCTCGATCCTGCCCGCCGCCGCCCAGGTCTACGGGACCGAGGTCGATCGGCTCGGAGGCGATCAATCGACAGCGGTGTCACCGTGGCTGGTTGCCCTCGCCGCCTTGGCCCTCGTCGCGCTCTTGGTGTCGCTCGTGGTGGCGCAGCGGCGGCTCAGCCGCCACTTCCACCGCATCTGGAATGTCGCCCTGGCTTCGGCGACGGCCATCGTCCTCGTGGTCGGCGTCTGGTTCGCCGTGGCGCTCGCCTCGCAAGACTCAGGGGTGAAGGCGGCGCAGGCGAACGGCTCCCAGCCTGTCTCGGCGTTCACGGAGGCACGCATCCTGGCCCTCCGGGTCCAGGCGGACGACGAGCTGACACTGCTCACCCGGGACTCGGATCCGTCTTACCAGAGTGACTACACCAGCACCGCCGCAGCGCTCGGCCACCTTTTGAGCTCAGCGGGTACGGCCACCGGCTCGGGGAGTTCGTTCGAGGCCGCGCGCCTCGCGCAGGCCAAGGCTGCATTCGGGTCCTACATGATGCTCCATCGTCAGATCCGCGCCTTCGACAACCTGGGCGACCTGGCGGGGGCCGTGACCCTCGCTTCGGGGAGCGGCACGCATCAGCTGCCGGCGGTCTCGTCTCAGCTGAACGGGATCTTGTCCGGAGGGATCGACGGATCGCAGGCCACCTTCGTGAGCGGGACGTCAGGGGCGGCCTCAGATCTGAACGCGCTGACATGGGGCCTACTGATCGGAGGGCTGTTCGTTGCGGTCCTCGTCCTGATCGGGTTCCAGCCGCGGATCGCGGAGTACCGGTGATGGGCACGTACACGCCGTCGAGCGCCCCCGCGGCGGGCCGGCGCCGGCTGGGGGCTCTGATGGTCGCCTTGGCGGCCGTCGTGCTGGCGGCGTGCGGCTCGCCATCCCCCGGCACGGCCGCGTCGACCACGGCGCCGGTCGTCATACCCAAGGGGGCACAGATCGTCCACCCGTCGCCGCCGCAGACCGGGCCCGGAGATACGTGTAACGCCACCGCCAGTCTCTCCCCGCCCGCGACCATGCCCACCCCCGCCAACATGCCCAGCGGGTCGTACATGGCGCAGATTCAGGCCCGGGGTTACCTCAGGGTCGGCGTCGCCCAGGACACATACCTCTGGGGTTACCGCGACCCCGTCACCGGTCAGCTGTCCGGTTTCGACATCGACATGTTGCGCCAGGTTGCCCTCGCGATCTTCGGATCCTCCGACCCGAAGTACATCCACTTCATCATCGTCAACAACGCGGACCGCGCCCAGGCGGTTCAGAAGGGTGAGGTAGACGTGCTGGCCGAGACGATGACGATCAATTGCGCGCGGGAGGGTCATGGTTCTGACCCATCCAAGACGCCAGTCGACTTCTCGACCGTGTACTACCTGGCCGGTCAGAAGATCCTGGTGCCGATCAACTCGACGGTCACCGGCCCTGAGGACCTGGGCGGCAAGCGTGTGTGCGCTCCGGCCGGCTCGACGTCGCTCCAGAATCTCGTCGCCCATGGAATGCCACGGAACATCCGGCTGTGGGCCGCGAACAACACCACGGATTGCCTGGTGATGCTCCAGCAGGACCAGGTCGATGCCATCAGCACCGACGACGCCATCCTCCTCGGACTGGCAGCGCAAGACCAGAACACCAAGATCGTGGGGACGGTGTTCGGCGGCGGCGAGCCCTATGGTATGGCGATCAGCAAGTTGCATCCGGACCTCACGTCCTTCGTGAACGGCGTGTTGGCCCAGGTCCGGGCCGACGGGACCTGGACGACGATCTACGACACCTACCTCCAGCCTCACATCGGTGGCGCGGCCCCTGCGCCACCACCGGCGAGCTACCGGTGAGTACCGTGACTCGACTGACGACGGAGGAGATCGATCGGCGCATCGAGGAGTTCCGGACCGTTCTGGACCGCACCACGGTTCGCCTCGCCGAGCTCGATGCCGATGTCACGCGCCGTCTCCTCGAGACCTCGCACGAACTCCGGGGCGCCACGGCGGAGGCATGGGCCGATGTCTCGGTGCGCCAGTCCGCGATGTGGCAGGGCCAGCTCGCGTTGGAGAACCTTGTCACGCAGATCCTTGACGAGCGAGGCAGCAGGAGGTCCGCATCGCCCGCGGCGCTGATCCGGCTCGATGGGCTGCTCGGGGGTACGTCCGTCGAGCTGCCGCGCTCTCCTGAGAGCGGGCTTCCGCGCTTGACCGATGACGCTTCGCCCACAGTGGCGTGCTCCGTCGCAGCGGTCTTCGACCAGATGTCGAGCGACTTCGTCGTGGTGACCGAGTTCGTCGGCGCTGTCGCACGGGCCTGGGGGGAGTTGACCGATCGCCTCGACGACGTGGCGGCAATGCTGTCCGAGCTGAAGAAGGAGATCCAAAGATCCGATATGCGGCCGCCGAACGACCTCGGTGGGTTGGAGCGGGCCTTGGCCGACGCGAAGGCCACGGCGCAGGAAGACCCGATCTCCTTCGGATCCGGGGACGTCGCACTGCTCGAATCCCGAGCCCAGCGCGTGAGCGAAACGGTGCGCGGGGTGGCCCGGGTCCATGAGGCGGACCTCGAGGAGCTCGTCGCCGCCGATCGGAGCATCGGCGCCGGACTGGAGGAACTCGCGACCTGCCGCGCACAGCTCGACACGTGGTCGGAGAAGATCGTCGTCCCCGACGCGACGGTGGCCGAGCTGGATCGCCTTGCTCGAGAGCTCGATCGGCTCCGCCTCGAGTGCGAGCAGGCGCAGAGTCCGGGCAGCGGACATAGGACCGCCGAACTCCGCCGTCGGGCCGACGGTCTCCACGATGAGGTGACGCGGCTGGCCAGGATCGAGGGAGCGCGGATGGAGCGGAGAGACGAGCTGCGCGGTCTCCTCGGTGCGTACCACGCCAAGGCGGGCGCCGTCGGGCTCGCCGAGAGCCTCGAGATCGACGGCCTCTACGCGGCCGCGCGTGACGCGCTGTACTGCGCGCCCTGCAACCTGGAGGAAGGCGAACGCTGCGTGACGGCGTTGCAGAGGGCCATTCGACGCCTGCAGGAGGTGAACCAAGATGGTCACATGTGAACGTCCTGGTTGTGCCGGTGAGATCGAGTCGGGCTACTGCAACCTCTGCGGACATGCCTCGGCCCGGGGAGGTGGAGGGCCCGGCGTCGTGTCCGAGACCCCTGTCCCCAATGGTGGGCTCAGGGCAGATCCCGCACCGGATGACTCGACGTGCGAGCGACCGGAGTGTGGCGGGACGATCGTGGACGGGTTTTGCGACCGGTGTGGCCATGCTCGTCCGAGTGGGTCCCAGCGAGAGTCCGGGAGCGCACCGCAGCCGGGGGTGACGTCTGCCCCCGCCGTGGCCGCGTCCGCCGTGAGCTCTTCGTCAGAATCGAGAGGAACGAGCACGATCCGGAGGATCTCCTCCTCCACGTTGACTACCGGGCGCTCCATGGGAGCGACCAGCTCGGGCGGGAGCCGGGGAAACTTGGGGGCGGGACTGGTCGACATGCCGTCGGTGCCCTACCGCGACCCGCAGTCCGTCCTCCTCGTCGACCCGGAGGTTCCGGAAAAGAAGCGGTTCTGTGCCCACTGCGACAACCCGGTCGGCCGGAGTCGCGGGACGCGTCCGGCTCGCACCGAGGGATACTGCCCCCACGACGGCAGGGCCTACTCCTTCACCCCGAAGCTGTGGCCCGGAGACCTCGTGGCGGGCCAGTACCTGGTGGCAGGCTGCATCGCGCACGGGGGTCTGGGCTGGATCTACCTGGCGCAGGACAAGAACGTCTCCGATCGATGGGTCGTTCTGAAGGGGCTGCTCGATTCGGGCGATGAAGCGGCGATGGCCGCTGCCATCGCCGAGCGGCGTTTCCTGGCGGAGGTGGAGCACCCCAACATCGTCAAGATCTACAACTTCGTCGAGCACGACGAGTTCGGTTACATCGTCATGGAGTATGTGGGCGGCGAGTCGTTGCGCGAGATCCGGAGCCGGTACCGAGAGGAGGAAGGCGGACCCCTCCCCGTGGCGCAGGCCATCGCCTACGTCCTCGAGATCCTTCCGGCCATCGGTTTCTTGCACCGCCGGGGTCTGCTGTTCTGTGACTTCAAACCGGACAACGCCATTCAGACCGAGGAACAGCTCAAGCTCATCGACTTGGGGGGAGTTCGCCGGACCGACGACGCCGACAGCGACCTGTACGGGACGATCGGCTACCAGGCGCCTGAAGTCCCCGAAGCTGGCGCGAGCATCGCGTCGGACCTCTACACGGTTGCGCGGAGCCTTCTGGTCCTCACGGTCGATTTCGCGGGATTCCAAGACGAGAAGCGCTACGCCGTGCGGTTGCCACCGACGGAAGACGTGGCGGTCTTCCAGCGTTACGAGTCCTTCCACCGCTTCCTCCAGAAGGCGACCGACGCGGACCCGAGGATGCGGTTCCAGTCGGCGGCGGAAATGGCCGAGCAGTTGGTCGGGGTGCTCCGCCAGGTCATTGCCGCCGACGGCGGCAGCCCGAGGGCGGCCCCCAGCACCCTGTTCAGCTCGGAGCTGGGTGCAGACCCCGACACGAGCCCGTGGCAGCTCCTTCCGGTGCCGGCGGTGGACCCGTCCGATTCGTCATCCGGCGTGCTGGCCACCTTGGCGCTGGTGGGTGCCGACCAACGCCAGTCACTCCTCGAGACCATTCCCCGGTCGCCTGAGCTGAGCCTGTACATCGCCCGATCGGCGATCGACGAAGGCGAGTTCGACGTGGCGCGGCGCGAGCTCGACTCGGAGGAAGCCCACGACAGCGGCTGGCGGGCGGCATGGTGGCGCGGCGCGCTCCATTTGGCCGAGGGCACGCCCTCCGACGCGCTGTCGTACCTGACCGCCGTCGCCACGGAGCTCCCGGGAGAATTGGCCCCGAAGCTGGCCATGGCCGTCTGCTTCGAGCAAGCGGCCGACGAGGGCGACCCGTCCGCTCCCGCCGGGGAACGCAGCCCCGAGTCGGTCTCGCAGCAACTCCGCAATGCCGCGCGCTACTACGGGTTGGTGGCCACCACGGACCCGAGCTACGCGAGCGCCAGCTTCGGACTGGCCCGCGTCGCCATGCGGCTGGGGGACAGGGAAGAGGCCGTCTCGGCCCTGCGGAGGATCCCGAAGTCCTCGAGTGCCTACGTCACGGCCCAGATCACGCTCTGCCGGGTGCAGTGCGCTCCCCTCCAGGGCGAGGAGCCTCAGCTCACGGACCTCATTGCCACCTCGGACGTTCTCGACGGGCTCGCCCTGGACAACTCGGTGCGGCTGCCGCTCGTCCGGGACGTGCACCAGCAGGCGCTCGCGATGCTGCTCGACGGGCGCGTGGCGTCCGATGGGAACGTCCAGCTCATGGGTGCGGCGCTCGACGAAGTGGACCAGCGGACCGCGCTCGAGCGTGCTTTTCGATCGCTGGCACGGATCGCCTCGACCGACGAGGAGCGATTCGCCCTGGTGGACCGGGCGAACGCCTTCCGACCCCGGACGATGACGTGACGACGGGAGCAACGTGAGCCTCCACACCGATAGCGACAGTGAGGTCCGCCCGTGCCCCCAGTGCCAGTCGCCGGTCTTCGACGACGAGCACTACTGCGAAGGGTGCGGACGACGCGTGGGCGACGAACCGCTCGTCGACCACGCTGCGGTGCCCCGCCGGCACGGCTATCGCGACGAGCTCGATCTGGGTGTGATCGCCGGCGTCACGGACCGGGGCACCCGCCGTCATCGCAACGAAGACGCCCTGGCCATCGCTGCGGTCGACGGCCGGATCGTTGCCGCAGTGTGCGACGGGGTCGCTTCCACCGCGAACCCCGATCAGGCTGCCCGGGCAGCGGCGAACACCGCGCTCGCGGTCGTCGAGCCGCTGCTCTTGGCATCGGACTGGCCCGGGGACGCGAGGCTGGAGGAACTCCTGGGCGAGGCGTTCGACGAGGCGCAGCAGGCGGTTCTCGAGGTCCCGAGCGACGAGCCCGACGGCAACGACCAGTCGCCCTCGACGACGATGGTCGTCGTCTGTGCGGCACCAGGGCATGTCACGGTGGCCAACATCGGGGACAGCCGCGCCTATTGGTTGAGCTCCGTCCCGGCCCACGCCAGGCTGCTCACGGTGGACGACTCGTGGGCTCAGGAGAGAATTGCCGAAGGCGTCGCGCCCGCAGTCGCCTATGCCGACCCGGACGCACACGTCATCACCCGATGGATCGGGGGGGAGACCGACTCCGTGACGCCCTCAGTGGTCACGCTGGACGTCCCGGAGCCGGGGTTGCTGCTCGTCTGCAGCGATGGCCTCTGGAACTACTTCGAGGACCCGCAACGCCTGCTCGAGCTGATCCCCGACTGGGCCGAAGCGGAGCCGATCGAGACCGCCCGTCGTCTCACCGATGCCGCCCTGGTCGCGGGGGGACACGACAACATCACCGTCGTGGTGGTGCCGGTCGACCCAGCGGCCGGACATCGAAACGAGACCGCCGGAGGAGCAGGGACGAGGGAGTAGGAAAGCCATGGCCGAGTTCAAGATCGAATGCTTCCAGAACGAATTCCTCCCCCAGGGTGGACAGGTCATGCATGCCGTCCTCACCGTGTGCGCGTCCGGGACCGGTTCGGTCGGGGCCTCTGGTCCTGCACCTGCTGCAGACAGGACCGAGTTGCTCATCGTCGACACGTCGGGATCGATGAACGGCAGGAAGCTGCGATCCGCCAAGGCGGCGACGGCCGCCGCCATCGATTGCATCCCCGACGGCGTCGGATTCGGGATCGTCACCGGCAGCCACCGGGCTGAAATGGCCTATCCCCTGTGGGGCGGCGTGGCCGTGTCCTCGGTACAGACGCGGGCCGAGGCAAAGCAGGCGGTGAAGGGTTTCGAGGCGCGGGGCGGCACGGCCATCGGATCGTGGATCGAACTCGCTCAAGACGTCTTTGGGCAGGCGGAGGGGATCCGCCACGCCATCCTCCTCACCGATGGCCGCAACGAGAGCGAGGAGCCCGAGGCGCTCGATGAAGCCCTGCGTCGCGCCGATGGCGCGTTCCAATGCGACTGCCGGGGCGTGGGGGACGATTGGGAGGTGGCGGAGCTGCGCAAGGTAGCCACCGCGCTGCGCGGCACGTATGACATCGTCGCCGACCCCGACGGTCTTTCGGCCGACTTCTCCGGGCTGATGATGCAGTCGCTGGGCAGGCAGGTCGCGGAGCTCTCGTTGCGTGTGTGGACCCCGCAGGGCGCCGAGATCGTCGCCCTCAAGCAGATGGAACCACCGCTCGACCTCGCCGGGAGCCGCGCCGCGGACGGACCGCTCGTGGGCGACTACACCACCGGTGCGTGGGGAGATGAGTGCCGAGACTTCTACCTCAGCGTGCGGGTGCCGGCCGGCGCGGTCGAGGACAAGATGCTGGTGGCCCGGGTGACGCTGCTGGTCGGTGACGAGGCCGTCGGCCAGGGGCTGGTCACGGCGGAGTGGACCGACGATGTCACGAAGTCGACCCGCATGAACAAGCAGGTCGCGGACGCGATCGGCGAGGGGGAGCTGGCCGACGCGATCCAAGAGGGTGTCGACGCGTACCGGGCCGAGGACATCGCGACCGCCACGGACAGGTTCGAGAAAGCGGTCCAGATCGCCACCGAGTCGGGCAACGACGACGCCATCGACCGGCTTTCGAAGATCGTCGATATCGACACGGTCACGGGCCGGGTGCGCCCCAAGGCCAAGGTGGACAAGATCGATCTTATGACGGTCGAGACGCGGTCCACCCGGACGTCGCGGACCGTGCACCGCTTCAAGGGGAGCGACCTCGGCCGCTGCGACACCTGCAAGAGGCCGGCGACAGACGCGGTGCACCGCGTCGCGGGGTCGAATTCGCCCAACAGCACGACATGAGCACCCGCTGTCCGAAGGGGCATGCCTCCGAAACCCTCGATTACTGCAGCGTCTGCGGGGTCGCCGTGGTGCCCACACCACCCGTCGCGCCCGCAGCACCCGCCGCGGCGCGGGTCGATCGGTGTCCGAACTGCGGGGCGCCGCCGGGCCCCGGGACCGCGTGCGCCCAGTGCGGCTATGTCCTGAGTGCGCCGGTCGCCGAGGCGCCCTGGGTGGAGGAGAACTGGGAGGCGGTCGTGCGCCCCGACCGCGAGTACTACGAAATGCTGGAGCCCGACGGGATGGAGTTCCCCGAGGAGGCCTATTCGCGCCGTTACGCGCTGATCGGCGACCTGATGAGCATCGGGCGGCGGAGCAAGACGCAGGCCATTCAGCCCGAGATCGACCTCTCGGGCTCCCTCGAGGACACGGGCGTGTCGCACCGCCACGCCGTGTTGATGCGCCAACCGGACGGCAGCTGGGCGCTGGTGGACCAGGACTCGACGAACGGGACCTACCTCAACGCCGACCAGGAACCGGTCTCCCCGAATCACCCCATCCCCCTGTCGGACCGCGACCAGATCCACCTCGGCGCCTGGACCACCCTGACCGTCGAACGCGTCGACCCGGGACAGTTGCCGCACGTCGACGTGGACAGCCGCCCCTCCAAGGACACCCGCAACCTCGCCCGCGGCCGGCGACGCTTGGAGGTCGATCTCCTCGGTCCCCTGCAGCTCAGGGTCTCGGGGGAGGACGTGTCGATCGGCGCCGCCAAGGAGCGTGCCGTCCTGGCGTTGCTCGCCCTGCGGGTGGGAACCCCCGTCTCCGCGCTCGATCTCGAGTGGGCCCTGTGGGGCGAGGAGGTGCCCAAGACGGCAAGCGTGGCGCTCCGGGGCTACGTCCACGCCCTGCGCCAGGTGCTGCCCGACGACGCGATCGATACGACGACCCCGTTGGGTTACCGGTTGACTGCGAACAAGGACTGGATCGACGTGGGCCGCTTCGAGCGCAGGTGTGGGCGCGGTCGCGCCCTCCTGGCGTCGGGCCACCCCGGGGCGGCGGTGGCCGAGCTCACCCGGGCCTTGCAGCTCTGGCGCGGTGAGCCGTTGCTCGACCTCGCCAACGGACCCGCCGGGGCGACAGAGGTGGTCCGGCTCAACGAGCGCAGGGCCGACGCCGAGGAGGATCTGTTCGAGGGCCGCCTCCGGCTCGGAGACCATCAGAGCCTCGTCGCGGATCTGTGGCCCGCGGTGGAGGCGGAACCGCTGCGCCAGCGCCGGTGGGCGCAGCTGATGCTCGCGCTCTACCGGTCCGATCGCAAGGTCGACGCACTGCGCGCGTTCCAACGCCTGCGCACGCTGCTGGGAGAGGAGTACGGCCTGGAGCCCTCGGCGGAGATGGTGGCACTCGAGCACGGCATCGTGATGGACCGGTCCGACCTGCTGTGGATGCCGCCCATGGACAGCGCGTCCTGACCGTCGCGTCGGCCCGGCGATCAGATCTTGACGATCGGGCAGGTGATGGTGCGGGTGATGCCCTCGATCCGCTGGATGTCCCGCACGACCATACGCCCGAGATCGTTCATGGAGGGTGCCTCGGCGCGGGCGATGACGTCGTAAGGCCCGGTCACACCCTCGGCCACGACCACGCCCGCGATGGCGCTGACCTGCTCTGCGACCTGGGCCGCCTTGCCGACGTCGGTTTGGATCAGGACGTACGCATGGACGGTCACGGCACACCGTACATTGGCGTGATGGCGATGTCGCCGAAGATCGAGCAGTTCAAGGACATGGCACGGCAGGCCCAGAAGGACCTGTTCGACCAGACCCATCCGATCGGTCGCCTGTCGTTGGTGCAATGCGCGATGCTGGCCGGCGGCACCGCGGTGACCATCTCACTGGCGGGTTCGCTGTTCTTCTCCATCTCCCCGACGGCGGCCGACCACAAGGTCCTGCTCTACCTGCTCTTCACGCTCGCGCCCTTCGCGATCGTGTCGCCCCTGCTGGGCCCGCTCATCGACCGCAGTCGTGGAGCCCGACGCCTCATGGTGGTCTCGTCCGCCGTCGGACAGGTGGTGCTGTGCCCCCTGATGGCCACCCACGTCCACAGCCTGCTGCTGTTCCCGCTCGCCTTTCTCGTCCTGGTGTGCCAGAAGCTCTACCTGGTCACCAAGGGCGCCCTGGTCCCCGAGATGGCCGCGCTCACGGCGCCCGACGAACACGGTGAGCAGGCCGGCTACGCACCCATCAACGCCCGACTGACCCTGCTCGGCACCCTGGCCGGCTTCGTCATCTCGGTGCCCGCGGTGATCCTCTACAAGCTGGGGGGCTCGCCGGCCGTCCTCGTCCTGGCCACGATCGTGTTCGTCGGGGCGGCGATCGCGGGCGCCCGGCTGCCGGTGCTCTCGGCGCGCAGCGGCGAGCGGCTCTGGACCGACGACGCCACCCGGGTGCGCGAGTACGGGCAGCCCGGGGAGGTACACGCACGCGAGCAGGACCTGCTGCGGCTGCAGCCGATCGCCAACCCCGAGGTGATGCTCGGGCTGACCGCCATGTGCATCGTGCGCGGGCTCACCGGTTTCATGACCTTCATGCTGGCGTTCGGGCTTCGCCGCATGAAGGGCGTCGGCCTGTACTGGTACGGCCTCGTCCTGGCCAGCAGCGGCATCGGGGCCATCATCGGCCTGGTCCTGGTGGGACGGCTCCGCAAGCACCTGACCGAGCAGCAGTTGTTGCTGTGCTCCCTCTGGCTCATCGCGGCCACCGCGGCCGGGTGTGCGGTCTGGGGGACGCTCTTCGCCCAGGTGGTGCTCGCCTTCATGGTCGGCCTGTGCGGCGCGGTGGCACAGCCCTCGTTCGACGCCATGACGCAGCGCTACATACCCCTGTCCGCGCAGGGCCGTGCGTTTGCGCGGTTCGGCATGCGCCAGCAGCTGGTCTGGGTGGTCGGCTCCCTGATCCCCGTGATCATCGCCTTCACCCTCCCGCAGGGGGACGCGACGATGGCCGTGCTGGCCGCGCTCGGCGGGCTCTCCTACGTCTCGGGCCGCCGGGCCGCCCACGCGCCGCGCATGGTGCGCGGCGTCCGCGACATCGGGAACCTGCGCGAGATGGGTGAGATGGGCGAGGCCGGGGGCTGATCAGCCCAGCCGCTGCTCCAACGTGTCGGCCTGGTCGGAGAGACCCTGGGGGAGCCGGTCGCCGAACTGGGCGTAGTACTCCCGGATGAGCGGCACCTCGGCCCGCCAGCCGTCGATGTCGACGCGGAGCAGCTCCTCCATGTGCTCCTCCGTCACGTCGAGGCCGGAGGTGTCGATGGCGTCGAGGGTCGGGAGGACCCCGATGGGTGTGTCGACGCCGTCCGCCTTGTCGGTGACACGGTGGAAGATCCACTCGAGCACCCGCGAGTTCTCTCCGTAGCCGGGCCACAGGAACTTGCCGTCGGCGTCCTTGCGGAACCAGTTGACGTAGAACAACTTGGGCAGGGCGTCGCGGTCCGGTGCTTCCGCGCCGATGCGGAGCCAGTGCGCGAAGTAGTCGGCCATGTTGTAGCCGCAGAAGGGGAGCATGGCGAAGGGGTCGCGGCGCAGGTTCCCCACCGCGCCGGCCTGGGCGGCCGTGGTCTCGGACGCCATGATGGATCCCAGGAAGACGCCGTGCTCCCAGTCGTGGGACTGGAACACGAGCGGCACGACCGAGGCGCGCCGGCCGCCGAAGAGGATGGCGCTGATGGGGACGCCCCTGGGGTCCTCCCATTCGGGGGCGATGGCGGGGTCCTGGGCCGCCGGGGCCGTGAAGCGGGCGTTCGGGTGCGCCGCGGTGGTGCCCTTCTCGGGCGTCCACTCCTCGCCCTTCCAGTCCGTGAGGTGGGCCGGGGGCTGCTCGGACATGCCCTCCCACCAGATGTCGCCGTCGTCGGTCAGCGCCGTGTTGGTGAAGATGCAGTTGCCGTCGAGGGTGAGGATCGCGTTCGGGTTGGTGTGCGTGTTGGTACCGGGCGCCACGCCGAAGAACCCCGCCTCGGGGTTGATGGCGTAGAGGCGGCCGTCGGGGCCGAACTTCATCCAGCAGATGTCGTCGCCGATCGTCTCGACCTTCCATCCCTCGATGGTCGGGATCAGCATGGCCAGGTTGGTCTTGCCGCAGGCCGAGGGGAAGGCGCCGGCGACGTAGCGGGTCTCGCCCTCGGGCGAGGTGAGCTTGAGGATGAGCATGTGCTCGGCCATCCAGCCGTGGTCACGCGCCATGACCGAGGCGATGCGCAGCGCGAAGCACTTCTTGCCCAGCAGCGCGTTGCCGCCGTAGCCCGAGCCGTACGAGACGATCTCGCGGGTCTCGGGGAAGTGGACGATGTACTTGTTGTCCGCGTTGCACGGCCAGGCGTCGTCCGCCTGGCCGGGCTCGAGCGGCGCGCCGACCGAGTGCAGGCAGGGCACGAACGTGCCGTCGTCGCCCAGGACCTCGAGGGCGCCGGTGCCCATCCGGGTCATGATCTTCATGGACACGGCGACGTAGGCCGAGTCGGTCAGCTGGACGCCGATGTGCGCGATGTCCGAGCCGAGCGGGCCCATGGAGAAGGGCACGACGTACATGGTGCGACCCTTCATGGCGCCCTCGAAGAGGCCGTTCAGGGTCCCGCGCATCTCGGCGGGGTCACACCAATTGTTCGTCGGCCCCGCGTCGATCTCCTTCTCGGAGCAGATGAAAGTGCGGTCCTCGACGCGGGCCACGTCGCCGGGGTCCGAGTGGGACCAGTAGCTGTTCGGCCGCTTGGCGTCGCTCAGGCGGGTGAACGTGCCGGCGTCGACCAGCTCCTGGCACATCCGGTCGTACTCGTCGGCGGAGCCGTCGCACCAATGGATGCGATCGGGAGTGGTCAACGCGGCCACCTCGTCGACCCACGCCAGGAGTTTCGCGTTCTTGGTAGGCGCCATTTCGGGGGGATCTGCTCCTTCGTCCGGCCGGTTTCGGTGGGGTCCAATGCTAGGCATGTGACGTGGGATCCCCCAAACCTGGGCACATGCCGTCCCTCGCCCGTGAAGACGAGGTCCTAGAGCGTATCCGAGGCATGCTGGGAAACGGAATCGAGCGGTTCGGCTTACGCGACGACGCCGCCACGCTGGGCGTTCCGGGGGGCGGGCCTCTGGTCGTGTCCGTCGACAGCGTGGTCGAAGGGGTGCACGTCGACCTCGCCGTGTGCAGCCCTGGTGACGTGGGTTGGAAGGCGTTGATGGGTGCGCTGAGCGACCTGGCCGCGATGGGCTCGCTGCCGTTGGGAGCGCTCGTCGCGCTGTGCGTGCCCGGAGGGTCGGGTCAGGGCGACCTGGCGCTGGGCGTGATGGCCGGCGTGGCGGAGGCCACGGTGGCGAGCGGGTGCCCGGTCGTCGGCGGCGACGTGTCCGAGGCGGGGGAGCTCGTGGTGGCGGTCACGGTGCTCGGGACCCTCGAGGGCGGTGGCGGACCCGTGGCGCGGTCGGGCGCGCGGCCCGGTGACGCCGTGCTGGTCACGGGGGCCTGCGGCGGCTCGGCGGCGGGGTTGCGGGAGTTGCGGGCGAAGGTGTCGCCCGGCGAGGCGTACCGCCGGCCCGTGGCGCGCCTGCGCGAGGGCGGGGTGGCCCGCCGCCAGGGGGCACACGCCATGATCGACGTCTCCGACGGCCTGGCCCTCGACCTGCACCGGCTGGCCGACGCGTCGGGGGTCGGGTTCCGGCTGGACGACGTGCCGGTGGCCGACGGGGCGACGCTCCACGAGGCGCTCGGGGGCGGCGAGGACTACGAGCTCGTCATCGCCGCCGCGGAGGCGGATGCAGAGTCCCTCGCGGACGCCTTCCGGGCGGCCGGGCTGCGACGCCCGGTCCGCATCGGCTCGGTGGTGGGCGATCCGGGCGAACGGCTGCTGGCGGGGAGGGCGCTCGAGCGGCTCGGCTGGCAGCACCGGGTCGGCTAGCCGGGGCGGCTAGCCGGGGCGGCTCCCGGGGCCGCGCCCGCCGGGCTCAGCTGGTCGGGCTCGGCTCGTGGGACCGGCGCAGGGGCTTGGTCACCTTGCCGGCCCGGATGCACGAGGTGCACACGTGGATTCGCTTGGGCGCCCCGTCGACCAGGGCGCGCACCCGCTGCACGTTGGGGTTCCACCGCCGCTTGGTGCGCCGGTGCGAGTGGCTCACGTTCATGCCGAACGAGGGCTTCTTGCCACAGATGTCGCACACAGCTGCCATGGGTGAACCTTCCTGAGGGAGGCCGCGGTCACGCGAGCACGCAGGCCTTCACGAACGGCCCAAAGGTTAGCATCCCCTGCCATGACCTCCCCGGCGACCCTGGGCGCCGACGACCTGCGTGCCGTCATGGGGGGCTACCGGGATGCGCTGCGGCTGCACCAGACCGACATCAACCGCCTCAACGTCTACCCGGTGCCCGACGGGGACACCGGCACGAACATGGCCCTGACCCTCGAGGCCGTGGTCAGCGAGCTGGACGGCGTCGGCCCGGGGGCGGGGCTGGACGAGGTCTGCAAGGCGATCGGCCACGGGTCCCTGATGGGGGCCCGTGGCAATTCGGGGGTGATCCTCTCGCAGCTCCTGCGGGGGATGGGCGAGCGCATGGCCACCTCCGGCGAGGCCGGGGTCGGCCCCGACCTCCTGGTCGACGCCATCACCCACGCCTCCGACCTGGCCCGCCGTGCCGTGGTGCGGCCGGTCGAGGGGACGATCCTGACGGTCGCCTCGGCCGCGGCCACCGGCGCGGCGAACGGGTCGGGCCTCCTGGGCGTGGTGGAGAGCGCCCGCAGCGAGGCCGCCGAGACGCTGGCCCGGACACCCGAGATGCTGCCCGTCCTGGCCCAGGCCGGCGTCGTCGACGCCGGCGGCGCCGGGTTCCTCCTCCTGCTCGATGCGTTCCTGCTCGTGCTCGACGGCCGGCCGCTGCCGGAGCCCTCGGGCGTCGAGGCGCCGGACCTCTCGGCGCTCAACGGGAGCTGGGCCGCCGGCGGTGCGGAGGGCGCGGGGGCGGGCGAGGGCGAGCACGCGGTCGGCGACCTGCGCTACGAGGTCATGTACCTGCTGGCCGCGCCCGACGACTCCATGGAGGCGTTCAAGGAGGTGTGGGCGGGCATCGGCGACTCCATCGTCGTCGTCGGCGGTGACGGCCTGTGGAACTGCCACATCCACACCGACGACGTGGGGGCCGCCATCGAGGCCGGCGTCGACGCCGGGCGCCCGCAGCGCATCCGGGTGACCGACCTCGACGAGCAGGTCGAGGAGGAGCGCTGGGTGCGCGAGAGCGTGGGCGCCCCCGGGGCCGGGCCGAGCACCGAGGGGACGGGCCCGCCGCCCACCACGAGCGTCGTGGCCGTGGTCTCGGGCGACGGCATCGGGCGCATCTTCCGCTCCCTCGGCGTCCACCACCTCGTCGTCGGGGGGCAGACGATGAACCCCGCCACCGCCGATCTGGTCAAGGCCGTCGAGTCGGTCGGATCCGACGAGGTCGTGATCCTGCCCAACAACAAGAACATCCGTCCGGTGGCCGATCAGGTGGACGGTCTGAGCGGCAAGACGGTGCGGGTGGTGGCGACGGGGTCGATCGTGGAGGGGTTCGCCGCCCTCCTGGCCTACGACCCGGCCGCCGGCGCCGAGGCGAACGTGGCCTCCATGTCCGAGTCGGCGGCGCGCGTCGTGCCGGCCGAGGTGACGCGGGCCGTGCGGGACTCGGTGACCGACGCGGGGGAGGTGCACGAGGGCGACTACATCGGGATCTCGCGCGACGGCGTCGTCGCCATTGCCGACAATCCGGTCGTGTGCACCCGGCTCCTGCTCAGCCGGCTGCTGGACGAGACGCACGAGCTGGTGACGCTGATCGAGGGCGAGGGTGCGCGTGTGGCCGACACGAGGCGGATAGAGGAGTGGCTCTCCGAGGAGTATCCCGACGTCGCGCTCGAGGTGCACCAGGGCGGGCAGCCCCTCTACCCGTACCTGTTGGGGATTGAGTAGCGGCCGCAACCTCAGCGCGCTGCGCGCCATCGAGGTGTCGCGGCTGCGCGGCGCGTCGGAGCGGCGGACCGCCCAGCTGGCCGAGCTCGGCATCGAGTCCGTGCTCGATCTGGTCACCACCTACCCGCGGCGCTACATCGACCGCACCCGTCAGGCCGACGTCTCCGACTTGGTGGTGGGCGACGAGGCGGCGGTGCTGGCGTCGGTGCAGTCGGCGCACGCCCGGCGCGCCCGGACCGGGCGCGCCGTCGTCGATGTCGTCGTGCGCGACGACACGGGCCGACTCAAGATCGTCTTCTTCAACCAGCCCTGGCGGGCCAAGCAGCTCGAGGCCGGCACCGAGGCGATCTTCTTCGGGAAGGTGACCGAGTATCGGGGTGGCCGCCAGATGGCCAATCCCGTGGTCGACGTGGTGGCGGGCGTGACGCCCGGGCGTCGCACGCTGCGCATCCTCCCCGTGTACCCGGCATCGGCCAAGGCCGGGCTGACGAGTTGGGAGATCGGCTCCTTCGTGGAGGAGGCGCTCGAGCGCGCCGGTGCATTCGCCGACCCGCTTCCCGACGAGTGGCGTGGGGCCCTCGAACTCTGGGGCCGCACCGACGCGTTCGGGGCCATTCACCAGCCCGAGTCCTTCGAGGCCAAGGACGCCGCCCGTCGACGCCTGGTGTTCGACGAGCTGCTCCGTCTGCAGCTCGCCCTCGTGCTGCGGCGCCGGGCCTTCGAGGTCAACGCCCGCGCCCTGCGCCACGACGTCTCGCCGCGGGAGATCACCGGCGCGGTCGCGGACACCCTGGTGGCGCGCTTCCTGGCCCGGCTGCCCTACGAGCTCACGAAGGCGCAGCGCCGGGCCCTGGCCGTCATCGTCGCCGACATGGCCGGCCCCTTCCCCATGCACCGCCTCCTCCAGGGGGACGTGGGCTCCGGCAAGACCGTGGTCGCGCTGGCGGCGCTGCTGGCCGCGGTGCAGAGCGGGCACCAGGGCGCGCTCATGGTGCCGACCGAGGTACTGGCCGAGCAGCACGTCACCGCCGTGCGCGCGCTGCTGGGCGACCTCGAAGGGCCCGGGGGCATGGGCGGCGGCGAGGTCCGGGTGGAGCTGCTCACGAGCCGGATCAAGGGCAAGGCGCGCGCCGCGGTGCTGGCGGGACTGGCGGCGGGTGACGTGGGCCTCGTGGTGGGGACCCACGCGCTGTTGACCGAGGAGGTCGAATTCGCCTCGCTCGGCGCGGTCGTGATCGACGAGCAGCACCGCTTCGGCGTGGAGCAGCGGGCGACGCTGCGCGCCAAGGGCGCCGACGGCGACCCGGACCTGCTGGTCATGACGGCGACGCCGATCCCGCGCACGGCGGCCATGGTGATCTTCGGCGACCTCGACCTCACGACGCTCGACGAGCTGCCGCCGGGCCGCATCGCCGTCGAGACGGTCTGGCTCCCGGGCGAGGCGCACGGGCCCCAGGAAGGGGCGTGGGACAAGGTGCGCCAGGAGGTGGCGGCCGGACGCCGCGCCTTCGTCGTGTGCCCGCTCGTCTCGGACTCGCCGCGGGTCGAGGCGAAGTCGGCCACCGAGGAGTTCGAGCGGCTCTCGGCCGGCGAGCTGGCCGGTCTGCGCGTCGGGCTCATGCACGGGCAGATGGCCTCGACGGCGCGCGAAGAGGTCATGGACCGCTTCCGGGCCGGCGAACTCGAGGTGCTCGTCGCCACGACCGTGATCGAGGTCGGCGTCGACGTGCCCGAGGCCACGGTCATGGTCGTCGAGAGCGCGGACCGCTTCGGCATCGCCCAGCTGCACCAGCTGCGCGGCCGGGTGGGACGCGGGTCGGACCCGAGCTGGTGCTACCTGCTCGGGGGCGAGGAGGGCAACGAGCGGCTGGCGGCCGTGGCGGGCTCGACGGACGGCTTCGCGCTGGCCGAGGCCGACCTGCGGCTGCGGGGGGAGGGCACGCTGCTGGGCGCGCGCCAGAAGGGGCAGAGCGACCTGCGGCTGGCCTCGCTGAGCGACCCGGACGACGTGGCGCTGCTGGCCGAGGCGCGCCGGGTGGCCGAGGCCGTCGTGGGTGAGGATCCCCAGCTCGTCGCGCACCCCGGCCTGGCCGACGAGGTCCGGCTGCTCCTGAGCGAGGACGAGGGCGAGTACCTCTTCAAGAGCTAGGCGGCCTTAGGGTGGTGCCGATGCGGGTCATCGGAGGCCGGAGCCGCGGACGGCGGCTGGCCGCCAAGCTGCCCCGGTCGGTGCGCCCGACCTCGGACCGGGTGCGCGAATCGATCTTCGACATCCTGGGCTCGCAGGGCGGCGTCGAGGGCCTGCGGGTGGTCGACCTCTTCTGCGGGAGCGGCGCACTCGGCGTCGAGGCGCTGTCCCGGGGCGCGGCCTCGGCCACCTTCGTCGACCTGGACCCCGACGCGCTGGCCGCCGTGCGCCTCAACCTCGCTGCGGTGGGGCTGGGCGACGAGCCCGCCACCCTCGTGCGGGCGTCGCTGCCGGCGTGGCTCGAGAGCGGGGCCCAGGGGAGCTTCGACCTCGCGCTCTGTGACCCGCCCTACGACTTCTCGGAGTGGCCGGCGCTGCTGGGCGCGCTCCGGGCCGGCATCGTCGTCATGGAATCGTCGGCGCCGATCACGCCGCCCGAGGGCTGGGTGGTCACGAGAGAACGACGGTACGGCGGTACGCTCGTCACCGTGGCTCATCGCAGCGGCGCCGGCTCGTGAAGGTCGGCCTCTTCCCAGGGTCGTTCGACCCCTTCCACAACGGGCACCTCGAGATCGTCGAGCGGGCCAGCCGGCTCTTCGACGAGGTCGTCGTGGCGGCCCTGCGCAACCCCCAGAAGAGCGCCCCCCTCTTCGACCTCGAGGAGCGCGAGGCCATGCTCGAGGAGGTGGTGGCCCACCTGCCGTCGGTGCGGATCGTCTCGGTGTCGACGCTGCTCGTCAACGTCGCCCGCGACGTCGGCGCGTCGGCGATCGTGCGCGGGCTGCGGGCCGTCTCGGACTTCGAGACCGAGATGCAGATGGCCCAGATGAACAACCATCTGTCGGGCGTCGAGACCATCTTCATCCCGACCAGCTCGAAGTACTCGTTCGTGGCCTCGAAGCTGGTGCGCGAGGTGGCGCGCTTCGGTGGCGACGTCTCGGCCTTCGTGCCGCCGGTGGTGGCCAAGCACCTGGTGGCCAAGTTCGAGCAGGGGCCGAAGGGGGGTGGGGGCGAGTGAGCGACCAGTTCCTCGACGTCGACGAGGAGCAGCCCGTCGAGGAGGTGGGGGTCGAGTCGATCCTGCACCAGCTGCTCGACCTCATGGCCACGGCCAAGTCGATGCCGCTCTCCTCCTCGGTGATGGTCTCGCGCGAGGAGGTCACCTCGCTCCTGCAGGCGGCGCTCGAGAGCCTGCCCGACGAGCTCCGACAGGCGCGCTGGTTGCTGCGCGAGCGGGAGGAGTTCATGGCCGAGCGCAGCCGCGACGCCGAGGCGCTCATGGACGAGGTCCGCGCGCAGGCCGAGCACATGGTTCAGCGGACCGAGATCGTGCGCCAGGCGAACTCGGTGGCCCAGCGCATCCTCGACGACGCCAACGAGGAGGCGCGCGCGCTGCGCCACCAGGCCGAGGACTTCGTCGACACCAAGCTGGCCGGCATGGAGATCGTGCTGGACCGCCTCACCCGGACGGTGCAGGCCGGTCGGGCCAGGCTGGCCGCACCGCTCGTCGCGACCGTGACCGAGGACGAGGGATCCGGGACGGAGGAGGACGGCTTCTTCGACCAGGACCAGACCTAGTGGGCCCCGTCTGATGGCCGGGGACCCCTTCGTCGTGCCCGTGGCGCGACTGCGCCGCTCGCGCGGCCAGCGGGCCCACGAGGTCCGCCGGGGCGAGGTCGCGCTCGCCGGCCCGCTCGAGGAGGCCGGGATCGACCCCGGCCGCAGCGTGGTGCCCGCCGGGGCGGAGGCCGAGTGCGACGTGACCCTGGTCCCCTTCGAGGGCGGGATCGACGTCGCGGGCACCGTGAGCGCGCCCTGGGTCGGCATCTGCCGGCGCTGCGCCGAGCCGGTGGCGGGGGAGCTGCGGATCCCGGTCCACGAGCGCTTCGCCGACGCCCCGCTGGCCGGCGTCTCCGACGAGGAGCTCTACCCGATCGTCGACGACGAGCTCGACCTGGCGCCCCTGGCGCGCGACGCGATCGTGCTCGAGCTCCCGATGGCGCCCCTGTGCCGGCCCGACTGCGCCGGCCTCTGCCCCCGGTGCGGGGCGAACCTCAACGAGGGCGCCTGCGGCTGCGTTGCCCCACGAGACCCCCGGTGGGCTAACCTCGACGTGCTCCGGTAGCCGGTCCCTGCGGGCCGGCACGCTCTGCGAGCGCCCGGAGCGCCCCGAACCGATCTTGGAGACCCTCCATGGCTGTCCCGAAGAAGAAGAAGTCCAAGGCCAAGGGCCGCAGCCACCAGGCCGCAGCGTGGCGTCTCGGCCGCCCCGCGCGCAGCGTGTGCCCGCACTGCCAGGCGTCCAAGACGCCGCACGTGGTCTGCCCCAGCTGCGGCTGGTACAAGGGGCGCCAAGCCGTCGAGGTCGACTGACTTGAGCCGGCGGGGCGTGCGTCCCACGCCCGAGGTGCTGGCCACCCTCCCGGTCGCCGTGGACGCCATGGGCGGCGACAAGGCGCCCGGTGAGATCGTCGAGGGCGCCCGCCGGGCCGCCGCCGACCACGCGGTGGGGATCGTGCTGGTCGGCCCGCCCGAGCAGGTGGGTGACACGCAGGGCCTCGAGCTCGTGCCGTGCACCGAGGTGATCGGCATGGACGAGGACCCCGCGGGCGGGGTCCGCCGCAAGAAGGACTCCTCCCTGGTACGCGTCGCCGAGCTGGTGCGCGACGGGAAGGCGTCGGCCATGGTCTCGGCCGGCAACACCGGGGCGACGATGGCGGCCGCCCTGCTGCGCATGGGACGCCTGCCCGGCGTGGTGCGGCCCTGCATCGCCACGCCGCTGCCCCGCCTCGGCCGCACGCCGGCGGTGCTCGTCGACGCGGGGGCCAATGCAGAGTGCACGCCCGCCATGCTGGTGCAGTTCGCACAGATGGGCGCCGCCTACGTCTCGGCCCGCTTCGGCACCGAGTCGCCCACGGTGGGCCTCCTGTCGATCGGCGAGGAGCCGACGAAGGGCACGCCCCTGGTCAAGGAGACCCACGGCCTCCTGGTCACCCAGGCGGCGGCGCCCGGGGCGGGTTTCGAGTTCCTCGGGAACCTCGAGGGCCGGGACCTGCTGCCCTCGCCGGCCGACGTCATCGTGACCGACGGCTTCACCGGCAACGTGACCCTCAAGTCCCTCGAGGGCTCGTTGCGCTTCCTCTTCGACACCATGCTGGGCGTCTTCGGGACCGACGACGCCACCCGGGAGGCGGCCCAGGTGCTGCTGCCGCACCTCCTGCCCCTGGCGGCGGAATTCGAGCCGGAGAACACCGGCGGGGCCATGCTGCTCGGCACCGACGGCGTCTGCGTGATCAGCCACGGGTCGTCCAACGCGACGGCCATGATGAACGCGGTCCTCGTGGCCCACGAGTGTGCCACCCGGGGCCTGGTCGACCAGGTGGCGGCCGCGGTGCACCCCGGCGAAAACGGCTGAAAACCCAGGTCAGACGTCATAAACGGGCGGTTCCACCCCCGAAACACGTACACTGTTCCGCGTGCCGGCAGAAACCCACACCAACCAGGGTCCCCTCGACCGCAACGGGGTCTTCGAGCTGATCCGGGACCAGCTGGCCGACATCTTGGAGACGGACCCGTCGTCGATCACGGAGGGCGCCTCGTTCGTCGAGGACCTCGACGCGGACTCCCTGGCCCTGATCGAGCTGGTCGAAGCCCTGGAAGAGGAGCTGGGGGAGCGCACCGTCGGGTTCCGTATCGACGACGAGGACCTCGAGGACCTGCGCACGGTCCGTGACGCTGTTGACTACGTCTACGCCAAGCTCGAGGCGGGTTGACGCCGGCGCTGAGGGGGCGGCCGTCCTGGCCGAGCGACTTGGCCACACCTTCGGGGACCTGAGCCTCTTGCAGCACGCTCTGGCACACCGCAGCTGGTGCGGGGAGCAGGAGGGCGGGGCGCCGTCCAACGAGCGCCTGGAGTTCCTGGGCGACGCCGTGCTCGGCCTCATCGTCGCCGGCTACACCTACGACCACTTCCCGGACTTCGCGGAGGGCAAGCTGGCCAAGGTCCGCTCCGCCGTGGTCAACGCCCGCGTGCTGGCCGAGGTGGCCGGCCGGCTCGGGGTGGGTGAGGTCCTCCTGTTGGGCCGGGGGGAAGAAGGGTCAGGTGGCCGCACCAAGGCCTCCATCCTGGCCGACGCCTTCGAGGCCATCCTCGGAGCGGTCTACCTCGACGCCGGCTGGGAGGCCGCACAGCAGCTGGTGCTCCGTGAGCTGGGGGAGGCGATCGAGCGGGCGGGCGAGGAGCCCGACGACTTCGACCACAAGAGCCGGCTCCAGGAGAAGGCGGTGCGTGACGGCGACGGCACGCCCCGCTACGTGGTGGTGGGCTCGGGCCCCGATCACGACCGGGCCTACGTCGCCGAGGTGTTCCTGGGCGGGACGCTGTGGGGAACGGGCGTCGGGCGCTCCAAGAAGGACGCCGAGCAGCAGGCCGCCCGCGCGGCCTGGGAGGAGATAGCCGGTGCCTGAGCTTCCCGAGGTCGAGACCCTGCGCCAGGACCTGGCGCGCGAGGTGGTCGGCCGCAAGATCAAGGCCGTCTCGGTGGCCAACGGGCGCTCGGTGCGCCGCCACGCCTCGGCCAAGCACTTCCGCGCCCTGCTCGAGGGGCGCACCATCAAGTCGGTCGGGCGGCTGGGCAAGTACCTGCTCCTGACGCTCGACAGCGGGGACACCCTGGTGGTGCACCTCGGGATGAGCGGCCAGCTCCTGCGGGTGAAGTCGGCCAAGGACCCCAAGCCCAAGCACACCCACGTCGTCATCACGTTCACCCAGGGCGGCGAGCTGCGCTACGTGGACCCCCGCACCTTCGGCGAGCTGTTCGTGTCCACCCCCCCGCTCAAGGCCGACGGGACGCCGCTGAGCCCGGTCTCGGGGACGGCCGGCGGCGACGGTACGGCCATCCGCAAGGCCATCCCCGAGCTGGCCCACCTCGGCTTCGACCCCATCGAGGACCTCATGAGCTGGGACCGCTTCGGCGCACTGCTGCACCAGCACCACGGCGGGATCAAGGCGCTCCTGATGGACCAGAGCTTCACGGCGGGCATCGGGAACCTGTACTCCGACGAGATGCTCTACCAGGCCGGGTTGCGCTACGACCGCACCGCCGACTCGCTCTCGGCCACCGAGGTGCGGCGGCTGTACCGGGCCATCGTCGAGACGCTGGCGGACGCGATCAAGCACCGGGGCTCCTCCCTGGCCGACGAGCAGTACCGGGACCTCTTCGGTGAGCTCGGGGACTTCCAGGGCTCGCACCAGGTCTACGACCGCGAGGGCCAGCCCTGCCGGCGCTGCCGCAACACGATCATCCGGGTCAAGGCCGGTGGGCGCTCGACCTTCTTCTGCGAACACTGCCAGGTTTAGGCCCCCGCAGCGCGTAGGCACCCAGTAGGGTCGCCCTGAATGTTCCTGAAGTCGCTCAGCATGAAGGGCTTCAAGTCCTTCGCCGACCCCACCGTGCTGGAGTTCGAGCCCGGGATCACGGTGGTCGTGGGTCCCAACGGGAGCGGCAAGTCGAACGTCGTCGACGCCGTCACCTGGGTGCTCGGGGCCCAGGGCCCCCGCTCGCTGCGCTCCGCCAAGATGGAGGACGTCATCTTCGCCGGGACGTCGTCGCGTCCCCAGCTGGGCCGGGCCGAGGTGTCGCTCACCATCGACAACTCCTCGGGCAAACTGCCCATCGACCTGTCCGAGGTCACGATCACCCGGACCCTGTTCCGCTCGGGCGACAGCGAGTACGCCATCAACGGGGCGCCCTGCCGGCTGCTCGACATCACCGAGTTGCTCAGCGACTCGGGCGTGGGGCGCCAGCAGCACATGATCATCGGCCAGGGCCAGCTCGACACCGTGCTCAACGCCCGTCCCGAGGACCGCCGGGCCATCATCGAGGAGGCGGCGGGGGTGCTCAAGCACCGGCGGCGGCGCGAGCGGGCCGAACGCCGCCTGGCCGCCACGGCCGAGAACCTCGAGCGGCTCGGGGACCTGGTGCGCGAGGTGCGGCGCCAGATCCGCCCCCTCGAGCGGCAGGCCGCGGCGGCCCGCTCCCACGACACGGTGGCCTCCGAGCTGCTCGCCGTCCGCCGCTACCTCGCCGGCGCCGAGCTGGCCGACCTGACGGCGCGCCGCCGGGCCGCCGCGCAGAGCCTGAGCATCTGCCGCGACGAGGAGCGCGAGCTGCACGAGGCCCTCGAACAGCTCGATGCCGAGGCCACCTCCACCAGCGCCGAGCTGTCGTCGCGGCGCGAGGAGGACCTGGCCAACGCGCTCGGCCGGGTGCAGGGCCTCGTCGAACGGGCCCGGGGCACCTCGGCCCTGCTGCGCGAGCGCGGGCGCGCCGTCGTGGCCGCGCTGGACGCGGCGGCCGACGTCGACGTGGTGTCCACCCTCGAGGCGGAGGGGGCCCGCCTCGCCACCGAGCTGACGGCGGCGGAGGCCGACGAGGCGGCGGGTGGCGCCGAGGAGCGGGCCGCGCTCGAGGCGGCGCTGGCCTCCCTCGGCGAGGAGGAGGCGGCGCTGCGGGAACGCTGGTCGGCCGTGCTGGGGGGGGACGCGCCCGACGAGGCGATCGCCCGGGTGCACGCGCGCGTGGAACTGGCGGCTCGGGCCGCGGCACGCGAGCAACGGGACCTGGCGGCGCTGGCCGGCCGGGTGGTGTCCCTCGAGCAGCGCGGGGCGGGCGCCGCCGTGCGGGCCGACCTGTTGACCAAGGCGTCCGCCGACCTCGAAGGGGCCACGGCGGCTCTCGAGGCCGAGCTGGCCGCCCGCACGGCGGAGCTCGAGGAGGCCGCCCGTGCCGCGGAGTCGGCCCAGGTGTCGGCCGACGAGGCGGCCGACGGCCTCCACCGCACGGCGGCCCGGGCCGAGGCGCTCGAGCGGGCACTGGCGGACCTGCAGGGCGCGGGCGGGCGGGCGCTCCTGCGTGACGTCGACGGGGTCGTCGGGTCCCTGGTCGACCTCGTCGAGATCGACGACGGTTGGGACGCGGCGTTCGAGGCCGCGGCCGGCGCCGGGGTGGCCGCCGTCGTGGTCGACGGGCGCCGCGCCGCCCAGGCGGCGCTGGCGACCCTGCGGGAGCGCGGCGTCACCGGGGCCGTGCTCGCACCCCGGCCGTCCATGTCCGCCGGCGGGGGACTGGGGGACGCCCTCCCGCCGGGCAGCAGCGCCGAGCCCGTGCGCGCGCACGTGCGGGCCCGCCACGGCGGGTCCGTCGCCGAGTCCGTGCTGGACTCGCTCGTCGGCCGTGCCGTCCGTGTCGACGGCTGGGAGGAGGCGATCGACCTCTCGCTCGCCCGCGAGGACCTGGTGGTGGTGACGCCCGAGGGTGACCGCTTCGCCGCGACGGGATGGCGCGTGCGCTCGGGCAGCGGCGTGGTCACCGCGGCGGCGGTCGAAGAGGCGCAGCACAAGGCCGGGGACGCCGCCGCCGCCGCCGAGCTGGCACGCGCCCGTCTCACCGAGGCGCGCATCGCGCTGGCGCGCGCCCGCGACGCCCGCGCCGCGGCCGAGCGCGCCGCCGACCGGCACGCGTCGGCCTGCGATTCGGGGCGGGCCGACACGGAGCGGGCCGGCCAGGAGCAGCAGCGTCTGGCGGGCGAGCTCGACGAGGCCCGCGCCGCCGTGGCCGAGGCCCAGCTGCGCCTGTCCGAGGTGACGGCCGAGCAGGCGCAATTGGACCGCGCCCTGCCCGAGCTCAGCGACGCGCTCGCGGCCTGGCAGGCGCTCGAGGAACGGCGAACCGAGACGCGGCGGCAGCGCCAGGCGCTCGAGGTGCGCGTGGCCGGCATCGCCGAACGCCGGCGGGTGCTCGGCGAGCGTCAGGCCGAGGTGGAGCGGCGCCTGCAGGGCCACGCCGAGGAGCGGGCCACGGCCGCCACCCGCCGCCAGCGGCTGGAAGCCGACGGCGCCGTGCTGGCGCGCCTGGAGGTCCTCGTCGAGCAGGAGCACGCGCCGACTCGACGGGATCTTCGAATCCCTGCGCCACGACTACCAGGACCAGGTCGACGCGGTCCGCGCCGGCGGCGAGAAGCTGGAGCGGCTGCGTCAGGACCGTCACACGACCGAGCAGCGCCTCGATGCGGTCCGCACCCGCACCCGCACCCTCGACCTCGAGGCCAACGAGGTCGACCTGCGGACCGAGGCGCTGCGCGACCACGTCCTGCGGGACCTCGGTGCGGCGCCCGAGGACCTCGTCGGCCTGTCCGAGCCCGAGTCGCCCGAGGGGACCACGCTGACCCAGCACGCCGAGGAGCTCGAGCGCAAGCTCGTCGCGCTGGGCCCGGTGAACCCGTTGGCCCTCGAGGAGCTCTCGACGCTCGAGGAGCGCCACAAGGAGCTCGAGGCGCAGGTCGACGACGTGCGCGGCGCGCGCCGCGAGCTGCACGAGGTCGTGCGCACCCTCGACCACGAGATCATGACGTCGTTCGCCGCCGCGGCGGCCGACGTCAACGAGCACTTCTCGGCGCTCGTCGCCATGCTGTTCCCCGGCGGCACGGGCCGGCTCGTCCTCCTCGACCCCGACGACCTGCTCAACACCGGCGTCGAGATCGAGGTGCGCCCCGCCGGGCGCAACGTCCGCCGCGTCTCGCTGCTCTCCGGCGGCGAGCGCTCGATGGCCGCGCTCGCGTTCCTCTTCGCCGTCTTCCGCAGCCGCCCGTCGCCCTTCTACATGATGGACGAGGTGGAGGCGGCGCTCGACGACGTCAACCTGAGCCGTTTCCTCGCCCTGGTCCACGAATTCCGCGACGAGGCGCAGCTGCTGATCGTCAGCCACCAGAAGCGCACCATGGAGACGGGCGACGCGCTCTACGGTGTGACCATGGCGCCGGGCGGGTCCTCCCAGGTCGTCAGCCAGAAGGTGGAGAAGGAGCCCTCGAACGCATGATCGCCGTCACCGTCGGCTTCTACATCGTCCTCGTCGTCGCGGTGGCCGTGCTGGGCGTGGTCATCGGGGGGATCGCGGCCACCCGCTCCCGGCGACGGGGCGGCGCGGAGACGGCGGCGCCCCCGGCACCGGCAGCAACGGCACCGGCGGCCCCCGGCACCCCCACCCACAGTGCCGTCGACGGTCGAGGCGCCGCCTGCCCCCGGAGTCGAGGCGCCGCCCTCGTACCGCAGCCGCCTGGGCGGCGTGCGCGGGCTCTTCAGCGGTGCGGTCGCCGCGCTGCGCTCCGGCCGGATCGACGCCGCCACCTGGGACTCGCTCGAGGAGGCGCTCATCCGGGCCGACGTCGGCGTCGCCACGACGACAGCGCTCCTCGAAGAGCTGCGGGCCAAGGTGGACGTCAAGGAGATCAAGGGCGGCGACGACCTGCTCGAGGCCCTGGGCGCCTCCATCCGTGCGCTGCTCGAGACCGGCGGGTCGCGGGCCCTGCACTTCGACGGCCGGCAGGGCTCGCCCGACGTCTGGCTCTTCGTCGGGGTCAACGGGGTGGGCAAGACGACGACGATCGGCAAGCTGGCCCGGCGCCAGTCGGCCGCCGGCCACTCGGTCCTCCTGGCGGCGGGCGACACCTTCCGCGCCGCCGCCGCCGACCAGCTCGGCATGTGGGCCGAGCGCACCGGGACCGATATCGTGCGCGGCGCCGAGGGCGCCGACCCCAGTGCCATCGTGTTCGACGCCGTGCAGCGCGCCGCGGCGCGGGGCAACGACCTCGTGCTGGCCGACACGGCCGGGCGCCTGCACACGAAGGTCAACCTGGTCGAGGAGCTCAAGAAGATCCGGCGGGTAGCCGACCGCGACCCGGGCAACGTCACCGAGGTGCTGCTCGTCCTCGATGCGACGACGGGCCAGAACGGGCTGGCGCAGGCCCGGGAGTTCGCCGACGCGGTGGACGTCACCGGGATCGTGCTCACCAAGCTCGACGGCACGGCCAAGGGCGGCATCGTCATCGCGGTGCAGCGCGAGCTCTTCGTGCCCGTCAAGCTCGTCGGCCTCGGCGAGGGCCCCGACGACCTGGTCGACTTCGACCCCGACGAGTTCGTCGGCGCGCTGCTGGCCGGCGACTGAGGCCACCGGGAGGAGCAGCCGATGAGTCCAGCCGGCAAGGCGCAGAAGTGGAGTGACCTGAGCGACCGGCAGAAGCGGGTCGTCGTGGTGGCGCTGGTGATCCACCTGATCGTGCTGACGCTGACGTGGCGCGACCTGGACCGCCGGCCCGCGGCCGCCGTGCGGGGCCCGAAGCGGCTGTGGCGGCTGGCCGCCACCATGAACACGAGTGGCTCGGTGGCCTACTGGCTCGTCGGGCGCCGTCCCACCCCCGAGGTCACGCCCACGGTGGGCGAACCCGCAGCCGCCTGACGCTCGAGAGGACCCACAGGAGGGTCTTTCAGGCGGCCGCCGGCGCGACGGCCTAGGCCCAGCGCACCCGCACCGCGTCGCCGAACGCGTGGAGCACGCCGGCATCGCCCTCAATGTGCAGCCGCTCGCTGCCGGCGCGGTTCCACAAGGCGAGATACAGGTCGCCGGCGGCCCCCCGGACCGTGCACGCCGCGCCGCCGGCGCCGGCCGAGGTCGTCACGCCGTCGGGCCCGATCGACAACAGCCAGGCGCCGTCGTCGTCGACACAGCGAATGCCGAGGGTCGCCGGCTGCTCGGCTCGCCACCCCGTCGAGCGGCGGGGCACGAAACAGGTCAGCAGCTCGTCGACGCCGTCGGCGGCGAACGCAGGAGTGCAGGGCGACACGTCGCCGATCGGCCGGCCCGCCGCCAACTCGGTGTCGACGCGGTGGATCGCGGTCTCGTGCGCCTGGCGCCGGCTCCACATGGCGAGCGGCGAGGGCGCGGGAAGGAACGTCCAGCACCGAAGGTCCGCCGGCGCCGCCTCCAGGGCGCACACCAGCGCCAGGTACCCGGACTCGAACCAGTCGGCCAGCTCCGTGTCGTCGGGCCAACGGCCGACGATCTCGTCGAGGCCCTCGGGACGGACTTCGGTGCGCGCCTCGGCCACGTAGCCGGTCGCCCAGCGATGCACGCCACCCATGTGGCGGATCAGGTCACGCGCCACCCAGTCGGGACACGTCGGCACCGGTGCGTCGGCCGACACGGCACGCGCCGCCGCCGTCATGCGGGCGCCCTCGTGCCGCAGCGCCTCGACGAAGCCGGCGATCTCCATAGACGGGACCAGCCTGCCAGCTGGCGGCGCCCGGGCCGGCGCCGAGGGCCTCCGTGGCTAACCTGAGACCCCATGTTCGACGCCCTGTCCGACCGCCTGGAGCGGATCTCGACCCGCCTGCGGAGCAAGGGGCGCATCAGCGAGGCCGACCTCGACGAGGCGCTCCAGGAGATCCGCACGGCGCTCCTCGAGGCCGACGTCGAGCTGAGCGTCGCCCGTCGTTTCTGCGACGGCATCCGGCTGCGGGTCAGTACCGAGGCGCTCTCGCGGAGCCTCACCCCGGGCCAGCAGGTGATCCGCGCCGTGCACGAGGAGCTGGTCAGCGTCCTCGGCGGGGACACGCTCAAGCTCAGCTACGCGTCCCGCCCGCCGACGGTCGTCCTCATGGCCGGGCTGCAGGGCTCGGGCAAGACCACCAACTCGGCCAAGCTCGCCCTGTGGTGGAAGCAGCAGGGGCGCAACCCGCTGCTGGTGGGCGCGGACCTCCAGCGCCCGGCCGCCGTCGAGCAGCTGCGCGTCCTCGGCGAGCAGGCCGGGGTCACGGTCTTCAGCGAGGCCACCGACCCCGTCGCCTGTGCGGTGGCGGGACTCGAGGAGGCCCGGCGCCTCGGCAAGGACATCTGCATCATCGACACGGCGGGCCGCCTCACCATCGACGTGGAGCTGATGCAGCAGATCCGCGACATCTCGGCGGCGACCGAGCCCCACTACACGTTCCTGGTCATCGACGCCATGATCGGCCAGGACGCGGTCGCCACCGCCAAGGCGTTCCACGACACCCTCGAGCTGAGCGGCGTGATCCTCACCAAGCTCGACGGGGACGCTCGCGGCGGCGCCGCCCTCTCGGTCAAGGGGGTGGTCGGCAAGCCGATCGCGTTCGCCAGCACGGGCGAGCGCCTGGGCGACTTCGACCTCTTCCACCCCGACCGCATGGCCGACCGCATCCTGGGGATGGGCGACGTGCTGAGCCTGATCGAGCAGGCCGAGCGCACGATGGACTCCGACGAGGTAGCCAAGAGCGCCAGCCGCCTCATGCAGGGCCAGTTCACCCTCGAGGACTTCCTCTCCCAGCTGCGCCAGGTGAAGAAGATGGGGTCGCTGGGCGGCCTCATGCGCCTCATGCCCGGCATGTCCAAGGAGATGCGCCAGGCCGCCGGCCAGATCGACGACGGCGAGGTAGCCAAGGTCGAGGCGATCGTGTGCTCCATGACCCCGGCCGAGCGGACCGACACCACCCTGCTCGACGGCTCGCGCCGCAGCCGGGTGGCGCGCGGTTCGGGCACGAGCATCCAGGACGTCAATACGCTCCTCAAGCAGTTCAAGGAGATGCAGAAGATGATGAAGGGGATGGCCTCGGGCAACATGCCGAGCCTCCCCGGGATGCCCAACATGGCCGGGATGAGCGGCCGCGCCGCCCGCAAGATGGCCCAACAGGCGGCCGGCGCCGGTGCCGCCGGACAGCCCGGACAGCCCGGGCAGCCCGATTTCGACATGCTCTCCCAGTTGATGGGTGACGGCGGGGACCTGCCCTCGAGCTTCCCTGGCCTGCCTGCGCCGGCGCCCGCCCGGCCCGTGGTCAGCGTCAACAAGGGGACCAAGAAGAAGAAGAAGGGCGGGCGGGTGACACCGCCGAAAGGCCGGTAGTCCCGCCATCTGCCAGAATGGACGGCCAATACGTCCAGATCCCTTTGGAGGAACCACCTCGTGGCAGTCAAGCTCCGCCTCGTGCGGATGGGTAAGAAGAAGCAGCCGACCTACCGGGTCGTGGCCGCGGACAGCCGGTCGCCCCGTGACGGGCGCTTTCTCGAGATCGTGGGCACCTACGCGCCCCGGGGCTCGTCGACGGCGGAGCCCGACGCCGTGATCGAGATCGACAACGCCAAGGCCGTCAAGTGGCTGGTCAACGGCGCCAAGCCGACGGAGCGCGTCGAGCGCCTCCTCAAGACCTCCGGCGCCTGGGACGAGTTCGCCGCGGCGAGGGCCAAGTGACCAACCTCTACGAAGCGGGCGACATCAACCAGACCGGCGGTGGTGCGGTCGACGACGACATCGACGACGTGGACGACGTGGACGACGTGGACGACGTCGATGACGTGGACGACGTCGACGACTGGACGACGGCGACGACATGGACGACGAGGACGGTGTCGGCGAAGGCAACGAGCTGCGGGCGGTCGACGGAGGCATGCCGCTCACCGTCCTGAGCTACCTGGCCCGCTCGCTGTCCAACGACCCCGACGCGGTCGTGATCGAGACCGAGGACCGCCGCAGCGGGGTGCGGCTCAACCTCCACGTCGCTCCCGAGGACATGGGACGGGTGATCGGCCGCCGCGGCCGCACGGCCCAGGCGATCCGGACCCTGGTCAACGTGGCGGGCGCCCGGGACGGCGTCCAGGCCAGCGTGGACATCGTCGACGACTGAGCTGCTCAAGATCGGCCGGGTCGCCAAGGCCCACGGCCTGCGGGGCGAGGTGGTGGTCCAGCTCTGGACCGACCAGACGCAGCGCCTGAGCCCGGGGACGGAGCTCGCCTCCTCCCGCGGCACCCTCCGCGTCGTCTCGTCGAAACCCTTCGGCGCGGATCGCTTCATCGTGCAGTTCGAGGACGTGGCGTCCCGCGAGGCGGCCGAGCGGTTGCACGGCGTGGACCTCGAGGCCGAGCCGCTCGAGGTGCCGGGCGCCCTGTGGGTCCACGAGCTCGTCGGTGCCACGGTGCTCGATGGCGACGGCGCCGAGCTCGGCCTGGTGGCAGCGGTCGAGGCCAATCCGGCGAGTGACCTCCTGGTGCTCGGGTCGGGTGCGCTGATCCCGCTCCGCTTCGTCACGCGCCACGACGCGGAGGCCGGGACGGTCGAGGTCGACATCCCCGACGGATTGCTGGACCTGTGAGGCCGGCTCCATGAGGATCGACGTCTTCACGATCTTCCCCGACGTCGTCGCCGGCTACTGCGGCGCCTCCATCCTCGGGCGGGCCGTCGACACGGGTGCGCTCGACGTGCGCGTGCACGACCTCCGGGATGGCGCCGACGATCCTCGGCGCTCCGTCGACGACAGCCCCTTCGGAGGCGGCGCCGGCATGGTGCTGCGGGCCGATCCGATCTTTCGCTGCGTCGAGGCCGTCCCCGACCTGCCCCGGCCGCTCTACCTGCTCGCCCCGGGCGGGCGGCGCTTCGACCAGGAGAGGGCCGCCGAGCTGGCCGGGGCGCCCGGTGGTTTCTCCCTGCTCTGCGGCCGCTACGAGGGGGTGGACCAGCGGGTCGCCGATCACCTGGTGGACGGCGAGCTCTCGGTGGGCGACTTCGTGCTGGCCGGCGGGGAACTCGCCGCCCTCGTGGTGGTCGAGGCGGTGGCCCGGCTGCTGCCCGAGGTACTGGGCAACGAGCAGTCGGCACTGGACGAGAGCTTCGCCGAGGGGCTGCTCGAGTACCCCCAGTACACCCGTCCGGCCGAGTTCAGGGGCTGGCCGGTGCCCGAGGTGCTCCGCTCGGGCGACCATGGCGCCGTGGCCGCCTGGCGCCGCACGCAGGCCCTGCTGCGGACGGCCGAGCGCCGCCCCGACCTGATCGCGCACCTGGTCAGGGCGTCGGCGCTCAGCGCCGGCGACGTGCGGGCTCTGGCCGAGCACGGCTACGATGTTCCGTCCGGCACTGAGCCGGTGTGAACGAAGGACGCTTCCCATGCACCCCACCGAGACCATCGATCGCGACAGCCTGCGCGACGACATCCCCGAATTCCGCCCCGGCGACACCGTCAAGGTCCACGTCCGGGTGGTCGAGGGGAACCGGGAGCGGGTGCAGGTCTTCCAGGGCGCCGTCATGCGGCGCCAGGGTGGCGGCGTGCAGGAGACCTTCACCGTCCGCAAGGTCAGCTTCGGCGTCGGCGTCGAGCGCACCTTCCCGGTGCACTCGCCCACCATCGCGAAGATCGAGGTCGCCACGCTGGGCGATGTCCGGCGGGCCAAGCTGTACTACCTGCGTGACCGTCATGGGAAGGCCGCCAAGATCAAGGAGCGGCGGGTCGCCCGGGGCGGCAAGGCGGCGGCCGCGGCAGCGGTCGAGGACGTCGAGGACCTGGACGTCGAGGACCTGGACGTCGAGGACCTGGACGTCGAGATGGTCGACGAGGCCGAGATGGTCGACGAGGCCGAGATGGCGGAGGCGGCGGTGCACGACGGGGCCGTCGAGGAGGCCGCCGACGAGTAGGGCCGGCGCCGAGTGAGCGAGGAGGACCTCGAGCGCTACGAGTCCGAGATCGAGCTCGGGCTCGTCCAGGAGTACAGGGCCGTCCTTCCTGTCTTCGCCTATGTGATCGAGACGGAGCGGCGCTTCTACCTGGCCAACGAGGTGTCGCTCAACGTGCGCTCGGACACCACCCCGGCGTGCATCGAGCTCGTGCTGCGCGACGCCTGGGTGTGGGACATGTACCGCCCCGCACGCTTCGTCCCCGAGGTCCGTGTGGTGACCTTCCGCGACGTCAACATCGAGCGCCTGCCCGAACAAGAGCTCTGATCGACCGTTCCCCCGCCGTGGGGGACAACCGGCACAACGCCGCACTCGGCCACCGCGGCGAGGAGCGGGCCGCCGGGTATTACCGGGCGCACGGCTACGCCGTGCTCGAGCGCAATTGGCGCTGCCCCGCCGGCGAGGTCGACCTGATCTGCGCCCGTGGCCGCACCCTGGTCGTCTGCGAGGTGAAAGCCCGCAGCCACACCGCCCACGGGCACCCGCTCGAGGCGGTGACGCGGGCCAAGCAGCTGCGACTGCGCCGTCTCGCCGCCACCTACCTGCGAAGCCAGGACCGACGCTGGGCCGAGGTGCGCTTCGACGTGGCGGCCGTCCAGGGCGGCACGCTGCACGTCGTCGAAGGTGCGTTCTGACACGGCGCGGCCTAGGGTCGAAGGTCATGGAGACCCTCATTGTCGAGCGCAAGGACGGCGTCGTGACCGTCACGATGAACCGCCCGGAGCGCAAGAACGCCGCCAACAACAAAATGCTGAACGAGCTCAAGCAGATCTTCGCCGAGGTCGAGGACAGCGACGACGACCGGGTGATGGTCCTCACGGGCGCCGGTGGCGCCTTCTGCTCGGGCGCGGACCTCTCTGATCCCGACGGTCCCGCCACCGACCGCTCCCGCTCGGGCCTGGCCCGCATGCGCCGGCTCGGGGACGTCGCGCTGGGCCTGCACCGGGTAACCAAGCCGACCATCGCCAAGGTCGACGGCGTCGCTGTCGGTGCGGGCCTCTCGCTGGCCCTCGGGTGCGACCTCATCGTGTGCAGTGACCGCACGCGGCTTTCCATGATCTTCTCCCGGCGTGGCCTGGCGCTCGACAACGGCGCCTCCTGGCTGCTGCCCCGGTTGGTCGGCCTGGCCCGGGCCAAGGAGATCGCGCTCTTCGGCGGCATGTGGAGCGGGGAGGAGGCGGCCGCCATCGGGCTGGTCAATCGCGTGCTCCCGGTCGACGAGCTCGACTCCTTCGTCGACGACTGGGCAGCCACGCTGGCCGCCGGCCCACCCCTGGCCCTGTCAATGACCAAGACGATGCTCAACGCCTCGTCCATGGCCTCCATGGAGCAGGCGGTCGAGGACGAGGCCCGCTGCCAGGCCCTGAACTTCTCGACCAAGGACACGGCGGAGGCCATGGCCGCTTTCGCTGAGAAGCGGGAGCCCGTCTTCATCGGGCGCTAGTAGCGTGGTCGTCGTGCGTAGCGGTGTTCAGGGAATGATCGGTGACACGGCCTTGGTGACCAAGGCGATCGAGGGCGCACACAATCCCGGACGGATCCGGGCCCGGGGTGAGGAGTGGCTGGCAATCCCACTCGACCCTGACGCCAGTATCCCCATAGGGACTGATGTCGTCGTCGCAGACGTCGAGCGCGGCCTGCTCGTCGTCTACGCCGCCGACAGTTAGCGACACCCCACAACCAGAAGAGAGGTACCCCATGCTCGCATCGGCCGGAGAAGTGTTGGGGATACTGATCGTCGCCGGATTGGCGGTCCTCGGGTTGATCTCGTTGTTCGCATCCCGCTTCATCAAGATCGTCCAGCAGGGGAGCGTCGGCGTCGTCAAGCGGCTCGGCGAGTTCAAGGCCGTCAAGCAGCCCGGCCTGCACATCCTGGCGCCCTTCGTCGACCGGATGGACAAGGTCGACGTGCGCGAGTTCCCGATGACGGGTGACCAGCAGGCGGTCATCACCAAGGACAACGTGTCGCTGCAGGTGAGTGCGACGATCTTCTGCCAGGTGATCGACGTGAAGTCGGCCTTGTTCGAGATCAACGACTTCCAGCTGGCGGTGGACCAGCTGTCACGCACGGCGCTGCGCGCGGTATTCGGGGAGCTGTCCCTCGACCAGGCTCTTTCCGAGCGTGAGACCATCAACAGCCGCATGCAGGACCACATGGCCGATGCCACGGCCAAATGGGGAGTGCGGCTCAACCGCATAGAGATCCTGGACATCACACCGCCGATGAACGTGGTGCAGGCGATGTCCGAGCAGAAGGAGGCCGAGCAGCACAAGCGGGCGGCCATTCTGAAGTCAGAGGGAGAGCAGCAGGCCGCCATCAACAGTGCCGGAGGGCGCAAGCAGGCCGCCGTGCTCGAAGCCGAGGGCGCCAAGCAGTCCGCCATCCTCCGCGCCGAGGCGCAGATGAAGGTGCTCGAGCTACAGGCGGAAGGCGAAAAGAAGGCGCTCGAGCTGCGCGGCCAGGGCGAGGCGTCCCGGCTCACCTCCATCGACACCGTCGCCATCAACCCGCACACGCTCGCCGTGCTGCAGCTGCGAGCGCTCCAGGACATTGCGACGGCCGACAACGCCAAGGTGGTCGTGCCCTACGAGGCCACGAGCCTCATGGGCGCAGCGGAGGTGCTGCTGTCGTCGTTGCGCAACGAGAACATGGGCGACGCCAGCCCCAACGGAGCGGCACCCCCCGCCGCCACGCCGGCCCGGCCGCCCACCAAGGAGCTGCCGCCCCAGAACTCCTAGGGGCGGCGCCGGTCATCCGGGCGGCCGGCCCCTACGTCATGACCGGCGTGGCCGCAGCCAGCGGACCCGACGCCGGCGCTCGACCCGTCGCCACGTCGATCCACGCCGCAACCGGTAGCGCCCGGGCCTCGGCGGCGAGGTCGGGAGCGACGGCCGCGAGCAGCTCGAACAGCGCCGTCGCCGTGATGGCCTGCGCCACCGGGTCGGGCGCGACCGGGTCCACGAGGTCGCTCCCGTGCACCACCGCCTCGACGCAGCGCGTGACGAGATAGTCCGCGACGGTGATGGAGCCCTGCAGCGTCTCGATCGTGGCACCGAGGTGAGCGGTCAGCACCGCAGTGCGGGCACGCTCGACGGGAAGGCGCAGGTCGAACTTTTCCCGGGTGGCCCCCTCGCGGGCGGAAGCGTCGATCAGCTCGCCGAAGGCCCTGGTTCCAGCGAGGTTCTCGGCTGCCCGGACGGCAGGCTCCGCATCGGACTCCGACTCGAGGAAGCGGAGCAGCAGGGAGGGCTGGGCGTAGAGGTGCGCCAGCACCTCCCGGTTGCGCCACCCGGCGACGCGGCTCGGCGCTTCCAGGTCGATCCGCGGGACGGCCTCGGCGATCAGATCCCACTGCCGGATCAGCGCCGAGCGCACGTCGTCATCCATGGGCAGGTGCTCAGAGGATGGGGTGCTCTTCGGTCAAGAAGATGGGCGAACGGGAGTGGTCGATGAAGGTCGCCTCGTCGGCGTGCAGTGCCCGCGCCGCGGCGGCACCCTCGGGGGTGAGCGTGGCGGCGACGATCGCATCGAGGCTGTCGAACCACAACTCTGCGACGCCGTCGAAGTGCTCAGGTGCACCACGATCGGCGGCGATGGCGTCGGACACCGGACCATCCGTCGTGTGCAGCTGCACGTACTTGCGGATCCCGAGCACCGGAGCGTAGGAAGCCGCCAACGGCCCGTGCACCTCTCGCCAGTACTGGTGAAAGGCGGCCTCGTCGACGTCGGACCGCCGGTGAAGGCAGAACACGAGCTTGACCACGTCCCGAGGATACAGGCGTCGTCGCACCGCGGCGTCATGGTTCCGAGGTCCTACGACGGTGCGCCGCCGCCGGCCTCCTCCACCACTTGCCACATCCGGGCTTGCTCGGCGTCGGACATGTGCGGATCCAACACCTTCCATGCCACCACGTCACGAAGTCTCTGCTTGATCACGTCGTGGTCGAAGGAGTCGACGAAGCTCTTGACCAGGGCAGCGCGGGCGCGACCGAGGATCATGCCCATGAGCCGACCGGTCGGCACTTCGCCCGCCGCCATGAGGACCCACGCCAGCGCCACGTCGTCGGCGGGATCACCACGGCACGCACCCGTCCAGTCGATGACGACCGGTCCTCGCGAGCTCATCATCACGTTCATTGGGTGGAGGTCGAGGTGCAGGAGACGATCTCCACGGCCGACCGGGGCACCGTGCAACCAGTCCGGAGCCGCCAGCTCGTGAAGCCGAAGATGCAGCTCGGCCAGCACGCGTCCCAGACGTGGGATCGCCCATGGGCGTCTGCTCATCAGGGCCACCATGTCGGGACCCTCGATGCGTTCGATGACCATGCTGAGGCCGTCGTCACTCACCTCTTCCACCGCAGGCACGGGGAAGCCCTCGGTACGGAGGTACTGCATGACCTGAGCTTCGCGAGCAAGCGAACGCCCCTCCCGGGAGCGCCGAAGCACGAGTCCGGAGCCGTACTCGTAGATGTCGGCGTCCCGACCGGCCGCCAACAATCGTCCGGGTCCCATCACCGCGGTCAGGGTAGTTGCCGACATCGCGTTGAGTCGGGGCGTCAGCCCCCTCCCGCGTAAGGCGCGGGCGATTCCTAGTTGGGCCAGGGGTCGTCCAAGACCCCCAGCTGAATGAACAGGCCGAGCTTGTCGGCTCCGATCCATTCCCTGACGACCTTGTCGCCCTCGAAATACATGATGGTGACCGCCCATTCCTCCACGGCCCGTCCCGTCGGGGCCCTGCCCACGTATCCTCCCGTGTCGGTGCCGCGGAATGTGACCCTCAAGACGACCGTGTCGCCGGCCACGATCACCTCCTCGACGTCCAGGTGGAGATCAGGAAAGGAGTCGTGGTAGCGGCGGATCGGCTCGACTCTGCCCGAGGGCCCTGACCCGAACGGATTGACGTACTTGTCGCTGTAGAGATCGGCGGCCGCCCCGTAGTTTCGGCCATTCCAGACCTCGTCTACGAACATCCGAACTTGCATTTCGCGCTCAGCGAACTCCAACCGTCACCCCGTTCTCCAGCCGTCGTCAGTCTAGAAGATCGCCGGGCTCGGCCATTCTTTCGGGCCCGCTTGCCATGAGCTGACCACCCGGTACTGCCCGACGTCACGCGAAAACGCCCCTTCCGGCAATACTGGGGCACGAGGCCCAGTAGTAGATTTGGCCAATGAGCGACCCCGAGCCAGACCTGAATCGCCGACGGGCACAACGCCAATCCGTCGTCTGGTTGGGCTCTTGCCACGTCGAGGGCGAACCGTCCGACCTGTGGCGGGATTGCGGCGTGTTCGACTTCTCGGATTTCGGTCTCGGCATGGATCTTCGTTACCCATCCGATCTCGTGGGGTGTCGTGTCTCCGTGCGGCTTCCGGTGGGTGCTTCAATCGATGTAACCCTCACTGGCCAGGTGCGAAACGCAAAGCCAGGTCCGGATGGAGTGGTGCGAGTTGGAATGGAGTTCACGGGCCTCTCCAAGGCCGAGCGCTCCTTCATCGATCTACTGAACCTTGGCCCTGGTTCAAGGTCCTGACCGTAGAACCTGGAAGATTCGCCAGAAGCGGCGGGCGGATGTGGAAGTGTCCTTCCGGCGTCAGGTTGTGTGTCGCTCCATGCGGTGCGATGGCCCACCGTCCCGGCGCACTGGGTTAGTTCTGGCCGCGCGTGGTCAACTGCCGTAGGGCCGCGTGAGTACCTCCATATTGTGACCGGAGGGATCCTCGAAATAGAAGCCGCGGCCGTGGTCGTTGATGCGGTTCTCCTGTTGGTGCCCAGGGTCAGCCCAAAAGGTAATTCCACGTTCGGTGACCCGGGTGAAGATGGCGTCAAACTCCTCCTCGGTTACGAGGAACGCGTAGTGATGGTGTTCTGGAGTCCCTCGGTCGTCGTAGTCGAGACTGACGCCATTGGCGGTCTCCAGGCACAGGAACGGCCCGAAGGGTTTCGGGGGATCGAGGCCGAGAATCTCAGCAAGGAAATTGGCCGCTGCCTCCGAATCCTCAACTGGGACGATGGTGTGATTGAGCTGAACTGCCATGGCGCCTCCCTCCAGCGTGATACCAGTACCCATTATCGGCCCGGAGAGGGAGGGCAGAGGCGACCGGTGGTCCCGACGGCCGCCACGTCGACATTCTCGGCGGATGCGCACCGGGCCGGCGAACGGGGGCACACTGATCCGAACAAGTGGGCTCCACCATTCGAGAATGGTTCCTTGGGGCGACTTGGCCGAGCGGTCGGAATTCGACACCGGTCCATCATTCGTCACGAGTATCAGTCAGGGTCAACAAAGGCGGAGAGCCAGCGAGACGCTAGACCCCGTTCACAGGTGCCGCCGGTCACTCCTCCATCGAGCGCGTCGCGCCTTTGCGTGAAACGCGGCACTCGGTGCACCCATCCGGCGAACTGGGGCAGTGTTATCTTGCCTTCGTGCGGACCCAAGTCGTCGTCTTGAATGGCGTATCTTCAGCAGGCAAATCAACAATCGCGCGGAGCCTTCAAGCGATCCTGACGACCCCTTGGTTGTTGCTTGGAATCGATGACCTGATCAGAGCGATACCAGACGAGGGGCTCGAAGATGGATCTCTCCTTCACATAGGGGAAACCGGGCAGGTCGACGTCGGGCCCGGATGGCAGGACCTGGAAGCGTCCTGGTATCTCGGCATTGCCGCGATTGCTGCCAACGGGCCCGGAGTCATTGTTGACGAAGTATTCCTTGGCGGCGGAAAGAGTCAGGAACGGTTGCGGGCGGCCCTCGGCGGCCTTGGGGTGCTATGGGTCGGTGTGAAATGCGACCCTGAAGTCGCAGGAGCAAGGGAGGCCTTGCGGCCAGATCGGGTTCCAGGAATGGCCGAATCCCAGACAGCCGTTGTTCACGACGGCGTCGAATACGACATGACCGTCGACACCAGCCATGCCTCTCCAGAGTCATGCGCTGCCGAGATCTTCTCCCGGATGTCGACCATGGCTTGAGACGGGACCGTCAGCCCGTCCCGGCGAGCGGGGCACCCTTGGAGTACCGACGTGCGTGACAGCCGGACGCTGGAGGCAGGCCCCCTGCGCCGAGGCTCCCGATCGGTCCGGGCTCAGACCACCCGGCGCAGGGTGTTGTGGTCGGTGTGGGCGAACGGCTCGTCGAACTCATTCATCCGGAGCATGGTGACCTCGTCGTAGGACCAGGTGTCCTTGCCCACGGTGACAGTCACCTCGTAGCTCAGGGTGCTGGCGTTCTTGGCTAGGTACTTGTTCTCACCGATGTTGTACTGGGCCCCTCCGAGCACTGCTCTCAGGGTGAACTCGGCGGCGTCGGCGGCAGCGGTTCCTCCGGCCAGAGCGGTAATGCCGCGGGGGACGACGAAACCCTTCATGACCTCGCCGGTGGCCGGGTCCCACAGCCAGTAGCCGACCTCTGTGTGGAAGGGGTTCTCCTCGTCGCCTCGCCACATTGCGCTCTTGTAGTCAAGGCCGTAGAGATGCTGGTCACCGTTGTCGACCGGGCCGAACGGCTTCATCGTGCACTTCTCCAAGTAGGGGCTGCCTAACACCTTTCCCTCGGAATGCGAGAACGCGGTGTCGAGGCCACCCTTGTCGCTCTCCCACTCCCCAGCAAGCGCTCCCAGTGGTCCCCATTCATCATTCATGACCGATTCCTCTCGCTCGACACGCCATGCGGGAGGAGCCTAGGCCGGAACGGGTGGTCCATCCCTCAGCGGGTGTACGGGGGCACACACTCAACAATCGGGTTAGGAGGCGATGGGCAGCCTCAACTCAGCAGGGAGGGCTCGGTGGTGCAAGCACAACACCTGAGTTCCCGTCCACGATGAGCACGCAATTTGAAGGAGCGCCTCCAAATTGTGTCGGTAGCACCACCCCGGCCGATGATCCAACCCCCACGACGACCACTGTGCCGGCCGCTGGTCCGAACTGGGGCAGCGTTGAGCCTGGGGTATCCCACTCGTGCCGACGTGTCCCGCCTACCGGCCGTACGGGAACACCCCTGGTGTCGCTGATACAGGGCGCCTCCGGCCATCCCGGCTTCCTGTCGATGCGAAGGGTGGCGCCGGCGATCACCTTTCAGAGGCTACCCAGAAGGGTTGCATCGCCGGCGTGAGGGGCAGTTCGATTCAGGGGCGCCCGGCTGAGCCGAAAATGAACCATCGCGTCGCTCGGATCTCAGTCGTCCAGCCCTCTGCCTCGATGAGTGACCGCAGTTCACCTGGCTCGTACATCACACTGACGACCCGGTACCGCGATCCGTCGCGAAGGCGACGAAGGTGAAGGTCAGTGTCGTATCGGACGACGAATGGATCCTTCGTCGTCGTGTCTGGCACTGGGTCGTTTCGATTGTCGATGAGGAACACCCGGCCCGAGGGAGTGAGGCATGAGTGAACGAGGGACCAGAACTCGCCAAATCGGGCCCTTGGTACGTGCGAAAGCCAGAAGGAGAAGAACACAGCGTCATATTCGGAGTCTGCTTGCCAATCGAAGAGATCCTTGACGACATAGTTGACATCGGAGCGTCCCACCCGTTCCTGGTTGAGTGCGAGAACTTCAGGCGAACTGTCCACAACGGTGAGACGGTCGGCTGTCCGTGCGAGACGCTGAGTCCACCAACCAGTTCCCCCCGCCAGTTCCAATACCGAGCCCTTAGCGCCAAAGGCGGTTAGGGCGTCGTCCACGACCGCTACCTGGCGCTGCCATTCGAGCAGCTGTTCCTCGCCCCGGTCATACCGACCCCGTCGCTGCCACCATTCGTCATACTCGGGCGCTCGCGCCCGATAGTACGAACGCTGCTCGGCGAGCAGGTCATCGTCGTTCACGTCCGCAGTTTCGCGCTCGTAGTCGACTGCCTCAAAGATTGGCCACATGCACCTCGACCCGGTGCAATGGGACAGGGGGGTCTGCCTACTCGGACGTTCTGAAGAACCGATTCATAGATGCGCTTCGGCAGCGGTCCTACTCGGTACTGATCTTCTCGAGCCTCTCCAGGCTGGCCGTCATGGACTCAAGCACCGAATTGGTCCCGTTGATCCACACCCCGCCATCACGCAGGAGGTCCTCCGGCAAGGGGCCGTAGTCAAAGACCTCGGTGACGACGGTGGCGTCGTCACCGTCGGGAGTGAGGATGTAGCCCCAGCGGTAGCCCGCAGGGATGCCGACCTTGGATGGATCATCACCCTCAGCCCGCGAAGGGTCTCCGGGAGCCGGTTCCCAAAATATGCGCCGATCTGGCTCGAACTCGACCACATAGTTGAGCATGAGGTAGTCGTCTCCGAGCCGATGCATCTTCATGGTGAAGGTGTCGCCCACGTCGGAGATGGGACGGTCCACGACGGCTCCCCGGAGCATGTCGGATCCGTCGAAATCCACGTGACGTTGCGGATTCGCCAGGATCTTGAAGATGAGGGCCGCCGGTGCTTCGATTCTGCGTGACACTTCGACCGGCTTGCCTTCCTCTGCCATGGTCCATTCCTCTCCTTCTCTCTTCCTCTGCACTCAACTTGCTCAGCGCGGGTCAGACCGATGAGTCAACCTTCCCGAATCAACGCTGGGTCGATGCCCACTCCGCCCGCCGAACTGCTGGCATATATCGCGAGGGCGAATCGCAATACGTCGACAGCCTCTTCGGCTCCCCACAACAGAGGGCCCTCGCCAGTGCGGAGCCAGCGCAGCCAATGGCGTCCGGAGTTCCGAAAGCTACTGGCCCAGTCGTCGTCGAGCGCATGGAATGTCAGCATCTCGCCGTCGACGTAGGTCTCGAGGCTCGGTTGCTGAATGCCCCGGCCGGTGCACCGGTTCACCCGTGAGTAGCCTCGACGTCCCGTGACTTCCCATCGCTCGTCGTTGGTGTAGTAGTCGGACCGGAGATACATGTCGGGGGCCAACGTGATGTCCCACACGCCGCGGATGCCGTTCTGATGCTCCCAGACGATTGTGGTGGGTGCGTCGACCTTGATGTCCGCGAACACCTCCGTCTCGCCCACCCACGCCCGCACCTCTCGCAGCGGGCCGAAGAGCCATAACGCCGTAGAGAGTTTGTGCCAGCCGTCGTCGAACACCAGGATGCCCCGGCCGCGGCGCATCTGGGCGAACTGCCATTCGAAACTGGACCGGGGAACCTCCCATCCACCGCGCCCGCTGCCCACCATCTTCATGTGGTACCCGGTCACCGGACCCAGATCCCCTGACTCGACCGTCTCCTTCATCTTCTGCAACGGCTCATAGAAGAGGTAGTTCTCCATGACCCGAAGGACGCGGTCGTTCGCTCGGGCCGCCTCGAGCATCTGCCGGGCTTCACCCAACTCGCCGCACATCGGCTTCTGCAAGTTCAGGTGCCAGCCGTAGCCGAGCATTTCACAGACGCCCTCGACATGGAGAGGGATCGGAAGCAGGACCTCGGCCGCATCGACCGCCAGGCCACTCGATGCGAGCTCGGCTGCCGTGGCGAACGTCCGTGCCTCGGGCCAGTGGACTTGTCGTTGGGCACGACGATCCGGATCTGGATCAACGAGTGCCACGACTTCGACATCCGGGTTTCCCGTGTAGGCCCGGACGTTTAGGTCGTAAATCCGACCGAGACCGATGAAGGCAGCCCGGATCGGCCGGTCGTACGGAACGAACGTCATATCGCATGCCTTCTCTCGCACTGATTCCGCATACCGTGGGCGCCTAGCAATCAGAAAGTAGACAAGATTCGGCGCCGCAAAGCCAATCACTTCTGAGTTCAGAGGTCGGCCAACGGCCTCCGCACCGGGCCAGGAGTCTCCGCTCCGGCGAAGTGGGGGGCAGAGGTTCGACAAGGCTCAGCCTCGACACGGCGACGTTTAGGCCAACCAAGGGGCGTAGCGTCTCCTCCGTCGAGCGAACAGGGGTTCAGAATCACCTCCGTCCGGGAGATGGAAGTCGTCGCCACGACCCTCTGTCAATGGGGCGGGCATTGTTCGCGAAGGCGGAAGGCCTCTGCTTGCAGCGGTCACGAGTGAACGATTTATCGTGTTCAAAGAGGCCTTCTCGCAACGAATCCCGGAAAGTCTGCTCTATGACTTCGACCTAGACGACATTCGAAGCATCGACTCACGGGAGGCGCGTCCCTTCTTTGGGCTTGCGATGCCACAGGTGACCAGTTCGCCTTGAGAGCGTCTAGCGACACCAACCCGGCGAACGGGATACCTCGGTTCCCCCTGAAATGGTCGCATCTCTCAACGTACGACGGGGTGTGACGCGCGAGATCCTTGGTCGTCCTCGGTTGCGTCGGTGAATCGCTCGGCGAGCAGCTCAAGAGAGCTGTGCAGCTGAGCGAAGCGTCGCGGCCCCAAGATCTCAGCGATCCGCATCTCGGCCGCCCCCGCCTCGGCGTAGATTGTCTGCTCGAGCCGCCGTCCCTTGGAAGTGAGTCGGATCACGCGGGCTCTTCCGTCGGCCGGATCGGGTACGCGCCCGAGGTACCCGTGCCGTTCCAGATGCCCGAGCAGGTCGTTGACCGACTGCTTCGTGATCCCCGCCAGGTCCGCAAGCTGGCTTGGACGTAGTCCGTCGAGGCCTGGATAGCGCCAGAGCCCGACATGTGCGGCGCTCAGATCGTCATACCCCGCCGCAACGACGCCGGCGTACATCTCATCGCGGACCCACTGCCAGACGACGCGCAACATGGCGCCGACGTAGCGCTTTGGCTGTCCGATGGTGACGTCGGCCCGGAGATCGCTTGACATGATCGTAAGGTTACCATACTATTTTGTCGTAAGGTTCCCTGACTACCTGATCCGCGACAGGGTTATGGCTTGGAGGTGTTCGATATGACCACAGCAGTCGTTGATTCCCTCAAGAGCGAGCAGGCGCAGGCCTGGTGGTTCCTCGACACCTTGGTCGTCGAACATCGCTGCGCGCCGGGGATGGACACCGTCGTGCTCGAGATGACCTTGCCGGTCGGCGCTGCGCCCCCGCTGCACGTCCACGACGACCTCGACGACACCTGGTACATCCTCGATGGCGAGATGGTCGTGCGCTGTGGTGACGACGAGCTCGTCGTCGGTGCCGGTCACTGGGTCTCCATGCCCCGCGGTGTGCCCCACGCGTTCCGGGTAGTCGGTGACCGAGAGGCACGGATCCTGCTGGTGCACGAGAACACCAGCTTTCGGGACCTCATTCGCGATCTGGGCGTTCCAGCCACGGCGCGCGTCGTTCCCCGTCAACCGGCGTTCCCGCCCATGGACGAGCTGGCACGAGTTGCCTCCTCACACGACCTCAGGCCGATCGGGCCGCCCTTGAGCGTCGAAGACAGCGACCGCGTCTTGGCAGTTGCGCGCTCGAGGTGCCCCGGAGCGAAGGAGCCGTCGTGCACGTAGAGGCTCTCGGGCACGTCGTAATCAAGGTCCGGGACCTGCACCAGTCCGAGGACTTCTACTCGCGCCTATTGGGAATGCGGATCATCTTGCGGATTACGGACCCGCATATGACGTTCTTCACCCTCGGGACCCCGGGGACCCATCACGACTTCGCCCTGATGGAGCTCGGTCCGACTGCCTCTAAGCCGGAGCATGAAGCCACAGGGCTCGCTCACGTGGCATTCAAGGTCGGCAGTTCAGCCGAGACGCTCAGTCTCGTGCGGAATGTGCTCCATGCCTCGGGAACGCCCGTCCTCTACGAGACGGAGCGGACCTTTACGAAAAGCGTGCACGTCCTCGATCCGGACGGGAACGAGATCGAGCTGTACGTCGACGCCTAAATCGGAGCGCCGTCCTGATGCGATGAAGGGGCGGGGCCTCCGCCCCTTGTGAGATCCGAGCATGCTCGGTCTTGCAAAAGAAAACCTCGAAAGAGGAGGAGGCCCCTATGGGACAGTACGTCGGAATCGACCTACACAGACGCAGCACGACCATCGTCCGGATGGCAGAAGACGGCGAGGTGCTCGGCACCGAACGCTTCGTCAGCCAGCCCTTCGAACTAGCCCAGGCCATGGCCGCTGCCGGGCCCGAGCCCGAGGTGGTGCTCGAATCCACCTATGGCTGGTACTGGGCGGCCGATGTGCTCCAAGACCTCGGCGCCCACGTGCACCTCGCCCATGCGCTCGGCAACAACTGGGGGAACCGACGCGTCAAGAACGACGTGCGCGACGCCCAGGACCTGGCCGCCATGTTGGCCCTGGGACGTCTGGCCGAGGGCTGGATCGCGCCGCCAGAGGTCCGAGAGCTGCGCGAGCTCGTGCGTTATCGCTATTCGCTCATCCGCCACCGCACCAGTGCCAAAGCGCAGATCCACGGGGTCATGGCCAAGAACGGGATCCTGCCCGTGGTCGGCGAGCTGTGGGGACCGACCGGCCAAGCCCAACTCGACCGTCTCGAGCTCCCCGAGGCCTACGCCCTGCGCCTCGACTCGCTGCGCAACCTGCTCGACGTCTACGAGGCGGCCATCGCCGAGCTCGATGTGCACATCCATGCCCAACTCAAGGCCGACCCCGGCTATCGGGCCCTGCTCACCTTGCCCGGAGTCGGCAAGGTCATCGCGGCGATCTTCGTGGCTGAGATTGGTGACATCACCCGCTTCAGCTCGGCCAAGAAGCTCTGCAGTTGGGCCGGGCTCACGCCCAAGCACCGCGAGTCCGACGAGGTCGTCCACCGCGGAGAGATCACCAAACAGGGCTCACCGCTGGTCCGCTGGGCGGCCATCGAGGCTGTGGGCAACTACCGGGCCAAGGGCAACGAGAAGCTACGCGCCGACTACAAGCGCATCGCCGAGCACGCCGGCAAGTACAAGGCCCGCGTGGCCGTCGCCCGCAAGCTGCTCACCCTCGCTTTCTACGCAATGCGCGACGGGGAGGTCCGATGCCTCGAGGCCGCCGCTTGAGTCTCGGCCACGGACCGACGCGAGCTCGACTAACGCCGTGGCCCACCGACTCTGGTGTGGCCGTCGTTTCTGATTGAGCCCGTCGGGACGTGGCCGAACCCCATCATGTGCGGAGATCGACGAATGAATGGCTGGCTGCCCACGGGAGCGTGACAGAACCCAAGCAGTGATGGGAACTCGCAGTACCACATAGGCGTCCTCGGACAGGATGCGCCGCTCGCCGCCGGCGTCAACGCCAAGCCTTCGGCGGGCATCGCCCGACGTTGACCCCGACGTCTCGCTGGCGCGCGCTCTCGTGCAGGACGCCGATGGGTGAATCAGGAACGATCGACAGAGAAAGGCTCTTGATCCGGCCCCGCCCCTTCATGTACGGCGTTATGGGCACCCACGGGTGCGCGTGAATTCTCCCGGAGCTTGACTGACCTCGAAGTTCGTCAGGTGCCTGAGGTGTATGCCTGCCAGATCTGCCGGACGTCGTGAGCCAAAGGCCCCCATGGGGCGATTGCGTCCGAAGTAGCGGAGCCGCAGCGAGTCCAGAGACGCTATGCCAGTCTGAAATCCCCGCGGGACCCGGAGCCGGCGTTGTGGGCTAGTCGCCGTCCGCATCGACAAATCGTTTGAGCGCACGCAGGTAGCCGCCAGTCCCGCCCCTCTGAATGCCTCTGCCGATCGGGCCCGACAGCCGGACGAGTGGATCGCCTGGGCGGGAGAACGCCTCAATCTCGAACCGCACGGTCTGGTCCGGTGACATCGAAACGACGAATGCCTCCTCACCCTCTTCGGGGTGGCCAGGCAGCGTCCCGTATGCAAAGCCCCATCGGGTCTGCCCATCGATGACGCTGACGATCCGGCAGGGTGCCGCCAGGGCCAGGATGGGCGTTCCCAGCGTCACGACGACGGTCGCACCGGTGCGGATCTCCTGGTCATCTGGGAAGACCCGCACACCGGGCAGACGGTGCGCTTCCCACCCCTTGAGACCCGCTACGGCACGCTGAAACGTCTCGGGTCCATTACCCAACACCGTCTTGTAGCGGTCGTGGTGAAACCCGTTCGGGGCCGTTCCTGTGAATGTGGCGCCCACGTCGCTGTAAGTGGGCTCGGAACTCTCGAGGTCCTTCACCAACTGTCTCATAGCCGTTGAGTCCGATGGGCGGACGAACCTCACGGTCCGTTGTTATCAGGTGGTACGGCACTGCAGCTGTGGCGGCTCCCACCAGCGCACGGAGGCACCCACGCCGCTTCATCGTCATGTGGGCAAGAATGCCCGCAATGGCGTTCGGTCAGCAGTCAGGTCCACCAGCCTCGGCGAAGCAGGTCCGAGAGCTCCTGGAACTGCTCAGGGGGGCCGGACATTCCGACTTCCGTGATGCACGCGGCCCAATGGGCTTTACCCAGCGTCAAGCCGCAGGAAAGTTCTCACGTGACGAAGCGACAGCGTTTATTGACCAGCTACTCGACGCAGAGTCTGACGAGGGTATTGCCATTGCTGCGCCAACGTGGCGTCAATCCGCCCGAGAGCAAACATTGAGTTCTGTACCCTCGGATCAGCTCGCCGGTGAGCTTCGTCGTCGCGGATGGACTGTCATCGAGCCCTAATTGGCAACTGGCGATCTGGAGCACCTCGGGAAGCTCGAATCCTTCCGGTGGTTGCGTCAGACGGTGCTTCACCACCTATGTCGGCCGGACCTGCCCCGATGTCCGCTAGGGGCAGGGGCACCCGGCGTATGGGACGGGGGAGAGCGACCTGGTCAGGGTCCTCCCCGATGATGGGTCTCGGTCATCAGGGTTCTCCCCGATACCCAGAAGGCGATGCGCCGTGCAAGGCTTACCCGGTGATCGAGGCCCGGGGGCTCTCTAAGCGGTTCGGCAACGTTGTGGCCGTGGACGACCTGTCCTTCGACGTCCGTCCGGGGTCCGTCACCGGCTTCCTCGGGCCCAACGGGTCGGGCAAGTCGACCACGATGCGCATGATCATGGGTCTCGACTCGCCGGCGTCGGGCTCCGTCACGGTGCTGGGCCGGCGCTACCACGATCTCCCCTGGCCACTGCGGGAAGTGGGCGGGCTCCTCGAAGCCAAGGCGATCCATCCCGGTCGCTCCGCCCGCGCCCATCTGCTCACACTGGCGAGGAGCAACGCCATCGCTCGATCGCGCGTCGAAGAGGTCCTGGAGCTGGTGGGTCTCAGTGCGGTGGCTGGCAAACGGGTGGGCAAGTTCTCGCTCGGGATGGGCCAGCGCCTGGGCATCGCTGCTGCCCTGCTCGGCGACCCCGGCGTGCTGCTGTTCGACGAGCCGGTGAACGGGCTCGATCCCGAGGGCATCCGCTGGGTGCGCACGCTGTGCAGGACCCTCGCCGGCGAAGGTCGAACCGTGTTCGTCTCGAGCCATCTGATGGCCGAAATGGCGCTCACCGCCGACCATCTCGTGGTCATCGGCAAGGGCAAGCTGATCGCAGAGACCTCGGTAGCTGACTTCGTCGCTCGCAGCTCCCGTCAATCTGTCAAGGTCCGCACGCCGGCGCCGCATCAATTGACCGACGCCGTGATCAATGCGGGCGGAGTGATCATCTCCGACCCCGATGGGTCCATGACCGTCACTGGCCTGTCAGCACCGGAGGTGGGGGACCTGGCCGCATCGATCGGTGTCGGACTGCACGAACTGACCCCCGTCGCATCTTTGGAGGACGCCTTCATGGAGCTGACGGACGAAGCCGTCGAATTCCGGGGTGGATCGTGACTGCCGTGGTCGGGACTCCGGCCTCCTTCGAGACTGCGCTGCCCTCCGGTCGCGTCGGTCTGCGCCGGGCCATGGCAGCCGAGTGGACGAAGTTGTGGTCGGTCCGCTCCACCATGTGGACGCTCGTCGCGACGGTGGTGGCAGTCGTGGGCTTGTGCGCGCTCGGCACGGGCACGGTGAACCCCTCCGATGTCATCGAGGATCCGACCCGCCGGAGCCTCGTCGGCATCTTCCTAGGTCAGCTCATCTTCGGAGTGCTCGGTGTGCTGGTGATGAGCGCGGAGTACGGCACCGGAACGATCCGCGCCACATTGTCGGCCGTGCCCCGCCGGCCCGTCGTGCTCACCGCCAAGATCTTCGTGTTCGGTGCGGTGGCCGTCGTGGTGAGCGAGATCCTCGCCTTCAGCGCCTTCGCCCTCGGCCAGGCCATCCTGGCGGCCAAGCACGCCGTCGGGTCGTCGACAGCAGCCGCGCAACACGCCCAGCAACTCGGGGTGAAGCTGCCCCACAACGTCCAGGCCGTGCTCTCAAGCGGCTCGGCATCATTGGGGCAGCCTGGCGTCTTGCGGGCCGTGGTTGGCGGCGGCCTGTACCTGGCCGTGCTCGGGCTGCTCGCATTGGGAATGGCGACGATCATCCGGCACACTGCCGGCGCCATCTCGACCTTCGTCGGGGTGGTGCTGGTCCTGCCCCTCATCGTGCAGGCGTTGCCTGCGACGATCAGCGACGCCGTCGCCCGCTACCTTCCGGCCAACATCGGTTTCGTCATGTTCTCCACCCACGGGGCGCCCGACCGCGTCGGGCCGGCTTTCAGCCCGTGGACCGGGTTCGCCTTGCTCGTGCTGTACACCGTGGTGACCCTGGCGATCGGCTGCTGGGTCCTCGTGCGCCGCGACGCCTGAGCGATCGGGTCCTGTGACCAAGCGTCGAACCGCGACGTTTCTCTTGCCGCGCTCTGTCTCGCCGGCTTCCTACCCTCGGGAGTTCCGCCACCCACAAGCAGAGGGATCTCAACCTTCCTGATCGTGCGCCTGGCCGCCCCGGTCAGCTTGAATGAGTACATGTCCAGCGCTGGCATCACCGTTTACGGGGTTTGCGCCGTTTCGTTCATGATGGCGATGTATGCCTTGGAGAGGAAAGGCAGACAGTTCATCCTGCTGTTTGCGTTCGGATGCCTACTCTCGAGCGTGTACGGCTTCCTCTCTGGGGCGTGGCCGTTTGGAGCCGTCGAGCTGGTCTGGTCTGGGGTCGCGCTCCGTCGCTGGTATGGAGCAGCCGATCTCGCCCACTGATCGGTAGGCGGCGACACCCGGGTCGATAGCGACATGGGGGCGATCTGGGACACTGAGCGGGTGCGTGAGTCCACCGGAGGCAAGAGTCGGGAACAGCTCCTCGACCGCGGTCGCAAGCTCGAAGGGGCCACGCTCGGTTGGAATGTGGTTGGCGTCGTCGTGCTCGCCTATGCCGCGATCCAGGCCCGATCTGTCGCTCTCGCAGGGTTCGGTCTCGACAGCCTGATCGAAATAGGTGCCTCGACCATTGTCTTGTGGGAGCTGGCCGATGTGAGCGTCGAGCGACAACACCGCGCCATGCGTCTCATCGGGGTCGGCTTTGTCACATTGGCCATCTACCTCGGCATCCAGAGCACCCTTGTTCTCGTCGTTGGGTTCCATCCCCATCACAGCCCGCTCGGCATCGCATGGACATCTCTGACCGCCGTGGTGATGTTCGGACTCGCGTTTGGCAAAGCCAAGACGGGCCGCGCCTTGGGTAATCCGGTCCTCCAAGCCGAGGGTCGCATCACCCTGATCGATGGCATCCTCGCCACCGCAGTGCTCGTCGGCCTGGTCCTGAACGCCGTAACCGGATGGTGGTGGGCCGACCCTCTGACCGGGTACGTGTTGCTGTATTACGCCATACGGGAGGCACGAGAATCGCTGGGCGACCGATGAATCACGCTGCCCAGCGCGCCGAAGTGCCCCCGTAATGGTGACAGGGAGGATCCCGCCGACTGCTACCTGCCGGTGCGCTCGCGGTGCGCGCACCCCGGCCAGCAGCAGGGCCGCCGTTGGCCTTCTTCCAGCTCCTCCCGGGTCCGGCGGATGCGGCGTTCTCGGGTCATCTCCTGCTTGGCATCCTCGACCCAGCAGATGAACTCGTTGCGGGCCAGAGGTGTGATATCCGTCCAGGCGTGGAGCGCTGTGGGGTTGGCGATCAGCGCCTGGCGCAGGTCTCCTGGAAGCTTGTGTACGACCCCACCGGGCACTCGCGGACTGCTCATGGGGCCACAGTAGTAAAGGGTGTACACCCGATTTCGCAGGGGTTACCCGGGGTCTCCGTGCGCCTGCAGCCGCATGCATGCCGTGCTCACGAGGGCAACGGCTGACGTCATTACGAGAACGGCGACGACGAACACCGACAAGAGCGATGTACCCAGCACGCCTTGATGGCTCCAGAGCAAGAATCCCGGTGCTTGCGGCGACAGATTCACCGCCCAAACCAGGGTGCTCGCCAGGTCGATGACGAGGAGAACCACCGCGCCGGCGGCTACACGACCCACCCATCGACACGCACGGACGTCCAGTTCTGCACGCAGCAGCAGGACCGTGCGCCGGTGGCAAGGAACACGACGGCAAAGAGCAGGAGGAAAGAATGTGCCGCCGACGCCCAGGCCCACGGGCCACAGCGAAGGACTGCCCGTAGGCCCAACCAGAAGCCGTACGGAAAATGCATGGATCTGACGGCGGTCTCGCGCAGGGACAAGAGGCCACCGGAGACCACGAGCAGTATCCCGGGAAGGATGCATCGCGCTCCTCTTGGTCTGGTGGAGCTCGATTGTGTGACGCCCTGACCACCGGGTTGGGAGCACCGTGACGGGTAGCGAGGCCGACTCAGCCCACCTTGGGCATCGTCGCCAGCCCGGCGGCGAGCCGTTCGTCGGTGACGTCTTCGTCCGCCATCCGGCCGTTCAGGTAGTCGTCGTACGCCGCCAAGTCGAAGTGGCCATGCCCGCACAGGGCGGTGAGGATCACCTTCTCCTCGCCGGTCTCCTTGGCCCGGATGGCCTCGCGGACGGCCGCGGCGACGGCATGCGTCGGCTCTGGCGCGGGCACGATGCCTTCGTTCCGGGCGAACTCGATGCCGGCCGCGAAGCATTCGGTCTGCGGGAGGGCCATCGCCTCAATCAGGCCGAGCTCGTAGACGTGGCTCAGCAGGGGTGACATGCCGTGGTAGCGCAGCCCGCCCGCATGAATCGGATCAGGCACGAAGTCGTGACCCAGCGTGTGCATCTTGATCAAAGGGGTCATGCCGGCCGAGTCACCGAAGTCGTACGCGTAGACGCCACGGGTGAGGGACGGGCATGACGCCGGCTCCACCGCCAGAATGGTCGGCGCCATCTTTCCGGCCAGCTTCTCGCGCAAGAACGGGAAGGACAGTCCCGCGAAGTTCGAGCCCCCGCCGGTGCACCCGACGATCACGTCGGGTGCTGACTCACCGGCCTTGGCCAGCTGGAGCAGGGCCTCTTCCCCGATGATCGTCTGATGGAGCAGTACATGGTTGAGCACGCTGCCCAGCGCATAGCGGATCTCAGGGTCCTGGGCCGCAACTTCGACGGCCTCGGAGATGGCGATCCCGAGGGAGCCCGGGTGGTGCGGGTTCTCCGCCAGGTAGGTGCGGCCCGCCTGGGTCAACTCTGACGGGGACCGGTGGACCGTGGCGCCGAACGTCTCCATCATCAGCCGCCGGTACGGCTTCTGGTCGTAGCTCGCTCCCACCTGCCACACCTCGCATTCGAGGCCGAACAGCGCGCACGCAAGAGCCAGTGCCGAGCCCCACTGCCCGGCCCCGGTCTCCGTGGTGAGCTTCCGTACCCCCGCCTTCGCGTTGTAGTAGGCCTGGGGCACCGCAGTATTGGGCTTGTGGCTGCCTGCCGGGCTGACTCCCTCGTACTTGTAGTAGATGCGCGCCGGGGTGTCGAGGGCCCGCTCGAGGCGGTGGGCTCGGTAGAGCGGGCTCGGCCGCCACTGCCGGTAGACGTCGAGGACGGCGCCCGGGATCTCGATGAACCGGTCCATCGAGACCTCCTGGAGGATGAGATCCATCGGGAACAGTGGGGCGAAGTCGTCGGGGCCCGCCGGCTCGAGCGTCCCGGGATGCAGGGCCGGCGGCGGCGGGCTCGGCAGGTCGGGGACGAGGTTGTACCAGGTGGTCGGCATCTCGGACTCTTCGAGCACGAACTTGTGCTGGCGTACCGACTCATCCATGGCGGTGTCCTCCCCTGCAAGCGACGTCAACCGTGCTGGCCCAACCGAGCCTGGCGGAACCCACGCTACCCACCCCCTCGTGCCGCTGCCGAGGTCGACGTCTACGTCTACGTCTCCGTCTCCCTCTCCGCTAAACGGGCTCCCCCGCCTTCACCGTCGTCGGACGGACTCACGCCGCCCTACGCGAGGCCCGCGGCCTGGTGCGCGCCACCATCCTGTCCAGCGGCCCGCCCTGACCGCTGCGGCGGATCACGGTCAACCCCGCGCCAACCGGTGTCACTCCTGGTACCCACGAAGCCACTTGCATCTATCGTTCAGGGGTAGCCCGAAGTCCGGCTTGTCTGGGGCAGGGTCGGGGGTGGAGTCACGCCGAGATTACGATGCCCAGCGTGTGAGATTCTTCCTTGCTTTCGCGGTAATCGTCTTGGCGGGCGGCAGCCCGGGTGCGAGCAAACCGAGCGTCGTGTTCGAGGGGGACTCGATTACGGTTCTCGGCACATCTGCGATACATCAACTTCTCGATCCGAGTTATGACGTTGAGGTTCTGGCCGTGATCGGGATTCGCATCAACCAAGGCTTGCCAGCGCTTGAATCGGCGTTGAGATTTCATCCTTACGCCGTGGTCGAGAATCTGGGGACGAACGATGCGCTGCAAGGCGGCATGCACCCCAACTGGATATCGAGTTGGGACAAGCTGATTCGCATAACAAGAAGCACACCGTGTGTTGTCTTGACCACCGTCAACCCCGCCGCAGATACCCTCGGCCACAGGCCAATCGCAACGAGAATCAACGCTGACATCAGGGCTCTCGCTGCACGGGACCCCAGGAAGTACAAGGTGGCCGACTGGAGTCGTTTCTTGAGTCGCCATGCAAGCAGCCAGAGGAGGTATCTCCTGCCCGAGCCAATTCTGATTCACCCCACACCAGCGGGGGCCGTAGAGCTTGCATTACTCGACCAAAGTGCACTTGCGAAGTGCGGGAGCCGAACCTCCTAGTTCGCCTCGTGCTAGTTGGGGCCAGGGGTTCGGCACATGAGCCGGCTAGCGCGCCACGCGGTAGCGGAGGAAGATGACTTTCGAGCTGAATGTGTGGGTCTCCACGAGTTCGAGATTCACCTGGCGCTCGCACTGGGGAAAGAACGGAATGCCACTGCCAACCAACACCGGATAGACCCTGGCCCGGTACTCGTCGATCAGACCCAACGCGGCCGCCTCGGCGGCGAGAGTTGCGCCGCCGATCGCGATGTTGCCCTCTCCCGCCTCGGCTCGCAACCGCTCGATCTCCTCCGCCAGGCCGCCAGAGGCCAGGCGGGCACTGCCCTGCACCGTTGACAGCGTGGTGGAGAACACCACCTTTGGGAGTGGCTTCCAGATTGCGGCCCACTCGAGCATTGAATCGTCGAGCGACGGATCCTGGTCGGCGGTCTCCCAGTACAGCATCGTCTCGTAGAGCCGCCGACCCAACAGGTGGACCCCCACCTCTCGGATCTCGTCTGTGACGAAGCGAAAGACGTCGTCGTCGGGCTCCGTCCAGTCGAAATCGCCATGCGGCCCAGCGATGTAGCCGTCAAGTGAGATACCCATCGAATAGGTCACGCTGCGCATCAAAGTTCCTCCTTGGTCGCGGGTTCGACAGTACGACCACAGGATGCCGCAGCACTCATCGCTCGGCGATCTCGCGACAGGTGCGCGGCAGTCCGGCGCTTTCGCGGCGTACCACCCCGCCTCTTGTCCAACCGATATCGGCTGGTAAAGGGCCAACCTGGCGATCCGAAATGTCACCGTCCGGGTCGGCGGGCCGTCTGCCCGCCCTCCGAGAGCGTGACGTGTCGCTCGTCGATCAGGCTCTGAAGGGGGGACTTCCTCTTCCTCGCAGGAGGTTCGCCAGGATCGGTTATCGACGCGTGAAGGTTAAGTGGGTGACGCCGCTCGGTGACGAGACCGCCTCGATGTCGTAGCGCTCCTCGACGCTCCCGACGCCGTCCCACAAGCGAACGCCACGGCCGAGCAGGATCGGCACCTGCACAACATGGAGCGTGTCGATGAGGTCGGCGGCGAGGAAGTCGCGGACGACCGTCGGGCCACCGCCGATGCGCACGTCGAGGTCCCCGGCGGCCTCCCGGGCGAGGTTGAGCGCTTCCTGCGGGCTGGCGTCGACGAAGTGGAACACGGTGCCGCCCTCCATCTCGATCGACGGGCGCGGGTGATGAGTGAGTACGAACACCGGCGTGTGAAACGGCGGGTTCGGCCCCCACCAGCCGCGCCACTCGTCGTCAGATCCGACATCGGTCCACGGGCCGGTCTGCACACCGAACTTGCCCCGGCCCATGACCTCGGCACCGATGCCGAGGCCATGGCGTTCGGCGAACGAGTGGTCGACACCCGAGGTGCCGCCGGGCTCGCCGACCATCGAGCGCCAGAATCGGGTGGCGAACATCCACTCGTGCAGGCGGTCCCCGGCGTGACCGAACGGGGCCTCGAACCTGATGCCGGCGCCGGTCCCGAACCCATCTAGGGAGATCGAGAAGTTGTGGACACGGACCTCGGACATGGCTGCCTCCTGATGATCGATTCTCGAACTCGCAGGATCGCACGAGATCGTCTAGTCGGACGAACGCGCACCCACGGCCGCTCCCGGCGGGCAGGTCCCTCGGGCGAGGCCCGCCTATGCCTGAAGGGCCGCTGGGTGGCATTCCAGGGCCGGCGCACTGGGCCAGTCGGTGGTTCTCAGGTGCCAGGATGAGGTCCAAGATCCGAACTTAGGAGTTGCGTCCGGGCCATGGGCAAACTGATCTATTCAGCGATCACATCTCTCGATGGCTTTGTGGAGGACGCGGACGGCCATTTTGACTGGGCGGCCCCAGACGAAGAGGTGCACGCCTTCGTGAACGACCTCATGCGGCCGATTGGGACCTACCTCTACGGCCGACGCATGTACGAGACCATGGTGTTCTGGGAGACGGCGGCCACCGGCGACGATCAGTCCGCAATCTTCCGGGACTACACCGAGATCTGGCGAGGGGCCGAGAAGGTCGTCTTCTCTAGAACTTTGGAAATGGCATCCAGCGCAAGAACCAGGATCGAGGCCACTTTCGACACCGAGATGATCCGGCAGATGAAGGGGTCAGCGAGAGACGACCTGGCCATTGGTGGTGCCGAGGTCGCCGCACTCGCGTTTCGGGCCAACTTGATCGACGAGGTTCATCTATTTCTCAATCCGATCTTGGTGGGAGGTGGGAAGCAGGCTCTTCCGAGCAAGGTCCGCACCCGACTTGATTTACTCCATGAGGGACGATTTGGCAACGGTGTGGTCCACCTCCACTACCGGGTGACCAGCTAAAGACTGCCCTGGTCCCGGTGCGATCTGGGGCAGGCTGGCGTCTGTGGATGCCAGCGAGGAACGCGACCGTCTGGCCGCTCGACCCCTGGCCCTGGAACGTTCGAGGTTGTTCGACCAGCAAGCCGAAGCCTACGACCGGTTCCGGCCGACCTATCCCGATGCGGTGATCGATGAGCTACTCGGTCCAGTGCCTGCGGGCCTGGACGTTCTCGACGTGGGTTGTGGCACCGGGATCGCTTCAAGGCAGATGGCCCAGCGCGGCGCCAAGGTGCTGGGGGTGGAACTCGCCCCCCGAATGGCGGATATCGCCCGCGGTCATGGGGTCGAAGTAGAGATTGCTGCTTTCGAAGCCTGGGACTCTGCTGGTCGCACTTTCGACCGGGTGACCTCGGCGCAGGCTTGGCACTGGCTCGACCTCCCTGTCGCTACCGCGAAGGCGGCCTCTGTGCTGCGGCCGGGCGGCAAGCTCTGTCTGATCTGGAACGCGGGGTGTCAGCCCGATGATCTGGCCGATGCTCTCGAGGAGGCGTACGCGAGAGTCGTGCCGCCCGGCGGTCATCGTCTGTTCCGGGGGTACGCGGCCGATCGGTCATCCGACGTGAAGTCCGGCCTCGGCCCGGAGATCGACGCCGTGTCAGCGGTGCCCGACTTCGGTGCGCCGACAGAGAAGTGGTTCCCATGGACGCGGGCCTACCAGCGGGATGAGTGGCTGGACCAGCTTGTCTCACGGAGCGACCACGCCGCTCTCGAACCAGCGGTCCGAGAGCGCCTGTTCGAAGCCATCGGCGCGGCCATCGACGACCAGGGCGGTTCGTTCGTCATGAACTTCGAGACCGTCCTGATCACCGCGACTCGGCTGGGGTAGCCCCGGGACCGGCGGTGAGCGGCACATGACACTATTCCGGGGCGGTAGGGGGCACTCTCAACCGATGTCAGCGTCGCCGGAGATCCGAGCAGGGTATTGACGCGGTGGTGACTGACGTTGAAGCCATGTGACCGAGGTAGCTCGTCGGCAAGTCTTGGGCGGGGACGCAAGGCAGGCCGGATGGACGGCGTGCCAGCATGGGGCCATGGATAGCGTGACATCCCAGCGTGGCGCGACCGGCGAGGCTGCGGGGTGGGACCTGCGACCCATGGCCCTCGACGACGTCGAAGCGGCGATGGCCGTGGTCGAAGCGGCCGATGCCGCGCAGGCGGAAGCGGGTCAGCTCCCGCCGCGCACCCCACCGAGCGACGCCCAGTTGGAGGCCAGCCGTGTGGGCCATGCCCGTTTCGTGCAGCGCGACGGGCCCGGAGCCTGGGTGGCGGTCTCGGAACGGAAGGTGGTGGGCGTTGCCGAGTCTGTCCGACGGGGGAGCTTCTGGGGGCTGTCCATGTTGTTCGTCCACCCAGAGTTCCAGAGCCGGGGAGTGGGCGAGCGGCTCCTCCAGGCGGCTGTGGGCTACGCCGCCGGCGCCACCCAGCGCATGATCCAGTCCTCGCCCGACCCCCGGGCCATGCGCCGCTACTTCCTGGCCGGGCTGGCCATGTACCCGACGGCAGAGATGGGAGGCCGACCCGACCGCCAGGCCATCCCACCCTCGTTGCCCGGTCGGGATGGCGATGAGGGGGACTTCGATTTGGTGGCCGAGGTGGAGGCACAGCTGGGCCGTTCGCGTACCGAGGACGTGGCGTTCGCGCTGAGTGACGGGCGTTGCCGCATTGACGTGGTGGACAGCGACCCCGGGCGAGGGTGGGTGCTTTGGCACCCGGACCGACTGGTCATGCTGGGGGCAACTGACGAGCAGACAGCCGCCGTCCTCCTGTGGCGGTTCCTCGCCGGCTCTGAGGGGCCAATCCTGGTCCACGGGCTCACCTCTGCCCAGCAGTGGGCGTTCGACGTACTCCATCAGGCGCGTCTCACGGCGCAGATACGCGGGTCCTTGTTCGTTGACGGCATGGCCGTCCCGGTCCCCTGGATCCCTTCGGGCTGGTACTTCTAGACGCTGATCTGTCCCCGCCCATCGGCGCTCCTTCTGAACAAGTCTGGTTTTGGGAAGCCGACTGCCTTGTCGCGTGCTCGACCGAGACCCTGTTGCGCCGATCCGGAGATCCTTGGCTCCCTATCCACATCGTGCCGGAGTGCCCCACAGGCCGGCGACGCTGGCAGTACAGCAACCCGTCACTCAGTCGTGTTGTCGGAGATCCAACACGTAGCCTTGGAGTGTGTCAGACGAGGACCATGTAGCAACTGCCCGAGCGGTCTACGACAGAGCATCGGCTAGGTATGTCCAGTTCGTAGGCACGGAGATCAGCTCGGCGACAGAGGGACCGCTCGACCGATCGCTGCTCCTGGCCTTCGTCGAGCTGATCAAGAGGCAAACGGTCATTCGGGTCGCCGATGTTGGTTGCGGACCAGGCCGAGCCGCGGCATTCATGGCGGAACGCGGCCTCGACGTTGTCGGCGTGGACGTGTCCCAGGCAATGCTCGCGGTCGCTCGGACCGCACATCCGCAAATCAGTTTCGAAGAGGGTCAACTTGATGGACTCCCGATCGAAACGGGTGTGCTCGCTGGTGCTGTGTGCTGGTACTCGATCATCTACACGCCTCCGGATCGGCTCGCCAAGGCGTTCGGTGAACTGGCGAGGGTTTTGATGCCGGGGGGCCATTTGCTACTTGCTTTTCAGGCGGAGGGTGAGCCGGTATATCGAGCCGATGCGCAGGGCACACACCTGCCGCTCACCAGCTATCGGCACAGCGTGCAAGAGGTTGCCGGTTGTCTGGAGGAATCAGGGTTCACGATCTACGCCACGGTACTCAGAGCACCTGAACTCGAGGACGAAACCACCTCCCAGGGATTCGTTATCGCCAGTAGCCCACTCTCGTAGCCCCCGGAATATGGCACCTCGAACCGCGGACGGGGCGGTTCGACAACGGCACTTAGCTATGGATCATGAGGGCCACCGATATGCGAAGTAAGGCACCTGTTCGTAGCCCTCAGGAGTCACCAATGATGACCCCGGCCTGCTCTCTTCACCAGGAAACATGAGCCCCGACAGGGCGATGGAGTTGGCGCTGCGGTCCACCACCTCATGCAGAAGCCAGAAAAACCATGGCGCACAGAGCCGGCGAACTGAGACACCCCCAGAGTCAGCCGCCACCGCCGGACAGGTCAAGATGAAAGACCAATTGCACTGCGACGAGGACGACCATTGCGGCAATGAGAATGAGGAGCAAAAGAGACATCTCCTTCCAATGCAGTTTCTGTCTATTCATCTCTAGCTCCCCTCCGTTCTCGTCGGTCCATGCGGAGGTCTCCTACGAGGTCAATCGAATATTCAGGAACTGTACGGTTGGGGGGTAAGGCGGGAGTAAAGAGCTGCAGTGGAACTCACCCAATCTGATTGCGCGCCAAAAGCACCCACACCCGCCGTACTGGGTCACCCTTGGGGGCTTGCCTTACGATTTCCATGAAGCGACCCTCCATCGACTACGGAGCAGCTCTAATGGAGGACAAGATGCTGTGCAGGATCGCAGGATTACCAAGGGAGACGTGATGGAGATCGTCAACTTGGGGGCGACGGATGGGCTACCCCCGGTTAACTGGGAGAACGTCCTCGAAAAGCTCGATGCCGGATCGCCGCCGGCACCAGACGCCCACAACGCTCGCACGACGTGGCTTTCGACGCTCAACGGGGACGGGAGCCCCCACGTGACTGCGGTCGGTGCGCTCTGGCTCGACGGAAGCTTCTGGTTCCAGACCGGATCGGGTACTCGGAAGGCACGCAACGTCGCCCGCGACCCGCGCTGTTCGATCGCGGTCTCGATCCTCGATGCCGACGTCGTCGCCGAAGGTGCGGCAGAGCGGGAGACCGACCCGGCCACACTCGCGCGCCTTGCCCAGGCTTGGGCGGACCAGGGGTGGCCCGCCGCACTCGATGAGACCCGGACAGGTATTACCGCCCCATTCAACGCGCCGTCGCAGGGAGCACCCCCGTGGAATGTCTATCGCATCAAGCCAGATTCTGTGATCGTGACGCTGGGCACCGACGTCGGGGGGCTGACTCGCTTCAAGTTCTAACCCCGGCCCTTTCCCGGCGAAGCGGGACACCCGACCCGGTCTCAGGATGCTGTCGGTTCAACCGGCGCGGAGAAGGGGCCCGAAGGCCCCTTCTCGCTGACTGCCTCGTTCCGACTATCCCCAATGCTAATCCGAGCTGTCTCGGCCTCGAGCGACCGTTCTCTACTGCGCCCTGGGTCTGGACGACTGCCTCGTTCCGACTAAACGAGTGCACCGGGTTCGATTCTCGGCCGGGGCGTCCCACCCGAGAGTCGGACTGCTGATGGTTGGTCACCATCGATTCGGCAGCCCGGCTCGGCGGGAAGCCGCGCACCGAGCAGGCGATAGGGGTCAGTGTGATGGAGGCCTCGGCCTGCGTAGCGCGTCCACGAACTTGCGCCAGCCTTTTGCGATCTGCTGTCCCTTCCAGGCTTGCGCTTCCGCCATTCCCGCTGCCGCCCCTCGGAGGCGTGTTGGCGGTTGGGCTGCGCGGTCGGGACCCTCAGCCTGACTCTCGTGCTCCTGACTGGGTTCGCCATCGACCGGGCTCATGAACCCCGAGACTACCCGGGCTTGTTGTGCGCCGACCTCGAAGAGCCATCAGGCACGGGAGGTGACCCACCTACCCGACGTATGGGGATAGTCAGTCGGCTGCCGCCATTCGCCTCCGCTGAACAGTTCGAAACCTATCCGGAAGAATGACCAATCTTCGGTCCAAGACGCCAAGCCTGGGTCCCATGGTCCCAATGGACGGCGTCTCCCAAGTGCTCGTAAAAGGCTTCCAGTACGGGTTTGGCGATGGCGAGACTGCCCTCTTCGTTCCTGTATGTGAACTCCTCACCGAAGCGCTCGGCAATGTCCTTCACGGCCGTCGACTGGTACAGGAATCCCTGTACCTCGACCCTGGCCACCATCCAGTCCGCGACACCTAGAGCGGTCGTCACCGCTTGTCATCATGGCACCTGGGAAGTCCTTGAATGACGCACAGCAGGAACTGTTGGTGTCCGCTTGAACGTTCCATGACCCCGGTGCCGAACTGCCCCACCGTCCCGGCGCACTGGGGCACCCGGTTGTTACAAAAGGGCATGCCTATGCACCAATCTTGATCCGGCACCAAGTGCCGGGTGCTCGGAGCGCTCGTCTATCCCTCGATGAGGATCACCATCGTCTCGGGCAGAACCCCATCGTGCTGCATGGCTTCCGCGGCCGCTTCTGACTGCATGGCGGAAGCGAATGCGTCCATGTCAGGAACGTCCATGAGGACCGCCACCTTCGTCGGGTCGTCGGGGCTCACGAACGTCCGGATGTTGGTGACGCCGAGCGGGCCGAACAGCTCTTCGCGCTTCGGCGAGCTCAGCCAGTGGTCCTTGCCCTTCGAGATGTCGTGGTGCCCGATTATGGTCGGCATTGGTGTCCTCCCTCTATGGTCAGCAGTGACGGTAGTTCATCTTTGGATCGCAACGAGGCGAGCACCGATCTCATGAAGTACGGGACTATGCGATTGATCCCGTTGGACGGGGACTCGGTCTTTGGGCGAGGGCACACAGTGAGGCGGCGCCCCCTAGGTGCCGAAGTGAGTTCCTAACGGCGGTCAAGCCCCTCAGGCCACATTTTCGGTAGCTTCTTCTCCCGGCGGGTCGGTGGCCGGAGCGACCTTTCGGGCCGACTCCTTTTTGCCTCGACCCGCCACCCTGTTCTTGAGGACTTTGGCTTGGGTAATGCGGCGACGGGAGGCCCGGACTTTAGGGTCGATCTTGAAGCGGTCCGCACACGCTGCCCTGCCCTCGGTCTCGGTGATGGCTCCGTCTTCATCTCGGAGTTGATAGAGCTCTCCCTTGCGCCAGCAGGCGGCGATCCGGGTGATGAGGACGGCCGCGACCGAGCAGATGGCTGAGTTGTGATGCTTGCCTTCGACCATGACGAGCCGGTGATAGCGCTGGGCGAGCGTCGGGTCGACGCGGCGGGCATGCTCGGCTGCCATGTAGAGGGCCTGGCGCAACCCGGCATCACCCGCCTTGGTGATGCCCTTGTGTCCGGCCAACAGCCCGGACTGGTCGACCTTGGGCACAAGGCCGGTGAAGGAGCGCACGCCGGCCAGGTTGGCGAAGCGGTTGAAGTCGCCCGCGTTCCCCAAGATGGCCGCCGAGAGGACGGGCCCGAGTCCCGGGGCCGAAGCGACGATGCCCTTGGGGTCGGCCTCGTCATAGAGAACGGCGATCCGCTTGTCGGCCGTCGCGATCTCGCCGTCGAGTTGGCGCAGCAGTCTGACTTCTGAGGAGATGTCGTGGGCCAGCTCGCCGAAGTCGATCCCTCCGCCAGACCACAGGGCTAGAGTCTCGTCCGCCATGGCCAACAGCTCGTCGGCCTTGTCCTCGCGCCAGAGTCCCGAACTCGAGCGGATCAACAACGCGCTGAGCCGGGCGCGCCCGAGACGCTTAAGCGCCCGTGGATCGGCGTATTTCTCCAAGACGACTAGGGAGGTTTTCGAGGCGCTGGCCGACCCGAGGGAATCGGCCCAGCCCGGACCGAGCAGTTCGACCAGTGCATCGAGACGCAGGCAGGCGGAACTGCGGCGCTTGACCATGCTGGCCCGATGACGCACAGCACGACGGAGTGACCCCGCCGGACCGAGGTCGTCGATGCCGCGGAGGCCTTCGGGGTGTAGCAGCGGCAAACGAGCCAGCACCCGAGAATCCAATCGGTCGGTCTTGGTGTGCTTGTTGTAGTAGTCCCGCAGGTCGGCCGACTGCTCTGGTGGCACCAAGATCACCGTGGCGCCGCGTGCTTGGAGCCAGGCCGAAAGCGGCACCCAGGCGTTGCGGGTGGGCTCGAGAATCACGGTCACCGAGGCACCGTCTGGGATCTTCGTCCACAGGCGCTCGAGGTCAGTGGTCGTCGTGCGGAACTTCCACGACGACCAGATGAACTCGCCTCGCTCGTCGGCCAGGCTGGCCTGGTGGTCGGCCCGACAGGCGACGTCGATGCCCAACCTCACTTCCTCCATGGCATGGTCCTTTCGTTGGATGGCTGATCAGCCGGCTCTCCGTCGTCGACTGTGCACGTTCCGCAGGGGTGTGACCATCCGGACATTCGAGAAGCAGGGGTCCGACTTCATGATCGGCCGCCGAGTTCCAGAACAGGGATGCACGTGCGTCGGGAGGCTCGTCTGGTCGACGATCACTGTTATGGAGTCGAACTCTCGCCCGCTCCGGTCCCACACTTCAGTCAAGCCAGAAGAACCGACCCGACGCACCCTACGAAGGGCTTCCGCCGAATCGGTGGATGCCTGCAACCAACGCTAAATGTCCCACCGACGCGGCCTACGGGGTCAGGTCCGGGTCTGCGGCATCGTTGTCGTGACGGCCGGTCCCGACTTGCGTAGCGTGACGACACCATTTCCCCATGGCTGGATCGGCAGTCCTCCAAGGTCCAGAATCCGCCAATGGGTTCGAATCGTAGAACTCGATCGGAAGTCGTGACGTGACCGTCACTATCACCTTCGCCCTGGCCGCGGCCTTGGCCAACGCGGTGCACCTCATGACCCAGCACGCCGCAAGTGTGGGTGTGTCAAACAAGCACCGTGGCTGGGATCTCGTCACCTTCCTGATCCGCCAGCCCCTCTGGCTCCTCGGTTGGGCTGCAGCGGCAGGGGGATTTGCCTTCCAAGCGGTCGCACTCCACAGCGGGCAGCTCTCGGTCGTCCAGACCCTCCTCGTCACCGAATTGGTCTTCGCCCTGGTCCTGCGCCGGTTCTGGGTCCACCAGCACATCGCCAAGATGGCGTGGACCGCTGCGCTGATCACCTGTGCGTCTCTGGCGGTATTCCTGACCACCGCCGAGCCCCATGGCGGCCACCTGCAACCCGACGCGGCCGATTGGGCTTCCGCGCTGGCCGTCTTCGGCGGGGTTGTCGCCGTGTTGGCAGTCATGGCGCGCTGGGGGTCTCCCGTGCGTCGGGCCGCGCTCTACGCCACCGCGGCCTCCATCACATGGGCCCTGATGGCCGCGTTCATAAAGGCGACCACCAACGTGCTTGCAGCATCGGGCCTGGCGGGCATGCTGGCGCACTGGCCCATCTACGCGTTGATCGCCTCCGCAGTCCTCGGTTCCGTGCTCCAACAGGCCGCCTTACAGGTCGGCCCGTTGAGTGTGTCCCAACCGCTGATCGTCGTGGTCGACCCAGCCGTCGCCATCGTATTGAGCATCTGGATATTCGACGAGCGGTTCACGGTGAGCGTGGCCCAGAAGACAATCGCGGGAGTGGCTTTCTGCGTCATGGCCATGGGGGTTACCGTCTTGTCGCGGACGGCGCCCACCGACCTCGACCGGTCGATGCCGGTCAGACTCTGAGAGCCCCACGCGACGCGACGGAGGTGATGGCCAAGTGTTCCATTAGGCCGGCAGAGTCAGGCGCGCCACTATCGACGCTTCTGGGATGCCCCAGGGATCGAGATATCACTGCCTCTGATGTGCCGGGACTGCCCACCGTTCAGGCGTACCGGGGCAGTCGGACTTCCCGCCCTGGCGTCCGGTTATGCCCGAACGGCAAACAGTTTCCAGGACCCCGGCACACCTCTTAGTTCGTGCTCCCCGCGCTCGGTGAACTCGATCCCGGAACCCGCGACGAGTTCCGTGACCACGCCAGAAACGAGGATCCCCCGGGGATCCGCCAGCGCTCCGACGCGGGCAGCAACATGGACGGCCAATCCTCCGAGATCTTCGCCCCGGACCTCGCATTCCCCCGTGTGCAATCCGATCCGAAGTTCGATCCCGAGCTTGCTTGTGGCCTCGACGATGGCTTGAGCACAACGGATCGCTCGGGCAGGTCCATCGAATGAGGCCACGAAGCCGTCCCCAGTAGTGTTGATCTCGGTCCCACGAAATCGCCGGAGCTGATCGCGGACGGTGCGGTCATGCATGTCCAAGAGCGCCCGCCACCGCTGGTCGCCCAAGGACGCGGCTTGTGCGGTCGAGCCGACGATGTCTGTGAAGAGAACGGTGGTGAGGATCCGGTCGGCCTCCACGACGAGGTGCTCCCCGGTCAGAAAGGCGGCAATCTCGTCGAGCATCGCCGTGTTCGACGGCGTGAGGCCGTGGTCGGCGCCAGGAACCTCCACAAAACTAGCTCCGGGGATGTGCTCCGCCACGTAGCGAGCTACTTCGACCGGGGCAAGCACGTAATCTCTGCTGCGGAGAACGAGGGTCGGTGCCGTAATCAGCGGCAACGCCTGACGCCGATCACTTCGCAACATTTGTCTGAGTTGGGAGGCGGCGCTCCGCGGGGTCGAAGACGCGCGGGCGCATCGCACCATCCACTGCACGGCGTCGGCGTCGTTGGCCATACTGGGATAGGTCAGTTGCACGAGTTCGGGAGTGCCCCACGCGTGGGCCATCATCTCGACGAGGGCCTCGACGGACTCCGGAGAGACCCCGATCGGAAAGTCATCGGCCGCCATGAAGCGGGCTGCCGTGTTGAGCAGGACGAGGGCCCACACCCTCTCGGGATGCATGGCGGCAAAGACTGTTGCTATCCCGCCTCCGTCGGACACCCCCAGGATGGCGGCCGACTCCGAACTCGCGGCATCCAGCACGGCGACCATGTCCTCGGTCCAGTCCTCCCAGGTGGGAATAACATCCCCCTGGAATCGGTCGGAGGCCCCAGCGCCGCGACGATCAAAGAAAATCAGACGGCTGAAAGACGCCAGCCGCTCGAGCGTCTCGGCACCAGCTGGGTGCTCCCAAAACATGTCGACATGACTTCCGAGGCCGTAGCAGTACAGAAGGTCAATCGGGCCGTCACCAACGATCTGATAGGCGACATCAGCGTCGCCCACGGCGACGTAGCGGGTCTCGGGACGTTCCATGTTGGCGGACAGTCTGTCTCAATCGCCAAGAAGTGTCACCGGATGCCAAACGCCATCGGTTGACGCTGCCCCCTTCCGGCGAAGCTCCTATCACTTGTCAACCCCTCTTTCTGGGCTCGGGAGTGAAAACAGCGGACAGAACATTGATGAGTCACACGAGTCGAGGACAGGCTCTTATTGAGTCACGCGTTTTCGAGATGGTGGCCCGAGCTGAGGGTCGGCGAATCGCTGGAAAGTCAGCCCCGAGGGACGACAGAAGTGGGGATAGCCAGACCCACAGCCCGGGGAGCTAGCGGCGAGGAAGGTAGCGGTAGACCTCGCGGGCGACGTAGCGCTTCAAGATGCGGATGACCTCGTGACTGGTCTTACCTTCCTTGAGGCGGCGTTCGTAGTAGAGCTGCGTCTCGGGGTCATGGGCGATGCGCACCATGACGATGCGCCACAGCGCGCTGTTGGCCTGACGATCTCCGCCGTCGTGCGCCTTGACCCGGCCGCTGTTCTTCCCCGACCCTTTGGGGATGGGCGACACACCGCAGAGGTGGGCCCAGGCCGCCTCGGAATGGAGGCGCTCGGGGTTGTCGCCGGCGGTCATGACGAGGGCCGCTGCAGTGTCGGGTCCGACGCCGAAGAGCTCGAGCAGGTCTGGGTACGGTGGCGATGAGGAGCGCTTCGATCTTCGCGTCGAGCTCGGCGAGTTCAGCACCGAGTGCGCTCGATGCGATGCGCCAGCGAGGACAGCGATGCCTTGGTGGCCGCCGTCACCGTGTCGGGAGAACGACTCGGGCGAAGACCCTTTCCTTCGGCGACCAGCGCGGGCACCGAGAGGCCCTTCAATCGACAACGGAGCTGTTCAGGTGCGCTGTAGCCGAGGTGGCGCATCTGGACGAGGGCCTTGACCTTGGCCTGGCGGGCCGAGCGCTTGGCCACGACGAGGACCCGGATGGCCTCGACGGCACCGTCGCGCGACTTGGGCTTGCCCGTGGCCCGGCCACTCAGGGCGGCCCGGGCGGCTTCGATTGCGTCGAGCGGGTCGGATTTGCCGGTCCGCCGCCGCTTCTGGCGATCCGGCCGGTCGACCTCGATGACCTCGACGCCCACTCGACGCAGGTGGCGAGCCAGGCCCGACCCATACGAACCGGTGCCCTCGACGCCGATCTTGGTCACTTCTCCGAAGGACTCGAGCCAGGTCAGCAGCGCCTTGTAGCCGGCCGAGTCGGTGCAGAAGCTCTCCGAACCAAGCAATCCGCCCAGCGGGTCCAAGGCCGCCGCCACATGGACGTCGCGGTGTGTGTCGACACCACCGGTGATCCCACGCGCAGCTTCTACGATGGTCATGGTCATCCCTTCTCTTTTAGGTGTTGAGGGATGGCACGGCCGTCCCGGATCGGAGCGACGGGCGGTCTGGGTTGTTCTAGCAACCCGGACCAATCACCCCAACTCGGAGACGGGACGTGCCGGTTTCAATGTGCGGCTGGAAGGTCTCGGTCGACGACGTCTTGCAACGTCACGGGACTCCAAGTCAGACCGGACCGGCCAGCACTCCCGAAGCTATTCAGGACCAGCAGCTAAGCGGTGGACCCTCAGAGAAGTATCAATGAAGTGGGGCACCCCCTTTTAGCTTAGGGAACCATGGTCTCCCCGCCCCATTGCTCTGGAGCCATATCGGCGATGGTTTCAGAGAAGATCCAGTGGTGACCACCAAGGTCCTCGGCGGAGTACTGACACTCACCGAAGGGCATGTCGGTTGGTTCCGTAAGAATCCGTGCTCCAGCGGCACGAGCCCGCGCGCAATGAGAACGAACGTCATCGACTCTTACTATGACTGAGTGCGTCACTTCGCCGGATCGTTGAGGCGTGCGAGCGCCATCCACATCGCCAAGAATAATCGCGCCGTCGCCGAACTGAAGCTGGGATCGGTGGTCCCCACCAATCTTTACGCGTTCGACGAACCCGAACGCATTGGACAGCCATGCCACGGCCGCCCGCACATCTGAGTATGTGAGGACCGGGATGATTGTCACATCTGGAACGGAACGGTTCTTCTTCACCAGGGCCTCCCGATAGAGGCACGCTAGCGCCCACATTGGCTGCTTGGCCCTGTTGAGTACCAGGCCACCGTGCCGCACGTCCGATGCCCGGACTCTCGTCGAAGTACAGGTGGGTGTCACCCATTCCCGGCGTAGTGGGACATTCTGTCAAAGAGAGTTAGCCGCACCACGCGTGGATCACGGTCATTGGTATGCGCTCAGGCTCCGGAGGCAACTGGTCGCCGAAGATCTCGCCCAACAGGGGGTGTACAACGGGGTGGAGTCGCTCATCCGCGAAGGTGTTCCAGTCCTCCTCCGTCTCCCAAACGTCGACATAGCGCAGCCCGCCCTCGGGGCGTTCGATCGCGATGTGAACGATCAAGCCTTTCGGGGCTTGGTCACCGAGACCCTCTGTGATCCGCCGGTAGAAGGCGGCATCGATGAGCACATCCTGGGTGAAGGCATAGGGCATCGTGGGTTCCTCCAATATTTGCACCGAAGCATATTCGGATGAATAATGATGGCTATGGCTAAGGAAGTCAAGAGGCGTCGCTACGACGCCGCCAAACGCCAGGCACGCTCGGCCGAGACTCGACAGCGGATCCTCGACGCCGCCCGTGAACAATTTCTCGAAGGGGGGTATCGGGCGACGACGATTGCGACCATCGCCGCCCAGGCCGAGGTCAATGTCGACACCGTCTACCAGCTCGTTGGACGCAAGCCGGTCCTCCTGCGTGAGTTGATCGAACAGGCGATCTCCGGAAGCGATCGGGCCGTCGTAGCGGAGGAGCGGGATTACGTGAAGGCGATCCTCGCTGCGGCAGACCCCGTCGAGAAACTGACCATCTATGCACGCGCCATGCGGGAAATCCAACAGCGCATGGCGCCGCTATATTTGGCACTGCGAGACGCCTCTTCCACCGAACCCGAAGCCCACGAGGTTTGGAACCAGATCGGCGAGCGTCGGGCGGCGAATATGCGCAAGTTAGTGCAGGACCTGAAAAGTGCGGGTGGCCTGCGGCCGGAGTTGACGGTCGGCGAGGCGGCAGATGTCGTATGGGCTACGAACAGTGCCGAGGTGTATGTCCTCCTGACTGGCGATCGAGGTTGGTCCCCACGACGCTATGAGCGCTGGTTGGCCGATGCCTGGTGTCGGCTGCTGCTCCCGTGACGTCCGCCCAGGCCCGGTGGACTGTACTGGGGCAGGCGGGACCCGTCAGGAGGCCACGTCGTAGAAAGTCTGTATAACGCCCTCGTCGAGGGTCTCAAGCACCTTCTCCAAGTGACCGCTCGCCATGATCAACTCGCCGAAAGCGGCGTCGTGTGCTTCTCGCGATGACCAAACTTGGAGGAAGGCAGAAGATCGTGGATCCGAATGATCGCGGAGGATCTCGAAGGACTCGCAGCCCTCTGCAGCCAGCATGCGCCGTCGCCCTTCGGACTGCAGCTCGAGAAGTTTCGCTTCTTGGCCTTCTGCGGCGTGAAACCGAGTAATGGACGTGATGCTCATGGGTGCACCTGGATTCTGGGACTGGCCGACCAAATCGGTTCGGGAGGTTTGGGAAAGACTGGCAAACGGGCGCTGACCGTTCGGGTCACAATCGGCGGGTTCCCTCTAGAGGCTGGCTGCAGCGATACGAGCATCGTACCCATCAGCGAGCTCGAGCAGCGCCTTGGCCCCGTCGCCGGTGAAGCATGAGCCGTGCATCACCGCCAATGTGGTTGGAGCGAGGTCAGCGAGACTCCGGATGGTGGGCCCCGTCTTCGGACTCAGAGTGGAATAGCCGAATATGTCCTCGGCTTGCACGGCAGGTCCGACGATGTCCTCGGTCGAGATGGCGGGCGGATCACCAAGTTGAGTGAAGAGATCGCCACAGAACAGCGTCTTGGTGGTCTCTTCGAACAGCAATCTCGCCTCCCAGCCATGGGGAACATGTGGCGTGTCGATATGGCGGACCCGGTGGACCCCCAACTCGATGACCTCGCCATGGTCAAGCGGCACCGGCAGACGATCGGCCAAGTCGTTGAGGGACACCATGCAACCGAGGGTCCCGTGGGCCACCTCGGCGTTGGGTGCCTCCGCAAGGAACTCGTTCATCGATCCGCACTCGTCGGCCTCGACGTGGCCGAACGTGATCCAACGAAGTCGATCAAGGGAGGTCACGGTAGCGATGGCCTCGGACACGAGGGGGAACATGGCGCGGGGCCCGGTGTGGAACAGCAACGGCTCTTCGTCATCAATGAGGTACTGGTTGAACGTGAAGCCCGTTGGTCCGATGTCGGGGACGAACGTCGAGAAGCGGAAGATGCGGTCGGCGACCTCGGTGATGCGAGTGTCCATGGCAGGAGTCTCCTCTGAGAAGCGATCGGGAATCTGGGTCAGAACGGGACAACGGTGGCCAGCAGGCCCGTTGCCTGCTCACGCCCGGCAAGCGTGCGGCAGAACTCGACAGCGTCCAGGGAAACGTGCTCGGCCCCAGGGATATCCGGATCACTCACGTATGTCGCTCCCACTGAACCGGAGAGTTCGAGCACGAACGGCTGGCCGTGGCGGCGTGCCCATTCCGCCACGACGTCGGCCACGATGCGACCGTCATGGTCGGCACTGAGCTCCAGCGGCCGGCCGAGTGCATGGGCCGTATCGACGCGGTGCATCCAGAGGTCTCGCAGGTAGATGGTGTCGATAAGGTATCCAAGCTTCCAGGTCTCGTGCACCGGGCCGTCGACAGCCATCTTGGCGTGATTGCGCACGAGTGCCGGTGTGCGACTGCGTCCTCGGACCGTCTTCGGTGCGACCGCCGTCAGCCGCTCGACTACCTGGGCAGGGCTGAGGTTGGCGCGCTCGCTGACCTGAACTGATGAGAGGGCAGCTTCGAGAGGACCACCGTGCTGTTTCCGGTAGGCCCGGCCCAGGCGCAGTTGATGGACGTTCTCGCGCATCGACGCGCCGGCTTCACATGCGCCGAGCACGTGTTGGTACATCGCTCGAACGTCCCACGCCGGGCAATCGGTCGGGGTCGACCACGCTTCGCCCTCTAGCGACCGGAGCACTCGCAACGTGCATTCGAGCTCATGCCGTTGCAGGTTCATGGCTTCGTGATGGGTCAGTGGTTCGAGTGTCGCTACGTCGATGGTCGTCATGGTCATGATCGGGGTCCTCCAATTCGCGTCGTTCGGGATGAAGACTTCCGGACCACGCGGTTCGACCGGGAGTGGGCGAGCAACATGGTCACCGACTCGTCGACCAGCCCGGTCCAGCGATCCCCACCGGGATCATTCGAGATCTGCTGGTCAACCAGGCCTGTGATCAGCGCAGTCCACAGGTCGATGTGTCGCTCTTCGGTGATGCCGTGGGAGGCAAGCAGCTCCTGGGCATTGCCAAGGGCACGGATGGAAGGTGCAAACGACTCTGGTGACGGTTCGAATCCGGGAAGTGTCCGTTGAAAGAGCAACTGGTAGCGCGTGGGATTACCTGTGCAGAACTCCACGAAGCGCCGCGCATACGCGGCCAGGGCTTCGTGAGGCCCGTCGCTGTCGAGGGGTTCGGCCATCCTTGCGGCGAACTCGGTGGCGGCCTGGCCGAACATGGCGTCGTAGATGGCGTTCTTCGACTCGAAGTAGGTGTACACCGTTGGCGTCGTGATTCCTGCCCGGCGGGCCAAATCGCGAAGAGACAGGCCTGCAAGCCCCTCTTCGTTCACCAATGTCCAGGCGGCCCGGACGATCGCATCTCGCGCCGCCCGTCGCCGGCCTTCCCGCCAGTCAGCGGGCTCGGAAAGTGTGCTCATCGGTCGCTATCCTTATACAGCGTATAAGGGATGTCAATGAGCGTTCAATCACTGACAGAGGTCTATGGCGTGGGACCCGTCGTCGCCTGCATGGTGATCGGTCTCACCGGTGACGTTGGGCGCTTCGCCAACCAGGACCACTTCGCCGCCTATGCGGGCGTGGCTCCGATCGAGCACTCATCGGGAGGTCGGATCGCTCACCGTCTCTCGCGTCGGGGCAACCGAAAACTCAACAACGCCGTCCACATCGCTGCGCTCACTCAGATCCGCAATCCGGGAACGGATGGTCGGATCTACTTCGAGCGCAAGCTGGCCGAGGGCAAGACCAAGCGGGAGGCCTTGCGGTCTCTCAAGCGCCAGGTCTCCAACGCCATCTTCCGCCAGCTCGTCCTCGACGCCCAAAGGGGTCCGGGAGGACACTAGGAAACGACTCATGGCCTGCGTGGTCGGCTCTGCATCCTGAAGGCCGGCTCTTTGGCGAAGTCACTCCCGGACCACCACAAAGCCTACGCATTCGTGCCCCCCGGTGACGGGGTGATCCGACGCGCCCTGAACTGCCTGGAAATGGGGTCTTGACTCAAAGAGGATTCGAACGGGGATACCCGGGTAGCCCATTGCTCCCGTCAGAGCAACGCTGACGACGGAAGTGTCACCAGCGCGACCGTTTCCCCGACGTGCTCGCCGCCGTCGCTTCCGCAACGCTGAGCGGGGCCACCGGGCAGCCCGTCTCGGTCGAGGTCCACGTCTCCAACGGCCTACCCGGCTTCACCATCGTGGGGCTGCCCGATGCCTCTGTGCGAGAGGCCCGAGATCGGGTCCGTGCCGCCCTGCTGTCCAGCGGCTTCTCGTGGCCGCTCCGCCGAACGGTGGTCAATCTCGCGCCCTCGGGCATGCGGAAGGGCGGCGCCGGGCTCGATCTTCCCATCGCGGTGGGGCTGCTCGTCGCCACCGGCGAGCTCGACGCCGCCTCGACCCGGGCCCTCGCCTTCTGCGGCGAGCTCGGGCTCAACGGCTCGTTGCGCCACGTCCCCGGCATGATCGCCCTCGCGGACGCCACGGTGCCGCACGGGCTGGTGGTGCCGCTGTGCGATGTCCGGGAGGCCGCGCTCGTCCGTGGCGGCGACGTCCACGGGGCCGCCACGCTCGGGGACCTGGCCCGGGTCCTGCGTGGCCGGGCGCGGTGGCCCGAGCCACCGCTGCCGTCCGCGGCCCCGCCGACCGCACCCGAGCCGGACCTGGCCGACGTCCGGGGCCAGGCCGTCGGTCGCCGGGCGCTCGAGGTCGCGGCGTCGGGCCGCCATCACCTCCTCATGATCGGACCGCCCGGCTCGGGCAAGACCATGCTGGCCGAGCGCCTGGCGGGGCTGCTGCCGCCGCTCACCGCCGACGAGTCGCTGACCGTCACCCGCATCCACTCGGCCGCCGGTGGTGCCTTGCCCGACGGCACCCTCTTCCCGCGCCCGCCGTTCCGGGCCCCGCACCACCAGGCCTCCATCGTCTCGCTCGTCGGTGGCGGCAGCTGGTCGCTCCGGCCCGGTGAGGTGAGTCTCGCCACCGACGGGGTCCTCTTCCTCGATGAGCTGGGAGAGTTCCCGGTGGCCGCCCTCGAGGCGCTCCGCCAACCCCTCGAGGAGGGGGTGATCCGGGTGAGCCGCGCCGGTGGCACCGTCACCTTCCCGGCGGCCTTCCTCCTCGTCGCCGCCATGAACCCCTGCCCGTGCGGCGAGGGCGTCTACGAGGGCTCCTGCACCTGCAGCGCCGTTGCCCGCGCCCGGTACCGCCGCCGGATCTCGGCGCCGCTGCTGGACCGTTTCGATCTCGTCGTGCCCCTCAGTCGGCCCAATCCCGACGAGCTCCTCTCCGGCGTCCCGGGCGAGCCTTCGGCGGCCGTCGCCGCCCGGGTGGCGGCCGCGCGAGCACGCGCGGCGGCGCGGTCTGCGCACGAGAGCGGCCCGGACCTCGCGCCCGACGCCGAGACGCTGCTCGGCTCGAAGCTCCGGTCGGGCGCATTGAGCGCCCGCGGGCTGCGCAAGGTCACGCAGGTCGCCCGGACGCTCGCCGACCTCGCCGGGGAGGACGCGGTGTCGTTCGCGCACGTGGCGGAGGCACTGTCGCTGCGCGCCGGCCGGGCCGCGGTGGTGCCGTGACCCTGCCGGAGGAGGCGTACGCCGTGGCGCTGGCGTCGGTGCCCTCCATCGGCCCGGCCACGCTGCGCGATCTGCTGGCCGACGACGCCCCGTCGGCGGCCTGGTCGCGGACCGTCGGCCCCTCGGGGTCGGTCCACCAGGTGGCAGGACTCTGGGACCGCCATGCCGAGCTCGGCATCGGTGTGCTCATGGCGGGGCACCCGTCATGGCCGTCGCGGCTGCTCGACGACCCTGGCGCGCCGGCGATCGTGTTCTGCCTGGGGGACCCCAGCGCCCTGGACCGGGCTCCGACGGTGGCGCTCGTGGGGACGCGGGCCCCCACCCGCTACGGCATCGGCGTGGCGGCCCAGTTGGGAGCCGATCTGGCGGCTGCCGGTGTCAGCGTCGTCTCGGGTCTCGCGCTGGGGATCGACGGGGCGGCGCACGAGGGCGCGTGCGGTGCCGGTGCGCCCCCCGTCGGCGTGGTCGCGGGCGGGCTCGACGACCCCTACCCGCGCCGGCACGCCCGGCTGTGGGAGCGGGTGGCCGAGCACGGGGTCATCGTGTCGGAGTCGCCCGCAGGGGTCCCCACCGAGAAGTGGCGCTTCCCCGTGCGCAATCGCCTGCTGGCCGCACTGAGTGATGTCGTCGTGGTCGTCGAGAGCAGGCACCGTGGGGGCTCGCGCCACACGGTCGACGCCGCGCTGGCACGGGGGACAGCGGTCGGCGCGGTCCCGGGCTCCATCCGCAGCCCGACCTCGGAGGGGACGAACGCCATGTTGGCCGACGGGGCTTTCCCCGTGTGCTCGGCGGGCGACATCCTCGTCGCACTCTCGCTGGCGGGTGCCTCGGCGCCCGCGCCCTGCGCTCCCACGATTCGGCCGCATCGGACCGAGCCGGGGACGGGGGAGGATCGTCGCGTCTACGACGCGTTGGCGCCCGACCCCACCTCCCTCGACGAACTGGCCCGCCTGACCGGCCTCGACCTGCCGTCGTTGTGCGGTGCCCTCGAGCGGCTCGCCCGTGCCGGCCGGGCGGTCGACGTCGGGGGATGGTGGCAGCGCGAGTGATCGGGCCCGGCCGCGCGGGCGGTCCGGCTACGCCTTGGCGGAGTCGGAGGCGCCCCACCAGTCGACGAGGACGACAGGCTCGTCGCCCACCACCCAGGCGTCGTGGCCCTCGGGCACCGCCACCACGTCGCCGGCCCTGCACTCGAGAAGGCGACCGTCGGCCATCTCGATGTGGAGCGATCCTGCCACCTGGTACTGGAAGTGCGGCGCCTCGCAGAGGTCCGTGCCCGCGATGTGCTTGACGTGACTCGACCAGCGCCATCCGGGCTCGAGGGTCAGGCGACCGATGTCGCTGCCGGCGACACGGACGATCTCGACCCGGCCCCGCTCGAAGGTGCGGGTCTCGTCGGGTGTGGCAAATGTCTTGTGCTCGGCCGTGGCCATGGCAGTCGATCCTCCGTTTCCGTGCGCCCCGGGCGGTCCGGCGTGCCTGCCCATCGTCCGCGCGGAGCCTTGCCCCGAGCGGCCCGGGGGAGTGATGCGGTCGTGCCCCGGGCCATGGCCGAGGGTTGGCAGCGGCTGCCCGGGGTGTCCCCCGCCCTGGCGGGGATCGTCCTGCCCCTCCTGGCGGACCCGGCGCCGCTCGTCGACGCCCGGCGGGGTGCCGCACACGCTGGTCCACGGTGATTGGAAGGCCGCCAACCTGGGCCGCCAGCCGGATGTCCGGACCGTTCTGCTCGACTTCGGAGAGATGCCGGGCGAGGTCTCCCCATTGGCGGACCTGTCGTGGTACCTGGGCTCAACGCGGCGCTCCTCCCCGAACCCAAGGACGCCGTGCTCGAGTCGTATCGCGCCGCGCTGGAACGGTGTGGCGTTCGACGTCGGATCGGTGGGACCACGCCGTCGCTCTCGAGCTGCTCGGCTGCATGGTCCAATTCGGCTGGGAGAAGTCGCTCGGGGAGCCCGGCGACGACCTGTCGTGGTGGGAGGAGTGGGCCCAACACAAACGAGTCCGCGTCGCGGGCGCCCTGGTCGGCCAGGAGCAGCGCTTCGGCGAATCGGCGCCGGAAGTGAGAGGACCACGCCGCCACTTCGAGAATCTCGGGACCGGCACCCAGGGCCCGCGCCGAATCGAGGTCTTCCGCCGCCTCGTCGTGGCGGTCGAGCATGGTGAGCACGCGAGCCCGCTCGACCCGGGCTGCCGCCGTGTCGTGCAGGGCGATGGCCTCGTCCAGCAGGGGCACGGCCTGGGCGGCGTCGAAGCGCGTCACGGCGATGCGCGCCGCCGCCATCAGCATCGCCGCCGCCGTGTCGACGTCGCCGCCGAGCCGAGCGTGCGAGGCCACGGCCAGCGGGTCGGCGCCACGTCGCCCCACGAGGGCCCGGGCCGCCTCGCGGTGGATGAATGCAGTGCGTGCTGCGCCGACCGTGGAGGCGAGGGCCTCCCGCACCAGCGTGTGGCCGAAGGCGAACCCCGGCCCCTCCTCGACGAGAAAGCGCCGCCGGACCCCCTCCTCGAGGTGCCCCAGTAGCTGGCTCGGCGCAGCGCCCGTTACCGCGGCCAGCACGTCGAGGTCGACGTCGCGCCCGATGACCGCGGCCGTGCGCAAGGTCGTCCCCGCCTCGCCGGCGCGGGCACAGCGCTCCTCGACGGTGCTGCGAATGCTGTGGGGGAGCTCTGTCGTGCCGTTCGCTCCCGCAGGTTCCCAGGCGGCGAGCTCGGTCAGGAGCAGCGCATTGCCGCCACTGCGGGCGAGCAGCTCGTCGGCGCGCTCGGGTCCGACGATGGCGCTCGCCGCCTCGAGGTCCAGCGGGTCGAGCGCGAGCGTTTGCGTCGCGCCGGGCAGCCTGAGATCCTCCTCGAGCCGCGCACTGACGACGATGAGCAGCGGCGCGTCGCCCATATGGGCCGGCGCCTGCGACAGCCAGCGCAGCGTTGCCGGGTCGGCGAGATGCGCGTCGTCGACGAGCAGCACGACCGGTTGGCGCAACGCGGCCCGTCGCACCGCACGGGTCAGCGCGCCGTGCAGGATGCCCTGACCCGTGTCGGCTTCGGTCAGGGAGGTCGACGTCGTCGGTGTCTCCGCGGCCAGTCCCAGCAGGGGCCCGAGCACGGGTGCATCCGGTCCGAGGAGGGCGTCGGCCGAATCGGTTCCCGGCGACTGCGCCAGCGCCGCCACGAGGTCGAGCACGGGTTGGAGGGGGAGGGCCTGGCCGAGCTCGTCGCACGTCACGGAGGCGACGCTCACGGGGAGCCCGACCAGGCCCGTCGCCCAGGTCCGCAGGAGCCGGGTCTTGCCGATGCCGGCCTCTCCCTCCACGACGCAGAGGATGCAGCGGCCCCGTGAGGAGTCCGCGAAGAGCACGTCGAGCTGCCCCAGGGCGACGGTCCGACCGGGGAGGTCGGGCCGTGAGCCGGCTCCCCGGCCGTCGGCGCCGTGCGCCGCCTCGGCCGCCTCCGTTGTCAGGTTGCCGAGGAGGATGGCGCGGTGGATCTCTTCGGTGCTCTCCTCGGGGCTGACGCCGAGCTCCTCGGCGAGCAGGGCGCGGAACTGCGCGTAGGCGGAGAGTGCGGAGGCGGTGCGGCCGGAACGGGCCAGCGCCGTCATCAGCGCCCGCAGGGCGACCTCGTCGTAGGGATCGGGAGCCAACAGCGCCCGCGCCTGGTGCTCCGCCTCCATGAAGTCCGAGCAGCGCAGGCAGGTCGCCAGCAGGACCTGGCGTAGCCGCCGCACCCACTGCTCGGCCAGCGCGGACTCTGGCGCCGCCCACCAGGGGTCGGGCTCGTCGGCCAGCGGCCGGCCCCGGGCGAGTGCGACGCCGGCCGCTGCGGCCGTCCGCGCCGCGACCACGGCGTCCTGGGCCAGGCGGTGCTCGGCCTCGGTCGCGTACTCGCCGAGGGCGTCGAGGTCGAGCCAGTCGAGGGTGAGCTTGTACCCGGCATCCGTGCGCTCGATCCGCTCCGCCCCGAGCACCGAGCGCAGGCGGCTGGTGAGCACGGAGATCTGCTCGGACGCTCGGGCGGGTGCGGCGTCGCCCCACAGGCACTCGTGAGGTGGTCGACGGCGACGGGGCGGCCGTGGTGGAGCGCGAGGATCTTGAGCAGCGTGCGCTGCTGGCGGCGGCCCAGCGCGGCCGGGTCGCACCCCTCCACCTGGAGCTCGCCCAGGAGCCGCACCCTCAGGCTCTGCACGCCACCATCCTGACCTGCGGGGCGGGCGATGGTGCTCAGCTGCGCACGGCACACAGGCGCCGCCGGCGCCCGGCGTGACGCCGGGCGCGGCCCCGGAGCGCCCTAACCTGCCTCGCCGTGGAAGGACGGTTGCTGCGGGCGGACGACGTGGCCGGGCTGCGGGCCCGGGCCCTGCAGGCCGTGGACGAGGGGGCCGGGGCACTCTTCGTCCGCTCCGGGCCTCTGGGCGACCCTCTCGTGCTGCTCGCCGGGCTCAGCCCCTCGGTCCCGCGGGTGCTCCTGGGTGCCTGGCTCGGCCTGGAAGAGGACGGTCGGCACCCAGCCCTGCTGGCCCGCGACGTGACGAGCCTGGACCTCGTCTGCGACGGTCGCAGCGTGGTGTGCTTCACCCCGCCCTTCGATGAGCGCCTCGCCGAGGCCGTCGCCCTTTGCCGCGCCCTGTGGCGCAACGGCCGGGCGGACGGCGGCGGCCCGTACTTCCCCGTGCAGGACGCCGTCAACCGTCCCCGCCCCGATGGCCCGGGCCCGCTCGTCGCACTCGATCTCACGGGCGCGGCGGATCCCGGCCCTCTCGCCCCGGCAGCGGACCTGCTCGTGCACCCGACCGGCGATCCGTCGGTGTGCCGGGTGGAACGCCGGTGACCGACGCCACCCTCGTCCACGAGCTGCAGGGTTCCCGCGCCCAGCCGACCGCCGTCACCGGCCGTCACCTGCCGGCCCTCAACGGCTTGCGGGCGGCCGCGGTCATCGGCGTGGTTGCATACCACCTCCAGTTCGGGTGGGCGTCGGGCGGGTACCTGGGCGTCGACCTCTTCTTCGTGCTGTCGGGTTTCCTGATCACCACGCTCCTGCTCGAGGAGTGGGGTGGCACCGGCCGCCTCGACCTGGCCGCCTTCTGGGGACGGCGGGCGCGCCGACTGCTGCCGGCGCTGTTCCTCGTGGTCGGCGCGCTGGCCCTCTACCTGATCCTCGACGCCGTCTTGGCGGCGCCCGGCTCCAACGCCCTGATCGATCTGCCCGGTCTGCGCGGCGACGCCATCTCCACCTTGCTCTACGTGAACAACTGGCACTCCATCTTCACGCACCAGTCCTACTTCGCCCAGTTCTCGTCACCCTCCCCGTTGCAGCACACGTGGTCGCTGGCGATCGAGGAGCAGTTCTACCTCGTGTGGCCTCTGGCCGTCCTGCTCCTCCTGCGCCTGGCCCGGCGCAGCTGGCGGCAGATCGGCACGGCGCTCACCGTCGGCCTGGGCATCCTGTCGTCCGTCCTCATGGCCCTCTTGTTCCACCCGGGGGTCGATCCCACCCGCGTCTACTACGGGACCGACACGCGGCTCTTCGACTTGATGGCCGGAGCGACGGTCGCCTTCGTCGTCGCCTCGCGTCCGCAGCCCGGTGCGCGGGCGTGCCGCGCCCTGCACGCGCTGGCCCCGCTGGCCGCCGTGGCTCTCGGCGTGTTCTGGGTCACGGCGGGCACGCCGGGCGGTCTCCCCACCAACTTCATGTTCGAGGGGGGCTTCCTCCTGTGCGCCGGGCTGGCCGCGCTGGTGGTGGCCGACGCCCGCCTCGTCGAGCCGGGCTGGTTCTCCCGCGTGCTCGCCTGGCATCCGCTCCACTTCATCGGCACCATCTCGTACGGGATCTACCTCTGGCACTGGCCGGTGATCGTCTACCTCAACGGGACGCGCACCGGCCTGTCGACCTGGCCCCTCGACGCCCTGCGCATCGTGGTCACACTGGCGGTCGCCACCGCGAGCTACTACCTGGTCGAGCGACCCATACGCCGGGCCCACCCGCGTGGCTGGGTCCGCTGGTGGGGGGCGCCCCTGGCCGGGGTCGTGTCCGCCGTGCTGATCGTCGTCGCCACCATTCCGGCGGTGGCCGACCCGTCCCGCGTGGTCGGCACCACGCACCTCACCACGACGGCCGGCCAGACGGTGCCGGGCTCCGGCGGCTACCAGGCCCAGCAGCCGATCCGCCTGACGACGGTGCCGTCGCCGGCCGATCCGCTGCGGGTCATGGTCCTCGGCGACTCTGTGATGCACGACGCCAGCTACGGGATCACGGCGGCGCTCCAGGCGACCGGTGAGACCACGGTGACCACCCGCACCATCGACGGCTTCGGCCTGACGGTCGCCACCAACTGGCCCACGTCGATCCCCAACCTCATCCGCCAGACCCGGGCCCAGCTCATCGTCGCCTCGTGGAGCTGGGACCAGTACGGGCCCACGACGCCCAACGCACTGCACCAGCCGGCCCGGTACACGAAGCTGCTCCGCCAAGCCGTGGCCACGATGCTCACTCCGGGCAACGGCGTCGAGGGCGTCGTCTTCACGGAGTTCCCACAGTCGGGGCCACTCCCGGCCTCCAACCCCGCCAACCAGGCGGCCTACGACAAGGAGCGCCACGACGGCGTCGTGGCCTGGAACGCCATCGCGGCCAAAATGCCCTCGTACTTCCCCGGGCGGGTGATGTACTTCCCGCTGGCCGACTCCATCCTCCTGGCCGGGCGCTACTCCGCCTGGCTCCCACCGGAGGGAAACCCTCAGGCGCCCAGCCCGAGCTGGATACGGGTGCGCAAGGTCGACAAGGTCCACCTCTGTCCCGAGGGGAGCGCGCGCTACGGCGACGCGCTGCTGACCGACATGACGTCCGTCTTCGCGCTCACCCCCGCGACCGGCGACTGGTCCCAGGGCGCATGGACGTCCGATCCCAACTTCAACGATCCGCCGGGCGCCTGTCCCGACGACCATCCCCCCGCCCGCTGAGAGCGGGGCGCGGGGCGCGGGCACGCCGGCCTGGCGCGCCGATGGCCCGATGGCCGGCCCGGCGATCCCTCGGGACTCGGGCGCCGGCGCCGGTCCTAAGCTGGCAGGCGTGACCAGCACACGGATCGAGAGCGACAGCATGGGGGACGTCGAGGTCCCCGCCGACCGCTACTGGGGGGCCCAGACGCAGCGGTCGCTGCAGCACTTCGACATCGGCACCGAGACGATGCCCAAGCCCCTGATCAGGGCTTTTGGGATCCTCAAGGGGGCGTCGGCCTCCGTCAACCGTGAGCTGGGCAAGCTCGAGGACCCGCTGGCCGGCCTGATCGAGCAGGCGGCGGGCGAGGTGGCCAAGGGAGCGCTCGACGATCATTTCCCGCTGCGCATCTGGCAGACGGGCAGCGGCACGCAGACCAACATGAACGCCAACGAGGTCATCTCCAACCGGGCCATCGAACTGGGCGGCGGCGTCATGGGGTCCAAGACGCCCATCCATCCCAACGACCACGTCAACATGTCGCAGTCGTCGAACGACACGTTCCCCACCGCCATGCACATCGCGACGGTCGAGGAGATCGTGCACCGGCTGCTCCCCTCGGTGACCGCGCTGCGCGATGCGCTGCAGGACAAGGAGCTCGAGTACGCCGGGGTCACGAAGATCGGGCGCACGCATCTCATGGACGCGGTGCCGCTCACGCTGGGCCAGGAGTTCTCGGGCTACGTGGCGCAGCTGACGGCGGACCTCGACCGGATCGAACGGACGCTCCCGGGGCTCTACGAGCTCGCCGCGGGCGGGACCGCTGTGGGCACGGGTCTCAACACGCACCCCGAGTTCGGAGTGCGGGTGGCCGAGGCGATCGCGGAGGCGACCGGCCTGCCGTTCGTCACCGCTCCCAACAAGTTCGCCGCCCTGGCGGCCCACGACGCCCTCGTCTTCACCCACGGGGCGCTCAAGACCCTGGCGGTGTCGCTCATGAAGATCGCCGACGACCTGCGCTGGCTGGGGTCGGGACCGCGCAGCGGCCTGGGTGAGCTCGTGCTACCCGAGAACGAGCCGGGCTCGTCCATCATGCCGGGCAAGGTCAACCCGACGCAGAGCGAGGCGATGATCATGGTGGGGATCCAGGTCATCGGCAACGACGTCGCCGTGACCACAGCCGGCAGCCGGGGCAACCTCGAGCTGAACGTCGCCAAGCCCGTCATCGCGTACAACGTCCTGCAATCCATCGCACTGTTGACCGATGCCTGCCGCGGCTTCCGGGAGTACTGCGTCGAGGGGCTCGAGGCGGACCTGCCCCAGATTGAGCGGCACCTCACCAATTCGCTCATGCTGGTCACCGCACTGGCGCCGATCATCGGCTACGACAAGTCGGCCGCGGTGGCCAAGAAGGCGCACAAGGAGGGCTCGACGCTCAAGGAGGCGGCACTTGCGCTCGGCTATCTGTCCGCGGAGCAGTTCGACGCCGCGGTGCGCCCCGAGGACATGACGCACCCGTGAGCGAGCCCGTGCTCGGGCCGGCCGATGTCGACGCGGCGATCGTGGAGCAGGGACTGCACTGGACCCGGGAGGGCGACGTCCTCGTCACCACGGCCGCACTGCACGACTTCGCCGCCGCCCTCGCGCTCGTCAACGCCGTCGGTGTGGCCGCCGAGGCCGCCAACCACCATCCCGACATCGACATCCGTTGGAACAAGGTGCACCTGGCGCTGACCACGCACGACTCGGGCGGGATCACGCTGCTGGACCTCGCGCTCGCCGCCGCCATCGACCGCCTGCGCCCCGACGTGCGCGAGGACGAGGACTAGGTCGCCGGCTCGAGCAACCGCGCCCGCAATCCGTCGACCACGTCCGGTCCCGCCCCGATGCCGGCGAGGTAGGTGTCCACCGACCCGTAGGTGGCGCGCAGGTGGTCGAGGAGCAGCTCCATCTGGACCGGGTCGGCCGAGAACACCTCGTCGATGTTCTCGAGCACGTTGCGGCTGTCGGGATACTTGACGATCAGCTTGGCCCGCAGCCGCACCATGGCCTCACCGCTCAGCGCGTAGTCGGCCACCACCGTCGGCTCGTCCACGCCGAGCAGCGAGAGCACAATGGCCGAAAGGACCCCGGTGCGATCCTTCCCGGCGGTGCAGTGGAACACGGCGGGCAGGGCCTCCGGGTCGGCGAGGACCTTCAGCGCGGCGAGGATCTGGCCGCCGGCGTCGCGCAGCATCTCCTGGTACTGCGAGCCGAGCAGCCCGGGCCGCCGGTCGAACTCCTCGGCGTCGGGGAGCTCCTCAATGAAGGGGAAATGATGGAAGGCGACCGGGTGCGCGTCGACGTCGAACCGGCTTCGCTCCACCTCGCTCTCCGAGCGCAGGTCGATCACCGTGCGGATGCGCAGCGCGCGCAGCACAGCGAGATCCTGCTCGGTGAGCTCACCGAGACCGTCGGCCCGGAAGAGCACACGCCAACGCGTGCGCATCCCCGCGCCGGCGGCGTAGCCACCGAGGTCACGGAAGTTGACCGCCCCTTCCAGGGCGATGAGCCGTTCGACCGCCTCGGTCACGTCACGTCACGTCACGCGACGGGCATGTCCCACATGGGGAACCAACGTGAAAGGTCGGATTCGAACGGCAGGTCGGCGCCCACCATGGTGCGGGTGCGCAGTTCGAGCTCTGTGTCCCGGCGCTCCTTCTGCGAGTCGATGGGGGCGAAGGGGTAGAAGGTGCCGCGCTTGAACAGGTAGACGAGCCGGAAGGGCTTGGCGTCGTCGGGCGCATCGGGTCCGGGGACGAAGCCGAACACCGAGCACAGCAGCTGTGGTCCCCACCCGTTGTCCTGCAAGGTCGAGTTCGCCATGTGGATCTTGGTCACGAGAGTCTCGAGGTCGGGATCGTCGAGCAGCAGCCAGCCGTAGTCGAAGGAGTCCAGGACGTTGCGGAAGCCCTCGCCGACCAGTTCGGAGATCTCCTTCTGGGCGTCGGCGGCCGCCTGGCCCGGCGGCGGCTTCCAGCAGACGCCGGCGTGGCCCGAGGTCACCAGGCCGCCGGCGCTCTGCAGCGTCAGGGCCGCGGTCGGCAGGGCGAACAGGGCATCGAGGTTGGCGCGGACCGGCTTGGTGCGTCCGAGAATGGTGTCGAAGAGACCCACTGCCGGCGTCCTCCGTGCGGAACCGGGTGAGCCGTCAGCCGGCCTGGCCGAGCTGGTGCTCGAGAGCCTCCAGCTGGGCGAGGCGGCGCTCGAGCGTCGGGTGGGTGCGGAACAGGTTGCCGAAGCTGAAGCCACCGCCACCGCCCTGCGTGGCGCCGTTGGCCACGGCGGGGGCGAAGAAGAAGGCGTTGAACGGCTCGGCCGCCCGCAGGTCCTTGGTCGGGATGGATCCCATCTCCCCGGTGATCTTGACCAGCGCCGAGGCCAGCAGCGAGGGTCGGCCGATCAGCAGCGCCCCCGACCGGTCGGCGGCCAGTTCGCGGTAGCGCGACAGCGCCATGGTGAGGAGGAAGCTGATGAAGTAGACCACGACCGACACCAGCAAGATGATCATCTCGACCAGCGCGGCCTGGCCGCCGCTCTGATCGTTCCCCCGGCCGCCCCCGAAGATCTCCGAGTAGAACATCACCCGGGTCAGCAGGCCCGCCAGCATGCCCAGGCCGCTGGCGATCGTCATCACGGCGACGTCGCGGTGGGCCACGTGGGAGATTTCGTGCGAGAGCACCGCCTCCACCTCGGGCTCGTCCAGGCGGCGCAGCAGCCCGCTGGTGACGCAGACCACGGCCGCCTTGGGGCTGCGACCGGTCGCGAACGCGTTCGGCACGTCCGTGGTGGCGATCGCCACCCTCGGTTTGGGCATGTCGGCCAGCGCGCACAGCCGGTCGACGACGCCGTGCAGCTCGGGCGCCTGCTCGGGCGTGACCTCCTTGGCGTGCATGGCGAACATGGCGATCTTGGCGCTGAACCAGTACTGGCAGAAGAGGAGCCCCACACCGATGATCAAGATGAGGACCAGGCTCTTGAGGAAGTAGAACAGCACGCCGATGAAGACGGCATAGAGCACCACGAAGAGGAAGCCCGTCAGGAGCATCCGGTAGGTCAGGCCCCGGTCCGCCGGGATGTTGCGCGAGATCGCCATCAGGCGCTCTCGCCTGCGGTGGCTCCCGGCTCGGCCGCCGGTAGCGCGGCCGCGTCGCCGCCGGGCGCCCGCCGGTGCGCCCGTCCCGAGCTCGGCCTTCAGGGCGGCCAGCTCGTTGTCCACCTGCGATGTCGACGACACCTTGTCGAGCTCCTTCTGGATGTCGTCGACCGGGTGGGAGAGGTCGTCGAGCGCGCCCGAGGCCAGCAGCTCGTCGAGCGCCCCGGCGCGCGCCTGCATGCTGGCGATCTTGTCCTGGGCCCGCTGCATGGTCGCCCCGGCGTCGCGCGTGGAGTCCGAGATGCCCGACACGGCCTCGCCCACCTTGGTCTGGGCCTCGGCTGCGGTGTAGGAGGCCTTGAGCGTCTCCTTCTGGGTGCGGAAGCGCTCGACCCGGGTCTGCAGCTCCTGGGACGTCTGGACGAGCTTCTGCTCCTGCTCGCTGATCTGGTCGTGCTGGGTCTTGAGCTCGGCCAGCTGCTCGCCGAGCGCAGCCCGGCGCGCCAGCGCCTCGCGGGCGAGATCCTCGTTGCCCTGCTGCAGCGCAGCCTTGGCCTGGCCCTGCAGCTTGTCGGCCTGCTTCTGCAGCCCCTGGGCCTGCAGCTCGATCCGCTTGCGGGCCGTGGCGACGTCGGCCACCCCCCGCCGGACCTTCTGCAGCTGCTCGAGCTGCTTCTCGTAGGAGAGGTCCAGCGTGTCGCGCGGATCCTCCATCTTGTCCAGGGCCTTGTTCGCCTTGGACCGGAAGATGTCACGGATGCGACTCCACGTGCCTGCCATGGCTACCGAGCATAAGGCCCAAAAGGGGAGGGGTGGCACCGGGCTGGCCTGGGAAGGCCCGCCGCTAAGGTCTCCACGTGCCTGATCGCCTCTGCCTGCTCTGCGTCCACGCGCATCCCGACGACGAGGCCTCCAAGGGGGCGCCGACGGTGGCCCGCTACCACGCCGAGGGCATCCGGACGGTGCTGGTGTGCTGCACCGGGGGTGAAGAGGGCGACATCCTCAACCCGGCCCTGGACACGCCCGAGGTCCGGGCCGACATCGGCCGGATCCGCATGGCCGAGCTCAAGGCGGCCACAGACATCATCGGCTACGACGAGACGGTCCTCCTGGGCTACCGGGACTCGGGCATGCCCGAGTCGGAGGCCAACACGCGGCCCGACAGCTTCGCCCAGGCACCTCTCGACGAGGCGGTCGGCCGCCTGGTGGCGGTCATCCGGCGCGAGCGCCCCCAGGTCATCGTCACCTACGGCGACAACCAGTCCGAGTATCCGCATCCGGACCATCTCCGGGTGCACGAGATCTCCGTCTTGGCCTTCGACTCCGCCGGCGATCCGGACCGCTTCCCGGACGCCGGGCCGCCGCACACGCCGGCGAAGCTGTACTACTCGGTCTGGTCGGGGGAGCGCTTCCGCCAGATCCACGAGAAGTACGAGGAGCTCGGTCTCGAGTCCCCCTTCGATGACAAGTGGCTGGCCCGCATGACGCGCACCGAGCCCTTCACCACGAGCATCGACGTCACCGGCTTCACCGAGGTGCGCGGCGAGGCGCTCAAGGCCCACGCCACCCAGGTGGATCCCAATTCGCCGTTCTGGTTCGGCCTCCCACCCGAGGTGATGCGCACCATCCACCCCGTCGACGAGTTCCGCCTGGCCCAGAGTCGCGTCGGCCCGGTCGAGGTGACCGAGGACGACCTCTTCGCCGGGGTGCGCCCCGCCTGAGCCCGGGTCAGGCGGTGGGGCCGAGGAAGCCCCAGTCGATCACGCCTGCACTCTGCAGCAGCACCACCGTCACGGCGGCGGCGAGCACGCCCAGCAGCGCGATGGTCGTCACCGCCTTCCACGACAGGCGCTGCCGGCGACGCTGCCGCCGCCGGGCGGCCCGGGGCTGGACCGGTGTGGGGGGACCCGTCGGCGGGGCCGGGGCCGCCGCTGGTGTGGCGGCAGCTGCGGCGGTCGGGGCCATCGTGTCGCCCGCGGTGGCGTCGGGCGCGGGACCCCCCGCTCCGGCCGTCACCTCACGCATGAGGATCTCGAGATCGTCGAGCGTCCACCCGGGGACCACCAGCGGGGTCGTGGCGCCCTCCCCGCGCAGGGTCAGCAGCACGTAGCCGGGGCGCTCCTCTATCTCCCACTGCGAGACCCGCTCCCACGACATGTGCTGGGCGGGCTGGCGCGGCCGCCGGATCTGCACCCCGTCGACGGACAGCGCGAGGTCGAAGGTGTCGCCGCCGCGCCGGCGTTGATGCGTGAGCAGGGAGACGCCCCGGATCGTCGTGGTGGTCGTGGCGGCCACTCGCGTCCGCTCAGCCGCCGGCCCTTGCGAGCTCGCGCAGCGGCCGGAAGCCGATCAGGGTCGCCCCGGCCTCGTCGAGTGACTGGCGCACCCAGGTCTCCCGGCAGATCATGCGGTGGTCGTCGACCCGGGACTCCCAGTCGTCGGTCGCCAGGGAGCGGAGCTCGGCGCTGTCGACGGCCGGGTGCAGATGGAGTTCGGTGACGCCCGGACGCAAAGTGGCGATGTCCTTCTCGAACATCGCGCGGGACCCGACACCCGGCACGAAGCGCATGTGGTCGGTGAAGACCGCCCCGGCCTCGGCGGCGACCGCCCGGGCGGGGAATCCCACGTACCGCTCCATGGCGGGGCTCACCATCCGCAGCGGCAGCCCGAACTCCACCGCCAGCTCGAGGTACACGTCGAAGAACTCGGGCCGCAGCTGCAGCGTGCCCATGTGGGCGTCGAGGTGGCTCACGTCGAAGCCCCACAGGATCGCCCGCTCGATCTGCGCCCGGCACTCGCGGCGAACCTCGTCGAGATCGGCATGGTCCCACACGTCCTCGACCGTGCGCGGGAAGCCCCCGTCGCCACCGAGCAGCGACGGGGCGTGGGTGATCGGACCCCAGCGGTAGAGCTCGTACTCCGCGTTGACGGTGAGGTGCACTCCGATGTCCTCACCCCGGTAGCGGCTGCTGGCCTCGCGCGCCCACGGGCAGGGCACCATGAGCGTCGCGCTGGTGACCGTCCCCGTCGCCAGGCACTCGAAGACCCCGACGTTGGCGGAGTGGCACGAACCGAGGTCGTCGGCGTTGATGACGACCAGCTTGGTGTCGGCGGCGTAGCCGAGCCGCTGCGCCAGGTTCGGCTCAGTCATGGTCGGGTGCTCCTCCGGACACGTCGGCGTCCTGAGCCCGGGCGTCGGACGCGATCTCCTCCTGGAATGCCGCCATTCTGGCAGTCAGGTCGGCGTCACCGACGGCAAGAATCCGCACGGCGAGCAGCCCGGCGTTGCGGGCCCCGTTGACGGCCATCGTCGCCACGGGTACGCCCTTGGGCATCTGCACGATGGAGAGCAGGCTGTCGAGGCCGTCGAGCTGTGACAGGGCGACCGGGACGCCGATGACCGGCAAGGTGGTGACCGACGCCAGCATGCCCGGCAGATGGGCGGCGCCCCCGGCTCCGGCGATCAGGACCCGCAGGCCGCGCCCCGCCGCCTGCTGGCCGAAGGCGATCATCTCGTGCGGGGTGCGGTGCGCCGAGACCACGCGCACCTCGTGTGCCACGCCGAAGCGCTCGAGCATCTCGACCGCGCCCTCCATCACGGGGAGGTCCGACGAGCTGCCCATCACGACGGCCACGACGGGACCGGGCCCGGGCGTCACCGGATCACCCCGCCGGGGAGATCGATGCCGTCCGGCACCGGGGTCCCGAGCGCCACGGCGGCGGACCAGGCCCGGGTCCGCACGAGCCCGGGATCGTCCCCGCACACCGTCACGTGGCCCAGTTTGCGCCCCGGGCGGGCGACCTTGCCATAGAGGTGCACATGGGCGTCCTCGACCGCGAGGCCCCGGGCGAGCAGCTGCGCCGGGTCCTCCCCGCCGGGTCCGCCGAAGATGTTGACGCTGGCGACGTGGGGGTGCTGGGGCGCGGCGGAGCCGAGGGGGAGATCCAGCACCGCGCGCAGATGGTTCTCGAACTGCGAGGTGACCGCGCCCTCAATCGTCCAGTGCCCCGAGTTGTGAGGCCGGGTCGCCACCTCGTTGACGACCAGGCGACCCCTTGACCAGAACAGCTCCACCGCCATGACGCCGACGGCACCGGCGATCTCGGCCACCTTCTGCCCGAGCGCCCCCGCGGCCTCCACCACGTCGGGCTCCAGCCGTCCCGGCACGAGCACCTCGCGGCACACGCCGCCCACCTGCGCCGTCTCGACGGCCGGCCAGGCCACCGACGAGCCCGACGGGCGGCGGGCGACGAGGACGGCCAGCTCGGCATCGAGGGGCAATAACTCCTCGACCACCACCTGGCCGGGCACCTGCGCCAGGATCGACACGGTCTCGGCGCGGTCGCCGGCAGGCCACACGCCCTTGCCGTCGTAGCCACCGCGCGCCGCCTTGAGCATCACGGGCCATCCGTGGACCGCCGCGAACCTAGCGACGGCTTCGGGTGCGTCCGGCCCGTTGTCCACCACGAGGTACGCCGGGACGGGCACCCCCGCACCGTCGAGGACGGCCCGCATGCGTGCCTTGTCGACCGCGAGCTCGAGCGTCTCGGCGCCGGGCCGGAGCACGGCGCCACCCGCCGCCAGCGCCGCCACGATGTCGAGATCGACCTGCTCGTGATCGAACGTGACGACATCGCAACGCTCGGTGAAGGCCCGTAGTTCGGCGGCCACGAAGGGCGATCCGAGCACCACCTCCGCGGCGACCTCGCAGGCGGCATCGTCCGCCCGCTCGGCCAGGACGGCCATGGAGAGCCCCAGCGCGCTGGCCGCCTCACCTGCCATGCGGGCCAGCTGGCCCGCCCCCACGAACCCGATCGGACGGGTGCTCAGCTCGCTCGCCCCCGTGGGGGGATTCGCCTAGACAGTGGGGTGGACACAACGGGCAGACTACGCGAGGAGCACGACGGCCATGGCCACACCGCTGCGGATCGGGAGCATGATCGACGTCGACAAGCCGCTGCCCGAGGTGGTGGCCCAGCTGCGGCGGTTCGCCGAGGCGGGGCTCGACCACGCGTTCGCCTCGCAGATCTTCGGTCCCGACGCGCTCACCCTCCTCGCCGTCGCCGGCTCGCAGGTCCCCGGCATCGGCCTCGGTACGGGCGTGGTCCCCGTGCACCCGCGCCACCCGATGATGCTGGCGCAGCAGGCTCTGACCGTGCAGTGGGCGACCGGTGACCGGCTCCTCCTGGGCATCGGCCTCTCGCACCAGGTGGTGGTGGAGAGCATGTGGGGCTTGAGCTACGACAAGCCGGCCCGCTACATGAAGGAGTACCTGGCGTCGCTCATGCCGCTCCTGCGCGGCGAGACGGTGCGGAGCGCCGGCGAGCGCGTCACGACCAACGCCTTCTCGCCGGTCGAGGTCCCCGGTGCGCCGCCGCCGGTCCTGGTCGCCGCGCTCGGTCCCACCATGCTCAAGCTGGCCGGCACCGTCGCCGACGGCACCATCACCTGGATGACGGGCACCGGCACCATCGGCGCGCACATCGCGCCCACCATCACGGCCGCCGCCGAGACGGCGGGCCGCCCCGCGCCGCGTGTCGTGGTGAGCCTGCCCATCTCGGTCACCAACGACATGGACGCCGCCAAGGAACGGATCGACGCCGCGCTGGCCATCTACCCGAACCTCCCCTCCTACAAGGCCATGCTGGACATGGAGGGCGCCCAGAGCGCGGCCGACGTCAGCTTCGTCGGGGACGAGGAGAGCGTCGCGGCATCGATCGGCCGGCTGGCCGACGCCGGGGCCACCGACTTCGTGGGGGCCGTCCTGGGCGACGCCGCCGAGCGTGATCGCGGACTCGCGCTGCTCAGCGAGCTCGCCCGTTCCTGACCGCCGCCGATCGCCGCTGCGGCCTCAGCGTGACAGCGTCGTGGACTTGAACTCGTTGAGGTCCGGCATGCGGTCGTAGAGGTCGAGCACTCCCTCCACCGTGCGCCGCGCCAAGCCGGCGTCACCGTGGGGCCGGCTCATGAGACGGACGAACACCGCACGGCCCTCGACGACGAAGGTGGGCACACCGAAGACGGCCCAGTCGTCGACCGCCTGCTCGTGGGCGCGGCGGACCACCTGCACGGGGGCCGACGTCGCGACCTCGGCCACGACCTGGTCACCCGGCACGCCGGCAGCGTCGAGCACCCCGGCCACCACGTCGGGGAGGCGGAGGTCGAGCCCCTCGTCGTGACGGGCGGCGAAGAGCGCGATGTGCACATCGAGGAACCGATCGGGGTACTGGTCACGCACCAGCGCACCCGCGGCGAGCGCCAGGAGGTCGGGCGCCTTGGCCGGGTCGTCCCACACGGGCGGGTCGCCCTCGTGGACGTGGATCTGGCTCAAGGAGAAGGGAAGGAAGGTGACGTCCCAGTCGGCCCCGTCGGCCAGTGCGACAGCCAGATGCTCATGGGCATTACGGGCAAAGGGGCAGCGGTAGTCCCACGTGACGGCGAATGGCTTCACAGCTCTTGCAACACGACCCCGTCCCGGGCCATTCCCGAGCCGGCCGGCCGGTGGCGGCGCCCGCGGCGCCCCTTGCTCCCGGGGGTGATGACGTCGACGACGGGGCGCAGCCCGAGCCCGAGTACCGAGCCGATGACCGCTCCGCCGATCACGTCGGTGGGATGGTGGGCGCGCAGGTGGACGCGGCTGGCCGCAACGGCCGTCGCGAAACTCACGTTGGCAGCCGTGCCGGCGTCGGTGTCCGCGAGGATGAAGGCCGTGCAGAACGCGGCCAGCGTGTGGCCGCTCGGGAAACTGCTGCTCGACGGGATCCGGACGGCGGCGGAGAGGTGGTCGTCCGGCCGCTGCCGTTCGACGGCCTGCTTGACCACCCGGCTCACGATCAGCGATGAGAAGCCGGCCGTGGCCAGGGCGACGACGGCGCGGCGACGGGCCGGACCGCGGCGGCGCGCCTTGAGGGCGGCCAGGACGACCCAGATGAGCCCGTAGTCGGCCAGGTTGGACACGACCGCGGCGGCCCGATCGATGCCGGGGCGGCCCCGGAGCGGGTCGAAGGCGCCGTCGACCGCCTCGTCGATGGTGCTCACCGCCGGCGGCTCACGCGGCGAAGGCGGGGCAGGACGCCTTGAAATTGCAGTAGTCGCACAGGGGGCTCACATGGGGCCGGAAGTCCTCGGCGTCGCAGGCCCTCTCAATGGCCGACCACACGGCCAGGGTCCGCCGCCGCTGGCCGCGGATGGTCTGCTCGGACGCGACCGAGGAGATGGCGATGGGCTGGCGCAGGTACAGCAGCCGGACTTCGCTGGGAGCGCGGCCGAGCACGCTCTCGCACAGCAGGGCGTAGGTCTGGACGCCGCCCAGGCTCCCCCGCTCGAAGCGCTCCGAGGGTGCCCGTCCCGTCTTGTAGTCCACGACGATCAGGCTCCCGTCGGGTGCCACGTCGAGCCGGTCGATGATGCCGCGCAGGCGCATGCCGTCGACCATGGTCTCGACGCCGAGCTCCATGCCGACGGCGCGGGCCTCGTTGGGATCCTCCAGGCGGAAGTAATTGTCCACCAGGGTCCGTGCGTCGGCGAGGAAGGCCGCCACCGCGTCCCGGTCGAGCTCGAGCTGCCCGAACTCCTCGTCGTCCTGCAGCTCTTCCCAGGACCGCTCGAGCTCGGCTGCCGCCGCCTCAGGCGTGCGGTCGCCCGGCCCGTGGCGCCAGAACAGCCCTTCCAGCGCGGCGTGGACCAGGGTCCCCTTGACCGAGTGGGGGGAGGGTGGTTCGGGCCGGTGCTCGATCTGCGAGAACCGGAAGGCGAGCGGGCAGTTGGTGAAGGAGGTGACCTTCGAGGGAGTCAGGGTGCGCGGGAGATCGAGCGCCATGGATGTTCAGGATACGGCGGGCCGGCGTCGGCACGGCACATCCCCCCGAGGCGGTAGAAAGAGGGCGATGCCCCGTCGTGCCGATGGCTGATCTGCGTCGCACCACCCGGTGGGCCGGCTTGCGGCCCGGCGACCCGGTGCAGGTCGAGGGCACGCGTCTGCGCGGTGCCTCCTGGCAGTTCGTGGCGCACGTGACCAACGAGGAGACGGGCGACGTGTGGGTCGAGGTCGTCGGGGGGCGCAGCGGGGACCGCGCCGTGCGGTCGTTCCGACCCGACCAGCTCTACGACCCCGCGGCCCGTCCCGGCCGTGACCCCTCCCTGGCCGACGCCCCCGGGCTCCCCCTTGGGTGACCGCCGGCAGGGTCACGGGGCAACGGCTGTTCCCATGGGCCGTCCCGGCATCCCCACCCTGACCACCGAGCGGCTCGTGCTGCGGCCGTTCGAGCCGGGCGACCTCGACGCGCTGGTGGCGATCCACGCCGAGGAGTCGTTCTGGTGGTACCCGCGGCGAGGTGCGATGCCGCCGGATGAGACGAAGGGGTTCCTCGACACCGTGCTCCGGCGCTACGAGGACGACGGGTTCGGGATCGAGGCGCTGATCGAGCGGACCAGCGGGGACATGATCGGGTGGGCCGGGCTGGCCGTGCCGCACTTCCTGCCCGAGATCCTGCCCGCCGTCGAGGTGGGATGGCGCCTGTCCGGTCCCTACCGTGGGCGCGGCCTGGCGACCGAGGCCGGTGCCGCCGCGGTGGACTACGGGTTCACCTCGGGCGGGCTGGAGTGCATCGTGAGCCTGTACGAGCCGGAGAACGTCTCGTCCGGCCGGGTCATGCAACGGCTGGGCTTCACCCACCGGCACACCACCCGCGGGCCGCGGGGCGAGGATGTCGCGGTCATGGAGCTGGTCCGCACCCGTTGGGAGGAGCGCCGGGCCCATGGGTGACGTGGCGCTGCAGACCGCGGTCGAGGCCGTGGGCGACGGCGAGAGCGGCCGGTACCGGGCCTTCGTGCACGGAGATTGGGAGATCTGGGGTCCCTGCGGCGGGTACGTGGCCGCCATCGCGTTGCGGGCGGCGGGGGCCGGGAGCCCGTTGGCCCGTCCGGCCAGCTTCTTCTGTCACTACCTCTCGGTGGCCGCATTCGCGCCGGTCGACCTCGTGGTCACCCCGCTGCGCGCCGGCCGTACGGTGTCGGCCCAGCGCGTCGCCATGACCCAGGAGGGCCGCCCGGTCCTCGAGGCCATGGTCTGGTCCGTCGGCGACGTCGACGGGCTCGAGCATGACGACGTGACCCCGCCCGAGGTGCCCGACCCCGACGAACTGCCGGCGCCGTCCGATCTGCCGCCCGCCGCGGACAGGCCCCGGTTCCCCTTCTGGGAGAACTTCGACCAGCGGCTGATGGAGGTGACCGAGACGTGGCCGCCCCCGGGCCCCCTCCCGCCGACGTGGCGGACGTGGGTCCGCTGCCGGCCGGCTGCGTCCTTCGAAGATCCCTGGGTCGACGCGGCGCGCTCGCTGATCGTGCTCGACGTCGGGAGTTGGCCCGCCGGGGTGCGGCCGCACGCCCATCGCGACCCGCCCTACATCGCGCCGAGCCTCGACCTCTACGCGTCGTTCCAGTACCCGGGCGGTTCCTCGGACTGGCTTCTCCTCGACGCCCATTCCCCGGTCGCCCAGGGTGGGCTGCTGTCGTGGAACGGGAGGGTGTGGTCGCACGACCGACGCCTGATCGCCAGCGGGGGTGGCCAGGCCGTGTTCCGCCACACGTAAGCGGGGACGACGACCCCGCTAGTCGGCCGTGTAACCGTCCATGCGGGCGAGGATGCGCAGCATCACTTCGTCGGCGCCGGCGCCGATGGAGTCGAGGCGGGTGTCGCGGAAGTAGCGCGAGGTCCAGTTCTCGTCCATGTAGCCCATGCCGCCGTGGTACTGCACCGCGTAGTCGGCCACCTCGCGTTGGAGCCGCGACCCGAGCAGCTTGCCGATGGTGGCGAAGCGGGTGGCGTCCTCGCCTCGCAGCACGGCGTCGGCCGTCGTGCGCGCGTAGTGCTTCAGCACGTCGTGACGGGCCGAGAGCTCGGCCAGCACGAATTGGAGGTGCTGGTTGGCCAACAGGGGTGCGCCGAAGGCGCGGCGCTCGCGCAGGTAGGCCTTGGTCCGTTCGAGGGCCAGCTCAATGGACCCCACCTGCTTGTAGAAGGTGATGAGCCGCTCGGCCTGGAACTGCGCCATCTGCTGTTGGAAGCCGCGGCCGATCTCACCGATGGTGTTCGAGACCGGGACGCGCACGTCGGTGAACGACAGCTCTGCCGTGTCGCTCGACCACATGCCCAGCTTCTCCAGCTTGCGCGACACCGCAACGCCGGGTACGGCCGTCGGGACCACGATGAGCGACATGCCCTGGTATCCCGGATCGTCGGCGGTGCGGGCCAACAGGCACAGCCAGTCGGCCTGGGTGCCGTTGGTGATGTAGAGCTTGGCGCCGTTGATGACCCATTCGTCCCCGTCGCGCACGGCCCGGGTCCTGATGCCGGCGACGTCGCTGCCGGCGTCGGGCTCCGTGACCGCGATGGACGTCACGACCTCGCCCCGGACGGCGGGGGCGAGGTACTGCTCCTTGAGCTCGTGGGAGCCGTAACGGGCCAGGGCCGGCGTCGCCATCGCCATCTGGACCGCGATCGCCATCGGCACGCCGCCGCAGCTGATGCGGCCCATCTCCTCGCCGGCGATCATGGTGTAGGTGTGGTCCGCCCCCATGCCCCCGTAGGCCTCGTCGTACTCGAGGCCGAGGAGGCCGACCGCCCCGAGCTTGGGAAAGAGGTCGTGGGCGGGGAAGGTCCGGGCCGCCTCCCACTCCTCGACGTGGGGCTCGATCTCCCTCTCGAAGAGGTCCCGGAGCGTCTTGCGGAAGAGCTGATGCTCGTCGGTCTCGATCACCGGCGAACGATACCACCGGCCATTTTCCGTCCTTCGTCGGGGTCCCCCCTACACTGCGCCCCGTGACGGACGCATTGGTCGGCGTGCAGCACGCGGGTGGTATCCGGACGCTCACGCTGGACTCGCCGGCCAACCGCAACGCGCTGTCGTCGCGGCTGCTCGACGAATTGGACCGGGCGTTGCGTGACGCCACGGCCGACCCCGAGGTGCGCGCCATCGTGCTCACGGGGTCGGGCGCGGTGTTCTGCTCGGGGGCCGACCTCTCGGAGCGCGGCGCGGCGGCGCCGAACCGCATGCCCGGCATCCTCACCGGCCTGGTGGAGAGCCCGGTGCCGGTCATCGCCCGCGTCAATGGCCACGCCCGGGCCGGCGGCCTCGGGCTTATCGCGGCGTCCGACCTGGCGGCCGCCGCGGAGGCGAGCACGTTCGCGTTCACCGAGGTCCGGGTCGGCGTGGCGCCGGCCATGATCATGGTCCCAGCCCTGCGCGTCGTCGAGCCGCGCTTCCTCGCCGCCATGACGCTGACCGGTGAGACCTTCACCGCCGCGCAGGCGGCCCGCGCCGGCCTGCTCTCGGCCGTGACGGCGGACGAGGCGGCCTTGGACGACTGGGTCACGGCGCGCACCCTGGCCATATCGAGGTCGGCGCCCGGCGCCGTGCGCGCCACCAAGGCGCTGCTGCGGAGCCTGCGGACCCAGGGCTGGGCCGACGGGCTGGCGGCCGCAGCCACCACGTCGGCCGACCTGTTCGCCGGGCCCGAGGCGGCAGAGGGCATGGCCGCCTTCCTCGAGAAGCGACGGCCCTCGTGGGACCCGACGCCGTGAGCACGCCGATCCGCTCGCACCTCGCCACCGCGAGCGAGGAGTTCGCCGCCAACGCCGACGCCATGCTTGCGCTCGCCGAGGAGGTGCGGGGGCTGCACGACCAGGTGCTCGCCGGGGGCGGCCCGCAGTACGTCGAACGGCATCGAGGCCGCGGCAAGATGATGGTGCGTGAGCGGCTCGAGGCGCTCGTCGACCCGGGCACCCCGGTGCTCGAGCTGTGCCCGCTGGCCGGACTGCACACCGGCGACCCGGTCGGTGGCGGCGTCGTCACGGCGCTGACCGAGATCGCGCACACCCAGTGCCTCGTCATCGCCAACGACCCCACCGTGCGCGGCGGGACGACGAGCCCCACCACGATCCGCAAACTCCTGCGGGCCATGGACGTCGCGGAGGAGAACCGGCTCCCCGTCGTGATCCTGGTGGAGTCCGGGGGGGCGGACCTGCCCCGCCAGGCGGACGTCTTCGTGCCGGGCGGCGAGCAGTTCCGCCGGCTGACCCAGCTCTCGGCCCAGGGCATCCCGACGGTCTGCGTCGTGTTCGGCTCCTCCACCGCCGGAGGCGCCTACCTCCCGGGCATGAGCGACTACACCGTCATGGTGGAGGACCGGGCCCGGGTCTTCCTGGGCGGGCCGCCGCTGGTCAAGATGGCCATCGGCGAGGAGGCCGACGAAGAGGAGCTGGGCGGCGCGCTGATGCACGCCCGCACGTCGGGCCTGTGTGACTACCTGGCCCGTGACGAGCCCGAGGCGCTGCACATCGCGCGTGGCATCGTGGCCCATCTGCACTGGCGGCGTCTCGGGCCCGCGCCGGGGACGGTCGTGGACGAGCCGCTCTACCCGGCCGCGGAACTCTTGGGGATCGCGCCGGTCGACGTGCGGGTGCCATTTGACGTGCGCGAGATCCTGGCCCGCGTCCTCGACGGTTCCCGCTTCGAGGAGTTCAAGGAGGCCTACGGGCCGCAGCTGGTCTGTGGCTGGGGGTCGATCGGCGGCTACCCCCTCGGTGTGGTGGCCAACAACGGCATCCTGTTCTCACCCGAGGCCCAGAAGGGCGCCCAGTTCATCGCCCTGTGCAACCGGACCGACACGCCGATCCTCTTCGTGCAGAACATCACGGGCTTCATGGTCGGCACCCGCTACGAGCAGGGCGGGATCATCAAGGACGGCGCCAAGCTGATCAACGCGGTCTCGAACTCCACGGTGCCCCATCTGACCCTCATGGTCGGCGCGAGCTACGGGGCGGGCAACTACGCCATGGCCGGGCGGGCCTACGATCCCCGCTTCGTCTTCACCTGGCCCAACCACCGCATCGCCGTGATGGGACCCAAGCAATTGGCGGGTGTCCTCTCCATCGTCCGGCGCAATGCGGCCGAGGCGGCGGGGCGCCCCTTCGACGAGGTGGCCGACGAGGAGTTGCGCCAGGCCACCGAGAACCAGATCGAGGAGGAGTCGACGGCGCAGTACGCAACGGGCCGGCTGTGGGACGACGGCATCATCGACCCGCGCCAGACGCGCACGGTGCTCGCCATCGCACTCACCGCGGTGCATTCGGCGCCGGTGCAGGGGACGGCCGTGTTCGGGGTGGTGCGCCACTGATGACAGCCGAGCCGCTTCCCATCCGACGGATCCTCGTCGCCAACCGGGGGGAGATCGCCCGGCGCCTCATCAAGGGCGCGCACGATGCCGGCTGTGACGCGGTCGCCGTCTACGCCGCCGACGACGCCGCCAGCCCGTATGTCGGAGAGGCCGACAGCGCCGTGCCGTTGGCAGGGGCGACGCTGGCCGACACCTACCTCAACCCGGCCGCACTCGTCGGTGCGGCCCAGGCCGCGGGGGCCGATGCGCTGCACCCGGGCTACGGGTTCCTGTCCGAGAACCCCGCACTCGCGGAGGCGTGCGCCGGGGCCGGCATCGTGTGGGTGGGGCCGCCGTCCGAGGCGATGCGGGTCATGGGCCACAAGGCGCGGGCCAAGGAGGTCGTGGCCGCCGCCGGCGTCCCGGTGCTGCCGAGCGCCGTGGTGGACGCCGGGGCACGGCCCGCTGCACTGCAGGCCGCAGGTGCGGACGTCGGCTACCCGCTCCTGGTCAAGGCCTCGGCCGGGGGAGGGGGCCGGGGGATGCGCCTGGTGCGCGACGAGGGCGAGCTCGCCGAGGCCGTCGCCTCGGCACGGCGGGAGGCCGGCGCCGCGTTCGGCTCGGACGACGTGTTCTTGGAGCGCTACCTCGCCGCGCCGCGCCACGTCGAGGTCCAGGTGATCGGGGACCGCCATGGCAGCGTGCTGCACCTGCTCGACCGCGAGTGCTCGGTGCAGCGCCGGCACCAGAAGGTGCTCGAAGAGGCGCCGGCCGCGCTCGTGCCGACCTCGACCCGCCGCGACATGTGGGAGGCGGCCGTCGCGGCGGCACGGGCGGTCGACTACGTGGGCGTCGGCACGGTCGAGTACCTGGTCGACCCGAGCGGCTTCTACTTCCTCGAGATGAACACCCGGCTCCAGGTCGAGCACGGCGTAACCGAGCTCGTGACCGGCCTCGACCTGGTGGGACTGCAGCTGGCGGTGGCCGCCGGTCGCCCTCTGCCCATTGCGCAGGGGGACGTGGCGGCCCGCGGCCACGCGGTGGAGGTGCGGCTGTGCGCCGAACGGCCGCGGGAGGACTACCGGCCCACTCCGGGCACCGCGACGCACGTGTGCTGGCCCGAGGGTCCCGGCCTGCGGGTCGACCGCGGCATCGAGTCGTGCAGCACCGTCAGCGCCGCCTACGACTCGTTGGTCGCCAAGCTCTTGGCGCACGGGGAGGATCGCGACGCCGCGATCGCGAAACTCTCCCGCGCCCTGCGTGCCCTCGAGCTCGACGGCCTCGAGACCAATCGGGAGCTGCTGGGGGCCGTGCTCGACGATGCGGCGTTCCGGCGCGGCGAGGCCGACATCCACTACCTCGAGAACCGCCCGGACCTGCGCGATGCCGTGCTCCCCGACGATGCGCGCCGGCGTCACGGCGCTGCGGTGGCCTTCTGCCTGTTGGAGCAGCGCGTCCGGGGCAGCCTCGTTCCCGTTCGCGCCGCGGGGTGGCGCAACGTCGGCCGGGCCCTGCACGCCGATCAGCTCACGGACGCCGGCGGCACCATGGAGGTCCAGGTTCCCACGCCGGACGAGCCGGCCTGCGTGCTCGTCGATGGCGTGTGGCAGGTCGTGGGCACGGCCGCCACGCACGGCGACGTCGTCGATCTGCTGGCCGAGGACGGTGTGCGGCGGCGCTACCGCGTGCGCCTCTCGCCCCACCAGGCCGCGGTCAGCGGCCCCGAGGGGCAGTCGACGTTCACGCTGCGCACCGAGGACGACGCCGAGGAGCGCGGCGGCATCGCCGGTGAGTGCCGCGCCCCGCTGCCCGGCGCCGTCACCAAGGTCCTCGTCTCGGTCGGCGACGCAGTGGCCGAGGGCGACGGCCTCGTCGTGCTCGAGGCGATGAAGATGGAGCACACCCTGCGGGCGAACGGGGACGGGACGGTGGCGGTGGTCGAGTGCGCGCCCGGGCAGCAGGTCGACGTCAACGATCTTCTCGTGACGGTGGAGCCCACGTGAGCCACACCGAGGGCCGGACGTCCGTGCTGCGGGTGGCGAACTGCAGCGGCTTCTTCGGCGACCGCCTCTCCGCCGCCCGCGAGATGGTGGAGGGCGGGCCCGTCGACGTGCTGACGGGCGACTGGCTGGCCGAGCTGACGATGTACATCCTGCACAAGACCCGGGAGCGCAGCGGTGGCTTCGCACGCACGTTCCTGCGCGAGCTCGAAGAGGTCCTCCCGACCTGCGTGGAGCGGGGGATCACCGTCGTCGCCAACGCCGGCGGCCTCCATCCCGAGGCCCTGGCGGCCGCGGTGGGTGAGCTGGCGCGGCGCCAGGGTCTCAGCGTGCGGGTGGCCTCTGTATCGGGCGACGACATCACGCCGCGGCTGGCCGAGCTGCGGGCAGCGGGGGAGCGCTTCGTCAATCTCGACACCGGCGAACCACTGCCGGCGGAGGCCGCTGTCGTGACGGCCAACGCGTACCTGCGCGCCCGCCCGATCGCCGACGCGCTGTCCGCCGGTGCCCAGGTCGTCGTCACGGGCCGGGTCACCGACGCCGCCCTCGTCGTCGGGCCCGCGTTGCACGCCTTCGGGTGGGCGGACGACCAGTACGACGCCATCGCCGGTGCGGTCGTCGCCGGCCATGTGATCGAGTGCGGCGCCCAGTGCTGCGGTGGCAACTACGCCTTCTTCGAGGAGGTGCCGGGCCGGGAGCGGATCGGCTTCCCGCTGGCCGAGGTGCATCCCGACGGCTCGTCGGTCATCACGAAGCACCCGGGCACGGGAGGCGCGGTGACGGTCGGGACCGTGACCGCGCAGCTGCTCTACGAGATCGGCGGCCCGCGCTACCTGAGCCCCGATGCGGTGGCTCGGTTCGACAGCATCGAGCTGTCGCCGGACGGGCCCGACCGGGTGCGGATCACCGGGGTGCGGGGGGAGTCGCCGCCACCGACGCTCAAGGTGACGGCCAACCTCGAGGCGGGCTGGCGCAACTCCATGACGCTGGCCCTGACCGGGGCCCAGGTGGCCGAGAAGGCCCGTTTCGCCGCCGACGCCGTGTGGGCGGGCATCCCGGGCGGGCGGGGGGCCTTCGCAGAGTGGGCCGAGGACCTCTCCGGCGACCTGACGGGCGGGGGCCTGGCCTTCCTGCGGCTGGCCGTGCGCGGCGACGACGAGCAGACCGTCGGCCGCGCCTTCTCGGGCGCCGTCGTCGAGACCAGCCTGGCGAGCTATCCCGGCACGTTCTTCACCTCCGCCCCGTCGGGTGCGCAGGGGGTGGCGCGCTACTGGCCGACCACGGTGGCCGCCGCTGCGGTGACCCCGCACATCGAGTGCGACGGGACCGCGGTCGCGCCGACACCGACCGCCGACGGACACCTCGTCGCCGGCGACGACACCGACCCGGACCACCCGGTGGAGGCCGTCCCGGGCCCGGCCGGGGCGGACCTGGTGCGGGTGCCGCTGTGGGTGCTGGTGGGTGCGCGCTCGGGCGACAAGGGGGGAGATGCCAACGTCGGGGTGTGGGCCGACGACGACGCCGTCGCCGCCTGGCTGGAACGGCACTTCACGGCCGAGATGTTCAAGGCGCTCCTGCCCGAGGCGGAACCGTTCGCGGTGAGCCGGTACCCCCTGCCCAACCTGCGGGCGGTGAATTTCGTCGTGCACGGCATCCTGGGGTGGGGTGTCGCCTCGAACCTGCGGCTGGACACGCAGGCGAAGGCTCTGGGCGAGCTGCTCCGGTCACGGCTGGTCGACGTGCCGTCCGCCCTGGTCTCGCGCGGCAAGCCGGCACAGCGGTACGCGTCGGTCTGACACCTCCCGGGGCGGGGAGTCAGGCATCTGGCAGGATGACCCGGTGGAGTCGATCGCCCGCACCGTCGCACTCGTCGCGGGCATCGCCATCGTGGTCCTGACGGCCTGGAGCGTCTTCACGTCGCTCGTCCTGCCACGGGCGACGTCGTCGCGCATGATGCGCGGGTTGGCCCGCACGCTGGGTGGCGCCGTGCGCCTGGTGGCCCCCCGGCTCCCCACCTACGAGGTCCGGGACCGCGTGCTGTCCTTCGTCGGCCCCGCCGCGATGGTGGGGCTCTTCGGGATCTGGCTCTGCCTGATCCTCGTCGGGTTCTCCCTGATCATCTGGTGGGACAGCGGCGTCGACTTCGCCGACGCGCTCAGCATCTCGGGCTCCTCGGTGTTCACCTTGGGTATCGCGACTGCGAACGGGGCCGGTCCCCGGACGTTGGAGATCCTGGCGGCAGGCACCGGCTTCGGCGTGATCGCCCTCGAGATCGCCTACCTCCCGGCGCTCTACGGCGCGTTCGCCACCCGGGAGACGGAGGTGACGCTGCTCAGCGCCCGCGGGGGCACCCCGGCGTGGGGCCCCGAGATCCTTGCCCGCCACTACTGGCTCGACACGATGGACGAGCTCCCGCCGCTGTACGCCGATTGGGAGCGCTGGGCCTCTGCGGTGTCGGAGAGCCACGCCAACTACCCCGGGCTCATCTGGTTCCGCTCACCGGAGTCGTCGCGCAGTTGGCTGGTGGGGCTGGTGGCCATGATGGACTCCGCCGCGCTCTACCACTCGGTGAGCCCGCAACTCACGCCGCGTCAGGCACGCCTGTGCTTGTCGATGGGCATCCGTTGTCTGCGCTCCATGGCCGGTGCACTCCACATCCCCTTCGAGTCCGACCCCCTCCCGAACACGGCCATCCGGCTGACGAGAGAGGAATTCGAGGACGGGTTCAAGCGGTTGGAGGAGGTCCACTTCCCACTCGAGCGCGACCTGGACGAGTCGTGGCGGCACTTCCAAGGCTGGCGGGTGAATTACGAGCCGATCGTCGACGCCCTGACGCAGTTGATCATGCCGCCCCCTGCGCCGTGGTTCCTGGCCCGGCCCGAGCTCGGCGCGGCGGAATGGCCGGTCATCCGCAACCGGACGCCCGACGAACCCCAGGGGGCTCAGACCTTCGGGTCCAACAAGACCTTCAAGACCCCGTCGGCCCGGGAGTCGAACAGCTCGTAGGCCTGGGCGACCTGGCTCAGGCCCATCCGGTGGGTGAAGGTGCCGGCGAGGTCGAGGCGGCCCGATTGGACGAGGGGGACCAGCGCGGGCCACGTTCCCGGCACCGGCGCGAAGACGGTGCGCACGGTGAGGCTCTTCAAGAAGACCAGTCCCATCGGGAAGGGGAGCTCCATGGAGAGGTTCACCCCGACGATCGAGACGGTGCCGCCGGTGGCGACACACGACAGCGCGTCGAGCACGGTGGCATCGGCCCCGACGGCCTCTATCACCGAGTCGGCACCTCGGCCGCCGGTGGCCTCGAGCACCTGGGCCGGTCCCGGCGCGCTGCGGGCATCGATCGGTTCGGCCCCGAGGGACTCGGCGCGGGCCAGCCGCTCGGGGACCACGTCCACCGCCAGAATCCGGGCGGGGCCGAACAGCGAGGCACATTGCAGCGCCATGACGCCGACCGGGCCCAGCCCGACGACGACGACCGTCGCGCCGGGCCGGATGGAGGCCCGCAGCGCGCCGAGATAGCCGGTGGGGAGGATGTCGGTCAGCAGCACGGCCTCGTCGTCGGCCACGCCTTCGGGGATGGGGAGGGCGAAGACGTCTGCGAACGGGACCGCCATGGCCTCCGCCTGCCCACCGGGGAGGTCGGCCACCGTGCCGAACGCCGCCGCCTTGTCGGCGAGGCAGACATTGGGTTGACCGGCCCGGCAGGGGGCGCAGACGCCGCAGCCGATGACACCCGAGACCAGGACGCGGTCGCCCGCCTTCAGGCTGTGCACGTGCGGGCCGGCCTCGGCCACCGTGCCGATCACCTCGTGACCCAACCGGATGCCCACCCCCGTCGGCGCGTCGTGGTACAGGTGCAGATCGGAGCCGCAGATCGCCGTCCGTTCCACCGCGACGATGACGCCTTCGGGTCCGGGCAGGACGGGGTCGGGCACGTCCTCCACCCTGACGTCGCGTGGTCCCTCGAGGACGGTGGCTCGCATTCCCGCACGCTACAGGGCGGACTACACTTGACTGGGCCGAAATACGGGCTCGGAAGGCTCACTCATGACGGCAACGACCGACCACCCCTCGACCATCGACCTCCCCGAAGTCGCGGACGAGGACATCGGGGCCTTCTGGGAGTTCGAGGACCTGTGGGCGGTGATCGTCTGGAATGACGACGTGACCACGTTCCAGACGGTGATCCAGGCCTTCGTCGAGATCTTCGGCCACACCGTCGAGCGGGCCGACCAGTTGGCCTGGAGGATCCACCGGACCGGCAAGGCGGTGGCCGCGGTGCGGCCCAAGGACGAGGCCGAGGCGGCCGTGCACGCACTGCACGAGCGCAAGATCTCGGCCACGCTCTCCCGCGCCTAGCCCGCGGCCCCTTCCAGCCGCTCGGCCAGGCGTGCCTTCACGTCGGGCCACTCCGAGGCAACGATGGAGAAGCGCGCCGACGTGCGCACGGTGTCGTCGGAGCCGGGCCGGTCGGCGCGCATGATCCCGTCGAGCTGCCCCCCGATCCGCTCGATGGCGGCCCAGGAGCGCGTGTTGCGCACGTCGGTCTGCAACGCCACGCGGTGGACGCGCCAGACCTCGAAGGCGTGCGTCATCATCAGGAGCTTGGCCTCCGTGTTGACCGGTGTCCGCTGGGCCGATCCCGCCAGCCACGTGAAGCCGATGTCCACCACATCGGGCACGCCGCGGCGCTGGTGGGTGGCCCCCGGCGGCCACTGCCACAGTGCGATCTCGCAGAAGCGGGTGGCGCCCACGACCCGATCGGTGCCGCCCGGGCGTCCGTCCCTGCGGACCGTGGCGAAGGCCACGTGGGCCCCCGACGCCACCTGGTCGAGCGCATCGCGGACGTAGTCCGTCATCTGGTCGACGCCGTCGGGCGTGTAGGTCCACTGGTAGGTGCTGCGGTCCTCCGCCGCCGCTTCCACCAGAGCCGGGATGTGCGACTCCGTCAGCGGCTCGAGGCGTACATGGGTTCCCTCGAGCGTGAACGGCTCACGCATGCGCGGACGGCACGCCGGCGTCTGCCGGGGCTCCGGTGCCGCCGCCGTCGGCGTGCGCCGCGGCGCCCGGAGGCGCGCCCGCGCCGGTGGGCACGACGAAGTCGCGTTGGCGCACCAGGGTGAACGCGCCCAGCGCGCCGACGAGTGCCACCACGGCGCCGATGTCCATCAGATGGTTCAGCGTGGCGGAGAACCCCACGTGGTAGGCGTTGACCAGCGCCACCCTCGCGGCGGGGATCGGGATGGTCCGGGCCACCTGGTGCACCTCGCCGGCCGACATGGCCGCCTTGAGCGGCGCGCCGCCTCGGCGCAGCACCTGGAGCCCGAGATCGGTCTTGCCCAGCGCGGCGGAGGTGTGGGCCACGATCTGGCTCTGGAAGACCGCCCCCAGCACGGCGATGCCGGTGGCGATGCCCACCTGCCGGAAGGTGTTGTTGGCCCCCGACGCCATGCCGCTGCGCTGCGGCTGCACGACGGAGATGGCGCCCGAGGCCAGCACGGGGTTCACGGTGCCGATGCCGATCCCGCAGGCGATGAACCCCGGCAGCAGCACGGTCCAGGCCGAGTCGGGGTGGGTCGTCCCCATCAGCAGCAGGCCGCCCGTGACGAGCAGCATGCCGACACCGAGCAGGTAGCGCGACTGCATCCGCACCGTCAGGCGCCCGGCGAACGGCGCCACGATGAAGGACAGCAACGTGATGGGTAGGAAGCGGATGCCGGCCGCCAGGGGACCGAAGCCCAGGTCGTCCTGGATGTACAGCGTCAGGTACAAGAACATGGCGAAGATGGACGCCGCCAGCGTGAAGGCCACCACCAGATGCCGACGAAGGCCGGGATCCTGAACAGGCCGAGGTCGAGCATGGGATCGGGCGCGCGGAGCTCGTTGACGAAGAAGGCGACCATCAAGAGCCCCGACGCCACCAACAGGCTGACGACGGTGGTGCTGCTCCAGCCGAGGTCGTTGCCCCGCACGAGCGCGAAGACCAGGCAGAACAGGCTCGCCGAGAACGTCACGAAGCCGATCCAGTCGATGCGGCGCGTCCTCTGGTCCTTCGACTCGGCGATCTTGGCGAACGTGATCAAGACCGCGATCACCCCGATGGGCACGTTGACGAAGAAGATCCAGCGCCACCCCCATGCGCTCGTGATGGCGCCACCGATCAGCGGTCCGACGGCGACCGCACCGCCGATGACCGCGCCGTAGATCCCGAAGGCGGTGCCGCGATCGCGGCCCACGAACGCGTTGGCGATCAGCGCCAGCGACGTGGCGAACATGATGGCGCCGCCGACGCCCTGCACGGCCCGGGCGAGGTTGAGCATCAGCGGCGTCGTCGACAACCCGCAGAGCAGGGAAGCGAGGGAGAAGATGCCGAGCCCGATCGCGAACACCTCGCGCCGGCCGTAGATGTCACCGAGGACGCCGGCGGTGAGCAGGAACGCGGCGAGGGTGAGGGAGTATGCGTCGACGACCCACTGGAGATCGGTGAAATTCGAATGCAGCGCCTGCTGGATGTCGGGCAGCGCGACGTTCACGACCGTGATGTCGAGCAGCAGCATGAACGTCCCGGTGCAGACGGCGATGAGGGTCCACCACTTGCGGTCGAGCGCGGGCATGCGCGGAGTGTATCGAGGCGGTGATCCCGCTCGTACAATGTGTCGTGATCGTCGGATCGGGACTCACCATCGAAATCGGCGACCGCACCCTGCTCGTTGACGCCTCGTTCGTGGTCGGCGCCGGCGAGAAGGTGGGGCTGGTGGGCCGGAACGGCACCGGCAAGTCCTCCTTCATCTCGGTGCTGGTGGGGGAGACCTCCCCCCAGCTGCGCCACCGGGGCAACGTGCGGCTCCTGGGGTCGTTCGGTTACCTGCCGCAGGCGCCGATCCGCGGCGGCCTCGGGCTCGAGCCCACCGGGTTCTCCCACGTCCTCTCGGCGCGGGGTCTCGACGTGCTCGACGACGCCCTCGGCTCGGCGCGACACGCCATGGCCGACGATCCCTCCGAGGAGCACATCGAGCTCTTCACGGACCTCCAGGAGCAGTTCCAGTCCAACGGCGGCTACGAGGCCGAGGCCGTCATGGCCCGCTTGGCCGAGGGACTGGGCCTGCGCCAGGAGCTGCTCCTCGAAGACATCGACGAGCTCTCGGGCGGCCAGCGCCGCCGGGTCGACATCATGCGGGTGCTCTTCCAGGAGCCCGAGCTGATGATCCTCGACGAGCCCACCAACCACCTCGACCGCTCGGCCAAGCGCTGGCTCCTCGACGAGCTGGCCCGCTTCCCCGGTGCACTGCTCGTGGTGAGCCACGACCTCAAGCTGCTCGACCAGTCCATCACCAAGGTGCTGCACATCTCGAACCAGCGCCTGTCCGAATGGAAGGGCAACTACTCACGCTTCCAGTCCCAGCACGAGGCCGACCAGTCCCAGCGCGAGCGCGCCTCCGAGCTCGAACGGCGCGAGATCGCGCGCCTGTCGACCCTGGCCGATTCCATGCGGGCGAGCACCGAGAAGCGCGCCCGCAAGGCCAAGGCGATCGACAAGCGGGTCGAGCGGCTCCAGTCGGAACGCACGCAGGTCGACAAGCGGGAGCGCTCCAGCGTCTTCAAGCTCCCGGCGCCGCCGCGATCGGGCGCCACGCCGATCGAGGTGGCGAAGCTGGGCATCCGCTACGGCAACAACGAGGTGCTCTCCGACGTGACCTTCCACGCCGGCCGAGGCGACCACATCGTCATCATCGGCCGCAACGGTGCGGGAAAGTCTTCGCTGCTGCGCTGCCTGGCCGGGGTGCAGGAGCCCTCCAACGGCGTGATCGAGCTCGGCGCGAACGTCGAGGTGGGCTATTTCGCGCAGGAGCACGAGCAGATCGACCCCACCCGGAGCGCACTGGCCAATGTCAGCGACGCCGTGTTGAAGGCCGAGCGGGACCGCCGGGCGATCCTGGGGTCATTCGGCCTGCCGTCCAAGGCGGCCGACCAGCTGCCGTCCACGCTGTCGGGGGGCGAGCGGGCCAAGCTCGGTCTGGCCATGCTGGCGGCCGGCGAGGTCAACCTGCTGCTCCTCGACGAGCCCACCAACAACTTGGACCCCTCCTCGATCACCGCCGTCGGCACGATGCTCGGCGCCTGGCCCGGCACCATTGTCGCCGTCAGCCACGAGCGCGGCTTCGTGGAGGCCCTGCGCCCGACCTACTGCCTCCGGCTGCCCGAGGAGCGCTTCACGCACTGGCGTGAGGAGTACCTCGACGACGTCGAGATGCGGTAGGCCGCTACGACACCCACATCTGCGTCGGCCACACGACGCCCTCGTCGAAGGCGATGGCCTTCTTCCCGGTCAGCGTGGTCGGGTTGGCGAAGTTCTGCACCTTGGGGTTGGCCACCACGGCCCAGGTGTCGCGGGCCAGCCACAGATAGGGGATGTCCTGGGCGAGATACTGGTTGATCTGCTGGTAGGCCTTCACCCGCGTTGCGTGGGCGTCCGTCGTCCGCCCGGTGAGCAGTGCCGCCTGAATGCGGGGGTCGACGTTGCGGGCCATGTTGAGGGCGAGGGGGCCCGAGGCCAACTGGGTCGTCCACCAGACGTAGTTCAGGTCGGGGTCGACGGCGCCGAACTGGCGCCACGAGGTGGCCTGGTAGGTGCCGGCCAGAGCGTCGTTGATCAGCGTCGACTGGGCCAGGATGTTGATGTTCACGTGCATGCCGGCCGTCTGCCAGGCCTGCTGGAGGAACTGCGCGGCCCGCAGGACATCGGCGTTGCTGGTCGCGTTCAGATTGAAGGTCACCGGTCCCGACTGCTTGGTGACCTGCGAGATCAGCTTCGCCGCGCCCGACGGGTCGTAGCCCGGGTAGGCGGTCGAGGTGTAGTACTCGGAGCCCGGGATGAACAGCCCGCTCATCGGCGCATCGATGCCCTTGTCGATCACCTTGGAGAACTGGGGCCGGTTGATGGCCTTGGCCGCGGCCAGACGCACGCTGTGGTTGTTGAACGGGGCGGCGGACGTGTTGAGCATGATGCACTGCACCGTCGGCTGGCCGACCACCTGGCCGCTGTTGTCGTAGTAGGACCACTGTTTGTTGCCGCGGAACTGTTGCAGGCTGGTGGGCGAGTTGGTGTGCATGATGTCGATCTCGCCCGTCTGGAGCGCGTTCGTTCGGGCGTTGGGGTCGATGATCGGCTTGTAGGTGATGGAGTCGAGGTAGGGGTAGCCCTTGCGCCAGTAGTGCGGGTTCTTGGTCACCGTCATGTGGCTGTTGGGCACCCAGTCCGAGAAGACGAAGGGTCCGGTGCCGATGGGGTGCGACGTGCCGTTGGGGTTGTTGAGCATGGCCGGCGCCGCCACGTAGCCCGTCTGCGCCTGGGCGAAGTAGTAGGGGAGCGGGGCCCACGGCGACTTGGTGGTGATGGTCACCGACAGCGGGCCCGAGACCGAGACGCCGGCGATGTTGGTGGCGAAGGCAGGCCCGGTCAGGATGGACGTGGCCTGCTTCTCCAGGTTCAGGTGCAGCGCGTTGGCGTCGAGCGCCGTGCCGTCGTGGAAGACGATGCCCGGGCGCAGCGTGATGGTGAACGACGTGAAGTCGGCGTTCGAGGTGATCGACTGGGCCAGGTACGGCTCCACCTGCCCGGCGGCGTTCACGATCGCAATGGGGTCGAAGACGGAACGGCCGTAGAGGAAGCCGCCCTCGTCCCAGCGGGCCGTGGAGGGGTCGAAGCCGCTCTCCTCGGTGTCGATGCCGAAGGTGACGGAGCCGCCCTGCTTCGGCTTGGCGCTGGAGATCCCGTTCCTTCTGGCACCGTTAGTCTGCGCGGCGCCCGCCTCGGCCCCGAGACCGCCCAGCATGGCGGCGCCGGCGCCCAGTGCAAGTCCTCCGGCCAGGAACGACCGGCGATCAAAAGACTGCGTCATCGCAACCCCCCAAGGTCTCGATCCCACGTGGCCACCGCTGTGTCGCGGTGGCGACTGCGGCAGGTTACAACTTGGTGACTGTTCGGGGGTGGCGGCCGATTGCCGGTGGCGGTGGGTCGTATGGCAACCTGGCCCCCGACCACCCGGCGACGAGAGGAGGCGTGGAATGGCGATCGCAGTCGGCGACCGTGTGCCCGATGTGAAGGTGTTCACCTTCGGCAGCAGGGGACCCGAGGCGACCACCTCGGCCGAGGTGCTGGGCCGCGGCAAGGTCGTCCTCTTCGGGGTGCCCGGCGCCTTCACACCCACCTGCTCGGACCACCATCTGCCCGGCTTCGTGCTGCGCGCCGGGGAGCTCGAGGCCAAGGGCGTGGACACGGTGGTGTGCGTCTCGGTCAACGACCCCTTCGTGATGGGCGCCTGGGGCCAGGACCAGAACGTCGGCGACTCGGTGGTGATGCTCGCCGACGGCAACGGGGAGCTGACCGAGGCGATGGGGCTGACCATGGACGGCAGCGGCTTCGGCCTCGGATCGCGCTCGCAGCGCTATGCGGCCATCATCGACGACGGCGTCGTGAGCTGGCTCGCGGTCGAGCCCGGCCCCGGCCTGAAGGCCAGTTCGGCCGAAGAGGTGCTCGCCGCCCTGTAGGGGCGCCACCTGGCTGCGCACGCAACCAGCGCACGAGATGGGGTGCGGCCCGGTCTTTCGGGCCGTTTGTGTCTCTGTTGTGCCGAAAAACCGCCCGCGTAGTCCTAATTGCCCTGGAATGGTGCGCGGCGCTTCCTCAGGATTGGAGGTGCAGCAGGCGAGGCTGCAGCTCCAGAGGGGGAAACACAGATGCGCATGCTCGACTCATCGCGCCGGCGCGCCGTCGGCACCGCCGGCACCATCATTACTGCGGCGTGTGCCGCATTCGTGGCCGCCGTCGTCGTGGCCGCACCGTCGGGCGGCTCCGTGACGCCGACGCCGCACCTCGACCGCGCCGCCCTGGTGGCGGCGACCCGCGGCGACCTCACCCGGGCCGCGGGCCGCAACGCCAACACCACCACGACGACCACGCGGGCCGTCCCCGCCACCACCACGACGACCGCCGTGCCGGCGACCACCACGACGACGTCCACGTCCTCGAACGGCTCCTGCCAGGGGACGGCCCCCCTCGGGCTCCCCGGCGGCTGGAACTGCACGTTCGACGACGAGTTCAACGGGACATCGCTGAACACCAGACTCTGGGTGCCACAGCTGACGGCGCGGAGCGGCTACGTCGCCGGCCCCGACTGCTACGTGAACGACCCGAGCACCATCTCCGAATCGGGTGGCTACTTGAACCTCTCGGTGCGCAGGGTCGCACCGTTCACCTGCGTGCCCGGCTACACGTCCGACTACGTCGCCGGCATGGTGTCGACCTACGGCCTGTTCGATCAGACCTACGGCGCCTTCGAGGTGAGCGCCAAGCTCCCGCCCTCGACCGTCGCGGGCCTGCAGGAGACGTTCTGGCTCTACCCCCAGACGCTCACCTATGGCAAGTGGCCTAATTCCGGCGAGATCGATTTCGCCGAGTTCTTCAGCCAGTACCCGGGCTTCGACATCCCGTACATCCACTACGCGCAGTCGTCGAGCGATCCCAACGCCACCACCCACACCTGCACGATCAACCAGAACACGTTCAACACCTACGGGGTCGACTGGACGCCGACCTCCATCACCATCCTCTACAACGGCACGACCTGCCTCGTCGACCATCCGACGACGGGCAGCCGGCCGTTCGACCAGCCGTTCTTCATCGCGCTGACCCAGGCGCTCGGCATCGGCACCGACGCCGCGGGCCCCAGCACGCCGGTCTCGACCGCCACCACGCAGGTCGACTGGGTGCGGGCCTGGAGTCCTGCCTGAGGAAGAACACTGGGAGACCGCCCCGCCGGCCCTTCCCCCGACCCCTCGGGGGCCGGCGGTGGCTCCTCTCCAGCCATCCCGGCAGCGAGGCCCCGGCTGCCGCGGGCCGCCCCTCCCGGGTTGACATGCAACCGTATGGCTGCTTAAGTGGAGTCATGCAGCCAAAGGGTTGCATGACTGACCACCAGCGGACGAACGAGATGCGAGACATGGATGCGGTCTTCCGGGCGCTGGCCGACCCGGCCCGCCGCCGGCTGCTCGACCGGCTCAACGAGCGCAACGGGCTCAGCCTGACCGAGCTCTGCGCGGACATGGGCATGACGAGGCAGGCGGTGACCAAGCACCTGGCCGTCCTCGAGGCGGCGGACCTCGTCGCCCCGATGCGGCGGGGCCGGGAGAAGCTGCACTACCTGAACGCCGCCCCCATCAACGACATCGCCGACCGCTGGATCCACCCCTACGACCGGGCGCGGGCCGCGGCCCTGTCCGATCTCAAGACTGCTCTGGAGGACACCACCCCCATGAACGAAAAGACCGATCAGACGGCATTCGTCTACACCACCTACATCCACGCGACGCCCGAGCGCGTCTGGCAGGGCCTGACCGACCCGGCCTTCACCACGCGCTATTGGCGGCACCCGTCGTCCGGCGGGCTGGCCTACGTCACCGACTGGCAGAAGGGCTCCACCTACGACCTGTCCTACGAGGAGTCCGGCTTCGCCGTCCGTGATCCCGGGCAGGTGATCCTCGAGTCCGATCCCTACCGCCGGCTGGCCTACACCTGGCACACCCTGACGCCCGAGTGGGCGGCGCGGCACGGCTTCGACGAGGCGACGGTCGCCGCCTGGCGGGCCGAGCCCCGGTCCAGGGTCGCCTTCGACCTCGAGGAGTCCGGTCCGGGCGTCGTCAAGCTCACCGTCGTCCACGACGGCTTCGAACCGGGCAGTCAGGTGCTCCAGGGGATCTCGGGTGGCTGGCCGGCCGTCCTGGCCAGCCTCAAGACGCTGCTCGAGACCGGGTCGCCGCTGCCATAACCCGGCACCGATCACACGGCACAGGAGGAGTCCGATGGACACCGGCACGACGTTCACGTATCGCACCTACCTACGCGCCACCCCCGAGCGGGTGTGGCAGGGGCTCACCGACCCCGCCCTCACGATGCGCTACTGGCGCCACGCCGTGGCGGGCGGCAAGACGTTCCGGTCCGATTGGAAGAAGAGGTCGACCTGGGACCTGGTCCATCCCGAGGTCGGGATCGTGGTCCACGACCCCGAACAGGTGATCCTCGAGTCCGATCCCTGCCGCCGGCTGGCCTACACCTGGCACTCGTTCACGCCCGAGTGGGCCGCGTGCGTCGGCCTCTCCGAGGAGCGGGCGACCGCCTGGCGGGCCGAGCCGCGCTCCAAGGTCGCTTTCGACATAGCGGACGCCGGGCGGGGCGTCGTCGAGCTCACCGTTCTCCACGACGGGTTCGTGGCGGGGAGCGACGTCCTTAAGAGCATCGCCCAGGGCTGGCCCGCCGTGCTGTCCAGCCTCAAGACCCTGCTCGAGACGGGGGCGGCCCTGCAGGGAGGGTAGGAGGCAGGCGGCCCGCACCCCTTGCCGAAACGGCTCTCGCGGAGTAGGATACTCAGTATTCTACTGCGAAACGAGGGTTCATGAGCATCCGGCACGCCCTGTTGGCCCTGCTCAGCGAGGGTCCCAAGTACGGGCTCCAGCTGCGGCAGGAGTTCGAGGCCCGGACCGGCGAGGTCTGGCCGCTCAACGTCGGGCAGGTGTACACGACCCTGCAGCGGCTCGAGCGCGACGGCCTCGTCGAGTCCGACGACGCCGCGGACGAGGGTCCGAAGAAGAGCTTCCGGATCACCGCAGACGGCGAGGACGAACTGGCCGGATGGCTGCGCACGCCGCCGGACCTCTCCTCACCGCCCCGCGACGAGCTGGTCATCAAGGTGCTGGTCGCGCTCGGGCTCCCCGGTGTGGACGTGCACGAGGTGGTGCAGGTCCACCGCCGCTACCTCGTCGAGCTCATGCAGCAGTGGACGCGCCTCAAGGAGGACGAGTCCCGCTTCGATCTCAGTTTCGCCCTGGTCGTCGACGCCGAGCTGTTCCGGCTGGACTCGCTGATCAGGTGGCTCGACATGGCCGATGGCCGTCTCAAGAGAGCGGCGCTGGAGGGCGACGCGCCGGCCCCACAGCCGTTCCCGCTCCCAGTCCCGGCGCAAGGTGGGAGTGAAGCCATGAGCTACCTCGAACTACGAGACATCTCCAAGGTCTACGGAGAAGGGGCCGCCGAGGTGCACGCCCTGCGGCGCATCGAGCTCTCCGTCGCCGCCGGGTCGCTCGTGGCCGTCATGGGCGCCAGCGGCTCGGGCAAGAGCACGCTGCTGACCATCGCCGGCAGCCTCGAGGACCCCACCAGCGGCGAGGTGTACGTCGGCGGCCGTCCCCTGTCGTCGCTCTCACGCAACGGCAAGGCGCGCCTGCGCCGGCAGTCCATCGGCTACGTCTTCCAGGACTACAACCTCCTCGCCGGGCTCAGCGCGGTGGAGAACGTGTCCCTGCCCCTCGAGCTCGACGGCGTCTCCGCCCGCAAGGCCCAGGCGGCGGCGCTCGAGTCGCTCGAGGCTTTCGGGCTGGCCGACCGGGCGTCGAGCTACCCCGATCAACTGTCGGGTGGCGAGCGCCAGCGGGTCGCCATCGCCCGGGCCGTGGTCGGGGGCCGGGAGCTGCTCCTGGCCGACGAGCCCTCCGGCGCGCTCGACTCCACCAACGCCGAGTCCGTCATGCGCCTCATCCTGGCGGCCTGCCACCGCGGCCTGGCCGCCGTCGTCGTGACCCATGACGCCCAGCTCGCTTCGTGGGCCGACCGCGTGGTCTTCCTGCGCGACGGCAGGATCGTCGACCAGACGCTCCCGGCCGAGAGCCCGGACGCGCTCCTCGTCGACCTCCCGAACCAATGAGCGTCGGCGTCCTCGACCGCCCGGTCGTCCGGTCGGCGCCCGAACCGACCACCGGCGGCGTCCCGGCCCGCCGGGCCATGCTGCGCTGGTCCTGGCGCCTCTTCAAGCGCGAATGGCGGCAGCAGTTCCTGATCCTGCTGCTCATCGTCGTCGCGGTGGCGGCCGTCGTGGTCGGATCGGCCGTCGCCGTCAACACGCCGCCGCCGGCCAACGCCGGCTTCGGCACCGCCCACGACCTGGCCACCTTCGACCTGACCCCCACCGCCAAGTCCGCGTCGACCAGCCTGCCGGCCGTGGAGGCGCACATCGCCGTCATCGAGCGTGCCGTCGGCGCCGTGCAGGTCGTCGCCAACGAGACGATCACCGTCCCCGGCTCGACGCAGACGTACCAGCTGCGGTCCCAGGATCCCAATGGACCCTACGGCGGACCGATGCTCCAGCTGCTCTCCGGGCACTACCCGACCGGGCACACCCAGGTCGCGGTCACTCCCGGGCTGGCGTCCGAGCTCAACCTCAGGGTGGGCGACACCTGGCCCCAAGGCGGCAGGACGGTCGTGGGCATCGTGCAGAACCCCCAGAGCCTGCTCGACGAGTTCGCGCTCGTCCCGCCGGGCCAGGTGACGCACCCGACGCAACTGAGCGTCCTCTTCGACGCGTCGCCCCACACGCTCAAATCCCTCTCGTCTCTGTCCTCCTTCATCACGACGCCGGGGTCGAACGCCAACAACGGCATCAATCCGGCGACCATCGTGCTGGCGTTGGCGACCGTCGGCATGCTGCTCATCGCCTTGGTGTCGATCGGCGGCTTCACCGTGCTCGCGCAGCGCCGCATGCGCTCCCTCGGCATGCTCGAGTCGATGGGAGCCACCGACCGCAACGTCCGGCTCGTGCTCGAGGCCAACGGCGTCACCGTGGGAGCGGTGGGGGCCGTCGTGGGCTTCGTGGTGGGATTGGGGCTGTGGCTGGCCTACCGGCCGCACAACGAGCAGAGCGCCCATCACGTCATCTCCACGTTCGCCTTGCCGTGGAACGTGATCGTGCCGGCCATGGTGCTCGCGGTGATCGCCACGTTCTTCGGGGCCAGCTATCCCGCCCGCGCCATCACCCGGGTGCCGGTGGTCAGTGCTCTCGCCGGCCGCCCCGCCCCGCCCCGTCAGATCCACCGCTCCCTGGTGCCCGGAGTGATCGCACTCGTGATCGGGTTCATCATGTTCTCCGTCTCGGGCGCCTCGGGCAGCGGCGGCGGGGTGGTGTGGCTGGTTCCGGGACTGGTCGCTCTGATCGTGGGGATCATCCTCGTCTCACCGTTCTTCCTCGCCCTGTTGGCGCGCATCGGCGGCAGGTCGCCTGTCGCCATCCGCCTGCCGCTGCGTGACATGGCGCGCTACCGGGCGCGCTCCGGCTCGGCCCTCTCGGCCATCAGCCTGGGCATCATGATCGCCGTGATCATCTGCGCCGTGGCCGTCGCCCGCTATTCCAACGTCTTCGACTACGTCGGGCCGAACATGGCGGCGAACGCGCTCAACGTGTACAGCCCGCCGCCCGCCGGGACCGAAGTCTTCGGCCCAGGACAGGGTCCCCAGGCTGCGCCGGTGCCGCCCAGCGTCCAGTCGCAGGAGGCGAGCGTCCACGCCATCGCCGCCGCCGTCGGCGCGACGAAGGTCGTCGAGCTCGACCAGCCGTCGGCTGGCTTGCAGAACCCGAGCGGGAGCGGCCGCCAATGGAATGGACCCATTTATGTGGCGACGCCCTCCCTGCTGCGGGCCTACGGCATCAACTCGGCGTCCATCCCGTCCAACGTCGACATCCTCAGCTCGCGGCCGGGCCTGGCGGGCTCGGGCGTGCAGCTCACGTTCGGCGGCGGGAAGGGCGACAACGGTCCGGGCAACTACAACCAGTGCACGCCGAACCAGTGCGTGGCTCACCCGGTGGTCCAGGAGGAGAGCCAGCTGCCCACGGGCACGTCGGCCCCCAACACGGTGATCACGGAGAGTGCGCTGCGCCGGCTGCACCTCGCGGGCCAGACCAGCCTCGGTGGCTGGATGATCCTGACCAACAGCCCGATCACCCGGGCGCAGCTCACGAGCGCCAACTCGCTGGCGGCCTCCTCCGACCTGAGCATCGAGTCGAAGAACGACGCGCCGACGTCGGCGGAGATCGTGAACTGGGCCACCGTCTTCGGTATCGCGCTCGCCCTGGGCGTCCTCGCCATGAGCGTGGGCCTCATCCGCAGCGAGACCGCGAGCGAGCTGCGCACGCTGACGGCGACGGGCGCCAGCTCCCGCACCCGGCGCGGCCTGACGGCGGTCACCGCGGGCGGCCTCGCCTTCCTGGGCGCGCTGCTCGGCACGGTGGCGGCGTACGTCGGACTGTTCGGCTGGTTTCGCTCGAACGCGTTGGAAGGCGGCGTTTCCGACATCATCGATCACGTCCCGTGGGACAACCTCTTCCTCATTCTGATCGCCATGCCGTTCGCCGCCATGCTCATCGGCTGGGTGCTGGCGGGTCGCGACCCCAAGGGGATCGCCACCCGGCCGATGGAGTAGGCGATGTGACGATCCGCAGCGACACCGGCCCGATGGCGACCGTGTCCTCCTCGCCGCCGACGGGCGCTGCGGTGGCCCAGGGTCGCCGGATGATTGCCCGCTTCGCGGTCCACGCCGGGCTGCTGGCGGCCTTCGCCGCCTCGCTGGCCACCGTGACGTTGATCGCCGAGGGGTGGCCGCACCTGGTCGTCGGGCTGGCCTTCGTGGCCCTGGCCGGGGTGCACCTGGTGCAACGCCGCCACACCGTGGCGCGCTTGCTCGGGAGCCTCGGACGCGTGCGCACGTGGCTCCGCCGCCGGGGGCGGCTGGCGTGGTCGGACACGGTGTTGGCCCTGCTGACCCTGGACGTGCTCGCCTCGGGGACCTACGACCTCGCCTCGGGCCACCAGGTGATCCTCCACCCGCGCCAGGTCGGGATCCCGTTCCGCGACATGGGGTGGCATGTGGCCTCGGCGCTCCTGCTGCTCGGGTACCTGTGCCTGCACGTGGCGCGCCGCTGGGGCCGCCTCAGGCGTTCCGCCATCCGCTAGGGCTCGGCCGTCACCCCGAAGCGTTCGCTGTAGAAGGCGAGGGCGTTGCGGCGCTCGGCGGGATCGATCCCGAACTCGGCCAGGTCGTAGACGACGCCTCCGTGGCGGCCCCGGGGGTGTTCGGCCATGAAGGCCGCCATGGACGTCCGCGCCCGCTCGTCGAGGGGCTGGCCCGCCAGGTCGTAGACGCGGGCCACCATGGCCAGGTCGTCCGCCATGAACTCGTCGAAGTGCACGTCGATGGTCTGGGCCGCCGGCAGGGTGTCGCGCTCGTCGGCGCAGCGCTGCAACATGCGCTCGAGCCGGTCCGCCCAGTAGTGGCCGATCCCCTCGACGTCGACCCGGTCGCGGGTGAGCCGGGCGCTGTAGGCGATCATGGTCACCATCGACGCGGTCACCGACACGGGGTCGCGGTGGGTCACGACGAACGTGGCATCGGGGAACGTGTCGACCAGTGCCGGGAACTGCTCGAGATGCTGGGGCGACTTGAGCACCCAGCGCGTCCCGCCCCGCAGCCACTGCAGCACCTGGAGCACGCGGAGCAGGTAGGCGTAGCTGGGCCGCTGGTCACGCGCCAGGTAGGCGTCGCGCCACATCGGCATGGGCGCCGTCGTCTCGAAGAGCATGGTCGAGAAGTCGATGGCCAGGAGCTGGATCTCCTCGTGGGTGTGCTCCACCGTCATCTCGTGCATGCGCTTGAAGTACGGCATGGCCGCGTCGAGGAACGACAGCGCCATGGCCGTCCGCTCGCGGCGCGGGTCGGGCGCGCCCTGCGCGGGCTGCTCACGCTCGGCCAGCACCGGTTCGAGGCTCTCCCAGTAGGGGAGCGACCGCAACGCCGGGTCGGCGGACATGAGGTTGTGCAGATGGGTGGTCCCGGTCCGGGGCAGTCCGCAGATGACGATCGGGGCGACGATCCGCTCCTCGAGGATCTCGGGGTGGCGCCGCAGCAGTCCCTCGATGAGGAGCCGGTTTTTCAACAGGCCGGTCACGAAGGCGTGCTGTTGCATGACGCCGGCCCCGTTGAAGCCGCCCTCCTCCCGCATGGCCCGGCACAACACGACGAGCCGCTCCCCGAAGTCGGCGGCACCGAAGTCGTCCAGCCCGGTCTCGGCGGCTGCCGTCTCCATCAGGGCCGCGGGTTCGAGGGCGAGCTGGGAGCCCGCCTCGTCCATGAAGTCGAGGATGGCGCGGACCTCGTCGGTGAAGCGCGGCTCGGCCAGGTCGTCGATCCGGACCGGGGCCGGGCGCGTGCTCATACGGCGGCCACGGGCACCACCTCGACGGCGGGATGTTCGGGGGTGTGGGCCGGGAGGAACCAGCGGAACCAGATGCGGCCGCTCCGGTGCCCGGCGGTGGACACCCAGTTCGGGTGCCTCGGCCGTGCCGCGCTGACCACGATCGTCCAGGACCCGTCCGCCTCGTACTCGACCTGGGCCCCGTTGATCGTCACGGGCTCGTAGTCGTAGTTGTAGGTGTGCAGCAGCGGGTTCCACAGACACATGTTCCAGAAGACGCAATCGGGTGAGCGGCCCCGGATGACCAGGGCCTGGTCGTCCTCCAGCGCGAAGGCGCCCATGGCGTAGGCGGCGTCGCCGGCCGCCCAGCCGAAGGTGGTCGTCGGCACGGGGTAGGGGGGGTCGATGGCGTTCGGCGCCGCGGGCGGCAGCGGCACGATGCCGGCCTGCTCGCGCACCCACGTCACCATGGCCCGGATCCGTCGCGCCAGGCCGGCGTCGTCCTCCCGGTAGGTGGCGGGCGGGTCGTCGGCGTCGATCTGCCACCGGGCCCGCAGGCCGGTCTTGGGGTCCTCGAGGTAGTCGCGGGTGATCGCCGCCACGGCGTCGGGCTCGAGGCGGATCCAGGCCACCCCTTCTTCGGAGGGCTGCTCGGGTGAGAGGACGAGCTCGAAGCTCCCGTGGGGGGTCCACCCGGCGTCGCGGCTGTTGACGGCGCCCACGATCCGCTCGGAATAGCGGCCGTCGTCCGGGCCGCCGTACACCGTGAGCGAGAGGTACACCGCATCGCCGGGCTGCACGGTCACCCGGTAGGTGCGGGTGGGGTCGATCGGCGCGTAGCAGTAGAACGCGTCGGCGTTGTCGCCGCCCCATTTCTTGTACGGGCCGACGATCTCCACGAAGCGGGGTCGCGCCGTGTCGGACCACAGGTTGACCTCCGCCGCGACCTGCAGGATGGAGAGGATCCACTTGTGCGCCTCGAGCAGGGTCGCCGGGTCGTCGGCCAACTGCTCCACCATGCGCGCGTGGGTGGTGGCGACGACGTCGAGCAGTTCGGCGAAGGCCGTCTCCGTCTCAGTCGTCATGGGCCCCCCGGCGTGTCGGCGTGGCGCCGATCATAGGGAGGATCGGATGGAGCGGGCGCCCGTTCGCTACGAGGGAAACTGCACCTGCTGCGCCTGTGCCAGGAGTGCGGCGCGGTCGGCGGGCAGGATGAACCCGTCGGCGATCGACTTGTCCAGACTGGCCGTGTAGGCGGCGAGGTACCTGCTCTTGGTGTGGTAGAGGCCGACGAGGTCGGCTTGGCTGAACGCGGTCGTCGACCCGAAGAGCGAGCAGATGACGGTTGCGCCCTGTGGTGCCGCTCCGCTGAGGGTCGAGACCGGGACGTCGACCGCCGGTGTCCGCACACCGCCGATCACGTTGCCGTGACTGTCGAGGGCCAAGGTCGCCGGGTGGGTGCTGGCCAGGCGGAAGGGAGGCGGACGGGGCGGTGGCCGGCCGTTGACGACCCAGCGGTGGAAGGCCGTGAACGCGGCTTGTTCGACGAGGTGCTGGGGGCCGTCGTTGACGGGGGCCGTACAGCCGAGAATGCTTGCGGCGGATCCGACCAGGTACTCGTCGGCGTGTGACGTGCCCGCCACCTCCCAGGTCCGGATCTTGCCGGTGTCCGGCTGTTGCGCCGCCGCATAGCCGAGCTCAATGAGGTCGGTCTGGGTCTCGAACATGAAGACCGGCACGTGCAGGTCGGTGCGGATCCGGAGACCGTTCGGCACGCCCGAGGACCCGAGGGCGGTGCCACTCAGCGAGGCACCCGAACCGCCCCGGCTGTGGATGAAGATGCCGTCGAAGGAGTTGGTTCGCGGCTGGACCGCATCGGCGAAGGTCGTGAGATAGAACGCCGATTGCGATTCCCCGGTGGCGACGACGTGCTTCGGCTCGAGCCCTCCCAACGCCGGCTCGTTCGGCCTCCGCAGCGCCTTCCCGATCTGGGCGAAGATGTCGGGCGCGTACTGGTCGCCCGGGTGGTGGAGCGAGCCGTAGCGGGCCGGCTCGGTGCCGACGACGCCGGTGCTTCCCGCAATGGAGCCCAGGAGCGCCTTCCCACCGCTGACGCCGAACGCCTGGGCCGACACGGCGACGTAGGCGTACCCCTGGCGCATCAGCATCGGGTTGAGGTAGTCCCAGTCGGGGGCGGACTCGCCGGCGCTCACGTTCATCCATTCGACGATGACGGTGCCGTTGAAGCGAGCGGGATCCGCGGGACGGCGGACGATGAGCCTGGTCTTGTAGGGGGCCGTCGTGGTCGGGGTGATCGACCAGTCGCCGTTGCTCGGCGTGGACGTGGCCCGGAACGCCGTCGCCGTGCCGGACGCGAAGAACTCCTGCTCCACATAGCCCTGGGCAGCCAGCCCGACGGGCTGCGCCGAGAGGGGCTCCACGACGTGCCCGGTCGTGATCGGACCGGTCAACCTCGCTGCGGTCTGGTACGTGACGTGGGCGGTGGCCGCGCGCAGTCCCGACGAAGCACCGGCGCCAGGCGGGCCGGAGAGCGCCGCCACCAGGGTGACGAGCGTCGCGCCCGCCACGGCAGCCGAGCCGGCCCGGAACACCGTCGTACGCCGCCGTCGGTTGCACCACATGCGATACCCCTTGGGAGAACTGGAGCCGGCCGACCAGGGTCGAACCGGATCCAACGAGCTCGGAGGGCGCAGGTTCTATCACCGACGATTGCCGCTGCTCCGGCAGCGTCCGGGGCAGGCCGAAGCGGGAGAGCACGCTGGTGTCGAAGCGGGCCATGGCGCTGACGCGGTCTCCGGCCAACGTGAAGACGATCACCCCCTTGGCGTGGGCGATACCGGTCACGGGGTCGAGCTCGTAGAAACCCAGGGCGGGCTGCCCGTTGGCCCTGGTGGGGACCGCCCGGAACTGGCGCCCGAGCCGGAAGGCGACGATCTCGAGGAACCGGGCCGTCAGCTCCCTCCCCTGGTACTCGAAGGGGAGCGGCGGCATCGTGAGCCAGACGTCGTCCGTCAGGAGCGCGACGACCCCGTCGAGATCCCCGGTCTCATAGGCGAGGGTGAGCCGCTCCAGGAGCTCCCGCTCCTCCGGCGAGCCCGGCGCGGGTGGCGGTGCCTGCCGGTCGCCGGCCGGGAGCTTGCGTTGCAGGCCGGCACGCGCACGCTTGAGGGCGCTGCTGACCGATTCGTCGGTCGTGTCGAGCAGGGCTGCAACCTCGCCAGCGCGGAAGCCGAGCACGTCGCGCAGGACCAGTACGACGCGTTGGAGCGGCGGGAGCAGTTGCAGCGCCGTGATGAAGGCGAGGGAGATCGCCTCGCGCGCCTCGATGCGGGCCTCGGGTCCGGGGTCGTCCGCCACGATGCCCTCGAGCAGGACATCGGGATAGGGCTGGAGCCACATGACTTCGCCGTGCCGGGTGTGCTCCGTTGGCTGGACACTGAGCGGTGGTCGGTCCATCTCGGGCCGCCGCCTAGCCGATCGCAACGCGTTCAGACAGCGATTGGTGGCGATGCGGTAGAGCCACGTGCGCACCGAGGCGCGGGCCTCGAAGGCGGCAAAGCCCTGCCAGGCTGCCAGCAACGTCTCCTGCAACGCGTCCTCGGCGTCCTGGACCGAGCCGAGCAGCCGGTAGCAGTGCACCTGGATCTCGCGCCGGTGCGGATCCACCAGCTGTGCGAAGGCGACGTCGTCGCCCGCATGTGCCCTGGCGATCAGGTCTGTCATCGCGTCTCCATCCTTCCATCACCTCTTCCTCCGGATCATCGTCTTCACCGGTACCGACACCGGCGACGCCCGGGATTGGGCGCCGGCCGCCCAGTTTCCGATCGGCGCGGTGTCAGTACGTGTGACAACGCCGCTCCCGCACCGAGCGGCCCAATGAGAGGAGCACACGATGCCGAAGTACGTATTCGCATACCGGGCGCCCAAGGACTACGTCCCGGGCCGGCCGGAGGCCATTGAGGCCTGGGCGGAGTTCCGCACCGGTCTCGGGGACAGGGTCGTCGACTTCGGCAACCCGGTCTTCGAGGCGTCGAGCGTGGGCACCTGCGACGACCCCACCCGCCTCGGCGGCTACTCGTTCATCACCGCGGACGACCTCGAGTCGGCGGTGGCGCTGGCGAAGGGTTCGCCCACCCTGGGTGCGGGCGGCGGCGTCGAAGTCGGCGAGATCACCGAACTGACGTGAGACGCGGGCGACGCGTGCGGGGGCTCGATCCGGGCCCCCGCACCGGCGCTGTCGGCGTGGGCTGAGCGCGGAGTTGTCGGGAAATTGTGCTCCTCGAAGTGGTGCCGAGCAACGCTCCTGTGTGAAACGATGGTTGCCGAGGGACGCCCCGGCCGGGGCGTCGAGGTAAAGGGGAGCAAGCGATGAGGAACGGGCGGCTGTCGGTCCTTCTCACGGTCACGATCACGGCGCTCACCGCCGTCGGGACACTGGTGGTCTCCGGTGGTGCAGCGCAGGCGTCCAAGGCGCCCGCCGCCACGTCCGTCACGACGGCAGCGGGGTGGCAGCCCTATCGCCACGGCTGGGTTCCTCTGCGCGGCGCGCAGGCGGTCCCCGCACCCGCGGCGACCCGCGCCCACATCGCCGCCGGCCAGCTCACCGCCTCCGCCAACGACATGACCTATCAGGGGAGCATCGACAACGTCGGCGTCACGAGCGGCTCGCCGCAGGTCTACCTCGTCTTCTACGGATCGCAGTGGGGCACCCAGTCCACGAACGCGAAGGGTGCCGCCGTCTTCAGCGGTGACCCCAATGGCATGGCCCCCGATCTGCAAGCGTTCTTCGGCGGGCTCGGCACGTCGAACGAGCTCTGGAGCGGTGTGCTCACGCAGTACTGCGAGGGCGTCGCCGTCGGCACGGTGTTCTGTCCGGCCTCTTCGTCCCACGTGGCCTATCCCTCGGGCGGCGGCGTGCTCAAGGGCGTCTGGGAGGACACGAGTGCGGCGTCCCCGCTGAACGCCAGCGCCGGGCAGCTGGGGCAGGAGGCCGAGGCCGCCGCCACGCACTTCGGCAACGCGACAGCTGCGGCGAACCGGGACGTGCAGTACGTGATCGTGTCCCCGACCGGGACGCACCCCGACCACTTCAACACTCCGAGCGGCCAGTTCTGTGCCTGGCACGACTACACCGGTGACAGCGCATATCTCGGGAGCATCAACCAGGTACCCAGCGGCGGTCCGGTCGCCTTCACCAACATGCCCTATGTCACCGACATGGGCGCGAGTTGCGGGGAGAACTTCGTCAACTCCGGTGCTGCGGGCCTGCTGGACGGGGTGACCATCGTCGGCGGGCACGAGTATGCCGAGACACTCACGGACCAGTTCCCGGCCGGCGGGTGGATCGACAGCGCCGGGTACGAGAACGGGGACAAGTGCGCGTGGATCGGTTCGGGCCAGGGCGCGGCGACGGACCTGACTCTCGGCACGGGCGCCTTCGCCGTGCAGTCGACGTGGGCCAACGACTTCAACGGCGGCGCCGGCGGCTGCGAGCTGTCGCATCCCGTCGTGACCGGCGTCCCGTCGAACACGATCACGGTGTCCAATCCGGGAACCCAGGACACGAACCAGGGCGCCCCGGTGAACCTGGGCCTCAGCGCAACGGACTCCGGCGGGCTCGGCGTGAGCTGGTCGGCGTCCGGGCTGCCCGCCGGGCTGGGCATCACGTCCACTGGCGCGACCAGCGCGGCCATCACCGGCACCCCGACGACTGGGGGCACCTCCACGGTGACGGTGACGGCCGCCGATACGAGCGGCGGGAGCGGGAGCGCTTCGTTCACCTGGACGATCAACGCCGTGACCGTCACGAACCCCGGCAATCAGTCGACCAAGTCGAACACCGCCGTCTCCCTGACGGTGCACGCCACCGACACCAGCCCCAGCCCCTCCTTGCACTGGACGGCGACCGGGCTCCCCCCGGGATTGAGTATCAATGCCTCGAGCGGGGTCATCTCCGGCACGACCCAGGCCGCGGCACCGGCGTCCGCGGTGACGGTGACGGCGAACGACACCACGACCGGTGTCTCGGGGTCCGCTGCGTTCAGCTGGACCGTGGTCACCGGCCCCAACACGATCAGCGTGACGAACCCGGGCAACCAGTCGACCAAGCGGAACACCTCGGTCGCTCTGCAGTTGTCGGCCACGGACTCGGGCGGCTTGACGGTGACCTGGAGGGCCAGCGGGCTGCCGCGGGGCCTGTCGATCAGCTCCTCGGGCCGCATCGCGGGGACGCCCACCAGGCTCGGCACTTCCTCGGTCACCGTGACGGCCACCGACGCCAGTGGCGGCAGGGGTTCGGGCTCGTTCACCTGGACGATCCACACCTAGCACCAGTGGGCCGCGTTCAGGCCTGCACCATCCGCTGACTGTGCGGCCGGTCTCGATCTCAGGATCGGACGGCGCTCCGGGGCGCTCATGATGCACACGTGCCGGGGTGGCGGCCGAGCTGGAGCCAGCCGTGCACTACGGCGCCGGGCGAGAGGATGCGCGCCCGTCCCGAAACGAGCAGAAAGGCAGACCGTCTGTAATGATTTGAGTCGGAGGAGTTCCGTTCGCGTTCGCGTGCGGCGGGAGATTCGGCGCCGATCGGAGGGCGCCAGAAAGCGGACGAGGAGGCGGTCGGCATGTCGTTCACGAGAGCACCGAAGCGGTTGGGCCGCGAGCGCACCCGGAGCTGGCGTCGGGGTGGGCGGCATGATCGGGGTGGGCGTTGGGTACGCCCCGGTTTCGCAGCGATCGTATTGATGACGACGGTCGGGGCGGCGGTTGTCGTCGCCCAGCCGCCTTCGGGGGCGGTCGGGGGCAGTGTGGCCGCTGTCACCCTCACCGCGGCACCGACGGTCGGCGGGGTCAAGTCCTCCTGGGTGCTCGACTTCGACACGTCGAGTGCCGGAGCTCTGACGGCGGGGAGCACCATCACGGTGCACGTGGCCGGCGCCGACTTCTCCGGGGTGACGAACTGCGGGGCTGGCGTCGCCAGTCCACCGAGCGGGTCCGAGAGCTGCACGACGGTCAGCACATCCAACGGGGGCTCGTCGCTCATCGTGTCGCTGGGCGCGGCCCGGTCATCGGCACTCCGCCCAGGTGTAGGTCGATCTGAGCCCTCTCCAGCTGTCCATCCCCCCGGCGGGACACCGTTCTCGGCCATCTCGGTGGCCACCAGTGCCGACACCGTGCCGGCCGCAGTCGGCTCGGTGGCCAGTTCACCGTGCCCCAGCCGGTGACACCTGACTTCTCGCCGTCGGCTCGGCAGGCGGCGCGACCGGGGTGCCTGGACGTCAGCTTCATCTCGGCCGTACGGGGCCATCTCGGGTGCCGGGGTGTGGACCGTGTCGATCACCGCGGCGCGGGCACGGTCTTCCCGAACGACCGGGCCAGTACCGGCTCTCCCGCTGCCCGAGCCCACCCCGTCCCGTGCCGGGGCTGGGGGTCCGGGCGCCCGTCGCCGCCGCCGGCTCCCGTCAGTCGCCGCGGCCCCGTCCCCGGCTCCGTTCGCGGCTCGCGTCTCCTCCGCCGTCCGTCGCGGTCGCGCCTCGCTCCGCTCGTCTCCGCGGGGTCCGCCTCTCGGCGCTCTCGGGCGCGCGCCCGGTGCGGCGCTCTCGGCGTCTCGGACGTACTCGTCTTGCGGGGCAGTCTGCGTTCGTCGTGTCGCACGTCTCCGCCGGCGCGCGGCGGCGTTCGCGGTCGCGCGTCGCGGTCGTCGCGGGCACTCAGCGTCAGCGGACGGGGTCGCGTCGGGGTGTGCGTATGATGTGTAGGCGCGGCTGGCTCGGCGGGGGAGACGTTTCACGAACGGCGGCGGTGCAACGTGCCTGCGGCGTCATTCGCCACGTCGGCGACCGGCGCGCGGTCCCTTACTGACTATCGGTTGTTGAGTTCGATCGCGTCACAGTGTTCGGCGCGGCGCGTCGTCGGTCCTTTCCTCGGCGCGTGTCTTCTCTCCTTGTCGTCGCGGGGGGACTCTCCACGTCTCGGTCTTCCGACGAACCCGCCTCGGGGACTTCTCGAGCGTGGGATCTCTACACCTCGGACATTCGTCGGTCGATCAGCTCTCCCTCGCGTCACCCCGGCAGTCTCGTTGTCAGCGTCTCGTTCTCGCCCTAGTCGCTCACCGACGTGCGCAGTGAGTGGACCTTCGTCGGCACGCGAGCAGCAACGGTGCCTTCCACACCATATCTCTCTCTTTCTTCTTCTCTTTCTCACCATCTCTTTCATTTTGGTCCCCAGGACACTCACTCACCTCTCTCTCTCTCATCTTCACTCTCTCCTTCTTCTCTCACTCAGCACGAGATCCATTCGTCCGCACCACCTCCGCGCGGCCGCTTTCAGTCAGCACTTGTCCATCTCATCTACTCCGTCTCGCCACCGCCTTCATTTATCTTTCTTCGTCCCTCACCTTACGTCACCCTCTCCCCTATCATTCCACTCTCTCTCTTTCGTTCTCTAGCTTGCTCTTCTCTTCCATCTCCTCCTTTCAGTTTCTCCCTTATCTTTCTTTACCTTCTACCTCCTCTTTTCTACCCCTTTCTCTCAGTACCTCTTCTATTTCTTACTACCTTCTACTTTCACCTACCTTCTTTCCTTTCATTCCTTTCTTTGCTCATTCCTTTCCTCTATCTACTTTTCCTCTTCTACCTTTTTCTTGCCCTCCAACTTCACCTTCCAGGCAGGCTACTAGTTCTGCTCGTGCTGCGGGACAGTGACCAACCCGACCAGCGGTAACTTCAGTGACGTGTCAGTCTCCACCATCAGCGACAGCAGTGCCCTCTCTGCATCAGTCCCCTTCACGGTACACGTCTACGCCCAGCCGCTGAACGCTTTCAGCCTTCGCCCTCAGTCCAGCAGCGTTTCGCAGTCACCACATGTCCTCTACTCTGTATCGGGACCGGGTCGCCTGGCCGCCACCACCGGCACCCTCACTGTTGGTTCTACCGCAGGGGACTGTCTACCGCTGCATGCGGTCAACTACGTCGTCCTGACCGACCTTTCGACCTGCAGAGCTCCAACTGCCCGAACATCACCGGATCGTCGACGGCCGTCACCATCACCGTCCCGTTCAACGTCTCAGTCGGCGACGACGTCCTGATCCGTCTGAACCAGGTCACCAATCCCGCAGCGGCGACCGCCTTCTCGCTCCATCTCTCTCACGTCGAACGCGGGGGCCAACACCCTTCACCCGGCCGGCTCCTTCGCCGCCGCCGACAGCGTCTCGGGGCTGTCCCTCAGGCTCTCGAGTCCGGCCGAGGGTGCGGGAGCGACCAGCTGGACCGCCGCCTTCACGCTGGGTGCCACCGGTGCCATGGGGGGCTCGGGCGTGGGAACGGTGACGATGGCCGGCCCGGCGTGCACCGTTTTCGCCTCCACGGCGCACTCGTACCTGGTGGAGGACCTCTCGAACGGGCTGTCGGCCCAGCCGCAGGTCATCGCCGCTAGCTCGTCGGTCACGGTCCCTGTCTTCGGGATCGACGCGGAGCCCGGCGACCTGATGGATCTTCATCGCCTACTCGGTGACCAATCCGCCGAGCGGCAACTTCAGCGCGGTCCAGCTGTCGACCAGTGCCGAACCGGTGACCGCGAGTCCCGCCAGCGGGGCGTTCGTGCCGCCGCAAGCCCCGGCGCACCGACCCTGTCGCCGTTCTCCTCTGCCCAGAGCGCCACCAACACCACCTGGACCTGGTCGCTGACCGCGTCGGCCACCGGGGGCCTGCCCTACGACCCGATCGACGTGTCCCAGAGCGGCACCTTGACCCTCACCATCCCGCCCAGCGCGTCCCGGACGCAGTCCTCGTACGCCACAGTCTACGACCTCACCACGGGGAACGCCGCCGTGAACCGTTTTGTCACCTATGACTCCGGCGGCCACACCCTGACCGTCAGCCAGATGACCTTCCCGGTCTCACCGGGCGACGTGGTGCTGGTGCAGCTGGCCGGACTGACCAACCCGACGCCCGGCCCCCTCTCCGGTGTCTCGATCTCGACCAGCGCCGACACGACCCCGACCGCGGTGACGTCGCCTGGATCCTTCGTTGCCACCGCCCCAGTCAGCGGTGTCTCGGTGGCGCCGACGACTACTGCCGCGGCGGCGACCGGGGTCACCTGGGCCGTGCACTTCACCGCCTCGGCCACCGGAGGGCTGTTCGCGAGGTATGCGGGATCACAGTCACCGCGCCTGCGGACGGTGTTCTCCAACAACTGCTACCTGTACACCATCTTCGATCTCACCACCGGCCAATCGGGCAACTGCCTGCAGCCTCAGGTCACCAGGGAACTCGGTGGCGCTCCTCCTGAACCAGGTGACCGTCAATCCCGTGACGACGTCGAGATCGTCGCCGTGAACACCACGAACCCACCCTCGGGTGACTTCGACGCGACTACCGTGGCGACCAGCTCGGACAGCGCCGCCGCGGGCCGGGACGTTGCCGGTGACCCCGGCGAACCAGGTGGGAAACCTCACCCTGGCCCCGGACAACCCTCTCGGGTCGGCCTCCGGCGTGAGCTGGCGGGTGAACTTCAATGCCAGTTCTACCGGCACCCTGGTGTTGGGCCAGAGCACCATCACCATCCAGGCACCGACGGGCACGATTCTCCCGGCCGGGACCGGGAACAGCTGCTACGACTACATGCTCGAGGACCTGACCACCGGCTACACCGAGGCCTGCCCTTCCTTCGCGGTCGGCGTCGCCGGCACGACCATCATCGTGTCGGTCCCTGCCGACTTCTTGTCGAACCTCTGGGCAGGCGACCAGCTCCGATTGTGGGTGCAGAGCGTCACCAACCCGCCGGCCGGACCCTCTTCTCCGTCGCTCACGGCACAGACCACCTCGGACACCGTGTCGGCCGCCGCGCGGCCTGAAGCTTCACGAACCAGGTCATCCCCCCGGTGGTCACCTGGTGACCCCCGGCTACGCCCTGCGGGCCGGCGGCACGGCGATCACCGTCTTCGGGCAGCACCTGGCCGGCGGGACGGTCGCGCTCGGCGCGGCGGGCGCGGGGACGGTCACGACGCCCGGGGATACGTCGATGACGTTCACGGCGCCGTCCTGGTCGGGGAGCGGCCCTGTCGACGTCACAGTCACCACCTCTGCCGGCACCAGTCCCACCAGCCCCGTCGACCAGGTGACCTACGCCGACGGAGCTGCGCTGAGTGGCACGGTCACCGACATCGCGCACAGCCCGCTGAGCAATGCGGTGGTCCAGGTCTGCGGTGACACCACCGGCCCGACCTGCCCGACAGTCCCGACCGATGGGAGCGGGAACTTCACCATCGCCGTACCAGCGGGGAGCTACGCCCTGACGCCGTTCATCTCCTCCGGCGCGTACGCGCAGACCACCGTGACCGCGACCGTGGTGGGGACGACCCCCACCACCGGTGTGGTCATCGTCATGCCCCCCCTCGGCGGCCTGCCGACCGGGGTCACGCTCAACGGGGGCAGCAATGCCCTGGTCAGTTGGACGCTGCCGACCGAATATGGCTTCGGACCGAGCGCGTTCAACGACCTCGGCGGGGTGCGCCTGCTCCAACAGCTGGTCACCGTCGGAGTGAACACCCAGACCGGGGCCCTTTCGACGAACACCTACTCACCGGGCGGAACCGTCGACGGGCTGACCATCCCGGGGGTGCCGGGCACGTCGTTCGACGCCACCCTCCCGCCATCGAACCCGGTCCACGGCGCGGTGTCGGTCCATGGCCTCTACGCCAATTACCCGCCCGGGCTCACCCCGCCCACCGGCATGGCGTACAAGCCCATTGTCGACGAAGTGTGGATCGGCCACGACTCTCCGGAGAACCACGCCCAGGCCACGATGGAGAACATCGGCAACCCGTTCGGGATCGCGGTCGGTGGGCACTTCTCGCAATTCGTCGGAGGTGACTCGACGGACTTCCACCTCGAGGCGGCCCAGATCCCGTCCGGCCCAGGGGGATTCGCAGACTGTGCGGTGCAGACCGCACAGCCGCTGGCCCAGCGTCCCAACCCCTTGCCGCCGGGGAACCTTCCGACCTACGGGTGCATCGAGCAGGTGAAATGGACGCCCACCACCAACAAGGTCTGGGAGTTCACCACGCTCGAGGTACCGGTGGGGAACTCCTTCGTACCGGTGGTCATCCGGGGCTGCAACCAGATCAACGCGGCCCATGTCGGCCAGACCTGCGGCGGTTACACCAGCCCGGGTTCGGACCCGCCCTCGACCACGACCGACCCGCCGTGGACCGACCCGCCTCCCAACAATCCACCGCCTCCGCCGGTGCAGCAGCCGACTCCTCCGGTGAGCGGCTACCACGACCCGAGCGGCGTGGTCTCGGCCCAACAGGGCGGGTCGACCTTCCCCCTTCCCGGCGCGTCGGTCACCCTGAACGCAGGACCCACCACATCGGGACCCTTCACCGCCGTGCCCAACGGAAGCGCGGTCATGTCACCGACCAACCAGAACAACCCGACCACCACCGACGGGACGGGCATGTACATGTGGGACGTGGTGTCGGGGTACTACCAGGTCCACGCGCATGACGCCGCGTGCGCCAACGACGCGACGTCCGGGTCGCTGACCGTGCCGCCGCCGGCGACCGGAGTCGACCTCACCCTTACCGGCTGCAACGGCCTCACCCCGCCACCGGCCACGACGACGGTGCTCACACCCTCGGCGTCCCCGGCCTTGGCGGGCCATCCCGTCACCCTGACGGCGTCGGTGAGCGGTGGGGGAGGGTCGCCGGGTGGCTTCGTCACCTTCGATGACGGCGCGAGTGTCCTGGGGCAGGCAATGGTGACCGGCACGACGGCCACTCTCACCACGAGTGGTCTTCTGGCCGGCAGCCATTCCTTGACCGCCTCCTACGGCGGGACCGGGGTCGCCGCACCCAGCAATTCCACAACAGTCGCCCTCACCGTGCTCTCGCAACCACCACCCGTCGTCAGCGGTGTCTCGCCGCAGTCGGGCCCTTCTTCGGGCGGGAACTCGATCGTCGTTTCCGGCCAGGACCTGGAGAACGCCACCGCGGTGCACTTCGGTTCCACTACAGGCTCGATCGTCTCGGTGGCCGCCGACGGCACGCGGCTGACCGTCACCGCGCCGGTCCATTTCGGGGCGACCGTGGACGTGACCGTGACCACCCCCGGCGGCACCAGCCCGACCAGCGCCGCCGACCGGTACTCCTTCACCGGGGCCAGCGGGAAGGGGTACTTGGAGGTGGCGAACGACGGGGGCCTCTTCGCCTTCGGCGACGCCGGCTTCTTCGGCTCCATGGGTGGCAAGCCCCTCAACGAGCCGATCGTGGGCATGGCTTCGACCCCCGACGGCCAGGGCTACTGGGAGGTCGCCTCCGACGGGGGCCTCTTCGCCTTCGGCGACGCCTCGTTCTTCGGCTCCATGGGTGGCAAGCCCCTCAACGAGCCGATCGTGGGCATGGCTTCGACCCCCGACGGCCAGGGCTACTGGGAGGTCGCCTCCGACGGGGCCTCTTCGCCTTCGGCGACGCCTCGTTCTTCGGCTCCATGGGTGGCAAGCCCCTCAACGAGCCGATCGTCGGCATGGCTTCGACCCCCGACGGCCAGGGCTACTGGGAGGTCGCCTCCGACGGGGGCCTCTTCGCCTTCGGCGACGCCTCGTTCTTCGGCTCCATGGGTGGCAAGCCCCTCAACGAGCCGATCGTGGGCATGGCTTCGACCCCCGACGGCCAGGGCTACTGGGAGGTCGCCTCCGACGGGGGCCTCTTCGCCTTCGGCGACGCCTCGTTCTTCGGCTCCATGGGTGGCAAGCCCCTCAACGAGCCGATCGTGGGCATGGCTTCGACCCCCGACGGCCAGGGCTACTGGGAGGTCGCCTCCGACGGGGGCCTCTTCGCCTTCGGCGACGCCTCGTTCTTCGGCTCCATGGGTGGCAAGCCCCTGAACAAGCCCGTGGTCGGACTCGCCGTAGGTTGAACGGGCCCGTCCCGGCAGCTCTGGAGCACTGATCCCCGAGGTCTGGGCGGCACATCGCAGAACTCGTGCGACTTAGCGGCGTTGAACGACGGAGGTAGTGCCGCGGCGTTCCTCGTACACCGGCCCACCACCGCGGTCTTCGTGCGGTCCGTCAGGCGGTTTGCCGGAGCGTCAACAGGTGGCACTCAATCGGCACAGTCACGAAGGAGACGAAGGGAGCGGCCGACCAGGATCGAACTGGCATCATCAGCTTGGAAGGCTGAGGTTCTACCATTGAACTACGGCCGCGAATCGGGCAGCAGTCTACGGCCCCTACTCTCGGTGCCGTGGACGCACTGTACGACCGGGTCGGCGGGGAGCAGTTCTTCGTGGACCTCGTGGACCGGTTCTACCTCGGTGTCGCCGGCGACCCGCTCCTGCGGCCGCTCTACCCCGACGATCTCGCCGAATCGGCCCACCATCTCGCGCTCTTCCTCATGCAGTACTGGGGTGGCCCCGACACGTACAACGAGCAGCGCGGCCACCCTCGCCTGCGCATGCGCCACGCCCCGTTCGTCATCGGCCCGGCCGAGCGTGACGCCTGGCTGCGCCACATGGAAGTCGCCGTGACGGGTCTCGAGGCCGAGGAACGGATCTCGGGTCCCGACGCCGCCGAGCTGCGGGCCTACCTCGACATGGCGGCCCACCAGCTCGTGAACACCGGGTAGGTCCGGCCGGCGGTCAATCCTTGAAGTCGGGTGCGCGCCCCTCCTTGCGTGCCGCCACGGCCTCCTCGAAGTTGCGCGTCGTGATGCGCACGAAGAGCTGTGCGGTGCCCTCCGCGTCCATGTGCGACTGCAGGTTGCCGGCGTCGAGGCTGTTCCACAGCGCCCGCTTGGTCAGCTCGACCCCGGCCCGGCTCCAGCCGTTGATGCGGTCGGCCAGCTCGAAGCAGGCCGGCAGGAGCTCCGGTCCGGCGACCACCTTGGATACGAGCCCGATCCGGTCGGCCTCCGCGGCGTCGACGTCGCGGCCGGTGAGCATGATCTCGGCCGCCCGCGACTGCCCGACCGCCCGCGGGAGGAGGAAGCTCAGCCCGAGCTCGGCCGCGGTGAGACCGTTGTTGATGCCGGCCGCCCGGAAGTAGGCCTCGTCGGACGCGACCCGGATGTCGGCCGCCAGGGCCAGGCAGAACCCGCCCCCGATGGCCGCCCCGTTGACCGCCGCGATGACCGGCTGATGGAGGCGACGGATGGTGCAGATGACGTCGTCGAGCATCTCCATCGACCGCAGCGCGATGGTCGGCATCGTCAGCTGGTCCATGTTCGGCATCGTCCCGGGGTTCTCGTGGTCCGCCCCCGAGCAGAAGCCGCGGCCCGCACCGGTGATGACGACGACCCGCACGCCGTTGTCGCTGCCGATCTCGCGCAACGCATCGCGGAAGGGGATCATCACGTCGAACGCCATGGCGTTCATGCGCTCGGGCCGGTTGAGGGTGACCACGGCCACCGCGGGGTGGGGCCGGCTGACTTCGGTGAAGGACATGCGCGGCATCGTAGATGGGGCCGGTGGAGCCCCACGGACCGCCTACGCCGCGTGATCCTTGACGTCAGCTCCGTGGTGCAGGGGCCCCTGGGTGCGGGCCATCCAGCGCAGCCGGGCCGCCCGGGCGTCCCAGTCGTAGACGACGGCGGTGCCGGCGAGGAAGTCGTCGAGGGCGCGCCGCTCGCGCTGGAAGACGATACCGAGGAAGGGGATGCCCAGCAGCAGGAGGCAGAGCCCGAGCCCGAGCGTCCGGACGATGGCCTGGCGGATGGTGATGGGGCCGCCCTGGGCGTTCACCACCTGCACGCCGAAGACGGCCATGCCCAGCGTCTTGCCGCTGACGGCCCACTGGTAGGCGAAGTAGAAGAACTCCCAGACCGTGAGCGTGACCACGGCCAGGATCTGGTGGTTGCTGAGGCTGTACGAGTGTCCCGTGACCAACTTGACGGCCGCGTTCAGCAGGGCTTGGCCGAGTGCCCAGAGCCCCCACGACGCCCCGACGTCGGCGCCGAACGCCAGGAGCCTGCTCACCGCGCCGGCGTAGTGCCCCTGCCGGCCGACCGTCAGCTCGGGCGAGGGCATCGGAACGGTCGTCACGGTGCCACCTTCGGCTCGACGAGCAACGGCGGGCCCTCGGGCCAGTCGGCGATCCGCTTGCCCCGCCCGATCAGGCGGTTCCCCCAGCGCAGGATGAAGTCGTCGAGGCCCACACCCTGGGCACGGATGACGTCGAGGATCTCCGTGAGGACGCCGGTCGTCGAGCGGGCGATGATCGACCCGATCTCGGTGTGCTCCACCAGGGCATCGATGTCGATCCCGTCGACGATGGCGTTCATGTCGACCCGGTCGATGACCTGCTGGATGTCGATCCGGTCGATGACTTTTTGCACGTCGACCCGCTCGATGATCTTCTCCACGTCGACCTTGTCGAGCAACGCGTCGATGTCGATGGCGTCCACGATCAGCGGCACGATGCGCTCCGCCAGGGCCTGGGCCAGCTGCTCCACCCGGGACCCGAGCGGGTTGGAGGTCACCGGGGCTCCGGGGACTGTGACATTCCCGTGATCATGGCACCCGCGGCCCGGTGCGAGTGGGACGTCGATCGGGTACCGTCGAAAGGGTCGGGGTACGAGGACAAGGAGAAGGCATCGTGGAGTACGAGCGCTACGAAGACGGCGTCCCCTCGTGGGTGGACCTGGGGAGCCCGGACCTGGCCAAGTCGAGGGAGTTCTACGGGACCCTGTTCGGCTGGAACTGCCCGGAGGGGCCGCCCGAGGCGGGCGGGTACTCCGTGTGCGACCTGGGTGGAAAGACGGTGGCGGGGCTCGGTCCCAAGATGAACCCGGACATGCCGACGGTGTGGATGACCTACGTCAACGTGGACAGTGCCGACGACGCTGTGGGCAAGGTGTCCGCCAACGGCGGCACCGTGTTCATGCCGCCGATGGACGTCATGGAGGCCGGCCGCATGGCGATCTTCGCCGACCCGCTCGGTGCGGTCATCGGCCTCTGGCAGCCCAACCAGCACACCGGGGCGCAGCTGGCCAACGAGCCCGGCGCGTTCTGCTGGAACGAGCTCATCACAACGGACCTGGACGCGTCGAAGACCTTCTACAAGGCGGTCTTCGGGTGGGATGCCGACGAGCAGGGCCCCCCGGGGGGCCCGCCCGCCTACACGGAGTGGAAGCTGGCGGGGCGATCGATCGGGGGCATGATGGCGAAGACGCCCGAGATGCCGGCCGAGATGCCGCCGAACTGGGGCGTCTACTTCGCGGTCGCCGACACCGACGCCACCGTGGCCAAGGCCCAGGAGCTCGGCGGGGCGCTGTTCATGGGACCGACCGACATCGAGCCCGGCCGCTTCGCCGTGCTGGCCGACAACGTCGGCGCGGTCTTCAACGTGCTGCAGCTCAAGGCGTAGCGGGGGAGCGGGGTGGAGCGCCGGCGTCTCGGGCGGACCGGCCACGAGAGCAGCGTGGCCGTGCTCGGCGGTGCGGCCTGCTGGAAGGCGACCGTCGCCGAGGCGGGAGAGTGGCTGCAGTTCGCGCTCGACAGCGGCGTGAACCACCTCGACATCGCGCCGCAGTACGGCGCGGCCGAGTCGGTGGTGGGGCCGCACCTGGCGGCGCACCGGGACGAGATGTTCATCGCGGGCAAGACCCTGCGGGCCAACCCCGCCGGCGTCACCGAGCAGTTCGGCACCACCCGGCGCCTCCTCAACGCCGAGGTGCTCGACCTGTACCAGGCACACGCCGTCACCACGCTGGAGGAGCTCGACCGGCGCTCGCCCGCACTCGAGCAGATCCTCAAGTTCCGCGACGCCGGCCAGACCCGCTTCGCCGGGATCACGGGCCACGACCTCGAGGTGCCCCAGACCCACCTCGAGGCGCTGCGCCGCTTCGACCTCGACACCGTGATGTTCCCGGTCTACCCAGCTCTATGGGCCCGGCCCGAGTACCGCGAGCCCGCGGAGGAGCTCCTCGCCGTCTGTGCCGAGCGCGACGTCGGCGTCATGGTGATCAAGGCGGTGGCGCGGCGGCCCTGGGCCGACGGGCACCCGCTGGCCGACGCGGTGGCCGGCGATGCCGCCACCGCCGAGCGCTGGGCCGGGTCGTGGTACGAGCCCGCCGCCACCGACGAGGAGATCGCACGCGGCGTGCACTTCGCGCTGTCCACGCCCGGTGTCCACGCCTTCTGCACCCCGGGCGACATCGCCCTGCTGCCCCGCGTCCTCGCCGCCGCCGCCAGCTACGCGCCGATGGACGACGAGGCGCGCCGTGCCGCCGTCGATGCCATGGCCGCCGAGGAGCTCATCTTCCCGATGCCCCGCTGAGCGCCGGGCCGAGCCCGCCCGCAGCCCGCCCCAGCCCGCCTCAGCCCGCCCGCAGCGCCGCCACGACGGCGCCGAAGGCCTCGTCGTCGCGGTCCTCCGCCGGCGGGGAGACGACGATGCCCTGGCCCAGGCCGGCGAACCGGTCCCGGAGGACCGTGGGCAGCTCGTCGAACGTGCCGCAGGGGACCAGCGTGTCGAGCACCTCGTCGGAGAGCACGCCGGCCAGGTCGTCCCAGCGTTCGCGGCGGGTCAACTCGCGCAGGCGCGGGCCCAGGTCGGCCCAGCCGTAGAGTTCCAACGTCGGCGCGTACGCGGGCGTCGAGTACAAGAAGGCCAGCAGGCGCCGCTGGCGCTCCCGCTCGGCCAGGACGGCCTCCTCCGAGCTGCCCGTGATCACCGACGTGCCGATGACGGTCTCGAACCCGGTGCGGCCCAGGTCGCGGCCCGCCGACCGGGCGCCGTCGGCCAGGGCGGGCAGGCACGTCTCGCGCAGGTAGCGCGGGTTCGAGTTGGTGGGATGGCTGACGAAGCCGTCCGCCACGGCGCCCGCCAGCTCGCAGGCCCGCCGCTGCACGCCACCGAGGTAGATCGGCGGTACCACCGTCTCGACGTCGGGCCCCGGGTTGAAGTAGGGCTGCATCCGGGTCACGTGGTAGTGCGGGCTCTCGTAGGAGGGCGCCTCGCCCGAGGTGAAGGACGCGAAGGCCGCCCGCACCGCGCCCACGTAGTCACCGAGCCGGGCGACCGGGTCCTCGCCGAAGGGAACGGCGTAGCGGTCCTCGATGTTCTGGCGGATCTGCGTGCCCAGTCCGAGCTCGAACCTCCCGCCGCTCAGCTTGGAGATGTCCCAGGCTGCGTAGGCCAGCAGCGTCGGGCTGCGCGTGAAGGCGAGAGCCACGCTGGTGCGGACCGTGATCCGCTCCGTGTGCTCGGCCACGAGCAGCGCCACCGCCAGCGCGTCGTGCACCGTCTCGGCCACGTGCAGCCCGTCGTAGCCGAGCCGCTCGACTCGCCGGGCATGGGCGACGGCGTCGGGCAGGCTGAGGCGCGGGTCCATGCCCGCGTAGACCCTCACGTGGGGGCGCCGTCGATCCCCGAGGTCTGCGCCCGCCCTCGGGCGACGATCTTCTCGCGTTCGGCGGACAGGCGCGACTGGTCGAAGCGCTCGGCCATCCACTTCCTCGACCAGGCGGACTCGGCGAGCCACGCCTCCTGGCCGGCCAGGGCGCCGATCTCGTCGTACATGCGCCGGAGCTCGCCCACGTTCTCGGCCGGGACCGAGGCCACGGTGGCGGCCAGCTCGCGGGCCCGTTCGAGGAGCGACTCGTGGGGCACGACCTCGACCACCAGGCCCCAGTCGTGCGCCGTGGCCGCATCGATGTAGTCGCCGGTGAAGCTCATGCGCCGGGCCCGGTCGATCCCGACGAGTTGCGGCAGGCGGATGGTCATGCCGCCGCCCGGCATGGCGCCCACGCGGGCATGGGTGTCGGCGAACCGCGCCCGCTCCGACGCGATCATGAAGTCGCAGCACATGGCGAGCTCCAGCCCGCCCGTCACCGTCGGGCCGTTGATGGCGCCGATGATCGGCGTGTCGTGGGGCGGCAGCATGCCGACGTAGCGCAGCGGCGTGCGCTGGCGGCTCTGCTGGACCGAGCGGAGCTCGGTGGCGAGCGACTTCATGTCCATGCCGGCACAGAACGCAGGGTCGGCGCCGGTGAGCACCATGCAGCCCACGTCGTCCCGGCCGTCGAGGTCGATCACTGCGTCCTCGAGCTCGCGGTGCAGCTCCCCCGAGATCGCATTGCGCGCCTCGGGGCGGTTGAGCGTGACCGTGGCCACGCGGTCGTCGACCTCGACGAGCACCAGCATCAGCGTTCCCTCCTCGTCCCGGGAGCCATCATGATCGGCGATCGCGGCTTTGGGCACCAATTCCCCGGCGCCGCATCGTCCCCCACTCGGCCCACTCGGTGTGCAGGAGGGCGAAGCAGTCGGCGTCGCGCTGTTCGCCGTCGATGCGCTCCCAGCCGCGCAGGGTCGCCTCACGGCTGAACCCGGCGGCCGCGGCCGTCCGGGCCGAGGCGACGTTCCACGGCTCGACGAAGAGGTGCAGCCGGGGGATGGCCAGCTCCTCGAACGCGAACGACACCACCGCCCGCAGCGCGTGGGCGGCCATGCGTCGCCCACGTGCGGCGGACACGACCCAGTAGCCGATGGAGGCGCGCCCGCTCTCGATCTCCTGCAACCACAGCCCGATGGAGCCGATGCCTGTCGTCGGGTCCGCCTCCTCGGCGATGACGAAGGAGAACCCGTCCCCCTGCTCGGCCCGCTGGTGCTGGCGGGCGATGAAGGCGCGGCCCGAGTCGTCGGTGTAGTCCCGGGGCACCGAGGTGATGGAGGTGATGTGGGGGTCGGCGGAGGCGCGGCGCACCATGGCGAGGTCCGACGTCTCGAAGGGCCGCAGCACGACCGGCGTCCACACCAGCTGCGGCACGCGGAGTGGCGGCGCGAAGTCCCGGAAGTCGAACGTGCTCATCGGAGGGTGAAGTACCCCGGCACGAGGTGATGCGGCGTGTCGAGGTAGCCCTTCGCCTCGGGGAGCCCGCCGAAGCGGCCGTGGCTCCAGCGGACCTCGATGTGCCCCGCCACCTCGTGCACCTCGTTCGACACCCGGTCGCGCACGACCGCCTCCCAGCCCACCCGGGGCTGGCCCCCGGCCTGGGGCTCCATGCTGACCGAGATCAGCCGGTACTGCTGCCGCCAGTCCCACGAGGTGGCGATGCGCAAGCGCAGCGAGCGCGCCGCCGACGAGCCCAGCACGAAGTAGGGCGCGCTCCCGATGCGGAGCAAGCGCCACACCATCGCTTCGCCCGTGCCGCCCCCGGCGTCCATGGCCGTCTCCCAGCGCCGCACCGACGCCCGCGCCACGGCACCCGAGAGTGCGGCGTAGAGCGGTTTGGCCTCCGCCGGCCACCCCGCCCGCAGCCAGCGTCCCAGCGCGTCGCGCTGCGCGGACGTCAGGTCGACGGCGCGCGGCGGGAGGTGCCACAGCTCGGCCGGTGCTCCGCGCGCCGTGCCCGCGATGCCGTCCTCCGGCGAGGCGGCGTCGGTGGGCGCGTCGCCGGCGTCCAGCCCGGGGAGCGCGACCGCGGCGGGGGCCCGGATGGCGGCCAGCGCCGGGCGGTCGCGGCGCGGCGGCGCCCCCGGGGCCGGCGTCGTCCCCTCCGACCGGCTCGCGGCGGCGCGCACGGCCTGGTAGAGCGCCTCGTGCTCCGCCGGCGCCACCTCGGCGTACCAGTCCCCGCCGCTCGGCAGCGCGCTGCGCCCCGCCCGGCCCGCCCGGCCGGCCCGGCCCGGCCCGCCCACCAGCAGCTCGTCGAAGACGTGGGACGGCGACACGTTGAACAAGATGTTCGAGAGGTACTTGCAGCTGACGAGGTAGACGTGGTCCACCCGGAGGTCGATGGGCGCCACCTCGTCGCCGGGGGCGCGACCGGTTCCCTTCCACTCCACGACGATGGGTGGCCGGCCCCGCAGGCCGTCGGCCGCGGCGAGGAAGGCCTGCCCGTTCGCCCAGGCCGCGTGGAACTCGGCGTCGTAGGCGCCGCCGGTGCGCAGTCCGGCCAGCCGCTCCCACATCTCGGGTGACAGGCTGTGCATCACCGCCGGGCGGGTCCGCACGGCGTCGTCGATTCCGGCCAGCCCCAGCATCCCGAGCCCCGTGCCGAGCTCGGTCACCGTGGTCCGGTCACTGGGCATTCAGGCATCCTGCCACGGCGCCGTCGCGCGCCGGCTGACCGGCCCACCGCAGGCGGGACGAGCCCCGACGGGGCCCGGCTACTCGGTGAACAGGGGCGTCAGCTGCAGCTCGAGCGGGCCGACGGCGGCGTCGGCGGCGGCGTGGAGCTCGGTGCTCTCGTAGACGTCCACCGCCACCCCGGTGCGGGCGATGAACGCGAAGACGGCGTCGCCCCAGCGCTCCTCGCGCAGGGCCTGGCGCAGCGCGGCGCGCTCGCCCTCGGGCAGCTCGCTCCCCGGGGTGGCGGCCACGAGCCGGCAGGCCAGCACCCAGTTGAGCGTGTCGAGGTTCTCGGCCACGAAGACGCGCGGCGGGTCGTCGCGCACGACGGCGCAGGCGACGACGGCCCCCACCCTCAGGCGCCGCCCACGCTCAGACGGAACCCGGCGCCACGTCGGCGTCGGTCCAGAAGCCCGGCAGCGCGGCGCCGGTGCGGCCGGCCGCGTAGGCCGCGAGGCGCGCCCGTGCCGCCGGGGCCAGCAGGTCGACGGCGTCGAAGATCCCGCCCGGCCCGGGCGCGCGCAGGGCGCGGTCGGCCTCGGAGCCCGGCCGGGGGAGCTGCGTGGTGAGCACGACGAAGGGGGCGACCTCGCGGGCGGCCATCACGTGGGCCCGCCCGAGGGCGCGCCAGACCGTCTCCGAGCGGACCATGCCGCCCCGGTAGGCCGAGTTGGGGCCCGCCACGTCGAAGTACCAGGTCCGCCCGCCGGCGTCGGCCGCCGTGAAGTCGACCGCCAGGCCGAGCCCGCGCAGGCGGCGGTTGGGCCGCACGTCGCCGAAGCCGGCCGCCTCGAGGGCGGACCGGGCCAGCGCCGTCGCCGATGCGCCGTCACCGGCGGGTCCCGTCGCATCGCCCCCCTCGGCGCCGAGGCGGGCCAGGGACAGCTCGACGTAGGCGGGGTCGAGGTCGTAGCCGACGGCGTCGCGCCCGCACCGGGCGGCCGCCACGAGCGTCGAGCCGGACCCGCAGAACGGGTCCACCACGAGATCGCCTCGATACGTGTAGAGCTCCATCAGCCGCTGCGGCAGCTCGACGGGGAACGGGGCGGGGTGCCGCACGCGCACGGCGCTCTCCGGCGGGATGTCCCACACGTCGAGCGTGAGGGCCATGAAGTCGTCGGCGCCGATGCTGCTCTCGTGGGGCAGGCCGTCGCGCCGGCGCTCCTTGGGGCTGCGGGCGCGGCCGAAGCGCCCCTTGCTCGCCACGATGACGCGCTCGGTCACGTCGCGCAGCACCGGGTTGGCGGCCGAGCGGAAGGAGCCCCAGGCGCACGAGCCGCTGGCGCCCTCGCCCTTCTGCCACACGATCTCGCCCCGGGGCAACAGGTGCAGGTCGTCCTGGAGGATGGCCATGACGTCGGCCGCCAGGCTGCGATACGGCTTGCGCCCGAGGTTGGCCACGTTGACGGCGATGCGGCCGCCCGGCTCGAGCACGCGCTTGCAGTCGGCGAACACGTCGCGCAGCAGCGCCAGGTACTCGATGTAGGACCCCGGCACCCCCTCGCGGTCGAGCTCCTCCTCGTACTGCTTGCCGGCGAAGTAGGGGGGCGAGGTGACGACGAGCGCGACGGAGTCGTCGGCCACGGCGTCCATGCGCCGGGCGTCGCCGCGGACGCAGGTGATGCCGGGCTCGTGCGCGGTGACGTGCTCGTCGGCGCTGAGCTCGGGCGCCTCGAAGCGCGCGTAGAAGGCGTCGGCGACGTGGGACTCGCGGCGCCCGACGCCGAAGTTGGAGGTGGAGGTCGCGCTGCGACGGCGGGGCGGCATGGGTCGGCCGAACCCTACCGGCCGGCCCGGGACGGGGTCGTCGTACGGAGCAGGGGGGGCCACATGGCCGACACGGTACGGAACCGTTGTGACACGAATCGGGCCGGTCGGGGTCGCACGGCTACATCTCGTAGACGACGAACGAGGTGGGCCGCCCGACCTGGTCGTAGAGCGAGCGGGCCCGCCCGTTGTACTGCTGGGTGTGCCAGTACAGGCGCGGCGCCCCCCGCGCGGCGCCGGCCTGCTTCACGGCCTCGAGCAGGGCGCGCCCGACGTCGTGCCCCCGGGCCGGGGGGGCCACGAAGAGGTCCTCGAGGTAGGTCTTGGGCTGGCGGGACCAGGTCGAGGAGTGCACGACGCAGTTGGCCATCCCGATGCCCCGCCCGGCGTCGTCGAGCGCGAGCAGGCCGAACATCCCCTCCGCCCCGGCGCACAGGCGCTCGAAGGTGGCCCGGGTGGTCTCGTCGGACACCTGGGCCCGGTAGAAGGCCAGGTAGCCACCCCACAGGGCCCGCCAGTCGTCCCAGTCGGCCTGTTCGAGAGCCCGTATGGTGCCCACCCCCTCAGCTTCCCATCGCCCGGTGCCGGGGGGCGGGATCCGCCCGCCGGGCCCCCCAGCCAGCCCCGCAGCTGCCGGGCCCGCCGCAGCAGGGCCCACCGGGCCCGCCCCGGACCTAGGGTTTCTCCATGCCCGACACCCGTGCCCGGCCGGCCCTCTCGGAGCTCTACGGGCACACCCAGGCCCGGGTGGTCGCGCTGGTCGTCGAGCTGGATGCGGCCCAGCACGACGCGCCCGTGCCGGCCTGCCCGGGCTGGCGCGTCCGCGACGTCGTCGGCCACATGGTCGCGGTGGGGGAGGACGTGCTGGAGGGCCGATTGACGCGGCCGCCGACGGACGAGCAGAGCGCCGCCCAGGTGGCCCGCTTCGCCGACCGCCCGGTGGCCGAGGTCCTGGCCCGCTGGCGCGAGCTGACCCCGCAATTCGGGGAGGCGATCGACGCCTTCACCGTCTGGCCGGCGGTGCTCGACGTCACCACCCACGAGCACGACATCCGGGGCGCGGTCGGCGCACCGGGGGCGCGCGAGACCGAGGTGGTCCGGCTCGGGTCCGACCAGCTGCTGGCCTGGCTGCGGCCGCCGGTGCCGCTGCGCATCGAGGTGGAGGACGAGACCTACGACCTCGGTCCCGAGGGCGCCGGGCCGGGCGACGCGGCCATCGTGCTGCGTACCGGCCGCTTCGAGGCACTGCGCTGGCGCATGGGGCGGCGCAGCCGCACCCAGCTGGCCGGACTGGACTGGGCCGGCGACCCCGCGCCGGTGCTCGACCACCTGGTGGTGTTCGGCCCGTCGCCGCTCGACATCACCGAGTAGCGCCCTCGGCCACCCGGCATGAAGCTCGTCCTGGACCTGCACGACATCTACAACCGGGGCGACGACATCGACCGGGCGCTGCAGGGTGTGATGGAGGAGGCGGTCGCCAAGAAGGCCAAGCTGGTCGAGATCATCCCGGGCAAGGGGAGCGGCCAGCTCAAGAAGCGGGTGCTGCGCTTCCTCGACCGCAAGGACATCAAGCCGCTCTACCACCGCGTCGAGAAGGACTCGCACAACTTCGGGCGCATCTTCGTGCACTTCCGGCCGAAGTGAGCCCCCCGGCGGGCCGGCATGTCTGGGTTCGGCCTGTATATGTAGCCTTCCAAAATAGGGTCAGTTAACGAAGGATAATCTGATATCCTTCGTTAACTAGGAGAATAATGGAAGGCTCTGTATACAGGGGACACGACGTCCCGATCGTCTGGAACGGCACGCGGGTCCGAGCCTGGGTCCCAAGACGACTGGCTGAGCAGGACTTCGAGCTGAGCACCCGGGCCATCAGGCGCACGGAGCGGGCCCTCGCCTCGCTCGTCACCGCCGGGAACCGCTCGGAGCGGTTCGGGCCGCTCGCCACCTTGCTCCTCCGCTCCGAAGGCGTGGCGTCCTCGTTCATCGAGGGCCTCCGCTCTCCACTGGCCGACGTTGCGGCGGCCGAGGTGGGGGGCACGCTCAGCGACGCCGCGTCCTATGTGGCCGACAATCTCGGCGCCGTGGTCGGCGCGCTCGGCTCTCCGCGTCGCCGGCTGACCCCGGCCGACCTTCATCTCTGGCACCGCCGGCTCATGGAGTCGGGGGGTGCCTTGCCCCCGCCCATGCTCGGCGCCTACCGCGCCGAGCAGTCGTGGATCGGAGGGACGTCGCCCCGCGATGCCGCCTACGTCCCGCCGCCGCCCGAGCTCGTGGGCGATCTGATGGAGGACCTGGTTGCGTTCGCCAACGGTGATGTCCTCGACCCCGTCACGCAGGCCGCCGTCCTCCACGCGCAGTTCGAGTCCATCCATCCCTATGGCGACGGCAACGGCCGCATCGGCCGCATCCTGATCGGCTGGGTGCTCTGTCACCGCCTCGACCTCACGGTTCCGCCGCCCGTGAGTGTCCTCATTGCCCGGGATCCCGGTGGGTACCTGGCGGGCATGACGCTCTTCCGCATGGGCCAGCTCGACGCGTGGGTCGAGTGGATGGCGGCTGCACTCGAGCACAGCAGCGAGGCGGCCGGCGAGCTCCTGGCCCGGTCCGAGGCACTCCTCGCCGAGTGGCGGGTGCGCCTGGTGCGCGTGCGTGAGGATGCGGTGGCGCACCGCGTGATCGATCTGCTGGCTGAACAGCCGGTCGTGTCGGCCGCCACCATCGCGGACCGCCTCGGCGTGTCCGTCCGTTCCGGCCAGTCCGCCCTCGTCACGCTGGCCGGCCATGGCATCGTGGAGCGCTATCGCCCGGAGGCGGTTGGACCGGGTCGCCCCACCCGGTACTTCATGGCGAGCGAGCTTCTCGAGCTCGTGTCGGGGTGGCCCGGTCGCTGACCGCCTCGTGCGCCGGCTCCTCGCTCAGCGCGAGCCGTGGCGCCACTCCTCGGGCACCCGCACCGACGTCACCGTCGCCCGCGCCCGCTCCTTGCCGGCGCACACCAGCTCGCACGCCACGGTCGTGGCCCGGTCCTCCACCGCCGTGACGTACGCCCGCAGCTCGACCTCGTCGCCGATCGGGGTGGGACGCAGGTACTCGACCGTCATGGACGTCGTGGCGTGCCAGATGTCCGGCTGGCTGCCGATGGCCCGCTCCTCGTCGTCGTAGGCCCGCGCCATGGCGGTGCAGACGCCGTGGCAGTCGAGCAGCGTGGCGATGATGCCGCCGTTGAGGACGTGGCGGGGCCCGGCGGCGAAGCGGGCGTGGGGGAGGAACAGCGCCGTTGCCGACCCGCCGTCCCAGAAGCTCTTGAGGTGCAGCCCCTCGGGGTTGTCGGCACCGCAGCCCCAGCAGTGGTTGTCGACCAGCTGGTCCTGTATCGAGACGCCCGTCACCACGGGCCGACCCTACGCGCTCCGGCGCACGTTCGGGCCGGGGCGCCCGGGCGGGCGCGCGCCACACTGGGGACATGTCGTTCTCCATCCGCGATGCCACGCTCGCCGACATGGACGCGCTGGCCGGCGTCTTCCGGCGGGCGTCGCTCTCGAACGAGGACGACCGGGCGCCGCTCCTCGAGCACCCGCAGTGGCTGGCCCTCCCCGACGCGGGAGTCCGGGAGGGCCGGATGCGGGCGGCCGTCGACGAGGGCGGCACGGTGCTGGGCTTCGCCACCTTCGCCGTCGTGGGCGGGGTGGCCGAGCTCGAGGACCTCTTCGTCGATCCCACGCAGATGCGCCGCCGCGTCGGGGAGGCGTTGGTGCTCGACATCTCGGCGCGGGTGCGCGCCCTCGGGTTCGACGCGCTCGAGGTCACGGCCAACCCGCACGCACTGCCGTTCTACGAGCACATGGGGTTCGTCGCCGGGGGCGTCGTGGACACGGAGTTCGCCCCGGCGCCACGGATGCGGCGATCGCTGCCCTGACGCCCGCCCCGGCGGTGCTAGGAGGCGAAGCTGGTCAGCGAGAGCGTGTTGCCGTCGGGGTCCGTGAACCAGGCGACGCGATCGCCGCCGGGGGTGGTCCAGATGCCCTTGTCGTCCTGATGGTCCATGCCCTCGTAGCGGGTGAACGCCACGCCGCGCCCGGCCAGGGCGTCCACCGCGGCGTCGATGTCGGGGACCACCCAGCCGGCGACGGTGAAGCGCTGGGGCTGCAGGTCGGGCACCTCGGTGAGGCGCAGCATCGTCCCGCCGGCGTCCAGGACCACCGCGAACGGGTTCTCGTCGGTCACCGCCAGGCCGAGCGTCCCGTTGTAGAAGGCGCGGGCGGCCGCCAGGTCGCGCACGGGGACGAAGGCCATGAAGCGGGCGCCACCGAGCACGCTGCGATGCTACCGATCGGTGCCACGGTTCCCCTCCCCGATCCCGGCAACCGAGCCTGGCAGGATGAGCGCATGGCTGAGAACGGCGTATACGACAAGGCGCTGCTGCACCTCCAGGAGGAGCTGGTGAGGATGCAACAGTGGGTCCGGGACGAGAGCCAACGGGTCGTCATCGTGATCGAGGGACGCGACGCCGCCGGGAAGGGTGGCGTGATCAAGCGCATCACCGAGTACCTCAATCCCCGCTGGTGCCGGATCGCCGCCCTGCCGGCACCGAGCGACCGGGAGGAGGGCCAGTGGTACTTCCAGCGCTACATCGCCCACCTCCCGGCCGGCGGGGAGATCGTCCTGTTCGACCGCAGCTGGTACAACCGGGCCGGGGTCGAGCGGGTGATGGGCTTCTGCACCGACGAGGAGTACCACCGTTTCCTCCGGCAGTGCCCGGCCTTCGAGCGGATGCTGATCGACGACGGCATCATCCTGGCCAAGTACTGGTTCTCCGTGAGCGACGAGGAGCAGGAGCGCCGGTTCAAGGAGCGCGTCAACGCGCCCCTCAAGCGCTGGAAGCTGAGCGAGATGGACCTCGAGGGCCGCAACCGCTGGGTCGCGTACTCGAGGGCCAAGGACGAGATGTTCGCCCACTGCGACCTGCCCGACTCGCCGTGGTACGAGGTCGAGGCGGACGACAAGAAGCGGGCCCGCCTCAACTGCATCGCCCATCTCCTCTCCGTCATCCCCTACGAGCCCCACAAGGCCCCCAAGGTCAAGCTTCCGCCGCGGCCGCCGGTCGGGGACTACCAGCGGCCGCCGCGCGACCGCTACCACTACGTCCCCGACTACGCGGCGACGGTGACCTGATCGGCGGGCCCGGCACGTGACCGCCCTGGAGGTCTACGCGGACATCTGGTGTCCCTTCGCCTACGTCGGGCTCCACTGCGTCGCGGCGCGGCGCTCGGAGCGGGGACGGGGAGACGTCCTGTTGGACATCCGGGCCTGGCCGCTCGAGTTGGTCAACGGAGCACCGCTCGACCCCGACACCACCGCCACCCATGTCCGGGAGCTGCGGGCCCAGGTCGCCCCCCACCTCTTCGCCGGCTTCGACCCCCGGCACTTCCCGGGGACGTCGCTGCCGGCCCTCGCCCTGGCGCACGCCGGCTATCGCCAGGACCTCGAGACCGGCGAGGCGGTGAGCTTCGCCCTCCGCGCCGCGTTGTTCGAGGAGGGCCTCGACATCTCCCGGCCCGACGTGCTGTCCGGCGTGGCCGCGCCGCTCGGTGTCGGCCCGCCAACCGCGGGCGACGAGGAGGCCGTGCTCCGCGAGTGGGAGGACGGGGTTCGACGCGGCGTCCAGGGATCCCCCCACTTCTTCTGCGGTGGCGTCGACACCTTCTGCCCGTCGCTCGACATCTCGAGACGAGAGGACGGCGAGCTGGTCGTCCGGAACGACACCGCAGCGCTCGAGCGCTTCCTCGACACCTGCTTCGCCGGCTGACCCGGGCGCGGGCTACCCGGGCGTGCGGCGCCTCCGCAACGTCCGGCGGCTGCCGCGCCCGCGGCCCCGGTCCTCGAATTTCTCCCGCACCTGCGCCCGGCGGGCCTGCAGCTCGCGGTGGGTCATGGTCTCGACCGAGTCGTCGAGCCCGAACCCGGCCTTGAAGCCCGCCATGTCCGGAGCCCAGTCCGCCTGGTGCTCGAGGCCGAGCTGGGACATGATCCGCTCGCCGTGCTTGGCCGCGAACATGAGTGCGATCGCCTCGACCTCGGCGAACAGGTCCAGGTCGGGGGCCAGGGTGGCGATGGCGCCGTCGAGGAACATCATGTTCTTCACGAACAGCATGAGCTCCTTGGGCAGCCGGGCCCCGATCCCGAGCAGCGTCTTGATGGAGCGCTGCATCTCGGCCACCAGCTCGTCGGGTGTCAACGTGGTCGGGTCCACCGGGGGCCGGTCGAGGCCGAGCAGGTCGATGACGTGCTGCACGTCGACGTCGTCGGGGAACGCCCCCAGGTCCCGCAGAGCGGCGACCTGGGACGGGATGTCCCCGTTGGACGCGCCGACGAGCAGCGAGAGCAGGGCCAGGCGCCTGGCCTCCGTCAGGCGGGCCGTGATGCCGAAGTCCAGCAGGGCGATCTTCCCCGACGGCAGGACGAACAGGTTGCCGCCGTGGAGGTCGCCGTGGAAGATCCCGTGCATCATGCAGCCCTCGAGGAAGCCGATCATGCCGGCCCGCACCACCGCCTCGGTGTCGATGCCGGCGGCGCGCATGCCCTCGACGTCGCCGAAGTTGAACCCGTCGAGGCGCTCCATGACCAGCATCCGCCGCGTCACCAGCGTGGGGTGGGGCCGGGGCACCACGAAGTCACGCTGCTCCAGCGCCGCGAACGTCATGGCGATGTCCAGCATGTTCTCGGCCTCGAGACGGAAGTCGAGCTCCTCCATGATCGTCTGGGCGAAGAGCTCGACGAGCGCCGGCGGGTTGGCCAGCGCGGCGACGGGAATGCGGCCCACCAGGTGCGGCGCCAACCAGGACATGACGGCGAGGTCCTGGCGCACCCGCGCCGCCACCGACGGCCGCTGCACCTTGATCACCACGGGCGTCCCGTCGAGCAGCGTGGCCGGGTGGACCTGCGCGATGGAGGCGGCGGCCAGCGGCGCCCGCCCCACCGAGGCGAAGACCGACGAGATGGGCCCGCCCAGCTCCTCGACGAGCACCCGCTCGACGACCGGCCACGGCTCGGGCGGCACCTGGTCGCGGCACCACTTGAACTCGGCGACGAGCTCGGCCGGGAAGATCCCGTCCCCCGAGGCGATGATCTGGCCCAGCTTGATGTACGTGGGTCCCAGCTTCTCGGCCGCCACCCGGAGGCGGTGCGAGATGCCGGCGATCGACGCCTCGCCGCCGCGCCGGCGTTCCCGCAGGGCCCACAGCCCCAGCGCGCCGCCGAGGTGCCACACGGTCGTGCCGACCCGCCGGCCGGGGGGAAGGGTGCGGGGTCGGGTGAGGTGGGGGACGGCGGCGCCGAGACGGGTGCGCACCGCGGCGAGGCCCTGCCGCCACGCCAGCGCGTCGGGGTCGACGACCCAGGGGCCGTGGTCGCTGAAGGCGCCGAGCGCGGTGTCGGGGGACGGGTCCGTCACGGCGAGGGCGAAGGACGCACGAGGCCGGACTGGAAGGCGAAGACCACGGCCTGCACCCGGTCGCGCAGGCCGAGCTTGGCCAGCAGGCGCCCGACGTGCGACTTGACCGTCGCCTCGGAGACGAAGAGCCGCTCGGCGATCTCCGCGTTGGAGAGCCCGTCGGCCACCGCCAGCAGCACCTCGCGCTCGCGCTCGGTCAACTGCGCCAGCGGGCCTTGCTCGGCCGCCCCGGCGGACCCGTCACCGTCGCCGGCGCCCTCCGAGAGGTCGGGCAGCGTGTGGGCGTACTCCTCGAGCAACCGGCGCGTGATGCGCGGCGAGACGACGGCGTCGCCCCGGGCCACCGTCCGGATGGCCGCCACGAGTTCGGCCGGCGGCACGTCCTTGAGCAGGAACCCGCTGGCCCCGGCGCGTAGGGCGCCGAAGGCGTACTCGTCGAGGTCGAACGTCGTGAGGATGAGGACGCGGGTCCCGACCCCCGGCGTCGCCTCCGTGATGGCCCGCGTGGCCTCAATCCCGTCGAGGACCGGCATGCGGACGTCCATGAGCACCAGGTCCGGCTCGTACAGCTCGACGAGGCGCACCGCGTCCGCCCCGTCCGCCGCCTCGCCGACGATCTCGAGGTCGCTCTCAGCCTCGAGGATCATGCGGAAGCCCTTGCGCAGCAGCGCCTGGTCGTCTGCCAGCACGATGCGGATCGTCATGGGGCGGCGGGCGCCTTGCAGTCGCGCAGCACGGCCGCGACCTCCCAGCCACCGGCGGCCCGCGGCCCGGCCACGAGCGTGCCGCCGAACGCGGCCGCCCGCTCCGTCATCCCGGCGACGCCGTGCCCGCCGGCGGACCCCGGTCCACCGCGCCCGTTGCCGTGCGGCCGCCCGTTCCCGTCCGCCTGGTCGCGTGGGCCCCCGGGCACCGGCACGGCCACGTCCGTGCGCCCGTCGTCGGTCACCCGCACCGAGACGTCGGGGTCGCGGTACTCCAACTGCACCTGCACCGAGGCCGGCTCGTGCGCGTGCTTCAGGGCGTTGGTCAGTGCCTCCTGGACGATGCGGTAGACGGTGAGGCCGGCGGCGTCGGAGACGGGGAAGGGCCGGCCGGAGCACTCCAGGGCGACGCCGAGCCCCGTGCCCCGGACGCGTTCGACGAGGGCATGCAGGTCGCCGAGCCCCGGCTGGGGCGACAACGGGGGACGCTCGCCCCCGGCCGCCCCGCCGCCATCCGCCGGCTCGTCGCGCAGCACGCCGAGCATGCGGCGCATGTCGGTCAGTGCCTGGCGCCCCGTGCTCGAGACGTCGTGCAGCGCCTCGGCGGCCCGCTCCGGGTTCGAAGCCTGGGCGGCCGCGGCGGCGTCGGCGAGGGTCACCATCACCTGGATGTTGTGCGAGACCACGTCGTGCATCTCGCGCGCGATGCGGGCCCGCTCGGCCGCCGCCGCCAGCGACGCCTGCTGGTCGCGCTCGAGCTCCAGGCGCTGGGCCCGTTCGGCCAGCCAGTCGAGCTGGCTGCGCAGCGCGCGCACGACCACGCCGGCGAGGAGCGCGGCGAAGGCCAGGCCGGTCATGAAGACGAGGGACTTGAAGTTGGAACCGGTCGGCGTCCAGCGCACCGTCGCCATCACGACGCCGGTCTCGAGGATGACGCACGCTGCGAGGACCAGGACCCATTCGCACTCCACGGCGACCGTGTACATGGCGACGAGGAGCGACGAGTCCGCCAGCGCGGGCCCGGTCACGAGCCACTGGACGAACGCCACCAGCGAGATGGCCAGGAAGACGGCCATGGGCGCCCGGCGCCGGAAGACCAGGGGGGCGGTCAGGGCGGCCACGAGCCACAGGCTCGGGGTCGTGAGCCTGCTCCGAGTCGACGAACCAGCCCGAGCACAGCACGAACAGCACCACGGCGAGGGCGACGTCGACGGCGGTGGCGTAGCGCCGGTCGAGGTCGCGCAGCCGCTCCCAGACCCGCCAGGCCCCGTCGAGCTGGCGGTCCGGCGTCCCTCCCGGGGCCGCGGCCCCCCGGGCGCTCCCCGGCCGCAGCCACTGGGGGTAGAGCTGACGTGTGCTGGGGGCCATCGGATCCTTCGTTCCCAGTCGGGACGACCATGGTAGTGCCGCCTGAGCTGGGTCTCCCCCCGGGGGCCGCGCCCGTCGCATCCCACCAGACTCGTTCCCCGGCGCCGGGACGGTGCTCATCCCCAAGGATGAAACGGGGGCCGGGCGGTTCATTCCTGCGGACGATTCCCGGCCCGGGCCTGCGGGCTTACGGTCGGCTTGCCAAGCCCTCGGGCGACGCGAGGCAGCGGGCGTGGTCCGCCCCGAGCATGCAGCGCACCTCGCGTCGCCCGCGGATGGCACCGCCGCGCCGCCAGGGCTCGTCGTGCCGCTCAGAGCCATGCAACTCAGATTCGTGCAACTCAGATTCGCTGCGCCGCCTCCCGGCAGGCCTCGAGGTCGTCGAACGCCCGCGCCACGTCCTCGGCGGTGAACGCGAAGAACAGGGCGGCGACCGCGTCCGCGCCCGCCTCGGCGTAGCGTTCGACCCCTTCGGGCGTCAGCTGCTGGAAGTAGGGGCAGACCGTGATGCGCAGCTCGGCGCGGCTGCGCCCCTCCTGCTCGAGGTGCCCGTCCAGCTCGGCCAGGCCGGCGGCCAGCTCCTCGGGTGTGCGGTTGAAGGTGTGCCAGCCCTGCCCGAGCCGGGCTGCCCGCCGCAGCGCGGCGGGGGTCTCGCCGCCGATGTGGATCGGGGGGTGGGGCTGCTGCACGGGCTTGGGGAACATCTCGCAGGGCCCGAGGTCGTAGGTCTCGCCGTGGAAGGAGGACGGGTTGTCGACCCACAGCGTGCGCAGCACCTCGAGGTACTCGTCGGTGCGCCGGCCCCGCCGCTCCCACGGCACGTTGAGGGCGTCGAACTCCTCCTTCAGCCAGCCGACGCCGACGCCCAGGTCGACCCGGCCGCCCGAGAGCCAGTCGAGCGAGGAGACCTCCTTGGCGACGTAGACGGGGTTGCGCTGGGGGAGGAGCAGCATGGCCGTGCCCAGCCGGACCGACGAGGTCCGGGCGGCCAGGTAGGTCAGCGTGACCAGCGGCTCGAGCAGGCCGCTCCCCGGCGGCGCGGGGATCCGCCCGTCCTCGGCGTAGGGGTAGCGGCTGGCGTACTCCTCGAAGAGCACCACGTGCTCGCCGACCCAGACGGTGCCGATGCCGCGCGCCTCGGCCCCCTCGGCCACGGCGTCGAGCAGCTCGGGCGTGGTCATCGGGCTGGCCGTCGGCATCCACAGGTCGAACTTCACGTCATCCCCCCAGTCCGCGCCGGACGAAGTCGCAGATCTCGTCGGCGGCCTGCGGCGCCGGGATCGGCTCCGGCTCGCCCGCCCGGACCGAGAGGGCCCCGTAGATCTGCTGCCCGACGAGCACGACGGCGCGCTCGGCGTCGAGGTCGGCGCGGAAGTCGCCGGCCGCCACGCCGGCCACCACCAGCTCCTCGAGCACCCGGATCATGTCGAGCCCGATCATCATGAGCACCCCGCCCACGGCCGCCGACTCCTCGCCCACGGTGGCCTGGGTGGCCATGGCCAGCCGGAAGAACGACGGGCTCTCGTCGATGCGCTCGAGGACGCCGAGGATGAGCAGGCGGAGCCGCTCGGCCGGCGACGCGTCGTCGGACACGACCAGCGCGATGGTCTCGGTCATGCGGTCGTACATCGACTGCACGCAGGCCCGCAGCAGGTCGTCGCGGTTGGAGAAGTAGACGTAGACGCGTCGAGCGGGCCACCCCGGCCTCGGTGGCGATCTCGTCCATGGAGACGTCGGTCGTGCCCCGCTCGCCGAAGAGCCGGCGCGCCGTGTCCATGATCTGGTCGCGGCGGAAGTCGCGGATGACGTCCTTCAGCGCGTCGGGGGCGCGGCGGGGCACGGTCGCTCAGCCCCTCGGGTGCGCCCGCTCAGGAGCCCAGGCGGGCGGACGGGGTGAAGGCCACGGGGAGGTGCTTGACGCCATTGATGAACTGGGACTGTAGGCGCTGCACGTCGCCGTCCTGCCGGATGTCGGGCATCCGGTCGAGCAGGTGCTCGAACATGACCCGGATCTCCATGCGGGCGAGGTTGGCCCCGAGGCAGAAGTGGGGGCCGCCGCCGCCGAACGCGATGTGCGGGTTGGGGTCGCGGGCGATGTCGAAGGTGTCGGGCTCGTCGAAGACCTCCTCGTCCCGGTTGGCCGAGGCGTGGAAGAAGACGATCTTGTCGCCGGCGGCGACTTTGGTCCCGCTGAGCTCGAGGTCGGTCATGGCGGTGCGGCGGAAGTTCATGACCGGCGTGACGAAGCGCAGCATCTCCTCCACGGCCACCGGCAGCAGGCTGCGGTCGGCGCTGAGGCGCTGCCACTGGTCGGGGTGCGCGAAGAAAGCGTGCATGGCGCCGGACATGAGGTTGCGCGTCGTCTCGTTGCCGGCGACGGTGAGGAGGAGGAAGAACAGCTCGAGCTCCAGCTCGCTGAGCCGTTCGCCGTCGACCTCGACGTTGGTCAGCACGCTCATGAGGTCGGCGTGGGGGTCGATGCGCTTCTGGCCGAACAGCTGGGCGGCGTAGGCGTAGAGCTCCATGGCGGCGTTGAGGGCGGCCTCCGCCTGGCCCTGGTACTCGGGGTCCTCGTTGCCCACCATGTTGTTGGACCACTCGAACATCTTGTGACGGTCCTCGGGGGGCACGCCGAGGAGCTCGGCGATGACCCGGAGCGGCAGCTCGGCCGAGATCTGGGTCACGAAGTCGGCCTCGCCCTTCTCGATCACCTCGTCGAGGATGGCGTCGGTGGAGCGGTGGACGCTCTCCTCGAGGTCCCGCACCGTGCGGGGCGTGAACCCCTTGTTGACCAGCCGCCGGTAGCGGGTGTGGAGCGGGGGGTCCATGTTCACCATCATCAGGCTCTGCTGGGCGATGTCCTCGGGGCTCATCTCGAAGGGCATCGTCCCCTGGGCGGCCGAGCTGAAGCGCTCGTAGTCGCGGTTGACCGTGACGCAGTCGGCGTACCTGGTGACGGCCCAGAAGCCGGGGCCGCCGGGCTCGTCCTGCCAGTGCACGGGGTCGTGCCGCCGCAGGTGGGCCAGCCAGGATGGGGGACCCCGGCCACGTAGGACCGGGAATCCGAGAGGTCGACCGGGGCGACGCCCGCCAGGGTGCTCATGTCTAGACAACTCCTCTGATGTATCGGACATACTGTC
>CAWELJ010000008.1:0-34210 GCA_963809825.1 uncultured Acidimicrobiaceae bacterium | reverse complement strand
CGCTGGCAGTTCGCTCCCGGAAGGAGCCGATGAATGTTGGACATCTCGAACGACCTCGATCAGGTGTACGTGCCGGACCGGGATGACGAGGGCCGCCGGGTCGACGGGGGCGGAGGAGACGGCGGCGGCCTCACCGAGAAGCCGGCCCGCGAGGGCAGGCTCGACCTGCGCAACGGCTGGCAGGTGGTGGCCGGGTCGATCCTCATCCCGCTGGGCGTCGTCCTCATCATGATCGGGTGGTACGGCGCGGCGCACGCCCGGGTCGTCCAGCAGCAGATCCCCTACCTGGTCAGCGGGTCGTTCGTGGGGCTCGGTTGCATGGTGGTCGGCGGGCTCTTGTTCTGGGGACACTGGCTCTACCGGATGTACGACCAGGCGGATCTGCACCATGAGGAGCAACAGCGCCTGCTCGAGATGATCGCCGCCGCGTTACAGACGGGGGGACCGAGTGTGCAGCCAGGACCTCCCGCGGCAGTATCGGGGGAGGCCACGCCGACGACGTATTACGCGACGGGCTCGGGCACGGTGTACCACCGGGCGGACTGCGCAGTCATCGCCCACCATCCAGACGACTTGCGCGTGATCGGGCTGGAGGGAGTCGCGGGGATGCGACCCTGCCAGATCTGCTCGCCCGGTTAAGTGTGTTTGATACCCGGGTTTCCCATGGAACGAACCAGGTCAGGGAATGCCGTTGGTAATACCGGTCCGGCGGCGCTCGATCACATCATGCAGGTTGCGCGCCCAACCGGCAGGGCTGAGCCGGGTGGACAGCGCACGGCTGATGTCGGACATCTCGCCCAGTCGTTCCGCTGACTGACTCGACAGCTGGAGCAAGGACCTCGTCCATGCGGCGACGTCGCCTTCGGGAACCGCCCAGCCGTTGTAGCCGTCCTGGACGAGACCCGGCACTGCCCCCGCGGTCTCGGAAACGATGAGCGGCAGTCCGGCTGCAGCGGCCTCGTGCACGACAATCCCGAAGTGCTCCGCACGGGAGGGCAAGACCAGGCCGGAGCTCTCGTGCATGAGGACGGCGAGCTCCGGTGCCTTGGCCCAGCCGTGCAGGGTGATTCCCTCGATGCCCGCAAGAACGCGCTCCTCGGGACCAAGGCCAACAATATGGAGCTCCCACGGTTCGGGTGCGAGCTCGCGGTAGCGCCGGTAGGCCTTGGCCAGGACATCGAGGCCCTTGAACGCGATCAGCCTGCCGACATAGAGGAATCGGCGCCGAGAGGCAAGTTCGTCTCCGGAGCGAGGACCGGAGTCGAACAGTGGCGTATTGCCCGTATACCCGCCCCGGATGATGTCGTCCGGACCGAAACCCAGGCGTCGCGCCAGGAACTCGGTCCTCTCCCCCGGCACCATGACAACGTCAAAGTACGGGTCGATTATGAAGCGGTGAATGCCGCGTCCGACCCATTGCTTGGCGGTTGACCGCCAGATGGTGTCCATGAACATGATCCGTACCACAGGGGGCCGCATCGCCTTCATGACCTGCCGAAAGCTCGAAGGAGTGTTCCACGCCCCGCACATGATGGCGTCCGGCTGGAACGCTTCCACCCGTTCCAACAGGGCCTTCGGATCCGTCTGCTCGTCGCAGACGAAGAACTCCCCCCGCTCCAGCGAGCTCAGCGGCCCGAATGCGGTGTTGTCGGGGTTGTCACTGGACCCATAGCCCACCAGGAGGAAGGAGTTGCCCAGGTCGTGCCACGCCTGGCAGCAGACATCGGTGTTGCCGTTGACGGAGCCACCCATGGCGACGGCGCGCAGGGGCCGTCGAGGGTGCACGAGCGAACCCGGGGAGATGGAGGGCTCCCGTCCGCCGTCTTGGCGAGCGTTGCCGAAACTCACGCCGGCGCAACCTCCATGATCGGTCCCGGGTCATGGGCGGGGTGGAGGCGATGCGCAGTCCGAACGAGCACCACCAGCGCCGCCACGCCGTAGAGCCCGTTGCCGATGCAGGCGCCGGCGAGGGCAGCCTGCACGCCCCAGAGGACCCCCCCGCCGATGGTCAGCACGAAGACGAAAGACACGGCTGCCATGGCGAGACGGAGGTTCTCCTTCGCCGCCCGCAACGCGCGGAGGCCGGCGACCAACACCGCGCACACGGCCAGGGTCGCCACGCCGATGCCAGTCAGGGGAACGAGTTGCCGGGCCGCAGGCCACGCCGGGCCCAACAACTTTGTCATACCCGCGACCGGAGCGGCGTAGACGGCCAGCGTGTAGACCAGCATGACCGCCCCGGTCAGAAATCCACCGGCGACGACGAAGCGCAGTGCCCTCTTCATGTCGACCGCGAAGTACTTGGACGCCAGCGCCACCATCGCGGTCGCCATGCCGACGGCCATGACGGTGACCGGCCCGAAGGCCAACGATGCCAGCTTGATGTCACCCACCTCGGTGAGCGAGAAGATCACAACGAAGAGGTAGACGGCGACGTACGTCCATGCGTTCACCAGGATCGATTGCCCGGCGAAGCGGAGACCCACTGCCCGCTCGCTCTCGATCCAGAATGCGACCAGTCGCCGCCGATCACGGAGGGCCAGGTGGTTCCACACGGCGTACAGGCCGACAAGCGCTCCGGTGACGGTCCAGGCTCCGAAGACAAAAGGCAGCGAGACGAAACCCTCGTCCCGCAGCACGACATACGCAACCACGAACAGCACGAGCCACGCCGTGTCCAGCCATACCGAGTATAGGGGGTTGTACCTGCTGATGCCGATGTAGCGGGCGAAATCCTGACAGGCGAGGAGCGGGAAGCACAGGGCAAGGATGACGAACGTGATCCGGAGGTCGGCGGTGAATGCCAGGCTGACCCCGAACATCACGATCGAGGCGACGAGGGCACAGCAGAGAGCCGACAGAAAGCCGGCGTACTCGTAGCGTGGCATCACCAGTTCGGAATCACTGCGCGTCAGCAGACAATCGCTCGTCAGGCTCCTGACCAGCCCTTGTGTCAGGACGTAGGTCGTTTGCACCACCGCGAAGATCCCCAGGACGTGGGCGGTGCTGTAGTGGGCGATCAGGAACGCGAGTGCAAAATTCGAGGCACTCGAGGCCGCCTGATCCACGATGGTGAGTGCCATGACCTTCTGCCGGGAAATGGCGTCCCGTCTGGTGGCAGGGATCGGTCTGGCGTGACCGCCCCGTCTCTGGAGCGTGCGTATGTCAGCCGTCACCGTTGACGCGATCAAGCTGTCCGACTGCATCGTCGCGCTCTCCATGCGTCAGTGCGGCATCCTCGTCAGTGCACGATCGCGGGTGGAACCGTCGGTCATCTGCGCAAGGATCCAGTCATAGGTCTTCTGCAACCCGTTTTCGAGCGTGATCGACGGAGCCCACCCGAGACGCTCCCGGATGAGTGCGTTGTCGCTGTTCCGGCCCCGGACGCCCTGGGGCGCCGACAGGTTGTAGTTCCGCGTGAGCGACACCCCGGCGATACCCTCGACGATGTCAACGAGCTCGTTGATCGTGACCAGCTGCTCGGACCCGATGTTGAGCGACTCGCGCACGTCGCTGGCCGTCAGGCGCAACGTGCCCTCCACGCAGTCGTCGATGTAAGTGAAGCTCCGCGTCTGCTTGCCGTCGCCCCAGATCTCTATCTCGTGGCTGCCGCTGAGGACGGCGGCGGCCACCTTGCGGCAGATGGCCGCCGGCGCCTTCTCGCGGCCTCCGTCGTAGGTGCCGTGGGGGCCGTAGACGTTGTGGTAGCGGGCGACGCGGGTCTCCATGCCGAAGTCCTCGTAGAAGTGCCGGGCCATCCGCTCGCTGAACAGCTTCTCCCAGCCGTAGCCGTCCTCGGGCATGGCCGGATAGGCGTCGGACTCGCGCAGCGGCTCGACCGCAGGCGACTCCTGCTTGCCGGCAGCGTAGACGCAGGCCGACGACGAGTAGAAGAAACGCTGCACTCCGGCCTGGCGGGCCGCCTCGAGCATGTGGGTCGAGATGAGGACCGAGAGCATGCACAGGGCCTTGTTGTTCTCGATGAAGCCCATGCCGCCCATGTCGGCGGCCAGGTTGTAGACGGTGTCGGCGCCGTCACAGGCGCTCCGGCAGGCCGCCAAGTCCTGCAGGTCGGCACTGTGGTTGTCGACGTCGTCGAAGAGCTGGTGCCATTGGTCCAGGGGCACCCGGTCCACGCCACGGATGTCCTCGACGCCCTGTTCGCGGAGGCGGGCCACCAGGTGCCCCCCGATGAAGCCACCAGCGCCGGTCACCAACACACTCGTCATCGGATCATCTCTCCCTTGGAATTCGGCGGCCCGACCGCGGGCGGTGCGAGCAAACGAGGAACGACCGGCTCACGACGACCTTGCTGTCCTGCTCAACTGGCCTGCCGACGGCCCGAGGCCACCGGTGGATGCGGGGCCGGCGGGGCGACGGCGACCGCCCGCTCGCCGGGCGGGACCTGCGCCGGCGTCACCAGCGCCCCGAAGACGGCTATGAACCCATCCGCCGCCGTCTCGGGGCTGAACGTTCGTTCGGCGTAGAGGCGGCCCGCCCGGCCCAGGGCGCGGCAGAGCTCCTCCTCGTCGAGCAACCCGGCCACGGCGCCGGCGACCTCGTCGCGCGCGGCCGGGTCGACGACGCGGCCGGCGCCGTGGGTCCTGAGGATCTCGGCCACGGAGTTGTCGAACGGCAGGACCCCGACGATGGGCCGGCTCGAACACAGGTAGGTGAGCACCTTGGACGGCACCGAGAAGCGCGAGGCGTCGGCCTCGAGGATGGCGACGAGCACGTCCGCGCTGGCCATGACCTCGGGCAGGTCCGCGTACGATTGGAAGTCCAGGAGGACGAGGTTGTCGGCGTTCTGCGCGCGCTTCCACGCCTCGAGCCAGTCGCGGCCCTTGCCCTCCGAGACGACGACGACCTTGGCGTCGGGATGCGACACCCCGAGGTGGCTGGCGATGAGGGCGAGGATGCTCGGATCGTGCTTGAGGCCGAGCGTCCCTGAGTAGAGCACGACAGGGTGGCCGGCCAGGCCCGTGCGGTCGCTCCAGGCGTTCTCGCGCTCCCGGACCGGGAGCTCGTCGATGGGGGCCCAGTTCGGGATCACGGTCGTCTTGCCGGCGACGCCCCAGGTCCCGAGCCGCTCGATGAAGGTGGGCGAGATGGCGACGACGGCGTGGCTGCGGCGGGCGACGGTGCGCTCGAGGTGGTTCGCCAAGCGGGCGACGAGGTGACCGAGGACCGGGAGCCGCGCCCGGGCGGCGTTCCCGATGGCCTCCGAGTAGATGTCCTGGTGCCAGAAGACCATGGGGATCCCCCGCCGCGTCAGGTGCCGGGCGAGGACGGCGTGGGCGACGAGGGGCACGTTGCTGACGACGGCGACCGCCGGCTCCTTCGCGGCGATCGCCCGGGCGGCGGCGCGCCCGTACGCGAGCTCCTGGCGCAGCCGGGTGAAGGCGGAGTACTTGGCGAAGGTGCCCTCCATGGCGCAGGCCTCGAAGCGGAGCGTCGGCGGGTCGCCCGGTGCGCGCTCGAGCGAGCCCTTGCCCGTGGTGTAGGAGGGGCAGTGCTGGTGGGTGACCTCGTAGCCGCGGCGGGCCAGGGCCCGGCTCAGTTGTGCCTGCCCCGGGTGGCCCGAGTAGTCGTGCACCACGATGCGAGACATCACGGGGGTCACCCCCTTCCTCGGTTCCGTTCACCGCTCAGAGCAGTAACGACACGGCCGCCCGAAACTTGCCGGTCCGGTTCTCCAATCCAGGTTGCAGGGGAACGGGACCGGTCAGAGGAGCTCGCCGAGGAGGCGCAGGACCTGCCGGGGGTCGACCGTGACGTCGGAGGCCACCCCGCGGTTCCGCCGGGCGGGGGACGGCGTCCCGTCGCCGACGAGGTAGCGGTAGCGCAGACCGTCCACCGTGGTGGCCAGCGCCCAGAAGCACTCGTTGACGTAGTCGGGCGCGAAGAGCTCGAGGACACCCACTCCCGGCGGCGCGAAGGCGAGGTTCGTGAGGCCCGCGCCGTGGACGCCGACGACGCACTCCGCCTCGGCGAACCACCGGACCTGCTCGGCGGGCGCCATCGCGCCGGGGTCGATGGCCTCGAAGCCGAGCGGGCCCAGCGCAGCGAGCAGCTCGGCCTCGTTCTCGAGCCGGCGGGTGTGCTTCTGCCGGCCGCGGCCGACGAACAGGCGGCGGTGCGGCGCCCCGATGTCGTCGGGGAGGAACTGCGCGCGCAGCCAGGGGACGACCCAGGGGGGCGTCTTGAGGTTGGCGTCGGGGAGCGACGGGACGAGCAGTTCGTCGGCCCGCAGGTGCTCGGATGCGAGGCAACGGTCGGCCGTGAGGCCGAGATGGTCGAGCATGTCGCACTGGAACCGTGTGTTGCGGTTGACCAGGTAGGCCCCGGGCTCGGCGCCCGCCCGGCGCAGCAGCTCCAGCCGGGGCAGGACGTCGGTGAGCCAGTGGTAGTAGTTGTCGGTTCCGCGCGTGTTGAGCACGGCGACCGAGCCCGCGACGCTGCGCACCTCGGGCAGGCGCACGCGCAAGAAGACGGGGTGCTGCGAGGCGCGGCGGACGCCGTAGTACGGGGAGAGATCGAAGAGCAGCGTGTCGTCCTCGGTGATCACGGCGGCGTAGTCACCCAGGACGCGGCCGTTGCGGACGCGGGCCACGACGCTGGCGTCGATGTGCGCCCGACGGTGGGCGGCGAACTGGGGGTGGTCGGGCGGGAGCCCCACCGGGAGGGGCCGGTCGAGGTCGAGCGCGGCGGCCACCTCCGTCACGACCACGCCGCCGTCGGCGTGCGCGCGGGCGTAGGCGGCAGTGTCGTCCGCGGTTTGGCGCGGGACGCGCGAGGGCAGGCGCCTCGTCAGCGGGCTCACGGCTCGGGTCACGCCGAGCACGCCCGCCTTGACCAACGGGAACAGCGGGCGCAGGGCGCTCGGCAGTCTCGTCACGGGCGCCCGCCGTCGGGGCCGTCGGTTCGATCGCTCCGCATCCGTTCTGCTAGACACCTCGCGTGAGCGACGGCATCGTGCACAAGGCGAAGCGATCCGTGCACTGGGTCCTCGAGATCGCACGCCACCCCGCCAACCAGGGCGGCCGCCTGGCCGCCGAGCGGCGGGCCGTCGTCTGGCACTGGCGCACCCGCGGCGGGCGCAGCGCCGAGGCCGTGGTGACGGTGGACGGACGCACCCGGATCACGGCCCGGCCCAAGCAATTCGAGCGCGGTCTGGACGATTTACGACGGTGTGCACGAGTGGGAGGAGCTCCAGTTCTGCCTGCGCTACCTGCGCCCCGGCGACCACTTCGTCGACGTGGGAGCCAACGTAGGCGTCTTCTCCACTCTTGTCGGTACGCGGCTCCCGGGTGTGCGCATCACCCCGATCGAGCCCTACCCGCCCGTGCGGGAGGACCTCGAGGCCAACCTCGCGCTCAACGACCTGAAGATCACGGTCGTCGACTCTGCCGTCAGCGACACCGCTGGCGAGGCGACCTTCGAGGTGCTCGACCGCGACGTGCTCAACCGCCTGGCGCCCAACGGTGCCACCGGGCGGCGGGGCATCAGCGTGCCCGTCACGACGCTGGACGAGCTGGTCGGCGACGATCCGCCGGCACTGATCAAGATCGACGTCGAGGGGTCCGAGCTCCGCGTCATGCAGGGAGCGCGCCGGCTCCTCGCGGAGTCGGCGCCCGTGCTGCTGTTCGAGCACGCCGGGCACTCGGAACACTTCGGGATCACGCCGGCGCAGGTCCGCGCGTTCCTGGGTGACCTCGGGTATTCGATCCATCTGCTCGACGGCCACCTCACCCCCTGGGCGTCGGACGAGCTCCCCCCCACGCCCAACGTGGTCGCCTGCCGGGACGTGGGGGCGGTGCGGGCGCGGCTCGGCTCCCCCGGGGGCGCCCCTGCCGTCCCGCCCGTGCGGGTGGACGTGGAGTATCACTGACCCCATAACGTGGCGGCGCCCGCAAGCGTGCGCGCTACCGTTGCCGCGGTGCGCGTCGTCGTCAACGCGGTGCCGGTCGCCGGCACCAGCCTCGGCGTCGTGGCGGAGAACCTGTTCAAGGGCTGGGCGGAGCTCGAGACCGACGACGAACTGCACGTCGTGCTGCGCCCCGGCGTCGGTCTCGACGTGCCCGAAGGCATCGCCGTCCACGAGGTCGGCGGCAGCCGGTTCTCCGCCATGGAGCGGACCGTGCCCGCACTGTGCCGGCGGGTACGGGCCGACGCCATGCTCGGCGTCACGCCCGCCACCACCCTGGGCCCGCTTCCCTGCCCGCGGGCGGTCATCGCGCTCGACCTCCGCCACGAGGTGCAGCCCCAACAGTTCAGCGCCAAGACGCGCCTGCTGCGCAAGGTGAGCTACGGCCTCGGGTACCGCCGGGCGGATGCGATCGCGTGCATCTCGCAACGGACGCGCGACGACCTGGTGGCCGCGCATCCTTCCGTGGGGCGGCGTCCGGTCACGGTGGCGCAGCTGGGGGCGGACCACGTGCTCGGCTGGGCCCGGGCGGACGGGGGCGGCACCTACGCCCTCGCCTTCGGGCAATGGGGCAACAAGAACGTCGGGCTGGTGGTCGAGGCCTGGTCGATCCTTGACGATCCGATGCCGCTCGTCGTCGTCGGGCTGCCAGCGGCGGCGCAGGCGGCAGTGGAAGCCGACGTGGCACGGCGGGGCCTGGCCGGTCTCGTCGCGGTGCTGCCGTGGCTGCGCGCGGAGGACTTCCAGCGCCGCTTCACCGGCGCCTCCATGGTCGTCTTCCCGTCCGACTACGAGGGCTTTGGGCTCCCGGCCGTCGAGGCCATGCGCCTCGGGATCCCGGTCGTGGTCACGCCGGACCGGGCGCTGCTCGAGGTGACCGGGGGCCTCGCCACCATCATGGACGGCTGGGACGCCGAGGCGCTGGCCCGCGCCGTCGGGTGCGCCCGCCGGACGACCGCCGCGCAGCTGGCGGCGGGGGTGGCGCACGCGTCGGGCTTCACCTGGCGCAGCACCGCCGCGGCGGTGCGCGCGACGTTGGCCGCCTGTACGGGCTGAGGCGGAGACGGGGCGGCCGCCGGCCGTCAGGCCCGGCGCCGCGCGAAGACGACGAGCGCCATCCACATGGAGGTGGGCAGGTGACGCTCGGCCTGGGCCACGGTGCGGCAGAGGCGCGGCCAGGGCTTGCAGTACTGCTCCAATCCGGTGCGGCGCGCGATGGCCCAGTCGAAGTCCGCGTCGAGAAGGCGGGCCAGGTCCTTGCGGGAGTTCATCTTGTAGGCCGTGTCGAAGACGTCCTGGGCCTCGCGTCCGGGCTGCAGGCGCTCCACGGTTCGGGCGTGGTGGCGGTTGGGCACGATGCGCGCCACGGTGGCGAGGACGGAGCTGCGGCTGATGGTGCGGGCGAGGAACATCCCCCCGGGGCGCAGCACGCGCGCGAGTTCGCTGACGAACTGCTCGGGGTTCGTGACGTGCTCGAGGACGAAGTCGCTGACCGCGAGGTCGACCGAGGCGGCATCGAGCGGCCAGCGCCCGTCGGGACCGATGAGCCGGAACTCGTCGATGACCGGGTTCTCGGTGCCCGTGTCCTCGATGTCGATGCCGATGACGGTCCGGCCCTCGCCGCGGAGGTCCTGCCAGGGGCCACCGGGTTGGTCCTCGTCCACGAGGACGCCGCGACCGCACCCGACCTCGGCGACGACCCTGGAGCGTGCCGCCACGGCCTGGGCGCTGACCATGAACACGTGGGCGCTGTCGAGACCGAGGATGCGGTCGTCGAACATCTCGCCCAGGCCGAGGGAGGCGTCCGCGGTCACGGACATGGGCCGACGACCCGACCGTGCGCGCGCTCACCGACGAGACGATCGTCCACTCGCGGCGCGGCTCGCGCCGCCAGGCCGGGTGGGCCGATGGGCTCGAGCTCAGGTGCGGCGTGCCGGCCGACCCGGCCCGTGACCTGGCGCGGGGAGGGCACCGGGGTGGGAGGCGCGGGTACTCCGCCCTCGTCGATGGCTGCCCTCCCGATGCGGTCGATGGGTGCCGGTCGTGGCGGCGGCGCTGGATCGCGAAAGCACAGGGCCAGCATGAACGGTAGCCACATCCAACGGTCCACCAGCTCGGGGCCCTGCAACGAATAGAGGATCACGGCGATGCATCCGGCAAGGACGATGTCACGCATGGGGTCGCGGGTTTGCTTCGAGTGCTTCAACCGACCATGGAGCAACCGGTTGAATCCGGAGCCCATCATCATCAGCGCGCCGAGGAGGAAAAAGATGCCACCGGCGAACCAGAAGAGCACGACGAAGTCGTGAGCCGGGTAGAAGACGTGGGTGTACTGGTAGTAGAAGTTGGCGATTGAAGCAGGGTCCAGGCCGTGGCCGATGATCGGGCTCTGGACGATGAGATCCCAGGAATGCTTGATGGTATCGATACGGATCTGGAGGGTGTCGCTGCCCGAGTTGGCCGTGGTCGTGACGTGGAGGCGTGTGAGCGGATCGAGCTTGGAGCCCTTGTCGAGCACTCCGAAGATCAGGAAATAGACCGCGGCAACCGCGGTGCAGACCGATATGACGGTCTGGATCTTGAAACCGCGGGTGATGAAGACGATGAAGAGACCGACCACGGCGGCGCTCATCCCCGACACACTGGCAGTGAGGAGCAGACCGGCCGCCAGCACGGCGATGCACACACCCAAATACCAGTGCTTGCGAGCACCGAGCTCCACAATGAGGCCGACGGCGAACACGAGCCCTAACGAGAACGTGACGCCCGCGATATTGGGTTGGTTGGCCAGGCCGATGGCACGGGAGCTGCCGCCGAGGGTACTGCTGACGACGGCCGAGCTCGGCAGGAGAATGTGCAGCTGTGACTGGAGTATCGCGACGAGAGCGGACACCGAAGCACCCACTGCGTACGCACCCATCGCGATGCGGATGCGCACGGGAGTGAAGAGCTGCTGGCGCAGCAGCCACTGCAGCACGAAGAAGACGAAGACGGCGTTGCCCACCACAAGGAGGGAACCGGACTTGGACGCGGCGTGCAACGACGCAACGATGCCGGCGAGCACCATCATGAAGGCGCCGAAGTACCAGGCGGGCGCCGGCGGTGCCTTCTTGGGCGGCCGCCTGCTCGCGATGAGGAGCACCGCCGCGACCACGAACACCATGTCGCTGATGTTGAGGCCCTTGGTGACCTTTATCCGCACCCAGGGCAACAGGAACAAGCCGACGTAGATCAGCCGGAGGGACACCGCGACGAAAAGATCATCTCGCTGCCGCTCACCCGCCCGCACCAACTCGCCCACGTTCACGAGCCCGCACCTCCGTCGGGCCGCCGGAGACTCGGGGCAGCCGGATTGTCAACTTCTGGACACACGGTGACGCTCTCCTCCACAGAGTGTGAACGTCGCGAGGACACAGCGATCACGGCCGTGTTTGTGCAGGCGGCGGCCCGAGCAGAGATCTTCCTCCGTTGGGATGACTGCGGGTCAGCCGCAGGGATGAATCTGAGGGAATTCGCTTGCGCGCTGCAACAAGTCTGGCGGACCTGCGCCGTTATGCGAGACGTGGCAACGGAAAGGTCGAGTGTGACCAAGGACGAGTCAGGTGGACGAACCATGATCCGAGCGGACGATGAAGCGCATCCCGGGTTGCACGAATTCGCGCCCCAGGTGGAGGACGCCGGGGCCCCAGAGCAGTCCGGGCTGCGCGAGTACGCCCACCTCCTCTGGCGCAAGAAGGCCACCGTCCTCCTCGTGGCCGCCCTCGCCGTGGGCGGCATGCTCGCCTATTGCTTCGTGACTCCGAAGACCTACACGGCCACCGCCACCATGCTGCTGGAGCCGCCCGTCTCGCAGACCCTCCTCGACGTCGGCGCCCCGTCCAGCCTGGCGGGCATCATCAACGTCTCGGACAAGATCCAGGAGATCGAGAGCGGTGGCGTCGCCCAGTTGGTGGCCCAGAAGATCCCGAATGCACCGGGCGTCACCGCGGCCCAGGTCGGCACGAACACCGACGTGGTGACGGTCTCGGTGAGCTCCGGCGACCCCCACGTGGCCGCCGCCGCCACAAATGCCTACGCCGCCGCCTACATCGAGTACGAGCGCAACCAGACCAACCAGACGTTCTCGTCGGCCACCAAGCAGATCCAGAACAAGGTCGACACCGTGCAGCTGGCGATCACGAACGTCCAGAACCAAATCAAGGGCGCTGCGCCGGGCACCTCACTGGCGCTCGAGGAGGGGCAGCTCGGTCAGCTGCAGAGCGAGTTCGACGGGTTGCAGAACCAGCTCCAACAGTACGAGTTCTACGCCACCCAGGGCACCAACACCCAGTTCGGCAAGGTGCTCTCGACCGCCGCCGTGCCGAGGTCACCCTCTTCGCCCAAGACGATCGAGTACACGGTCCTCGCCTTGATCTTCGGCCTCGTCGCCGGCATGGGCGTGGCCCTGCTGATCAACGCCGTCGCGACAAACCGGAAGTAGCGCCGGGCCGCGACCCCCCGAGGTCAGCCTTCGGCGACGCGTCCCGCCTGCGCCCGCACGGCGGCCGCCGTCCGCAGCATCTGTGCCGCCAGGAGGGCGCCGACGCCCTCGCCGGCCCGCAGGCGCAGCGAGAGCAGCGGCTCCAGCCCCAGGTGGGCGTTGACCGCACGCTGGGCCCGTTCGCGGCTCTCCTGTCCCGCGACGAGGTGCGACGCCACGGCAGGCTCGAGAGCGACCGCCACCAGCGCGGCGGCCGCGGTGACCAGGCCGTCGACCACCACCAACGACCCGGCCTCCGCAGCCCCGAGCGCCACGCCGACGAGGTAGGCGATCTCGGGCCCGCCGAGCGCCGCCAGCGCCACCATGGGCTCGCCGAGGTCGGCGTGCCCCGCCGTGGCCCGGGCCAGTCCGGCGGCCACGGCGGCACGCTTGCGCTCCAGGGTGGCCGAGTCGCCGCCGGCGCCCAGGCCGACCGCGTCGTCGACGTCGAGGCCCAGGCGGCACGCCACCAGGGCGGCGGCGACCGTCGTGTTGCCGATGCCCGCCTCCCCCAGCGTCACGACGTGCCCGGCCAGGCTGCGGCCCATCTCGCGTCCCGCCTCCACCGCATCTCCCGCATCCGCCGCCGACAGGGCGTCCCGGGCGACGAGGTCGCCGCGCGGCCCCGCCGGGCGGCACGCCACCGCGCCCTCGACGGGCTCCCCGAGCACGCCCGCGTCGACGGCGACGACGGCGGCGCCGACGAGGCGGGCCGTCACGGCGCCCAGCGACTCGCCGGCGACCGTGGCCGCGAGCACCTCGCGCGTCACCGAGTCGTCATAGGTCGACACGCCGTGGCGGGTGACGGGGTGGCTCGCCACGGCCAGGACCGCCGTGATGGGCGCGCCGGCGTCGAGGCCGAGCGCGGTCAGCCGGTCGACGGCCCGGTCGAGGGTGCCGAGGGAGCCCGGGGGCGTCAACAGCACGTCCGCCGCGTCGCGGGCGCCCACCACGGCGGCGGGCTCGGGGGCATGGAGGTGCGAGGGCGGTGGCGACGGGCTCTCGCCGCCCTCGTGCCAGCGCTCCCACAACACGACGTCGGACAGCGGCTGGCGGGCCGACCAGCCGGCACGCTCGAGCCCGGGCTCCGGCGGCCGCTCGTCCGGCCACCCCAGGCACAGCCAGCCCAGCGTCTCCACGCCGTCGGGGAGCCCGATGAGCGCAGCGAGCTCCCCGGGCCGGAACAGGGTGACCCATCCGACGCCGACGCCCTCCACCCGTGCGGACAGCCACAGGTTCTCGATCGCACAGGCGCACGACCACAGGTCGGCATCGACGTAGGTGGCCCGTCCGAGCACGCCCAGCGCGGCGGTGCGGCGGTCGCAGCAGACGACGACGCCGAGGGGCGCCTCTCGGATCCCGTGCAGCTGGAGGTCGCGCATCTGGCCGCCCGACCGCTCGGCGAAGCTGTCCGCCTGCGCGTGCCACTCCCGGTCCGCCATCAGCGCCGCCCGATCACGCGTCGAGCCGTCGCGCACGACGACGAAACGCCAGGGCTGCGAGTGCCCGACCGACGGGGCGGCGTGCGCCGCCCCGAGGATGCGGTCGAGGACGTCCGGCTCGATGTCGTCGGGCCGGAACCGGCGGATGTCCCGGCGGCTCCGCACCGCGGCGTAGAAGGCATCCCTCTCGTGCTCCTCGAAGGCCCACGCACGAGGCACCTCGCGGCGCTGGCGCGCCGAGGAGGTGTCGCCGACGAGCGGGACGGGCCGCCGCCAGCTCATGCGACGGGCTCCGGGATGGCGGCGGCCGCGAGGGCGGCGTCCAGGCGGCCGAGTCCCTCCTCCGATGGCACCGCGAGGCGCGTCACGCCGGGCAGCCCGAAGCTGGCGCAGTCGCGGACGACGACCCCATGGGGCGCCAGCGCCTCGCGCAGTCCGCCCCGCTCGACCAGGACCCAGTTGGCGTCGGACGGGCGCACCGCCAACCCGTGCGACGCCAGCAGGTCGGTCAGGGCGCCCCGCAGCCGGGCCACACCCGCGCACCAGCCGGGGAGGTCGGCCGCCGCCAGCAGCTCGGGCAGCGCGGCCACGGCCAGGCCGCCCACCGACCAGGCGGGCTGGCGGTCGCGGCAGCGCCCCACCAGGTCCTCGTCGGCCAGCACGTAGCCGAGGCGGAGGCCGGGGCACGCCAGCAGCTTCGTCAGCGACCCCACCACCACGGCGTCGTCCCCCCTCGTCCACCGGCCGGTGGCCAGGGGGAAGAAGGCCTCGTCCCAGACGTCCGCCGTGTCGTGCGCCCGGGCCAACAGGCCGCTCGGGCTGTGCGGGTTCGACCGCCAGAGCGGTCCGCCCCGGCGCGGGTGCAGCCCGAACTCGGGCTCCTCGACACGCCCGCCGATCTGCGCGGCGACCAGGGCGATGGCCTCGGCCCCGCCGTTGGTCAGGAGCAGCCGCCCTGGCTCGACGCCGATGGCCCGCGCCAGCGCCTCCGTGGCGGCGCGCGGGTCGGGGTAGGCCCGCACCGCGGACAGGTGGCGGGCCAGCACGGGGGCCGGGTCGGGTGCCAGCGGGTTCAGCGACAGCGACAGGTCGAGCACCGCGCCGGGCGCCAACCCGAAGGCGCGGGCCACGGCCTGACCGTCGCCACCGTGCGGACCCGCGGGAGGCAGGGTCATCGTGCCGCCCACCATTGCGCACACCCGATCAGGGCCAGGGCGCCGGCCAGCGCCGCCGTCACGTCGCCCGAGAGCTGGACGGCGGCACCGATGTCCCCGACGCCGGGGGGCCGGCCCGCTCCCAGGGCCGGGCGCTCCTCCGTGCGGTCGCCGTAGGTGTTGCTCCCCCCGAGGCGGACCCCGAGCGCGGCGGCGAAGGCGGCCTCCGCCACGCCCGCGTTCGGCGAGGGATGCGCCGGGGCCTGGCGCCGCACCGCGCCCCACACGGCCCGCGCCGCCCGCGGCCGCACCGCGGCGACCAGCACGGCGGTGAGCCGGGCCGGCACCCACGCCAGCGCGTCGTCGAGGCGAGCACTGGCCCAGCCGAACTTGGCGTAGCGCAGCGAGCGGTGGCCGACCATGGAGTCGAGGGTGTTGACGGACCGGTAGCCGAGGGCTCCGGGCGCACCGGCCAGCGCGCCCCAGAACGCGGGCGCGACGACCGCGTCCACCGTGTTCTCGGCGACGGACTCCACCACCGCACGGGCGATCTCGGCGGATCCGAGGCCGCTCGGGTCGCGGCCGACCAGCGAGGGCAGCAGCTCCCGCGCCCGCTCGACGTCACCGGCCCCGAGCGCCTCCCCCACCTCACCCGCGGCGCCCGCCAGGGCCCGGCCGGCGACGGCAGACGACGTGGCCAGCGCCGGGGAGCGGACCACGGCGCCCGCGCCCAACCCGAGGGCGGCGCCGGCGAGCGTGTAGAGGACCCCGGCCCCCCTGGCGTCGCGATGGATGCGCCGCTCCAGCCCGGTCATGACGATCCCCAAGAGGGCGACAGGGTGGACCGCCGCCGGCGGCTCGGGCAGCAACCGGTCCAGCGCGAGGCCGGCCGCGGCGGCGAGCGGTCGTGGGACACGGCCCCGCCGGCGGGTCACCGCGCCGCCAGGGCCAGCAGGCCGACCGTCTCGCCGATCACACCCATGGCGCCGAGCACGTCCCCGGTGTAGCCACCGATCCGGCGACGTGCGAACCAGACGACGCCGAGCATCGTCACCACCTCGGCGCCGACCACCACGAGGCCACGGGCCCCGGCAGCGACAGCGGCGAGGGCGAAGGCGGCGCCCATGCCGTACGCGGCGACGCCGTAGCGCGCGGCGGCGGAAGAGCCTTCGGCGCCGGTGAAGGCCGACGCGGTGCCCCCGTCCGCATGGGCGTAGGGCACGGTGCGCGCCACGAGCGCCCATCATGGTGCGGGACCCGCACCACAGGCCGACGATCACCAACGGGCGGGCGACGGTGACGGCGAGCGCCGTCACCCGGAGCGACAGCACCAGGACGAGAACGACGGCGCCGAAGGCGCCGACCCTGGGGTCGGCCATGATCTCGAGCCGCCGGGCCCGGCTCACGGCCGGGAGCAACCCGTCCGCGGCGTCGGCCAGGCCGTCGAGGTGCAGGCAGCCCGTGACCGCCGCGTCCACGGCCACGGCGACCACGGCCGCGAGGGCGGCCGGCCAGACCCGACCCGCCACCCACCACGACGTGCCCACGACCGCGCCGACGGCGATGCCCACGAGGGGGAACCACGACAACGTCCGCTCGTTCGGCTCGGCGGCCCGACCGAGCACGGTCAGGAAGGACAGGGCGCGCCTCACGGCAGCGACCCGGGCGCCGGGAGCGCCAGGGCGCGCCCGGCGACGACGAGGAAGGCGCGATCGGCGGCGGCGGACACGGCGTGGTTGACGGCGCCCAGCGCGTCCTGGAAGCGCCGCCCGTCCTCGGTGCTCGGGTGCACCGCCAGCCCGACCTCGTCGGACACCACGACGGTGTCGCCTTGGCGGCGACCGAGGGCGGCGCAGAGCGCCGCGGGGTCGGCCGTCCCCTCCGGCGCCATCAGCGCCTGGGCCACCCACGGTCCGAGCGAGTCCACCAGGACCGTCCCCTGCAGCGTCACCAGCAGGCCAGCCAGGTCCCGCCCCGCGTCGACGGTCGTCCAGGCCGGGTCGCGCCGCCGCCGGTGCGCCGCCACGCGCGCCTCGAGGTCGGCATCGCCCGCAGGCACCATGGTGGCGACGTAGGTCACGGGCGGGCCGTGGCGCGCCGCCAGCTCCTCGGCGACCGCGGACTTCCCCGAGCGGGTGCCGCCGAGGACGAGCGTGATCACCGTGGCACCATCCCCGAACCGCATGGCGGCGTACACGGCACGGGCCACCCGGGACCCGTGCTCGGAGCGAGGTCCCCCGAAGGGCTCCGCCGGCCCCGACGCCGGGCAGAGCACGGTCACGGCGTCCGACGCCGTGCCGGTGCCGGGCACGCCGCCGTCGAGGAGCGCCTGCACCTTGGCCTCGGTGACGGTGCACAGGATGTTGGCCAGGGCGGCATCGCTGTGCCGGACCGGCAGGAAGGCCACCACGTTGACCGTGCCGGGCGTCGCCGCCACGGGCGCCTCCGCGGGTGCGGCCGCCCACAGCGGCCGGTCGAGCCCGACGGTGGCCTCGACCTGCACGCCGTCCTCCCGGGCCTGCGCCACGGCGGCCACCTCGGCCGCCGTCAGCATCCCGACCCCGGGTCCCGAGAGACCGAGGGCGTCGGCCACCTCGGCGATGTGGGCCGCGACGTCCCGGCGGGCGTAGTCGTGCGGCACCTGCGCGTTGAGGACCCAGTGCCGCAGCCCGAGGCCACCGCCCACCGTTGCCGTCGACGCGCACAACAGCGGGGGCCCGAGACGCCACGCCAACGCGGCGACGGCCGGCACCCCGCCGAAGGTGTGCAACTCCGACGGGCTCAATACTCGATGCCCTTCATGGCGCGGACGCCACGCTCGTAGGCGTGCTTCACCATCCGCATCTCGGTCACGGTGTCCGCGATCTCGACCAGCTCCGGCGGGGCGTCGCGCCCGGTGACGACGACGTTCGTCCTGGGTGACCGGCCGAGGATCCCCTCCACCACCTCCGCGGCCGGGACCCAGCCGTAGTTGACCACGTAGGTCAGCTCGTCGAGGATCAGCAGGTCGTAGTCGCCCGAACCCAGCTTGTCGCGGGCGACACCCCAGGCATGGATGTTCTTCGCCGCGGACTCGTCCAGATCGGTGGACTCCCAGGTGAACCCGTCCCCCAGGGTCCACCAGTCGACGCCGAGATGGCGGGCCAGCTTCTGCTCGCCCACCTTCCAGTCGCCGCTCTTCATGAACTGCACGACGCCGACACGCCACCCTCTGGCCCAGCCGCGACCCATGACCCCGAAGGCGGCCGTCGACTTCCCCTTGCCGTCCCCGGTGTTGACGACGACCACGGAATCGACACGCCGACGCGCCGGGGGCGGATCGGGCTCGGGCAGTGGCACCCGTGGTGGCCGGTTCATCCGTGCTCATTGCGCCTCCTCGTCCCCAGATCCTGGCGCGGCGCCGTCCGGCGCGGCGCCACGACGAGCTCGCCGTCGTCGGTGCGGATGATGCGGACCGGACAGGCGAAGGCATCGCCCAGGACGCGCTCGTCGAGCACCTCGGCGGGCGGGCCGAAGGCCGCCACCGCGCCACCCGAGAGCAGGAGCAGCCGGTCGGCGAACTGACCGGCCAACGTGAGGTCGTGCATGGCACTCACCACGGTCAGGCCCCACTCCCGGCGCAACTCGTCGACGATCTCGAGGGCCTCCACCCGGTGCGCCAGGTCCAGTGCGCTCGTCGGCTCATCCATGAGGAGGACCGGCGCCTCCTGGGCCAGGGCCCGCGCCAGCACCACCCGCTGGCGCTCACCTCCCGAGAGGGTCGACAGGTGCCGGGGCGCGAGCGCGGACAACTCGAGGCGCTCGAGGAGGCGCGCGGCAGTGTGCGAGATCGGCATCCGTCTCGACGGACAGGTAGCCGATGTGCGGTGTCCGGCCGAGCAGGCAGTAGTCGAACACCGACATGTCCGCCGGCAGCTCCGGCGCCTGCGGCACGTAGGCGACCGAGCGAGCACGCTGGCGCCGACCCATTGACAGGGTCGGCTTCCCCCCGACGCGCACCTCCCCCTCGTGCTCGACCAGGCCCACCAGCGCCCGCAGCAACGTGGTCTTCCCGGCCCCGTTCGCCCCGATGAGGCCAACCCACTCCCCCCACCCGACCGCCGCCGTCACCGTGTCGACGGCGGCGCGGCCGTCGAAGCGCACCGACACCGAATCGAGCTCGACCATGGCGCCGTCGCCGGGAAGGCCGGCGCCGCGTCGCCCCCGGCGTTCCGCCAGGCGGATGACCGTCCCGAGGCGCGCCATCAGGACTCCATGCCGCGCCCGGCCCGGCGGGACACGAGCACGAAGAGGAAGAACGGCGCCCCGATGCAGGCGGTGACGACGCCGATGGGAACCTCGGCCGGCGACTGGGCCGTCCGGGCGATCAGGTCGGCGCCGATCAGGAACGCCGCCCCCCCGACCATCGCGACCGGCAGGATGATGCGGTAGCTGGCCCCCGCGGTGAGCCGGACGCTGTGGGCCACGATGATCCCCACGAACCCGATGAGGCCGCTCACCGACACGGCGGCCGCCGTGCCCAGGGTGGCGGCGGCCACCACGATGATCCGCGTGCGCGCCGGATGGATCCCGAGCGTGCCCGCCTCGTCCTCGCCGACCCGGAGCACGTCGAGCATCCGCCGATGCGCCAGGAGCACCGCGGCGCTCACGACGACGTAGGGGAGGATCAGGGTCACGTCCGACCACGATGCCACGGAGAAGCTCCCGAGGATCCAGTTGTAGATCTGGCGGATCTGCTCCTGGTCACGCTGCTGGAGATAGGTCTGGATGGCGGTCAGCAGGGCCGCCACGGCGACTCCAGCCAGCACGATGGAGCGGCCCCAGGCCCGCCGCCCACCCGCCACCCCGATGAGGTAGGTGGCGGCGACGGCGAGCGAGCCGCCCACGAAGGCGAAGACGGGCAGGAACGCCGACGAGTCGCCGCCGTACACGATCTCCACCGTCGCCCCGAGCCCGGCGCCGGCGGCGACGCCCAACAGGTAGGGATCGGCCAGCGGGTTGCGGAAGAGCCCTTGGTACGCGGCCCCGCCGGCCGCCAGCATGGCCCCGACGATGCCGGCCAAGACGACCCGGGGGGCGCGCAGCTGCCAGACGATGGCCTGGTCGACGGCGGGTGTGCTCGTGTGGAAGTGCAGCAGCGGCACGTGGGCGAGCACCGTCCCGAGCACCTGCGCGGGAGACACGGCGACGGGCCCCGTGCACAGCGCGACGAGCGAGAGGGCCACCATGAACACGGCCGCCACCGCCATCGGGACCCAGGTGCGCCGCACGCCCGGCCCGCGCACGGCGGGCAGCAGCGGCGTCCCGATGGGACGGGCGGGCGCGGTCGCGGTCATGCCGGATGCGCCGCCAGCTCCGCCGCGACTTCCGAGAGCAGGTCCACGACGCGTGGTCCCCATCGCGACGCCACGTCGTCGTTCAGGCCGAGCACCCGCCCGCCCTTGACCGCGGCGAGGCCCGACCAGCCGGGCCGTCCGGCGACGGTGGTCACCGACTGGCCGCAGCAGATGGTGTCCGCCAGCAGGATGTAGTCCGGGTTGGCCTTGAGGATGAACTCACCGCTCAGCTGCGGGTAACCGCCGTTGGCGGCGCTGCCCCGGGCGGCGTCCGCGATGCTGCGCAGGCCGAGCAGGCCGAGCACCTGCCCGATGAACGTGCTCGACGCAGCCGAGTAGTAGGTCTGATCGAGCTCGTAGTAGTAGGTGGCGCGACGCGACGGCTCGTGCACGGACGCCACGATGCGCGCGATCTGGCGCTTGATCTTCGCCACCTCGGCGCGGGCCTGCGCCTCGTGCCCAGTCACCCGACCCAGCTGGTCGAATTGCGCGTACTCCTGCCTCAGGTTCGCCGCGGCCGGGTCACTCACCACCGGGATTCCGAGCGCGTGCAGCTGGCGGTCCACGTTGGTCGCCTCGTTCGACGCCACGACGAGATCCGGCCGGTAGGCAGCGATGGCCTCCACGTTCGGGTCGTTGCCGTCGAGCTGGGTGCGCGGCACGCCCGGCGGGTAGTCGGAATTCAGGTCCACCGCCTTGACCTGGCTGCCGGCACCGATGGCGTAGAGCATCTCGGTGGCACTCGGCGACAGCGACACGATCGCGGTAGGACGGGCGCTGATCCGGACCGTGCCGTCGGTGGCGTGGACCGTGACGGGAAACGCCGGCGCCGCAGACGCCGGCGCCGCAGGGGCGAGGAGGGCGACGGCGCCGAGCAAGATCAGCAGGGGTTTCCCCCGGTGCCTCATGAACATCGTCATCCTCCATCGGTGTACGGAGGACGAAGTGCGCCCGCTCCGACACCCGATGGGCATCGAACGAACCGCCCTTCCTCCGAGGGACTGGTTGCGTCGACCCAAGTCAGGCGGCTGGGCTCGCTCCCCTGCGGGAGCCTCACCATTGCGGGACAGCGCCGGATTCCGACCGGACTTCGCTGAACTGGGGCCACCCCCGCACGAGGCCGGGGCAGCCGCACCGTAGCGCACCCCGCAGATCAGCGTCGAGACACCGCAGGTCAGGGCCGCCACGGCCGTTCTCCTTCCAGGAACGGGCCCAGATGGGCCAGGGGAGACGAGGCCGGGGGGCCGTTGGGAATGCCGGGACGACACCGGACGCACAGAGGGGAACGGCATTGGATGGGCACCGTGCCGTGGCGCCTCGCCATGGGCTCGCTGGCGATGGTGGTCCTGCTCTCCGCCTTCGTCGTCGCCCCGCTGGTCCCCGGCCAACACGGTCCGGCCCCCGCACCGCGGTCGTCGCAGACCCTCGGGGCGGCCACGGCCGCAGCGGACACGGTGCGGCAGGCCGACCTGTCGTCCTGGTCGCCCCAACCGGCCGTCTACGGGACCGGCACGCTCCTCGACCAACCCGTCACGATGTCCGACGGCACGATCCTGCGGGCCGATGTGTACTTCCCGACGAAGCCGGGGACGACCACGGCGGCCGGCGGGCTCCACCCCGTGCTCCTGCAACAGACTCCGTACGGCAAGGGCTTCATCGTGTACGCGTCCGCCATTGCCAACACCAACGTCGACTATCTGGTCGACCGTGGCTTCATCGTCGTCATCGCCGACGTGCGCGGGACGGGCGACTCGGGTGGCACCTTCGACCTCTTCGACCCCGTGCAGTCGACCGACGGCGTCACGATGGCGCAGTGGGCGGCCCACCTCCCCGAGTCCAACGGCGAGGTCGGCCTCTTCGGCGAGTCCTACATGGGCGTCAACCAATTCCAGACCGTGGAGGCGGCCGGCCCGCACTCGCCGATCAAGGCCATGTTCCCGATCATCGCGGGCAACGACATCTACTCCGACACGGTCACCCAAGGTGGCATCCCTGACGTCGAATTCGCCGCGACCTACGTCGCGCTCCTCTCGGGCCTGAACCTGACCAACCCCGCGCTGCAGCCGCTGGTGGCCGCTGTGCGGAGCGGCAATCCGATGCCGCTGGCGGCCGGGCTGGCCAACCTGGCGCCGACGACCGTCGCGCACAGCCAGGTCCTCGTCTCGTTCCTGCACCTCGTCCTCGCCGTCGAGACCGGGCAGGGCACTGGCGCGTTCGACGACGGCTACTGGGCGGCGCGCAGCCCGGCGCACGACCTGCCCGCGGTGGTGGCGGACAAGATCCCCGCCTTCCTGGTCGGTGGCTGGAACGACCTCTTCGAAGCCGGCGAGCCCATGAACTACGTCGGCCTGCAGAACCTCTACGACGGCCGCTCGCAGTACGACGCCATGACGCCGGGCCAGCCGGTGACACCGCGCTATCAGCTGTTGATGGGGCCCTGGCAGCACGTCACGACCGGGACCGGCGTCAACATGTCCGCCCTCGAGCTCGAGTGGTTCGACACATGGCTGCTCGGCGAGCACACGCCGATGGGCTCGACGACCACGCCGTTGCACCTCAACGTCCGCAATGCCGGCGACACCTGGGTCGACACGGCACACTGGCCGCTGACGGCCGCCACGCCGACCCAGTACTACTTCGCGGCCGGGCGGAGCGGCGCCGACGTGATCTCCCAGAACGACGGCGGCCTGACGACGCAGCCGCCGACGGACCCGGCGTGGGGCGGGTCGGGGGCGGACACGATCCTGTGGAGCGGCGTCTCCAGCCCGTGCGACATACAGACCGACCAGTGGGGCGCCGGAGCGCTCGCACTGGGGTTCCAGTCCCTCGACACCACCAACCCCTGCGACCTCAACGACTTCACGCTGGGCGGCGGACCGGACGCCTTGACGTACACCACGGCGCCGTTCGACTCCCCCCAGATCCTGGGCGGCCCGGTCGACGCCACCGTGTACCTGACCTCGACCACCGCCGAGACGGAACTGGCCGCGACGATCGAGGCGGTCTCGCCGGGCGGCGACAGCGTCCCCCTCTCGTCGGGTGCTCTGGCCGGCTCGCAACGCACCCTCGACACGGGGCGGACCTGGTCCGGCCCGGGCGGGGCACTGCTCCTCCCGGTCCATCCCCTCACCCAGGCCTCCCAGCAACCCGTCGTCCCCGGCCAGGTGACCCGCGAGGACATCGCCGTCTTCCCGACGATGACCGAGCTGCCGGCGGGCTGGCGGCTGCGGGTCACGATCACCACGGGGGACACGCCCCACCTGTTCCCCACCGCCGCCCAGCTCCCCCATCTGCTCGGCGGCACCTATCAGGTGGAACGCAGTGCGGCGGCGGCGTCGGCGCTCACCGTCCCCCTGGCGCCGGCGTCGGCGTTCGCCGTCCCCTGCGGGAGTCTCTGCTCTCCGGCCGGTCCCTGACCAGGACGAGGGCGCGAGCGGCTCCCCTACCATGGGCCCGTGGGGAGCCCTTCAGACACTCGACCCGAACACGGGGAGGGCGGGGACGAGGGCGCCATCTCGCTGGAGGAGATCGAGGATGCGCTGGTCGACGGGGACACCCCGCTCCCGCCCCGTCGTGGCACGGCCCGCGCCGCCCTGTCGCACCGGACCTTCCGCATCGTCTATCTGGGTGCCTTCGCCTCGAACATCGGCACCTGGATGCAGAACGTGGTCCTGGGCGTGTACGCCTATGACCTGACGCACTCGGCCACGTTCGTCGGCATCATCATCTTCGCCCAGCTCGGCCCCACGCTGATCCTGCCCATGGTGGGAGGGTTGCTCGCCGACAAGGTCGACCGCCGCCGCCTGCTGATCGTCCTGTCGCTCGAACAACTCGTCTTCTCTCTCGGGGTGGCCCTCGTCGTGTCGTCGCCCCACCCGTCGAAGGCCCTGCTCGTGGTGATGGTGCTCATGGTGGGAGCCGGCAGCGCCATGTTCGGGCCGACGTACTCGGCCATCCTCCCGGGCCTCGTCGGCAAGGAGGACCTGGCAGGTGCCATCTCCCTCAACTCCGCCCAGATGAACGCGTCCCGGGTCATCGGGCCGATCATCGGCGGCATCCTGTACCCCCTCGTCGGCCCGGCCTGGATCTTCGCCGGCAACGCGGCGACGTACCTGTTCGTGGTGGGCGCGCTGCTCATGGTGACGCTCCCCGCCGTCCGGCAGCCCCCGACCCAGGCCAGCCGCTGGCGCCAGCTGACGGCAGGCATCACGGTGGCCCACAACGACAAGGTGGTGGGCCGCTGCCTCGTCACCGTGTTCCTGTTCTCCCTGCTGGCGCTCGCCTTCATCGGTCAGATGCCGGTGGTGGCGGCGCACAACCTCGGGATCGACCTCTCGAAGTCGCCGGACTACGGCATCCTCTACGCCTCCTTCGGCACCGGCGCGCTCATCGGCGCCATCTCCATCGGCACCCTCTTCGCCGCCACGTCGAAACCGTTGCTCGTGCGACTGTGCCTCGTCGGCTACTCGCTGTCGCTGTGCGCCTTCGCGCTCCAGCGCAGCACCGTGCCCGCCTACGTCAACGTGGCCGTCACGGGCGCGTTCTACTTCGCGTTCATCACGGCGTTGAACACGACGCTGCAGGCCCGATTGCACGAGAACGTGCGGGGCCGCGTCATGGCGCTGTGGATGATGGGCTTCGGCGGCACCGTCGGCGTCGGCAACCTCATGATCGGGCCGGTCGTCGCTGCCGTCGGCATCACCGACGTCCTGCTCTTCGGCGCCGCCGTCGCCCTGGCCCTGGCCTGGTACGCCGACGTGCGCCCGCCCCCCGAGGTTCAGGTCGTGCTGGGGGCCGAGCTGGCCCAGTAGGCGTCGCGCAGCGCCCGCTTGTAGAGCTTCCCGTTCTCGCCCCGGGGCAGCGCATCGGTGAAGTCCACCGAGCGCGGGCACTTGTAGTGCGAGAGGTGGGCACGACAGAAGTCGAGGATCTCGGCCTCGAGCTCCGGGCCGGGGACGACGCCCTGCGCCGGCTGCACCACGGCCTTGACCTCCTCGCCCATCTCGGGCTCGGGGATGCCGAACACGGCGACGTCGACGACGGCGGGGTGCAGCACCAGGACGTCCTCGACCTCCTGCGGGTAGATGTTCACCCCACCCGAGACGATCATGAACAGCTTGCGGTCGGTGAGGTAGAGGTAGCCCTCCTCGTCCAGGTGGCCCACGTCCCACAGCGTGGACCAGCCCCGGTCGTTGAAGGTCTGGGCCGTCTTCTCCGGGTCGTGGTTGTACTCGAACGCCGGGGTGCCGGGTGGGGGGGCGAAGTAGACGACCCCGTCCTGGCCGGCGGGGGCCTCATTGCCCGCGTCGTCACAGACGTGCACCTCGCCCCAGACGGCGCGGCCGACCGAGCCGGGGTGCGACAGGGCCTCGGGCGAACTGATCCAGGTCATGCCCATGCCCTCGGTGCCCGAGTAGTACTCGTGGATGATCGGTCCCCACCACTCGATCATCCGGCGCTTGACCTCGGGTGCGCACGGGGCGGCCGCGTGGACGACCGTCCGGAGGGAGGACATGTCGTACGCGGTCCGCACCTCGTCGGGCAGCTTCAACATGCGGACGAACATGGTCGGCACGAACTGGGCGTGGGTCACCTGGTGCTCTGCGATCAGGGAGAGGCAGGCCTCGGGGTCGAACCGCTCCATGAGCACGACCGACCCGCCCATCCGCAGCGCGGTCATAGACCACACGAGCGGGGCCGAGTGGTAGAGGGGTGCCGGGTTCAGGTAGACGTCGCCCGCGCCGAAGCCCATGACCCCGCCCAGCATCGGGGCGAGTATGGCGGAGGTGCCGAACGGCAGCCCGCTCAGGGGGCGCCGCACGCCCTTGGGGTGCCCCGTCGTCCCCGACGAGTACAGCATCGCGAAGCCCTCGAGCTCCCGGGCCAGGGGCTCGCCGGGAAAGGGGGCGACGAACTCGTCGTAGGACGTATGGCCGGACGGGATCTCACCACCGGCGCCGGAGGCACCGATCACGAGGCGGAGGTCGACGCCGGGGGTGAGAGGCACGAGGTCAGACGCCAGCCCGGCCAGCACGGCGGAGGTGATGAGCGTGCGGGCACCGCAGTCCTCCACGATGTAGGCCGCCTCCTCCGGGGCCAGGTGCGTGTTGACCATCGTGTAGTAGAGGCCCGAGCGCTGCAGGCCGAAGGCGACCTCGTGCGCGCGGTGGTCGTTGGGCAGCAGGACCGCCACGTGGTCTCCGGACCGGAGGCCGTGCCCGAAGAGCGCCTGGGCGAGGCGGCACGAGCGCTCCTCCAGCTGGACGAACGTGACGACGTCCCCCGAGGGTGTGATGACGGCCTGGCGGTCGGGGTCCGTCGCCGCATAGGTGGCGGGGCAGAAGTGCGTCGGGGGCGATCCTGGGCTCACGGCCCACTTCTAGCCCAGCCGGGGCAGGCCCCGCTCCGCCCCGGCGTAGGACGGCGCCCGCCCGGGCGTTGTCGGAGTAGGCCCGCCGGGGCTGCCGGCGAACGCAGTCAGGCCCCCGACCACCACATTCTCGTGACGACACGCACCTTCTGCACGATTCTCTCGACCAACTACCTCCCCAAGGCGCTCGCCCTGGCCGAGAGCCTGCGCCAGCACGAGGACGGGGCGCTCCTCCACATCCTCTTCATCGACGTGGCCCACGACGACGGGCTGCCCCAGCTCGACGGCGTGGTCTGCCTGAGCACGGAGGTGCTCGGCCTGCCGGAGCGGACGGTGCTGGAGCTGACCATGTCCTACGACCTCGTCGAGTTCGCCACGGCGATCAAGCCGCTGCTGTTCAGGCGGCTGCTCGACGAGGCCGACCAGGTCTTCTACCTCGACCCCGATACGTACGTCCTCTCGCCCATGCGGGAGCTGTCCCCCTCCCTCGAGACGTCGGCCGGCGGCATCCTGCTGACGCCGCACTTCCTGCGCCCGCCGCCACTCGACGCGGAGATCTCAGATGGGCACATGCTCCTCGTCGGAGTCAACAACCTCGGCTTCGGGGGATTCGACCGCCGGTCCTTCGACATGCTCGACTGGTGGTGGGGCCACCTCCGCCGCGAATGCCTCTACGACCCCTTGGCCGGACTCTTCGTCGACCAGAAGTGGATGGACATCGGAGCCACGCTGTTCCAGGCCGGGTCGTTCCGCCACGCAGGCTACAACGTCGGCGTCGCCAACCTGTCCGAACGGCCGCTGGCCGAGGACGCCGACGGCTACCACATCGCCTCGACCGGAGAGCGGCTGCGTCTCTTCCACTTCCACGCGTTCGACTCGAACACGCCCGAGAAGGTCTCGGTGCGGTTCCGACACTCGAACGGGAGCAGTCTGCAGGACGACAGTGTCGTGCTCCAACTGTGCAAGGAGTACGCCACGGTCCTGTCCGGGTACGAGCAGAGCCTGCCGGCGCCCCCGCCGTATCCCTACGCGACCGACACGCGGGGGCGCCCGATCTCGCGGCAGCTTCGCAGGGCCTACGGCCGAGAGGCCCGGTCCGCTGCGACGCCTCTCCCCTCGCCCTTCGTGCCGTCCGAGGCTCGAATGTACGAGCGCTGGCGGCGACAGGCCTGGCGGCCGATCGCCCGGGGGCTCCTGAACGAGACCGCCAAGTGCGCTCGCATCGTCCTACCGGAAGGGTACGAGCAGGTTCGGAAGCGCTTTCCCGCGCTCACCGACAAGCTCAACAACCGCTTTTCGGGCGGTGCCGGGAGCTGGAGCTGACAGGATCGTGCCACGGCGCTCAACATTGATGCTGCACCGCGCAATCAGCTCGGTGAAGAAAGCAATCCCCGAGAGTTGGCGGCGCTCTGCCAAGATCAACCGGGCACTCTGGTCGGAACGACTGGGATCGCGGCGCTACAGCCGCCCCGCCCTCTTCGGCCTCGACGCCAAACTTGCCGCGTACTTGCCGAGCGCCGGCGTGTTCCTCGAAATCGGTGCCAACGACGGCTATTCGCAAAGCAACACGTACCATCTCGAGCGCTCCGGGTGGACGGGGATCCTGATCGAACCCGTCCCACGCTTCTACAGCATCTGCCAGCGCATTCGGCCGCACTCTTACTGTTTCAACTACGCATGCTCGGATGAGGATGGCGTCGACGTCGAGATGGTCGAACAGGGGCTGATGTCGGTCGCGCTGGGTCGCACGACTCGCGAGGAGACGCGGCTGCTCTCCGAGACTGCGTCTCGGGTGACAGTGCCGTGCGCCCGACTCTCGGACCTCATCGAGATGACGCCGTTCAAAGAGATCACGTTCATGTCGATCGACGTCGAAGGCGCCGAAATGGACGTGCTCGCCGGACTGGACCTCTCACGCCACACCCCCGAATGGCTGCTGATTGAGAGCGAGCAACTGGACCGGGTTGCTCAGCTCCTGTCGGGCACGATGCGCTACGAGGCGCAGCTCACGTATCACGACCACCTGTTCGTCCGGCAGCACCCGCCATCGCAGCCAGTCGAGACCGTCTAGTACTCCGAAGGCGGGTAGCCCATCCGCTCGATGAACCCGGGCAGGACGGCCTCGATGGCCTCGTAGTGTTCGGGCTTGAAGAGCTCGCGGTAGCCCGGACGGTACACACGGTAATGGGACTCCGAGCCGGGCTTGCGCTCTGCCAGGTCCTGTTTCTGCAGGGCATCGCGTGACGTCTCAGCCAGGACCGCCTCGAGCTCGGACGGTGAAAGCCGGACCTCGCAGTGCGCCAGCATGCCCGTGACAGCGCCAGCCGGGTCGGCGCTGATGTCCTCGAGACGCCAGGTCGCGACGGACTCGTCGTTGGCCTCGACCCCCGCCCAGGTCGCCATGTCTCGCAGGTGGCGCTCCCCGTTCTTGATGAGCCAGAGCAACATCTCGTCAAGGGACTTCCCGTCGAGCCCGGCCCGGATCTCCCCCGCATTCCCGAGGGGACGGTGCGTGGACACGGAGCCGTACGCCGATACGACGATGTCGCGAGGATCGCGGAAGATGTAGACAATCCGATGAGGCAAGGGGCTACGGAGCTGCCGGTAGAAGTCGTAGGAGACGTAGAGCCCGGGCACGAAGGTCCCGGCCGGGAACGACTCGACCGTACGTTGGTAATAGTCGAGTTGCGGGAGTGTGAACAGGCCAGAATGCGCCCGCACGATTGGGTGGTGGAAGAGCGCCTTCGCCCACTGGCTCCCCGATTTGGGACAGGACCCGGCGTAGATGTTGGCGATCGCCGGCATGGCGCCCCTCACCTGGAGCAGGTGGGCCCTCGCCCGGGCTGCGAAGTGCGCGCCATATTTCAGCGAGTTCCGCGCCGGTCCCCACTGGACGGCCTGGGTGATGCGGGATCGGGCCCGGGTCTGATCGACGGCAACGGTGGCCATAGCGTGCGCTCCCCTGCTCGGATACTGCCCTCGGCGAGGACCTGCCTAGCCCCTGGGTAACGAGAGGAGGGAGCCAATCTGTCGATGCCGGCGGCCCCACCTCGAGGTTGCGGCCCTAGACCGTGTACCGGCGCGCCTCCTCGGCCCCCCGGCCGAACAGACGCAGGTCAGGAAGCTCGCGCACGGCCTCGGCGGGGTTGCCGCGGTAGAAGGTCTGCTCCTTGGTCAATTTCGTCGTCACGACCGACCCGGCGGAAACGATCGAGCGAGCTGGGACGCAGGTCCCCGACAGCAGGATGCATCCGGACATCACGACGCTGCGGTGACCGATCAGGACCGGGGACAACACCGGCACGTCCCGCATCAAATCCATGCTGTGGGTGAGCACCTGGCAGCGGAACCCGATGATCCCGGCGTGATCGCCGATCTCGACCCGTTCGGTGCAGTCGATCTCGTGGCCCACCGTGATCTTGGACCACTCCCCCATCGTGAGACTTGAACTGTGGCCCGAGGGGGTGGAGACCGTCTCGGTCAATGGATGCGCCGAGATCCAGTTGCGACCGCCGATGCTGGCGCCCTCGGCCAATCGCAACTCGTCGAGGTTCCGAAACACGTTGAACGGGCCGATGTTGGCCTCCGGGCCCATCGACACGTGCCGGACCGCGATGATGCTGCGCCCGATCCGCGCCGTCGGATGGATGTCCCAACCGAAGACCTTGATGCCCACGAGGCGGCGCAGAGATGCAGGAAGGAACGGTAGGAGGAGCACCCACACCCGGCGCACGGTTGTTACGCTCGCCTCCGCCAGTATGCGCCGAACCCGTCGACGTCGATGATCTCCTCGTCGATCCCGTGCGCCTTGCGGTAGTCGAGTATCGCCTGACCGGCCTGGGACGCGTGGCTGCCGAAGTCGTCGATGATGCAGAACCCCCCGGGCGAGAGCCTGGGGTAGAGCGCCTCGATCGCCTGCCAGGTCGACTCGTACATGTCGCCATCGAGGCGCATAACCGAGAGAGCCTCAATTGGGGCGCCCGGCAACGTGTCCTTGAACCAGCCCACGAGGAACTTGACCCGGTCGTCGAGCACTCCGTACCGCTCGAAGTTGTGGCGGACCTGGTCGGCGCCGACGCTCAGGCCACTCCGGCTGTGGAGTTCGTCACCCGTGTCGGCGGGGTACAGCGTGGTATTGGGCCGGGGCAGGCCCTGGAACGAGTCCGCCACCCAGACGACGCGGCTGGTGTCACCGCGGGACATGAGGTTCGCCTTCATGAAGATGCAGGCGCCTCCGCGCCAAACGCCGGCCTCAATCATGTCGCCGGGCACGTCGTCGTCGAGCACGGTCTGGACGCAGTGCTCGATGTTCTCCATACGGCGCAGTCCAATCATCGACTCGGCCCGCGAGGGCCAGTCGCGCCCGACCTCGCGCAGCGCGGGGTCGTAGGGCTTCTTGTAGACGATCTCGACGTTGACCCGCGACGCCAAATGTCCGGCGAAGTTGCCCAATCGCCGCTTGAGGGACGTGGAGCCGGCTGTGCGGACGCCTCCCAAGATGCTGTCGTTGTCCTCGGCCAACGCGCCGGTCAGGCTGCGCTTGAGCAGATCGAGATAGAGGGATGCGGCATCGGTGGTTTGCTCGACGGGCATCGGCAAACAGTAGCAATCGCATGGACCGTCTCCGGCGGGGCGACCCCCGCACGACGGCCGCTCCGGGGGAGGTGACGGCACCAGCACGCGCACCGAGACGCACGGACACGTCGAGACGGGCGGGCTCAAACGCCGCGCTCGGTGACCCGAGAGGGACCGACGTCCCGGGTGACCGGGTCCAGGCCGGGCTTCGGGGCCCGGCATGACGTCACCGCACGGCGGCAACGGATCGAAAAATCCGTTCGCTCATCGGGCATCCTCCCTGGTCACAGCGTTGGCCCTCCCCCGCCGCCGCAGGCAAAGGACCGGACCGCCGCAAGCCTCGCCCTGTTGCTCCGTTGGTTGGATGGACGAGGTCGCCGGGTTGCGTGCCGGTGACCGTGGCCTCCAGGAATCGTCCCCGTCACCGAGCCGAAGGGAACCGACCGAGTGAGCACAGATCATGACCAGGTTCGAGCGGTCATCCGCGACTTTCTCGCGTGGACGGACAAGGGTGCGGACGGCTGGAGCGACGAGACCGGACTGTGGGGCGAGGGCCTCGGCCTCGACTCGCTCGAGGCGGCCGAACTGTCCGCCATGCTCGAGGACGCATTCGGGTCCGACCCGTTTTCGACCAGCGCGGATTTGCCGGAGACCGTCGGCGATGTCGTTGGCTTCTACACCCCGGTCTCGACCTAGATGATTCTCCTCCTCGAGGACGCGGCCGCCGCGGCGCCTACGGACCAGGTCGCCGTCGCCACTCCCGAGGGCTCACTTTCCTATGGCGCGCTCCTCGACGACGCGCACCGCATCGGGGCTGAGCTGCGGCACCGGCGCGTCACCCGCTTCGCCGTGGTCGAGAGCGATGCCGCGTGGGTCATCCGCCTGCTGGCCGGCGCCGCCATCGCCGGCGCCGAGCCGTGCCAGTACCAGGCGGACACCGCACCAGGCCCGTTCGCCGAGCAGGCTGCCGCCCTCGGGCATGCAGTGGTGGTGACGCAACGGCAGGACCTCGAAGGCCGCTTCGACGTGATCCGTCCCGACGAGCTCACTTCGGGGCCCGAAGCACCCGCCGCCGGAGTGGCGGCCGACGGTCCACAACCGATCATGATCCGCACGACCGGGACGACCGGGCGCCCCAAGGCCACTCGTCACGACTGGCGTGTCCTGCAGAAGACGGTCGCGTCGCTCCGTCCCTTGCCCCAGCAGCGCTGGCTCCTGGCCTACGGCCCGCACCAGTTCGCCGGCATCCAAGTGCTGCTGCACGTCATGGCCAGCCGGGCCACGCTGGTGGCTCCGTTCCCCCGTCAACCGAGGGACGGGCTGCGGGCGCTCCTCGACGACGGCGTGACATGCGTCAGCGCGACGCCGACGTATTGGCGCTTCCTGCTGGCGGAGGCCCGGAGCCGCAAGGCGACGCTGCCGACCCTCGAACAGATCACCCTCGGCGGCGAGGCATCTCCGGCCGATCTCCTCGAGGAACTCCGGGCAACGTTCCCCGGTGCGAAGGTGTCGCAGGTCTATGCGACGACGGAGTTGGGGTCCATCACCTCGGTGCGCGACGGGTTGCCCGGCTTCGCGGTCGACTCGCTCTTCAGCGAGTCGAACCCGACCTCCACGGTGCGTGTCACGGATGGCGAGCTCTGGGTCCGCGCCCCGGCCGGCATGCTCGGTTACGCCGGGGGCGAAGGCGAGGATGCAGCGCCTGAAGCGACGCCGGACGATTGGCGGCCGACCGGTGATCTGGTGGAGATCGTGGGCGACCGGGTCCTGTTCCGCGGGCGGCGGTCGGAGGTCATCAACGTCGGCGGCGTGAAGGTCCATCCCTTGCCGGTGGAGGACCGGATCGCCTCGCTCGAGAGCGTCGCCCTCGCCCGCGTCTTCGGACGTGCCAACCCGCTGACCGGCTCCATCGTGGCGGCCGAGATCGTGCCGGTGGGCGGCGTGGCCGGGGCGGACGTCGTGACGTTGCGTTCCGAAGTCTCGGCCGCCGTCGCCGACCTGCCGCGCGCTTGGCACCCGCGCAGCGTCTCCTTCGTCGACGCAATAGAGACCCGCGGCGGCAAGACGGTGCGGGGGACGCAGGCGTGACGGCGACCGACCAACCCCGCCTGGCGCTCATCACCGGGGGCAGCAAGGGACTGGGTGCCGGACTCGTCGAAGGCTTCCTCGACGCCGGCTACTGCGTGGAGACGTGCGCTCGCTCCACGACCGACGCCGTCCGGACCTGGGAGGACGACCCGCAGCGCAAGGAGCAGTTCCATTTCACCACCGCCGACGTGTCGGACCCCGGCCAGGCCGAGCGGTTCGTGAAAGAGGCGACAGCACGCTGGGGCCGCATCGACGTGCTCGTCAACAACGCGGGCGTGGCGCGGGAGGGCGTGATCGGCCTCTTCGGCGACGATGCCCTCGACACGGTGGTGGACCTCAACCTCAAGGGGACCGTCTACGTGACCAGGGCGGCGAGCCGGGTGATGCTCGCCCGCCGGTCGGGGGCGATCGTCAACATCTCCTCGGTGGTCGGACTGTCGGGGTACCGCGGGCTGTCCGTCTACGGCGCCACCAAGGCCGCCCTCGACGGGTTCACCAGGGGCCTCGCCCGCGAGCTCGGATCGAGGGGCATCACGGTCAACAGCGTCGCCCCGGGCTACCTGCGCACCGAGATGAGTCACGGTCTCGACGAAGGTCAGCTCGGGCAGATCACCCGGCGCACCCCGGCGGGACGGCTCGGTGAGCCCGAGGACGTGGCGCGCGCTGTGCTGTTCCTGAGCGACCCCGCCAACACGTACATCACCGGCCAGGTGATCGTCGTCGACGGTGGCCTTACGTCCTGACCGCCCAGCGACGTCGGCTGGGGCGGGACACCCGCCCGCCCCAGCCCTACCCCCGC
>CAWELJ010000007.1:0-97341 GCA_963809825.1 uncultured Acidimicrobiaceae bacterium | reverse complement strand
GTGGTGTTGACGCCGCCGCCGTAGGGAGGACGGGCGCTCAACGAACCGACGCAGCAGGGAGATCTTCGAAGTGGGGCGCTTCGACGCCCAGTTCGCTGTTCTGCGGCCGGCCCTCCTTGGCCGCGAGATGCTGCACCGTCGCCATGACGACGACGACAGTGGCGATGAGCGGTAACGGGCCCGCGTCCAGTCGAAATCGATTGTTCTCGCCGAACTGGGTCAGGTTCGACACCACGAACAAGTACAGGGTCGTCCACGTGATGTATCCGAGCGTGAGCGCGTATGGCACATCGCGACGGCGTCGCCATGCCAGGGCCGGAGCAACAACGATTGTGAGGAGATATTCCAGGGCGATGAACCATGAGATGTGCGACGGAGCGACGCCATGACCATGGTCTGCATTCGTCGTCGCAGCAGTCGGGTCCATCCCTGAGAGCTGCCCATCGACAAGGAGATCGTAGATTCGGGCGTACGTGGACAGATGTTGCTCGTTGGTCGCCACGAAGATGTACTGCTCACTGGGAAGCGTGAACGTCGTGATCGCCTTGCCGACAGAGCGAAGATACAAGCCGGGATCTGCCCGAATGAAGCGGAGGTCGTTGTGCAAGTACTGATTTGAGATCGCGATGAAGTTGACGTTGTTGAGATTCAGCGTTCCGTCACCCTTCGTCACCCGATCCAAGACGGCCACACCCGTTGGCCGGTTGTTCGAGAGGTTGCGGCCGTACGCTGCTGGTGGCGCCGTGAAGGGGACGATTGCTGCGATCGGCGTGAGCGTTCTCGCCTTGATGAGGCCCCCCAACTGCGCTTCGGTGGCCTGCGATGTCGTGATCTGAGCAAGGTTCATTCCCGTCCAACTACTTGTCGTATAGGTGTGAAAGAGCACCGCGTTCTTGGCGTACCAGAAGGACACGCAGAACACCGGCAGGAGGGCGACCAGCAGCAGGGTGCGCCATTGCCGCCGCAGGACGATCAAGACGGGCAAGGAGGCGAGTAGGAGCCACGGCCATTGGAACGAGCCGTTGAGCAGGACAACGGCCGCCAACGAGACGAAGAACCCGGCGCCCCAGACAGGCCGATGCCCACGCAGGTAGCGGGCTCCGCACAAGGCGGCGAACGTGACGCCGAATGCGGTCGGGTAGGTGTAGAAGAACCAGTTCTGATAGGCAGCCGACGCAGGGTCGAACACGACGAGTGCGGTGACGAGGAAAGCCACCCATGTGGGCAGATGCAGCTCGCGACACAGGTAGAAGGCGCTCATGGCGATTCCGAGCCCCAGCACCAGCCCGACGACGACGGCGGTTGGCGTCACGACGGGGCCCGGTAGCTTCAGCAGCAAGCCCGTGGCCAAGTTGAAGAGCGGAGGCTGGCTCTGTAGGTACCAGATGCTTTGTATGAGATCGTGGTGCAGCTGATTCAGATCGAGCTGCTGCCAATAGGACGATTGGGGCCGGCCACTCAGAGCGGTCATATCCATCCGGACCCCCCCGAGGTAGAACACGATCCGGGAGAGAGCGAACATGGCGGTGACGGCCAGTGGTGGGCGAAACCGCGGTGGGATTCGCCTCATCGTCTCCACGCTCGGCAACAGTAGCTGCGCCCACCTCGAGGATTCGGCTTCGGACGGCTGCGCCCTGTCTTACGCCGCCGAGGGAATCCTGATGCAATCGTCCACGTAACCGCGTGTGCCCGGACGAGCGTGTGTCCGCGGATCGGTCTCGTTGCGTTAGGAATCGGTCGAGGGTTCCTCCTCAGCAGCCGGTGCGGCCAGCGCCTCGGGCTCGGGCGTTCCTGTCCCCAGCTGTGTCTTGAGCGCGGCCAGTTCCTGGTCGACCTGCGCGTCCTTGCCGACCTGGTCGAGCTCCTTCTGGATGTCGTCGGTGCCCCCGCCGACGTCCTCGAGGACACCGGACTCCAACAGCTCGTCGAGCGCCCCCGAGCGGGCCTGCATGGTGGCGATCTTGTCCTGGGCCCGCTGCAGCGTCGCCCCGGAGTCGTTGAACGACTTGGAGATCCCGGCCGCACTCTCGTCGACCGTCGAGATCGCCTTGGCCGCGGTGTACTGGGCCTTGAGGGTCTCCTTCTGCGTGCGGAAGTCGTTGACGCGCTTCTGCAGGGCATCGAGGGTCTTGGTGAGCTTCTGCTCCTCCTCGTCGAGCTGCTGGCGCTGCGGCTCCATCTCGTCGATCTGCTGCTGGGCAGCCGCCTTGCGGGAGAGGGCCTCCTTCGCCAGGTCCTCGCGGTTGGCCGCCAGGGCCTGCTTGGCCTGGTCTTGCAGGTGGTCGATGGTGTGCTGGAACTGCTCCTCTTGCAGCTCGAGCCGCTTCTTGGACGCGGCGAGGTCGACGAGGGCGCGGCGCACCTGGGTGATCTGCTCGAGCATCTTCTCGTAGGAGAGATCGAGCATCTCGTCGGGCTTCTCGGCGGCGTCGAGCGCCTTGTTCGTCTTGGCCTGCACGATGTCGTGCGCCCGCTGGAAGATGCCCATGGTTCCCTCCCTGAGGGTCGATCCGTCGACCCCACCATAGGTTCCAATCGGCCGACGTGCGGCCGCGGGTCACCCCTCGCGAGCAGCTGCTCGACCACCGTGCTCTCGGCGGGGGGCGGGAACGGTCAGGAACCGGAAGCGGCGATGATCGGCCCGTTCAGGTGGGAGCCCGACATGTCCCCGTCGCTGGGTGCGTCACCGAAGTTCGAGACCTTGCCCAGCGCCGTCACGACCCAGTAGCCGCCGCCGTCGGAGGTGTCGAAAATGGCCGACGCCGGGTTCAGTCCGCCGGCCGAGCCGGGCGGCAGGCTGCCCATGCCCACGGCATTGCCGAAGGGGAACACCTGTCCCGCTCCGTCGAGGATCCAGTAACCACCGCCGTCGGAGGTGGCGACGGCAGAGGTGATGGCCGAGCTCTGCGGGCCGGGCGCGCCGTGGTTGGCCGCGTCGCCGAAGGTGTAGACGGCGCCGGAACTCGTGACCACCCAGTAGCCGTTGCCCGTGGCGTCGGGCACCACGGCCACCGCCGCGCCGCTGCAGCCGCCGATGCCGGGACAGGACCCTTCGAACCTCGCGTCGCCGAAGGCGAAGACACCGCCGTCGGAGGCGACCATGAAGTAGCCGTTGCCGTCGGTGGAGGGAACCATGCCGACAATGGGGGCGTTCAGGCTGTTCGGCAGGCCGGAACCGGCGGGGTGCAGCCCGCTCCCGGGGATGGATCCGTGGAAGCCCGCATTGCCGAAGGCGAAGATGCCGCCGTCGGACGCGACCAGCCAGTAGCCACCCCGGTCAGCTGTGGGGGTGATGCCGACTACGGGCCGTTGGAGGTGCAGCGAACCGGTGGAGCCGTGGAACGCGGCTGACCCGAAGCTGAAGATGCCGCCGTCGGACCCCACCAGCCAGTACCCGTGCGAGAGCGAGGGCGGCGGAGGGGGTGGCGGCGGCGGCGGAGGGGGTGGCGGCGGCGGGGCGTTCACCGTCAACGTGAAGACCTGGGTCGCCGTGGGTGCCACGCCGTTGGACGCGACGAGGCACACGGTGAAGGTGCCGCCGTCACCGGGCTGTGGCGTCCCCTCCAGCGATGCGGTCGACCCGCCGGTGTAGACGAGGTGGATGCTGGCCGGCAGCGAGGAGGGCGTGCAGCCGCTGAACGCGGCGTCCGTGACCGAGCTGACCCCGGGCGTCCCGGTTGTCGTGATGTCGACCACCCCTGCGTTCCCGGCCGAGAGGGTGGCCTGGTTGCCGCTGGTGATGGCGGGGGCCGACGAGGTGCCGGTCCCGGTGTAGGTGTACTGGTCGGCGGGCGAGACGGTGCTTGTACCGGCCGGCGTGGTCACGGTGATGTTGACGGTTCCGGGGTTGACGGCCGGCGGGATGGTGGTCGTGATCTGGGTCGAGTTGTAGCTCATGGAGCCGATGCTCACGACCGACCCGAAGTCGACGATCGGCGTCACTCCCCCGTCGAAGAAGTTCGTGCCGTGGATCGTCACGCTGCCGCTCGGGATCTCGGGCCCGGACGAGGGCGACACGGACGTGACCGTGGGGGAGGCCGTCGGGGCGTAGGTGAACTCGTTCACGGCCGGCGTGCCGGTCGTGCTGGACGAGCCGCCCGTGGTGGTGCTGACCGTCACGACGACCTGGTCGGAGGCACTCCCAGCCGGGTCTGCCGGCGCGTCGGCGGTGAGCTCGCCGTTCCAGTTCACGCGCACGTTGGTCGCCGGCACGCCCCCGAAGAACACCTGGGGCGTAGGCGACGCGGTGAAGTAGTTGCCCTCGATCGTCACCGGTGTGCCGGCGCCCGTGCTCGGTGACGAAGCCGGAAGGACCTGCACGACGTCGGGCGGCGCCGGCGTGGACGGCGTGGGCAGGGAACTCGGCGTGATCGGATCGACCAGTCCGTCTGCCGGATCGACCTGCGTGGCGAAGATCTGCGTGTACTGCCCCGCCGGCGTGTCCGCGTCCCCCATCATCGCCGTCTGGCCGCTGGTGGTCGTCACGGCGCCGAGGATGTTCTTCCGGTGGCCCCAGCAGTTCGGGTCCACCGGCGTGGTGCAGTCGACATTGGTCCCGCCGTAGCCGTCGTCGTACATCCAGGCGAAGTCGGCCCCCAGCGGCGTGTAGTCCTGGGCGAAGATGGACCCCCCGGGCCCTGGAAGCCGGGGGGTAGGAGCGGGTCGGAGTTCGTCAGCGCACCGGTCAGCGCTGCGCCGTTGAGTGTGGCATCGAGACCTAGGTACTGAGAGAGACCGCGGTCGCCGCGCTCCTCGTCGGTCAGGATGAGTTGTTGTTCTGGGACGGGGTCCGTGGCGTAGCCGCTCGGCAGGACGAGAGGGCCGAGTCCCTCGAGTGAACGCGCGTAGTTGATGTTGTGCAGGATGGAGTCGATACAGCCGGCGCTGTGGTCGTCAACCGGCGAATAGGAGCACGCGGGCATGACCTCCGGCTGCACGTTGACGGACGGGACCGATGGTGGGACGATGCCCGAGGCTCCGGCCGCTACGGGCGCGGCGGAGATGATGACGAGAGCGGATCCCGTTCCGGCCGTTAGTGCCATAGCAGCGCGCAGGAACGTCGAAAAGGCGCGCGCGCCAGGTTGGTGCCGTCTCACGCTTCCGTTCGCCCCCCTCGTGCGTAGGAACCGACCAGCCCCGGCAACGTAACATTTCCGGCTCTCGGCTCAGAGCGGTTCGAACCCGAATTGTCTGCCGGTTGTCGCTTGATGCGAGCGCCATCCACCGTAATGGCGTCACGGCGGTCCACCCAACGGGTCAACCGCAACTGGTCGTGCTGCCGGTGTCTGTTTCCAGGACATAGGAGAGTTCCTGGCCCGGGGATGTGTCAAGACATAGGAGAGTCCCAACTGGAAGGGGTCTCCCATGGACAAGGGCCAGTTCCTGATCGAGACGCACTTGCGGACTGGCCGCTCCATCAAGGAGCTGGCGGCGGCTCACGGGGTGAGCGAGAGCTGGCTCTTCAAGTTGCTGCGTCGCTATCGCCTCGAAGGCCCTGAAGGCCTCGAGCCCCGGTCTCGGCGACCCAAGACCAGCCCAACGCGCATCGCCGACCTCTACGAGGACGAGATCGTGCGCCGACGCAAGGAGCTCGTAGACGGAGGCTTCGACGCCGGGGCTGAGACCATCTACTTCCACATGGCCACCCCGGGACGAGAGGTCCCCTCGGTCTCGACCATCCACCGGGTCCTCGTCGCCCGAGGCTTCGTCACCCCCGAACCGCACAAGCGACCCAAGAGCTCGTGGAAGCGCTTCGTCGCCGAGTTCCCCAACGAGTGCTGGCAGGCCGACGTCACCCACGTCGAAGTCGCCGACGGTGTCGTCTACGAGGTCCTCAACGTGATCGACGACCACTCGAGGCTCTGTGTGGCCAGCCGGGTGTTCGTCTTGACCAAGGGGCCCGACGTGGTGAGGACCATGCACAGGGCAGCGTCGACCTGGGGCTATCCACAGCGGTTCTTGACCGACAACGGCCGCATCTTCACCACGCCGCTGGGCTCGGGGGTCGGGGCCATGGAGATCGAATTGTTGTCCCTCGGCATCGCCACGACACACGGCAGGCCCTACCACCCCCAGACCCAGGGCAAGGTCGAGCGCTTCCACCAGACGCTCAAGAAGTACCTGGCCAAGCAGGAACCGGCCACGACCAAGAAGCTGCTCCAGGGTCAGCTCAACCGCTTCCTCGAGTACTACAACACCGAACGACCCCACCGCGGCATCGGGCGGCGCCGGCCCATCGAGGCGTTCGGCGCCCGGGAGAAGGTGGGACCGATCGGGCCGCGCATCGAGGCCGCCGGGTATCGGATCCGCCACGACAAGGTGGACCGGGGAGGGTCGGTGACGTTGCGCTACAAGGGCAAGCTGCACCACATCGGGGTGGGCTGCCCCTACGCCGGCTGGCGGGTCATCTTGCTGGTGGCCGGCCTCGACGTGCGGGTCATCGGCCTCGACGGCTCACCGCTGCGCCATCTGACGTTGGATCCGAGCGTGGACTACCAACGGATCCCCTAAGGGGAGCGACCTGGTGACATCTCAGCTCTACGATGTCTTGAGACATCGCTCTCCGATGTCTTGCTAGATCACACTGGTCGGGCTGCCGGGATTTGAACCCGGGACCTCTTGACCCCCAGTCAAGCGCGCTAACCAAGCTGCGCCACAGCCCGCTCCAGTTGAGAGCCCCGAAACGTGTCCAGAGTCCTCACCCGAAATCGCCATTTGCTAACGCCTTGCTAACAAGGCCCTTTCCAAACGGCACCGCGAGGCTAGTCAACTTCCGCAGGCCCCCGGAAGTCGCTACCAGTCGCGGCTGGTCCTCCGCTCATCATCCGGCGGCTCGGGTGGGTCTATCCAGTCGGCCGGGCTGTACGGGACCTCCGCCGGCCGGACACGGTTCTCGATGTACCCGGTGATCGCCCATTCGGGGTCGAGAGCGGGCAAGAGGTCATCTATGAGCCGGTCGAGGCGGTCCAAGCCCGACCACCAAAGCCCTTTGAACTTCGAATCCGGCATCCTCGTGATGGTGGAGACCAGGCCGATCCATACATCGTGCAGTGATTCCGCGTGATGCCGTAACTGTTCATCAGTCAGTCCTGGAGGTGGGTTTCACAGAACCGCATGCCCTCGGGCGTGATCTGCTCGCAGTCGCGATGCTCACACTGGTGGTCCATGGCCATCGACCCTAGCGAGGCGCTGTTCGGCTTTGGCAGATCCACCGGAGCGTTACAGCCCACCCGTACCGTTTGGCTGTGAACGAGGCGCTGATCGACATGCTGATGGCGCCACCCGGCGCACCCGAGCTCCCAACGCTTGAGGATCTCCTACGTCGCCCGGATTGGCACCAAAAGGCCGCATGTCGGGGCCAGGGCACCCATTCGTTCTTCTCGGGGGCTCCCGACAACCTGGACCGCGCTCGGGCCGTCTGCGCCGGTTGCCCCGTGCGGGAGCAGTGTTACCAGTACGCGATGGCGGACCCGGACCTCGTCGGCGTCTGGGCTGGGATCACCGACCGGGAGCGGCGGGCGCTGCGCCGGTCGCTGGTGGCGTGAGGAGGAAACTGCTATGGAGGGGCTCGGGTTCCTCCTCGCTACCAACCCGCCAACGTGCCCCACATGCGGGCTGATTGCGACCGAGGGACTGCTCTGGCATAAGTGCGAGGACCCGGGCCCGCAACCCGACCCTCGGGAGGCGTAGTTCTTGAGCGAGGCCAACCCCGGTCTACGGTCGGCCAGGCCGCGGGTTCGCTGTGATCCGGGATGGAGACCTTCGACCCTGGCCGACGCCAGGCCGCCGGACGAACATTGAGTGACGGCATCGCACGCCGAGGGCGCTTACCAAGAAGCCTCGAAGGAGCACACATGTCCGGCTCGAAAGCCAAGCCACGACTCTCTCCTCGCTGGTTCATCCGGGGTTTCTGGTTCGCCCATCGCCGTCTGTACCGTCTGACCGGTGGTCGTCTGGGGCTGTGGCGGCCGAAGCCGAACGGCTGGGGCGTCATGCGCCTCAACACGGTCGGCCGGCGGACCGGCCTCGAACGCAGCGTCATGGTCGGCTACTTCCAAGATGGGCCGAACCTCGTCACCATGGCCATGAACGGCTGGGGCGACGGCGAGCCGGCATGGTGGCTGAACCTGCAGGCCCACCCCGACATAGAGGTCGATCTTGCCGACGGGCCACGTCGGGTCACGGCCCGGGCGGCTGAAGGGGAGGAGCGGGAGCGTCTGTGGTCACGGTGGCGAGAGATCAACAAGGACCTGGACGCCTACGCCTCGCGCCGCTCAACGGAGACCGCGGTTGTGGTCTTGGAACCGGTGCCCACAATCGGGGGTCCTCGGTCAATGGGCACTCTCGCGATGATGAAGGCCGCTGTCGCGAGGCGCTACGGTCCCCCTGAGGTCGTGCACGTCACGGACGTCCTCCGGCCGGTACCGGATTCAGACGAATTGCTCGTGCGCGTCCACGCGACGACAGTCAACCGGACCGACTGCGGATTTCGAGCCGCTCGCCCGTGGTTCATCCGGGGCTTCACGGGGCTGACAAAGCCAAAGCGATCCATCCTCGGCAACGAGTTCGCGGGGGTCGTCGAGGCGATCGGCCCCGATGTCAGCCGCTTCTCCGTCGGTGACGGAGTCTTCGGCTACGAAGATACCCGATTCGGATGTCACGCCGAGTATCTCTCCATCGGCCAGGACGCAGCGGTAGCGAAGATGCCGAGTGATCTGGATTTCAAGGTGATGGCGCCGGCGACGGAGGGATCGCACTACGCCCTCGCCTACATCCGAGCTGCCGACGTCCACGACGGCAGCGAGGTCCTCGTCTACGGTGCCACGGGTGCCATCGGTTCGGCTGCCGTGCAGATCTGCAAGAGCCTAGGAGCTCGGGTGACGGCGGTGTGCGGCAGCGAACAGGTCGACCTCGTCGCCAGACTTGGCGCCGTCCGTGTCATCGACCGAACGACCACGGACTTCACCGCCGATACCCAGCGGTATGACCTCGTCTTCGACGCAGTCGGCAAGTGCTCGTTCTGGCAATGCAAGAAGCTTCTGAAGCCCCGCGGTATCTGGACGTCGACGGACCTCGGCCCGCTGTCACAGAACCCGCTGCTTGTGGTCGCGACCCGCTTCTCACGGGGCCGACGGGTGCGCTTCCCCATCCCGAGGATCGACCAGGAAGCGGTCGAATACCTGAAGGGACTCATCGAGTCGCACCAGTTCACGCCGGTCCTCGATCGCACCTATCCGCTACAGAAGATCGTTGATGCGTATATGTATGTGGAGTCGCAGCAAAAGATCGGCAACGTCGTCATCACTGTGTAGGAAGCACCCCTGTGTCTTAAGGCTGTCTGACGGAGTATCCCCATACGCCGGGTAGGAGACGCGAAGCAGCCCCCCGAAGGGGGTCGTTCACCCGACACTTCATTCGGGGATCTCGCCACGGCCCTTGGCGGGAAGCCAGGCGTCGTTCCCCGGCCGCGGTTGCCACATGGAAGGGCGGTTGTCCCCTGACGCAAACGACCCGCCGAAGCGGGGCCAAGACGCCTGGAACTTGTGTCGCCCAATGCCGGCGAACGGGGGCAGTCTTCAAGAGCGCATTCGGCTTCTCCGGGACACCAAGAAGAGCACCAGCCCAACGGCGACCAGAATCAGCGAAACGACTTCAAGAAACACCGAAAGGTCGTCGAGGATTGAACTGTGGGCTACTTGCCCAAGGATTGCGATGACGATCCAGGCCAGAACGGTCAGCGCCCCAACTGAGAGAATCCATTGGGCGCGGTACTGCTGACGAGCAGCTCGTTCGCCGATCCGAGGTATCCAAGTCCTCATGAACTTGTCCCGAATCGACCCGTTTCCAGCCATGGCTAAGGCTATAAGCCGAAAAGGGGCTCAGAAGTGAGTTCCTAACGGCGGTCAAGCCCCTCAGGCCACATTTTCGGTAGCTTCTTCTCCCGGCGGGTCGGTGGCCGGAGCGACCTTTCGGGCCGACTCCTTTTTGCCTCGACCCGCCACCCTGTTCTTGAGGACTTTGGCTTGGGTAATGCGGCGACGGGAGGCCCGGACTTTAGGGTCGATCTTGAAGCGGTCCGCACACGCTGCCCTGCCCTCGGTCTCGGTGATGGCTCCGTCTTCATCTCGGAGTTGATAGAGCTCTCCCTTGCGCCAGCAGGCGGCGATCCGGGTGATGAGGACGGCCGCGACCGAGCAGATGGCTGAGTTGTGATGCTTGCCTTCGACCATGACGAGCCGGTGATAGCGCTGGGCGAGCGTCGGGTCGACGCGGCGGGCATGCTCGGCTGCCATGTAGAGGGCCTGGCGCAACCCGGCATCACCCGCCTTGGTGATGCCCTTGTGTCCGGCCAACAGCCCGGACTGGTCGACCTTGGGCACAAGGCCGGTGAAGGAGCGCACGCCGGCCAGGTTGGCGAAGCGGTTGAAGTCGCCCGCGTTCCCCAAGATGGCCGCCGAGAGGACGGGCCCGAGTCCCGGGGCCGAAGCGACGATGCCCTTGGGGTCGGCCTCGTCATAGAGAACGGCGATCCGCTTGTCGGCCGTCGCGATCTCGCCGTCGAGTTGGCGCAGCAGTCTGACTTCTGAGGAGATGTCGTGGGCCAGCTCGCCGAAGTCGATCCCTCCGCCAGACCACAGGGCTAGAGTCTCGTCCGCCATGGCCAACAGCTCGTCGGCCTTGTCCTCGCGCCAGAGTCCCGAACTCGAGCGGATCAACAACGCGCTGAGCCGGGCGCGCCCGAGACGCTTAAGCGCCCGTGGATCGGCGTATTTCTCCAAGACGACTAGGGAGGTTTTCGAGGCGCTGGCCGACCCGAGGGAATCGGCCCAGCCCGGACCGAGCAGTTCGACCAGTGCATCGAGACGCAGGCAGGCGGAACTGCGGCGCTTGACCATGCTGGCCCGATGACGCACAGCACGACGGAGTGACCCCGCCGGACCGAGGTCGTCGATGCCGCGGAGGCCTTCGGGGTGTAGCAGCGGCAAACGAGCCAGCACCCGAGAATCCAATCGGTCGGTCTTGGTGTGCTTGTTGTAGTAGTCCCGCAGGTCGGCCGACTGCTCTGGTGGCACCAAGATCACCGTGGCGCCGCGTGCTTGGAGCCAGGCCGAAAGCGGCACCCAGGCGTTGCGGGTGGGCTCGAGAATCACGGTCACCGAGGCACCGTCTGGGATCTTCGTCCACAGGCGCTCGAGGTCAGTGGTCGTCGTGCGGAACTTCCACGACGACCAGATGAACTCGCCTCGCTCGTCGGCCAGGCTGGCCTGGTGGTCGGCCCGACAGGCGACGTCGATGCCCAACCTCACTTCCTCCATGGCATGGTCCTTTCGTTGGATGGCTGATCAGCCGGCTCTCCGTCGTCGACTGTGCACGTTCCGCAGGGGTGTGACCATCCGGACATTCGAGAAGCAGGGGTCCGACTTCATGATCGGCCGCCGAGTTCCAGAACAGGGATGCACGTGCGTCGGGAGGCTCGTCTGGTCGACGATCACTGTTATGGAGTCGAACTCTCGCCCGCTCCGGTCCCACACTTCAGTCAAGCCAGAAGAACCGACCCGACGCACCCTACGAAGGGCTTCCGCCGAATCGGTGGATGCCTGCAACCAACGCTAAATGTCCCACCGTCCCGGCGAAGTGGGGCAGGGTCGCCATCGCGTAGAATCTTGGGGTTGCTGAGTCGGAGGGGGTTCGATGACTCGACGTGTCGCCATTGTCGTGACCTGTGTTTTCGGCGCAGCCATCCTTGTTGCCGTTGGCATCTACCTGTATACGCCGACCATCACGATCAACGTCTACAACGACACCGGGTCGCAGGTCACCGTTGCAACCTGTACGCCTGACCCCGCCACGATTGGTCCGGGCCAATCAACCGCAGCTAATCCTCTGCCGAATGACCGCCATGCCGCTTGCACGGTCTATGCGGGAGACACGAGGGCCGACCTGGGGTGCCTGCCCATACCGACGACAAGGTACCGAGGCGGTGACACGGTCGATCTGACGAAAATGATACGCGGAGTTCCTCCGGAAAAGTGCGGAGATTGACTGTCCAGCCTTGCCGCAAGGTGCGCCCACGCCCGGCGAACTGGGATAGGTCTCAAGGGCCAGCAGCGGAGAAGGGGGTCAATCCCTTCTGATCGCACCACGCTATGTATTTGTCCCTTTGGGGCGGGGGCTCACTCATTCTGAGTTTGACCCCGAGGACCCGACTCGCAATCCTTCGGGAGCTGCGCATCTCGTGCCACCCGGCCACGCAGACAACGAGTGTGACAAACCAAACGCCCATCCCGGCTTGCCAGATCGGGCTTATCGAACTTAAGCCGCCAATGACCACCAAAACGGCACCGAGGACGGTCAGGAGAAAGGCCCACCACAACTTGCGGTACCCCTTGGCGTACAACCTCGCCGCCTCACTACCGAGTCGCGGAATCAAGGAGTCCTCCAACCGGCATGAAAGGCCACGAATGCCGCCGGAGTAGTCAGCGTTCAAGTAATGCTGATACTGCTCTGGGGTCAATCGAGCGTGGATCGTCGTGTCGGATTGGCCGTCCACGGCCCGATTCTGCCATGCCGCCCAGCGAATCCAGCAAAGTTCGGACAGTCAATCGAGGTATCCCCATGGTGCCGAAGGGTGGCGCCCAGGCCCGGCGAACGGGGGCACCCCGTTCCGTTCAGTCTGTCGTTGCTTTCCTACTGCTCAGCGGCTCGACATTGTTGCGGCGGCACCATTGCAGGTACAGATCGCGGTCGCTGGGCGGTGCGTTCTTCCCCGTGATTTTGATACCAAGTGCTCGCCCAGCCTCTTTGTGCCATTGCCACAGAAAAAAGAAGCCTGAGCTGATATATCCAATGGCCAGGATGCCAACCCACCACGCGACTCGTCCGGCCCAGGGAGGTTGCACCGAATGGACGGCCACAAAGACGATGGCGAAGTCCGCCAGAGCCACCCACTTCGCTGCACCAAGAACGTATTTTCCTCGATACAAAGCAATCGCCGCAGGGCGACCGATGACCGGCTCCCATGCCACGAGGACAAGGGCCTTATCTGGGATTTTGAATGAGCCTGCCATGTTCTGTCGGAACCTTCATGACGCCCATACAGGTTCAGGGCTGACAGATTATGACTCGGCTAAATATCGCCGTTTCATGAGCGCCCGGCTCACACCGCCCCTGCCCCCGATGTGCCGAAGGGTGGCGCCCAGGCCCGGCGTTCTGGGGCAGGCCGAAGCCCTCAGGTTGCAGTCTGCCCCTGAGCATCTAAGGACCCTGCCGATGGGACGTGTTCCATCAGGGCAGCGGTCACTTCGTCGGCGCGGGTTCGCATATTCGTCCACCGAGCACCCCTGCCCTTCTGCACGGCCCACGCAGTGTGAGGTAGACCCCCTTCCTTCGTCACCACTATCAACCCGATGGACCCGGGTTTGATTGTCTTGATCTGTGTCCAGGGAATGTGCCGCTTCGTGAACGCATTGCGTATGACCATCTCCGTGCCGGTTGCTTCGATGTAGGGAACGAATCCATAACGCCAGGCACCGAGTGCGACAACAACGAAGGCGATCCACAGGATGACCGTAGGTGAATCGCCCGCGCCAGGTGTCTTGTTGCCGCCAATCGTGATCCCCAGGGTCAGGGCCAGCCATCCAAGGAGAACGACTACCCAGAGCACTCGTTGAGCCGTGGAGACGCGCCACATCTGGCCCTGGGCGGAGTACTTTTCCACGGCCACAATCATGCCTCGGCTTTAGTTATCCACGGGCTTAGTTATCCACACGCCCATATGTGCCGTTAGGGGCGACCCTCGGCGGCGCCATCGATAGCCATTTAGAGCTCCATCAGGTAGGGCGACGTGAGCTGGCCGCGGACGGCGGCCGGGACACGCGCGGGGCTCGACGGATCATGGACGATCCCGGAGCCAGCGACGAAAGGAGGAATACATCACTTGCGCGCCCCGGCCGAGAAGGAGGGACTCATGCGGCCGAGAGCACATGAGCTCGGTCCGGGCGCACCGGACGTTGCCTGATCGACACAACGTCCGGAGGCACCGCTCGCGGCAGCGGCTGCGCCCTGGACCGAGTTCATGCGCCCACCACGAAGGGGACCGAGGCAGCGAGGCGCTCGGCAAGAAGCCGGCGGTGATTGGAGCAGGCCAACGCCACCATGTCGCGCACCATTTGCTGCTCTTCGTCGGACAGCGCGGCGTAGAGCAGCATGAAGGTATCGACACGGGGGCTGGCGATCCTCACCGCCGCCGGCCCGCCTCGTTCCGGAGCTTGAGGGCTCGCGCTCGAGCCTCGGCCAAGGACAGCCGAGGCGATGGCTTCGCCTTCGGCTTGCCGGGAGCCGTCCGGTGCTCGGGGTCACCTCTAAGGCGGGCGAGAAACCGTCGGCCGGCGCTTGTGCGTTCGGCCTTGCGGATTTCCGCCGGGGACAGACTCGCCAGCAGGGCGACTCGGGAGTTGGCATCGACATCGGGCGATGGCCGAGCCGGACGGCGTTCCATCTCGGGATCGGGCTTCGGAGAGGTCACGGGAGTTCCTTCTTGGCGGCCGCCAACGACAAGGCAGTGGCGGCGATGAGCCCCGGCGTGGCGAGGAGTTCCGGCTGGAGAGCGGCAAGCTGCTCGGTCAGCTGGCCGATGTTGAACTCGATGCCGATGACGGTCGTCTTGGCATCGAAGATCTCGCGGGGGGCGGCGTCCTTGGGCAGCTTGGCCAGGGCGTCGGTCGCGGTGACGAGGGCGTCGTCGTGCCGGGCGATCTCAGATTGCAGGTAGCCCTGATGCTTCTGCAGCGTCTCAAGCTCTTCGACGAGGCGCCGGCCCTTGTACTCGAGCTCGGTGACCTTGCGCTCGGCGTCGGTGGGCGGGGCTGTGGGTGGCGTGGACATGAACGTGTGCTCCTATCGGGTGGTGGTGAGGGCCGACATCGGCCGTGTGGTCATCCGCTTGCGCGAGGTCTTGGTTCCGGCGTCGTTGGCATCCGGATTGCGAGGGCCGTACTTGAGCTCGAGCCGCTCGTATTCGGCCTGTCGATCGGCCAGCGTCGGGATCTCGTCAGCTGCTGCCCATGCGGCCTCGGGGAGCGTTGGGTACGGGACGCCGGTCAAGCGATTGAGTCGGGCCTCCGCGGCGCGGATGCCATCGGCGTCGCCGAATGCCTCGGCATCACGCCGGGCCGCGATGAGCTCCGCGAACCTGGCGATGAACTGAGCTTCCCTGTTGCCCTGAGCCCACGCGGCGGCCGTGACACTCTTGTTGTACAGGGCCCGGACACGCTCATCCTCCAAGCGATCGCTGTCGGCATACACCGCCGCCACGTCCCGTGCGCGCAAAGCGATTTCGCACTGGTTCAGGATTACGGCATCAGCGGCGCGGCCCGCCTTGCGCTCGGCGTCGGCCAGCGATGAGCCGTGGAGTTGGGTCCCGATGTGCGGTGTTCGGAACGGCTCGCGGATCGATGCCCACTCGGCTGGGCTGGCGTACATGAACATGACCCCGCGGTCGCGTCCTTCGAGCTCCTCGGCCCACTTCTGTGCCCGCTTGCGCCGGTCGGCGACGGCTGACGGCGAATCGACGGCGGCCAGTGCCGCCTCGAGGGGCTGGACTTTGCTGAATTCACGCACTGCGTTGCTCCTTTTCTGCCCTGCGGGCTTCAACCGATGCCGCGCTGATCTGCCAGCGTCCTCGGACGAGGAGACCGTCGAGACGCCCTTCCCGACAGTCGGCGGTGACCGCCTGCGGCGACTTTCCGAGGATCTCGCTTGCCTTCACGGTGCTCATCATGCGCGAAGCACCCTCCGCTGAAAGCGGTTGGCTTTCATCGGCTTTCGTGTCCCTGGTCGCGCTTTCGGCCCAGACTTTGTGCAGCGAGGACTGGAGCTCGAGCAGCCAGAGCGGCGGGCGAGGGTTTCCGTTGCGCCGCTCGTCCATGATCGCCAGCTGCAGGCCATGTTCGAGGGCGCGCGCCTCGGTGGGGCTGGTGACCATGACGAACCGCCCCTCGAAGTACGCCATCACATCTCCCCGGCGTCATCGAGGACTTGATCGAGCCAAATGACGCGGGGCCGAACGCGGGTACGGCTAACGAGTCCCCAGTGCGCGAGCGTGATCGCGACGAGCGGCGAGATATCAACGGAGCTCGACCGCCGGCTCCAGGCCCACGCGTCCCCCACCGGGCGCCGTACAGCTCCGCTGAGGGCAGCGGTGACCTCTGGCTGGTCGATGTGGCGCAGAGTCTCGTCCTGACAGGCCCCGACGAAGCCGGCGTATGCCTGCGGAACGTCCAGGCTGGTGACCTCGATCGGCGTGACACCCCAGTCTCGTAGTGCGGGCAGCGCGGTCCCGGCTGGCGTCCTCGGGTCCACCACGACGCTGGCGGGCCTGTGGGCCTTGGACAGCCGAGCGACCTCGCCGGCCAACCAACCCGTCCCGTCCCTATGCGCGATCAGCTCCACGTGGGTCAGTTCGTCATCACGCCGCGAGGCCACTGCGATGGAGCTGTGGGAGCCGTCCGGGGTCGTGTCGAAAGCCAGCACGAGGCGGGCGCCCCGCTTGCTGTCGGGGTCGACAAGGCGCTCCCACAGCTCAAGTGGGACCACCGGATCGTTGCGCTGAGTGGTCCATTGGCACAGACGGCTTCGCTTGAAGTCAGCCTCTCCGAGCGAGGCCAGCTCGGCTTTGATGGCATCCTCGGTGATGGTGATGCCGAGGGCTGGATTGCACGCGGCCCAGACGGTCGGGTCGGTGTGGTCGGCGTCATCGGGTGCGCTGTATTCGATGTAGGCAGTGCCCGAAGTGATCCCGGCCTCGACCAGCTGGCGCCGGGACTCGACACGCTCGAGAAGGTAGGGCGACGCCGAGCGTGTGCCGGCGGTGGACACGACGAGCCACTGCACGCCGGGCGGGATCTCGGTGCGGGTGGCGAAGGCGGGCAACACCGAGGTCTCCACCCGGCCGTCTGTCTGGCTGAAGGCTTCGTCGAGCAGGCAGAGGTCCCACACCTGCCCGTGCTGGGCCTTGGTCGACGTGGAGACCAGCAGCTCGATCACGCTGCCGTTGGCGAACCGGATCGCCTCGGACCCGTTGGCCGCCCTCACGCTGTAGGACCCCTTCAGCGCCGACGCGTCGAGCATCGGCACCCACACTTCGAGCAGCATCTTGCGGGCGTCTTTTAGGGACTGAGCACCGTAGCCGCAGCGACTCCCCGGTGTACCGAGGGCACGGACGAGCAACAGGACGAGCAGGGTCGTGCTCTTCCCGAGCTGCCGGGGCCAGACGAGCGTTACGTCGCTGTAGACGAGCATCCCTCGCTCGTCTGTTTCAGTCACCAGGGCGATGGCGTCGGCCTGGTGCGGCATGAGCTCGAGTCCGAGCAGCTTCGCCAGCTTGGTGGCCGGACCCAGCATGTTCTTCCGGCTCGGCGTTCTCGGTGTGGCGTAGCGCGGCGCGGCCTTCATGCGTTGTCCGAGAAGATGGAGCGAACCAGATCGGCCGCAGCATTCTGGCGATCAGGGTCGAGGATGTCGGCGAGCACCGAGCGCAATTCCCGGCTCAGCAACGCCAGCGACGTCGCCCCGGTGCCCGGGATGTCCATCCGCTTCGCCAGTGAGCGGGCAATCTCGGCCCGGGCTCGGCCGGCCTCGTCTAGGGACAGGGACCGCAGCAGCCCGTTGACACCATTGGTCACCGGCTTCTGGCTGGGCGTCTTGGCGGCTTCGTCGGCTGCTTTCTTGCTGAGGGTCATCACCACACCTGGGATTGGGGTCGGGGACGGACTGTTTGCTGACGCCGGGCGCCCTTCTGCCCATTGCAGCGGGCGTGAGCCGCCTGGAGGTTCGAGGGATCGAGCGTCAGGTACCGCTGGGTCTGCGGATCGAGGTTGCGGAACGTCACCCGGGGGATCTTGTGGTCAACAGCCGTCGACCACCGACTCCGCGACGGTGCGTCCGGGCGGAGCTCACGTCCACAGATAGCGCAGACGTGCGACGAGGCGATCACCTGGGATCTCACTCGCTCCCACTCCCACGCGGTGACGTTGTCGGGGAGTTTCATCATGATTTTCCGACCATCCCCACAACCCTCTGGCCAGCGTTTCCGCCGGGTAGGTCAAGTTTCAGAGCCAGGAGGGTGACCATGGTGCGGGCTAGGTCCTGGTGGCCGTCGCCACGGCTGTAGGACCCGCCCTCCGGGGTCTTGGCTCTTGGCTCGTCGGTAGCAGGCAGCACCCGGCCGGGGCGTGGGTGGGGGCACGCAGGGAGTGCCGTGTGGGGGTGTTGTGTAGCGCCGGCCGTCGCGCAGATCTTCAACATGGCTTCGCCCGCGGCTTTCTTCTTCCGTTGGCTGTCCTGCCGCGTCTGCTGAGTGCGCTGGTACCGCGTCTGAGCTTCACGGCGCCGGCGCTTCTTGGATGGGCGGACCGTGCTGCCGCTACGGCGACCCATCACCGAGCTCCGACCGGGCCGAATGACGGTTGTGACGTTGTGACGCTTGTGACGTTCCCTTTGGTAGACGGTCCTACGTCGCCACTCTCTAAGTGCGTCACAAGGGTCACATACCTGGTCCAAGGGTCAACGAGGTCAGCTCTCGCGTATCCCTTCGACGTTCGATCGCCAACCCGAACGGTTCGCGACTTGACTTCGTACTTGGACAGGCGGTGGCCGAGGCCGCGGCGCCTCGAGCGCCTTACCGCGGATGTCAGCCCACGGCGCATCGTCCATCGCCACCAGCGAGCTGAGTATGTCTTCTGTGAACAGGTAGTCGGCATCTCCGTGCTCCGAGAAGACGGCCAGGAGGTCAGCAAGGAGTCGCACGCCGATGCTGGGTACAGCTGCCTTAGCAGCCGTCACAAGCGTCACAGCGGCACATCTGGCGCGCCTGGGCCAGTCGCCGCCGGCGGCATCCGCCACGGCGAGTAGTGCCTCCCAGACATCGGCGTTCCGGTCCTCGATGCCATCGGGCATGTCGGGCCATACGCCCGCGGGGATCTCGCCAGCCCACCGGCTGAGGTCGTTTCTGAGGGCGAAACCGGCTGGCGAGTGCAGCCTGTGACGGAACGGCGCGATCTGCTCGAGTGGAGCGCGGCGCCTCATCCTGACGACCACCGACCGCGACATCAGTGTGTCGGGCAGATCGTCCAGGCCGGCCAGCGCCACCGCGCAGTAGGCCGGCAGCTCCTCGGTGAAGACCTCTTTACCCTTCACCACGCAGCGACCAGCGACCGCACCCTTGCGATGGCCGGCGTTGAGCAGGCCCCGGATGTCTTCGTTCTCCTTGGCCCGCGGCCCGAAGACGGTGTCGATCTCGTCGAACAGGATCGTTGGCAATCCCGCCTCGTCGGCCACCTTGCGGAACAAGTAGGCCGGCGTGGTGTTGACCGCGTGCACCGGGTTGGGGACCAAGAGCTCGGTCACCTCGAGGGCTCGGCTCTTTCCACTCCCTGGCTCGGGCGAAAGGAAGGCGATCCGCGGCGTCGAATCCCACTTCTCCATGGCGTGGGCGTGGGCGATCCAGAGCACATGGGCGACGCGGGCGTGCTCGCTCGGATACACGACGAACCGCTCGAGGAACGCCTCGACATCGTCGAGCAGCTGGTCCGGGCCGAAGCCGGGATCAGCGGCGGTGACGGTCATGGCCTCTCCCCCAGCGACGGAAGTTGACGCTTCCACCATCCAATGGTCGGCCGGTCGCCTCGGATCAGTAGGTCCGCCAGCTCGGCTCTACCGGCGTCGGTCAGCCGCGCCCGCGCCCGCGCGCTGGCCGACTGGCCCTCGATCGCCGCGGCGAGGTCACGGAGCTCTCTAGGGTCGAGCTCGAGGAGCATCGTCGGGAGCGTCATGCTGCCCTCAGATCGAAAGCGAGCGAAACCGCTAGACCTGCCAGGGCATCGAGCACCGTTTGCGTCGGCTCGAATATGCCATCGGCCGCGGCAACTAGGTCGACGACGAGGGCGTTCGCACGAGCGACGGCCAGTTGGTGACGCGGACTGGTGGTAGCCTGGTTCTGGTCTCGCTTGCCGGCGGTGATCTGGGATGCGGCCCTCGGGCCGCATTCGCCATTCATGGCCCTACCGCCTGGGGGCTCCACTCAATCCCGACCGAGCGGAGTACGAGGACTGTCGGCCAGCGGCGGCTACGACCGAGATACAGGGGCGGAACGGGCGCACAGTTGTTGCGAGCCTGCTCCCCCAGCGAATCGGCACTGATGCCCCAGATGTCGGCCGCTTCGGCGTCCTTCAGCGTGGGCGGCAGCGCGGTGATGTCGGCGAGAGTCGTCACGACACCGCCCCATTTGGCTGAGGGAACTCGGGCTCGAAAAGCGCCCCGACCGGTACGCCAACGGCGCGGGCCAGCCTGACCCGGTCCAGGGGCTTGAGCTTTCTCTCGCCCCGCTCCACCCTGGATAGGTACGGCTCAGACCAGCCCGTGAGGCCAGCAAGCTCCTCGAGGGTGACGCCGGCCTCCATCCGCCACTGACGAAGGCGGGAATACGTGTCGTGATTTACAACGGTCGCTCGCATCCCTCTAGTGTGCCAGCCCGCTTTCCCGCTTAGTTGCCTGGCAGAACGCTAACAAGAGAAGGGGGCGTAGCAATATCCGACCCTCCGTGATGTTGTGAAAGTCAAGATTCTGTGGCAAGCTAGTTGGCATGGAGCGCCCCCCGCAGCTTGAGTCGGTAGTAGCCAGCAACGTCTCCCGACTCCGCCAGGCCAAGTCGCTCACGCAAGAGCAGCTGGCCTTTCAGCTCCGCCTCCACGGCCTGACCTGGGACAGAGCGACCGTCACCATGGTGGAAACGGGACGACGAAACGTGCGTCTCACGGAAGCCGTCGTGCTCTGCGCAGCCCTGGGAGTTTCTATGGCTGACCTGATCGGCCCCCCCGGTGATGCCGTGGCCGTCGACTCGGCCTCCTGGGCCGCGGGCTACCTGCGCGCTGTCATCGAGGGTGACGAGGACTACTCGGGACTTGAGTACACATCGCCCACACTGAAGGACGCCACGCGTAGGGGCGAGGCCGTGCTCGCGAGCCTGTCGCAGCACCGCGCCGCCCTGGTGGAGAACCTGAGCGCGCGTTGGGAACTTGAACCCGGCATCACCCGCGGGGAGATGAAGAGGATCCTCCACCACGATGACCCCATGGACGTGGCTGTTGCCGCTCGGCTCGAACAGCGCACGCAGTTGGGGGTATCGCCGGGCGACGTGATGCTCGCCGCTCAACGGATATGGGGACGATCGTTTCACGACGAGCGCGAGGGGCGAGCTGCTGAGCGCCCCGGCAAGGTGCAAGCAGTGCGGGGACGTGTAACCCGAGAACTAGAGGCCGAGATGGAACAGGCGATCGAAGAGGCTGCCGACAGGGCAGCGGAAAGGCTGGGCAGATGAGAGGGTCCATTCACAAGCGCGGCGCTACCTACAGCATCGTCTACCGGGTCTCTGACCCAGCGACGGGGAAGACGAAGCAGGTATGGCGTGGCGGCTTCGCCACGAAGAAGGCGGCCGAGGACGAGCTCAAAGAAACCGTCCGCACCATCGACCAAGGCGTCTACATCGCCCCCACGAAGCAGACCTTCGGGGAGTACCTCAAGGACGACTGGCTCCCCTCTCTGGACAACCTGGTGGCCGGCGGGAAGCTAAAGCCGACGACCGCCAGTTTCTACCGGAACCTGACCAACAGCCACGTCATCCCGCGGCTTGGCGGCGTCCCGCTCAAGGCGCTCGACGCCCCCCAACTGAACGCCTGCTACCGGGACCTGCTCAAGTCCGGGAAGGTCAACAGCGGCGAGGGCCTGTCCCCCACCACCGTCCATTCCATTCACGTCGCCATCTCCAAGGCCCTCGGTGACGCGGTCAAGTGGGGCAAGGTCGCCCGGAACGTGGCCTCTCTGGCGGACGGTCCGCGTCCGGGTGGCTCCAAGCGCGATGTCTGGTCCCCCGAGCAGCTACGGACATTCCTGGCGTTCGTAGCGAAGGATCGGCTCTATGCGCTCTGGCTCCTGGCAGCCACCACCGGTATGCGCCGCGGCGAGCTGTGCGGCCTCAGGTGGGAGGACCTAGACCTCGAGGCCGGCCGACTGAACGTCTCCCAGACACGGGTCAGCGTCGGCTATGAGGTCGTCACCACGTCGCCCAAGTCGGCCTCGAGCTCCAGGGCCATTGGGCTCGACCCGGCGACCGTGGCGGCGCTCAAGGGATGGAAGCGCCAGCAAACCAAGGAGCGTCTGGCGTGGGGGCCGGGATGGACCGACACCGGCCTAGTGTTCGGTAAGGAGGATGGTGCCGCCCATCACCCTCGAGCGCGTCACCCAAGCGTTCGCCCGGAAGGTGAAGTCGGCAGGCCTCCCTGCCATCCGGCTCCACGATGTCCGCCACGCATACGCCACCGCGTCCCTCGAGGCCGGCGTCCCGCTCAAGGTGCTGTCCGAGCGCCTGGGGCACTCCTCGATTCAGATCACAGGCGACACGTACCAACACGTACGCCAGCAGGTCGATCAGGACGCCGCAAACCTGACGGCGTCGTTCATCCTCGGCGGGGCTAGCTGACATATACCCCGTCAAGGCTCGGCCGCTTAGCGTCCGATCTACAGTGTCTGACGCTGATGCTCCGACGACCGAAACAGAACGACGACTACAACATCGAAGATTTGGCCCGGGACGTTTTCGGGCCGCTCGCTAGGGCGTGGGATGAGTATGTGGAGTGGCTGGCTGAGGCCATGACCTACACGATGGACTGCCTCTCTCCGCGCGACGATGGCAGCGAGCCGGCCAAATCAGAGATGGACCCGGTGCTCCTGGGTATGTCCGAGCTCGTCCGCGGCAGCGAGGCGATGATGTCATCGGGCTTTCTCGATGCCGAGGCAAGAGAAATGATTGAAGGCGTCCGGGATTTTTCCGAGGGCTACAGCGTCGAAGATATCGACCAAATGAACAGAGGGTGGACTGCAATGGTCGAGTTCATGCGGCCGATCCACCCCGAAATATTCAACCGCTGATCGGGTCGTACGTCTGAGCTCACCCTTTGCTAACAGATTTGCTAACAACCGCGGTGAATCTGCACCCATCTAGCGCCACCGGGAGCCATCGGGCCATTCTGCGAAGTAGCTCGTCACCTGGCGGAATCCATCTAGCGCCACCGGGAGCCATCGGGCTGGTTCCGTCCCCCAGTCAAGCGCGCTAACCAAGCTGCGCCACAGCCCGTTCCTGGCCAGAACCTTGAATCAAAGCACCACGGTACTCGCCTGGGTCGTTGCGTACACACTGCGAGCAGTTCCGGAACGACTGAGCCAGAGGCTACTCAATCCGGGGATACCGCATGGCCGACCCCGGCCGACCACAGGGGCCGGCCCATTTCGGCTGTCTGGGCCTCCTACCCCTTGCCGCATCCCGCTGTTAGCTTTCATCTCCAAGTGATCTTTCGATTGCGAAGAACCAGCAGGCGAATTCGCGGGAGCCAGAGATTCACAGATCGCAGGGCATTGATGGTCGGCACAAGATGATTGCAGTCGTCATCCCGACATATCGTCGGCCGGACATGCTACGGGCGCTTCTGCTGTCCTTGCGCACGGGAACACGGGTTCCGGATGAGGTTGTCGTTGTGGACAACGATCCGGCCGGATCCGCGTCTCCGGAACCGATCGAGGGACTGCACGTCCGAGTGATCCAAGCGGGACTCGGCTTGAACGTGGCCGGAGCAAGGAACGTCGGTTGGAAAGAGTCGTCGTCGGATATTGCCTTCTTCATCGACGACGACAACGTGGTTGAACCAAAGGCAATTGCCGAACTCGCCCGTTCCTTCGAGATTGGAGACGTCGGACTCGCGGGCCCGATCATCTATGCCGGAGATGGTGGAACCATCTGGTGTGCAGGCATCACACGTTCGTCCTGGACCGGATTCACTCGATGTCTACTCAGTGGAGGAACGGAGCTTCCGAGCGAGTCGACGTGGCTCACGGAGGACATGCCGGATGCGTTCGCGGTGCCACGTGATGTCCTGGAGGCGGTGGGTGGTTTCGATGAACAACGCTTTCCAATTCACTACGAGGAGGCAGATCTCGGTGCGCGAATAAGGGAATGTGGATTGCGAACCATCGTCGTGAGGGATGCTCGAGTCCGACATTACGGCTGGGTTGGGCTGAGTGCAGGTCGTGCGATGGTGCGCGCAACCGTGAGCCATGGTGAAGGGCGTGCCCGGCAGATGGCGCTCTCGAGGATCCGCTTTCATGCTCGCCACAGTCGCGGGCTCCACCGCGTGAGCTCTGTCGGCCTCTTCATCCCCGTATGGCTCGTGGTGACGTCGATGGCGTGCCTCCCTGCACGCGCCCCGTTGATCAGCCGGCTCACGACCGTGCGTGCGATTTGGGCCGGAGCTATTGCCGGTTATGCGGAGCTAGTCGTGGGGCGCGCTGGCGGATGATGTTCCGAGGCCCCGTATTCTGGTGCAGAAAGGGGCCCAGTGTGAATACCCGGCCGGCACTGAGTCTGACCTGCGACCGTCCACGCTTCCCTTTCATGTCGATTCATGAAGCTCGCACGTTGAGCGGAGCGACGGCTCGCGGTTCATTGAGGTAGGAAACGGAGGTCCATTCCGGGTACGAAGTCGTCGGCCAGTACTCCGACCTGAACCCACAGTCGCTAGTCTGCTCGACGTGACGCACACCGATGCGAGTACACGGCGAGCTTGCCGTCAACACCTTTCCTGGAGTCGGGATAACGGCAGTGCGGCCCAGGGTTAAGACCGTTCTTGCGACAACCTTGAAGACGATTGCGTATCGAACCGGCTTACATCGATTCGTATTCTACCGCTATGAATACATGTTTCGCCCGCGTGAATTGTCCACGCTCGTCTCGTGTCTCACGGCAACGCACAGTTTGACCGGTCCCATCCTGGAAATCGGCTGTGCTGCCGGACATACGACCGTATTTCTCAACAAGCACCTGGACGATCTCCTCGATTCCCGTCCATACGTGTGCATAGATACGTTTGCAGGTTTCACCGAGCAGGACGTCGCGGCAGAGAGTGCTCGCGGCAAGGATCACCGTCTCTACTCAGATCTTTTTCGGGCTTACCGGAAGGAGTGGTTCGACCAAACCATGTTCAACAATCGCGTGAGCCGAGTGACATCGCAGCAGGCCGACGTCAATACCTTCGATTTTGAACCACTGAAGGACATCAGTTTCTGCCTCATCGACGTGGATCTCAAACGTCCTGTGGTGCGATCACTCGAGGAAGTTCTTCCGCGAATGGCACACGGCGGCATCATCGTCGTGGACGACTGCACTCCGAACGCCAAATTTGACGGTGCACTGGCTGGCTATCTCGAAGTCATGGAAAATCACGGATTACCGGTGGACATTCGAGATGGCAAGCTCGGCATTATTGAGGTCTCACCGCCAGCAGATCGGCCATGAGGCCATGATCGAGGACCTCTCAACGGGCATTTGACCCCTGCGACGACGCCGCCGGACCGGGAGGTTTGGAATCCATCACTGATCCTCGTTGACCATGAAGGCACACCCACAGGCTGAGCAGCAAAGTGAACGCCTGCACGCCGAGCACCGTCGCTCCGAGCGCGGCAGCAGTAGGCCGCGAGAACCAGATGGCGCATAGCGCAAATAGACCGAGCAGTAGAGGCGGCCACGGCCGAGCGATTCCGAGCGCAACGTCGCAGTTCACGATGACGCCGGTTGCACCAGCGATCGACATCGCGCACCCTAAGCAGATGAGGAGCCAGAACGGGGCAGAAGCCTGGCCGAGAATGTGGCCGATCACCCCGCGGAAGACAACCAGGAGGGAAGTGACCGCTAGCCCGAGCACCATCGTGGCCATCGCGCCGATAACAACGCTTCGCGCCTGTGCCTTCGAGCGGACGTAGGGAAACACGACCAAGCTCACGGCCGCCAGCACGAGGTACACACCCTTTGCTGGCACCGCAGCAACGTCGTACTGAACAGCAGCGGTCCTCGATAGCGCCCGTGCGGCCAGCAGGATGTCCATCTGGACCAGAACCCCCAGCAAGACGACGGAGAACCACGTGTCAAACATCGGTGTTAGGGGCCTTGGTCGCTGAACAGCGGTGACGGGCGTGGTTGGAAGGATGAGGAGCGCGAGGAGGGTCGCTAGAGCCAGACCGGCCACCAGGCCGTTGATTCCCCATAGGAATCCGGCAACAGAGCCAAGAGCCACCCGCAGAATTGCCTCGAGCAGCATATTGGTGCCGAGTGCAGTGAACCTGTGGAATGCGATCAGCCCGCCGCGCCGTATGGCCAGAGGAAATGAGAGAAGCACCTGGGCGACGATCAGTGTCACGCTCAACGTGGGCAGCCCGAGCAGGTATCCCAGCAGTGGCGAGATGGCCGCCCCAGCGAGAAGTGATGGGATCACGATCTTCCGCGTAATCCGCGGCGGTGGTGCTCCATCCGCTATCAGCGCAGCGGATCGCAACGGAATGCCCGACGGAATGAGTGACGCGATGAACAAGAGCCCGAACACCGCTGAGAGCCCGGCGAAGCCTTGCTGGTGCAGTTGTCGAGAGAGAACGGCCAACAGGATTACCGTCGACAAGCCGAGGGCGACCATTCCGCACCACACCAATGCCCCGCCTCGTGCCACCTGTTTGCCCAGGGATACGGGGTCAGCTGGTCTCATGGGCGGGTCCCACGTGCAGCTCGCTTCTGGCTCTTGTGCGGTCACGGTTGCCACGCCACAAGGTTGTGCGATGAGGACGTTCCGGACGACCTCGAGTGTAGGGATCGAGGCCCTCTCGGGATCAACACTTCGGAGGTCGGACGCGCTTCCCGTGCCGTCGGTCGAGGCCCTCCACCTGCTGCTGCTCGCACCGTCACCAAGGGCTCACTCTACGTCGGTCTGTCGGAAACCTCTTGGAACAGGCTTGGACGCTCCCTGGGGAGGGGCGAAGTGCCAGTGGTCGTCGAGGAGCGACTGTCCGAGTGAGTTCGGCCAACCGCTGAGTCCCTCGGCGCTGCCGTACTGGCCGTTCCGGTCATGCGGTCCACCCACCAGGTTCGCGAACACTGGGCCGTACCAGCTGGACGTACGGACCAACTCGGAGCCACCTCGGTGGACCCCGTTGTCGGGCGTCTCGGATCCCCTCCCCCGCCGTCTCGGGGCCGTCTCGGGGCCGTCTCGGGGCCGTCACTGGGCCAACAGCGGACCTCTTGGGGGCTCCAGGGTGACCGGCCACCGCCCCGGCCCGCCCCCAGCCCCTCGAAATACCTCAAACAGCCTCGATACACCAAGTATCGTGTGCCGGTTGTCCGGAGCGGGCAAGTACGGGGGAAGGCCGATGATGATCATCAAGCGGGAGGGATACTCGCCAGGTGAAGGCATGCGAGTGGCTACCGAGCGGCGCCACGTCGCTACGGGTAGCTCCCCTGCTCAGTGTCGCGAGGAACGCTACCTTGTCCGTTGACCAGCCCATGCTGAGCATCGTCGTGCCGGCATTCAACGAGGAAGGGCGCCTTCTGGAAGAGGCCGCTCGACTCGAACGCGCTGTCGTCAGAGGCGCAGTAGATCCGTCCTCAACCGAACTGATCGTGGTTGACGACGGCAGCTCCGACAACACGGCGCAGTGTGCTGAGGACCTCTTCGCCCTCACCTTCACGGATCTTCATGTCTTGCGGCGCCAGGTGAATTCTGGAAAGGGAGCGGCCATTCGTGACGGAATCGCGGCTGCGCATGCGTCGGTCGTCGCATTCATGGACGCAGACATGGCCGTCGATCCTGAACAGATCCCGCTTCTCGTCGCGGCGATTGACGATGTCGACATGGCAATTGGCTCTCGCTCCATACCGGGATCGAGTGTCGAATGTGACAGCTTTCGGCGTGCTTTGATGGGAAAAACCTTCAATCGCCTGGTTAACACCCTCACAGGCTTGGGAGTCGGCGACACCCAGTGCGGGTTCAAGGCATTCCGCACTCCAGTGGCCCGTCTTCTCTTCCATTGCATGGTTGTTGAGGGATTTGCATTCGACGTTGATTTGCTCGACCTCGCTCGACGTTTGGGTGTAAGCGTGGCCGAAGTTCCCGTGCATTGGCGCGACGTCGACGGGAGCGCGGTGCGACCAGTGGTGGATCCTCTGTCGATGGCCTTCGATGTCTTCCGGTTGCGCGTAGGAAGGAAACTGCCGCCGATACCCGCAGTGTCGGTCAGCATTGGTCCGCATGACCTTCGTGCGAGTCTTCGCTCCGTGCTCTTCGACGAATTCGGACGGACGCTTCCTGTCTTGGATGTGCCTCAGGATCGTGTCGTCGTACTATTCCCGTTATCTGCACCTGAAGCAGTCCACCAAGCGGTCTCCCGGATCGGTGAGCTCATCCCAGACTCGATCGCTCGTAATCATTTCGTTTCGATTTCAGAGCTTATGGATCACGGTTCGCTACCGGCGCTCATGAGCGATGGTGTCGCATCGAGCGCTCCGAGCGAAATTGCAGCAGCGGAGAGGCACCACAATGAGGAAGAGGAAATACCTCATCGCTAGGCACCTAACGGGATCGCAGGCCGGAAGCCCTCTTCTCTTCACCGTAACTGAATCGTGAGATTGGTTGCCGTAAGCTGGCGGGACCTGGCGAACCCGCTCGCAGGCGGCGCTGAGGTCCTCCTTGATCGCTTGCTGTGCGCGCTGTCGAACAGAGGTCACGATGTAGCTCTGGTTTGCGGCGGGCCTGTGTCTCAACGTAACTACCCGGTGATCGAAGCCGGGAGCTCCTATTCGCAGTACCTGCGAGCCCCGATCGTGTGCGCCACTCGGTTCGGACAGGCTGATGTCGTGATCGACGTCGAGAACGGGTTGCCGTTCTTTTCGCCTCTCTGGAGACGCAAGCCGTCAGTCTGCCTTGTGCACCACGTTCATACCGACCAATGGAGCATGCAATTCCCGGCTCCGGTGGCTGCCGTGGGCCGTTTCGTCGAGAGTCGTGTGATGCCTGCTGCCTATCGAAAGCGGGTATTCATCGCCGTATCGCGCTCTACGGCCGAAGCTCTCCGTGAGATCGGCGTGGCCGGCAATCGCATCGAGGTCATCGAAAGCGGAGTCGACATCCCATTGGGGCCGATGCCGCCGAAGGCCAGTGAACCGCTGTTCTTGTCGCTGAGTCGGCTGGTTCCACACAAGCGCCTCGATCTGCTGCTCAGAGCCTGGGCACTGGCAGCTCCGGCACTGGGTGGGCGGCTGGTCGTCGCGGGGGACGGTCCGGGGCTGGCGGATCTCCGCCGTCTGGCTACAGAAACTCCTCTCGTTGAAGTCATTGGTCGGATCACGGAGACGGAAAAGAGCCGCCTGCTCGCTCGCTCATGGAGTGTGGTGAGCGCTGCCCAACACGAAGGCTGGGGCATGTCCATCATGGAGGGAGCCGCACACGGAACCCCGGCACTCGCGGTTGATGCTCCAGGGATCCGCGACGTGATCGTTGACGGAGTCACCGGGGTCCTGGTTCGCGCCCCGGAGCGCGAGTTACCCGAGGCCCTCGCTCGGGCATGGGTGCAACTTGCTTCTGATTCCGATGGCCGCGATCGGATGGGTGACGCGGCCCGAAACAGGGCAATACAGTTCACCTGGGAACGCACGGTCGATCGTTGGCTCGAGGTGTTGGAGGACGTCGCCGGGTCCAGCCCCGTCAGCCACCTGAATGGTAGGACCAGGCGGGCGCACGGCTCGGGTTCCCACACTCACGCAAGAGATTCGCAACTCCATCTTTCTGCCACGGCGGAAAGCGATTCCGATCCGGCGAGCGGAGGAATGCGACGGTCCATCAGACTGTTCAGTGCCTTCCGTTCTCAGTACGATGATCCGGACCGCTTCTACACCCTTCTGGCGGACGACACCGTTGCGCTCGTCGATCGCCACCACCCGTTGGCTGGGCAACGGATAATCGATGTCGGCGGTGGCTCGGGCTATTTCGCCAAGGCATTCCGACGCGCCGAGGCCGAGAGCTGTTTCGTAGAGCCATGCTGGGACGAGCTGACTGCTGCCGGACGCGGACTCGGATACGGAGTCATTGCGGACGGCATGAGATTGCCCTTTGCCGACTGCACGTTCGACATCAGTCATTCATCCAATGTGATTGAGCACGTGCCGGATCCCAGGACCTTCTTCGAGGAGATGCTCCGAGTCATCCGGCCGGGGGGCACGATGTTCCTGGCCTTCACGAATTGGTTCTCACCATTCGGAGGCCATGAAACGTCGCCGTGGCACTACCTCGGGGGCGAGCGCTCCGCGATGCGGTACGAGCGGACCTCCGGTCACGCCCCCAAGAACCGATACGGCGCGAATTTGTTCCGGTTGGACATCTCAGAGGTGCTGGCCTGGGCTCGGAGCGCGCCGAATGCTGACCTCATTGATGCGTTTCCTCGGTACTACCCTTACTGGACGAAACCTGTAGTGGCACTCCCGGGCGTGCGGGAAGTCGTCACATGGAACCTTGCGCTCGTCATGCGGCGCCATTGAGACGCCGCTTTTCCTTGCCTGGATCATTCCTGTCGTCTATCAGGCAGCATGTCGACACCACCTTCGACTCGAGAGGAACAATGGCCTGCTGATGGAAACACCAGGGTCCGTCCGGATCCGCCGTACGCCAGACATGCCGACCACCGACTTGAAGGACAACGCTCGCTGCCCGGACCCCGTGAGCCGCTGGGTGCTGGCGGGTTTGGGAGCAGGGTTCCTCGCAGTCACCTTTGTCCAGGCCAGAGGTGTCATCGAAGACGACACCAAGCTGTCACTCATCCTGACACCAGTCGCCTACTTCAAGTCAGCGCTGCACCTCTGGAGCGACCATCTTTTTGGCGGAGCCGCTACTCAATCCATTGACTTGTTCTTGCCGATAGGACCGTTCTTTGCACTCACACAATGGCTTCACATCCCGACCTGGTGTGCCGAGCGACTCTGGTTGGCGCTCCTGCTCACGGTCGGATGCTGGGGTGTCGTGCGGCTGGCCGAGGCACTCGGGATCGGGCGACCCTATGCCCGCGTGGTTGCCGGCATAACCTACTGCGCCGCTCCGATCGTCCTCACATGGACGACGACAACTGCGGCGCTGTTGGCGGTAGTTCTCCTCCCCTGGGTCGTACGACCGCTCGTGGTCGGTTCAGTTGAGGGATCTCCCCGACAGGCGGCTGGACGCTCTGGTTTCGCGGTGGCGCTGATGGGCGGAGCGAATGCCACCGTCGTCTTCGCCGTGTTACCCGTCGCAGCCATATTCCTGTTGACTCGTCAGCCCTGCCCTCGACGTCGGTCATTGGTGGGCTGGTGGGTCGTCGCCGTCGCGTGCGCGTGCTTCTGGTGGGCCATTACTCTCGTCATCGTCGGCAGATACGGGTACAACTACCTCCCCTATACCGAGACGGCGGCGGTCACGACGAGCACCGCATCCGTTTTTGAATCGCTTCGGGGGGCCTCGTTTTGGACTGACTACTACGCCCTGGGCGGTGCTCTCCTGCCAGGAGCTTGGACGATCGTCTCATCCGCTGTCGTCATTATCGGAACTTCTGTGGTCACCGCGCTTGGCCTGGCCGGCCTTTGCCGTCGCACTCCCGAGCGCCTATTTCTCGTCGCATCGATGGCGTTTGGCGCTGTTGCCATCGCCATCGGTTACGCCGGCCCATTCGGTGCCCCTTTCGCCCATGCCCTGCAGCCGCTGCTCGACACGAGCCTCGCTCCCCTGCGAAATGTGACTAAGTTCGCTCCCGACGTCGCCTTGCCTCTCGCGTTGGGTGTGGCCTCGATGCTGTCCCCGGAGCCGCGTTTTCGGGCGAGGAGCGCTCAGTTCCGGATTGGAGTCTCCGCCCGCCGCCTCGCACTCGGAGCGGTCGCCGTGGCCGCCATAGTGATCGCTGCGACCCCGTTCTGGCGCCTCCAGCTCTACGGCGGCGGAGGCTTTACGGCGATTCCGCATTACTGGAGCCAGGCTGGCGATTGGCTGACCGCACACCAGGGTCACCAGAATGCTCTCCTCGTACCGGGTGCAAGTTCGGCTCAGTACAAGTGGGGAAGCCCGCTCGACGAACCACTGGAAGTGGTAGGAAGCACGTCTCTCCTCTGGAACGACGTCATTCCTTTGGGTTCCAATGGTTCGACTCAGACGTTGACTGCTGTCGAACAGACCCTTGACTACGGGATCTCACCGCCCGGGTTCGGACAATTCCTGTCCAGAGAGGGTATCAAGTACGTCATCGAAAGGAACGACCTCGATTGGACGGCCACGGGAGCGCCCCCGCCGGCGCAGGTCCACCAGGTGCTCTCCGAAACTGCAGGTTTGACCGAAGTCGCCTCGTTCGGCCCAATGCTTCCACAGCGTCAAGTCCAGGTCGGCGCATTGCCAGTGTACGACTCATCTGCCTACACGCACTTGCGTGCGATCGAGATCTTCCGTGTCGATTCTTCCGAGTCTGCGGTTCACACCTTTCCGGTAGCCAACCCCGTTGTGGTGAGCGGTGATGCGGGATCACTTCGCCCGCTAGAGGGTGCCGACGTCTTGAATGGGCGCGCGTCTTTCCTAGCTGGCGATGTGCTCGCCCGAGGAGTACCGATTGTGGCCAACGCCACCTGGGCGATCACCGATGGCAATCAACGCAGGGACGTGGGATTCGGCGGTGTCCGAAACAACACGTCGTATTTGCTCGGTCCCGGACAGTCCGCGGGCTCGAAGCCTGCCCACATACCCCTGACGTACAGCGTCACATCAGGTACGCAACATGAAACGGTTGAGGCACCGATTGGAGCCGCCGCCGTAACGGCATCTTCCTACGGATCCTCACTTGTTGCTCAACCGACTGAAGGCCCCTATTCGGCGTTCGACGGTAATCCGTCCACGGCTTGGGTGGCGGATGCCACTGACAATTCGATTGGGCAGTGGATCTCCATCAGGTTCGATCACCCGGTTCCTCTGACGACGATCACCGTGACCCCACTGGCTGGGTCTCCCCAGCAACCCCGTGTTTCGCAGCTCACGATATCGACCGACCGTGGCAGCACGAAGCGCTTCCTGCCAGACACATCGTCGCCTGTACGCCTGACCGTTCCGCCCGGCAAGAGCCGGTACCTCAAGATAACCATCGCCGGAGTCAGACCGCCGTCGCAGATCCTGCCCGCCGGTATCGCAGTAGGGGCTGGAATTGCCGACATCGACGTTCCTGGTGTTTCCTTCCAGCAGAACATGAAGGTGCCGGAAGACGAAGCCGCGTCATTCACTGGTCCTAAAAAGAACCCACCGGTCATCGTCTTCAACCGACTGCTACCGAACACCAATCTCTCCCTCGGCTCGAGCGTCACGGAGGATCCGACCATGTCTCGGACGTTCGTGATCCCAAAGGAAATGGCGACGAACATCACGGGATATGCCGTACCCGTACCGGGTCCCGCACTCGAATCCCTCCTGGAGTTCTTGACACCGACGGTCTCCGCGGTTCAGCAGGTCAGCGCTTCATCTTGGTTGGGGTATCTGCCTCGCTTCAGAGCAGAGAACCTGCTGGACAATGCCGGCCTGCCCTGGATCGCAGCTCTTGGCGACTCCCGGCCCACTCTCACCTTCACATGGAGCGGCGTGCGGACCGTCGATTCGATTGTGCTCACACCTACGCCTCGTGCGTCCCGGCCCACGGAAATTTCCATATCAGGTTCGACCGGGCAGTCCCAGGTGCTCCGCGTTCCTCGAGCGGGTGGTCTCATCCATTTCGTCCCGCTCGTCACGAACGTGCTGCGAGTCGAGTTTCTGCGCACCACGTCCAGGATCACCCTCTCGCCCGCATACGGCGTACCGATGACCGTTCCCGTAGGACTCGCGTCGGCGCACATACCGGCGCTGAACGACACACCTGTTGTCACCCCGGACATGTCCTCCACGTTGACTCTGGGCTGTGGCCAAGGTCCGCCGGTACTCGTGGACGGCGTGTCAACACCCACTTCGGTGTCCACATCGTTGGGAGATCTGCTGAGATTGCGCCCAGTCGGGATCTCTGCCTGCACCTCACCGGACGGTGTGCCACTCGCCGCCGGCCATCACTCGGTCGAGGCAGCGGCTTCTTCAGCACCGTTCGAAATAACGTCCTTGGTGCTTCAGAACTCCCCGTCTGTCTTCGCGTCAGGGTACGGGCACACGGCGCGAACGGCGAGCGTTGAGCACTGGAATGCGGCCTCCAGAACTGTCAAGGTCGGTCCCGGTGCGGCGACATACCTGGTCATCCCGCAGAACTACAATGCTGCGTGGGTGGCAACACTCAGCAACCGCACTTTGACGCCGGTCCGAGTCGATGGTTGGCAACAGGGCTACATCGTTCCAGCCGGCCCGGCGGGCAGAGTGCAATTGACGATGCGTCCCGACGGCCTCTTCCGGGGAGGGTTGCTCCTCGGGGCATTCTTGCTCGCAGCTCTCTTGCTGTTGGCACTGCTTCCCTCCAGGAAGCCCGCGCGCGAGCCGGCTGGCGCGCGGGCTTTCCCTCCCTTCTGGTTGCTGGCCACTTGCGCACTCGGCGCTCTGTTCCTGGTGGGCGGACCGTTGGCGCTCGTCGCTCTCCCGCTCATGTGGGCGGCGCGGAGATGGGGTGGGGATCTGATGGCCGTCGTGGCATTCGTTGCCTTCGTCGGCGCTGGGCTGGCGGTGGCGATGCACCCGGGCGCACTGCCGAAGATGCAGATCGGGGCATTCGGACAATCGGCTCAGATCACATCCGTGATCGCTTTGGCGGCCGTTCTCAGTGCTGCCGCCGCGGATCGCAGACCTCGGACAGTGCGGGCCAGCGCGGCGGCCGACAAGATGGCGCCCCCGGCTGTGCCCCCGATTCCGACGCCGTCTGCCGAAGAAGAGTGGCTCGACGCACCGTCGTGAGCATCCGGAGAGTCTTTATGGTCGAATGAGCCCATGGCCATGGACATCGCGACAGACCTCCGCCTGGACCCCCGCCTCCGCGGCATCCTCGAAGTCATCCCGCGCATCACGCTCGCGGACGTGGCGAGCCGGGAGCAGCTGATCGCCGAGGCCAACACGCCCGAAGCGATTGCCGGGCGGGAAGCATTTCGAGCCTTCCAGGATCTCTGCGACGAGGCCGCGCCGAGCGGCCTCGAGGTGACAACGGTGGAGTTCGTCTCGCAGCCCGATGGCAACTCCGTCAACCTGCAGATCATCCGTCCCCCGTCCGACGTCCCGTTGGCCTGCGTGTACTACATCCACGGCGGCGGGATGGCGACCCAGTCCTGCTTCGACGGGATGTACCGCGGCTGGGGGAAGCACATCGCCGCCAACGGCGTTGCCGTCGTCATGGTTGACTTTCCGCAACTCCATCGTGGCCTCTTCGGCCCCCGAGGTGGCGCCCTTTCCCGGCCGGGCTCAACGACTGCGTCTCGGGCCTGCGCTGGGTCGTCGCCCACGCGGAGGAGCTCAACGTCGACCGCTGGCCAGGATCGTCGTCGCGGGCGAGAGCGGCGGCGGCAACCTCACGCTGGCGACCGGGCTCAAGCTCAAGCGCGATGGTGACCTGGGTCTCATCAAGGGCCTCTACGCACTCTGCCCCTACATCGCGGGACAATGGCCGACGCCCGAGTGTCCCTCATCGACCGAGAACGAGGGCATCCTGCTACATCTCCACAACAACCGGGGCCGCATCGGTTACGGCATCGAGGCGTTCGACGAACGGAACCCTCTGGCCTGGCCCTCGTTTGCGGGCGTCGACGACGTCGTGGGCCTCCCACCGACCGTGATCAACGTGAACGAGTGTGACCCCCTGCGCGACGAGGGGATCAACTTCTACCGCTTACTCCTGTCCGCCGGGGTCCAGGCCCGTTGCCGCCAGGTGATGGGAACGATGCACGGCACCGAGGTCTTCGCCATCGCGTGCCCCGACATCAGCGCTGACACGGCGCGGGATATCGCCGGATTCACACGCGAATAGGCGGGTCCCGTGCCGGTTTTCCGGCGTCGGTTCCCGCTACGCTCACCCGCCGTGTCCACGACCCCTCCCTCCATCGCCCTGCGCCTCCGCGCGCTCCTGACCCTGGCGGCCTCCGGGGTGCTCCTGGCCCTCCTCGCTTCGAACGCCGGGGCGGCGGCGCCGTCGAAAGTCCCCCGTGCCGCCCTTCCGCCCGGGAAGATCGGCCACATCCTCGTCATCGATCTCGAGAACGAGGGGTATGCGGCCACCTTCGGTGCCGGTTCTCCCGCCACGTACCTGAACGGGGCGCTCCGCAGCAAGGGGGAGCTGTTGCAGAACTACTACGCAACCGGCCACGCCAGTTTGGACAACTACATCGCCCAGGTCTCCGGGCAGGCGCCAACGCTGGACACGCAGGCGGACTGTGCGGACAACGGGTTCGCTTTTGCAGACGTTGCTCCCGGCACGCCCGACGCCGACAAGGCCGCGAACCCCGGACAGGTCGACGGTCAGGGATGTGTCTACCCCATCTCCGTCGCGACGATCGCCTCGCAGCTCGACGCCAAGTACGCCCCGAACAAGACGACGCATGTCGCGGCCTGGCGGGCCTATGAGCAGGACATGGGCAACACGCCCTCTCGTGACGGTGGCACCCCGGACGCCGGCGGTGGCACGGATTGCGGGCATCCGGCCAGCGGCACCACGGACACGGCCGAGGTGGCCACGCCGGCCGACCAGTACACCACGCGGCACAACCCGTTCGTCTGGTTCCATTCCGTGATCGACAGCCCGGCGGAGTGCAACGCCAACGTGGTTCCGCTCGGCACCATGGGCAGCAACGGACTGCCTTCGCCCACGGGCCATCTGGCGAAAGACCTTCACAGCGAGAGCACCACCCCGCGGTTCGGCTTCATCACTCCGAATCTCTGCAACGACGGACACGACGCGACCTGCGCCGGGCCCAACAGCACCGGCGGTCACGTCGGGGGCCTCACTGGGGCCGACCAGTTCCTGCACACCTGGATGCCCCTGATCCTCAGCGCACCCGCCTACAAGCACGGCGACATGCTCGTGGTCGTCACGTTCGACGAAGCCGACCTCGGCGGACCGACCGCCGGCGTCGCCTGCTGCAACGAGTCTTCGGGACCCAACACCCACGCACCTGGCAATGCCGGGGCGACGACGGACAGCGCCGCACCAGGTGGAGGCCAGGTCGGTGCGGTGCTGCTCAGCGCCAAGTACATCAAGCCCGGTTCGACCGACACGACTGGTTCGTACAACCACTATTCGGCACTACGCAGCTATGAGGACCTCCTCGGACTGACCAGTGGCGGCACCGACGGTCAGGGCCACCTCGGCTACGCCGCCGCCAAGGGACTGGCTCCCTTCGGGACCGATGTCTTCCCCGCCAAACTCAGCGGAGGGACCAAGACCACGCCGTAGAGCTCCGAGTGGTCAATCCAACCGGCGCATCGTGGCCCGGTACCGCTTGCCGTTGGCCACGTACTCCGCGGCGGACAGCCGGTTCATGCGCTGGTCGGACCGACCCTCGAAGACCTTCGCCGGCACGCCCAGGGCCAGCGCTCCGGGTGGGACGACCATGTTGTTGGGCACCACCGCATTCGCGCCCACGGTCGCGCCCCGTCCGACCCGGGCCCAGTGCAGCACGACGCTCCCTGATCCGGCCAAGGACCCATCCTCGAGGGTGCAGCCCTCGAGGTGTGTGAGGTGGCCGACGACACATCCGTCGCCGATGATCGTGGCAAAGCCGGGGCCGGCATGAATCACAGTGCCGTCCTGAATGGACGAACCCGACCCGACGGTGATGTTGCCGAAGTCGCCGCGAAGCACGGCTTGCGGCCACACGCTCGACTCGGGGCCGATGATGACGTCCCCGATGAGGACGGCGTCGGGATGAACGAAGGCATCGGCGTCGATCCGCGGTGCGACGCCGTCGAGTTCGTAGATCGGCATGGCCGGTGACGCTACACGTGAGCCGCGACCCAGGTCACACCCTGGTAGCCGCGGTAGGCGAGATAGATCACGCTGGCCACCAGCATCAGCTTGAAGTACCAGGGGATCGGCTGGCGCTCCTGCTCGGCCAGGATCGTGCCGCACGTCGGGCACTCGCCCTCCTCCCCCAGTTCCTCGTCCTCGACGAGGGTGTCACACTCCTCGCACCAGGGCATCAGGTCCCGTCGCCCCTCACTTGCCGCCGATCCTCACCCGCAGCTTCATCGGCGTGGACCCGAAATCGAACTTCTCGCGCAATCCGCGCTCGATGTAGCGGAGATACGTCTGCTGCAGGCGCGCGTTCGTGAAGAGCGTGAACGTCGGTGGGTCGATCGCTCCCTGCACGATGTAGCGGATCCTCGCCCGGGGTGCCGACTGCCGGGCCTGCAACTCCTGGACGGCTCGGTTGAGCGCCCCGGTTGGCACCCGCTGGTGATACGACTCGACGGAGTCACGGAGAGCCGGGAGGATGCGATGCACCCCTTTGCCCGAGAGCGCAGACATCTTGAGCACGGGCGCAGATCCGAGGAAGGCCAGGCGGTCACCCACACCGGCCAGGACGTCATCGCGACCCTCGGTCGGCACCTGATCCCACTTGTTCAACACCACGATGGCCGGGCACCCGGAGACGCCGATGCGCTCGGCCAACCGCTGGTCCTGATGCGAGGCACCAATCGTGGCGTCGATGACCAGGAGGGCCACGTCGGCACGCTCCAAGGCACGCAGGGCCCGCATCGTGGCGTGTTGCTCGGTGCCGCGATCGGTCTTGGAAGGCCGGCGCAGGCCCGCCGTGTCGATGAAACACACGGGTCCGTCCGGCGTCTCCACGACGGTGTCGATGGCGTCGCGTGTCGTCCCCGGCATGTCGTGGACGATGGAGCGCTCCTCACCAAGGAGGCGGTTGAAGAGCGTCGACTTGCCCACATTGGGGCGGCCGATGATCGCAACCCGCGGTGTGCCGGGGTCGCTCTTCCCGTGGGCGGGACCGAAATCCGGATCCACCTTCTCACCCCGGTCTTCGCCGGGCAACGGGAGCAGACCCACGACCTCATCGAGCAGGTCGCCCGTACCCCGACCGTGGAGCGCGCTGACGGGAAAAGGATCACCCAGCCCGAGCGACACGAACTCCCACGTGGGTGCTTCCCGGTTGGCGTCGTCGACCTTGTTGACGACGAGGCGTACCGGAGGACCGGCGCGCCGGATCACCTTGGCCGCCGCCAGGTCCTCGTCCGTCACGCCGGTCGTGACGTCGACCACCATGAGCACGACATCCGCGTCGGCCAACGCCCGCTCGGCCTGATCACTCACCTTGGCCTCGAGGGCGTCTCCGCCCGCCAGCCACCCTCCGGTGTCCATGACGGAGAAGGGCACACCGGACCACTCGGCCGTCAACACCTTCCGGTCCCGGGTGACGCCCTGCTCCTCTTCGACCACCGCGGCACGAGAGCCGACGATCCGGTTCACCAGTGACGACTTTCCGACGTTGGGTCGTCCCGCGACCACCACCATGGGCAGGCTCATGCCGCGCAGGCCGGCCGGAAGGTCGTGCCGTCGAGGGCGGCGCGAAGCGAGCGACCGTCCGCCGGCACCACTTCGACCGGCCGGGGCAGGTCGGCCAACGTGAGGCCATCGAGGAACCGGCCCTCGTTCAGGCATGCGTCGGGCAACAGACAGCGCGACCCCTCGGGCACAGTCCCGAGGGCCCGGGAGACGTCTTCTCCCGTGAGCAGCCCCGCCACGCCGATGTTGCCCCCGAAGAACTCGTTGGGCACGGGCCGAACCTCAATGTCGTCACGAGAGTGGTCCGCCACCAGTGGTCCGAGCACGAGCGCCCCGTAGGTGCCGGTCAGCACCGTGACCGGCCGATCATCCACCCCGGCCGGTTCGACCGGGAGCCTCGGCGCTCGGTAGCCCTCCGCCGGTGCGGCGTCAACCGAGGCGAAGAATCCGTGGCGGACGCCACCAGGTCCTCCGACGGCGGGTCGGGTGAAGGCCTGAACGAAGGAGCGCGCCATCCCGATACCGTTCTCGTGTTGCGGGAAACCCTCGTAGTGGCCGACCCGGGGCAGGTCACGTCCGGCCAGGAGGTAGTACTCGTCCGCGGCGAAGACCATACGGTGCCCGAGCGCCCGGCGGAACAGGCGCTGCCACTCGTGAACCGTGTCGAGGACCTGCACCGCCTCCGCCTCGGTGTGGGCGCGCATCTCGGGCTCGTTCGAGTATCGGCTGAGCCCCAGCGGCACTGCACCAACGCTGGCCAGCGCCGGGTAGCGATCGAGGATCCCCGACAGCGTGTCCTCCAACGCGGCGCCGTCATTGACACCGGGGCAGACGACGACCTGGCCGTGGACCTCTATCCCGCCATCCAAGAGCACCTGCAGCCAGCGCAGGCTGGTTGCACCCTTGGGGTTGCGCAGCATGCTCGCCCGCAATTCAGGATCCGTAGTGTGAATGGAGACGAACAGCGGCCCGAGGCGCTCCGTGAGGATGCGTTCCGCGTCGAGCTCGGTGAAACGAGTCAGCGTGGTGAAATTGCCGTACAGAAACGAGAGCCGGTAGTCGTCGTCCTTGAGGTAGAGGCTCCGGCGCATTCCCTTCGGCAATTGGTAGATGAAGCAGAAGGCGCAGTGGTTGTCGCAAGTGCGGATGCGGTCGAATACGGCAGACGACACCTCGACGCCGAGAGGTTCGCCCAGAGCCTTGTCGACGCGCACCAACCTGGGCAGCGGCGCGCCGGCGCGCCGCACCAGGACGCTGAGGTCGGCCGCGTCACTGAGGCGTTGGAAATCGATGACGTCGCGCGGCTCCTGCCCACCGATGCTCAAGAGCTCGTCACCCACGGCCAGTCCGGCCCGGGCTGCCGGCGACGCCGCGGTGACCGAAGTCACCGTGGGAGCTGACATGGGACCAGGTTACTGCCGATAACCTGGACTTTGTGCCCGGAGTGGATCGAGTGATGCTGGCCGAGCCACGGGGGTTCTGTGCCGGCGTCGAGAAGGCCATCAAGGCCCTGGCCTGGATGGTCCGGGTCTTCGAGCCTCCCGTCTACTGCTACCACGAGATCGTGCACAACCGCCATGTGGTCGAGCGCTTCCGCGAGCAGGGCGTCATCTTCGTCGACGACGTGGCCGACGTGCCCGCCGGGGCACCCCTCATGCTGAGCGCCCATGGTTCGGCTCCTGAGGTCGTCGACGCCGCTCGGGGCAGGGGCGGGGTCGTCGTCGACGCCGTTTGCCCATTGGTGACGAAGGTTCACCACGAGCTGAAGGTACGGAGCCGAAAGGGTTACACCGTTCTCTACGTCGGACACGCCGGTCACGAGGAGGCGGTCGGCACGATGGCAGTGGCCCCTCAGTCGGTGCGCCTCCTCGAGAGAGAGGAGGATCTCGAATCTCTCGGGGATCTTCAAGCAGACGGCGCGCCTGTCGCTCTCCTGGCTCAGACGACGCTCAGTCATGACGAGTGGCGCGGGCTCATGGAGGCAGCCCGTCACCGCTTCCCCGACCTCTGGATGCCCAATCGGAGCGACCTGTGCTTCGCGACGACGAACCGGCAGGCTGCCCTGAAGGCAATCGCCTCTGAATCCGATGCCGTTGTCGTGATCGGCTCCGCCAATTCCTCCAACACGGTGGCGCTCGAGAAAGTCGCGAGGGCAGGTGGTTGCCAACGGGTCCTGCGGGTCAACGAAGCCGACGAACTGCCCGCCGACCTCTCCGGCACGGTGGGCGTGACGGCCGGAGCTTCGGCACCCGAGGCGCTCGTGGACGAGGTGATCGCCCGGCTCGCCCCGAAGGACGGGGTCACGGAGGTCACCGTGACGACCGAAGACGAATATTTCCCACCCCCGCCCGAGCTCCGGGAGCTGCTGCGCGCACTGGGCTCCACGCTGGGCCTTTTCGCTGGGCGCCCCGTGCCCGGCCGAACGGACCCCGCCGCAGAGGATCGTGCGATCTCTGCAGCCGACGTCCTCGACCTGCTGGCCTCCTGAGTGCGGCAGGCGCGATGATTGTCAGATGACGTTCACCCGCATGGACCAGTCGACGGCGGAGCAGTGGCAGCACATCATCGTCGAGTCGATTGCGCATCAGCCTCGAGTTGCCGACCGCGTGCTCGCGATGCTGGCATCACTCGAGGAGATCACGGATGGCTTCGAAGTGGATCAGCTGGTTCACTCGCTGCAGACGGCGACGCGCGCCGAGGAGGCCGGGGCCTCCGACGAGGTCGTCGTGGCCTCGCTGTGCCACGACATCGGCAAGGCCGTATCGGTCATGAACCATCCGCGCATCGCGGCAGAGATCTTGCGTCCGTACGTGAGTGAGGACACGTACCACATGATCCTGGCGCATCAGGACTTCCAGGGGAAGCACTACTACGAGTATCTCGGACAGGATCCGAACGCCCGGGATCAGTACGTCGGCGAGCCCTGGTACGGGCTTGCGGAGCGGTTCGCGGACGACTGGGACCAAACGAGCTTCGACCCCGCCTATCCGACCAAGCCGCTCTCGCACTTCGAGCCCCTGGTCCGTCAGATCTTCTCGACGCCTCGCGCGTTTTGATCGCCCTCGGCGGCGCCACCTCGAGCGCCAGCATCCGCACCGACCCAGATCGGGCGCGCCGCGTGATCGAGGAGTCGCGCCGCGAATTCGACCAACGCCATCCCGACGTCAAGCTTGCTCCCGCTGTCGGCCTGATCTGCGCGTACGACGAGGAGGACAACATCGGGGCGGTTCTGGCGGCCATGCCGACGGAGGCGTGCGGACTGGCCGTCACCACACTCGTCGTCGTCGATGGCGGGTCCGACAAGACCGATCAGGTTGCCAAGGACTCCGGAGCTGTGACTTTCGTGCTGAGCGAAAATCTGGGTCACGGTTACGCCCTCCGGGTGGGTTACGCGCTCTGTATCGAATTGGGCGCTCAGTACGTCGTCACGCTCGATGCCGATGGGCAGAACGATCCCGCAGAGATCCCGGTCATGTTGCAGCCGCTGGTCGACGACGAGGCGGACTTCGTCGTCGCGTCACGGGTGCTCGGACGGGACACGACGACCGACCGTTTCCGTAAGGCGGGCGTGCGGGTGTTCTCGCTCGTGATGAGCGGCATGGGCCGCACCAAGCTCACCGACACGTCCAACGGCTACCGGGCTCTGCGCGTGAGCATGCTCGATGACGTGGCGTACCGCCTCGTCCAACCGCAGTACCAGACGGCGGAACTCCTCATCATCGCCATGAAGCGCGGGTGGCGGGTGACCGAACGCCCCACCGTTTGGCTACCGCGGGCATCCGGGACGACCAAGAAGGGCAAGAACTGGCTCTTCGGTGTGCGCTACGGACGCGTCGTGCTCGGGACGTGGTGGAAGGTGCGCAGGGAGCCGCGGCACTCCTGAGGCGGCGCCGGAGCGCTCAGTACCTGCCGGTCTTCGCCTTGGCCTCGTCGTAGACGGCCTGGAGTCGAGGAACGAGCGCCTCCGTGGTCGCGTGCACGGCCGAGCGCGATACGCGGCCACCCCCGGTCCGGGGAGGGGAAGGGATGGCGGGGCCGATCACTACCTGAATGGTGTATGGCTTCGGGACCGCACTGCCCTTGGGCATGGCCAGGTCGGACCCTCCGATGCCGACCGGCACGATGGGCGCACCCGTCCGTGCCGAGAGGAACGCCGCCCCTTCCATCAGGTCCTCGATCAGCGGGCCTTCCCGCCTCGTGCCTTCCGGGAAGAGGACCAGCACCTCGCCCTTTCGCAGCACCTCCTCGGCACGCTGGAGCGCCTCACGATCGGCCGACTCCCGGTGCACGGGAAAAGCTCCGACGGTGAGCAGCAGCTTGCCGAGCCACTTGCTCTTCCACATCTCGTCCTTGGTCATGAAGAAAAGCTTGCGCTCGGTGCAGAAGGCAGCGAACCCGAAGTCGGCGAAGGACCGGTGTACCGGGGCGAGGATCACGGGGCCAGTCTCCGGGATGTGTTCCCTGCCCACCACCTTGGGGCGGAACCAGGTCCACAATGCCGTCACGAAGATCGCGCGCTCGGTCCGGTAGAGGGGGGTACGCCTTGGGTCGACCTCGAACGCCTGATGGCGGCCCGGCGCGACCGGGTCCCCGGCTGCGTCCTCGGACTCGGCGGCTGCGCCCGGTTCGCTCACAGCCATGACATCACCTCCTCGACCACATCCTGCACGGTCCGCCCGGTTGTATCGAGGCGAAGCGCGTCGTCGGCCTCTCGAAGCGGTGATGCGTCGCGCGTCGAATCGATCCGGTCCCGCCGGGCCACGCCCTCGGGCGCCTCGTCGTTGCGGCGCCGGGCCCGCTCCTCCGGGGAGGCAGTGAGGTAGACCTTCACCTGGGCATGCGGGAAGACGACCGATCCGATGTCCCGCCCCTCGACCACTCCCCCGCCGTGCTCGTCGGCCCAGGTCCGCTGGCGTTGGACCAGATGGCGGCGAACCTCCGGATTGGCCGCCACGATCGAGACTGCGCGGCCGACCTCTGGGCTTCGGATTTGCGACGTGACATCGAGCCCGTCGATGGTGACCCGCTCCCCGATTTCGATCTTCGAGCCGGCGGCGAGCGCCGCCACGGCGTCGGCGTCGTCCGGTGCCGTGCCCCGCTCGAGAGCGAGGGCGGCCACGGCGCGGTACATGGCCCCGGTGTCGAGACGCTCGACCCCGAGTCGATCCGCCACGGCGGTCGACACGGTGGACTTCCCGGCACCGGCCGGCCCGTCAATGGCCACGATGAGGGGCCGCGGCACCGCGCCGCCACCCTCGGCCAAGTGCTCCAGGTCGCCGGCGAAGCCGGGGTAGCTCGTTTCGACGGCGCTGAACCCCGTGACCAGGCTGTGCTCCCCGGGACGCGCCGCCAGGGCGGCCACGGCCGCCGCCATGGCCATCCGGTGGTCGCCCCCACTGTCGAAGCGGGTGCCATGGAGCGCGCCGCCGACGCCCGTGATGGACAGCGTGTCGCCTTCGACGGCGGGCGTGGCCCCGAAGGCCTCGACCATGGCGGCCACTGCCGCGAGCCGGTCCACCTCCTTCACCCGCAACTCGCCCATGCCCGTGAACACGGAGGTCCCCTCGGCGACGGCAGCCGCCACGGCGAGGGCGGGGACCTCGTCGAGGGACGGGATCTCACTGGCTGGCACCTCTGTGGCCTGCAGCGGGCCCGAACGCGCCCGGATGGTCGCCGTGCCCGGTGACTCCGGTTCGACCACGACGTCCGCGCCCATGCGTTGGAGCACCGAGACGTACCCGAGGCGGGCCGGGCCGCTGTACACCCCAGCCACGGCGACGTCGCTGTTCGGGACGACGCACCCGGCCACGACGAAGAAGGCCGACGCCGAGGGGTCTCCGGGCACTGTGCGCGAGACCGGCTCGAGGCTGGACGCCCTGACGCGCACGACTCTCCCCTCGCCCCAGGGCTCGACGGTGATGTCTGCCCCCGCCTCGGCCAGCATCTCCTCGGTGTGGGTGCGGGTCGTCACCGATTCGCGCACGACCGTGGTGCCGCTCGCCGAGAGCCCGGCCAGAAGAATGGCCGACTTCACCTGGGCGCTGGCCATTTTGGCCGTCCAGTCGATGCCGTGCAGCCGGCCTCCCCGGACGCGGAGAGGCGGCAAGCATCTTTCCCCCCGACCACTCACCTCGGCGCCCATCAGCGTGAGTGGTTCGACCACCCGGTCCATGGGGCGGGCGGTAAGCGATGCATCGCCGACGAGCACCGTTTCCCAGTCGAAACCGGCCACGAGCCCCGCCAGGAGGCGCATGGACGTCCCGGAATTGCCGCAATCGGCCGGTCCGTTCGGCGGATGAAGACGACTGCGACCACCCTGCAAGACGATTGCTCCGTCCTCACGGTGCTCCACGCCCACGCCCATCGCCTCGACGGCCGCCAGGGAAGCCGCAACGTCGGCGCCGTCCGACAGCCCGTAAATGACTGATGTCCCCTCGGCCAGGGCGCCGAGCAATACGGAGCGGTGCGAAATTGATTTCTCGCCCGGTGTATGCACCGTGCCGCGACATGGCACGGCGCCGTGCACGACGAGGATCCGTGGCGCGCTCATGACAGATGCTCAGTTCGGCACCGGTAGCCACGGGCCTCGACCGCCGCCGTGAGGGTGCCGGCGTCCGCGCCGTCGACCACCAGGATCAGCACCCCGCGTGGGCCTTCGGCCGAGTGGGCGATCTCGATGTCGTAGATGCCGATGCCGGCATCGGCGGCCAGCGACGTGATCTCAGCCAGCACCCCGGCCCGGTCGGGGACGGGGATCCGCAGCTCGGCCAGATGATCGGGACGGACGACCCGGGCCGGGAGGTTCCTGCGTGCCGCACTCGCCTTCTGGAGCACTCCCAGCAGCGCGTCCCGGTCTTGATTGGCGATGCGGTCCCTCATTGCCGTGAGATCGTTGACGAGCGCGTCGAGCGCCTCCACGATGGGCGTGGCGTTCTCGGCGCAGATGTCAGGCCAGATGCCAGGATGTCCGGCGGCGACACGCGTCATGTCGCGGAACCCGCCCGCCGCGAGCCGCAGGAGAGCGGCGTCCTGTTCAGCCCCGGCACTGGCCGCGTTCATGAGCGTCGCGGCGACGAGGTGTGGCACGTGGGACACCATGGCCACCAGCCGATCGTGGTCGGAGGGCGACAACACCAGCACATCGGCCCCGAGGCTCATCACAACGCCCTTCAGCCGGTCGAAGGCCCCGAGATCGGTGGCTGCCGTCGGGGTCAGCACCCAGACGGCCCCCTCGAAGAGCTCGGGGTCGGCGCCGTGGAGGCCGATCTGCTCGGAACCAGCCATGGGATGTCCCCCGATGAAGCGCGGGTGGTCAGACTCCTCCACGATCGCCGTCTTGACCCCGCTCACGTCGGTCACGACGAGATCGGGGTGTCGTCCCTGGTCGAGAAGGAGACGACCCGCAACGTCGGCGACCGCCGCGGCAGGGGTTGCGACGAACGCCACCTCGGCGTCGCGATCGTCACCGACCGCGTCGATCGCCTTCCTCTCAAGCGCCTCACGGACCCGGCTCTCGTCCGCATCGAGCCCTGACACGTGCCATCCGCGTCGCCGCAGCCCGAGGGCGATCGACCCACCGATCAACCCGGTCCCAACGACGAGCGCCCGGCGGCGCGGGCCGCCCTCAGTCGGGGAGGTCATCGCGGAGCCCTTGGGCGCCGTGGAGGTAGACGTGATGGATCTCGTCCCGCGCCTTGGAGGTGTGCACATGGAGCAACACCCTGATGCAGCGGGGCATCGAACCGGGGACTGCGATCTCCGCCGCGCACAGGAGCGGCACGGCGCCGAAGCCGATCTCCCGGATCGCCGTGGCCGGGAAGGCGCTCGTCACGTCGGCCGTGGCGGTGAAGATCGCGCTCACGATGTCGTCCTCAGCAAGCTCGTTGCGGGCCATGATCTCGCGCATCAGCTCCTGCGAGCGCTCCGTGACCTGGGCCACGGTGTCGGCGTCGACCGTGGTCGCCCCGCGCAGACCCCTGACCGTGAGAGCGGGTGCCATGGCGGGCCACTCTACCGGGCGGTTTCGCCCCTCTCGCTGGTTGGGGCCTCGTGGCTCCCTCTCCCAGCGGCCGGCCCGGCCGAAGCCGCCAGGGAGCGCACCTCCGGGCCGCTCAGGGCGCGCCAGCGCCCCGGGGGAAGGTTCGTGTCTCGCACCGGTCCGATCCGGGTGCGCACGAGGCGGCGCACCGGATGGCCGATGGCGTCGCACATGCGGCGCACCTGGCGGTTGCGCCCCTCGTGGATCACCAGGCGCAGCACGCCCGGCGCCAACACACCCACCTCAGCCGGCGCGGTCGGGCCGTCGTCGAGCTCGACCCCCTGGCGCAGGGCGCGCAGGGCGCCGGGTGCGGGCGTGCCCCCGGCCACCTCGGCGACGTACTCCTTGGCCACACCGTGCGACGGATGGGTCAGCAGCTGTGAGAGCGCCCCGTCGTTGGTGAGGATGAGAAGCCCCTCGGTATGACGATCGAGCCGGCCGACCGGGAAGACACGTGGCTCGGCCGGCACCAGGGAGACGACGGTTGGCCGCCCCTGGGGGTCGTCGGCAGTGGTGATCACGCCTGCGGGCTTGTTGAGCAGGTAGTAGACGAGGTCCGGGGCGACGGGCACCAGGACGCCGTCGAGCTCCACTCGGGCCTTCGAGGGGTCGATCCGGCGGCCCAGCGCGGCAACCTCGCCGTCCACCCGGACCCGCCCCGCAGAGATCAGCTGTTCGCAGGCGCGTCTCGAACCGATCCCGGCCCGCGCCAAGACCTTCTGCAGCCGCTCGCCCTCGGGTCCCTCAGGCGTCGTCGGATGCCGCCTCAACGCCCAGTCCGAGCGCCGATTGCAGGTCGCGCTCGAAGTCACCGGCGACCTCGGGCCCAGGGAGGAAGTCCTCCACCGCCGGCAGCTGCTCGAGGGAGTCGAGGCCCAGGCGCTCGAGGAAGAGCTCGGTCGTGCCGAACAGCGCCGGCTGGCCCGGCCCGTCGGCGTGTCCCACGACTGCGATGTAGCCCCGCTGCTCCAGCAGCCGGGTCACGCCGTCCACGTTCACCCCGCGCAGTGCCGAGATCTGCCCCCTGGACACGGGCTGGCGATACGCCACGATGGCCAGCGTCTCGAGGGCGGCGGTCGACAGCCGGTGCGAGACCTCCCGGTTGGCAAATCGCTCGACGTAGGGTGCCAGATCCGGATGGGTCTGCAACCGGGCGCCGCCGGCGATACGTGCAAGCACGAAACCCCGCTGCTCGCTCTCGTAGGACCGGGCCAACTCGCTGAGCGTCTCCTCGACTCGCTCGACCGGCTCTTCGAGCAGCTCAGCCAGCAGCTGGGGCGGCAGGGGCTCCACCGCCACCAGAAGGATGGCCTCGATCGTCCGGCCCAGCTCGGCGTGCTCCACTGGATTCAACCCCTCACCCTTCGTAGTCGTCGATCTGATAACCGGCCAGCTCGGCCAGGCCGCGTCCGCTCGCAACTCCCGCCAGGTCGTCAGGGGCCAGCCACGAGATCCGCAGGTCGCCAAAGGTCTCCCCTTGTCCGAGCGACACCCGGCCCATCTTGCACAGCTCGAGCAGGGCGAGGAAGCGCACGATCACCTCGATCCGGGTCCGACAGTCCACCACCAGCTCGCGGAACGAGCCGGACCTGGCCGACTCCGGCATCGCGATCAGGTCGGCCACCGCCTCGGACACCGAGACCGTGTCCACGGTGACGTGCGACAGGTCCACCCGGGGCACGGGCCGCTCGGCTGATCCGTGCAGATAAGCCTGCGCCAGATCGTCGGGAGTGATCCCTGCGAGCAGATCCGGGGCATGGACAACGAAGTCGTCGTCCAGACCCACCTCGCGGGGAACCGACCGGGACGCCTGCTCTGCGAGCGCCACGAAGACGTCCGCGGCGGCGGCGTAGGCGCGGCACTCGAGCAGGCGGGCCAACAGGAGGTCTCGCTCCTCCCACCCCACCAGGTCCTCGTCGTCGTCGACGGCTTCGCGGCCTGGCAGCAGCTTCTGTGATTTCAGCTCGATCAGGATGGCCGCGACGAGCAGGAACTCAGAGAGCTGGTTGAAGTCGATCAGGTCCCGATCCTGCGAGAGGACCCGCACGAAGCCGTCGACCACCGGCAGCAGGGGGATATCGAGGACGTCGACCTCATGCGAGGAGACCAGGTGCAGCAGCAGGTCGATGGGACCCTCGAAGGCTGGGGTGGAGACCGCGTAGGCCACCCGTTGACGTTATCGAACCTGCCGCCCCGGCCCGCGCACCCCGGGGTACCCGGCCGGACGTAGCGCCGGTCCGCCCTACCATGGCGCCCCATGAACAGGGTCCTCTCCGGCATCGCGCCCTCGGGCAACTTCACCTTGGGGAACTACCTCGGGGCCCTCCGGCACTGGGTGTCCTTCCAGGAGGGCAACGACGCCTTCTACTGCGTCGTCGACCTCCATGCGCTGACCTCGGAGATCGACCCGGTGAACCTCCGGGCCAATACGCTCGATGCGGCGCTCAACCTCCTCGCCATCGGGCTCGATCCCGACCGTTGCACCCTCTTCATTCAGAGCCACGTGCCTGAGCACACCCGCCTCACCTGGCTGCTCGAATGCTCCGCGACGATGGGCGAACTGAGGCGCATGACGCAGTTCAAGGACAAGGGCAAGGGCCAGGAGGCCGTCCGCGTCGGCCTCTTCACCTACCCCGTCCTGATGGCGGCCGACATCCTCCTCTACGACGCCACCGCCGTGCCCGTGGGCGACGACCAGCGCCAGCACCTCGAGCTGGCCCGGGAGGTCGCGGGCCGCTTCAACAATCGCTACGGGGCGACCTTCACGATCCCGGAGGCCGCCATTGCCGGCACGGGGGCCCGGGTCATGGACCTGCAGCACCCCGAGCGCAAGATGTCGAAGTCCGTCGAGTCGCCGCTGGGCACCATCGGGCTCCTCGACTCGGACGAGGAGATCACGAGGAAGGTGCAGAAGGCCGTCACGGACACCGACGGCGCCATGCGCTACGACCGCGCCACGAAGCCCGGCTTGGCCAACCTCCTCGACCTGCTGGCCGCCGCCACCGGGCGCACCCCCGTCGAGGTGGCCGCGGGCTATCAGCGCTACGGCGACCTCAAGAAAGACGTGGCCGCCTCCCTCTGCGATCTGCTGGGACCGGTGCGCCGGCGGCGGACGGAGCTCGAGAGCGACCTGCCCTACGTCGACGCGGTGCTCGCACGCGGTGCGGCCCGCGCCCACGAGGTCGCCGCAGCCACGTACGCCCGGGCGGCCGACGCCATGGGGCTGCTGCCTCTTACGCCACGCTGACACCAAGCACGCTGGTCCACCAGCTGAAGAGGCGATCGAACAGCCACGTGATGGGCCCGTGGGGGTACAGGAAGAAATTCAAGAGCACGAGTCCCATCAGGATCGGCATCGTGTACTGCCGATAGCGGAGGTAGGTGGGCCAGTAGCGCGCCGGCAGCAACCGCTCGAAGAGGACGGAGCCGTCGAGGGGCGGAATGGGAATCAGGTTGAAGATGCAGAGCCAGACGTTGACCAGGCCGGCATAGAAGACGATCTCCGCGCTGGTCGAGAACGCCCCGACGGCGGGCAGCCCGGGACGGATCACCTTGATGAACACGACCGCGAAGATGGCAGCCAGGAGCGCATTGACGGCCGGACCGGCCAATGACACCAGGACACCCTGGTTACGCGGGCTACGCAGCCGTCCATTGTTCACCGGGACCGGCTTGGCCCAGCCGAACACACCCGCGGAAGCAAGCGAGAGGAGGGCAGGGACGATGAGCGTGCCGACGGGGTCGACATGCACCACCGGGTTCAAGGTGAGCCGGCCCGCCCGCTTCGCCGTGTCGTCGCCGAATGCATAAGCCACCCAGCCGTGTGACACCTCGTGGAGGATGATGGACGGAACGATCACGCAGAAGACGATGATCTCCGTCTTCGTGATGTTGTGATGGGCGACGAGCGCCACCAGCAGGATCCCTCCGGCCAGTATCCACAGGGCGCGTTTGGTTCGCTGATCCATGGGCCGCCTCCCCGAGGAGGCCCCGGGTGTGGGCACCTAGTGCTTAGCTGCGTCGACGATGCAGAGCCGGGCGGCCGGCATCGCCTCGAGACGAGCAGCGCCGATCGGCTTCCCGCAGACCTCGCAGATCCCGTACGTGCCGTCCCTCAGGCGCACGATGGCGGCCTCCACTTCGTCGAGGGCCTCACGCAGCTCCGAGGCCAACCGCTCGGCCTCACCCCGCTCCGCCGTCACCTGACTCGAGTCGGCGAAATTGGAGTCGTAGCTGAGGCCACTCCCCTGGTCAGCGAAACCGAGCTCCTTCAGCTGGGCCTGGAGCCCGGCCTGCTCGTCGCGCAGCAGGGTCGCAAAATCGATGTCGGCGGTCTCCGCCGTAGGGGCCTCGTTCGGCATGGGCTCATGCTACGCGGTCCCTCCCCCCGTCTGTTCCCGCTCGCGGGTGGGCCCCCTCGTAGGCCCTCCTGAGGTGCTCAGGTGAGACCTTGGTGTAGCGCTGCGTGGTGGCAATCGAGGCGTGTCCCAGGAGCTCCTGGACGACACGGACGTCCGCCCCCCGGGCCAGCATGTGCGTGGCGCACGAGTGGCGCAGAACGTGCGGGCTCACCTTTTCCTCGAAGCCCACCCGGGCGGCGTACTTCTTGACCACCCCGAAGACACCCACCCGGGACAGCCGCCCACCACGGGCATTGAGGAAGACGGCCTCGGCGTCGCTGCGCCGACGCCATCGCGCCGGCTCCAGCAGCGGACGGCCCTGGCCGGAGAGCCAGTCGGCCAGGGCGGCGCGTGCCATCCCGCCGAGCGGGACGACACGCTCCTTGTCGCCCTTGCCCAGCACCCGGATGAGCGGGAGGTCAGTGGCCTCGAGGGCGCCGGCCACGTCCCCCAGGTTCAACCCGACGACCTCGCTGACCCGGGCTCCCGTGCCGTACAGCACCTCGAGGAGCGCCCGGTCCCGCAGGACGGCGGGGCCCGTCCCGACGATCGAGCCGAGCAGCCGCTCGGTCTCCTCTTCGGTCAGCGCCTTGGGAAGGAGGTCGGTGACCGAGATCGTGGGCAGGTCCAGCGTGGGGTCGTCGCCACGCATCCCCTCCTCGACCAGGAAGCGGTGGAAGCCGCGGATGCTCGAGTGCGCCCGGGCGACCGATGCCGCGCCATGCGTCCGCCGCAGGGCCGCGAGGTGTGACGCCACCTCGCTGGTCGACGCGGCCTCGATGTCGGGCCCGCCGGCTGCGCGCAGGTCCTCCTGGTAGGCGGCCAGGTCCCGGCGGTAGGCCGCCAGGGTCCGGGGTGACCGCCCGCGCTCCACCTCGAGCCAGGACAGGAACTCCTCAGCCCCACGAGGCAGGTCCGCCGTCACGGGAATTGCCCACGCGCCGACAGGCGGTCGCGGGCCAGGTAGAGCCCGAGCACCGTCGTCTCGTCCTTCAGCGACCCGGCCGCCACCAAGGCCTCGAGGTCGGCAAGGCGCACGGTCTCCACGGTCATGAAGCGCTCCTCGATCCCCTCGGGCCGGCTCCGGCACCGCGTCAGGTCCGTGGCCAGATAGATGGTGGTGTGCTGGTCGCTCACGCCGGGCGTGTTCCAGGTGCCGATGAGCAGTTCCCAGTGCGCGGCTTCGAGCCCCGCCTCCTCGGCCAGCTCGCGGCGGGCCGTCGCCTCGAGGGACTCGTCATCCTTGTCGCGTGTCCCGGCCGGGATCTCGAGCACCATGGCGTCGACGGCGGCCCGGTACTGCCGGACCAGCGTCACGGTGCCGTCGCGGTGGACCGGGACGACCGTCACCGCACCGGGATGGCGGACCACGTAGCGGTCAAAGGGCTGGTCCTCGGGATCGACCAGATGGAAGCGGTCGACCCGGAACAGCCAGGCCCGGAGGAGCACCTCCTCCGAGACGCGGCGGAATCCCGGCACCCGGCTAGGAAACGGCGTCCAGATCGAGCAGATGGGGCTCGCGACCTTCGGCCCGCTCCAGGGCGGCGGCGACCAGCTCGCGGAACAACGGGTGGGGCCGGTCGGGCCGACTCTTGAACTCGGGGTGAGCCTGGGTGGCGACCCAGTACGGGTGATCCTCCAGCTCGACGAACTCGACCAGGCGACCATCCGGCGAGCTGCCCGAGCAGACCAGGCCGGCGGCTTCGAGCTTCGACTTGTAGCGGTTGTTGAACTCGAACCGGTGCCGGTGCCGCTCGGTGACACCGAGGGTCCCGTACGCCTGGGCCACCTTCGATTCGGGCAGGAGCACCGCCTGGTACGAGCCGAGCCGCATGGTGCCGCCCTTGTCCGTCACCTCGCTCTGGTCGGGCATCAGGTCGATCACCATGTGGGGCGACAGGCTGTCGAACTCACGCGAGTTCGCCCCCGCCAGGCCGGCCAGGTCACGGGCGACCGAGATCACCATCACATGCAGGCCGAGGCACAGACCCAGGCAGGGGATGCCGGTGTCGCGGCTGTACCCGGCCGCGGCGATCATGCCCTCGATCCCCCGCTCGCCGAAACCGCCGGGGATGACGATCGCATCGAGGCCGCGCAGGCGATCGGTACCGAGGAGGCCGGGGACGAGCTCGGCGTCGATCCAGTCCAGCTCGATCTCCGCTCCATGGTGGAAGCCCGCGTGGCGCAGCGCCTCGACGACGGACATGTACGCGTCGGGCATGTTGACGTATTTCCCGACGATCCCGACCTTGACGCGACGTGCCAGTGATTCGACACGCCCGACGAGCGACTCCCACTCGGAGATGTCGATCTGATGCGAGTCCTCGTCAAGTCCGAGTGTGCGGCACACGTAGGTATCGAGGCCCTGCTCATGGAGCACGAGGGGGATCTCGTAGATGCTGGGCGCGTCGACGGCGGAGACGACCGCGTCGATGGGGACGTCGCACTGCAGCGAGATCTTGCGCTTCAGGCTCTCGGAGATCGGCTTGTCGCTGCGGCACACGATGACGTCGGGCTGGATCCCGCGGCTGCGCAGCTCGGTCACGGAGTGCTGCGTCGGCTTCGTCTTCTGCTCACCCGACACCAGGTAAGGCACCAGCGTGAGGTGGACGTAGCAGACGTTGTCGCGGCCGATGTCCCGCCGGAACTGCCTGATCGCCTCAATGAAGGGCACGATCTCGATGTCGCCGACCGTGCCCCCGATCTCGACGATGACCACGTCGACGTCCTCGTCGGCCAGCCGGCGGATACGGTCCTTGATCTCGTCGGTCACGTGCGGGATCACCTGCACCGTCCGTCCGAGGAAGTCGCCGCGGCGCTCCTTCTCGATGACCGAGCGGTAGATCCCGCCCGTCGTCGTGTTCGAGCGTTTGGAGAGGTTCTCGTCGATGAACCTCTCGTAGTGGCCGAGGTCCAGGTCCGTCTCGCCTCCGTCCTCGGTGACGAAGACCTCGCCGTGCTCGCCGGGGTTCATCGTCCCGGGGTCGACGTTGATGTACGGGTCGAGCTTGCACATCGTGACCCGCAGCCCGCGGCACTTGAGAAGCCGGCCGAGCGAGGAGGCGGTGAGACCCTTCCCGAGCGAGCTCGAGACACCACCTGTGACGAAGATGAACTTGCTCACGCCGCCTTGGGGACGCCGAGCATCACGCTGTGTGATCGGTGCACCCGGCCACGATAATCGAACGGTGGCGTCGGCGTCGCGGACCATGCCGCACGTCGATCCGTCACCGGGACACTCAGGAGCGCGCGCTCCCGGCTCCGAGGAGCTCCCGTGCGTGGGCACGGGCGGACTCGCTGTCGGGATGCCCCGACAGCATGCGTGACAGCTCGGTGACGCGGTCCTCACCGGTCACCGCGGTCGCCGTGGTCGTGGTACGCCCCCGGGTCTCCCGCTTGACGACGCTGATCTGCGCGTCGGCCCTCGAGGCCACCTGGGCCAGATGGGTGACCACCAGCACCTGGCGGTCCCCCGCTACCTCGTGGAGGGCCTCGCCGAGGGCGAGGGCGGCCCCACCGCCGACGCCCGCGTCGACCTCGTCGAACACCATGGTGTGCGGGCCCCCCAGCCCGACCAACCGGATGGCGAGCATCGCCCGGGCCAGCTCACCGCCCGAAGCGGCTCGGGCCAGGGGCTGGACCGGCTCGCCGACGTTGGCCCCGAGCAGCAGCTCGACCGGCTCGCCCGTCCCGGCGGGCGCCACCTCCACCTCGAGGCGGGCACCGGCCATGGCGAGTCCAGCCAGGCGCTCGCCGACGAGACGGCCGAAGTCCCCGGCCGCCCGGGCCCGCACCGAGCGCACGGCTGCCTCGGCCTCGTCCAGCTCGGACAGGCGCTGCCCGCGCTCGGCCTGCAGGCGGGCCGCCTCACCTTCGGCGTCCTCGAGCGCGGCCAGCCGCGCTTCGGCCCGGCGGCCGAAATCCATGACGGCCGCCAGGTCCTGGCCGTACTTCCGTCGCAGCTCCCCCAGGAGGCGCCGGCGCTCCTGCACCTCCCCCAGGCGCCCCGGATCGTCCTGCCAGCCGTCGAGCTCGTCACGCAGCGACCGCGCCACGTCCGAGAGGTCGATCGCGGCCGCCGCCAGGCGCTCACGGTAGTGGTCGAACGGTTCGCGGCCGGACAGCGCGCCGGCGGCACGGCCCAGTTGATCGAGCACACCGCCCTCGCCGGTCACGGGGTCGACGAGCTCCACCGCCTCGAGGCCGGCCTCGCGATAGGCGCCGGCGTCCGCCAGTCGGTCCTCCTCGAGGCGAAGCACCGTGTCCTCCGCGGGGTCCTCGAGGTGGGCTGCGGCGATCTCCGCGGCCTGGTAGCGAAGGACGTCGGCCTCGCGGGCCCGCTGCTCGTCATCTCCCCCGAGCCCGGCCAGTGCCTCGTCCAGAGCACGGAGCTGGCTCCGCAGGGCGCGCACGCGGCTGAGGTCCGTCCCGGCGAAGGCGTCGAGCACATTGCGCTGCGCCGCCGCCGCGATGAGGGCTCGGTGCTCGTGCTGCCCGTGGATCTCGACCAACTCCGATGCCGTCTCGCCCAGCGCGCCGAGCGGCGCCATCCGGCCGTCGACCCAGGCGCGGGACCGCCCCTCCGCGGGTACCGATCGGGCCAGCACCACCTCACGTGCATCATCACTTTCGCCCAGCACGAACCGGGCCTCCACCAGCGCCTCCACGGCGCCGGCGCGCACCATGCCCGGGTTGGCCCGGCCCCCGAGCACCAACTGGAGAGCCTCGACGACCAGCGTCTTCCCTGCTCCGGTCTCGCCCGTGAGCGCGGTCATGCCGGGACCGAACTCGAGCGTCAGATCCTCGATGACGCCGAGGTCACGCACACGCAGGTCCGTCAGCACGGCGGCCTCACTCGTCCCGGTGGGCCAGGAGCCGGAACCGCAAGATGGTGCCGAAGGTGTGCGGCTCGTTGCGCACGACCCGTACCGGGCGCGCGGTGACGGTGCAGGTCACGGTGGCGCCGGGCTTCAGGCGTCCCACGTCCTGCCCGTCGATCACCAGCGCTCCCGAGCGGTCGGGCACGACCTCGACCCGGACCTCCTGGGTGTCCGTGAGCACCAGGCTGCGGTCGAGGGAGAAATGGGGCGCGACCGGCGTGACGACCATGGCCCGCAGGGTAGGCGCCAGTATGGGGCCGCCGGCCGACAGGTTGTAGGCGGTGGAACCCGTCGGCGTCGCGATGATGAGCCCGTCGGCCGAATAGGTCAGGGCCTCCTCGCCGTCGACCGTCGTGGCCAGGCGGACGGTGTGCCCGAAGTCGATCTTCTCGATCACCACCTCGTTCAGCGCGAGCAGGGTCGAGACGTCATCGCCGATGGAACGGTCCGAGATGCAGACGTCGAGCGCGCACCGTGCCTCGATGGCGGCCGTCCCCTCGAGCACCTTGGTGAGGGCGTCACGGAGCTCATCGGGCAGGAGATCGGGCAGGTAGCCGAGGCGACCGAAGTTGACGCCCAGGACGGGCACGTCCTCGGGCGCCGCCAGGCGCACCACGCGCAGGAAGGTGCCGTCCCCGCCCATGCTGACGGCGACGACCGTGCCGGCCAGGTCGACGGCGGCAAGGTCGATCTCGACCCCGGCCTCGCTCACCCGGTCCGGGCCGCTGAAGCGCAAGATCCGTGCCACGTGCCCCAGCTGCTCCAACCAGGCGGCGGTGTCGGTGGCCAGCGCCAGCGCATCGGGTCGGTCCGGATGGACCAGAAAGGTGATCGTCGCCATGGAGCGGCGGGCTCAGCCGGCCGGGTCCGTCGTCAGGTGACCCGCCGCCTCCGACACGGCGGCGGAGAGCAGGGCGGCGGCCTCGTCCGCATCGGGGCCGGGCGCGCCCTTGCGGGCGTGCAGCAGGAACTCGACGTTGCCGGCGGCGCCGGTCAGGGGGGAGGCCATCGCCCCCATGATGCCGGTTCCGGCTTCATGGAGCGCGGACACCACCCCCTCCAGGGCACCCAACCAGACCGCCGGGTCACGCACCACGCCCTTGCCACGCGACACGGCGGCGCGCCCCGCCTCGAACTGGGGCTTGACCAACAGGACCAGGTCGGCGTCCGGTGCCGACACGGGACCGACGAGGGCGGGCACGACGCTGCGGAGTGAGATGAACGAGAGGTCCGTGACGACCAGCGGGCACGGCTCGAAGGCGGGATCCGCCACGCACAGGTCGGCCACGGTCAAGGTCCGGGCGTTGGTGCGCTCGAGGACCGTGACCCGCTGGTCCGCCCGCACGGCGGGATGGAGCTGGCCGTGGCCGACGTCGACGGCGTAGACGTGGCTCGCTCCACGCTGGAGCAGGCAATCGGTGAAGCCACCGGTGGACGCTCCGGCATCGAGGGCACGGCGGCCACTGACCGGGACCTCGAACCGGGACAGCGCCGCATCGAGTTTCAGTCCGCCGCGGCTGACGAAGGGCGACGGCGGCCCGAGGACGACCACGGCCTCGTCGGGCGCGACGAGGCGCGCCGGCTTGTCCGCTGGGGCGCCCGCGACGAGGACGGTGCCGGCGACGATCGCCGACTGGGCCTCGTGCCGACTGGGGAAGAGGCCCCGTCGCACGAGCTCGCTGTCGAGCCGGCGTCGGGAGCCAGTGGTCAGCTGGCGGCCTTCTTGACCGACTTGGCGCTCGAAGCGGGCTTCTTGGCCGGGGCCTTCTTGGTCGGCGCCTTGTGCGCGGCCGAATTCTTTGCGGGTGCCTTCTGCGCTGCTGTCTTGCGCTTGTGACGTCGGGTCGGCGCCACCTTGGTGGCGGCTGCCCGCGCCCGCGTGGCGGTCTTGCCAACCTCGCTGCGCACGCCCTTGGCGGTCTTGCCGGCCTGCGTCGTCACGCCCTTCGCTGTCTTTCCAACCTCGCTGCGCACGCCCTTGGCGGTCTTGCCGGCCTGCTTGGTGACATCCTTGGTCGCGCTGCGGCCGGCGTCGGCAGACTTCTTCAGGATTTCGGCCACCTGGTTGGCGATGGTCTCGAGCGACTTCCCGTCTATCTTGCCGAGCTGCGTGGCCACTTCGTGACGCACCAGCTCGAGCACCTGCTCACTGGTCTTGCGACTCCGCTCCACCAAGTTGTCCACCCACTCCTGTGTCTGGCTGCGCTGGATGTCTCCGGCGTTCACCAACTCTCGCACGATCTCCTCGGCCCGGCCGCGGCTGACCTGCCCGAGGACGGTCCCCGCGTCGAGATATTTGCGTATGCGTTCATTGCTAGCCATGAAACAACAGTATCTCAAGTGCTAGCTGATAGCAAGCACCTCTCATGCAGTGTCCAGGGTGCGTCTGACGAGGGTGGCCAGGTCCGGAGCGACCGCGGCGGCATTGGCGTCGGCGGGCACCGCTCCCTCCCGGATGACGCCCGAGAGCACCAGAGCGAAGGGGATACCCAGCTGGGCGGCCAGGGCGCCGTCGGTGGCCGGGCGGTCCCCCACCATGACCCTGAGCTCCCCTTCGGGCACCCGTCCCGCGATGGCCGCGACGGTGGCCGGGTGGGGCTTGCCTGCCACCTCCGGGGTGGCTTCGGCCGCAGTGGACACGGCGGCGAGCAGGGCGCCGGCGCCGGGCAGAAGACCGTGCGGTGTCGGGAACGTCGGGTCGTCGTTGGTCCCGATGAGCCGGCTCCCGCCACGCACGGTCGCGGCAGCCCGGGCCACCCCGTCGAAGGACAACGAGCGCGTCCACCCCACCACGACGGCGTCTGCGGGCGGCCCGGGCACGACGGCCACCCCACGGCTCGTCAGGGCCTCGATGACACCGTCGTCCCCCAGCACCACGGCCGAGGAACCGACGGCGAGGAGGCCCGCCGCCACGTCAGCCGAGGTCAAGAGGTCGGCATCCTCGGTGGTGATACCGCAATGAGCCAGGCGTTTGTGCAGTTCGGCCCGGGTCGGGGCGGAGTTGTTGGTGGCGAACAACACTCGCACCCCCGCGCTGCGCAGGCGGGCCACTGCCTCGTCGGCGCCCGGAATGGGGCGCCCCATCAGCCAGATCACGCCATCGAGGTCGACGACCCAGGTCCCTCGGGGCGGTGGCGGCCACATCGGGGCCGAGGCTAACGCCCCTCCTTAGACTGGCCCGCCATGGCGGAGCTGCGCACCGAGGCTGACGAACTCGTGCTCCACCTGGGCCCGATGGAGAAGGCCGAGGGCTTTCACGGCGACATCCGGGTGCCCCTCTCGGCCGTGACGGCCGTCCGCGCCGTCGACGACGCCTGGCCCGAGCTCCGCGGCATCCGGGCTCCGGGTACTGGGATCCCTGAGGTGATCGCAGTCGGGACCCGCCGGGGCGGCTTCGGGAAGGACTTCGCTGCCGTGCACGGCAGTGGCCCGGCCGTCGTGGTCGAGCTGGCCGGCGCGGAATACGGGCGCCTCGTCGTCAGCGTGGACAATGCCACTGCGGTGGCGTCGGTCATACGAAAAGCCACCGGCATGAGCTGAGGACGAGCATGGGCACACGCGACACCGCCGTGGGTCAAGATGGCGGCGTGCTCGAGCCCCATGACGTGGAGGTTCCGGCACACTCCGTGGAGCGGCTCGGTCGACTCATCGGCCCGGAGCGCTTCGAGGCATTGCGCGACGCCGCGCTCGGCGCCCTGCAGTCGCTCGACGGCGCACGGGTGTGGAACATCAGTTCCACGGCGCACGGCGGCGGCGTGGCGGAGATGCTCAAGCTGCTCTGCGGCTATGCGGAGGACGTCGGGGTCGACGCACGCTGGATCGTCATTGACGGCGATCCCGAGTTCTTCGCCATCACCAAGCGCCTGCACAACCGGCTGCACGGCGCGGCCGGCGACGCCGGGCACCTGGGGCCGCGCGAGGCCGAGCACTACTCGGCCGTCCTGCGGGCCAACATGGACGCCCTCGACGGCAGGATCCACCGCGACGACATCGTGTTCCTGCACGACCCACAGACGGCTGGCATGGCCCCGCACCTCACTGCGTACGGCGTGCGCGTTGCCTGGCGGTGCCACATCGGCTCGGATCACGCCAACTCCTTCACCGAGGAGGCATGGGACTTCCTGCAACCCCACCTGTCCGGTTGCCGGACCTTTGTCTTCTCCCACGCCGCCTTCGTCCCACCCCGGATGGCGGGTGCCGACGTGTGGATCATCCAGCCCTCCATCGACCCGCTGGCGGCCAAGAACCGGCCCCTGCACGTCTCGCGGATCTTGGCCCTCCTGGCCGAGATCGGGTTGCTGGAGGGCGCAGAGTACGGGCGGCCAACGGCGGTCCTGGGCGGCGCAGCGCCGTTCCCTCCGGACGACCCTCTCGTGGTGCAGGTCTCGCGCTGGGACCACCTCAAGGACATGGAGGGTGTGCTGAACGGTTTCGCCGCCCATGTCGCCGGCCGGGGCCAGGCCCGCCTCGCACTCATCGGACCAGCCGTCGACAGCGTGGCCGACGACCCAGAGGGCGCGCGGGTCCTCGCCGAGTGCATCTCTGCCTGGGAGTCGCTCCCCGGGCGGGTCCGAGATTCCATCCGCCTCGTCACTCTCCCCATGGACGACCCGGTGGCCAACGCGGTGATGGTCAACGCCGCGCAGCGGCACGCCACCGTCGTGGTGCAGAAGAGCCTGCAAGAAGGCTTCGGCCTGACGGTCACCGAGGCGATGTGGAAGTCCCGCCCCGTCGTGGCCTCGGCGGTCGGCGGCATCGTCGGTCAGGTTCCGCCCGGAACGGGCGTCCTCCTCGAGGACCCACGCGACCTCGACACCTTCGGCGAGACGCTGACCGCTCTCCTGGCCCGCCCCGGCGACAGGGCGTCGATGGGCCGGCGCGCCCGGCGCCACGTCCGCGCCCACTTCCTGAGCGACCGCCACCTCATCGACTACGCGCGCCTCCTGGCGCACATGACGGGAGACACCTAGGCGGGCGCCACTGCCTGGGCGATGACCCGTCCCGTCGTCTCGTCGGGGTGGATGCGGACCAGCGCGTGGCGCGGTCCGCCGGCCCACGGCGCCAGACCAAGGCGGGCGAGCGCCGCGATCTCGTCCGGGTCCTCCACGCGCTGCGCCGACCCGGTCACGAGCACACTCCAGCCCTCCCCCATCGACTCGTCGACCCGGTCGATCTGGAAGCTCACCGTGCCGTGGGCCTCGAGCCGTGCCGCGAACGCATCGGTCGTGCTCACGATCACGTCCCCCTGGTTGACCGCGAAATTCAACGGGTGGGCCACGGGCCCCCGGTCCGCGAGGAGGACCACTCGCCCGACACCTCCTGCCTGCAGATGCGCGTCGCACTGTTGCGGCGTGAGTTCGCTCAACTCGGGATGCCGCCCGGCACGGCCCCGTCCCGGCGGACGGTCCACCCGTGCCCCGTAGAGCTCCTCAGGTGTCGATTCGAGCGCCAGGGCCAACAGGAGCATGGTGCCGGTGCTGAGACGCACGCCCGGGCTGTCTTCGAAATAACGCAGGTAGCCGGGATCGATCCCGACTTTCGATGCCACCTGCTCGACCGACTTGCCCAACTCGGCTCGCCGGCGCGCCACCCGGCGCGCCAGGTCCCCTGTCTGGGGGGGCTCGCCGGATGGACTCACCGCCACATTCTCATGCGAGCCGCAGCCCGGCGCCAGCAGCGTTCAGGATTCGTCCCAGATCGGTCGGAAGGCCAGGGAACGGGCGATGTCACGCTGGGTCACCAGTCCGACGACTCGGTCCCCCTCGAGGACGGGCAAGCGGGCCCGGTGGTGACGGCACATGACCGACACGGCCTCGTCCACCGGGGCGTCGACATCGAGCCCGAGGATGTCCTCCGACTCGGCCAGCTCCGAGAGTTGCACCTGGCGGGGGTCACGGCCCTTGGCGATCACCTTGGCCACGATGTCGCGGTTGCTCACCGTCCCGGCCAGGCTCCCGTCGGAGAGGCAGAGGGGTACCGGCTCCTCGCCGCGGGCGGCGAGGAAACACGCTGCGTCCGCCGCCGACTCGGTGGTCCTGAGCACCTCTATGTCGCTCCGCATGACGTCCCGGACGGTCCTCATGGCGGCCTCCAGCCTGCGGGCGTCGCTCTCGCCCGCGAGCCGCGCCCTACCCCACGGAGGCTCATCTCAAACTGGCCGCCACCGAAAGGGGCCGTTCGACCTGGCGCCACCGCGACTGCACATCCGTACGGCGCTGCTTGCCCGGCCGTGACCACGAACATATGTTCGTAGTGTCATGGAGCGCCGGTACGAGCTGGAGTCATTGCGGCGCTCCCTGGCCATGCTGCAACCCGGCGCACCCGCCCTCGATCGCGAGGAGGCAATGCGGCTCGTGCGTGAGCTCCAGGACCTCGAGCACCAGCTGCGCGGGCTGAGGGAGGGGCTGCAGCGGTTGCTGGCCCAATCCGGTTGACCGCGACCCGCTCTCTCAGCCGAGAGCGACGAGGTTCGTCGGATCGGCCAGGATCTCGCCGACAGCGGTCAGGTACCGGGATGCCGCCTGGCCGTCGACGAGCCGGTGATCGAACGCGAGGCTGAGGGTCACGACTTGACGAAGGGCCACCGCGCCGTCGAACTCCCAGGGCCGTCGCTGGACCGCGCCGAGTGCGAGGATGGCGGCCTCCCCCGGATTGAGGATGGGCACACCGGCGTCGACCCCGAACACACCGACATTGGTCACGGTGATGGTGCCACCGCCCAGCTCGGCCGGCGTGCAGCGCGCGTCACGAGCCCTCGACGTCAGCTCGTCCAACGCCTGTGTCAGCTCATGCAACGTCATGCGCTCCGCGTCCTTCACGTTCGGCACGACGAGGCCCAGCGGGCCCGCCACGGCGACGCCCAGGTGCACGTAGTGCTTGCACACCACCTCGGAGGTTGCCTCGTCCCAAGACGAGTTCAGCGCCGGATTGTCGCGCAGAGCGAGGATCATGGCCCGGGCCACGAGGGCGAGGGGTGTGACGCGCACGCCGGCGAAATGTCGGTTGGCGCGGAGGCGCTCGACGAGCTCCATGGTCGGCGTGGCGTCGAGGCTGAGGAACACGCACGCCTGCGGCGCCGTTGCGACACTGCGGACCATGGCCGCCGCCATGTGCTTCTGGACGCCCCGCACCGGCGCCCGGGACTCACGGCCGGCTTCGCTCCCAGGCGACCGGCCTCCTCCCGTGCCGCGGGCCAGATGGGCCGCCAGGTCGTCGCGCGTGATCACCCCTCCCGGGCCGTGACCGGTGACGTCCGCCAGGTCGACTCCGTTCTGGCGCGCCATGAAGCGCACCGGCGGCGCGGCGAGCGGCCGTGAACCGGTGGCCGCGGGCGGTGCATGTCCCCGGTCGGGGTGCCGGCGTCCACTCCGCCGTCGGCGGCTCGGCGGGGACTCCGACGGGCCGTACCCGACCAGCACGGGCACCTTCTCCGGCGCGCCCTCGCCGCCGGCGGTGTCGATGGCGATGATGGGTACACCGACGCCGACGGTCTCGCCGTCCCGGGCCAGCACCTCGACCACGCGGCCGGCGTAGGGGCTGGGCAGTTCCACGACCGCCTTCTCGGTCTCGACATCGACGAGGACCTGGTTCAGGGCCACCTCGTCGCCGGGCGCCACGTGCCAGGCGACGATCTCAGCCTCGGTCAGGCCCTCCCCGAGGTCGGGCAGCACGAAGTGCCGGACGGTGCTCACGCCGCCTGCAGGCACCGGTCAACCTCGTGGAGGATGCGATCGGCGTCGGGTAGGAAGTGGCGCTCCATCCTGGAGGCCGGGTACGGCGTGGCGAAGCCGCCGACCCTGCGCACCGGGGACTCGAGATGGTAGAAGCAGCGCTCGGACACCCGGGCGGCGATCTCGGCCCCGAGGCCGCAGAACACGGACGCTTCGTGAGCCACGACCAGCCGGCCCGTCTTGTGGACCGACACCTCGATCGTGCCGAAGTCGATCGGCGAGAGCGATCGCAGATCGATCACCTCGATGGAGGTCCCCTCCGCCTCGCCGATCCGGGCCGCGTCGAGCGCCGTGGCGACCATCGGTCCATAGGCGGCCACCGTCACGTCGGTCCCCTCGACGACGATTCGGGCCCTGTCGAGCGTCAGAGCCGACTGCGGCGCCGACTCGTCGACCTCGTCCTTCTCCCAGTAACGCCGCTTCGGCTCGAAGAACACGACCGGGTCGTCGGACGCGATGGCTTGCTGGATCATGCGGTGCGCGTCGCCCGCATTGCTCGGCGTCACGACCCGTAGCCCGGCGGTGTGCGCGAAGTAGACCTCCGGTGACTCGGAGTGATGCTCGACGGCGCCGATCCCGCCGCCGTACGGGACCCGTATCGTCATCGGCATGGACACCCGCCCCTCGTTGCGGTAGCGCAGCTTCGCGACCTGGGACACGATCTGGTCGAAGGCCGGGTAGACGAAGCCGTCGAACTGGATCTCGCACACGGGTCGGTAGCCCCGCAGGGCCAGCCCGACCGCGGTGCCGATCACTCCGGACTCCGCCAGCGGGGTATCGATGACGCGGCGCTCGCCGAAGTCCCTCTGCAGCCCCTCGGTGACCCGGAACACGCCCCCGAGCTTCCCGATGTCCTCTCCCATCAAGACGACCTTGGGGTCCCGCTCCAACGCCACGCGCAGCCCGGCGTTGAGCGCCTTGCCCAGCGACATGGTCGCCATCACGCCTCCGGGTCCAGCGTGGTCAGGTACTCGGCGTAGGCGACCCGCTCCTCTTCCAGGAGGGGGTGCGGGGCGGCGTAGACGTGCTCGAACAGCGCATCCGGCGCCGGGTCGGCCAGGGCGAGGCAACCACGCCGGAGGTTGGCCGCTGCCTCATCCGCCGCGGTGCTCACGTCGGTCTCGAAGGTGTCGTCAGCGAGCCCTTCGGCCCAGAGCAGCGCGCGCAACCGCACCAACGGGTCCTTGGCTCGCCACTCGTCCTCCTCGGCATGCGAGCGGTAGCGACTGGGGTCGTCCGACGTCGTATGAGGTCCGAGGCGGTACGTCACGGCCTCGATGAGGGTCGGTCCCTGGCCGGCGTAGGCACGGGCCAGGGCGAGCCGCATGGCGGCCAGCACGGCCAGGACGTCGTTGCCGTCGACCTCGATACCGGGGATGCCATAGCCCTCACCGCGTCGGGCGATGGAGGCATGTGACTGCAGCCGGACCGGCTCCGAGATCGCCCACTGGTTGTTCTGGCAGACGAAGACGACCGGGACGGTGTAGCTCGCGGCGAACCCGAAGGCCTCGGCGACGTCCCCCTCGCTCGAAGCGCCGTCCCCGAAGTAGGCGACGGCTGCGGACGGTGCACCGTCGAGGACGATGCCCAGCGCGTAGCCGGTGGCGTGGAGCGCCTGCGAGCCGACGATGATCGCCGGCGTCGCAATCCCGAAATCTGCCGGGTCCCAGCCCGACAGCGCCGTGCCGCGCCACAGCCGGAGCATCGCGACGGGGTCCACGCCGCGGCAGTAGGCGACGCCGTGCTCGCGGTAGCTCGGGAACACGAAGTCGTCGGGCTGCAGGGCCCGGGCCGAGCCGACCTGCGCCGCCTCCTGGCCGAGCAGCGGGGCCCACAGGCCGAGCTCACCCTGGCGCTGGAGGGCCATGGCCTCGGCGTCGATGCGCCGCACCACCGCCATGTCGCGGTAGAGATCGCGCAGCTGCTCGGCACCCACGTCGGCCACGAGCTCCCAATACGGGCAGCCCACGGTCCGCTGACCGTCCACCGAGATCAGCTGGACGAGGCCGTCGAACCCCATCCACCCGGGGATCTTCCCCTCTGGAATCCGGACCTGCGCGATGGCCATGTGGGACTCCCTTCTCGAGCAGGGCTCGATGGGGAGAATCACACCACGATCCGGCGTTGGGGCGCGGAAAAACGAATCAGATCAGACTATTGACACGGATTTCATGCAGTAGAGCAGGACTCTACGCAATGTAACGCGTGGGCCTGCTCGGGAAACCAGGCCGGATGACCCGGTCGACGCACAAAGACTCAGGAGGCCTTGCGGCGCGGAGCCGCCTTGGCCCGAGCAGGCTGCTTGGCCGCCTTCTTGGCCGCCTTCTTGGTGGCGGGGGCGCCGCGCCTGGCCGGGACACGCTTGGACGCCGACTTGGTCGTCGTTGCCTTGCTCCCCGATTTGGCCGCCGCCGCGATGCTGGCGTTGAGCGCCTCCATGAGGTCGACGACCTTCGCCGGCGCCTCGGGCTCCTCCTGGATCACGATCTCGTGGCCACTGCGCTTCTCCTCGATGAGGGATTCGACCTTCTCGCGGTGGGTGTCGTGATATCGCTCGGGGTCCCAGTCGCTTTCCATGGACTCGATGAGCAGCTGCGCCATGGACAACTCCCGGTCGGTGACGTCCTCGGTGTCTGACACCGAGAATTCACGGCCGGGTGCCCGCACCTCGTCGGAGAAGTACATCGTGTGCAGGGCGAGCGCATCGTCCTCGGGCCGGATGGCGACGAGGTACTCCTTGTTGCGCATGACCAAGGTCGCGATGCCGATCCGCCCTGCTTCGGCCATCGCCTGCCGGAGCAGGGCGTAGGCCTTGTCGGCGCCCGCGCCCTCGGGAGCCAGGTAGTAGCTCGAGCGGAAATACACCGGATCGATGTCCGCCAGACCGACGAAGTCCGAGATCTCTATCTGGCGCGACTTCTTGGGCTCGGCCTGTTCGAGCTCCTCGTCGCTGAGGATCACGTACTCCCCGCCGCCGAGGTCGAACCCACGCACGATGCGGTCCTGCGGGACCTCCTTGCCCGTCCGCTCGTTGACCTTCTTGTAGCGGATCCGGTCGGACGTGCCATCCTCGAACTGGTTGAAGTGGATGCTCTTGTCGGACGTGGCCGGGTAGAGGCCGACAGGGATGTTGACCAGGCCGAAACTGAGGGCCCCCTTCCAGATCGTGCGTGGCACGTCGAACAAATTACCAGCCCAGGGCAGGTCCACCACCTTGTTACAGCCATTCGCCACACTGATTCCATGGTCACGACGGACAGCAGGGGCTTCGGCGCCGCCCTCCTGGGCGGGCTGGCGGAGCTGGGCCCTGTGGACCCCTTCAGCGGGGATCTATCCCTTGAGCTGGGCATTTCCGTGTGGCTGCGCCGGAACGGGACCTCGCTCATGGAGGCGCGGGGCACACTGCTCGAGATCCGCCGGCTCATCATCGAGGTGTGCGGGCTGGACCGGGCCACCGAGCCGGTGCCCATGGTGGGACGCTCACCCCGCCTCGACGTGGTCAACCTGGTCGCCTACGTCGGAGACCTCCTACGCCGGGCGTCATCCGACTCCGGCAGTTCCGTCCGCTCCGTCGTCGACCGGGTGGTGGTGGCGCTACCCGAGCGCATGGAGGCGGCGCTCGGAGCCTGAAGGCTAGAAGCCGTAGGCGGCGATGATCTTGCCGTTCAGGCCGGTCGCAGACATGCTCCCCAAGAACGGCGCGTCCCCATAGGTGAAGACGTCACCCCTCGCCGCCGCGACCCAGTAGCCACGGCCATCGGCCGTCGGGAAGATGGCGGCGGCCGGGTTGAACGAGTTGACATACCCCAGCGGAGCGCCCAGTGGCGCGGCGTCGCCGAAAGCCGAGACGCCGCCGTTGGCGTAGAGGATCCAGTACCCGTGCCCGTCCGGCGTGGCCACCGCGTCCACGGCAGCCACCGAAGAGGGCGGCGGACCCCCGTAGAAGGGAGCGTCGCCGAAGGCGAACACGCCACCGTTCGCCGTGACGAGCCAGTAGCCGTTGCCCGACTGGTCGGGCATGACGGCGACCGCAGCGCCGGAGCAGCCGCCGATCCCGGGGCACGACCCCTCGAAACGGGCGTCACCGAAGGCGAAGACCCCCCCGTCGGAGGCGACCATGAAGTAGCCGCGACCGGTGCGGGTGGGGACCATGCCGACGATGGGGGCGTTGAGACTGTTCGGAAGACCCGAGCCGGCGGGGTGCAACCCGACTCCTGGGATGGAGCCGTAGAACCCCGAGTCGCCGAAGGCGAAGATGCCCCCGTCCGATGCCACCAGCCAGTACCCGTTCCGACTGGCGGTCGGCGTGATCCCGACCACCGGACGCTGCAGGCTGATCCCCCCCATGGAGCCGTGGAACGAGGCAGCGCCGAAGGAGAAGATCCCGCCGTCGGAGCCGACGAGCCAGTAGCCACGAGGGGCAGGGTTGACGAGGAAGGTCTGAGGGTTGCCGCTTCCGCCCAAGAAGTTAGGACCCTGAGTCACTGAGGCGGTGAGCGAGCAAGTGCCGAAGAGCACGAACGTGACGGTGAGCCCATCGGGCCCGACCGTGCACACGTCGGTCGTGTTTGACGTGACCACCTTGATGCCGTCGCCGCTCGTTCCGACGCTGGCGGTAAAGCCACCGAATTCTGTGGCACCCGGGACATTTACGACTACCGGCGTCGAAGGCACGGCCCGTCCGACGCTGAAGGTCTGTGCCGTGCCGTCGGCAGCCCCATACTTCACGGTCCCAGAGACGTGGGCGGTGAGCGAGCACGTGCCGGCGCCAACGTACGTCACGGTTGTGAGGTTGGCGACGACACACACATTGGTGGAGTTCGAGCTAACGGACAGGACACCATCGCCGTTTGTGTTGACCGCGGCGGAGAATCCGCCGCCGAAGACGGCGGCGGATGGGACGTTGGTGATAGCTGGTGGATTGGAATGGGCCTGGGCCACGGTGAAGTGCTCGCAAGATCCGGCCAGCACGTTGTTGTAGTTCGCGTCGCCACCGTAACTGACTTGGAACGAGTAATTCCCGGGGATGAGCTGTGGTGTGACAGACGATGGTGGAGCTGCACCGCTTGACAGGGTCACTGTCTGGGGGGTCGTAGTCGGCGGAGCCGTGCACGTCCCATTCGAAAAGAACGAATAAGTGACCGTCCCGGTGGGATTGATGCCATTAGTCGGTGTCAGAGTCGATGTGTCGTAGGCGGCCGCACCGGTCACCTCGTTGCCCGACCAGGGTCCGTTGGTATTGGCATCGAACACGGTCGTAGACGTCGGTGGTGTGCCCTTGTTGACGGTGAAGGACTCACACCCGCTCGGCGCAGAGACGCTGTAGTTAACGTCCCCGCTGTAGGTGGCGTCGAAGTAATAGGTCCCGGCGCCCAAGCTTGCTGTAGACGGCGAGTGCGGCACGATCCCGCCGGACAAGGTCACGGTCTGAGTGGAGGTCGCAGTGCTCGAGCACGTCCCGTTGGCGAAGTAGGAGTACGAGACGGTCCCGGTCGGGGTGAAACCGCTGACGCCTGACACGCTTGCCGTGTCGTAGGCGGCCGCACCGGTCACCTCGCCACCCGTCCAGGCCGCGTTGGTGGCCGCGTCGAAGACCGTGGTGGTCACCCCTGGTGTGCCCTTGTTGACGGTGAAGGCTCACACCCGCTCGGCGCAGAGACGCTGTAGTTAACGTCCCCGCTGTAGGTGGCGTCGAAGTAATAGGTCCCGGCGCCCAAGCTTGCTGTAGACGGCGAGTGCGGCACGATCCCGCCGGACAAGGTCACGGTCTGAGTGGAGGTCGCAGTGCTCGAGCACGTCCCGTTGGCGAAGAAGGAGTACGAGACGGTCCCGGTCGGGGTGAAACCGCTGACGCCTGACACGCTTGCCGTGTCGTAGGCGGCCGCACCGGTCACCTCGCCACCCGTCCAGGCCGCGTTGGTGGCCGCGTCGAAGACCGTGGTGGTCACCCCTGGTGTGCCCTTGTTGACGGTGAAAGACTCACACCCGCTCGGCGCAGAGACGCTGTAGTTAACGTCCCCGCTGTAGGTGGCGTCGAAGTAATAGGTCCCGGCGCCCAAGCTTGCTGTAGACGGCGAGTGCGGCACGATCCCGCCGGACAAGGTCACGGTCTGAGTGGAGGTCGCAGTGCCCGAGCACGTCCCGTTGGCGAAGAAGGAGTACGAGACGGTCCCGGTCGGGGTGAAACCGCTGACGCCTGCTCACGCTTGACGTGTCGTAGGCGGCCGCACCGGTCACCTCGCCACCCGTCCAGGCCGCGTTGGTGGCCGCGTCGAAGACCGTGGTGGTCACCCCTGGTGTGCCCTTGTTGACGGTGAAAGGCTCACACCCGCTCGGCGCAGAGACGCTGTAGTTAACGTCCCCGCTGTAGGTGGCGTCGAAGTAATAGGTCCCGGCGCCCAAGCTTGCTGTAGACGGCGAGTGCGGCACGAGCCCGCCGGACAAGGTCACCGTCTGGGGGCGCCGGAGAGCCGCGAACACGTGGAATTCGTGAAGAACTGGTACGAGACGGTCCCGGTCGGGGTGAATCCGCTCACACCGCTCACCGTCGATGTGTCGTAGGCGGCCGCCCCCGTCGCCTCGTTGCCCGACCAGGCCGCATTGGTGGCCGCGTCGAAGACGATCGTCGTGGTAGCCGGCGCGGCCTTCTTGACCGTGAACGTCTCGCATCCGCTGGACAACGAGGGGTAGTTCGAGTCGCCGTTGTAGGTGGCGACGAAGGAGTACGACCCAGCCGCCAACGGACCCTGGGACGAAGAGTTGGGCACGACACCCCCCGCCAGGGTCACCGTCTGAGTGGAAGTAGCCGTGCCCGCGCACGTCCCGTTCGAGAAGAACGAGTAGGTGAGCGTCCCGGTCGGGGTGAATCCGCTCACACCGCTCACCGTCGATGTGTCGTAGGCGGCCGCCCCCGTCGCCTCGTTGCCCGACCAGGCCGCATTGGTGGCCGCGTCGAAGACGGACGTCGAGGTAGTAGAGCCCGTCTGCCCGACGGTGAACGGCTCACAGGAACTCGTGCCTGCGTTGTAGTTCGAGTCACCGTTGTAGGTGGCGTCGAAGGAGTACGACCCGGCCGCCAACGGACCCTGGGACGAAGAGTTGGGCACGACACCGCCCGCCAGGGTCACCGTCTGAGTGGAGGTCGCCGTGCCCGCGCACGTCCCGTTCGAGAAGAACGAATAGGTGGAGGATCCGGTGGGTTGGATCCCATTGATCGCTGTCACGGTCGAGGTGTCGTAGGCGCTGGCACCGGTCACCTCGGTACCCGACCACGGCCGCATTGGTGGCCGCGTCGAAGACGGTAGTCGAGGTCGTCGAGCCCGTCTGCCCGACGGTGAACGGCTCACAGGAACTCGTGCCTGCGTTGTAGTTCGAGTCACCGTTGTAGGTGGCGTCGAAGGAGTACGACCCGGCCGCCAACGGACCCTGGGACGAAGAGTTGGGCACGACACCGCCCGCCAGGGTCACCGTCTGAGTGGAGGTCGCCGTGCCCGCGCACGTCCCGTTCGAGAAGAACGAATAGGTGGAGGATCCGGTGGGTTGGATCCCATTGATCGCTGTCACGGTCGAGGTGTCGTAGGCGCTGGCACCGGTCACCTCGGTACCCGACCACGGCCCATTTGTGCTCGCGTCGTACACGGTTGTCAATGTCGTCGATCCGGTCGGGCCCACCACAATGGAATCACAGCCACCGCTGGCGGGCCCGTAGAAGATGAGGTCGCCGTTATAGGTGGCGTCGAAGGAGTACGACCCGGCCGCCAACGGCCCCTGGGACGCGGAGTTCGGCACGGTCCCGCCCGCCAGGGTCACCGTCTGAGTGGACGTCGCGGTGCCCGCGCACGTCCCATTCGAGAAGAACGAATATGTGACTGTCCCCGAGGGCGTGACGATGCCATCACCGGTCACCGTCGACGTGTCGTAGGCGCTGGCACCGGTGACCTCGATCCCTGACCAGGGGCCGTCTACGCTCGCGTCGAAGACGGTCGTCGAGAAGGTCGGAGTGAACAGGGCGGCTCCAGCGGGCATAGCGGAGACCGCGAGCGAGAGCACGGCGGCGACCGCCGTGATGAAGGCGATGAGCAAGCTCCTCAGGGTCATGCGTCGTACCTCATTGCCAGCGGGGTGCACAAACCTCAACAGGACGACAAGGTTTGATGCCAACCAAAATCAAAGATCCGCACCACGACGTCCTTGGACCATGCAGCTACATCGCCGGAAGAGCGTACGCCGTAGCGCCGCAGCAGCTTTGTCACCCAACACTTGCTCCCCTTGATCCTATGCCCTAGCCATCGGTATTGGGGATCCCCACCTGGAGCTATTCAACGGTAGGAAGAGCCGCCTCCACGTGGAGGGCGCCGGGTGCCGAACCGCTTTGGGCTGGCCAGATGTCCGACTCAGTCCCGGCGGTCGACAGCACGCCTGACCCAGGAATCGTGAGCCAAACGGCTTGGACCTAGCATGCCCAAATGCCACCGTCGCTCGTTCGGTCGCCCGGAGCAGCGAACGGCTGCAGACCCGACGATTCGCCGCCGCCAGGGCCAGCTGACCAGCGACTCGGGACCTGTTGGCGCCTCCGATCGTGACCGCCCTCGAGCAGCCCCTCGAGGTTAACCGTCCGGCACCCACCCGCCCTGGACGGCTGCCGCAGTGGCTGACCACCTGGGGGCCGGCCGTGGTCTCCTTCATGGCCGCGCTCGGCTATGGGCTGTTCCTGGCGTTCGGCACCTACGAGGTCGACCTCGGGGTCTACCTTCGCCTCGGCGCCCGGTACGTCTTCACCACCCACCTCTACTCGTCCGTGGTGCCGAACACGAATCTCCTGTTCACGTATCCCCCATTCGCGGCTCTCCTCTTCGTACCGTGGCAGGCGTTTCCCAACGTCCATTGGGTACAGACCGCCTGGACGCTCTGCAATCTCGCGGCGCTGATCGCGCTCCTCGTTCTGTCTATACAGCTCCTCAAGCCCGACCTGGGCCGGAGCGCCACCTGGCGCCTCGGCCTCCTGTTGAGCCTCCCCGCCATGCTCCTCAACCCCGTGGCGATCACCGTCGCCTTCGGCCAGGTCAACCTCTTGGTGACGCTGCTCGTGATGTGGGACCTGCTCAGTAAGCGGAAGATCGGGTCGTGGCAGGCGCCCCTGGGTTTGGCGACGGGAGTGGCGGCCGCCGTCAAGCTCACACCGCTGTTCTTCGTGCCCTACTTGATCCTCACCCGCCGGACTCGTGGCGCGATCACCTGCAGCATCACCTTCCTCGTCTGCGAATGCGCGGCCTTCTTGCTCACGCCGACCTCATCGAGGGTCTACTGGACACATGCTCTGTTCCGGCCGGGACGAGCCGGCCAACTGTCCTACGTCGGCAACCAGAACCTGGCCGCGGCCGTCGAACGCCTCCACCATGGCCTCGTGACCAACCTCTCCCTGGCGCCGCTGCTGGTCGTGGTCGCTGCGGGCGGCCTGTTGTTGGCCGCGCTGGCCCATCGTCGGTCGTCGCCCATGTTGGGGCTCCTCGTCTGCGCCGCAACCGGGCTCGTCGTCTCGCCCATCTCCTGGGTCCATCACCTGGTCTGGGTCGTTCCCGCCATTCTCTGGCTCGCCCTCGGTGAGGACCGACCGCGCCTCGGGATCCCGCTGGCCATCGGCACCGCAGTCCTCTTCTGGATCGCGCCGGTCTGGTGGGTGCCCTACGTGGGCACCTCGGACCTCCACCTCACTGCGGGGCAGCTCGCCGCCGGAAACGCCTTCTTCTTCGCTCTGCTGGTCTTCTTGGTGGGCACCGCGGTCCTGCTGGTGCGACGCCGGGCAGACCGGGAGCGGTCCGGCGCTCAGCTCTTGTCCGGTGCTGGCTGACCTCCGACCAGTTCGGGTGCGGATGGCGTGTCAGCCTGCTCCCCACTCCTCCGGGTCCGATCGACCCGGCCCGCCAACGAGGCCGGAGCACCGTCCATGAACATGGCATCGAACCACCGTGCCGTGGGGGTGCGCGCCGTCATGAGCTGGCCGAGGCGGGTCACTGCCGCCGCCACGGACCGGTGCCGATTGGGGGCTGCGCCGTCGAGCAACTCGTTCCAGAAGACCGACCATCCTCCGGCGATGGCATCGCTGCGGGCGGCCGTCATGAGCACCCGGGACACGGCGGCGACGGCACGGGGTCGGTCGACCAACCACGCCTGCACCGTCGAAGTGATCCGATGGTACGGCAGGTGGTCCGCCGCCAGTGCGGCCCGGTAGCACTCCGCAGCACGGCCCGGCTCGCCCAGCAGCGCCTCTGCTGCGGAGCGACCGCTGCCCATGGCCTGGGCGATGCCCTCGCCCTGCAGCGGATTCACGAGGCCGGCGGCGTCGCCGACAAGGAGCACCCGCCCCCTGGCCGGAGTCGTGCCGACAACACCCATCTTGAGCCATCCTCCCAGGCGCCTCGAGGCAATCGTCCTCTCGCCTCCGGCCAGGAGCCCGATCTCCCGGACATGCTCCAAGAAGCGCGGCAGCTCCCGCTGGACCCTCGCTCCCGCTCTGCGGTCCCCCACCGTCCCCAGGCCCAGACCCAGGTTCGCCGTTCCTGCGGCCCCGGGAAAGACCCAGCCGTAGCCCGGGAAGGCCCGCCAGGGAGCCGGCTCCCACAACACGATGGCCGGGACGTCGACGACCTCGGCGGCATAGGTCCGTACGGCGAACCCCCACAGCACCTTCCGTGCTTCGACCATCTGCGCATCGGCCGCCACCCGGCTCGTGGCGCCATCCGCCCCGATCACAAAATCAGTGCGTAGATCGTGGCCGGTGCTCAGCCGATAGCCGACGATCCGGCCGTGTCCCTCCAGCGGCTCCACGGCGCGCCCATGGAGCGCTTCAGCACCGGCGTCCAATGCGGCCTCGTGTAGGAACGAATCGAACACCGTCCGCGTCACCGCCGTGCCATGGCCCGGATAGGTGAGCCCCTCGCCGCACGGCAGCTGCGTTCGACGACCTGAGGGACCGACGAGCGCGATCTCACCGATGTCCGGACCGATCGGCCTGGGTAGCCCGAGCTCGGTGAGAATCTGGAGGCCACGAGGACCGACGATGTCGCCGCACGCCTTGTCACGAGGGAACACGGCCTTGTCCACCAAGGCCACCCGTGCCCCAGCTCGCGCCAGAACCAGCGCTGCAACACTGCCTGCCGGGCCGCCACCCACCACCACGACGTCAAAGCGCGACGAGCCCAACTCCGTCCTCTCTCGTGGCCGGGATCTACAGTGAGATCCTCTCATCCGAGGAGGAGCCATGCTGCCGTATGTTGCCGGCGACCGGAACCGGTTCGCGCAGCAGCTGTTCACGCCTCTGCCGCGACGCTACGACCGCCTCGCCGAGGTCCTCTCCATGGGGCAAAACGGGCGCTGGCGGCGGGCCATGATCGATCACATCGTCCCCGCGGCGCCGAGTGTCGTCCTCGATGTGGCCTCCGGAACGGCAGGCGTGGCGTTGCAACTCGCGGCGCGCACTCCGGCCGACGTCGTGGGCGTGGACCTGACTCTCGAGATGCTGGCCCAGGGGGCTCGAAATGTCACCGCGGCGGGGCGGGACGCACGGATACAACTGGTGGCCGGCCGCGCCGAACAGCTCCCCTTTCCGGACCGGACCTTCGACGCCCTCACCTTCACCTACCTCCTGCGTTATGTCGACGACCCGGCGGCGACCCTCCGTGAGCTCGCCCGGGTCGTGAAGCCCGGGGCGATGGTGGCCAGCCTCGAGTTCTTCCTCCCACCCAATCGCTTCTGGCGCGTCATGTGGTGGCTGTACACGCGCCTCGTGCTGCCTATCGGTGGGCTGATCACCGGCGGGCGCGAGTGGTTCCGCGTCGGGCGGTTCCTCGGCCCGAACATCTCGGGCCACTACCGGAGGTATCCCTTGGCGTGGACGGAGCACGCGTGGCGCGAGGCAGGTTTCGAGAACGTCGGAGTGCGTGTGATGAGCCTCGGCGGCGGGCTCGTCATGTGGGGTACCCGCAGTAATGAATGACGAGCCGGCAACTCGTTCCAACCCGAGTGGGAGTGACGTCGATCGCACCACTCCTCCCGGCGCCTCGGGAGACACCGAACGCCGTCCTGCGTTCTACGCAGCCCGACCCGGCGGATGGCGGGATTGGTGGACTCTCCTGCACCCGCCCTACACGGCGTGGCATCTGTCCTACGTGGTCATCGGCGCGTGCCTCGCACCTCAGGTCAGCCTGTCGCGCCTGGTCGGCACCCTCCTGGCCTTCTTCTGCGCGGTGGGCCTGGCCGCACATGCTTTGGACGAGCTGCACGGGCGCCCGCTGGGCACCACCATCCCCACTGGCGTGCTCGTCGGCGTCACCGTCGTCGGCCTCGCCGGAGCGGTCGGTCTGGGGATCGCTGGACTGGCCCGAGTCGGTTGGGTGCTGATCCCCTTCATGGTGCTCGGGCCTCTCCTCGTCCTTGCGTACAACTTGGAGCTGTTCGGGGGGTTCGTCCACACGGACGTGGGATTTGCCCTCGCCTGGGGAGCGTTTCCCGTGTTGGTCGCGTACGTCGCCCAGACCGGACGCTTGGCGATCGCACCGGTGGTGGCGGCGGCAGGCGCGTTCGCCCTGTCTGCGGCGCAACGCCGCCTGAGCACGCCGGCCCGCCTCGTCAGGCGCCGCGCAATCGCCATCGACGGTCATGTGACGCTCCGTGACGGAGACGTGCTGCCGGTGGACCAGCAGAGCCTCCTCGCGCCCCTCGAGGGAGCGCTCCAAATGATGTCGTGGGCAGTCGCGCTGCTGGCGGCCGCACTCGCGGTCGCCCGCTTGGGTTAGCGGGCTGAACCAAGCCTTCGCCGGAACCCGGCCACGGTGAGCTCGACGACCCGGTCGTGACCCCACTGCAGCACAGGATGCGCCATCCGGCTGGCCATCCGCATCGGGCGCTGCATCATCTCGACCGTCCACGCCACCTCGACGTTCGAACCCGCTCCCTCGGGGCGCAACACCAACGCTGCGTCTCCCACGAGGTCGCCTCGGATGCGAGCGTCCATACGCCGCGGTCGTTCGCAGTGAGTGAGCTCGACCTGAATGCGCATCCGGTACGGCAGCGGTGGGGCCACCACACCGTGGAGCACGGCCCCAGCCCTCAAGGTGTCTCCCTCGAGACGAAACTCCTCGAGCCAGGGCCACCAGCCTTCGAATTGGTCGACCTCCTCGATGGCGTCCCACAATTCCGCCGGGGACACGGGAAACTCGTAGGCACGGCGGTACGTGATGACGGGCCGGCGAGGCATGACGAGACGTTAGGGCTTGAGAGCCCCGTATCATCCGTGTCGTTCCTACGCGCCCGGTGCACGAAAGTCGCGGCCTCAGCCGAAGAGAGATTCCCGATGGCGCAGAATGGCGCAGAGGGTCTCGTTGTACGGCGCCTCGAATCCGATCTCGCGGCTCAGCGTCACGACCTGCCCATTGATGGCATCTATCTCCGAAGGCCGTCGCGCGAGGTGGTCGAGGCGCATCGAGGGGCTGGCATGCGGAATCGTGGCCGCGAAATCACTCACGTACCGCAGCGGGTCGTCGAAGGAGAACTGGACGTCCTGGGCGACCGCCAGTCGGTAGGCCTCTGAGGTGCATCCGAGAGCGACCCTCCACGACTCGGGGTCCGACATCAGCTCACCGACGGTGACGTCGAAGACCGCACACGGAGCGCTCAGCGTGACATTGCAGAGGAACTTCTCCCAGATCATGAGCGTCACGTCGGCGAAGGCACGGACGTTGAAACCGGCATCCCGCCACACCTGCTCCATTCGCTGGACCCTGGCCGTCAGGCCATCGCGCATTTCGCCGATACGGATGAGCCGCATGCCCTCATGATGCACGTGTCCGGGCTCAGGGATGCTCGAACCGAACCCCTCGGCGATCCCGATCACGATGTGCTCCTCGGGAACATGGCGCGCCACTCGCTCCCCCGCACCGAGCCCGTTCTGAAAAGCCATCACCACCGAGTCCCGCTCGAGCAACGGTGCGATCTGCGCCGCCACGTCCTCGACTGCGGCGGCCTTCGTCGCTATCACCCACAGGTCGCAGGATCCTGCATCTTGGGGAGAACGTCCGACGTGGAGGTTGTCAATGACGAACCTGCCGCTCGCACCCGAAACGCTGAGACCGGAGGCGGCGATCGCATCGATGTGCTCTTCCCAGGTGTCGATGGCCCAGACCTCATGTCCGGCTTTGCCGAGGAGGCTGGCATACACCGAGCCCATTGCACCAGTTCCGACGATTGCGATCTTCATGACCCCCTCCCGGTATGCCGTGAGGTTCGCTCTTGAATTGTCAGTCCCACTCGAAGAACTTGCGAAATCGCGATTTCCTCACCTGGCGTGATACGGGTTCGCGCAGCGCCTCCGCCCGGTGCGTTCTGAGCCACGTCATGAGCTCCTCCTCCCCCTTGAAGACAAGTTCTTGGTCGGACTCCATCACATAGAGGTGGATCGCGTCGCCGTCGGTGGACACCGAGAACTCGATCTTTCCATTGAAGACGAAGCACCACAGCGGGGTGGCGCCAGGCGTCGACCTTGGCTCGAGACGCCACCCTGGGCGCCCGACGAAGAGTTCAACCAGTTCGCTCCCGGATTGACCCAGGCGACCGCTCATGCTCCGCTCCACATCCTTCTTCCGTACGCCCTGCGGTGACTCGAGACCAAGGACGCTGGAATCTTGTCCGGGCCCGCGCCGGGGCAGCGTCCGATTCCCGACTGCAGGTTATCTGCCTCGTCGTGGTCGGGGCGGTCGAGAGGAGCATTGACTGGGGCCCCGCCGCCCTCGAGGCGACCCCAAATCGAGGTCCATCCGTGTCACACTCTCCGCCGCCCAAAGGGGGGATTCAAGGGGGTGCGGGCGCGACTCAGTCTCGATTCGTCGGGGCTGAGTCGCGGGCCGACGCCTCCCCGAGGAGTGATCTCAGACTTTGCGGCCGGCAAAGGCCAGGAGACGCACGGTGGGTGTGGCATTCGCCGGCGCCGGCTGCTCGGGGTCGAAGATGCCGGGCGCCCGGAGATCGGGGCCGATCATCTGGTGGCCCATCTCCAACGCGGCTTCGATGAGGGCCGTGTCCTCGATCGTTTGGTCGGTTGCGTTGGCGATGTCGGCAGCATGCGTGAGAACGTCGAACACCGCGATGTTGATGGCGACGCCAGCCGGCATCTCGCCGAAGGGCAACTTCACCATCATGTCGAGAGCCCCGGGGGCCTCGAAGGCGGCCAGGGCACGTGCTGAGGCTGATTCCCACGCCCCAGTGAAGTCGTCGGCCAGATTGTCACCGCCCATGAGATTGCCGAGCAGGTCGTCGGGAACGGATCCCTGCTCGACACAGACGGCGAACATGGTTGCCCCACCCGTGATGTGGTTGATCACGTCTCGAACCGTCCAATCGGTACACGGGGACGGCAGACCGAGTTGGGAGGCGTCGGTTCCTTTGACGACCTTGTCGGTACTGGCGACGACTTGCTTCATCATTGCGAGGCTGTCCATGTTGCCTCCTCATTGCGCCAGTGCGAGAGTGCCGGCCGCATTCCACGGTCGAAACTCTGGGCAGCCTAGCTACCCGAAAGCCGTGTGTCGCCTGGAACGCGAGGGCGAATCCCGATGTGGAACGTGTCGAGCGCCCACTGCCGGGTGAGATCCACCCGATCAATGGCGCTTCCGCCGGTCATGTCGCGATTGCGCTCGCTTTGCCTTGCGATTACGGCGGCTGGCCGAGCTGTTGTTGGTGTGCCCGCCCTGGCCTTCCAGGTTGCTTCGCCGGCGGCTCATGGCTGTCACACCGACGCCGATCAGGACGAGGGCTAGGAGCCCGAAGATCAGGACGTAGAACATGGACCATTAGACCATGACCTCGTCGAGGTACCGGTGGGCATGGCCATGCGGGCCGCTCCCGCCCGGACACGCCCTTCTCTCCCGCCCGGTCCAATAGGGTCTCCGCAGCGACGCGAAGGAGCCGACACATGGCAACCGTTGAGACCGTTCGAGGGTCGGTCGACATCGACGACCTCGGGCCTACGTACATGCACGAGCACGTCTTCGTCCTGGACTCCGACGTGCAGCAGAACTACCCGGCCGAGTGGGGCAGCGAAGACGATCGCGTGGCGGACGCCGTCAGCAAGCTCAAGGCCTTGGCGGAGCAAGGGATCCGGAGTATCGCCGACCCCACTGTCGTCGGCCTGGGCCGGTACATCCCCCGCATCCAGCGCATCGCCGAGCAGGTGCCCGAGCTCAACATCATCCCGGCCACCGGTTGTTACACCTACGACCAGGTGCCCTTCTTCTTCTTCTACCGGGGCCCCGCGTTGTCGGCTGCACTCGGCACGGAAGTGCCGGACCCGATGGTGGACATGTTCATCAGCGACATCACTGAGGGCATCGCCGGCACAGGAGTCCGGGCTGCCTTCTTGAAGTGCGCCATCGACCATCAGGGTCTGACGGACGGGGTGGCCCGGGTCATGCGGGCGGTGGCCAGGGCCCACCGCCACACCGGGGCCCCGATCACCGTCCATACACATCCGGGCACCCATGCCGGCCTCGTCGTGAAGCAGTTGCTGTGCGAGGAGGAGGGAGTCGACCCGACCCGGGTCGTGCTGGGCCACTCCGGGGACAGCACCGACGTCGATCATCTGAGTGCCCTCGCCGACGAGGGCTTCATCCTCGGCATGGACCGCTTCGGGCTGAACGTGGAGACGACTTTCGAGGCGAGGGCCGACACGGTGGTGCAGATGTGCCGCCGGGGCTACGCGGACCGCATGGTGTTGGCTCACGACGCGGCCTGCTACATGGACTGGATCGACCCCAACGTGCTGGCCATGATGACCCAGTGGAATTACCTCCACATTCATGACGACGTGCTGCCGTACATTCGCGAGCAGGGCGTGACCGACGCCCAGATCGAGACCATGCTCGTCGAGACACCACGCCGCTACTTCGAGCACAACACCGCTTACTGAGCGAGGGATTGCGGCCGTCTGCAACCCAGTTGTCGGGACGTTGTGGAGTGTTTGGTTCGATCGGCTCTATTCCGCGCCTCAGCCGACTCGGCATCCTGGCATGGGGGCGGAGGCTCGAGGCGCCATTGGTACCCGCCCTGGGTCACCGCCCCCCCATTCGAATCCGCAGCGCCCCCTAGGCCGGATCAACACGCGGTCAGCCGTCGTAGAACCCCAACGGGTGGAGACCGACGAGCGTTCTCTCCCGTCGCGTCCGGGCACGCGCCATGGCGTCCTCGGAGAGGTGGTTCGCCACCGAAGTCGGCCGGATCCGCTGGGCCAGATCGCGACGCCCGTAATGGCACTGCAGAAACATCCGCCCAGGATCGCCCGGTCGGGGGGGCAATCGTCTGTGCCAGACGTCGGAGACGAAGAGCGCAACGTCACCTGCCGCGGCAATGATCGGCACCGCGCCCCTCCCCTCCCACTGGAGGTCCTCGTCGGCGAGCCGCTCCAAGGGGGGTGCCTGCCCGGACATGTGGCTCCCAGGGATCACTCCTGTCGGGCCTCCTTCGATCGGGCAATCCCGGAGATACAGGTGCGCCGCAATCGCGAAGACCGGGTACGGGATCCTCGGATCCCACGGAACGCCGGGGTCACGAGGAACGTGGGGTCCGCTGTCGATGTGCCAGAACCTTCCCAGATGTCTGTTGTCGCCTGACCCTTGCCACCACGCCGTATTGGCGATCACGTGGCAGTCCTCCCCCAAGAGGGCCTCGACGACCTCGAGTATCCGGGCGTTTCCGATTGCCCGCTGGACAAGGCTGCTCCGATTGAGCATCTCGTGACGAAATGGTGCGGATTCTTCGGGCGGGTCTCCTCGCTCATCGGGCGGAAATTCCTCGAAGACCCGCTCGACATCGGCGCGCAGCGCCGCCAGCTCCTCCCCGACGAAGACTCCGTCGAGCACGACGTAGCCATCTGACTGAAGGCTCTCCACCGCGGCGGGCGCCGAGCCAGAACGGGGAGAGAGATAGCCGGATGATCGAGTGAGCACCCACCGATTCTGCCGCCAAAGGGCGAGCACGTGTTCCGGACACCCACTCGGTGCCGCAATGTCGTGCCTCGAGCCCGTCGGCGGTGGTGGTTGGTCGCCCGCCATCTCACCGTCGGGCCCACACTCCTCCGGTCCCCATCTGCAGGTCAAGGGAGCCGCATCCGGTCGGGCCGTTGGAGGGGCAGATCCGTTGAGTCGGGAATCCTTGATGTCTGAGAAGGGGGCGGTTCCCTGACTCCAATTGTCCTGACCGGCCCGGGTCGAGCTGCTGGACGAGACGGAGCAACGGGAGACGGCCCGGCCGAGGCCCCAGGCGAGCCTGGACACTAACGTCGCCAGAAGACTTTCCGGGTCCGCTGGGTTCGGGAAAGGGAGGGCCGATGGCCTCGAAATTCGATCGCCGCACACTGCTGGCCGGTGGGGCCGCTGCGGCAGCGGGCTTTGCGGGGGCGTCGGCCCTGGGATGGGACGGGATCGCGGGCGCCGCGACCAACGGTCCGGGACGCAACGGCGTCACGAAACGGACACCCAAGAAGGGCGGCTCCCTGGTCTTCGGGGTCGACGCCGAGGAGCAGGGCTTCGACCCCACCCAAGCCCAATTCGACGAGGTCGGCGTCATGTACGCCCGCACCGTGTTCGACCCCCTCACCATCATCTTGACGAATGGCGAATGGGCCCCCTACCTCGCCCAGTCGGTCGTGCCCAACTCCTCGTACACCGCCTGGACGATCACCCTCCGTCCCAACGTGGTGTTCCACGACGGGACGCCGTGCAACGGGGCGGCGCTGCTGACCAACCTCCAGGCGCAGTCGAAGTCGCTCCTCAACGGCGTGGTGATCAACCCGACGCTGGTATCGATCACCCAAACCGGGCCGCTGGCGGTGACCATCACGTTCAAGTCGCCCTGGGTCCCCTTCCCCTACTACCTGGCCGGTGGCATTGGTGGCCAGGTCGCCTACGTCGTGGCGCCGTCCATGCTCAGAAACCCCGACGGCACCGCGCACCCGGTGGGCACCGGGCCCTTCGTGTTCAAGGAGTGGATCCCCAACGACCACTTCACCGCCACCGCCAACCCCCACTACTGGCGCAAGGGCATGCCCTACCTCTCGCAGATCACGTACAAGCCGATCCCGGACCAGAACGGAAGGTCCGAGGCGCTGCAGTCCGGCACCATCGACCTGATGGTGACCGACACGACGCAGATCATCAATCAGTACCGTGGCAACCGGAAGTACTCCTACATCGACGACAGCACGCACGTCGCCGGGGAGCCTGACATGAACTGCGTGCAGCTCAATTGCCTGGCGGCTCCGTTCAACAACGCCGACGTGCGCCGGGCCGCCGCCATGGCCATCAACCGCCGTCAGTACGCCCAGGTCATTGACGAGGGCGTGCTCCCGGTGAGCACAGGACTCTTCGTGCCGGGCTCTCCCTATTACTCCACCACCCCCTACCCGGCCTACAACCCCTCGCGAGCGGCCGCGCTGGTCAAGCAGGTCGAGAAGACCAACCGTGGCCCGATCTCCTTCACGTTGGGCAACACGAACGGGCCTGTCAGCGTGCGTCAGCAGGCGTACCTCCAGCAGGCGTGGCAGTCCGTGGGCTTCCAGGTCAAGACCCCCATCATCGAGCAGAACGCCTTCATCAACAAAGCGCTGGCCGGCGAGTATCAGGCGCTGAATTGGCGTCAGTTCGGGGCGGTCGACCCCGACCTCAACTACATCTTCTGGAGCACGACCACCGTCAGTTCGGGGTCACTGTCCATCAACATGGCCCGCAATGCGGACCCGACGATCGAGAAGGCGCTCCTGGCGGGGCGGTCCAGCACCCAGCCGAGCGTCCGCGGGGCCGCCTACAAGACGGTCAACAAGCGCCTTGCCCTCGACCTCCCCTACCTGTGGCTGGACCGCGCGGTGTGGGCCGTCATCGGCAGCCCCAGCGTGCAGAACTTCAACAACCCGACCACGCCGCAAGACCAGCCCGCGTTCGGGATGATCGGTGGCTCCATCTGGCCCACCCAGATCTGGATCAGCTGAGCCGGAGGCTTGTGAGCGGATGCATCCCCATTGGGTTTCGGTCCGCGATGTCCATGTCCGTCTGCTCTCGCTAGCGAGAGTTCATTTCGAAGGGGGCCGGTTTCGACCGTAGACCTCAAGACTGGAAACCCACTCATCGGCTGCGATCGCCGAGACAAGGGGAAGCTCACCGCAGAGCACCGCCGCCGCCACAATTTCCGCAAACGCATGTACACGATCTTGGCCATAGCAGCCGAGTACCTCCAGACATTCGCGCTGTGTCGGCAGTCCGGTCCCGCCACCAATGGTGGCAACTACGAGAGAAGGAATCGTGACCGAGATGTAGTAGTTCCCGTCGGGGCGCAGCTCGCTGAAGCTGAACCCAGCCGAGGACTCGGCCACGTTGGCGACATCCTGCCCGCAGGCGACGAACATGGCGGCGATTCCGTTCGCGTAGTGGGCGCCGTTGCTGATGGAACCAGCGAGCAGGCCGCCCATATTCGAAAGCTGACGCAGCCGATAGAGGTCTTCGGCGGTCGTGCGCATCACATCCTCGATGAGCGCAGCCGGCAGCGTCGCCTCGGCCACCACCCGTTTGCCGCGGGTATGGAGGTTGTTCAAGCTCAAATGCTTCTTGTCAGTATCAAGATTTGCGGTGAGCGCGAAATCCGTAAGCCCGCGAGGTTGCTGATTGATCATCCATTTGCACACCTCATGCACTGACTGCGTCACCATATTCTGGCCGGCGGCGTCGCCAGTTGTGAAGTTGAAGCGGAGCCAACGCATTTTTCCGTGGGGTCGCCTGGCACTGGGCCGACCAAAGCCGGCCCAGTGCCAGGGGTCATCCCATTTGGGAAGGGGAATGTTTCCCTCAGGGAAGCAATCGCTCAGCTCGGAGCGGCGGGCGCCCCGGCTAGCAGGAAGTGCTGTTCAGACCACCGACGCAGGTGTTCGCGGTGCTGAACAGGCCGGAGATGCCCCCGCCCAGTGCCGCGACGGCCACCACGGCCACGACGGCGATCAGGCCCACGAGCAGCGCGTACTCCACCATCGAAGCGCCGCGCTCGCTGCGTGCCCGCTCGAACAGTGTCCCGTGTGCGGTACTGACTGCGACCAACACATTCATGAACATTCCCAACATCGAAGCCCCTCCTGTCCGCGCAGGCCTCCTCATAGGATGACCTGCCTTCTTCAAGCATCGGCCAATCAATGGCTGCGGTCACATAGGACTTTCAGACCTAATGGCGAACGAAGCGGGTTGTCGCGCACAATGCCCTGACAACATCGCGGTTGCTCATCCCGAACGCACCTAAGACGAAGTCTGCCTTACACCGGGAGTGCGGCCGACAACGGCGACGCGGGCTGGACCTCTCCCGGTCGACGTCGAGCCCCGTGAGCAGTACGCCAGAGCCGGTGACTTGATCGTTGCCCGCAGACGGCTCGCTGGTCCCGGATGGTGGCCTACTCAACACAGCTGCAATCCACGCATTTCTATGGGTCGTTGGCTGCCGGAGGGTGTTTGGACCGACGTCAGGAAGAGGACGTACGTAGAAGGCTGCACGGCCTTAGTGCGCCGCAAATTCCGTAAGCGCCGCGAGTTGCTCGGCCGTTCCGACGCTGATCAGGACGTCGCCCGCCTCTATTACATCCTCGGGCGATGGATTGGTGACAAAGATGCCATCGGGTCTGCGGATGGCCAGAACCAGGGCCCCGGTACGGTCGCGCAACTGCGCCGAGCGCAGGGTGCTACCTGACAGCGACGATGCGGCCGAAACGGCCTGCTCCTCCAACCGGAATTCCAACGTGCCGTCGTGCATCACGACGTCCACGAAGTCGACCACGAGTGGTTGGGTGACAAATGACGCCATGCGGTCGCCACCAAGCTGCTGAGGGTTCACCACCCGGTCGGCTCCCGCGCGCAACAGCTTCGGCTCCGAGGACTCGTTGCGTGCCCGGGCGATGATCTGCAGATCGGGTCGCATCGACCTTCCCGCTACCGTTACGTAGAGGTTGTCTGCGTCGGTGTCGATGGCAGCGACCAGCGTGGCCGCTCGTTCGATGCCAGCCTGGCGAAGGGTGTCGTCGTCGGTCACGTCACCGTGTACGGACGCATAGGGCACAACGGCAAGCCGTTCGAGGTCATGGTCGATCACCACGACCTGCCGACCGGCGCTGACCAGGAACCGGGCCACCTCACGCCCGACCCGTCCCCAACCGCAGACGATCACATGCCCTGACATTTGGGCAATGTCGCGTTCCATTTTGCGCCTCCTCACGAGTTCTCGCATGTGGCCCTCGATGAGCACCTCCAATACGGCGGAGAACGTATACAGCGCCGTACCGACGCCTATCAAAATCAAGACGATGGTAAAGGTCTTGCTACCTGCTCCCAACGGGCGCGAGGAAGTGAACCCCACCGTCGTGACGGTCGTGACGGTCTGGTAAATGGAATCGAGAAGGTCGAATCCGAGCAGCAGGTATCCCGTGGTGCCGGCCACAAGCACGATCGCCAGGGCTATGAGGCCGATCCGGACCCTCCGAAATGGGTCATGCATCGGGATCATCATGCCTGAAAGAACGTGCACGACCGGTACTCCGGAAGTGCTGCGGCCGTCCTCCTGGCGTCGCCATCGCCGCGTCGCCGGTGTGCACGCTGCTCCCTCCTGCCCGTTGATGGCCGTGACCTCTGCCCAGGCCGGAGCACCGGCGGTACGCTGGTGAGCGGAGAGCCGGGAAGCCTGGTCGGCACATCGAAGGTTCGCGCTGAGGAGCTGACATGTGTCACCTGGGTCCGTGCACCCAACCGATCCCTTTCGTCATAGCGGGCTCGGGCGCGCCCTTGAGAACAGGACCTGAGCAGCAATGAACGTGGGGCTCTCACTCGCAGCTTTCCTCATTGGGGCAGTTGTCAGCCTGGGCACGAGTTGGGTTCTCGTCTCGCGACTCGAGCGAGTCGGCGAACGACTCGGGCTTTCTGAAGCCCTGCTCGGGATACTGGCCGCTTTGGCGGCCGATGCGCCCGAGATCACCGCCGCCGTCACCGCGTTGCTGCACCATCAAGCAACGGTCGGCGCCGGGGTTGTCCTGGGTTCGAATGTCTTCAATCTGGCGGCGTTACTGGGTCTGGGCGCCGTCGTGGAGGGTCGTATCAGACTTCATCGAAAGGTCGTGGTGTTCAGCGGGGCGGTTGCCATGCTGGTCGGCGCAGCTTGTCTCCTGAGTGTGGGGGGCCAGCTATCGGCGGGAGCGGGCCTGGCCGTCGTTCTTGCCGTCCTGGTCCCCTATGTCGCCCTCTTGGGCGCGCACGAAAGAATCCTCGGACGGCTCGGCCTGCCGACGAGATGGACGGCCTGGGTCACGGCTGCCATCGTCGAAGAGGAGATCGAGCTCGAAGAGGCCATCCACCCTCGACGAGGCACTGGCATCGACGCGCTTGTGGCCGTTGGAGCGCTCGTGGTCGTCATTCTGGCCAGCGTGGCCATGGAAAGGGGGGCTTCCTCGCTCGGAGTGCACTTCGCCATCCCCGAGATCGTCATCGGCGGCCTCGTCCTCGCCGCCGTGACCAGCCTTCCCAACGCGGTCTCGGCTGTCTACCTGGCCCGGCGGGGCCGTGGTGCGGCCACGCTGAGTGTCGCGCTCAACTCAAACTCGCTCAACGTGACCGCCGGCCTCTTGATCCCCGCCACCGTGATCGGCTTGGCCAAGCCGTCGGGCTCAGGAATGCTGGTAGCTGGCTGGTACGTAGGGCTGACCGCAATGACTTTGCTGCTCGCCTACGTCGGGCATGGACTGCGCCGCGCGTCGGGCGGCCTGATCATCGGGGCCTACGCCCTCTTCGTAGTCCTTCTCGTGGCCACCAGCTAGAGACATTGGGTGCTCGGAGAGCGATTGAAGCGGGCAGCTCCTTACACACGAGAGCCAGAAAAGGGTCGCAACGATGCGCCCACCTGATCAGCGATCGCCACGGCCACGACTCGTCGTTCATGCGAGACGGGGTATCCAGCCGTGGGCGTCAGGACGAAACGGCCCAGTGGGCGGCCCTGACTTTGCACAAGCAACTCCATCTCCGGGCCGGGCAGGCCTACGCGATGGACGCCCCAGACCCTGCCTCCGAGGAAGACCCGCCCGTCATGCTCGAGCCGCATCATGGGGCGGTCGCTCGATCCGGACTCGTAGCGGCACGCTTCCAGGTGCAGCAGGGTGACGAGTTGGTTCCGCACCTGTTCAACCACGTCTCGGGGTGAAGCACCCGATGTGGCGAGTTCCGAGATGTCGTGAATGAGACCGACGAAGTCCGCCTCCTCGGCCGCCGTCGCATGGTAGTGACGGTTGCGGGCAGCGAGCTCGGTCACGATGATCCCCACCACGAAAAGACATATGGCGGTCTCAATGTCGGGCCGGTGGGTGATGGCGAGCCTCTCGTAAGGGCGGGTGAGGAAGTAGTCGAACCAGATGGTGGCAGAGACCGTCGCCACGAACCCAGAAATCCGGTTGCCCAAAGCCGCAACCGCCACGATGACCGCGACGAGAATCAGCGCCGCCGCCGTCGCCGCGAAACTCGAGCGGAAGGGGACGAGGATCACTGCCACCGCGAGTGGCAAAACGACAGCAGCGACGAGAGCTATCTGGTCTCGGTGCAGTCGGATCCTCTCCATGGCCACCTCACTTCGGTCTGCTCTCCAGTTTTCCACGACCTAACGCCGTCCGCCCCAGTGCCCGATCATCGATTCCATGACGCCGGCACCCCAAATGCAGGCGACGGCGACCATCAACACGGCGCAACTGAAGACGAACTGCGACATGGTGCCCCAGATACCGTCAGGGAGGGTCAACAGGAAGGCAAGTCCGACAGCCAATGCTCCGGCCTGGGCAGTCGCTACCTGCCGAGCGCTGAAGAGCGCGCAGCAAGGACCGACCATGAGCAAGCCGATGAGGATGACACGGGGCCCGAGGAGCGCGTCGGCGGCAGTAATGACCAACATCATCGCGACGCTCAACCTCCAAGCGTACTTCGAGGCCCAACCCCACACCCTTGATCCAACTGTGCCACCGTCGGGGGGCTGAGCACTCTCGGCACCGAAAGTGTCTCCGTCACGTTCCTCATCAGACGACGACATACAGACCTCGGCGTCGGCGGCACGCAGGATACGGCCGGCCCCTACGGGTACTCACGAACCCATAACGCTACTTCGGTGTTAGCCAAGGGACTTACTTGACACCGAAAGAGTTCCAGGATGCTCCGGTTTGAGCCGTGGAAGCGTGGGTCGAGGGCGAACCGCCGGCATACAGTCATTGTATGACTACAATGACTGTATGCCGCCCATGACCAGCCGACGCGCGAGCGTTTCGGCCACGCACTCCGCTGAACTCGCCGATGCTGTCCTCACCGCTAGCCGGGTCCTGGTCGCCGTCGCCGCCCGCTCCCTGGCCGAGCACGAGTCCGAGGTTTCCCTGCCCCAGTACCGGGCCCTCGTCGTCCTCGCCTCCCGCGGCCCTCAACGCCCAGTCGACCTCGCCCAGGCTCTCGGTGTCGATCCCTCGACGGCCACGCGCATGTGCGACCGCCTGGCCCGCAAGAAGCTCATCGCCCGTCGCCGCGACGTCACCGATCGCCGAGTCGTCATGCTGAGCCTGAGCGCTTCGGGTCGCCGGCTGGTCGAGCGAGTCACGCAGCGTCGACGCCGCGAAATCGAACAGATCCTCGACGCGGTGGATCCCACCGAGCAGGCCAATTTGGTGCGCGCATTCGCGGTATTCGGCGATGCGGCCGGAGAGGCGCCCGAGAGCGACTGGCAACGCAGCTGGGAACTCTGATGACCACGCTGCAGGCTCGCTTGCGTCCGTTGCGCGCCCGAGCTGCGCATGGAGTTGCCACCGCGTCGTACCTGCGCAAGTGGGTTGTCCTCGGCGGTGCCATCGGTGCCATCGCCGGCCTCGGAGCAGTCGCGTTCTTCGAGGCGCTCAAGGCCGCCACCTACCTCTTCCTTCACCTCCTCGCCGCCTTCGACCCTCCCCACACCGTGGCCGAAGGGGCGGGTCTCGGCTCCTCCGGCTTCAGTCGCCCCTGGGCGCTACCACTCGTCGTCGGACTGGGCGGGCTGTTGTCCGGGCTCCTCGTCTATCGCCTGGCCCCCGAAGCCGAGGGGCACGGCACCGATGCTGCCATCCATGCGGTGCACGACAACCCGCGCGGCATCCGGATCCGCACCGTACTCGTCAAGCTCGTCGCTTCGGCTCTCACCATCGGCTCGGGCGGCTCAGGGGGGCGCGAAGGCCCGACCGCACAGATCAGCGCCGGCTTCGGGTCCCTGCTTGCGCGGATGCTGAACCTCTCTCCGGCCGACGGCCGCATCGCCGTCTCGGTGGGCATCGGGTCGGGGATCGGAGCCATCTTCAAAGCACCCCTCGGTGGGGCGGTGCTCGCAGCCGAGATCGTCTACCGCGACGACATCGAGGTCGAGGCGCTGCTCCCTGCCATCGTCGCCTCGGTCATCTCCTACGCAGTGTTCGGCGCCTTCGAGGGCTACACGCCGATCTTCGGCTACGTGCACGCCCCAGGGCTGAGCCACCCGCTCGAGTTGGCCTGGTTTGCTCTCATCGGTATCTGCTGCGGCTTCGTCGGGCTCCTCTACGCCCGGGGCTTCTACGGCCTCGGCGATCTCTTCGGGCGACTCCCCACGACGCGCTATGTGAAGCCGGCCATCGGGGGGCTGCTGGTGGGCACGATGGCCCTCGGCATCCCCCAGGTGCTCGGTACCGGCTACGGCTGGGTCCAGATCGCCCTCGGGCGCACGAGCTTGCTGCACATGTCGCTGGCGATCGTTCTGCTTCTGCCCTTTGCCAGGATCGTGGCCACCGGGTTCTCCATCGGTTCCGGCGGCTCGGGTGGCATCTTCGGGCCGGGACTCGTGATCGGAGGGTTCGTGGGCGCCGGGCTTTGGCGCCTGCTCGAACCCATCGCACCGGTGCCCCATGACCCTGCCAGCTTCGTGATCGTCGGGATGATGGCCTGCTTCGGGAGCATCTCGCGTGCGCCGATCGCGGTGATGTTGATGGTGGCCGAGATGACCGGGTCTCTCCAGGTCCTTGCTCCGGCCATGCTGGCGGTCGGGCTGGCGACCTTGATCGTCCGTCACAGCGACGCCACCATCTACCGCAGCCAGCTGCGCACCCGCCGCGATTCACCGGCCCACCGACTCCAGGCGGGGCTCCCGTTGCTCGCCAGCGTCACCGTGTCCGAGGTCATGGCACCGCTGCGTGTCGCCCTCCGTACTGACGAGCCGGTCGACGAGGCCATGAGCCGGCTCGCCGACAGGCGCCTTCCGGGCGCCCCCGTCGTCGACGGTGCCGGCGTCTACCTCGGCATCGTGACGGCCAACTCGCTCGAGTCCTCCCCATCGGAAGACGCCGGAGCGCTGGTCGGCCGACTCGTCGACGTCACAGCTGCGAGCGTTCAACAAGGCGCCTCCGTCGATGTCGCCCTCGAGGCGCTCGGCACCACTCCCGAGACCTGGGTGACCGTCACCGACTCTTCCGACCGCGCGGTCGGGATCTTCACCACAAGCAAGGTGATCTCCGGATACCGCAAGGCGTTGGAGTCCAGTACGCAACGCCTGTCCAAGCTGGCCGGCAATGCCGTCCCGGTTGAGGCCCGTGTCGGCGCCGGCGCCGAGGCGGCCGGCCGTGCCATTCGCGATGCCGCCCTGCCTCCGGGAACCATCGTGGTCACCATCGAGCGCGACGGCGGCCTTCTCTTCGCCGACGGCGACACCATGCTCGAGCCCGGTGACCTTGTGAGCGCGCTAGCCCATCCCAACGCGCTCGACGCAGTACTGCGAGTCCTCGAGGGCGACGAACGTGCCGAGGCTGCCACATGACCTGTGCCATCGAGACGATCGGGTTGACCAAAATGTTCGGTGTCATCAGGGGCATCGAAGCGCTCGACCTCCGCGTCGAGCCCGGTGAGATCTTCGGCTTCCTGGGCCCCAATGGGGCGGGCAAGACCACGACCATCCGGGCCCTCCTCGACTTGCAACGGCCCACGGCAGGGACCGCACTCGTTCTCGGGCTCGACGCCCATCGCGACAGCGTCGCCATCCACTCTCGAGTCGGCTACCTCCCGGGCGACCTGGCCCTGTTCTCTCGGATGACAGCGGGCGATCACTTCGCATGGTTTGCCCGGGCGCGTGGCTTCACCAACTATCGATCCGCTAGCGCGCTGGCCGCACGGTTCGACCTTCCCCTTGACCGGCGGGTAAAGGAGCTCTCGAAGGGCAACCGGCAGAAGGTGGGCATCGTGCTCGCGTTCATGCACGAACCCGAACTGCTGATCCTCGACGAGCCCACCTCGGGGCTCGATCCCCTCATGAAGGACGAGTTCGAGCGCCTCTTGCGTGAGACCACGGCGAGCGGGCGCACCGTGTTCCTCTCCTCGCACGAGCTCGACGAGGTCCAGCGGGTGGCCGATCGGGTGGGGATCATCAAGGACGGGCGACTCGTCCGCACCGACACCGTCGAGGGCCTGCGTCGCGACGCCCCCACGACGCTCGAGCTGCGATTCCGTTACCCCGTGGACCCGGCTATCTTCCGCATCGACGGGGTGCGGGTCCTCGAATCGTCCGGCGCCCACGTCACCTTGGAGGTCACCGGCGCTCTCGGTCCGGTGCTGCGCATCGCCGCCGACCTCGACCCCATCGGCCTGGTGTCGCGCCAGGCGGACCTCGACGAGCTTTTCCTGGACTTTTACCGCGACGACATTGAGATCCCCGATGCGCACTGACGTCACACGCCTTGACCTCGTCGGGCGCCGCCGTGCCGTGCTCGGCTACAGCGTCGGCGCCGCGCTCTACGCCTTCGTCATCGTTGCCCTCTACCCTTCGTTCGAGCACTCGACGGGCCTGGACAACCTCACCAAGAACTCCCCCACGATCGCTGCCCTCCTCGGCGCCGTCGGCTCGATCACCTCGCCGGCGGGCTGGCTGAGCGTCAACCTCTACGCCAACTTCTTCCCGCTGCTGGTCCTCCTCGCCACCATCGGTTACGGCGCATCGTCGCTGGCGGGACAGGACGAGGAGGGGACACTCGCGACGGTGGTGACCTTGCCGATTCGACGTCGCCGGATCACGGTCGAGAAGGCGGTGGCGATGGGTGCTCAAGCGACGGCCATCGTGGTGGTGACCACGGCGGTCCTTGCGCTCGGGCACTTCTTCGACATCACCGTGAGCGCGGCCCACCTGTGGGGCTCATCGCTCGGGGTGCTCCTCCTCGGCATCGACCTGGGCTTGGTCGCCCTCGCTGTGGGCGCAGCAACCGGGCGGCGCGGAACGGCGCTCGGCGTGGCGTCTGGCCTGGCCGCCGCCTCGTACCTGATCAGCTCCCTGGCACCTGTGGTGGCGTGGATCCGCCCGGCCCGGTTCGCTTCCCTCTTCTATTGGTCGGTCGGCGACAACCAGTTGAGCTCCGGGCTCAGCGCGGGCGAGTTGGGTGTGCTCGTCGCCGCCGGCCTCGTCTTCGGCGGCCTCGCGATCGCCGCCTTCGAGCGCCTGGACCTGCACTGAGTCGCGCCGGCGGGCACCGCAGTCAGCGGACCGCGGCCGCCCTCGCGGTTTCGGAACGATCTGCCGACTTTCATTCGCTTCCCGCTCTCCGAGCACAGTTCGCCGAGGAGGAGGCGCGCCTGTCCGTCGCCATCCGGGAGGCCCAACGGGAGACGGAGGCGGCGCAGGCCGACGTAGCCCGCTCCGACGACATCGCACACCATTTCGACGACGTTGCTCGACTGCTCGCAAATCTCGACGTCGACAAGACGTGGAAGGCCGCGACGGAGGTCGAGCGACGTGTCCTCATCGACGAGTTCATCGAGGAGATTTCGGTGTTACCGGATTACCTCGACGTGAAAGTGCACGGAACGCCTCCGCTGCACGTCCGCTACCAGGAGGTCGGCATGAAGGAGCCGGGTTTTGATCGTGTCGGAGGGCCGGATTACGCGAGTTCCGAGTGGCGGATCCGGCCCATGGACCTGGGGCGATAGGCCGGCCGGAGACCGGAGGGTGCGGTCTCTGTAACACAGCACCCTCAAACAGCATCCAAATTCTCGGTGCCTGCTTGCTGTCGTTGCCTGCTGCAGTTCGGCCCCATGGGGACACCCGCTGACGGGCTTCAGCACCGTCCCCGATCACCGGCTCTGGGAGCTGCCTGGGAAGCCGCCTCGAGCAATCCAGTCAACCCGGATCGCTACCGAAAGATGTCCCAACACCGGGGACTCCGCCCGCGTTCACCACGGTCGCTCCAGGGTGTTGTGCCCTCAGATCGAGTAGGGAGAGATTGGCAGGAGTCTCGGGCAGGTACTCGTAGGTCTGGAACTGCACGGTCTCTGAGCACTGTCCCTGCTGACACGCCACGGTCCCCTGAATGAGCAGCGGGTGGTAGTCGCTCTTGGCGACGTCATAGGTCGCATTGGCAAGCCCACTGCCAGAAGGTTGACCCGACAATGACAAGACGTAGGCGGGGACTCCGTCCACGACGGCCGAACCGGCGACTTGCGCCTGGCCCGACGCGATGAGGGAGCGGATGGTGGCGGCCGTGTCGACCGGCGCGTGGTTCGGAGGGCTGTAGATCCCGACGTACATCGTGTTGGAAGCGGCGTCATAGCTGGACATCGTCGTGCCGTTCCACGCGGCCTCGTAACCGAATTTGATGAACCGATACGAGTTTCCGGCGGCCCACAGCGCGTAGGGCTGGGCAGGACTCGACCCCACGGTGATCGTGGCGGCGACATGGAACACCGAATCGGGCGGCGGAGTGAGAGCACCTTGAGCAGACGCGAGGATCGCTGCGTCGGCAGGACTCGGCGTGCTTCCAGCTCCCAGCACAAGAGCGAGGCTGAGGCCCAACGCGGCAAGCCCCGCCGGCGTGCCAAGCGCAACCGCTCGCCTGAGGTGGCGCCGGTGATCTCGGTGGCGAACCAGATCGGCCTCGACGGCCGCACGCAGCTCGTGGCGGAACGACTGGAGCTCAGGTTGGAGCATGGTCATGTCAGAACCCTCCTAGGGCGAGATGAAGACGACGGAGTGATCGAGATACGCGCAGGCGAGCTGCGACGGGAGTGCATTGGAGGCGCCCGGCAATCTCCCTATAGGGCCGTTCCTCGACCAAGCGCAGAACGAGCAGTTCGCGCTCTGGGTCCGGGAGGTTCGCGACTTCTCGAAGGACAGCCGAGGGAAACGACAAGCGGTTGTCGACGGCCTCGAAGTCGGCGTGCACGACTGTGATCGGGAGGCCCAGGCGCTCCCGAGCGCCGTATTCGACCCTTCGCTTGCGCAGGGATGACCGAAACACATTGTGAGCAATGCCATAGAGCCACGGAAGTGCGGTGCCATCGTGCTCGTCTCGGAACCGCTTTCGGCTATGCCACGCCGCCGCAAAGACCTCGGCGGTTAGATCGGCGTCATAGTCACCCACCCGAACACTCGACCAGGCGAGGATCTGGCCTACGTGTCGGTCGTAGAGCTCGGCAAAGGCGTCAGGGTCGTCGAGGACCAATAACTCGGCGTCCGACTTCTCCGTCCATGCCCTCACACTCTCTATATGACAGCTCAGCGGAAAATGTGTCACGTCACCTCACAACCAGGGGCTTTGGCCACGCAGGCAGCCATTCTCGAGGCCCTGAGGCACTGCCCCCTATCGATCCTCGCTGCCGGGTCTGGGGCGCCTGGCGCGCAAGCAGCGGATACCGCTATCGAGCGTTCCGGGTGCGCCGACACCGGGGGTAACGGCTGCAACCGTAGAAGGTGCCGTACCGGCCCCGCCGCAGAACCCATTGCCACCTACCGCTTTCGGGGCACCGTAGCCGGGCGTGCTGCGGCCCCGTCGACGCTGACCGCCTTCCCTAGACCTCCCGTCCAGCAGCTCAGCGATGTCAGCGTTGAGGACGTTGCCGACGCTCCGTTCTCGCCACTCCTTGGGGGTCAGACTCCCCTACTATGTAGGCGCTGACCGCGCACAGAAGGGAGACGGGACCGTGACGTCTACGGGGTTCCGACCGATGGGGTCAGTGCACGGAGGTGACCGCGGGCGACACCGAGGGCGGCGTTCGGGCCCGTGGTCGTCGTACATCCTTGCAGCGCTCATCGCCGCGGTCGCACTCGTCGCGGTGCTCGTGGCGACCCTTGTTGTCGGCCGCGCGGCTGTGCATCCGGGCATCACCCCGAGCGTCAAGGCGCCGTTATGGAAGCCGAACGCGGGTTACTACTGCGCCGGCCTGGGCGAACTGTCGTCGCCACTCGGGCAGACCGCTCTGTACATCTCGACGATGGCGAACGCCTCACCGACCGCAGCGTCGCGCTCGGCGTTGCTGGCCTATTACCACGACTTCACCCACGACCTCACCCCTTCGACAGAAGCTGACGTCGCCAGGATCGTCGCGTCGTACGCGTGTCCTCCTCGCAAGTAGGGAGATCCGAGCAAGACGACGAGTCTTTAGGTCGACGGTGTCCCCGATTCAGTATGGAACGGCCGGCTCCTCCGGCATCCGCATTTACGTGGATCATTCACCTGTCGGTGAACGGAGCCGACATACGGATGGAAGGAGCCGAGCCGTGTCCAGTATTGCCCACCGAGGATTCGTCCACCTGGGGATGGACGTCGCGAAGGACTCGATCGCGGTGGCGGTGCTTTCGCCCGATCGCGACACCGCCGAGATCGACAAGATCTTCCACGACACCGACTCGGTCCGACGCCTGGTCAAACGCCTCGGCAAGCCCAAGGAGATCTGGGCCTGCTACGAAGCTGGCCCCACCGGTTATGACCTCCAACGGGGCAGAGCATCGGGAAGATCGCCGACGCCACCGGCATCAAGTACTCGACGGTGCTCACCATCCTCAACTCGCGCATTTACCTCGGCGAGGTGCAG